>NZ_JOAP01000029.1 GCF_000720475.1 Streptomyces aureocirculatus
GGTGTGGGGAGGGTGTGTCCGGCTCGCGGGGGTGGGGGGTTCGCGGGGGTGCCCGGCTCCCGGGGGTGGGAGTTCGCGGGGGTGCCCGGCTCGCGGGGGTGCCGGGTGGTTCGGGTGCGCCGGGTGGTTCGGGTGTGCCGTGGTGGGGGAGGGGCCGGGGTCAGGGGGCGAAGCGGTGGCGGTAGGCCGAAGGGGTCAGGCCGGTCTCGCGGCGGAGGCGGGCGCGAAGGTTGGCCGCCGTACCAAGGCCACTGCGGTGCGCGACAACATCGAGCCGCCCCTCACCACGCTCGATCAGCCGACAGGCCAACGCGGTGCGCTCCCCGTTCAACCACGCCAACGGCGTCGTACCGAGCTGCGCACGGAACCGCCGATGCAGCGTCGCCGGACTGACCGCCGCCCGCGCGGCGAGCCCCGCGACCGTGAGCGGCTCCCCGAGCCGCTCAAGCGCCCAGGCGAGCAGCGGCCCGAGCGACTCGTCCGGCACCTCGGGCACCGGGCGTTCCACGAACTGCCGCTGCCCGCCGTCCCGGTGCGCGGCGAACACAAGCCGCCGCGAGACCGAGTTGGCGACCTCCGCCCCGAAGTCACGGCGCACGATGTGCAGCCCGAGATCGAGCGCGGCAGCGCTCCCCGCGGCGGTGAGAATGTCACCGTCGTCGACGAAGAGGACGTCCGGCTCAAGGCGGACCGCGGGAAAGCGGCGCCGGAAGTCACCCGCCCACTGCCAGTGCGCGGTCGCCCTGCGCCCGTCGAGCACCCCCGCCTCTGCGAGCGTGAACGCACCGCTGCAGAAGCCGACGAGCCGGGCGTCGCGCGCATGGGCCCGGCGCACCGCGTCAAGCACGGCCCGGCGGCGCGGCACCTCCGTATCGGGCCGGTTCGGCACGATCAGTGTGTCCGCCGCCTCGGCCGCCGCCAGCGGCGCGACCCCGGTGAGGGTGAAGAAGCCGTCCCGCATCAGGGTGCGCGGCTCGGGCGAGCACAGCGTGAAGTCGTAGAGGTCCCGGCCGAGTTCGGGCCTGCGCAGGCCGAAGATCTCGATGGCGCAGCCGATCTCGAAGGGGTTGGAGTTCGCATCGACGAGGGCGACGACACGGTGGGGCCGCACCCCGTGCGAGTTTTCTTGCGCCATATGCGATTTCTAGCACTCGTGGCGCACCCGGCCAAGAACCACGATGAGCCCATGACCCACGACGACGATCAGCCCATGACCCACCACGACGATCAGCCCATGACCCGCCACGATCAGCCCACGACCCACCACGATGAACCCACGACCCCCAAGACCCCCGCCCACAGGCCCGCACCCATCGACCTGAGCGAGGCCCTCGCCTCCTTCGACGCCGTGTGGAGCCCTCGCATCGTCACCCACGTCAACGATTACGACGTCCGCGTCGCCAAGTTCAAGGGCGAGTACATCTGGCACGTCCACGACGACACCGACGAGTTCTTCCTCGTCCTGGACGGAGAGCTGGACATCGCCCTGCGCGACGCCTCGGGCGAACGCACCGTCACGCTGTCCAAAGGCTCCGTCTTCACGGTGCCGCGCGGCACCGAGCACAAGCCGGTCGCGCACTCCGGCGCCTCGGCCCTGCTCTTCGAGCCCACGGGAACACTGACGGTGGGGGACCGGCACGACGAGGTCCCGGACCGCGTGGACGCGACGACGGGCCACGCACTGGACCTCTGAGCCTCCGGCCCCCCAACCGGTCAGTGCAGGCAGAACTCGTTCCCCTCCGGGTCCGCAAGGACCACCCAGCCCGTGCCCGCCTCTTCCACATGGCGAAGGGCGGTCGCACCGAGCGCCTCCAGGCGGGCCAGTTCCTCGTCACGGGTGCCGGGCGTGGAGTGCACGTCGATGTGCAGCCGGTTCTTGCCGGACTTCGTCTCCGGGACGCGCTGGAAGAGCAGCCGCCGGCCGAGGCCCGTGCCGTTCTCCTCGTCGTACGGATCGTCGGGATGCCGTACGGCGATGAGATCGCGGAAGCTGCGCCGCCCCCGGAAGTCGACGGTCTCCGCCTCGCTCACGGCGCCGAAGCCGAGCAGCCGCTCGATCAGGGCGCTGTTGTCCTCGACCTCGTACCCCAGCGTCTCGCCCCAGAAGGCGGCCTGGGCATGCGGGTCCCGCGCGTCGATGACGAGTTTCCAGTGCAGGGTCATGATGTCATCGTAACCAGTTATAGTGGTTACGTGGCAACAGGAGGAGCGGACGGCGCGGCGAAAGCCGGTGCCGGTGCCGGTGCCGGTGCCGGTGCCGGTGCCGGTGCGGACACGGACGCGGGCGTGATCATGCGTCCGCCGGACGGGCAGGTCTACCGGTTCGACCCGGGAGCCCTGTGCCTGGAGCTGCTCGCCACGGGAGGCCCCGGCGCCTTCGCCCGCTTCGAGACGCTGCACGCTCCGGCGGACCTGCTGGCGTGGACGGCGCAGAGCCGCATCGGGCCCTGCCCCGGACTGACCGCCACCGAGCGGGAGCTGGCGGCCGTCCGGGAGCTGCGTGACGCCCTGTTCCTGTTCACGGCCGACCACGCCCACGGCCGCCCCTGGGACCCCCGGCACCTGGAACTGCTCAACGACGCGGCGGCCGCGCCCCCGCTCGCCGCCCGCATCGAGGCGGACGGCAGCCGCGCCTGGGCGCCGGGCGCCACCGCCACCGGGCTCCTCTCGACGGTCGCCCGCGACGCCGTCGACCTCTTCACCGGCCCGCACGCCTCCCGCGTACGCGAATGCGCCGCGCACGACTGCTTCCTGCTCTTCGTGGACACCTCGCGCCCCGGACGGCGGCGCTGGTGCGCGATGGAGCGCTGCGGGAACAGGGCGAAGGCCCGCACACACCGGGCCACCAAGGCGTAACCACCCCGGCCTCCCGCCCCCGGGTGCCTTACCCGGCCCTGTCCCCGCCTGCCCCTACGCCTGCGTGCCGGTGGCCGACTCCTCCGCGGCGACCCGCGCGTCGTACGCCGACCGTGCCGCCGCCACCTCGTACTGGTGCTCCTCCGTCCAGGTGACCAGGGCCCGGATGGTGTGGTGCAACGTGCCGCCGAGCGGCGTGAGTTCATAGTCGACGCGCGGCGGCACCACCGGATGCACCGTGCGCCGCACCAGGCCGTCGCGCTCCAGTTGGCGCAGCGTGACCGTCAGCATGCGCTGGCTGATGCCGTCGATCTCGCGCCGCAGCTCCGTGAAGCGCAGGCGGCGCCGCTCCAGGAGCGCGATGACGAGCAGTGACCACTTGTCGGCCACGCGGTCCAGGATCTGCCGCACCTGACAGTCCTCACGGGTGTCCCACTGAAAGGGATCGTTATCCCCGTAGCCCTGGGTCTCCCCATAGTCCTGGCCCTCCACGCTGCCCTGGCCCTCCACGGTGCCCTCGGTCTCCACGGTGCCCTCGCAGTGCCTCGGTGACTTCAAAGTGCCTTCTTCCACCTCTGTCGATGCTGCCGCAGGATGCCAATGGTTACAAGAAGGAACCGGCCGTCGTCGGAGTAACCACGACCCCGGCCCTCATCCCCATCGCCACCGCCGAAGGAGTCGTCATGGGCGCCCGCGCCAGGACATTGCTGCTGGTTCTCTGCGGAACGGTCTTCCTGGAGGGCGCCGACATCGCCATGCTCGCCGTGGCCGTTCCCAGCATCCGGTCCGACCTGGGCCTGTCGACCGGCACCTCGGCCTGGGTGATCAGCGCGTACGTCCTCGGGTACGCGGGCTTCACGCTGCTCGGCGGCCGCGCCGCCGACCTGCTCGGCAGGCGGCGGATGTTCCTCACCTGGCTCGGGGTCTTCATCGCCTTCTCCGGGCTCGGCGGGTTCGCCACCGAGGGCTGGATGCTGCTCGTGGCGCGGTTCGTGACGGGGGTGTCCGCGGCGTTCATGACACCGGCCGCGATGTCGATCATCACTACCTCGTACGCGGAGGGGCCCGAGCGCGACCGGGCGCTGCTGATCTTCGCCGGGACGTCCGCGGGCGGTTTCTCGCTCGGCCTGGTCGTCGGCGGGCTGCTCACCGAACTCGACTGGCGGTGGGTGTTCTTCGCACCGGTGCTCGTCGCGGCCGTGATCCTCGCGGGGGCGCTCCGCCTCATCCCGAAGGCGAAGGCGAAGGCGAAGGCGACGGCGACCGCGGCAGAGGCGACGCAGTCACCGCGGACACCGGAGACGAGCGTCCTCAAGGGCTTCGACCTGCCGGGCGCAACCGCGGCCGCTGGCGCCATGCTGCTCCTCGCCCTCGGCATCGTCCGGCTCGAACACGGCCTCGCCGACTGGCCGTTCACGGCCGCCGCCCTGACCGCGGGCCTGCTGCTCGTCGCCGCCTTCGTGGGGATCGAGCGGCGCGCGGCACAGCCACTCGTGCGGCTCGGGATATTCCGTACGGGGTCGGTGGTGCGGGCCGGGCTCGGGGCGCTGCTGTACCTCGGGGCCTTCATGGGCTTCCAGCTCGTCCTGACGCTCTACCTCCAGGACCTGCGGGGCTGGTCGTCCTGGCAGACCGCCGTCGCCATGGTCGTCCTTGGCTGCGACGTGTTCCTGTCGCCGACGCTCACACCGCGCCTGGTGCGGCGGTACGGCAACACACGCGTGATCCTCGGCGGCTTCGTACTGGCACTCCTGGCGTACGTCATGTTCCTGCCGGTCGGCATGGACTGGCCGTATCTGCTGATGTTCCCCACGCTGCTCCTGGCCGGGATCGGCTTCGCGCTCACGCTCGGGCCGCAGATGATCGCGGCGACGGACGGTGTGGCCGAGCATGAGCAGGGTCTGGCGAGCGGTCTTCTGCAGACGGCCACGCAGTTCGGCGCCGCGATCGGGATATCCGCGGTGACGGCCGTCATCGGCCTGGTCTCGGCGGGCTCGCACACGGGGGGCTCGCACACGGGCGCGGGGCCGGGCGCCGGAGCGGACCCGGCGGATCTGTCGGCGTTCCGCTGGGCCCTTGTCGTCCCGGTGGTCATGGCGGCCCTCGGCGTCATCGTCGCGGCGGTCGGCGTACGCGGGGGGACGGGCAGGGACGGAACGGGCGGGGGCGGTTCCGGCAGGGGTGGAACGGGCGCGGGCGGGGCGCGCACGGGCGGCAGGGGTTCCCTGCCGGTCGCGGGCGGCGCTCAGCCCACCGCCCCGAGCGAGCCGGTGGACGTACGCGCGGCGGCCAGCGAGGCGCGGTAGCCGCTCGGCGCGATGCCCCGGATCCGTTTGAAGGCGTCGCTGAAGCCGTACCCGTCGGCGTACCCCACCTGCCCCGCCACCGCGGCGACCGTCGCGCCCGGCTCGGCGAGCAGCTCGGCGGCGAGCGCCATGCGCCACTCGGTGAGGTACGCCATCGGGGGCCTGCCGACCAGTTCGCTGAAGTTCCTGGCGAACGCCGCGCGCGAGACCTGGGCGCGCGCGGCGAGCGTCGCCACCGTCCAGGGCCTGGCCGGCTCGTCGTGCATGGCCCGCAGGGCGGGACCCACCACCTCGTCACCGAGCGCGCGGTACCAGGCGGGCGGACGGGCGTCGGGCAGGTCGAACCACCCGCTCAGGGTGCAGGCCAGCATCCAGTCGAACATCCGGTCCCGCACGAACTGGCGCCCCGGTTTGCCGGAGGCCACCTCGGCGGCGATCAGCTCCACGACGGGCACGTTCTCCGCGCCGGTCGGTACGACGAGCAGCGGCGGCAGCGCGCCGATCAGGCGTCGGCCCACGGAGCCGTCCAGCCGGTAGGCCCCGGCGATCAGTTCGCTCTCGCCCGCGGCCGGATCCGCGGCGCACACCGTGAACGGCACGGTGGTGCAGACGACCGCGGCGTCACGCTCGCGCAGGACCCGCGATTCACCCGACGACATCACGATCCGCGCCGTGCCGCGCACCACCACCACCAGTTCGAGCGCCGCGCCACCTGCGCACGCCACCTCCCACGGGCCGACCTGGACGGCGCGTTCGAACAGCGCGCCGTCCGCGCGTACCCCTCGCAGCAGGTCCCCCAGAGCGTCCATCTCCCCACGGTAGACGGACACCCATCCGATGGAGACGGATTCCCATGTACTCCGTGCGACAGAGGAAGTTGGCTTGCCCCATGACGATCGCAGAGCAGACCGCAGAGCAGACCGCAGGACGCATCAGCGAGCAGACCGCAGGACGCATCAGCGAGCTGAACGCCGTCGGTCCCGTCCTCGTCCTCGGTGCCACCGGCAAGACGGGGCGCCGCGTCGTGGCCAGGCTCCGTGACGCGGGGCGCACCGTGCGCGCCGCCTCCCGCGGCGCCGAGACCCGCTTCGACTGGATGGACCGCGCCACGTGGGCGTCCGCCCTCGACGGCATGCGGGCCCTCTGTCTGGTCGCCCCGCCCGATCCGGAACCGATCGCCGACTTCGTCGCCGAGGCCAAGGCGGCGGGCGTGCGGCGCTTCGTGGTCCTTTCGGGCCGCGGCGTGCACCGGTACGGGATGGCCTTCGAGCCTTCCCTGGCCGAGGCGGAGCGCGCGGTCCGTGAGGCCGACGTCGACTGGACGCTGATCAGGCCCAACAGCTTCGCGCAGAACTTCGCCGAGGACCTCTACGCGGTGCCCCTGCGCGCGGGCCTGCTGGCCCTGCCGGTGGGTGCCGTCGCGGAGCCGTTCATCGACATGGAGGACGTCGCGGAGGTGGCGGTCGCCCTGCTCACCGAGGAGGGCCACTCGTACCGTACGTACGAACTCTCCGGGCCCCGCGCGCTCACCTTCGCCGAGGTGACGGCGGAGATCTCGGCGGTGTCCGGGCGGCCGATGCGCTTCGAGGCGGTCACGGCGGAGCGGTACGTGGCGGACCTGACCGCGCGCGGCATGACCGAGGAGGAAGCCCGCTCACTCGCCTACGTCCACGTCTTCCTCTCCGAGGGGCACAACACCGAGCCCACGACGGACGTCCGGTACATCCTCGGCCGTGAGCCCCGCGACTTCTCGGAGTACGTGAAGTCGGTGGCGGCAGCGGGCATCTGGACCTGAGCCGCCGGTCAGCCCACGCGACATGCCGGTCAGCCCACGCGTCACGCAGGTCAGCCCGCGCGTGACGCCGGTCACCCGCGCGTCAGGCCGCGGGTTCCCGCTTCGGGCGCGCGGGCGGCGCGGCGTCCTGCGTGGCGTCCTGCGTGGCGGCGGCCGCCGCCACCCGCGCGGCAGCCAGCTTCACCGCGTTCCGCCGTGCCGTCCGCAGCGCGTCCCAGGTGAGCAGCGCGAGCGCCAGCCACACGAGGGCGAAACCGGCCCACCGCTCGGGCGGCATCTCCTCGTGGAAGTACAGGATTCCGCACAGGAACTGGAAGACGGGCGCCAGGTACTGGAGCAGCCCCAGCGTCGACAGCGGCACCCGGATCGCGGCGGCACCGAAGCAGACCATCGGCGCCGCCGTCACCACGCCGGTCGCGGCGAGCAGCGCACCGTGCCCGAACCCCTCCGCGGCGAAGGTCCCCTGCCCCTGGGTGCCGAGCCACAGCAGAAAGCCGACCGCGGGCAGGAACTGCACGGCGGTCTCGGCGGCGAGCGACTCCAGGCCGCCGAGGTTGACCTTCTTCTTGACCAGGCCGTACGTCGCGAAGGAGAAGGCGAGGCAGAGGGAGATCCAGGGCGGGCGGCCGTAGCCGACGGTGAGGACGATGACGGAGGCGGCGCCGATGCCGACCGCGGCCCACTGCACGGGGCGCAGCCGCTCGCCGAGCAGCAGGACGCCGATCGCGATGGTGACCAGCGGGTTGACGAAGTAGCCGAGGGACGCCTCGACGACGTGGCCCGCGTTCACGGCCCAGATGTAGACGCCCCAGTTGATGGTGATCACCACGGCGGCGATCGTCACCAGGCCCAGCTTGCGCGGCTGGCGCAGCAGCTCGCCCGCCCACGCCCAGCGCCGCACGACGAGCAGCGCGATGCCGACCACCACGAGGGACCAGGCCATCCGGTGCGCCAGGATCTCGCCCGCGCTCGCCGGCTTGAGGAGCGGCCAGAACAGGGGGACGAGCCCCCACATGCCGTACGCCGCGAAGCCGTTCAGGAGTCCTGTGCGTGCCTCGGCCCTCGCCTGCGCTGGGGTCACGGCTCCTCCTTGGTACTGGGCTGCCCGACGCTGCCGAGCACGAAGGTAGCGCCCCCACACGACCGCTGTCATGTCCGTATCGCCATACGGTCATGACACCCGCTGGTCGCGGGGGCCCGGACACGCGGCGAGGCCCGGACATGCGGCGAGGCCCGGTCCTGACGGAGCAGGACCGGGCCTCGGACGTGGGGGCGGGCGGCCGGCGGCTAGCCGACGACCGTCCAGGTGTCGCCGCCCGCGAGGAGCGCCGCGAGGTCGCCCTTGCCGTGCTGCTCGATGGCCGTGTCGAGCTGGTCGGCCATCAGCGTGTCGTACACCGGCCGGTCCACGTCGCGGAAGACGCCGATGGGCGTGTGGTGCAGCGTGTCCGGGTCGGCGAGCCGGGACAGGGCGAAGGCCGTCGTCGGGGACGCGGCGCGGGAGTCGTGGATCAGGAGGTCCGCCTCGTTCTCCGGTGTGACCGCGACGACCTTCAGGTCGCCGGTGGCCGGATCGCGGACGACGCCCTTGGAGCCGTCGGTGCCGAAGCGGATCGGCGCGCCGTGCTCCAGGCGGATCACGGCCTCCTCCGCCTGCTGCTTGTCCTTGAGGACCTCGAAGGCGCCGTCGTTGAAGATGTTGCAGTTCTGGTAGATCTCCACCAGGGCCGTGCCGTTGTGGTCGGCGGCCTGGCGCAGGACCTCCGTGAGGTGCTTGCGGTCGGAGTCGACCGTGCGGGCCACGAACGAGGCCTCCGCGCCGATCGCGAGGGACACCGGGTTGAAGGGCGCGTCGAGGGAGCCCATCGGCGTCGACTTCGTGATCTTGCCGACCTCGGACGTCGGGGAGTACTGACCCTTGGTGAGGCCGTAGATCCGGTTGTTGAACAGCAGGATCTTCAGGTTCACATTGCGGCGCAGGGCGTGGATGAGGTGGTTGCCGCCGATGGAGAGCGCGTCGCCGTCGCCGGTGACGACCCAGACGCTCAGGTCGCGCCTGCTGGAGGCCAGGCCGGTGGCGATGGCCGGGGCGCGGCCGTGGATGGAGTGCATCCCGTACGTGTTCATGTAGTACGGGAAGCGCGATGAGCAGCCGATGCCGGAGACGAAGACGATGTTCTCCTTGGCCAGGCCGAGTTCGGGCATGAAGCCCTGCACGGCGGCCAGGACCGCGTAGTCGCCGCAGCCGGGGCACCAGCGCACTTCCTGGTCGGACTTGAAGTCCTTCATCGACTGCTTGCCCTCGGCCTTGGGCACGAGCTTCAGGAGCGTGTCGGAGCCGGTGGGCCCTTCGAGCGTGGTGTCAGCCATCGATGGCCTCCTTGAGAGCCGTGGCGAGCTGCTCGGCCTTGAACGGCATGCCGTTGACCTGGTTGTACGAGACCGCGTCCACGAGGTGTTCGGCGCGGATCAGCGTGGCGAGCTGACCGAGGTTCATCTCGGGGATCACCACCTTGTCGTAACGCTTCAGGACCTCACCCAGGTTCCGCGGGAACGGGTTGAGGTGGCGCAGATGCGCCTGCGCGATGCTCTGCCCGGCGGCCCGCAGCCGCCGCACCGCCGCCGTGATCGGCCCGTACGTCGAGCCCCAGCCGAGGACGAGCAGGCGGGCGTCGCCGTTCGCGTCGTCGACCTCCAGGTCGGGCACCTCGATGCCGTCGACCTTGGCCTGGCGGGTGCGGACCATGAAGTCGTGGTTGGCCGGGTCGTAGGAGATGTTGCCCGTGCCGTCCTGCTTCTCGATGCCGCCGATGCGGTGTTCCAGGCCCGGCGTGCCCGGGACCGCCCAGGGCCGGGCCAGGGTCCCCGGGTCACGCTTGAACGGCCAGAAAACCTCGGTGCCGTCATCGAGCGTGTGGTTGGTGCCGGAGGCGAACTGCGTGCGCAGGTCGGGAAGTTCGTCGGTCTCCGGGATCCGCCACGGCTCGGACCCGTTGGCCAGATAGCCGTCGGACAGCAGGAAGACCGGCGTGCGGTACGTGACCGCGATCCGGGCCGCCTCCAGGGCCACGTCGAAGCAGTCCGCCGGGGTGCGCGGCGCGACGATCGGCACCGGGGCCTCGCCGTTGCGCCCGTACATCGCCTGCAGCAGGTCCGCCTGCTCGGTCTTGGTCGGCAGGCCCGTGGAGGGGCCGCCGCGCTGGATGTCGACGATCAGGAGCGGCAGCTCCAGGGACACCGCGAGCCCGATGGTCTCGCTCTTGAGCGCCACGCCGGGGCCCGAGGTGGTCGTGACCGCCAGCGAACCGCCGAAAGCGGCGCCGAGGGCCGCGCCGATCCCGGCGATCTCGTCCTCGGCCTGGAAGGTGCGCACACCGAAGTTCTTGTGCTTGGACAGCTCGTGCAGGATGTCCGAGGCCGGCGTGATCGGGTACGAGCCCAGGTAGAGCGGCAGGTCCGCCTGGCGCGCGGCCGCGATCAGGCCGTACGACAGGGCGAGGTTGCCGGAGATGTTGCGGTACGTGCCTGGGGGGAACGCCGTGGCGGCCGGGGCCACCTCGTAGCTGACCGCGAAGTCCTCGGTGGTCTCGCCGAAGTTCCAGCCCGCCCGGAACGCCGCGATGTTCGCCGCCGCGATCTCCGGCTTCTTGGCGAACTTCGTCTTCAGGAACCGCTCGGTGCCCTCGGTCGGCCGGTGGTACATCCACGACAGGAGGCCGAGCGCGAACATGTTCTTCGAGCGGCCCGCGTCCTTGCGCGACAGGTCGAATTCCTTCAGCGCCTCGACTGTCAGCGTCGTCAGCGGCACCGGGTGCACCTGGAAGCCGTCCAGCGAACCGTCCTCCAGGGGCGAGGTCTCGTACCCCACCTTCTGCATGGCGCGCTTGGTGAACTCGTCCGTGTTGACGATCACCTCGGCGCCGCGCGGCACGTCCCCGATGTTCGCCTTCAGGGCCGCCGGGTTCATCGCGACGAGGACGCTCGGCGCGTCGCCCGGGGTCAGGATGTCGTGGTCGGCGAAGTGCAACTGGAAGGAGGAGACGCCCGGCAGGGTGCCGGCGGGCGCGCGGATCTCCGCGGGGAAGTTCGGCAGCGTCGACAGGTCGTTGCCGAAGGTCGCCGTCTCGGAGGTGAACCGGTCACCCGTGAGCTGCATGCCGTCACCGGAGTCACCCGCGAACCGGATGATCACCCGGTCGACGCGGCGCACATCCTTCCCGCCCGCCGCGGGCCTGCGCTGCCCTCCGACGACTGCTCCGTCGGCTTCGTCGTTCTGCTCGGCCGGGCTACTGACCTGGCTGGTCACTGAACTGGACCTCCCTCGAGGCGGCGACTCGGGAGCGGCAGGCCGCCCTGCGCTCCCAAGGCCCACCCTACGTCTGTAAGGGTCACGTTCTTAGGGCCGCTCGTATGGTGGACGTCCCTTTGAGACAGTGGGATGCCCCGATTTGTCATGTTGTGCCTCGCCCCCCGGCCTTCCATGAAGGCGCTCTCCGCTCATCCTTTAGTTCTAGGACTGAGTCCTCCTAGAACCTTGCTGCGGTGCGGTGTCGTGTCCCGGTGGCGGGACGGCGGCCGACGGGGTCCGGGTCGGCCGGGGCGGGCACGGCGCCGGGGCGGACCCGGCCGGGCCCGCCCGGTCCCGGTCAGGAATTGAGGTACCGCAGGACCGCGAGTACCCGTCGATGGTCCCCGTCGCTCGGCGAGAGACCGAGCTTGAGGAAGATGTTGCTGACGTGCTTCTCTACGGCGCCGTCGCTGACCACGAGCTGCCGCGCGATCGCCGAGTTCGTGCGCCCCTCGGCCATGAGCCCGAGGACCTCGCGCTCGCGCGGGGTGAGGTTCGCGAGGACGTCCTGCCTGCGGCTGCGCCCGAGCAACTGGGCCACGACCTCCGGGTCGAGCGCGGTGCCGCCCTGCGCGACCCGCACCACCGCGTCCACGAACTCCCGCACCTCGGCGACCCGGTCCTTCAGCAGATACCCCACACCCCGGCTGGACCCGGCGAGCAGCTCCGTCGCGTACTGCTCCTCCACATACTGGGACAGCACGAGCACCCCGAGCCCGGGATGCCGCGCCCGCAGCTTCACGGCCGCGCGCACTCCCTCGTCCGTGTGCGTCGGCGGCATCCGCACATCCGCGACCACCACGTCCGGCAGCATCTCCTGCGCCGCCAGCTCGGTGATCGTCTTCATCAGCGCCTCCGCGTCGCCCACCCCCGCGACGACATCATGCCCACGGTCGGTCAGCAGCCGGGTCAGGCCCTCCCTGAGCAGCACTGAATCCTCGGCGATGACCACCCGCACCTTGTCCTCCACGATGTTCCGGCCCCCATGCCCTGTTCCCGCCCCGTTGACAGGAACCAGCATCCCAGCATTCGGACGAGGCTGCGCCGTGGTGACGTGAACAGTGGTGTGCGCCTCGGGGCGCACGGGCATTTTCAGCCTGCGCGGCAGTCTTTCGGCCCATGGGGCGAGCTTCCAGCCCGTGCCGGTGCACTTTCTGCCCGTGCCGGCGGAGTTTCAGCCCGTGCCGGTGCAGTTTCAGCCCGTGCCGGTGCAGTTTCAGCCCGTCCGGCGCTTGAGGACGAGGCGCGGAGCGCCGATAAGGGGGGTCCAGGGGGGCACAGCCCCCTGGTTACGGTGAAGGGGCGGGCCTGGGGCGCCCCGCGAGGGCTCAACCCCGCCAGGGCAACTCCGCGGTGATCACCGTGGGCCCACCCACGGGCGACTCGACGACCAGGATCCCGTCCACCGCGTCCAGCCGCTCCGCGAGCCCCGCAAGCCCCGACCCGGACGACACATCGGCCCCACCCCGCCCATCGTCGATGACCTGAAGCATCAGCCGCCCGTCGACCTTCCACACATCCACGGAGGCCCGCCGCGCCCCACTGTGCTTGCTGATGTTCTGCAGCAGCTCGGACACGGTGAAGTAGGCGATCCCCTCGATGGCCGCCGCGGGCCGCGCGGGCAGGTCCACCTCGACGTCCACCGGCACCGTGCACCGCGCGGACAGCGCGGAGAGCGCGGCGTCGAGCCCGCGGTCGGTGAGCACCGCCGGATGGATGCCCCGTGCCAGGTCCCGCAGCTCCTGGAGGGCCACCTTCACCTCGCCGTGCGCCTCGTCGACCATGCGGGCCGCCGCCTCCGGGTCCTCGGCCAGCTTCTCCTTGGCGAGGCCGAGGTCCATGGCGAGGGCGACCAGCCGTGCCTGCGCGCCGTCGTGCAGGTCCCGCTCGATGCGCCGCAGGTCGGCCGCCGCGGTGTCCACGACCACGCCCCGGTCGGATTCCAGCTCGACGACACGTGACACAAGGCGGGAGGGGCCGAGCAGACCGAGGACCATGACCCGGTCGACGGTCGTCAGGGCGCGGATGATCCAGGGCGTGGCCAGCGTGACGAGCAGACCCGTGGCCGAGGTGAGCCCGATTTCGAAGGGGTTGTCCAGGTAGATCCGATGGCCTTCGTCGCCGTAGATCTGAATACCGTCCTGCCCCGCGTGCATCGGGAAGACCCAGAACCACAGCGGGTACGTCAGCATCGCCCAGCCGTACGTCCAGAAGACCACCGACACCGCGAACGAGAAGACCGCCCACGGCATGTGAAGGACCGCGTACACGACGTGCCGCCAGGAGACGCCGCTCTTGAGGACCGCCCCCATCCACGCCATGAAGCCGCCGCGGGCCTGCAACGGGTGCGGGTTCTTGACGTCCACACCGAGCAGCGTCCGCGCCCGGATCCGCTCCAGCGCACCGAATCCGCGCAGCGAGGCCAGGCCGAGGGCGAGCACCGGGACACCCACGAACGTGACCAGCAGGCCCGCGCCGAGCGACAGCATCGTCACCGCGAACACGAAGCCCGCGATGCTGAGCGGCAGCGAGAGGAGCACGTACAGGAACTCACACCACGTACGTCCCTCCAGGGGCGCCCGCAGCGCGGCAGGCAGGCGCCGCAATCCCCCGCGACCGCGCTCGGCGCCCCCGAGGGGGTATCCCTGTCCGTAATCCGTGGCCATCTGTGCCGTCCGTTTCTCCTCGTGCTGATCACCCTGTACGTCCAGGATGCGCGCCCCCGTCCACCGGAACCATGGAGCACGTCGGCCTCTTCGACCGGGGGTTTTCCCTACCTCGCGCATGGGCCTGACCGGCCCGGGAAGGGGCGCGGGGAACTGCGCGCTCAGCGCACGAAGAGCCGCAGACGCCTCTGCCGCGTTGCCCCGCGGACGCGTCTGCGGCCTTTACCTGGTTGCGCGCGCAGTTCCCCGCGCCCCTGGCGCGGGGCCCGGATCAGGACCCGGCTCGGGTCTGATCCGGCTCGCGGTCCCGCCACGGCAGCTCGGCCGTGATGGTCGTCGGCCCGCCCTGCGGGGAGTCGATGACGAACAGGCCGTCCACCGCGCCGAGCCGGTCCGCGAGGCCCGCCATGCCCGTGCCGCCGTCCAGGCTCGCGCCGCCGTGGCCGTCGTCCCACACCTGTATGAGCAGCCGCTGGTCGGAGCGCCACACCTCGACGCTCGCCGTCCGGGCACCGCTGTGCTTGCTCACGTTCTGCAGGAGCTCGGAGACGGTGAAGTAGGCGATGCCCTCGATCGCGGCCGCCGGGCGGGTCGCCAGGTCGGCGGTCACCTTCACCGGCACCGTGCAGCGCGAGGCGACCGACGAGAGCGCCGCGTCGAGCCCCCGGTCGGTGAGCACCGCCGGATGGATGCCGCGCGCCAGGTCCCGCAGCTCCTGAAGCGCCAGCTTCACCTCGCCGTGCGCCTCGTCGACCATCGCCGCCGCGGTGTCCGGATCCTCCAGGAGCTTCTCCTTGGCGAGGCCGAGGCCCATGGCGAGGGCGACCAGGCGGGCCTGCGCGCCGTCGTGCAGGTCCCGCTCGATGCGCCGCAGGTCGGCCGCCGCGGTGTCCACGACGATGCCCCGGTCCGACTCCAGTTCGGCGATGCGGCGCTCCAACTCGTCCGAGCGCGACAGCAGACCGCGCACCATCGCACGGTCGGCGTTGGCGAGGCCCCGCGCGATGAACGGAAGAACCGGCCACAGCACGAAAAGACCCACGGCCATCACCGTGAACGTCACTACGCCCCACGGCAGTCGGATGAAGAAGTAGAGCATCGTCCGCCAGCCGACGGGGTCCTTGAGGCTCGACCACAGCCAGGGGAGGAAGCTCCCGGACCGCTTCGACGGGCCCGGCATCGGGCTCGGCTCGTCGATCCGCACCCCGAGCAGCGCCCGCGCCCGCGCCCGCTCCCCCCTGCCGAGCAGCCGCGCCCCGAAAAGCCCGAGCGCGAGCAGCGGCAGACCGACCGCCGTGACGGACAGGAGCGTGCCGACGAACAGCGCCGTCACCACGTAGACGAACCCGACGAGGGCGATCGGCAGGTTCACCAGAAGGTGCGCGATCTCCTTCCAGGTGTGCGCGTCGAAGGCGAAACGGGCAGGCGGCGGGCCCTGCGGCGCGCCGTGAGCGCGCGTGGTGCTTGCGGTCATACGGGACAGAGTGCCCGGCGCGTCGACCCGGCGCCATGAGGGGGGCCGCCCGATCGCACTGGGGATAACCCCACCCGGCGCCTGCGGGATCCCGTCCGGCGGCCTGCGGGATCTCGTCCGGCGGCCTGCGGGGTCTCGTCCGGCGGCCTGCGAATCCCCGTCCGGCGCCTGCTCGGTCCCGCAGGCCACCGGGCCGAGCGGTCGGCCGACCCACGGTTGTGCGCCATCGTCCCCGCAGACTGCTTACCTCGCCTTTAGCAGGCCCTAGACTCCCGTGCGTACAGATCGTCCGCACAGAGCGTCGAACAGACGAGCCGGAAGCCGGGCGAGCCGGACGAGACGGCAACGCGAGTTTCGGAAGTTTCGGAAGTGAGGGGCCGACGTGCCAGTGACGAGCCAGTGACGACGTACCGTACGGACGTCGCGGCGAGCTACTTCGAGTCGTACTCCGTCGTCGGGCTGCTCGCCGTCGTAGGGGTCCTGTTCGTCGCCGTGGCCTTCGGCGCGAGCCGCCTGCTGCGGCCCGTCGTGCCGACCCCGGAGAAGCTGCTCACCTACGAGTGCGGCGTCGACCCGGTCGGCGAGGGCTGGGCACACACCCAGGTCCGCTACTACGTCTACGCGTTCCTCTACGTCATCTTCGCCGTCGACTCGATCTTCCTCTTCCCGTGGGCGACGGTCTTCGCCGCGCCGGGCTACGGCGCCGCGACCCTCGTCGAGATGTTCATCTTCCTCGGCTTCCTCGCCGTGGGCCTGCTGTACGCATACAAGAAGGGCGTCCTCACATGGGCGTGAACCAGGAGCCCGCGCCGGCGGCCGAGCCCGTGCTGCTGCCGGAGCCGAAGCGGCTCGGCGTCCTCTCCCGCCTCGCCCCCGAGCCGATGAAGGTCGTCCTCAACTGGGGCCGCCGCTACAGCCTGTGGGTCTTCAACTTCGGGCTCGCCTGCTGCGCCATCGAGTTCATCGCCGCCTCCATGGCGCGGCACGACTTCATCCGCCTCGGCGTGATCCCGTTCGCGCCGGGTCCGCGCCAGGCCGACCTGATGATCGTCTCCGGCACCGTCACCGACAAGATGGCGCCCGCCGTGAAGCGTCTCTACGAGCAGATGCCCGAGCCCAAGTACGTCATCTCGTTCGGCGCCTGCTCCAACTGCGGCGGCCCCTACTGGGACTCGTACTCCGTCACCAAGGGCGTGGACCAGATCATCCCCGTCGATGTGTACGTGCCCGGGTGCCCGCCGCGCCCCGAAGCCCTGCTCCAGGGCATCATCAAGCTCCAGGAGAAGATCGCGCGGGAGTCGCTCGGCGAGCGGTACGCGGGAGGCGGCTCGCGGCCGTCGACAGCGGCGCTGCGCAGCGGGCTCGTCGCGCCGCCCGCCCCGGGGGCCGCTGTAGCCCCGGGGGCCGCTGGAGGCCCGGAGGCCGCTGGAGGCCCGGGGGCGGCTGGAGGCCCGGGGGTCCCTGGAGTCTCTGGGACCTCTGGAGTTTCGGGGGTGGACGCCGGATGACCGGCTGGCTGCCCGCTCCCGCCGAGGAGTTGTTCGGCCCGGAGGCCACTGCCGAGGAGGCGTACGAGGTCCTGACGGTGGACGTCCCCGCGGCCTCCTGGCCCGACGCCCTGCGCACCGCCCGCGACACGCTCGGCTGCACCTACTTCGACTGGCTCAGCGCCGTCGACGAACCCGGCACCGGATTCCGGGTGTCCGCCCACGTCGTGGCCCTCGCCCCGGTGCGGCGCCTGCTCGTCCGCACGACGGTGCCGCACGACGCCCCGGCGCTGCCCACCGCCGTCGACGTGTACGCGGGCGCCGCCTGGCACGAGCGCGAGACCCACGAGATGTTCGGCGTCCGCTTCGACGGCCACCCCCACCTCGTACCGCTGCTCCTTCCCGAGGGCTTCGAAGGCCACCCGCTGCGCAAGGACTTCGTGCTCGCCGCGCGGGTCGCCAAGGCGTGGCCGGGCGCGAAGGAGCCGGGGGAATCCGAACACGGCGGCCCGAAGCGCCGCCAGATGCTCCCGCCCGGTGTGCCCGACCCGAACGAGTGGGGCCCCCTGAAGGGACAGCTCCCGGCTGCTCCGGCGCGGCCCGCACGGGGCGCCGGCCGCGCGGCGGGGGCTGGCCGTGCGGCGGGGGCTGGCCGTGCGGCGGGGGCTGGCCGTGCGGCGGGGGCCGGACGAGCTGCCGGTGCAGGTCCCGCGGCCGGGGAGCGCCCGGTCCGGCGTACCCGCTCCGCGAGCGAGGGGTCGGCCAGCCAGACAGGCTCCGCCCCTACGGGTCCGGCGCCCACGGAACCCGCCACCCCGGACGCCGCCCCCGAGACACCCGCCACCCCGGACGCTGCCCCCGAGACGCCCGCCGCCTCCGAGACGCCCGCCGCCCCGGCCAGGCCACGGCGTGCACGCAGCGCGAGCGCGGGTTCCGTCTCGCAGCGGGACGCGGGCGAGCCCTCCGCGACGGGCGGCCCGGCGGACACCCCGGCACCGGCCACCCCGCCGCCTGGCAAGCCGCAGCGCCCCTCCGGCAGCTCCGACGCCCCGTGGCACCACGCCCGCCCGGCCTTCGACGACACGACTGGCACGACGCCCGCCGCCCCCGGGCCCGGGACCGACCCTGAGCCCGCGGTCGATCCCGCCCCCGAGCCCGCAGCCGCCCCTGAGCCCGCGGGCGCGCCTGAACCCACAGTCGACTCCGCCCCCGAGCCGGAAGCCGCCGAGAACCCCGAAGCCGCCGAAAACCCGGAAGCCTCCGAAAACCGCCAAGGAGAAACGCAGTGAACGACGCCCTCGACGTCGCCCTGCGACTCCTCGTCGTCTTCGTCGTCTTCCTCGCCCTGCCCCTGGTCATCGGCCAGACCGAGCACAAGGTCATGGCACACATGCAGGGCCGTCTCGGCCCCATGTACGCGGGCGGCTTCCACGGCTGGGCCCAGCTCGTCGCCGACGGCGTCAAGTTCGCCCAGAAGGAAGACATCGTCCCGGCCGACGCCGACCGGCGGGTCTTCCAGCTCGCCCCGGCCGTGGCGCTCCTGCCGTACCTGCTCGTCCTGCTCGCCATCCCGATCGGCCCGGGCGAGGGCGCCGTCGGCGAGGTCGTCGACGCGGGCATCTTCTTCGTCCTCGCCGTCATGGGCGTCTCAGTACTCGGCTCCCTGATGGCGGGCTGGGCGTCGGCCAACAAGTTCTCCCTGCTCGGCGGCCTGCGCACGGCCGCGCAACTGCTCGCCTACGAACTCCCGATGCTCCTCGCCGCCGCCTCCGTGGCGATGGCCGCGGGCACGGTCTCGCTGCCCGGCATCGTGCACGCCTTCGAGTGGTGGTGGCTGCCCTGGCAGATCGTCGGCGCCCTCGTCTTCTTCGTCGCGGGCCTCGCCGAACTCCAGCGCCCTCCCTTCGACATGCCGGTCGCCGACTCCGAGATCATCTTCGGCGCGTACACCGAGTACACGGGCCTGCGCTTCGCCCTCTTCCTGCTCGCCGAGTACGCCGGGATCGTCGTCCTGTGCGGACTGACCACCGTCCTGTTCCTCGGCGGCTGGCACGGACCCTGGGGTGCCGACGGGCTCGGCTGGGTGTGGACCCTGCTGAAGACCGCCGTCCTCGCGTTCGTCGTCATCTGGCTGCGCGTCAGCTACCCCCGGCTCCGTGAGGACCAGTTGCAGAAGCTCGCCTGGACCCTCCTCGTCCCGCTCGCCCTCGCGCAGATCGCGCTCACCGGAATCGTGAAGGTGGCGATCAACTAGTGCCCCCGATCCCAGGAAGCGGCCTCGCCAAGGGCCTCGCCGTCACCCTGCGCACCATGACGAAGAAGACCGTCACCGAGCAGTACCCCGACGTCCAGCCCGAACTGCCGCCCCGCACCCGCGGCGTCATCGGCCTGTTCGAGGAGAACTGCACGGTCTGCATGCTCTGCGCCCGCGAGTGCCCGGACTGGTGCATCTACATCGACTCCCACAAGGAGACGGTCCCGGCCGCCGCGCCCGGCGGCCGCGAGCGCAGCCGCAACGTCCTCGACCGCTTCGCCATCGACTTCTCCCTGTGCATGTACTGCGGCATCTGCATCGAGGTGTGCCCCTTCGACGCCCTGTTCTGGTCCCCGGAGTTCGAGTACGCCGAGACCGACATCCGCGAACTCACCCACGAACGCGACAAGCTCCGCGACTGGATGTGGACCGTCCCCGCCCCGCCCGCCCTCGACCCCGCCGCCGAGGAACCCAAGGAACTCGCCGCCGCCCGCAAGGCCGCCGAGAAACTGGCCGCCGCGCAGGAGGCACCCGCGGCCCCCGGTCCGGCATCCGGGCCCGCACCCGAGGGGGACGCGTGAACGTCGCCGCAACCGCCCCCCAGGGCTTCCTCTCCCCGACGGGCGTCGAGATCGCCTTCGTCCTCGTCGGCCTCGTCACCCTCGGCGCAGCCGTCGTCACCGTCACCACCCGGCAACTCGTGCACGCCGCGCTCTGGCTGGTGGTGGCGCTCGGCGGACTCGCCGTCGAGTACCTGCTCCTGACCGCCGAGTTCATCGCCTGGGTCCAGGTCCTCATCTACGTGGGTTCCATCGTCGTCCTCCTCCTCTTCGGCCTGATGCTCACCCGGGCGCCCATCGGCCGCTCCCCGGACGCCGACTCGGGCAACCGGCCCGTCGCCGTCGCCGTGGCGCTCGCAGCGGCCGCCGCCCTGGTCTGGGTCGTCGTGGACGCCTTCCGCACCCAGTGGATCGACCTCGACCAACCGCAGGGCACCACCGACGTCACCGGCTCGATCCTCTTCCGGCACTGGGTCCTGCCCTTCGAGGCACTCTCGGTCCTGCTCCTGGCGGCACTGGTCGGCGCCATCGTCCTGTCCCGCAGGAACGCGACCCGCGGCACCGGATCCCCGGACGCCGGATCCCCGGACGCCGGATCCCCGGACGCCGGATCCCGCGGCACCGGACCCCGCGGCACCGGATCCCGCGGCGCCGACGACAAGGAGCAGCGCTGATGCACCTCGCCTATCCCGCCGTCCTCGCCGTCCTCCTGTTCTGCGTCGGCCTGTACGGAGTACTGGCCCGGCGCAACGCGATCCTGGTCCTGATGTCCGTCGAGCTGATGCTCAACGCCGTCAACCTCAACCTCGTCGCCTTCGACGTCTGGCTCCGCGACTCCCTGCACGCCGGACAGGCCCTGACCCTGTTCACCATCGCCATCGCCGCCGCCGAGATCGGCATCGGCCTCGCGATCGTCCTCGCCGTGTACCGCAACCGCGGCACCTCCGCCGTCGACGACCTCCGCGACACCGCCGAACGCCCCGGCGACGACACCGGTTCCGGCGACGGCAACGGTCCCGATGACGCATCCGGCCCCGGCGGCGCCACCGCCGACGAGCCCGCGCGGACCGACGCGTCGCAGAAGGCTGAGGCCACCGCGTGACCACGACCACCCTCGCCGTCCTCGTCCCCCTTCTGCCGTTCCTCGGCGCGGTCGCGGGCCTGCTCCTCGGCCGCACTGCCCCCGGCCTCGCCCGCCCCCTCGCGGTGCTGCCCGCGCTGACGTCCCTCGGGCTGGCCGCCGTCGTGGCCGCCCGCCAGGGCGGCGACGCCGCCGTCGACGCGGCCACCCAGCTCACGCCCACGGGCTCGGTCCCCATCGACCTCGCCCTGCACATCGACGGCTTCGCAGCCCTCGCCGCCGTCCTCGTCGGCCTCGTCGCGTCCTGCGTGCAGATCTACTCCACGGCCTACCTCCACGACGACCCGCGCTACCCCTCGTACGCCGCGCTCGTCTCGCTCTTCACCTCCGCGATGCTGCTCGTCGTCTACTCCGGCGACCTCATGGTGCTCCTGGTCGGCTGGGAGATCATGGGCATCTGCTCGTACTTCCTCGTCGGCCACTACTGGGAGACGCCCGAGGCGCGCGCCGCCTCCCTGAAGGCATTCCTGGTCACCAAGCTCGGCGACGTCCCCTTCCTGATCGGCCTGTTCGCCCTCGCCGCGGACGCGGGCTCGTTCCGGATCACCCGGATCCTCGCCACCGTCGCGGACGGCGGCCTGGACCACCCCACGCTGATCGCGCTGCTGCTCCTCGCCGGCGTCGCGGGCAAGTCCGCGCAGTTCCCGCTGCACACCTGGCTGCCCGACGCGATGGCAGGACCGACGCCCGTCTCCGCGCTCATCCACGCCGCGACGATGGTCGCCGCCGGTGTCTACTTCATCGCCCGGCTCCTCCCCGTCTTCGCCGCCTCCGCGGCGGCCCTGGTCGTCCTCGCCGTCATGGCCGCCGTGACCATGGCGGGCTCGGCGCTCGCCGCGCTCGCCCAGGACGACATCAAGCGCGTCCTCGCCTACTCGACGATCGGTCAGCTCGGCTACATGACCGGCGCCCTCGCCGTCGGCGACCGCGGTGCCGCCGTCTTCCACCTCCTCGCCCACGGCGCCTTCAAGGCGCTCCTGTTCCTCGCCGCGGGCGTGATCATCCACGCCGCGGGCACCAACTCGCTGGCCGCGATGTCCCGCATGAAGGACCTGCGCGCCCGCGTCCCCGACGCCTACTGGACGATGACCGTGGCGCTCCTCGCGCTCGCCGCCGTACCGCCCTTCAGTGGCTTCTTCTCCAAGGAGGCCGTCCTCGGCGCCGCCGAGCACACGGCCACCGGCCACAGCGGGACCGCCCCCGGCGCGGCAGGCTGGATCGTCCTGGTCGCCGGCCTGGTCACGGCCCTGCTCACCGCCGCCTACGCGACCCGCCTGTGGCTCCTCGCCTTCAACGGCAGGGGAACCGAGGCCCCCGACCACGGCAGGCAGCCCGTCGCCATGACCGCCGTGCTGTGGGTGCTCGCCGTGCCGTCGCTCGCCTTCGGCGTGACCGTGGGAGCCCTCCCGGACTGGTTCGACGGCCACAAGCTCGCCCCTACGCTCACCACCTCCGTCCTCGGCACCGGTTTCGCCCTCGTGGGCGCGCTGGTCACCTACGGCGCATGGCGGCAGACCACTTCGCTCGCCGCCCGGGTCCCGATCGGCGCCGTCGCCGCCCACCGGGACGGCGACGCCGGTCTGGTCGAGGCCGAGGCCATCGCCACCCGCACGCCCGCCTACGGAGACGTGGCCGCCGCGCCCGACCCGGCGGACCCCGGCCGGCTCCTGCTCGGCCCGCTGCACCGCCACGCCGCCGCCGGCTTCCGCCTCGACGCGGTCTACGCTGCCCTGTTCGTCCGTCCCGTCCAGGCGGGCGCCCGCCTGGTGCGTTTCCTCGACCGCGAGGTCGTCGAGACGTACGTCCGCGGCGCCGGCGCCGCACCCCGCTGGCTCGGCGTGGCCGTCCGCCGCGCGCAGACCGGCAACGTGCAGACCTATCTGAGCGCGCTGCTCGCGGGCACCGTCGTCCTGGCGGTCGCCGCCGTCCTCGTCGCCACCGCCGGAGCGTGAGCAGCCGTGATCGGTATCAGTGAGTCAGTGATGCAGTTCCTTCTCGCATTGATCGTCGTCGGCCCGCTGGCCGGCGCCGTGGCCGCTCTCCTGCCGGCTCCGCCCGGGCTGAAGGGGAAGTCCCCCGACCAGGCGGTGCTCCGCCACGGTGTGACCGTGACGGGCGCCGTCCTCGTCGCCGCGATCGTCCTCACGCTCGGCTTCGACCACGACCATCCATCGAAGATGCAGGCCACGACCGACATCAGTTGGATCCCCGCACTCGACGTGCGCATCCACCTCGGCATCGACGGCATCTCCCTCCCCCTGCTGGTCCTGACCGCGCTGCTCACCTTCCTCTGCGCGCTGTACTCCTACTTCAAGATGCCGAAGGGGCCGTCCCCCAAGGCATTCGTCGCGCTGATCCTCGTCCTGGAGTCCGGCACCCTCGCGACCTTCGCCGTCCTCGATCTGCTGCTGTTCTTCCTGGCGTTCGAGATGGTGCTCATCCCGATGTACTTCCTCATCGCCCGCTGGGGCGGCGCCGAACGCACGCAGGCTGCTTGGAAGTTCATCCTCTACACCCTCCTCGGCTCCGTCGTGATGCTGCTCGGCCTGCTCCTCATCGGGCTGCGGGCCGGCACATTCGACATGGTGGCACTCGCCACTGACAACGGCTCTGAGCTGAGTACGTCCGTGCAGGTCATCGCCGTTCTGGCGGTCGGGCTCGGGCTCGCGGTGAAGACCCCGATGTGGCCGCTGCACAGTTGGCTGCCGGACGCCCACACCGCCGCGCCGACCGTCGGTTCGGTCCTGCTCGCCGGTGTCCTGCTGAAGATGGGTACGTACGGGTTCGTCCGGATTCTGCTGCCGATCGCGCCGGAGGGCATGGAGACCTTCGCGCCCTACCTCGCCGCGTTCGCCGTCGTCGGGATCATCTACGGATCGCTGGCCTGCCTCGCCCTCGCCAGGCCCGGCGCGAAGGGCGACCTCAAGCGCCTCATCGCGTACTCGTCCGTGGGCCACATGGGCTTCGTGCTGCTCGGCATCTCCACGATGAGCCCGACCGGCGTGAACGGCGCGCTGTTCGCCAACATCGCCCACGGCCTCATCACCGGCCTGCTGTTCTTCCTCGTCGGCGCGCTCAAGGACCGTACGGGCACCAGCGACCTCGACACCCTCGCGCAGGGATCGGGCGCCGCCCTCTACGGCAAGGCCCCGCGCCTCGGCGGCCTGCTCGCCTTCGGTGCCGTCGCCTCGCTCGGCCTGCCGGGGCTCGCCGGGTTCTGGGGCGAGATGCTCGCGCTGTTCGGCGCGTTCAAACCCGCGAGCGACCTCAGCCGCCCCGCGTTCCTCACGTTCATGGCGATCGCCGCCTTCGGCACCCTGCTGACGGCCGCGTACATGCTCATCGTCGTACGCCGCGTCTGCATGGGCCCCGCGCCCGGGAGCGCGGAGGCGGCATCCGGGGGCGCGAGTCCGGCGACCGGGGGCGCGAATTCGGTGACCGGGGGCGCGGGTTCGGCGCCCGGAGGCACGGGAGCGGCGCCCGGAGCCGAGCGCACGCCCGGCCTCGCCGATGTCCACGGGTACGAGTTCGCCGCCTGGACCCCGCTCGTCGCCCTCACCGTCCTCGCCGGGCTCTGGCCCGCGGCCCTCCTCGGCCTCACCGACCCGGTCGTCCAGCAGCTCCTCGCAGGAGGCAAGTCGTGACCGCCGCAAGCACCGCGAGCGCGAGCACCGCGAGCGTCATTCAGTCCGTCGACTGGGTCGCGGTCGCGCCGCCGACGATCGTGGCGGTCGTCGGCCTCGCCGTGCTCGTGGCCGACCTGTTCCTGCACGAGCGCAACAAGCACCTGCTCGGCTGGTTCTCGCTTGTGGGCCTGGCCGCGGCGGGACTCTTCCTGCTGCCGCTGACCGACTCGCACAACTCGGCCCGCGCAGCCCGCTCTACGTTCTGCCTCAGCGGGCCGCGGGACACGGCATGCAGCTACACCGTCGACGAGTTCACGCTCGTCGTCCAGCTCCTGGTCATCGGCGGCGCACTGCTCACCGCCCTGCTGTCGATGACCACCCTCAAGGACGCGCGGAGCGCCGACAAGGGACTCCCCGAAGGGGAGTACTGGTTCCTGCTGCTCTCCTCGGCCGCGGGCGCCGCCCTGCTGCCCGCCTCCCGCGACCTGGCCACCCTCGTAGTCGCCCTGGAGGTCGCCTCCCTGCCCGCCTTCGCGCTCGTGGGCCTCAAACACGGTGACAAGCGCTCCTCCGAGGCGGCCCTGAAGTTCTTCCTCTCCTCAGTGACGGCGACGGCCGTCACCCTCCTGGGTATCAGCTTCGTGTACGCCGCGACCGGCACCATGCACCTCACCGAACTCGGCGCGAAGCTCGGGAACGTCGACGGACAACTGGACACCCTCGCGCGGACCGGAGTGGTCCTCACCCTCGTGGGCTTCGCCTTCAAGGTGGCCGCCGTCCCGTTCCACTTCTGGGTACCCGACACCTACGTAGGCGCGCCCCTGCCCGTCGCCGCGTACCTCTCGGTCGTCGGCAAGGCGGTCGGCTTCACCGGCCTGATCCTCGTCACCGTCGTCGCCTTCCCGGAGTACGCGGACGTCTGGGGCCCCGCACTCGCGGCCCTCGCCGCCCTCACGATGACGGCCGGCAACGTCGCCGCCCTGCGCCAGCGGTCCACGCGCGCGTACAGCGCGGTCCGGCTGCTCGCCTGGTCCTCGGTCGGGCAGGCGGGCTACCTCCTGGTGCCGATCGCGGCGGCCGGGTACGCCGACCGCCGAACCGACGTCCTGGAGAGCACCGGCGCCACCGTCGCGTACGCCTTGATGTACGCCGCCGTGAACCTCGGAGCGTTCGCCGTGGCCGCCCTGGTGGGCCGCACGAAGGCGCTGAACCGCGTCAGCGACTACCGCGGTCTGTACGCGAGGAGCCCGCTGTCGGCCCTGGTTCTCGCCTTCTTCCTGCTCTGCCTCGCC
Source organism: Streptomyces aureocirculatus (assembly GCF_000720475.1). Classification (GTDB taxonomy): domain Bacteria; phylum Actinomycetota; class Actinomycetes; order Streptomycetales; family Streptomycetaceae; genus Streptomyces; species Streptomyces aureocirculatus. Next base: position 25,806 of record NZ_JOAP01000029.1, read on the forward strand.
GGGCTGCCGCCGGGCATCATCGGCCTCTTCGCGAAGGTCACCGTCTTCTCGGCGGCGGTCGACGCGGGCCTCGGCTGGCTCGCCGTCGTCATGGCGGTGAACGTGGTGATCGCCCTCTACTACTACCTCCAGTGGACGGCGCTTCTCTTCCGCGCCCCCGAGGGCGAGCCCGTACGGCACCGCATCCCGGTCCCGATCACCGCGGCGATCGCCGTGACGGCCGTGCTCGGTGTCGCCCTCTCCGGAGCACCGCAGCTTGTGCTGCAGTTCGCGGAGCAGGGCGTGCGCTGACCCCGCGCACCGGGGCATCCGCCCACACGGAGCACGGCGTGTCGAGGCGCCGCACGGCGTACGGCGAGGCCGTCACCCGGGCGGCCCACACCGCTCCTGGGAGCACAAGGGAACTAGCACCTTCCGCCTGGCGTTGACCAGTAAGGGAGGGTCCACTGAACAGTGGAAGCACCAGCAAGCAGAGGGTTCCCCCGCGCACCACCAGGAGGGCGTACCGTGCACCGCCGGACCAACGGGCTGAAAACCGCCGTACTCCTCGGGGGACTGTCGGCACTCATCCTCCTCATCGGCAGCTTCTTCGGGCGTACGGGGCTGCTCATCGCGCTTGTCGTCGCCCTGGGCACCAACGCGTACGCGTACTGGAACAGCGACAAGCTGGCCCTGCGCGCGATGCGGGCCCGCCCGGTGAGCGAATTCGAGGCCCCCGAGCTCTACCGCATGGTGCGCGAGCTCTCCACCCAGGCCCGTCAGCCCATGCCCCGCCTCTACATCTCGCCGACCGAAGCCCCGAACGCCTTCGCGACCGGCCGCAACCCGCGCAACGCCGCGGTCTGCTGCACCGACGGCATCCTGCGCATCCTCACCCCGCGCGAACTGCGCGGTGTCATCGGCCACGAGCTGAGCCATGTCTACAACCGGGACATCCTGATCTCGTCGGTCGCCGGCGCGCTCGCCTCCGTCATCATGTTTCTGGTCAACTTCGCCTGGCTGATTCCGTTCGGCCGCTCGAACGACAACGAAGGCCCCGGCATCTTCGGCATGCTGTTGATCGTGCTGCTCGGCCCGCTCGCCGCCTCCGTCATCCAGCTCGCCATCAGCCGTTCCAGGGAGTACGAGGCCGATGCCTCCGGAGCGCAGCTCACCGGGGACCCGCTGGCCCTCGCCAGCGCCCTGCGCAAACTCGACGCCGGCACCAAGCAGTTGCCGCTGCCTCCCGAGCCACGCCTGGAGACGGCGAGCCACATGATGATTGCGAATCCCTTCCGGCCGGGCCAGGGTATGGCGAAGATGTTCTCAACCCACCCGCCGATGGCGGAGCGCATCGCCCGGCTCGAGCAGATGGCAGGTCGCCCGCAGTGAAGACAGTTCTGAACATCATCTGGCTCATCCTCAGCGGCCTCTGGATGTGCCTCTTCTACCTGTTCGCCGGGGTGTTGCTCTGCGTCACGATCATCGGCATCCCGTTCGGCCTCGCCGCGTTCCGTATCGGTCTGTTCGCGCTGTGGCCCTTCGGCCGCATGGCGGTCGAGCGCCGTGACGCGGGCGCCGCGTCGCTGATCGGCAACGTCCTGTGGGTGATCCTCGCGGGCTGGTGGCTGGCCCTCGCCCACGTCTTCACGGGCCTGCTGCTGTGCCTCACGATCATCGGCATTCCCCTGGGCCTCGCCAACTTCAAGATGATCCCCATCTCGCTGCTGCCGCTGGGCCGCGAAATCGTGCCCACGGACCAGCCGTTCACGGCGGGCCCGCTCGGCGCCCCCGCTCCCGCCGCGGGCGGCCCGGCACCTGCGCCCGGCGGCCCGGCACCCGCGCCCGGCGGCCCGGCACCCGCGCCGGGCGGCCCGGCTCCGCACGGGGGCCAGCAGCCGCCGCAGGGGCCCGCGGGGGACGGGCGGGGCTGGTAGGCCCGCACGCTCACGCCGGGGGGCAGTGCTTCCGGCTGGAGGAGGGCGGCGTCCCGCTGCCCCGCCTTCAGGCCGGAGGGCGGCGCCCCGCAGCCCCCTTCCGCACCCCGTACGCAGCGACGCCCACCACAAGCACCGCCCCTCCCGCCACCACCGAGGCCCCCGGCAGGGCGAACGCCAGCGTCACGCAGCCGGCGAGGCCCACGACGGGGCCCACGCGCGCGAGGGGCGCGGAACTGAGCGTCCACGCCGAAGCGTTGGCGACGGCGTAGTACACGAGGACGCCGAAGGACGAGAAGCCGATGGCGCCCCGCACATCCACCGTCGCAGCGAGCACCGCGACCACCGCGCCCACGGCCAGCTCCGCACGGTGCGGCACGCGGAACCGCGGGTGCACGGCGGCAAGCGCGCCCGGCAGATGCCGGTCCCGCGCCATCGCCAGGGTCGTCCGCGACACCCCCAGGATCAGCGCGAGCAGCGAGCCGAGCGCCGCCACCGCCGCGCCCACCCGCACCACGGGCACAAGGCCCGGCGCCCCGGCCGCCCGCACCGCGTCCGCCAGCGGAGCCGACGCCTCCGCCAGGCCGTCCGCCCCGAGCACCGAGAGCGCCGCCACCGCCACCGCCACGTACACGCACAGCGCGATGCCGAGCGCCAGCGGCACCGCCCGCGGAATGGTGCGCGCCGGGTCCCGTACCTCCTCGCCCAGCGTCGCCACGCGCGCGTACCCGGCGAAAGCGAAGAAGAGCAGCCCCGCGGCCTGGAGCACCCCGCCGATGCCACCGTCCGAAAGGCCCACCTCGAAGGGCCCGCCGCCGGCCCCGGAAGCCGCCGGACCACCGGCGCTCAGACAGACGGCGACGACCCCCGCCAGAACCACGAGCACCACCGCCACAATGCCCCGCGTCAGCCAGAGAGACTTCTGCACGCCTACGTAGTTCACGGCGGTGATTCCCAGGACGGCGGCCACGGCCACGGCATGCGCATGCTCCGGCCACGCGTACGTGCCCACGGTCAGCGCCATGGCCGCGCACGAGGCCGTCTTGCCGACGACGAAAGCCCACCCGGCCAGGTACCCCCAGAACTCCCCGAGGCGCTCACGCCCGTACACATACGTCCCGCCGGAGGCCGGATAGCGCGCCGCGAGGCGGGCCGACGCCAGGGCGTTGCAGTACGCGACGACGGCCGCGACACCCAGCCCGAGCAGCAACCCCGGACCGGCCGCTTCCGCAGCGGGCCCGAGCACGGCGAAGACCCCGGCGCCGACCATCGCGCCGAGCCCGATCACCACCGCGTCGAAGACCCCCAGAGTCCGCCGCAACCCGACCGCTCCAGCAGTGCCCCCGGACCCCTCCCGCTGCGTCATGCGCCGCACCCTACTGACGCCGGGGAACCGCCCGCGCCCCGCCCGTCGTCCTCCAGGACAACAGCACCCGAAAAGGTTCGACGAGGCAGGTCACATCCGACGGTGCGACCTGGACCGCGGCCAGCAGCAAGGGCGGGCACCCGTCCGGGTGCCCGCCCTCCGCGATGGTCCGCACGCGTACGTGCCCTTGCCGGCGCAAGCCCGGCCGGCGGCGTACCGATCGCCTACCGGTAGTTCACGAACTGCAGGGCGAAGTCGAAGTCCTGCCCCTTCAGGAGCGCCTGCACGGCCTGGAGGTCGTCACGGCTCTTCGAGCTGACGCGCAGCTCCTCGCCCTGGACCTGCGCCTTGACGCCCTTGGGACCCTCGTCACGGATGATCTTCGCGACCTTCTTCGCGTTCTCCTGGGAGATACCCTCCTCGATGGACGCGAAGATCTTGTACTCCTTGCCCGACAACTGCGGCTCGCCCGCGTCCAGCGCCTTCAGCGAGATGCCCCGCTTGATCAGCTTGGACTGGAAGACGTCGAGGATCGCGTTGACCCGGTCCTCCGAGTTCGCCTCCATCAAGATCTTCTCGCCCGACCAGGAGATCGAGGCGCCGACGTTCTTGAAGTCGTAGCGCTGCGAGATCTCCTTGGCCGTCTGGTTGAGCGCGTTGTCGACCTCCTGCCGCTCGACCTTCGAGACGATGTCGAAACTGGAGTCGGCCATGTCCTGTGGCTCCTTGTATCGGTGTCTGCGTACTCAGCGGGTACACGGCCTTCAGTCGCCGACCGCATCCGCAAAGCCTAGCCACTGCCCCCGCGCGGGGTGCGGGTCAATCGGGTGGCGAAGCACCCCCGGGCATCAGGTATCGTTTACGTCGTTGCCACGGAGCGCCGCGCAAGCGGAGCGAGGCAGCAAACCCGGCGGTGTGCCCGAGCGGCCAAAGGGAGCAGACTGTAAATCTGCCGGCTCAGCCTTCCCAGGTTCGAATCCTGGCGCCGCCACGCTGAGAGAGACCCCCTCCGACCTGCGATTACGCAGGAGCGGAGGGGGTCTTTGCGTATGCCTGAGGCGATCTTCATGCCTGAGGCGATCTTTCGATCGAATCGAAACCGGGTGACTTGACTCACTCTGTTCCGCCCGGATCCCGGAGCGGATCCCCGGGCTCAGCGAGGGACGCGGCCCAGGCCCCTCCGCAGCACGCGCACGCCAGTGCCGGAGGCGGCGGAAATGAGCCAAACGGCATGGTTCCGGCCGCCGCTCGCCGGGAGTTGTCCGTGAACGCTCCCGGAATTGTCCGTGATCTGTAACGGGCGGATCCCGTGGCCCGTGTGCCCCGTCCTGCCGGGTGGTCGTGACGCGGCCGGGGACGGGCGAGGGACAGCGTGAGAGGGGCGGACATGGCACGGCACGGTGGCGGGCGGGTCTGGTACGGCAAGGTGATCGGGGCGGCGCTCGGGGTGATGATGCTCGCCACCGGTGCCTCGGTGTGGACCGCGCAGGCCGGAGACGCGGACGACCCCTCGCCGGAGGCCACCGCGCCGGCCAGGCCGGGCAACGACACCAAGCCGGTCTCTGCGACCATCGCGCACGCCTCGGAGAAGGGGAAGCGCGGCGTCAACATCACCATCGACGACGGCCCCGACCCCAAGTGGACCCCTCAAATGCTCGACCTGCTGCGGGAGTACGAGGCGAAGGCCACCTTCTGCATGGTGGGGACGCAGGCCCAGGCCCACCCGGACATCGTGAAGAAGGTGGTCGCGGCCGGGCACCGGCTGTGCGACCACTCGGTGTCGCACAACACCGCCATGGACAAGGATTCCCAGGCCTACCAGTCCAAGCAGATACTCGACGCCGAACGCATGATCACCAAGGCGTCCGGGGGCGTCAGGCCGATGTACTACCGGGCACCCGGCGGAGCCTTCACCCCGTACAGCCGTGACCTCGCCGCTTCCCGCGGCATGCGCCCGCTCGGCTGGAACGTCGACACCAAGGACTTCGAGCGCCCGGGTACGGACGCCATCGTCGCCACCGTCGAGCGGGAGCTGCCCAACGGACCGACACTTCTCTTCCACGACGCGGGCGGTGACCGTACCCAGACCGTCGAGGCCCTGCGCCGGATCCTTCCCCGGCTCAAGCAGCAGGGGTACTCGTTCGGCTTCCCGGTGCGCTGAAAGCCGGCCCGGCCTCGGTACTCGGACTCGGCCTCGGTACTTGGACTCGGCCTCGGGACCCGGTGTCCCGGCCGGGAAACACCGAGCCGATCAGGGGCTCTTCGTGGCCGTACGCGGAGCGTGTGGGCACACTGGGCCCATGTCGTCCAGTTCAGCGCGTCGCAGGCACTGCCCGGTGTGCCGTCGTGAAATCGCGGTCGTGGGCGGGCGGTTCGCCCGGCACGATCCGCCCGGGCCCCGCGGCGCGGGCGACCTCGTCTCGTGCCCCGGATCCCGCCAGCATGCCCAGCTCAGCGGCGTCCAGCCCACGCTCGCCGGGTACGTGGTGCCGGAGTTCCCGGGGCAACTGCCGCTGTTCTGAGCGCCGTCCGGCGCCCTCCACACCGTGGGCGACCTCAGTTTCCGGCCACCGACTTCACCGCCACCGACACCGGCGTCGACCCGCTGACCAGCTCCAGGGTCAGGCCCGCCGTCGCCGGGGTCTCGATGAGCTCCGCGAGCACCGCCGCCACGTCGTCGCGCGGGATCGGGCCACGGCCGGTCGAGGCCTCCAGGCGTACGAGGCCCGTGCCCGCGTCGTCCGTCAGCATGCCGGGGCGCAGGATCGTCCAATCCAGGGCGGCCCGGCCGCGTACGTACGCGTCGGCCTCGCCCTTGGCACGCAGATAGGCGTCGAAGACCTCGTCGCCGGGGTGGGCCGGGTCCGAGCCCATCGACGACACCACGACATACCTGCGGACCCCGGCCCGCTCCGCGGCGTCCGCGAACAGGACGGCCGCGTCCCGGTCCACGGTGTTCTTGCGGTCGACCCCACTGCCGGGTCCCGCCCCCGCCGCGAACACGGCCGCGTCGGCTCCCTCCAGGTGCCGGGCCACCTCGTCCACGGACGCCGACTCGAGGTCGCACAGCACCGGTTCGGCGCCCGCGTCCCGCAGATCGGCCTCGTGCGCGGAATTGCGGATGATCCCGGCGGCTTCGTCACCGCGCGCGGCGAGCAGACGCTCGAGCCGCAGCGCGATCTGACCATGACCTCCAGCGATGACAATGCGCATGCTCCCGACCGTACGGCAGCCCGCGCGTGATCGCGGCCGGAACGCCCCGTACCAGGCCACATGCAGCAAACATCGGCGGTCGGGGGGGTATCGCTGCCCTCCGCAGTCGTCGAGCCCCGCATCCACCAGGCGCGTCCGCCTCCCCGGGGCGAGGGCAAACCTCCGGGCGCCCCCTGAGGGCGCCCGGCCGCACCCCTCAAGCGCCCCTCAAGCTCCCCTCCCCGGCTGCCGCCGCAGCGCCCCCTGCCGCGGCAGATCGAGAGCCACCGCCGCCGCGGAGTCGCAGTACTCCCGCACGGCGCTCGTCCGCGCCACCACGCGCCCCCGGTGTACGACGACGCGGGTGTACGCCAGGGACAGGGCACCGGCGAGTGTGTCGCCGCGCACCGCGAGGAGTTCGGCGGGGAAGCCCGCCTCCACCCTGACCTCCGGCAGGTGGAGCGCCGCCCGCGCCGCCGTGCTCACCGCCGCGTACGCCTCTTCGGGGCGCAGCCCATGACGGGACGCCAGCAGATACGCCGCCTCCAGCGGATCCCCCCGGCCCACCGGGTTCGCCACGTCCCGCAGCGCCCCGCTGCCCGCCGCGAGCCGTACCCCGGCCTGGTGCAGCAACCCCGCCGGTGCCGTCTCCCGGCCCTCCACGCCCCCGCAGCCGCCCTGCGGCAGGCACACCACGGTCACACCGGCCGCCGCGAGGCGTTCCGCCGTCCGCGCGGCCACGTCGGCCGGCAGCAGCCCGAGGCCGCCGCACGGCCCGACCGCCACCCGCCGCAACCCGCCCGCCATCGCCGCGAGCCGCGCCAGACGGGCCGGATCCCCGCCGTCCGTATGCAGATCCACCGCGCAGCCGTGTTCCGCGGCCAGATCGAGCACCGTCTCCACGTACCCCGTCGGATCGGGGTCCAGATCGGGACAACCGCCCACTACGGAGGAGCCCATTTTCACCGCGTCCCGCAGCAGCGCAAGACCGTCCGCGCCCGCCACCCCGGTCAGCAGCCGCGGCACCGCCACCACGGACAGGTCGACGAGCCCCCGCAGCGAACGCCGCGCCTGCAACACCGCCCGCAACGGGTCGAGACCCTGTACGCCGCCGATCCGCACATGCGAGCGCAGCGCCGTCGCGCCATGCCCGAGCTGCAGCAACGCGGCCTCGGTGGCGCGCCGCTGCACGTCCGCGACGTCGTACGGGACCGGGCCCTCAAAGAGCGCGGACAGCGCCGTGTCGCTGTGCGCGTGCGGCTCAGCCGGGGCCGGCAGCAGGAGGTAGCCGCTCAGGTCCACGCGCGCGGCCCGCGCTGTGAGGCTGCCTGTCGTGCCGACGGCCTCGATCCTGCCGTCACCGAGCCGCACGTCCACGGTCCTGCCGTCCGTCAGCCGCGCCCCACAGAGCAGCAGCGAGCCCGCCCCCGGGGAGCCCGCCACAGGGGAGCGCGCCCCCGAAGAGGCCGTACTCGGCGAGTCGGGCGAGTCGGGCGAGTCGGGAGAGTCGGGCGACGAAGGCTGCTCCGGCCGACTGTCAGGCATCGCGCTCCTGGGGCTCGGGGGCGGGGCGGGGTCGAGCCTAGGACGGCGGCAGGCCCGCTTCGCGGAGGAACGCAATAGTCGTACCGGTGTGGTGCGAGTGCCGGATGGCCGCTGGTGAGACGGGTGAGGCGGCCCGAACCGGGCCCGTGTGTTCCCCATGGAGGGCCCGGTCGAAACGGATTTGGGCGAACGGCGGGCAACCGTGTAATGTCTTCATCGCTCGCCCCAATAGCTCAGTCGGTAGAGCGTCTCCATGGTAAGGAGAAGGTCTGCGGTTCGATTCCGCATTGGGGCTCTGATGTGCCAGGTTCCTCGTCCTCGGGCGAGGAGCGGAAGTGCATCGCAGCGGTGTAGCTCAGTCGGTAGAGCAAGCGGCTCATAATCGCTGTGTCACCGGTTCAAGTCCGGTCACCGCTACCCTTAGTAGCCGATTGTGGGGTCGGTCCTCCGATCGGCTACTCTTTTATGCGTTCATCCGTCCACCCGTCCGTCAAGGAGCACTCACGTGGCTGCCACAGACGTCCGCCCGAAGATCACGCTGGCCTGCGTGGAGTGCAAGGAGCGGAACTACATCACCAAGAAGAACCGGCGTAACAACCCGGACCGTCTTGAGATGAAGAAGCACTGCCCGCGCTGCAACTCGCACACCGCGCACCGCGAAACGCGATAATAGGCTCGTACTCGAGGCCGTCCCCGTTCACTCGGGGGCGGCCTCGAGTCGTTTCTCCACCCTGTCCACCTAGCTGCCAGGAGGTGCTGATCCATGGCGCTCGACCAGTCCTTCGTGGGGCGGTCCTACCCGCCCACCGACCCCTATGAGGTCGGCCGCGAGAAGATCCGCGAGTTCGCGGTCGCGGTGGGCGACGCCAATCCCGCGTACACCGACCCGGAGGCCGCCAAGGCTCTCGGTCACCCCGACGTGGTCGCCCCGCCGACCTTTGTGTTCTCGATCACCTACCGGGCCGCGGGTCTCGTCATCTCCGACCCCCAGCTCGGCCTCGACTACAGCCGGGTCGTGCACGGCGACCAGAAGTTCGCCTACACGCGTCCCGTCCACGCGGGCGACCGGCTCACGGTGACGTCCACCATCGAGAACATCAAGTCCATGGCGGGCAACGACATCCTGGACATCCGCGGCGAGGTCCACGACGCCGCGGGCGAGCACGTCGTGACCGCCTGGACCAAGCTCGTCGCACGCGCGGCAGGCACCACCACGGCCAAGGCGGCCGACGCCACGGCCAAGACGTCCGACAACGCGGCAGAGGGAGCCTGAGACGATGGCGGCGAAGATCGCATACGACGACATCGAGATCGGCACCGAACTGCCGGCCAAGGCCTTCCCCGTGACGCGCGCGACCCTGGTGCAGTACGCGGGTGCCTCCGGCGACTTCAACCCGATCCACTGGAACGAGAAGTTCGCCCTTGAAGTCGGTCTGCCCGACGTCATCGCGCACGGCATGTTCACCATGGCCGAGGCGATCCGCGTGGTGACGGACTGGGCGGGCGACCCCGGCGCCGTCGTCGAGTACGGCGTGCGCTTCACCAAGCCGGTCGTCGTCCCGAACGACGACAAGGGCGCGACGATCGAGGTCAGCGCCAAGGTCGCGGCGAAGCTCGACGACAAGCAGGTCCGCGTCGACCTTCTCGCGAAGAGCAACGACCAGAAGGTGCTCGGCATGTCCCGGGCGGTCGTCCGCCTGACCTGAGAGTTCCGTGCGCCGGTGGCGGCCGGTAGGCAGTACCCGTAGCGGGCCGGTGCGTAGACCGCAGTAAGGGGCGTCCGCCATTGCGGACGCCCCTTACTCGGTCTTGACTTGGTTAGTGATTGGACACTAACTTATCCGCATGGTCAGGATGAGCGCAGAGGAGAGGCGTGAGAGCGTCATCCGCGCGGCGATGAGCGAGTTCGCCCGCGGTGGGTACTACGGGACGTCGACCGAGGCGATCGCCAAGCGCGTCGGAGTCTCGCAGCCCTATCTCTTCCGGCTCTTCCCCAGCAAGAAGGCGATCTTCCTGGCGGCGTCGGCGCGCTGCCTGGAGGACACCCGCAAGGTCTTCGAGAAGGCGAGTGAAGGGCTGGAGGGCGAAGCGGCCCTGCACGCCATGGCCACCGCGTACTCGCGGCTCATCGCGGACGACCCCGACAAGCTCCAGATGCAGCTCCAGACGTATGTCGCCGTGGCGGCCGCCGAGGCCGTCGGGGACCACGAGTTCGGCGAGATGGTGCGCGCCGGATGGCTGGAGATCTGGGAGGCCGCGCATCTGCCGCTCGGGGCCGACGCGAGGGAGACGACGACCTTCATGGCGTTCGGAATGCTGATCAACGTCCTGGCGGCCATGGGGTACCCCGCCGAGCACCGGGTCTGGGAGGGGCTGCAATTGCCCGCCCGGCCTCCGGAGGGGCCCGAGCCGACGCGGGCGTGAGTGCGGCACCGGCCGTATGGGCGGTGTCGGGCGCAAGGGCGGTGTCGGGCAGTTCGGCATGCCCAAGAAAGTTAGTCATCAATTACTAACCTGACAGTCAGTCTCTGGGGGAGCGATGTCACAACAAGCAGCACACCGCGGGGGAGTCGTCTGGGCCCTCGTCATCACCAGCGTCGCCGGTTTCATGGCGGCCCTCGACAACCTGGTCGTCACCACCGCGCTGCCCGCCATCCGCGAGGACCTGGGCGGTGGCCTGGAGGACCTGGAATGGACGGTGAGCGCCTACACCCTCACCTTCGCCGTACTGCTGATGTTCGGCGCGGCCCTCGGGGACAGGTTCGGACGGCGCAAGCTCTTCGGCGTCGGCCTTGCGATCTTCACCGTCTCCTCCGCCGCGGCGGCTCTCGCGCCCGGCATCGAGGAGCTGATCGCCGCCCGCGCGGCCCAGGGTGTCGGCGCCGCGATCATGATGCCGCTCACCCTGACCCTGCTCACCGCCGCCGTACCGGCCGACAAGCGCGGAATGGCGTACGGGATCTGGGGTGCCGTCAACGGCCTCGCCGTCGCCAGCGGGCCGCTCATCGGCGGCGCGCTCACCGAACACGTCTCCTGGCAGTGGATCTTCTGGCTGAACGTCCCGCTGGGCCTCGCCCTGCTGCCGCTCGCCCGGATACGTCTCAACGAGTCGTACGGCACGGGCGCCCGGCTCGACAGCACCGGCACGCTCCTCGCCAGCGGCGGTCTGTTCGGCATCGTCTACGCGCTGATCCGCGGCAACATCGACGGCTGGTCCAGCGCCCCCGTCCTCACCGGCCTGATCGCGGGCGGCGCGCTGCTCGTCGGCTTCGTGCTCCACGGCGTCCGCGGCAAGAACCCGATGCTCCCGATGCGGCTCTTCCGGAACCGGGCGTTCTCAGCGATCAACGCGGCCAGTCTGCTGATGTTCGCCGGGATGTTCGGCTCGATCTTCCTGCTCAGCCAGTTCCTGCAAGGGGTGCTCGGCTACTCGCCGACCGAGGCGGGGCTGCGCATGCTCCCGTGGACCGGGATGCCGATGATCGTCGCGCCGATCGCGGGCTACCTCTCCGACCGCGTCGGCAGCCGTCCGGTCGTCACCGTGGGGCTCGCGCTCCAGGCCGTGGGGCTCGGCTGGTTCGCGGTCGTCCTGTCGCCCGACGTGTCGTACGCCGCTCAGTTGCCCGCCCTGATCCTCAGCGGGATCGGTATGGCCCTGTACTTCGCGCCCGCCGCCAGCCTCGTCATGGCCAGCGTCCGGCCCGCCGAGCAGGGCATCGCATCCGGCGCCAACAACGCGCTGCGCGAGGTGGGCGGGGCGCTCGGCATCGCCGTCCTGGCCTCGGTCTTCTCCGCGCAGGGCGGGTACGGGTCGCCGCGGGCGTTCGTGGACGGGCTCGTGCCCGCGCTGTGGGTCGGCGCGGGGGTCGTCGGCCTGGCGGCCGTTGCTGCCTCGCTTCTGCCTGGGCGGGGCGCCGGTGGCCCGGTCGTCGAAGCCTCGGCCGAGGAGCGGGTGGCTGTCTCCGTGTGACGGGGGGTGACGGGGGTTCCTATGGGGGCTGCGCCCCCTTTCCCCCGCCTTTCGGCCCTTCGGGCCTCGTCCTCAAGCGCCGGACGGGCTGATTACAGCTCGTCCGGCGCTTGACGGGCTGGTTCCGGCTCGTCCGGCGCTTGACGTGCTGCTGGTGGGCCCGGGTGCTGTCCGCCCGGCCCGTACCCTTGTGCGTGTGCAGGTACTCCAAGACGCCCCCCTCGCCCCGCTGACCACCTTCCGGCTCGGTGGGCCCGCGACCCGCCTGGTCACCGCGACCACCGACGCCGAGGTGATCGCCGCGGTCCGCGACGCCGACGACACCGGCACCCCGCTGCTGATCATCGGCGGCGGGTCGAACCTGGTCATCGGGGACAAGGGATTCGACGGCACCGCGCTGCGCATCGCCACCACCGGCTTCGTGCTCGACGGCACGGAGCTGGAGCTCGCGGCCGGTGAGGTGTGGACGGACGCCGTGGCGCGGACCGTCGATGCGGGGCTCGCGGGCATCGAGTGCCTGGCCGGGATCCCGGGCTCCGCGGGCGCGACGCCCATCCAGAACGTGGGCGCCTACGGCCAGGAGGTCTCCTCGACGATCACCGAGGTGGTCGCGTATGACCGGAAGGCCGGAGAGACGGTCACGATTTTGAACGCCGAGTGCGACTTCTCGTACCGTCACAGTCGTTTCAAGGCCGATCCCGAGCGGTTCGTGGTCCTGAGGGTGCGGTTCCTGCTGGAGGACGCGGGCGGGATGAGTGCCCCCATCGCCTACCCGGAGACCGCGCGCACGCTCGGCGTCGAGGCCGGTGAGCGGGTGCCCGCCGCCGCGGCCAGGGAGACCGTCCTGAAGCTGCGTGCGGGCAAGGGCATGGTGCTCGACCCCGAGGACCACGACAGTTGGTCGGCGGGGTCGTTCTTCACCAACCCGATCCTCACGGCCGAGGAGTTCGCCGCCTTCCACGCGCGCGTGGCGGAGCGGCTCGGCCCGGACGCCGCCCCGCCCGCGTTCCCCGCGGGCGACGGCCGCGTGAAGACCTCCGCGGCCTGGCTCATCGACAAGGCGGGCTTCACCAAGGGCTACGGCCAGGGCCCGGCCCGTATCTCCACCAAGCACACGCTGGCCCTGACCAACCGCGGCGGCGCCACCACCGAGGACCTGCTCGCCCTGGCCCGCGAGGTCGTCGCGGGCGTGCGGGAGGCCTTCGGCGTCACGCTGGTCAACGAGCCGGTGACGGTGGGCGTCAGCCTCTAGAGCCTCCGTGCCGGGCCGTGCCCGGGCCGTGCCGGGCCGGTAGGGCGGGGCTCACCGGCGCGTGCCCGCTCAGGTGGCGGCCAGCCACTGGTCCACGCCCGCGAGCAGCTTCTCCCGCACATCGGTGGGCGCCGCCGAAGCGCGTACCGACTGCCGTGCGAGCTCGGCGAGCTCGAAGTCGTCGAAGCCGTGGTCGTGCCGCGCGATCTCGTACTGCGCGGCCAGGCGCGAACCGAAGAGCAGCGGGTCGTCGGCGCCGAGCGCCATCGGCACCCCGGCGTCGTACAGCGTCCGCAGGGGCACGTCCTCGGGCTTCTCGTAGACGCCGAGCGCCACGTTGGACGCCGGACACACCTCGCACGTCACACCCCGCTCCGCGAGCTGCTTGAGCAGCCGCGGGTCCTCTGCCGCCCGCACCCCGTGACCGATGCGCCGGGCGTGCAGGTCGTCGAGGCAGTCCCGCACCGAAGCGGGCCCGGTCAGCTCACCGCCGTGCGGGGCAGCGAGCAGGCCGCCCTCCCGCGCGATGGCGAAGGCGCGGTCGAAGTCCCGCGCCATGCCGCGCCGTTCGTCGTTGGAGAGCCCGAAGCCGACGACCCCGCGGTCGGCGTAGCGCACCGCGAGTCTGGCCAGCGTGCGCGCGTCCAGGGGGTGCTTCATGCGGTTCGCCGCGACCAGGACGCGCATCCCGAGGCCGGTCTCCCGCGAGGCGGTGTCCACGGCGTCCAGGATGATCTCCATGGCCGGGATGAGGCCCCCGAGCCGGGGCGCGTACGACGTCGGGTCGACCTGGATCTCCAGCCACCCCGAGCCGTCCCTGATGTCCTCCTCGGCCGCTTCCCGCACCAGACGCTGGATGTCCTCGGGCTCCCGCAGACAGGACCGTGCCATGTCGTAGAGCCGTTGGAAGCGGAACCAGCCCCGCTCGTCGGTGGCGCGCAGCTTCGGCGGCGTAGCGCCCGTCAGCGCCTCCGGCAGGTGGACCCCGTGCTTGTCGGCGAGCTCAAGCAGCGTCGAGGGCCGCATCGACCCGGTGAAGTGCAGGTGCAGATGGGCCTTCGGCAGCTCTCTTACGTCTCGTACACGCTCCATTCCAGGATCTTGCCGTACGGACGGGCCGTCCCGGTAGCCGCTTCTCCCCAAGAGGTCCTTGAAGGGGTACGTCCCCGAACGGACAAACGGGCACCTACGGAAAACCGTAGGTGCCCGTTCACGCGCGCGTGGAGCGCGGAAAACCAGCCGTGCGTCAGTCGCGGGCCTCGGCCAGCAGCAGCCGTGCGTCAGTCGCGGGCCTCGGCCAGCAGCTTCTGGATGCGCGAGACGCCCTCGACCAGGTCCTCGTCACCGAGTGCGTACGAGAGCCGCAGATAGCCCGGGGTGCCGAAGGCCTCGCCCGGGACCACCGCGACCTCGGCCTCCTCCAGGATGAGCGCGGCGAGCTCGACGGTGTTCTGCGGACGCTTGCCGCGGATCTCCTTGCCGACGAGGGCCTTCACCGAGGGGTAGGCGTAGAACGCGCCCTCGGGCTCCGGGCACAGGACGCCGTCGATCTCGTTCAGCATCCGTACGATCGTGCGCCGGCGCCGGTCGAAGGCCGCACGCATCGCGTCGACGGCCGTCAGGTCGCCGGAGACGGCGGCGACGGCGGCGGCCTGGGCGACGTTGGAGACGTTCGACGTGGCGTGCGACTGGAGGTTCGTCGCGGCCTTCACCACGTCCTTCGGGCCGATGATCCACCCGACCCGCCAGCCGGTCATGGCGTATGTCTTCGCGACGCCGTTGACCACGACGCACTTGTCGCGGAGCTCGGGCAGCAGGGCGGGCAGCGACGTGAACTCGGCGTCTCCGTAGACGAGGTGTTCATAGATCTCGTCCGTCATGACCCACAGGCCGTGCTCCAGGGCCCAGCGGCCGATGGCCTCCGCGTCCGCACGGCTGTAGACGGCGCCGGTCGGGTTGGACGGCGACACGAAGAGGACGACCTTGGTCTTCTCCGTGCGCGCGGCCTCGAGCTGCTCCACGGAGACGCGGTAGCCGGTGGTCTCGTCGGCGACGACCTCGACAGGGACACCGCCGGCGAGGCGGATCGACTCGGGGTACGTCGTCCAGTAAGGCGCCGGGACGATGACCTCGTCGCCCGGGTCGAGGATCGCGGCGAAGGCCTCGTAGATGGCCTGCTTGCCGCCGTTGGTCACCAGGATCTCGGAGACCTCGGGCTCGTACCCGGAGTCGCGCAGCGTCTTCGCGGCGATCGCGGCCTTCAGCTCGGGCAGGCCGCCCGCGGGCGTGTAGCGGTGGAACTTCGGGTTCTTGCAGGCCTCGACGGCGGCCTCGACGATGTAGTCCGGGGTCGGGAAGTCCGGCTCGCCCGCGCCGAAACCGATCACCGGGCGCCCGGCGGCCTTGAGGGCCTTGGCCTTGGCGTCGACGGCGAGGGTCGCGGACTCGGAGATCGCGCCGACTCGGGCGGAGACCCGGCGCTCGGTGGGAGGGGTGACAGCGCTCATGCGCCCATCGTTCCAGACCCCGGGCGCCCCCGGCACACGGGTTTGCAGGACCGCGGGACCGAGCACTGATCATCTTGGGGCCCCATCCTGTTCGACGGGGCGCCCAGGACCACGTACACTCACTCGTCGTTGGCCCTCAACGGCCGCTCCTGCCAAACGCACTCGGTGCACATGGTCGGATGCTGTAGGTTGGGGGAAATCAAAGGGTCGTAGCTCAATTGGTAGAGCACTGGTCTCCAAAACCAGCGGTTGGGGGTTCAAGTCCCTCCGGCCCTGCTACACACACCTTCGCCAGGATGTGTGCGCATGTACGTACTGCAATGCACCGCCGTGCGGCTCAACCGGGCGCGGCACGGCCACGACCCGGAATCAGGTGAGACGAGTGACGGACGCCGTGGGCTCCATCGACATGCCTGATGCCCAGGACGAGGCGCCGGACTCCAAGAAGAAGGCGCGCAAGGGCGGTAAGCGCGGCAAGAAGGGCCCTCTGGGCCGACTGGCACTGTTCTACCGCCAGATTGTCGCCGAGCTCCGCAAGGTCGTCTGGCCGACGCGCAGCCAGCTCACGACGTACACCACGGTCGTGATCATCTTCGTAGTCATCATGATTGGTCTCGTGACCGTGATTGACTATGGGTTCAGCAACCTCATCAAGTACATCTTCGGCTGAGCCGAGAGCGAAGGGCGCCGCACCCGGCGCCCCTTTCGCGTGTTCCACCCCTTGTATCCAGGAAGAAGCAGCCACCGTGTCTGACCCGAACCTGAACGACGCCGTTGAGCCTCGCGCGGAAAACGCGGAGTCCGTGGAGGATCAGCTCGACATCGTCGAGGCGGCGGACGCCGAGGAGCCGGACCAGGCCGAGGCTGCGGACGCCGCCGCGGGCGAGCCCGCCGAGGAGGCGGCTCTGCACGTGGAGTCCGACGAGGAGGCCGCCGCCGGTGGCGCCCCGGTCGCCGAGACCGACGAGGACGCCGAAGCGGCCGACGCCGTCGAAGCAGCCGACGCCGTCGAAGCAGCCGAGGACATCGAAGCAGCCGAGGACGCCGACGCCGTCGAAGCAGCCGAGGACGCCGAGGACGAGGCCCCCGCCGAGGAGGCCGAGCCCGTCGACCCGGTCGCGGCCCTGCGTGACGAGCTGCGCGGCCTGCCCGGTGAGTGGTACGTCATCCACACGTACGCCGGTTACGAGAACCGCGTGAAGACCAACCTCGAGCAGCGCGCCGTCTCGCTGAACGTCGAGGACTTCATCTTCCAGGCCGAGGTGCCGCAGGAAGAGGTCGCGCAGATCAAGAACGGCGAGCGCAAGACCATCCGCCAGAACAAGCTCCCCGGCTATGTCCTCGTGCGCATGGACCTGACGAACGAGTCCTGGGGCGTCGTCCGCAACACCCCGGGCGTCACCGGCTTCGTGGGCAACGCCTACGACCCGTACCCGCTGACCCTGGACGAGATCGTCAAGATGCTCGCCCCGGAGGCCGAGGAGAAGGCCGCCCGCGAGGCCGCCGAGGCCGAGGGCAAGCCGGCTCCGGCCCGCAAGGTCGAGGTCCAGGTCCTGGACTTCGAGGTGGGCGACTCGGTCACCGTCACCGACGGCCCGTTCGCCACGCTGCAGGCGACGATCAACGAGATCAACGCCGACTCGAAGAAGGTCAAGGGCCTGGTCGAGATCTTCGGCCGCGAGACCCCGGTCGAGCTGAGCTTCGACCAGATCCAGAAGAACTGATGTAGCGCATTCTTTGGCCAGAGCCCCTGAGCAGCGGGAAACCGCAGCTCAGGGGCTTTGTCGTGGGCAGGCCCAGTGGTTGTGTCGGTGAACGTGCCCGTGAATGTGCCCGTGATGTGTTCTGCGCCACAACCATCCGGGGCTCCGGGCTGTCTCACCTGTAGACGGAAACGCCCGATCCCTTATTTCACACCACTTCAGCCCGCTTATGGAGATCTCTGTCGCCATGCGTGGCGATTTGTGGTGCTCTGCGGCGGTACGGGGCGGGCGCACTCACCAATGAGCAAGGGGGACCACTGATGCGTGCCCGTAAAACCGCGATAGCTGCCTCTGCCTGCGCCTTCGTCCTGTTCGGGGCCGGCTCCGCCCTGGCGGGAACCGGCCCCGCGCCCGCGCCCGACGCCAGAAGGGCGGCACCCCAGTCGACCGCCCCCTCGGCCGAGGGCAACCCGAAGAGCGTCAGGGCCCAGGCGGCGGGGGTCTGTTCCGACGCCTACCAGATCGGGGCCACGGCCTACATCGACCGGGCCGGTGCCCACGCCGCGTCGGTGAAGCAGTTCTACTCGCCGACGTGCAAGACGAACTACGGCTACGTCTGGGTGTGGAAGAGCTTCCGCGACAAGGTCAAGGACTACGACGTCAGCACCGGCGTGTACAGCTTCGCGCGGGACGAGATCGTCGGCCAGGACTGGTGGAACCAGACCAACGGCCAGGAGTTCTGGTCACTGCCCGCCAAGACGGCGGCCGAGTGCACCTCGGCCATCGGCCGGCTCCGTGCGCCCGGTGACGCGCTCACGGGCCAGGCGATGACGTCCAAGCGCTGCTGACGGCGGCCTCCGGAAGGCGCGGGCCCCGGTCCTTGGGAGGCCGGGGCCCGCGGCCTGTGCAGTTATCGGTTTGGGCCCCGCCGAGATACCCGTTATCGTAGTGCGGTATGCCTCCATCCGAATGATCGCGACTATCGACGACGATCATCGTCACGGATGGGGCTCAACACTCTCACTAGGACCCGGAGAGAGCTATGCCTCCCAAGAAGAAGAAGGTCACGGGGCTTATCAAGCTCCAGATCCAGGCCGGCGCAGCCAACCCGGCCCCGCCGGTCGGCCCCGCGCTGGGCCAGCACGGCGTGAACATCATGGAGTTCTGCAAGGCGTACAACGCCGCGACCGAGTCGCAGCGTGGCTGGGTGATCCCGGTGGAGATCACGGTCTACGAGGACCGTTCCTTCACCTTCATCACCAAGACGCCGCCGGCCGCCAAGATGATCCTCAAGGCCGCGGGCGTGGAGAAGGGCTCCGGCGAGCCGCACAAGACCAAGGTCGCCAAGATCACCGAGGCGCAGGTCCGCGAGATCGCCACCACCAAGATGCCCGACCTCAACGCGAACGACCTGGACGCCGCGTCGAAGATCATCGCCGGCACCGCCCGTTCCATGGGCATCACGGTCGAGGGCTGATCCCAGCTCCCGACGGAGCCGCGCAGTCGGCACCGTGACCTGAAGTGGCAGGGCCAGGCGCTGGTCCGGACCACGAACTCCAAACCTGAACCTCAGGAGTAGAAGTGAAGCGCAGCAAGACTCTCCGCGCTGCGGACGCCAAGATCGACCGGGACAAGCTCTACGCCCCGCTCGAGGCCGTCCGTCTCGCCAAGGAGACCTCCGCGACCAAGTTCGACGGCACCGTCGAGGTCGCCATGCGTCTGGGTGTCGACCCGCGCAAGGCCGACCAGATGGTCCGTGGCACCGTGAACCTCCCGCACGGCACCGGCAAGACCGCCCGGGTCCTGGTCTTCGCGACCGGTGACCGTGCTGCGGCCGCGGAAGCCGCTGGAGCCGACATCGTCGGCGCCGACGAGCTCATCGACGAGGTCGCGAAGGGCCGCCTGGACTTCGACGCCGTCGTCGCCACCCCGGACCTCATGGGCAAGGTCGGCCGCCTCGGCCGCGTGCTCGGTCCGCGTGGTCTGATGCCGAACCCGAAGACCGGCACCGTCACCCCCGACGTCGTGAAGGCTGTCAACGACATCAAGGGCGGCAAGATCGAGTTCCGCGTCGACAAGCACTCGAACCTGCACTTCATCATCGGCAAGGCGTCCTTCGACGACACCAAGCTGGTGGAGAACTACGCCGCGGCCCTGGAGGAGATCCTCCGTCTGAAGCCGTCGGCCGCCAAGGGTCGCTACATCAAGAAGGCCGCCATCACCACCACGATGGGCCCCGGCATTCCGCTGGACTCCAACCGCACCCGCAACCTCCTCGTCGAGGAGGACCCGGCCGCCGTCTGACACTGACGACAGCCGCGCCTGGCGCGTATGTGACGGGTCCCGCAACCATTCTGGGTGCGGGGCCCGTCCCGTTTTTCGGGTACATGCTCGAAGATACGTAAGGGCTGTGCCCGTACAGCGTTGGATACACGCGGGATACGCGGACGAGCGGACGCCTTCGGTGCGGCCGGCTCGCATGGACGCAAGGGGTGGGACGACATGAACGGCACGACTGTGCGACGCATGGTGCTGGCGATCGCGACCGCGGCGGCCCTGACCGGGGGAGTGACAGCCTGCGGTTCGTCGGACGACTCCGGCGGCTCCAAGGGCTCAGGCGACGGCAAGGCGGGCCTGAACGCCGACCCGATAGCCGCGCTGCGCACCATCGAGAACTCCACCGACAAGGCGGACTCCGCCAAGGTCCGGTCCGAGACCACCATGGGCTCGGTGATGTCCATGAAGGCCGAGGGCGCCCTCGGCTGGGCCGACGGCCTCTCCGGCAACATGACCATCACGTACACCGGCGGCCAGATGGCCGAGACGATGCGCCAGGCCGGCAGCACCACCATGCAGGCCCGCTATCTGCCCGACGCCTACTACGCGAAGATGGGCGAGCAGTTCGCCGCCCAGGCAGGCGGCAAGCACTGGGTGAAGTACGCGTACGACGACCTGGAGAAGATCGGCGGCGGCTCCGGCGCGTACATGAAGGACGCGATGCAGAACAGCACGCCGCACCAGTCGGTGAAGATGCTGCTCGCCTCCGGTGACGTGAAGAAGGTCGGCGAGGAGAAGGTGCGGGGCGTGAACACCACGCACTACTCGGGCACCGTCGACGTGGCCAAGCTGGCGGAGCGCAGCTCGGGCCTCAGCACTTCTCAACTCGCCGACATGAAGAAGCAGTTGGAGCAGGCCGGGGTCACCACCGAGACCATCGACATCTGGGTCGACGACGAGAACCTGCTCGTGAAGAAGACCGAGCGCGGCGAGACCAAGACCGGCACGCTCTCCGCCACCGCGCACTACAGCGACTACGGCACCGAGGTCTCCGCCGAGGAGCCGCCCGCCGACGACACCGCGGACTTCCGGGACCTCATGAACCAGCAGCCCGGCACCGGCAACCAGCAGCCCGGCACCGGCAACCAGCAGCCCGGCACCGGTAGCTGACGCGGACCCCGCCCGGCGGGCCCCGGACCCGCCCCCGGGGCCCGCCGGGCGAGCGCACAACGAGGAAGAAGGCACCGCCTACCTTCAGGTAATGTCAGCGCACCGCAATAAGTGGATCAAATGTTCCTAGGGGTGGGGTCATGAGCATTTCCGTACGTACGGGACACAAGAGAACCGCAGGCGCCGCGCTGGCCGCTCTGCTGCTCGCCGGGGGCGCCGTCGGCTGTGGTTCGGAGAAGTCCGACAAGGCGGACAAGGCCGGGGGTGACATGGCGCCCGCGGCGGCCGTGAAGAAGGCCGCGGACAAGACCGAGGACCTGACCTCGTTCACCTTCCGTATGAAGGGCAGCGTCCCGGGTGACGGGCGGGTCCAGGCCGAGGCGGCGATGAGCACCGAGCCGCTCGCCATGAGCATGAAGATGAGTTCGCCCGAGCAGGGCCTGGAGAAGACGGAGATCCGTCTCGTCGACGGGGCCATCTACCTCGGCGGCGGCAAGGAGGCCGCCAAGGAGATGGACGGCAAGCGCTGGGTCAAGTTCGCCCACACCAAGGGCAAGGGCGCCGCCAAGCAGGAGGGCAGCTCGCTCTCCGCCCAGGCGGACAACAACCCTGCCGACCAGTCCACGCTCCTGACCGGCTCCGACGACCTGAAGAAGGTCGGCACCGAGAAGGTCGAGGGCGTCGAGACCACCCACTACAAGGGCACGGTCTCGCTGGACCGGATGCGTGACCTCCTGAAGGACGAGGACGCGGCCACCAAGAAGCGCCGCGAGAAGAGCCTCAAGGAGTACGAGGACATGGGCGTCGAGAAGCTCACGATGGACATGTGGATCGACGGCGAGGACCACACCAAGCAGTTCCGCGCCCAGGGCAAGGCCAACAAGGGCCTCCTCGACATGACCATCACGTTCCTCGGCTACAACGAGCCGGTGAAGGTCTCCGCGCCGCCGAAGAGCCAGGTCATGGACCTCGCGGCGGAGATGGAGAAGGCCGGTAGCTGACCCGATTTGCCTGTCGCGACCGTGTTCGCGTAGTCTTCCGAAGAAGCCAAAGACCGCTGGTCGTTACCGTGCGCTCGCAAGAGGGCGCGGTGGCCGAAGGATCCGCTGAAGCTGCGGACGACCCGCGTAGGTGACTGTGGAAGTGCTCCCGGATGACTGTGTCGTCAGGTCGAGCTCACGCCCCGTGCGCCTGCGCCGGGGCGTTTCGTTTTGTGCAGAACCCCTTCCCCGTGTGCCTGATTCAGGCGGTCCGGCAGTACGCGGCTGATCGCAAGGTCAGTCGAGGATCATCACCCCGGAAGGAGGCCGAGGCTCATGGCGACGTCCGACAAGGTCGCAGCCGTCGAGGAGATCGCGCAGAAGCTGCGCGACTCCAACGCTGCTGTTGTCACTTCTTACACCGGACTGTCCGTGGCGCAGCTCAAGGAGCTTCGCCGTTCTCTCGGCGAGAACGCTCAGTACCGTGTGGTGAAGAACACGCTGACCAAGATCGCGGCCAACGAGGCCGGGATCGAGCTGGACGAGCACCTCAAGGGCTCGACCGCTGTTGCCTTCGTGACCGGTGACCCGGTCACGGCGGCGAAGGGTCTTCGTGACTTCGCCAAGGACAACCCCGCTCTCGTCATCAAGGGCGGTGTCCTTGATGGCAAGGCGCTGTCCGCCGACGAGATCAAGAAGCTTGCGGACCTCGAGTCCCGCGAGGTTCTGCTCGCCAAGCTGGCGGGTGCCATGAAGGGCAAGCAGACTCAGGCTGCTCAGGTCTTCCAGGCGCTCCCGTCGAAGCTCGTCCGCACCGTGGACGCGCTTCGCGCCAAGCAGGGCGAGCAGGGCGGTGCCGAGTAATTCGGCTCGCACCATGACCGCCGTCTGAGGCGACGGTCATAGCGGGCCCTTTGTACGCCCGCCTCTCATGTACATCCGGCACCAGCCGAATTAGTGGAAGGACCGCCATCATGGCGAAGCTCAGCCAGGACGACCTGCTCGCGCAGTTCGAGGACATGACCCTCATCGAGCTCTCCGGCTTCGTGAAGGCCTTCGAGGAGAAGTTCGACGTCACCGCCGCCGCGGCCGTCGCCGTCGCCGCCCCCGGCGCCCCCGGTGCCCCGGCCGAGGCCGTCGAGGAGCAGGACGAGTTCGACGTCATCCTCACCGGCGCCGGCGACAAGAAGATCCAGGTCATCAAGGTCGTGCGTGAGCTGACCTCCCTGGGTCTGAAGGAGGCCAAGGACCTCGTCGACGGCACCCCGAAGCCGGTCCTCGAGAAGGTCGCCAAGGACGCCGCGGAGAAGGCCGCCGAGGCCCTCAAGGGCGCCGGCGCCTCCGTCGAGGTCAAGTAAGACCTTGCCGGGAGTCCTGTGACTCCTCGGGCCCCGGGGCCCCCTGGCGGGTCCCGGCGGCCCACGCGCCGCACGGCGTGAGAAATCGCGCTGTAACGCATACGTACCGAAGGGCGATCACCCAGTTGGGTGGTCGCCCTTCGGCGTTGCCGTGACGGGTGCCTTGCACTGTCGGCACCGGCGAGTATGGTGATCTTCGTTGTGCCTCCGGACGGCCCCCGGTGGCTCCCGATCCGGAGCCTGTCGGGGCATGGGGGGCCTTGACGAACCGCACGCAGCGCGCAATTCTCAGGACGCGTCGCCACAACGATCCGGATCCGAGGCATGGATCGGCGGCGAAGAGGGCAGTATCGATGTGCATCGAGATCGAGGGCGTGGCTTGCAGCAGGGGTTGAGAACAACGAGGGTCTTCAAAAACCCGCACTGGACATCAGTGAGCCGAGTGGCTACACTGACCCTTTGCGCTGCCTGTTAGCTGCCTCCTGCCCGTCACCAGGGGCATGCCCATGCTTGAGCACTGTGGACAGAATCGGCCCTGACCTGGCCCTCTTCGGGTAAGTCGGGGAACGCCTCCCACTGTGTCCAGCTTGGGACCGGTACGCGCGTAGTGAGTCCGAGCCCTCGGAAGGACCCCCTCTTGGCCGCCTCGCGCACTGCCTCGACCGCGAATACGAACAACGGCGCCAGCACCGCCCCGCTGCGCATTTCCTTTGCAAAGATCAAGGAGCCCCTCGAGGTTCCGAACCTTCTTGCGCTGCAGACCGAGAGCTTTGACTGGCTGCTCGGCAACGACGCGTGGAAGGCTCGCGTCGAGTCGGCTCTGGAAAGTGGACAGGACGTCCCCACCAAGTCCGGTCTTGAGGAGATCTTCGAGGAGATCTCCCCGATCGAGGACTTCTCCGGGTCGATGTCGCTGACCTTCCGCGACCACCGCTTCGAGCCTCCGAAGAACTCGATCGACGAGTGCAAGGAGCGCGACTTCACCTTCGCCGCCCCGCTCTTCGTCACCGCCGAATTCACCAACAACGAGACCGGTGAGATTAAGTCTCAGACGGTCTTCATGGGCGACTTCCCGCTCATGACGAACAAGGGCACGTTCGTCATCAACGGCACCGAGCGTGTCGTGGTGTCGCAGCTCGTCCGTTCGCCCGGTGTCTACTTCGACTCCTCCATCGACAAGACGTCCGACAAGGACATCTTCTCCGCCAAGATCATCCCGTCCCGGGGTGCCTGGCTGGAGATGGAGATCGACAAGCGCGACATGGTCGGTGTCCGCATCGACCGCAAGCGCAAGCAGTCGGTCACCGTGCTCCTGAAGGCTCTCGGGTGGACCACCGAGCAGATCCTCGAGGAGTTCGGCGAGTACGAGTCCATGCGCGCCACCCTGGAGAAGGACCACACCCAGGGCCAGGACGACGCGCTGCTCGACATCTACCGCAAGCTGCGCCCGGGCGAGCCGCCGACCCGTGAGGCCGCCCAGACGCTGCTCGAGAACCTCTACTTCAACCCCAAGCGCTACGACCTCGCGAAGGTCGGCCGCTACAAGGTCAACAAGAAGCTGGGTGCGGACGCGCCGCTCGACGCGGGCGTCCTCACGGTCGAGGACATCATCGCCTCGATCAAGTACCTGGTGAAGCTGCACGCCGGTGAGACCGAGACCGTGGGCGACAGCGGCGTGGACATCGTCGTCGAGACCGACGACATCGACCACTTCGGCAACCGCCGCCTGCGCAACGTCGGCGAGCTCATCCAGAACCAGGTCCGCACGGGTCTGGCTCGTATGGAGCGCGTCGTGCGCGAGCGCATGACGACGCAGGACGTCGAGGCCATCACGCCGCAGACGCTGATCAACATCCGGCCGGTCGTCGCCTCCATCAAGGAGTTCTTCGGCACCAGCCAGTTGTCGCAGTTCATGGACCAGAACAACCCGCTGTCGGGTCTGACGCACAAGCGTCGTCTCTCGGCGCTGGGTCCCGGTGGTCTCTCGCGTGAGCGGGCGGGCTTCGAGGTCCGAGACGTGCACCCGTCCCACTACGGACGCATGTGCCCGATCGAGACCCCCGAAGGCCCGAACATCGGTCTGATCGGTTCGCTCGCCTCCTACGGCCGCGTCAACGCGTTCGGCTTCGTCGAGACGCCGTACCGCAAGGTCGTCGAGGGTGTCGTCACCGACGACGTCGACTACCTCACGGCCGATGAAGAGGACCGCTTCGTCATCGCACAGGCGAACGCGCCGCTCACCGAGGAGTTCCGCTTCGAGGAGTCCCGCGTGCTCGTCCGCCGCCGTGGCGGCGAGGTCGACTACGTCCCCGGTGACGACGTCGACTACATGGACGTCTCGCCGCGCCAGATGGTGTCGGTCGCGACCGCCATGATCCCCTTCCTCGAGCACGACGACGCCAACCGCGCGCTCATGGGCGCGAACATGATGCGTCAGGCCGTGCCGCTGATCACCGCCGAGGCCCCCCTCGTCGGCACCGGCATGGAGTACCGCTGCGCGGTCGACGCCGGTGACGTGATCAAGGCCGAGAAGGCCGGTGTGGTCCAGGAGGTCTCCGCGGACTACGTCACGGTCACCAACGACGACGGCACGTACACCACGTACCGAGTCGCCAAGTTCTCCCGCTCCAACCAGGGCACCTCGGTGAACCAGAAGGTTGTGGTGGAAGAGGGTGCCCGCGTCATCGAGGGCCAGGTCCTCGCCGACGGTCCGGCCACCGAAGAGGGCGAGATGGCCCTCGGCAAGAACCTCCTCGTGGCGTTCATGCCGTGGGAGGGCCACAACTACGAGGACGCGATCATCCTGTCGCAGCGCCTCGTGCAGGACGACGTCCTCTCCTCGATCCACATCGAGGAGCACGAGGTCGACGCCCGTGACACCAAGCTCGGCCCCGAGGAGATCACCCGGGACATCCCGAACGTCTCCGAGGAGGTCCTCGCCGACCTCGACGAGCGCGGCATCATCCGGATCGGTGCCGAGGTCGTCGCCGGTGACATCCTCGTCGGCAAGGTCACGCCCAAGGGCGAGACCGAGCTGACGCCGGAGGAGCGCCTGCTGCGCGCGATCTTCGGTGAGAAGGCCCGCGAGGTCCGTGACACCTCCCTGAAGGTCCCGCACGGCGAGATCGGCAAGGTCATCGGCGTCCGCGTCTTCGACCGCGAGGAGGGCGACGAGCTTCCCCCGGGTGTGAACCAGCTTGTGCGCGTGTACGTGGCGCAGAAGCGCAAGATCACCGACGGTGACAAGCTCGCCGGACGCCACGGCAACAAGGGCGTCATCTCCAAGATCCTCCCCATCGAGGACATGCCGTTCCTCGAGGACGGCACGCCGGTCGACATCATCCTGAACCCGCTGGGTGTCCCGTCCCGAATGAACCCGGGACAGGTCCTCGAGATCCACCTCGGCTGGCTCGCCAGCCGCGGCTGGGACGTCTCCGGCCTCGGCGAGGACTGGGCGCAGCGCCTGCAGGCGATCGGCGCCGACTCGGTCCAGCCGGGCACCAACGTCGCGACCCCGGTCTTCGACGGTGCCCGCGAGGACGAGCTGGCCGGCCTCCTTGAGCACACGATCCCGAACCGCGACGGCGAGCGCATGGTGCTTCCGTCCGGCAAGGCCCCGCTGTTCGACGGCCGCTCCGGCGAGCCGTTCCCGGAGCCGATCTCGGTCGGCTACATGTACATCCTCAAGCTGCACCACCTGGTCGACGACAAGCTGCACGCCCGTTCGACAGGTCCGTACTCGATGATCACCCAGCAGCCGCTGGGTGGTAAGGCTCAGTTCGGTGGTCAGCGCTTCGGCGAGATGGAGGTGTGGGCGCTGGAGGCTTATGGCGCCGCGTACGCCCTCCAGGAGCTGCTGACGATCAAGTCCGACGACGTGACCGGCCGCGTGAAGGTCTACGAGGCCATCGTCAAGGGCGAGAACATCCCCGAGCCCGGCATCCCCGAGTCCTTCAAGGTGCTCATCAAGGAAATGCAGTCGCTCTGCCTCAACGTGGAGGTGCTGTCCTCGGACGGCATGTCCATCGAGATGCGCGACACCGACGAGGATGTCTTCCGCGCCGCGGAGGAGCTCGGCATCGACCTGTCCCGGCGCGAGCCGAGCAGCGTCGAAGAGGTCTGACGGGTCCGGTCGGGACCTCACTCGTGAGGTCCCGGCCTTGCCCCGGACCCGTACAGACCATGATGAAGCGCCTTTTTACTCGCTAACGCGAGGGGCACAACCCCGAAAGAGGGATTGACGACAAAGTGCTCGACGTCAACTTCTTCGACGAGCTGCGGATCGGCCTTGCCACCGCGGACGACATCCGACAGTGGTCCCACGGCGAGGTCAAGAAGCCGGAGACCATCAACTACCGCACCCTGAAGCCCGAGAAGGACGGACTCTTCTGCGAGAAGATCTTCGGTCCGACCCGGGACTGGGAGTGCTACTGCGGCAAGTACAAGCGTGTCCGATTCAAGGGCATCATCTGTGAGCGCTGCGGCGTCGAGGTCACTCGCGCCAAGGTGCGCCGTGAGCGGATGGGCCACATCGAGCTTGCCGCGCCCGTCACGCACATCTGGTACTTCAAGGGCGTCCCGTCGCGCCTCGGCTACCTCCTCGACCTCGCGCCGAAGGACCTCGAGAAGGTCATCTACTTCGCCGCGTACATGATCACGTTCGTGGACGAGGAGCGCCGCACCCGCGACCTGCCCTCCCTGGAGGCGCACGTCTCCGTGGAGCGCCAGCAGATCGAGAACCGCCGCGACGCCGACCTCGAAGGCCGCGCCAAGAAGCTCGAGACCGACCTGGCCGAGCTGGAGGCCGAGGGCGCCAAGGCCGACGTACGCCGCAAGGTGCGCGAAGGCGCCGAGCGCGAGATGAAGCAGTTGCGCGACCGTGCGCAGCGCGAGATCGACCGTCTCGACGAGGTGTGGAGCCGCTTCAAGAACCTCAAGGTCCAGGACCTTGAGGGCGACGAGTTGCTCTACCGCGAGCTGCGTGACCGCTTCGGCACGTACTTCGACGGCTCGATGGGTGCCGCGGCGCTGCAGAAGCGCCTGGAGTCCTTCGACCTCGACGAGGAGGCCGAGCGCCTCCGCGAGATCATCCGCACCGGCAAGGGCCAGAAGAAGACCCGTGCGCTCAAGCGCCTCAAGGTCGTCTCCGCGTTCCTGCAGACGTCCAACAGCCCCAAGGGCATGGTGCTCGACTGCGTGCCGGTCATCCCGCCGGACCTGCGTCCGATGGTGCAGCTCGACGGTGGCCGCTTCGCGACCTCCGACCTCAACGACCTGTACCGCCGCGTCATCAACCGCAACAACCGCCTGAAGCGGCTTCTCGACCTCGGCGCGCCCGAGATCATCGTGAACAACGAGAAGCGCATGCTCCAGGAGGCCGTCGACGCGCTCTTCGACAACGGCCGTCGTGGTCGCCCGGTCACGGGCCCCGGCAACCGTCCGCTGAAGTCGCTGTCCGACATGCTCAAGGGCAAGCAGGGCCGCTTCCGTCAGAACCTCCTCGGCAAGCGTGTGGACTACTCCGCGCGTTCCGTGATCGTCGTCGGTCCGCAGCTCAAGCTGCACCAGTGCGGTCTGCCGAAGGCGATGGCGCTTGAGCTGTTCAAGCCGTTCGTGATGAAGCGCCTGGTCGACCTGAACCACGCGCAGAACATCAAGTCGGCCAAGCGGATGGTCGAGCGCGGCCGCACGGTCGTGTACGACGTCCTCGAAGAGGTCATCGCCGAGCACCCGGTTCTCCTGAACCGTGCGCCCACGCTGCACCGCCTCGGCATCCAGGCCTTCGAGCCGCAGTTGGTCGAGGGCAAGGCCATCCAGATCCACCCGCTCGTGTGCACCGCGTTCAACGCGGACTTCGACGGTGACCAGATGGCCGTGCACCTGCCGCTCTCCGCGGAGGCGCAGGCCGAGGCCCGCATCCTGATGCTGTCCTCGAACAACATCCTCAAGCCCGCCGACGGCCGCCCCGTCACCATGCCCACCCAGGACATGGTGCTCGGCCTCTTCTTCCTCACCACGGACGAGGAGGAGCGCGAGGTCATCGGCGAGGGCCGGTCCTTCGGCTCCACGGCCGAGGCGATCATGGCGTTCGACGCCAAGGAGCTCTCGCTCCAGGCGAAGGTCGACATCCGCTTCCCGGTCGGCACCTTCCCGCCCCGCGGCTGGACGCCGCCGGTCAGCGAGGAGGGCGACGACCTCAGCGGCGAGCGGGCCTACCAGCAGGGCGACAGCTTCCGGCTGCGGACGACCCTGGGCCGCGCGCTCTTCAACGAGCTGCTGCCCGAGGACTACCCGTTCGTCGACTACTCGGTGGGCAAGAAGCAGCTCTCCGAGATCGTCAACGACCTGGCCGAGCGCTACCCCAAGGTCATCGTGGCGGCGACGCTCGACAACCTGAAGGCGGCGGGCTTCTACTGGGCGACCCGTTCCGGTGTCACCGTGGCCATCTCCGACATCGTCGTCCCTGAGGCGAAGGTGGAGATCGTCAAGGGTTACGAGGCCCAGGACGAGAAGGTCCAGAAGCAGTACGAGCGCGGTCTGATCACCAAGGAAGAGCGCACGCAGGAGCTCATCGCGATCTGGACCAAGGCGACCAACGAGGTCGCCGAGGCGATGAACGCGAACTTCCCCAAGACCAACCCCATCTTCATGATGGTTGACTCGGGTGCCCGAGGAAACATGATGCAGATGCGGCAGATCGCCGGTATGCGTGGTCTGGTGTCGAACGCGAAGAACGAGACCATCCCGCGTCCGATCAAGGCCTCGTTCCGTGAGGGCCTCTCCGTCCTCGAGTACTTCATCTCCACCCACGGTGCCCGTAAGGGTCTGGCGGACACCGCTCTGCGTACCGCCGACTCCGGTTACCTCACCCGTCGTCTGGTCGACGTCTCCCAGGACGTCATCATTCGCGAGGAGGACTGTGGCACCGAGCGCGGTCTGAAGCTGAAGATCGCGGTCCGTGGCGAGGACGGCGTGCTCCGCAAGACGGAGAACGTCGAGACGTCGGTGTACGCCCGCATGCTGGCCGAGGACGTCGTCATCGACGGCAAGGTCATCGCGCCGGCCAACGTCGACCTCGGTGACGTGCTCATCGACGCCCTGGTCACCAACGGCGTCGAGGAGGTCAAGACCCGCTCGGTCCTGACCTGCGAGTCCGCGGTCGGCACCTGTGCCTTCTGCTACGGCCGCTCGCTGGCCACCGGCAAGCTGGTCGACATCGGTGAGGCGGTCGGCATCATCGCCGCCCAGTCCATCGGTGAGCCCGGTACCCAGCTCACGATGCGTACCTTCCACACCGGTGGTGTGGCCGGTGACGACATCACCCAGGGTCTGCCCCGAGTCGTCGAGCTCTTCGAAGCCCGTACGCCGAAGGGTGTCGCCCCGATCTCGGAGGCGAAGGGCCGCGTCCGGATCGAGGAGACCGAGAAGACCAAGAAGCTCGTCGTCACCCCGGACGACGGCAGCGACGAGACGGCGTTCCCGATCTCGAAGCGTGCCCGTCTCCTGGTGGGCGAGGGCGACGCGGTCGAGGTGGGCCAGAAGCTCACCGTCGGTGCCACCAACCCGCACGACGTGCTCCGGATCCTCGGCCAGCGCGCCGTCCAGGTCCACCTGGTCGGAGAGGTCCAGAAGGTCTACAACTCGCAGGGCGTGTCGATCCACGACAAGCACATCGAGATCATCATCCGGCAGATGCTGCGCCGTGTGACGATCATCGAGTCCGGCGACGCGGAGCTGCTTCCTGGCGAGCTCGTCGAGCGCTCGAAGTTCGAGACCGAGAACCGTCGGGTGGTCACCGAGGGCGGTCACCCCGCCTCCGGCCGTCCGCAGCTCATGGGTATCACCAAGGCCTCGCTGGCGACGGAGTCCTGGCTGTCGGCCGCCTCCTTCCAGGAGACGACCCGAGTGCTGACGGACGCGGCGATCAACGCCAAGTCCGACAGCCTCATCGGCCTCAAGGAGAACGTCATCATCGGTAAGCTCATCCCGGCCGGTACGGGTCTCTCCCGCTACCGCAACATCCGGGTCGAGCCGACCGAGGAGGCCAAGGCCGCGATGTACTCGGCCGTCGGCTACGACGACATCGACTACTCGCCCTTCGGGACGGGTTCGGGTCAGGCCGTGCCGCTTGAGGACTACGACTACGGTCCGTACAACCAGTAAGAGCACACAGCGCACCCCGCGGGGCGGACATCCGGCAGCGGCCGGGTGGCCGCCCCGCGGCGCGTTGGCGCATGATGGGGGGCACACATCTTCTCGGGGGAGGCGTGCGTGACGAATCCGTCGTGGCAGCCAGGTCCGTGGCCGCCCGGGCAGGGGCTGCCCGCGCAGTCCGGACAGCCCGGCCGGCCGCCCATGCACTTCGGGCCGCAGGGGCCGCCGTCGATGCTCGCCGGGCACTCCGACCGCGAACGCGCGGTCGATGTGCTGCGGGCGGGTTTCGCCGAGGGACGCCTCCAGCAGGACGAGTACGAGCGGCGCGTGGAGCGTGCCTACCAGGCCCGCACGGTGGGGGAGCTGGGCCTGCTCGTCGCCGACCTGCCGCAGGGCCCCATCGGCTTCCAGCAGCCCGCTCCGCAGTACGTGCCGCCCACCTTCCTGCCCGTGGCACCGCCCACCAACGGCAAGGCCGGTGCCGCCCTCGCCTGCGGCATCGGCACGTTCTTCACCGTCGGCGCCACCGCCGTGCCCGCGGTCATCCTCGGCCACATGGCCCGCTCGGAGATCCGGCGCACCCATGAGGGCGGCGACGGGATGGCGGTGGCGGGGCTTGTGCTCGGGTATCTGTCGATCGTGGGGTGGGCGCTGCTGCTGCTGTTGATCGTTTCGGCGTCCTCGGGCTGACCGGGGGAGCTCGGCGGGCTGACCGGGAGGCTCGGCGGCACGGGGGAAAGTCCAGCCCTTCCGCCGGTGTGTCCGGACTGCGGGGTATTTGTTTTGACCGCAGCCAATGAGGTAGGTACGCTCAGACCTTGTGCCTGGGGTGTGCCTGGGCTCGTGTGCGTGTCCTCAACCGCACGGCGAGTCCGATCCGGCCACCGCAATCTGCGTCCTCCTCGTCCTCGGCGGGAGTCCGCGGCATTCGACACACCCGACCGCGTGGGTCGGCAAAGTTCCAGGTTAGCTTTACTATTCGGCACACAGAAACCGGAGAAGTAGTGCCTACGATCCAGCAGCTGGTCCGGAAGGGCCGGCAGGACAAGGTCGAGAAGAACAAGACGCCCGCACTCGAGGGTTCCCCTCAGCGCCGCGGCGTCTGCACGCGTGTGTTCACGACCACCCCGAAGAAGCCGAACTCGGCCCTGCGTAAGGTCGCGCGTGTGCGTCTGACCTCTGGCATCGAGGTCACGGCCTACATTCCGGGTGAGGGACACAACCTGCAGGAGCACTCCATCGTGCTCGTGCGCGGCGGCCGTGTGAAGGACCTGCCGGGTGTTCGCTACAAGATCATCCGCGGTTCGCTCGACACCCAGGGTGTCAAGAACCGCAAGCAGGCCCGCAGCCGCTACGGCGCCAAGAAGGAGAAGTAAGAATGCCTCGTAAGGGCCCCGCCCCGAAGCGCCCGGTCATCATCGACCCGGTCTACGGCTCTCCTCTGGTGACCTCCCTCATCAACAAGGTGCTGCTGAACGGCAAGCGCTCCACCGCCGAGCGCATCGTCTACGGCGCCATGGAGGGTCTGCGTGAGAAGACGGGCAACGACCCGGTCATCACGCTGAAGCGCGCGCTTGAGAACATCAAGCCGACCCTCGAGGTCAAGTCCCGCCGCGTCGGTGGTGCGACCTACCAGGTGCCGATCGAGGTCAAGCCCGGTCGCGCCAACACGCTGGCCCTGCGCTGGCTGGTGGGTTACTCCCGCGCCCGTCGCGAGAAGACCATGACCGAGCGTCTGCTCAACGAGCTCCTCGACGCCTCCAACGGCCTCGGTGCCGCTGTGAAGAAGCGCGAGGACACCCACAAGATGGCCGAGTCCAACAAGGCCTTCGCGCACTACCGCTGGTAGTCGCTACCCCCATCGAGACCGAGAGAAGACTGAGCCGATATGGCTACCACTTCACTTGACCTGGCCAAGGTGCGCAACATCGGCATCATGGCTCACATCGACGCGGGCAAGACGACGACCACCGAGCGGATCCTGTTCTACACCGGTGTCTCGTACAAGATCGGTGAGGTCCACGACGGCGCCGCCACGATGGACTGGATGGAGCAGGAGCAGGAGCGTGGCATCACGATCACCTCTGCTGCCACCACCTGTCACTGGCCGCTGAACGACGTCGATCACACGATCAACATCATCGACACCCCGGGCCACGTCGACTTCACCGTCGAGGTGGAGCGTTCGCTCCGCGTGCTCGACGGTGCCGTGACGGTGTTCGACGGCGTCGCCGGCGTTGAGCCCCAGTCCGAGACCGTGTGGCGTCAGGCGGACCGCTACGGCGTCCCCCGCATCTGCTTCGTCAACAAGCTCGACCGCACGGGTGCCGAGTTCCACCGCTGCGTCGACATGATCGTCGACCGCCTCGGTGCGACCCCGCTGGTCATGCAGCTCCCCATCGGCGCGGAGGCTGACTTCAAGGGCGTCGTCGACCTCGTCACGATGAAGGCCTTCGTCTGGTCCGCAGAGACCAAGATGGGCGAGGCCTACGACATCGTCGACATCCCGGCCACGCACACCGAGGCCGCCGAGGAGTGGCGCGGCAAGCTGCTTGAGGCCGTCGCCGAGAACGACGAAGCGATGATGGAGCTGTACCTCGAGGGCCAGGAGCCCACCGAGGAGCAGCTCTACGCGGCCATCCGCCGCATCACCATCGCCTCCGGCAAGGGCGGCGACACCACCGTCACCCCCGTGTTCTGCGGCACCGCGTTCAAGAACAAGGGCGTCCAGCCCCTGCTCGACGCGGTCGTGCGCTACCTGCCCTCCCCCCTGGACGTCGAGGCCATCGAGGGCCACGACGTCAAGGACCCGGAGCTGGTCGTCAAGCGCAAGCCGTCCGACGACGAGCCCCTGTCGGCCCTCGCGTTCAAGATCGCGAGCGACCCGCACCTCGGCAAGCTCACCTTCGTCCGGATCTACTCCGGTCGCCTGGACTCCGGCACCGCGGTGCTGAACTCCGTCAAGGGCAAGAAGGAGCGCATCGGCAAGATCTACCGCATGCACGCGAACAAGCGTGAGGAGATCGAGTCGGTGGGCGCCGGTGACATCGTCGCCGTCATGGGTCTGAAGCAGACCACCACGGGTGAGACGCTCTCCGACGACAAGGCCCCGGTGATCCTGGAGTCCATGGACTTCCCGGCCCCGGTGATCGAGGTCGCCATCGAGCCGAAGTCCAAGGGTGACCAGGAGAAGCTGGGTGTCGCCATCCAGCGCCTCTCGGAGGAGGACCCCTCCTTCCGCGTCCACTCGGACGAGGAGACCGGCCAGACCATCATCGGTGGTATGGGCGAGCTTCACCTCGAGGTGCTCGTCGACCGCATGAAGCGCGAGTTCCGCGTCGAGGCGAACGTC
This sequence comes from Streptomyces aureocirculatus, assembly GCF_000720475.1. GTDB lineage: Bacteria > Actinomycetota > Actinomycetes > Streptomycetales > Streptomycetaceae > Streptomyces > Streptomyces aureocirculatus. The sequence goes on from NZ_JOAP01000029.1 coordinate 60,548, forward strand.
GGCAAGCCGCAGGTCGCCTACCGCGAGACGATCCGCAAGGCCGTCGAGCGCGTGGACTTCACGCACAAGAAGCAGACCGGTGGTACCGGTCAGTTCGCGAAGGTGCAGATCGCGATCGAGCCCATCGAGGGCGGCGACGCGTCGTACGAGTTCGTGAACAAGGTCACCGGTGGCCGCATCCCCAAGGAGTACATCCCTTCGGTGGACGCGGGTGCGCAGGAGGCCATGCAGTTCGGCATCCTGGCGGGCTACGAGATGACGGGCGTCCGCGTCACGCTCATCGACGGCGCCTACCACGAGGTCGACTCCTCCGAGCTCGCCTTCAAGATCGCCGGTTCGCAGGCCTTCAAGGAGGCCGCGCGCAAGGCCAGCCCCGTGCTGCTCGAGCCGATGATGGCCGTCGAGGTCACCACGCCCGAGGACTACATGGGCGATGTCATCGGTGACATCAACTCCCGCCGTGGCCAGATCCAGGCCATGGAGGAGCGCAGCGGCGCTCGCGTCGTGAAGGGCCTCGTGCCCCTCTCGGAGATGTTCGGCTACGTCGGAGACCTCCGCAGCAAGACGTCGGGTCGCGCAAGCTACTCAATGCAGTTCGACTCCTACGCCGAGGTTCCGCGGAACGTCGCCGAGGAGATCATCGCGAAGGCCAAGGGCGAGTAACTCACCCGAGTTCACGCTTTAGGCTTGACACCATCCGCCGGGGTTCGACCCCGCAGGGCGAGAACCCCGGCGGCTGGCTTCCCAGCAAAGATCACCTGGCGCCGATGAAGCAAGGCGTACAGAACCACTCCACAGGAGGACCCAGTGGCGAAGGCGAAGTTCGAGCGGACTAAGCCGCACGTCAACATCGGCACCATCGGTCACATCGACCACGGTAAGACGACCCTCACGGCCGCCATTACCAAGGTGCTGCACGACGCGTACCCCGACCTGAACGAGGCCTCGGCCTTCGACCAGATCGACAAGGCTCCCGAGGAGCGCCAGCGCGGTATCACCATCTCCATCGCGCACGTCGAGTACCAGACCGAGGCGCGTCACTACGCCCACGTCGACTGCCCCGGTCACGCGGACTACATCAAGAACATGATCACGGGTGCCGCGCAGATGGACGGCGCGATCCTCGTGGTCGCCGCCACCGACGGCCCGATGCCGCAGACCAAGGAGCACGTGCTCCTGGCCCGCCAGGTCGGCGTTCCGTACATCGTCGTCGCCCTGAACAAGGCCGACATGGTGGACGACGAGGAGATCCTGGAGCTCGTCGAGCTCGAGGTCCGTGAGCTCCTCTCCGAGTACGAGTTCCCGGGCGACGACCTTCCGGTCGTCAAGGTCTCGGCGCTCAAGGCGCTCGAGGGCGACGCCGAGTGGGGCAAGACCGTCCTCGACCTGATGAAGGCCGTCGACGAGAACATCCCGCAGCCCGAGCGTGACGTCGACAAGCCGTTCCTGATGCCGATCGAGGACGTCTTCACGATCACCGGCCGTGGCACCGTCGTCACCGGTCGTATCGAGCGTGGTGTCCTCAAGGTCAACGAGACCGTCGACATCGTGGGCATCAAGAACGAGAAGACCACCACCACGGTCACCGGCATCGAGATGTTCCGCAAGCTGCTCGACGAGGGCCAGGCCGGTGAGAACGTCGGTCTGCTGCTCCGCGGCATCAAGCGCGAGGACGTCGAGCGCGGCCAGGTCATCATCAAGCCCGGTTCGGTCACCCCGCACACCGAGTTCGAGGCCCAGGCCTACATCCTGTCGAAGGACGAGGGTGGCCGTCACACCCCGTTCTTCAACAACTACCGCCCGCAGTTCTACTTCCGTACGACGGACGTGACCGGCGTCGTGACCCTCCCCGAGGGCACCGAGATGGTCATGCCGGGTGACAACACCGAGATGAAGGTGGAGCTCATCCAGCCCGTCGCCATGGAGGAGGGCCTGAAGTTCGCCATCCGTGAGGGTGGCCGGACCGTCGGCGCCGGCCAGGTCACCAAGATCAACAAGTAAGTCCTTCTTGCTTGTGGATCGGGGAGACCCGGTCGCTCTGAACTGAGCGCAGCAAGAGGCCCCACTCGCCACTACGGCGGGTGGGGCCTCTTGTCCATCGGGGTCCCCGGTGGCGGCCGCGCCGCTTGACAACCGGCCCGATTGGCCTTCCCCGTGCCAGGTGTGGCACACTGTTCAGGTTGCTCGGTTGAGTGCCGATGCTGCGCGTCTCCCGCCGGGAGAACTGAAAGCGAGTCCCACAGTACTCGTCGCCCCATCTGCCGTAAGGCAGCGCTGTGGCGGACGTACGGGAATCTTTCGGGAAGTGCGGTGCGGTGGCTCGGCCAGGCGCCCGGTGGGTTTCTTCCCCCGGACCCGCGGTCATTCAGGGCCGCAGCCCCTAGCAGGGAATCCTTCGGGAGACTTGTGTGAGCGGGACTGCGACACGCCCGACCGCGTGGGTCGGATGGAAGTAGAAAAAAGGGCCTCCCGGGAGCCAGAGCGTTCGAGACAAAGGACTACTAAGTAGCCATGGCGGGACAGAAGATCCGCATCCGGCTCAAGGCCTACGACCACGAGGTCATCGACTCCTCGGCGAAGAAGATCGTCGAGACGGTGACGCGTACTGGTGCGTCGGTCGCGGGCCCGGTGCCGCTGCCCACTGAGAAGAACGTGTACTGCGTCATCAAGTCGCCGCACAAGTACAAGGACTCGCGCGAGCACTTCGAGATGCGCACGCACAAGCGCCTGATCGACATCCTCGACCCGACGCCCAAGACCGTTGACTCTCTGATGCGACTCGACCTCCCGGCCGGTGTCGACATCGAGATCAAGCTCTGAGGGCCGGTGATCTGAAGATGAACAAGCAGATCAAGGGCATCCTGGGCGAGAAGCTCGGCATGACGCAGGTGTGGGACGAGAACAACCGTGTTGTTCCGGTCACCGTCGTCAAGGCCGGCCCCAACGTCGTGACCCAGGTCCGTACGAATGACTCCGACGGCTACGAGTCGGTCCAGATCGCCTTCGGCGAGATCGACCCGCGCAAGGTGAACAAGCCCCTCAAGGGCCACTTCGCCAAGGCCGACGTCACCCCCCGCCGCCACCTCGTCGAGCTTCGTACCGCTGACGCCAGCGAGTACACCCTCGGCCAGGAGATCACCGCTGAGGTGTTCGAGGCCGGCATCAAGGTCGACGTCACCGGCAAGAGCAAGGGCAAGGGCTTCGCCGGTGTCATGAAGCGCCACAACTTCGGTGGCCTCGGCTCCAGCCACGGCACCCAGCGCAAGCACCGCTCGCCCGGCTCCATCGGTGGCTGCGCCACCCCGGGTCGTGTGTTCAAGGGCCTCCGCATGGCGGGTCGCATGGGCAACGAGCGGGTCACCACCCAGAACCTGACCGTTCACGCCGTTGACGCGGAGAAGGGTCTGCTCCTCATCAAGGGAGCGGTGCCCGGTCCGAACGGCGGCCTCGTCCTGGTCCGTACCGCGGCCAAGGGGGCTTGAGGAACCGATGAGCACCATTGACATCCTTTCGCCGGCAGGCGACAAGGCCGGGACCGTCGAGCTCCCCGCGGAGATCTTCGACGTCGAGAAGATCAGCATTCCGCTGATCCACCAGGTCGTTGTCGCCCAGCTGGCCGCTGCCCGCCAGGGCACGCACAAGACCAAGACCCGTGGCGAAGTCCGCGGTGGTGGCAAGAAGCCGTACCGCCAGAAGGGCACCGGCCGCGCCCGTCAGGGTTCGACCCGCGCTCCGCAGTTCGCCGGCGGTGGCGTCGTCCACGGCCCCGTGCCGCGTGACTACTCGCAGCGGACCCCGAAGAAGATGAAGGCCGCGGCCCTGCGCCACGCCCTCACCGACCGGGCCCGCAACGCTCGCATCCACGTCGTCTCCGGCGTGATCGAGGGCGAGGCGCCGTCCACCAAGGCCGCGAAGAGCCTGCTCGGCAAGATCAGTGAGCGCAAGAACGTGCTCCTGGTCATCGAGCGCTCGGACGAGGCCGCGCTGCTGTCCGCGCGCAACCTGCCCCAGGTCCACATCCTGGAGCCGGGCCAGCTCAACACGTACGACGTTCTCGTCTCGGACGACGTGGTCTTCACCCAGGCCGCGCTCGAGTCCTTCGTGTCCGGCCCGAAGGCCAACGACACCGAAGGGAGCGAGGTCTGATGGCCATCCGTCACCCCGCTATCGCCTCGAAGGCGGCCAAGGCCGCCAAGGCCGCGCGCGTCGCCAAGGCGCGTCGCCACGCCACCGAGGGCAAGAACACCGTTGAGACGCCGCTGAGCAAGAGCTTCACGGACCACCGTGACGTCCTCGTCAAGCCGGTCGTCTCGGAGAAGAGCTACGCGCTGCTCGACGAGGGCAAGTACACCTTCGTCGTCGCGCCGGGCGCCAACAAGACCCAGATCAAGCAGGCCGTCGAGGCGGTCTTCTCGGTCAAGGTCACCGGCGTCAACACGCTCAACCGCCAGGGCAAGCGCAAGCGCACCCGCACCGGTTTCGGCAAGCGTGCCGACTCCAAGCGCGCGATCGTGACCCTCGCTGAGGGCGACCGTATCGACATCTTCGGCCAGGCCTCCTAACGGAGCGCCCTGGTCCGAATATCGGACGAGGACTGAGAAATGGGAATCCGCAAGTACAAGCCGACGACGCCGGGCCGCCGAGGCTCCTCCGTCGCCGACTTCGTCGAGGTCACGCGGTCCACGCCGGAGAAGTCGCTGGTCCGCCCGCTGCACAGCAAGGGCGGCCGTAACAACGCCGGTCGTGTGACCGTTCGCCACCAGGGTGGCGGACACAAGCGCGCCTACCGTGTGATCGACTTCCGTCGTCACGACAAGGACGGCGTGCCGGCGAAGGTCGCGCACATCGAGTACGACCCGAACCGCACCGCGCGTATCGCCCTGCTGCACTACGCAGACGGCGAGAAGCGCTACATCATCGCTCCGCGCGGCCTGACGCAGGGTGACCGGATTGAGAACGGCCCCGGCGCCGACATCAAGCCCGGCAACAACCTCGCGCTGCGCAACATCCCGGTCGGTACCACGATCCACGCGATCGAGCTCCGTCCGGGCGGCGGTGCCAAGTTCGCCCGTTCCGCGGGTGCCTCCGTGCAACTGCTGGCGAAGGAGGGCTCGATGGCCCACCTTCGTATGCCGTCCGGTGAGATCCGCCTGGTCGACGTGCGCTGCCGCGCCACGGTCGGCGAGGTCGGCAACGCCGAGCAGTCGAACATCAACTGGGGCAAGGCCGGCCGTATGCGCTGGAAGGGCGTTCGCCCGACCGTGCGCGGTGTCGTGATGAACCCGGTTGACCACCCCCACGGTGGTGGCGAGGGCAAGACCTCGGGTGGCCGTCACCCGGTGTCGCCCTGGGGCAAGAAGGAAATGCGTACTCGTGATCGCAACAAGGCGAGCAACAAGTACATCGTCCGCCGCCGCAAGACGAACAAGAAGCGCTAAGGACGGGTTGAGATGCCTCGTAGTCTGAAGAAGGGGCCCTTCGTCGACGACCACCTTGTCAAGAAGGTGGACGCCCAGAACGAAGCCGGCACCAAGAACGTCATCAAGACCTGGTCCCGCCGCTCGATGATCGTCCCGGCGATGCTCGGCCACACGATCGCGGTGCACAACGGCAAGACCCACATCCCGGTGTTCGTCACCGAGTCGATGGTCGGCCACAAGCTCGGCGAGTTCTCGCCGACCCGCACCTTCCGCGGCCACGTCAAGGACGACCGCAAGTCGAAGCGCCGCTAAGCGGGGTGTGAACGACTGTGACTAACACCGAAGGGACAACCATGGAAGCCAGGGCCCAGGCGCGGTACATCCGCGTCACGCCCATGAAGGCCCGCCGCGTGGTGGACCTCATCCGTGGCATGGATGCCACGGAGGCTCAGGCGGTCCTGCGTTTCGCCCCGCAGGCCGCGAGCGTGCCGGTTGGCAAGGTGCTGGACAGCGCCATCGCCAACGCTGCACACAACTACGACCACACCGACGCCTCTTCGCTGGTCATCAGCGAGGCGTACGTGGATGAGGGCCCGACCCTGAAGCGGTTCCGTCCGCGTGCTCAGGGCCGTGCCTACCGGATCCGTAAGCGGACCAGCCACATCACCGTGGTCCTCAGCAGCAAGGAAGGAACCCGGTAATGGGCCAGAAGGTAAACCCGCACGGGTTCCGGCTCGGTGTCACCACGGACTTCAAGTCCCGCTGGTACGCCGACAAGCTGTACAAGGACTACGTCAAGGAAGACGTCGCCATCCGTCGGATGATGACGTCCGGCATGGAGCGCGCCGGTATCTCGAAGGTGGAGATCGAGCGCACCCGTGACCGCGTGCGTGTGGACATCCACACCGCTCGTCCCGGCATCGTCATCGGCCGCCGTGGCGCCGAGGCCGACCGCATCCGCGGTGACCTCGAGAAGCTCACGGGCAAGCAGGTCCAGCTCAACATCCTCGAGGTCAAGAACCCCGAGACGGATGCTCAGCTCGTGGCCCAGGCCGTTGCGGAGCAGTTGTCCTCCCGCGTCTCCTTCCGCCGTGCCATGCGCAAGAGCATGCAGTCGGCGATGAAGGCGGGCGCCAAGGGCATCAAGATCCAGTGTGGCGGCCGTCTCGGCGGCGCCGAGATGTCCCGCTCGGAGTTCTACCGCGAGGGCCGTGTGCCCCTGCACACGCTCCGCGCGAACGTGGACTACGGCTTCTTCGAGGCCAAGACGACCTTCGGCCGTATCGGTGTGAAGGTCTGGATCTACAAGGGCGATGTCAAGAACATCGCCGAGGTCCGCGCCGAGAACGCCGCTGCCCGCGCCGGCAACCGCCCGGCCCGTGGTGGCAACGACCGCCCGGCCCGCGGTGGCCGCGGTGGCGAGCGTGGCGGTCGCGGTCGCAAGCCGCAGCAGCAGTCGGCTCCGGCCGCCGAGGCCCCCAAGGCCGAGGCTCCCGCCGCCGCCGCTCCGGCTGCTGAGAGCACCGGAACGGAGGCCTGACCGAAATGCTGATCCCCCGTAGGGTCAAGCACCGCAAGCAGCACCACCCGAAGCGCAGCGGTATGTCCAAGGGTGGTACGCAGGTTGCGTTCGGCGAGTACGGCATCCAGGCGCTGACCCCGGCGTATGTGACGAACCGCCAGATCGAGGCCGCGCGTATCGCGATGACCCGCCACATCAAGCGTGGCGGCAAGGTCTGGATCAACATCTACCCGGACCGCCCGCTCACGAAGAAGCCCGCCGAGACCCGCATGGGTTCCGGTAAGGGTTCCCCGGAGTGGTGGGTCGCGAACGTCAAGCCCGGTCGGGTGATGTTCGAACTGTCCTTCCCGAACGAGAAGATTGCGCGTGAGGCGCTTACCCGCGCTGCTCACAAGCTTCCGATGAAGTGCCGCATTGTCCGGCGCGAGGCAGGTGAAGCGTGATGTCGGCCGGAACCAAGGCGTCCGAGCTGCGCGAGCTGGGCAACGAGGAGCTGCTCAACAAGCTCCGCGAGGCCAAGGAAGAGCTGTTCAACCTCCGCTTCCAGGCGGCGACGGGACAGCTCGAGAACCACGGCCGGCTGAAGGCCGTCCGCAAGGACATCGCGCGGATCTACACCCTGATGCGTGAGCGCGAGCTGGGCATCGAGACGGTGGAGAGCGCCTGATGAGCGAGAGCAGCAACGTGACTGAAGAGACGAAGGCCGCGCGCGGCTTCCGCAAGACCCGGCAGGGTCTGGTCGTCAGCGACAAGATGGACAAGACCGTCGTCGTCGCCGTCGAGGACCGCGTGACCCACGCGCTGTACGGCAAGGTCATCCGCCGTACGAACAAGCTCAAGGCGCACGACGAGCAGAACGCCGCTGGTGTCGGCGACCGTGTCCTCCTCATGGAGACCCGGCCGCTGTCCGCCACGAAGCGCTGGCGCGTCGTCGAGATCCTCGAGAAGGCCAAGTAGGTAATTCCCGCAAGGGAGTTCCCATAGTTCCGTCCGAGGGGGTTTCCCCTCGGATCAGTTCCGCCAGGCTCGGCAGGGGCCGACCTCGTAAGAGTCAAGCCCCTGCCGGGAACCGGCAGACACACAGGAGATAGACGTGATCCAGCAGGAGTCGCGACTTCGCGTCGCCGACAACACGGGTGCGAAGGAAATCCTCACCATCCGTGTTCTCGGTGGCTCTGGTCGCCGCTACGCGGGCATCGGTGACGTCATCGTCGCCACCGTCAAGGATGCGATCCCCGGTGGCAACGTGAAGAAGGGTGACGTCGTCAAGGCGGTCATCGTTCGCACCGTCAAGGAGCGCCGCCGTCCGGACGGCTCGTACATCCGCTTCGACGAGAACGCCGCCGTCATTCTGAAGAACGACGGCGACCCTCGCGGCACCCGTATCTTCGGCCCGGTCGGCCGTGAGCTGCGCGAGAAGAAGTTCATGAAGATCATCTCGCTCGCGCCGGAGGTGCTGTAAGCATGAAGATCAAGAAGGGTGATCTGGTTCAGGTCATCACCGGCAAGGACAAGGGCAAGCAGGGCAAGGTCATTGCCGCTTACCCGCGCGAGGAGCGCGTCCTGGTCGAGGGTGTCAACCGGGTCAAGAAGCACACGAAGGCCGGCCCGACCGCCAGCGGCTCGCAGGCCGGCGGCATCGTGACCACCGAGGCCCCCGTCCACGTCTCCAACGTCCAGTTGGTCGTGGAGAAGGACGGCGACAAGGTCGTCACGCGCGTCGGTTACCGCTTCGACGACGAGGGCAACAAGATCCGCGTTGCCAAGCGGACGGGTGAGGACATCTGATGACGACCACCACCACTCCGCGTCTCAAGACGAAGTACCGCGACGAGATCAAGTCGAAGCTGCAGGAAGAGTTCTCCTACGAGAACGTCATGCAGATCCCCGGCCTCGTCAAGATCGTGGTGAACATGGGTGTCGGCGACGCCGCCCGTGACTCCAAGCTCATGGACGGTGCCGTCCGTGACCTGACCACGATCACCGGTCAGAAGCCGGCCATCACCAAGGCCCGGAAGTCCATCGCGCAGTTCAAGCTGCGTGAGGGTCAGCCGATCGGCGCCCACGTCACGCTCCGTGGCGACCGCATGTGGGAGTTCCTGGACCGCACCCTGTCGCTCGCGCTCCCGCGCATCCGCGACTTCCGTGGTCTGTCCCCCAAGCAGTTCGACGGGCGTGGCAACTACACCTTCGGTCTCACGGAGCAGGTCATGTTCCACGAGATCGACCAGGACAAGATCGACCGTGTCCGGGGTATGGACATCACCGTGGTCACCACGGCGACCAACGACGCTGAGGGCCGGGCGCTCCTTCGTCACCTCGGCTTCCCGTTCAAGGAGGCGTGAGCGAGATGGCGAAGAAGGCTCTGATTGCCAAGGCTGCTCGTAAGCCCAAGTTCGGTGTGCGTGCGTACACCCGCTGCCAGCGCTGCGGCCGCCCGCATTCCGTGTACCGCAAGTTCGGCCTGTGCCGCGTGTGCCTTCGTGAGATGGCTCACCGTGGCGAGCTGCCGGGCGTGACCAAGAGCTCCTGGTAGTCCAGTACTGCCCTTCGGGCGTACGGATTCCCAGGAACTCTCGGTAAGTATCCGGTCGGCAGGAGCCCGACACCGCATGCCGTAGGCTTGCGGGGTTGGGCGCCTGCCGCCCTGACCGACTTACTACGCCGTAGGTCCCCGCACCGCACCCGTCCCGCTTCCATGCGGGGAGAGGGATGGCGCATACAGGAAACCCCGGCGAGAGAGGCCGAAGGCCAATTCATGACCATGACTGATCCGATCGCAGACATGCTTACGCGTCTGCGGAACGCGAACTCGGCGTACCACGACACCGTGGCGATGCCGCACAGCAAGATCAAGTCGCACATCGCGGAGATCCTCCAGCAGGAGGGCTTCATCACGGGCTGGAAGGTCGAGGACGCCGAGGTCGGCAAGAACCTCGTTCTCGAGCTCAAGTTCGGGCCGAACCGTGAGCGCTCCATCGCGGGCATCAAGCGGATCTCGAAGCCCGGTCTGCGCGTGTACGCGAAGTCCACCAACCTGCCGAAGGTGCTCGGCGGCCTGGGCGTGGCGATCATCTCCACGTCGCACGGTCTGCTCACCGGCCAGCAGGCGGGCAAGAAGGGCGTGGGTGGGGAAGTCCTCGCCTACGTCTGGTAGCGGAAGGGAACGGAGGAAACAGCTATGTCGCGTATTGGCAAGCTCCCCATCACGGTTCCCGCCGGCGTGGACGTCACCATCGACGGCCAGACGGTCCAGGTGAAGGGCCCCAAGGGCGCCCTGAGCCACACGGTCGTCGCACCGATCGAGATCGCCAAGGGTGAGGACGGCGTGCTCAGCGTCACCCGCCCCAACGACGAGCGTCAGAACAAGGCCCTGCACGGCCTGTCCCGCACGCTGGTGGCGAACATGATCACCGGCGTGACCCAGGGTTACGTGAAGAAGCTCGAGATCAGCGGTGTCGGTTACCGCGTCCTGGCGAAGGGCTCCAACCTGGAGTTCTCGCTCGGCTACAGCCACCCGATCCTGGTCGAGGCGCCCGAGGGCATCTCGTTCAAGGTCGAGTCGCCGACCAAGTTCTCGGTCGAGGGAATCGACAAGCAGAAGGTCGGCGAGGTTGCGGCCAACATCCGCAAGCTGCGCAAGCCCGACCCGTACAAGGCCAAGGGCGTCAAGTACGAAGGCGAAGTCATCCGCCGCAAGGTCGGAAAGGCGGGTAAGTAAGCCATGGCATACGGTGTCAAGATTGCTAAGGGCGACGCTTACAAGCGTGCTGCCATCAAGCGGCGTCACATTCGTATCCGGAAGCACATCTCCGGTACGGCTGAGCGTCCGCGCCTGGTCGTGACGCGCTCCAACCGCAACATCGTCGCTCAGGTGATCGACGACGTGAAGGGTCACACCCTCGCGTCGGCGTCCACCCTGGACGCTTCGATCCGCGGTGGCGAGGGCGACAAGTCCGCGCAGGCCAAGTCGGTCGGCGCCCTGGTCGCCGAGCGCGCCAAGGCCGCCGGTGTCGAGGCTGTCGTGTTCGACCGTGGTGGTAACCAGTACGCCGGGCGCATCGCCGCCCTGGCGGACGCCGCCCGCGAAGCCGGACTCAAGTTCTGAGTCGTCCGTCGCGCAGCGGCTGTTGTTGCTGCGTAGCTAGCGGAAACAGAGAGAGGTAATTCCAATGGCTGGACCCCAGCGCCGCGGTGGCGGTGCCGGTGGCGGCGAGCGGCGGGACCGGAAGGGCCGTGACGGCGGCAACGCTGCCGCCGAGAAGACCGCGTACGTTGAGCGCGTTGTCGCGATCAACCGCGTCGCCAAGGTTGTGAAGGGTGGTCGTCGCTTCAGCTTCACCGCGCTGGTCGTGGTGGGCGACGGTGACGGCACCGTGGGTGTCGGTTACGGCAAGGCCAAGGAGGTGCCGGCCGCCATCGCCAAGGGTGTGGAGGAGGCCAAGAAGCACTTCTTCAAGGTCCCCCGTATCCAGGGCACCATCCCGCACCCGATCACGGGCGAGAAGGCCGCGGGCGTCGTCCTGCTCAAGCCTGCTTCCCCCGGTACCGGTGTTATCGCCGGTGGCCCGGTGCGTGCCGTGCTCGAGTGCGCCGGCGTGCACGACATCCTGTCGAAGTCGCTCGGTTCGTCGAACGCGATCAACATCGTGCACGCGACCGTGACGGCCCTCAAGGGTCTGCAGCGTCCCGAGGAGATCGCGGCTCGCCGTGGTCTGCCCCTCGAGGACGTCGCTCCCGCGGCTCTGCTGCGGGCGCGTGCTGGGGCTGGTGCTGCGTAATGGCACAGCTCAAGATCACGCAGACGAAGTCGTACATCGGCAGCAAGCAGAACCACCGTGACACCCTGCGCTCCCTTGGTCTCAAGGGCATCAACACGCAGGTCGTCAAGGAGGACCGCCCCGAGTTCCGCGGCATGGTGCAGACCGTCCGCCACCTCGTGACGGTCGAGGAGGTCGACTGATCATGGCGGAGAACAACCCGCTCAAGATCCACAACCTCCGTCCGGCCCCCGGCGCCAAGACCGCGAAGACCCGTGTGGGTCGCGGTGAGGCGTCGAAGGGCAAGACGGCCGGTCGTGGTACCAAGGGCACCAAGGCTCGTTACCAGGTTCCGGAGCGCTTCGAGGGCGGGCAGATGCCCCTCCACATGCGTCTTCCGAAGCTGAAGGGCTTCAAGAACCCGTTCAAGACCGAGTTCCAGGTCGTCAACCTGGACAAGCTCACCTCCCTCTACCCCGAGGGTGGCGAGGTCACGGTGGCCGACCTGGTCGCCAAGGGCGCCGTTCGCAAGAACAGCCTTGTCAAGGTCCTCGGCCAGGGCGAGGTCACCGTGGCGCTGCAGGTGACGGTTGACGCCGTCTCCGGCTCCGCCAAGGAGAAGATCACCGCCGCGGGCGGTACCGTCACCGAGCTCGTCTGAATTTCCCAGGCGTCTCGATGACTTGAGCGATCCCGACCGGGGATGCCCCACAAAAGGGGCATCCCCGGTTGGTCGTTCCAAGGGGGGCATGGTCGCCGGTAAGGTGGCGTGCACTGTTAACTTTCCGCGCGGTCTGTCCTCGCGACAGGACGTGCGGTCTTGCCTGTTACGTACTTATCCGTCGGACTCACCACCGTCACCTCTGACGCAGTAGCGCGGGGGTCGCAGGAGGCACCGTGCTCACCGCGTTCGCCCGGGCGTTCAAGACGCCCGACCTGCGCAAGAAGCTGCTCTTCACGCTCGGGATCATCGTGATCTACCGGCTCGGGACGCATATCCCGATCCCCGGTATCGACTACAAGAACGTCCAGACCTGTATCGACGCGGCGAACGCCAACCAGGGCCTGTTCGGTCTGGTCAACATGTTCAGCGGCGGCGCGCTCCTGCAGATCACGATCTTCGCACTCGGCATCATGCCGTACATCACGGCGAGCATCATCCTGCAGCTACTGACCGTGGTGATCCCGCGCCTGGAGGCCCTCAAGAAGGAGGGCCAGGCCGGCACGGCGAAGATCACGCAGTACACGCGCTATCTGACCATCGCGCTCGCGATCCTGCAGGGCACCGGCCTCGTCGCCACGGCCCGCACCGGCACCCTGTTCCAGGGCTGCCCGGTGGCCTCGGAGATCGTTCCGGACCAGTCGATCTTCGTCACCATCACCATGGTCATCACCATGACCGCCGGTACCGCCTGCGTGATGTGGCTCGGCGAGCTCATCACCGACCGCGGCATCGGCAACGGCATGTCGATCCTGATGTTCATCTCGATCGCCGCCACCTTCCCCGCCGCCCTGTGGGGGATCAAGAAGCAGGGTGATCTGGCCGATGGCTGGATCGAATTCGGCACCGTCATCCTGGTCGGTCTGTTCATGGTCGGCCTGGTCGTCTTCGTCGAGCAGGCACAGCGCCGCATTCCGGTGCAGTACGCGAAGCGGATGATCGGTCGCAGGTCCTACGGCGGTACGTCGACCTACATTCCGCTGAAGGTCAACCAGGCGGGCATCATCCCTGTGATCTTCGCCTCGTCGCTGCTCTACATCCCGGCCCTGGTCGCCCAGTTCGCGGGTGGGCAGTCCGGCTGGAAGACCTGGATCGAGCAGAACCTGACCAAGGGTGACCACCCGATTTACATCGTCACCTACTTCGTACTCATCGTCTTCTTCGCCTTCTTCTACGTCGCGATCTCCTTCAACCCGGAGGAAGTCGCGGACAACATGAAGAAGTATGGTGGCTTCATCCCGGGCATCCGGGCTGGCCGACCGACCGCTGAGTATCTGAGTTACGTGCTCAATCGGATCACCTGGCCGGGCTCGCTGTATCTGGGTCTGATTGCTCTCGTGCCAACGATGGCGTTGGTGGGCTTCGGGGCCAACCAGAACTTCCCGTTCGGCGGGACGAGCATCCTGATCATCGTGGGTGTGGGTCTGGAGACCGTGAAGCAGATCGAGAGCCAGCTCCAGCAGCGCAACTACGAAGGGTTCCTCCGCTGATGCGAATCGTCCTAGTCGGGCCGCCCGGTGCCGGCAAGGGAACACAGGCCGCGTTCCTTGCCAAGAACCTGTCGATCCCGCACATCTCCACGGGCGACCTCTTCAGGGCCAACATCAGCCAGGGCACGGAGCTCGGCAAGCAGGCGAAGGCGTACATGGACGCCGGCAACCTGGTGCCCGACGAGGTGACCATCGGCATGGCCCAGGACCGCATGCAACAGCCGGACGCCGAGAACGGCTTCCTCCTCGACGGCTTCCCGCGCAACGTCTCGCAGGCCGAGGCGCTCGACGAGGCGCTGAAGACCGACGGACAGAAGCTGGACGCGGTCCTCGACCTGGAGGTCCCCGAGGACGAGGTCGTCAAGCGCATCGCGGGGCGCCGCATCTGCCGCAATGACTCCAGCCACGTCTTCCACGTGACGTACAGCGCGCCGAAGCAGGAAGGTGTCTGCGACGTCTGCGGCGGCGAGCTGTACCAGCGTGAGGACGACAAGGAAGAGACCGTCCGCAAGCGGCTCGACGTGTACCACCGCGAGACCGAGCCGATCATCGACCACTACAAGGCCCAGGGCCTGGTGGTCACGATCTCCGCGCTCGGCAAGGTCGACGAGGTCACGCAGCGCGCGATGGCGGCGCTCTCCGGCGAGAACGCCTGACAGCAGCTCACGCTCAGGGCTGGGCCGCGGTACCCCCGGGCGGGGTGCCGCGGCCCAGCCACGTGGCGTGCCGCCGCCGGGCGCGCGAGGGTACGGCTCGGCCGTATCGTTGTGGCTGCTCCCCACATGTCGTACTCGTAGGTTCAGAAAGGCTCAGGCCCGCGCATGGTGCAGATCAAGACTCCCGAGCAGATCGCCAAGATGCGGGCGGCGGGGCTTGTCGTCGCCGCGATCCATCAGGCCACCCGCGCGGCGGCCGTTCCGGGTGCCACCACCAAGGATCTCGACGACGTGGCCCGCAAGGTGCTCGCGGAGCACGACGCCAAGTCGAACTTCCTCGGCTACGGCGGTTTCCCCGCGACCATCTGCACCTCCAAGAACGAGGTCGTGGTCCATGGCATCCCCGGTGAGGACGTGGTCCTCCAGGACGGCGACATCATCTCGATCGACGCCGGTGCGATCGTCGACGGCTGGCACGGCGACGCGGCGTTCACGGCCTTCGTGGGCAGCGGGCACGCTCCGGAGCTGATCGAGCTGTCCCGGGTGACCGAGGAGTCGATGTGGGCCGGTATCGCGGCCATGAAGCTCGGCAACCGCCTCGTCGACATCTCCCGCGCCATCGAGACCTACATCCGCCGCCAGCCCCGCCCGGCCCGCGGCAAGTACGGGATCATTGAGGACTACGGCGGCCACGGCATCGGCACCGAGATGCACATGGACCCCCACCTCCTCAACTACGTGGAACGCCGTCGCGGCCGCGGACCCAAGCTGGTCCCCGGCTTCTGCCTGGCCATCGAGCCGATGGTGTCCCTCGGCACCGCCAAGACCGAGGTGCTCCAGGACGACTGGACGGTCATCACCACGGACGGCACCTGGTCGTCGCACTGGGAGCACTCCGTCGCCCTGACGGAGCAGGGCCCGCTGGTCCTCACCGCCCCCGACGGCGGCAAGGCGAAGCTCGCCGAGTACGGGATCACGGCGGCGCCGGATCCGCTGGGCTGAGCTGTTCTGGGCCCGGGCCCCGTGGGCCGGGTCCCCTGACCGTGTCATTGCTTAAGGATCTTCGTTGCCGGGCAGTCATACCCGATTCGTCTTTCCGAGTGCACTGACGTAGACTGACGCGTCGGCTCTCGTGCATTCGCATGTCTGCGTTTCGCTCACGGAGCCGATCAAGGTAGTCGATTCGAAGGGCGAAGCGTGGCCAAGAAGCAAGGTGCCATCGAGATCGAAGGCACTGTCGTCGAGTCTCTTCCGAACGCCATGTTCAAGGTGGAGCTCCAGAACGGCCACCAGGTCCTGGCACACATCAGCGGCAAGATGCGCATGCACTACATCCGCATCCTCCCTGACGACCGGGTCGTGGTGGAGCTGTCTCCGTACGACCTGACGCGTGGCCGGATCGTCTACCGGTACAAGTAGATCTTGCCCGCACTCCGCTCCGGCGGGGTGGTGGCACTGACCCGGAGAACCTCACAAATGAAGGTCAAGCCGAGCGTCAAGAAGATCTGCGACAAGTGCAGGGTGATCCGCCGTCACGGCCGGGTCATGATCATTTGCGACAACCCGCGCCACAAGCAGCGCCAGGGCTGACGCACGTACTGCACCCCGCAGATTTTCGCGCGACGCACGTAAAAGCACATACGCAGAACCCGTCCCTCTTCAGGTCCATCAGGTAATGGAGGGCGACACCCCCGGTCGGAGGCCGGGGACCCAGTACGTACCAACGCTTTTCCAGGGAAGCCAGGAAAAGGGGACGGCGGCTGGGAGCGGTTCTGCTGAAGACCTCCGAAGAATCACAGGAGCCATGAATGGCACGCGTTGAAGGTGTTGACCTCCCGCGCGACAAGCGCATCGAGGTCGCGCTCACCTACGTGTTCGGCATCGGCCGGACGCTGTCCCAGCAGACGCTCGACGCCACCGGTGTCGACCGCAACACCCGTGTTCGCGACCTGTCCGAAGAGGACCTGGTCAAGATCCGCGAGTTCGTCGACCAGAACATCAAGACCGAGGGTGACCTCCGTCGCGAGATCCAGGCCGACATCCGTCGCAAGGTCGAGATCGGCTGCTACCAGGGCCTGCGGCACCGCCGTGGCCTGCCGGTCCGCGGTCAGCGCACCAGCACCAACGCTCGCACCCGCAAGGGCCCGCGTCGCGCCATCGCCGGTAAGAAGAAGCCGGGCAAGAAGTAGTCCTCGCTCAGCGGTCTATCGGCTGACGCTGCAGGACCGACCACCTCCCGTAGGAGATATAGATGCCCCCCAAGGGTCGTCAGGGCGCCGCCAAGAAGGTGCGCCGCAAGGAAAAGAAGAACGTCGCTCACGGCCACGCGCACATCAAGAGCACGTTCAACAACACGATCGTGTCCATCACGGACCCGACCGGCAACGTGATCTCCTGGGCCTCCGCCGGCCACGTCGGCTTCAAGGGCTCGCGCAAGTCCACCCCGTTCGCCGCGCAGATGGCCGCCGAGTCGGCCGCGCGCCGCGCGCAGGAGCACGGCATGCGCAAGGTCGACGTCTTCGTCAAGGGTCCCGGCTCCGGCCGTGAGACCGCGATCCGCTCCCTCCAGGCCACGGGCCTTGAGGTCGGTTCGATCCAGGACGTCACGCCGACGCCGCACAACGGCTGCCGTCCGCCCAAGCGCCGCCGCGTCTGACGCGTCTGTCGCGCAGCGACTGCTTGTCTGAGGTTTTCGGGCGGTACGGCTCCTTCGGGCCGTATCGCCCGTACCCTTGTCATATCTCAGGGCGTCAAATAGCGGGCGCCCCTGACAGAAGGAACGCAACATGCTGATTGCTCAGCGCCCCTCGTTGACCGAAGAGGTCGTCGACGAGTTCCGCTCCCGGTTCGTCATCGAGCCGCTGGAGCCGGGCTTCGGCTACACCCTCGGCAACTCCCTCCGCCGGACGCTGCTGTCCTCGATCCCGGGTGCGGCCGTCACGTCCATCCGTATCGACGGTGTCCTGCACGAGTTCACCACCGTGCCGGGCGTCAAGGAAGACGTCACCGACCTCATCCTCAACATCAAGCAGCTCGTCGTCTCCTCGGAGCACGACGAGCCCGTCGTGATGTACCTGCGCAAGCAGGGCCCGGGTCTGGTCACCGCCGCCGACATCGCGCCCCCGGCCGGTGTCGAGGTGCACAACCCCGACCTCGTCCTCGCCACGCTCAACGGCAAGGGCAAGCTGGAGATGGAGCTGACCGTCGAGCGCGGTCGCGGCTACGTCTCCGCCGTGCAGAACAAGCAGGTCGGCCAGGAGATCGGCCGCATCCCGGTCGACTCGATCTACTCGCCGGTCCTCAAGGTCACGTACAAGGTCGAGGCCACGCGTGTCGAGCAGCGCACCGACTTCGACAAGCTGATCGTCGACGTCGAGACCAAGCAGGCCATGCGCCCGCGTGACGCCATGGCGTCCGCCGGCAAGACCCTGGTCGAGCTGTTCGGTCTCGCCCGCGAGCTGAACATCGACGCCGAGGGCATCGACATGGGTCCGTCCCCGACGGACGCCGCGCTCGCCGCCGATCTCGCCCTGCCGATCGAGGAGCTTGAGCTCACCGTTCGGTCGTACAACTGCCTCAAGCGTGAGGGCATCCACTCCGTGGGTGAGCTCGTGGCCCGCTCCGAGGCGGACCTCCTCGACATTCGCAACTTCGGTGCGAAGTCCATCGACGAGGTCAAGATGAAGCTCAACGGGATGGGTCTGGCCCTCAAGGACAGCCCGCCCGGATTCGACCCGACCGCCGCCGCTGACGCCTTCGGCGCGGATGACGACGCGGATGCCGGGTTCGTCGAGACCGAGCAGTACTGAGAGCTCGGGCCTCGCGGTTCGATTGTGGCTGCGGACCGGCTTCGGCCGGTCGCGCAGCTCCCCGCGCCCCTTACGGGGCTCGGTCCGCTGACCCCGGTACCTGATACGGCCGGGGCAGACATCTAGGAGAAACACCATGCCGAAGCCCACCAAGGGTGCCCGTATGGGCGGCAGTGCCGCGCACCAGAAGCTGATGCTGGCGAACCTCGCCAAGGATCTCTTCGAGCACGGCCGCATCACCACCACCGAGGCCAAGGCCCGTCGTCTGCGTCCCTACGCGGAGCGTCTGGTCACCAAGGCGAAGAAGGGCGACCTTCACAACCGCCGCCAGGTCCTCCAGGTCATCTCGGACAAGAGCATCGTCCACACGCTCTTCACCGAGATCGGCCCGCGCTACGAGAACCGCCCGGGTGGCTACACCCGTATCACCAAGATCGGTAACCGCCGTGGCGACAACGCGCCCATGGCTGTCATCGAGCTGGTGGAGGCCCTGACCGTGGCCCAGGAGGCCACCGGTGAGGCCGAGGCCGCGACCAAGCGCGCGGTCAAGGAAGACTCCCTCAAGAAGGACGAGGCCGTCGAGGCCAAGTCCGACGAGGCCAAGTCCGACGAGGCTGCCGAGGCTCCGGCCGAGGAGTCGAAGGACGCGTAAGCGTTCTGCCGGGGACCGCGCGTCGTCGGCCGCGGCCTTGTCGCGCCCGCGCCGCGGAGCCGCGTGTCCGGCACAGCCCCGCGCCCCTTCCGGGCGTCGCGGGTCCGCCCCTTCCCGGGGGCGGGCCCGCTTTTGTGTTGTCTGAGAGGATCCACGAGTGAGTGATGAGGTGGCGCCCGGCTTCGTCCGGGTGCGGCTCGACCTGAGCTACGACGGCAAGGACTTCTCCGGCTGGGCCAAGCAGCGCCAGGGACAGCGGACCGTCCAGGGCGAGATCGAGGACGCGCTGCGTACGGTGACGCGGTCGCGGGAGACGTACGAGCTGACCGTCGCCGGGCGCACCGACAGCGGGGTGCATGCCAGGGGGCAGGTGGCGCACGTCGACCTGCCGGAGGGCGTGTGGGCCGAGCACCGCGAGAAGCTGGTGCGCAGGCTCGCCGGGCGGCTGCCGCACGATGTGCGGATCTGGCGGGCCGAGGAGGCACCCGCCGGGTTCAACGCCCGGTTCTCGGCGATCTGGCGGCGGTACGCCTACCGCGTGACCGACCACCCCGGCGGCGTCGACCCGCTGCTTCGCGGGCATGTGCTGTGGCACGACTGGACGCTCGACATGGACGCCATGAACGCCGCCGCGCAGCCGCTGCTCGGGGAGCACGACTTCGCCGCGTACTGCAAGCGGCGTGAGGGTGCCACGACCATTCGTACGCTGCAGGAGCTGCGCTGGGAGCGGCGTGACGACGGGATCCTGGAGGCGACGGTGCGGGCCGACGCCTTCTGCCACAACATGGTGCGGTCCCTTGTCGGGGCGATGCTGTTCGTGGGGGACGGGCACAGGACAGCCGAGTGGCCGGGCAGGGTGCTCGCCGCCGGGGTGCGGGACTCGGCCGTGCACGTGGTGCGGCCGCACGGTCTGACGCTCGAAGAGGTCGGCTATCCGGCCGACGAGCTGCTTGCCGCGCGCAGCGCGGAGGCCCGCAACAAGCGGTCGCTGCCCGGGGGCGCCGGCTCCGCTGGGTGCTGCTGAGGGCCCGTGGGCCTCGGCTACTCCGGGTTGTTCGCCGCCGCCGACGCCTGGGCCTCGCCGCGGCGGTTGATCTGGTGGAAGGTGAAGCGGGCGAGGTCGTCGCCGACCTCGTACGCGTTCTTGTCCTTCGTGGTGACGTCCTTGCCGTTCAGGAAGCCGGTCGTCGTGAAGTACGCGTAGCGCCCGTACGCGTTGTACGTGCCGCGGCAGACCGTGGTGCGGCAGAACGGGGCCACGCCCTTGCCGGACAGGGACCTCACCAGGCCGTCGTCGGCCTGCTTCTTCGCCCGGACGGCCTGGGCCTCGGTGTCGAAGACGGCGACGCCGACGGTGACGGCGATGCCCTTGCGGGCGTAGGTGGCGCGCAGCACCTCGGTGCACTTGTTCCTGGTCAGGACGGCGGCGAGCGCGGGCTGGGTGACGGAGGCGCACTTCTTGGTGCTGTCCGTGTCGCCCTTCTTGTAGACCCGCTCCCCGGAGGTCAGCTTCGTGCCGGGGAAGAAGGACTCGGGGCCGAGCGGGGCCTTGTCCTTCTTGGCGCTGGAGATGTAGTCCTTCGGGTCCGGCGGTGGCGGTGGCGTGGTCGCCTCGAAGGACGGCTCTGGGGCCGTGCTCGTGCCGGGGATGTCCGCGGTGGTGGGCAGCTCGCTCGCGGGCTTGTTGGAGGCGGTGGTGTCGTCGCTGTTCGCCGAGACCACCGCGACGGCCACGGCCGCGGCCACGCCGACCGTGGCGAGCGCGCCACCGCCGATCAGCAGCCACTTGCGGCGGCGGGCACGTGCCTCGGACGCTTCGGCGAGCGCCGCCCAGTCGGGGGTCTGCGGGCCCCCCGGACCCCACTGGGGTCCCCCTTGCCCAAAGCTCATGGGGCGCATCTTAGACGGGGCGAGGGGGATGTTGAGCCCGGCCCTGCGGCCCTTCTCGGCCTAGCCTGACCCGCATGGATTCGGGCGAAACCGGTAAAAATCTCTTCCCTTCCGGCTCCGGCCCCACCGCATGGCTGGTGCGGCCCGCCGGATGGCACGCGTGGGCCGTCCTCGGGGTCGTCCTCGGGGCGGCGGCGCTGCGGATCGCGTACCGGGTACCGGACGGCGGCATGGACAACGCGATCGTGGTGCGGGCCGCGCAGGCCTGGCTCGACGGGCGGTCCCCGTACGCCGACCGGCACTTTCTCTATCTGCCGGGGGCCGTGCTCGCCGCGGTGCCGCAGGCGGTGTTCCCGGACGCGGCGCGGGTGCTCGTGCCGGTGGGGGTGGTGTCGGCGCTCGCTGCGGGCTGGGCCTGTGCGCTGCGGATCCACGGCGTCGCCCTGCGCAGCCGCTTCGCGGTGTTCGGCCTGCTCGGGCTCGTCCTCGGGTTCGCGCCGTTCGTGCACCTGGTGGAGCTCGGGAACTGGACCGTGGCGTCGGCCCTCGCGCTGCCGCTCGCGCTGCTGTGCGTCTGCCGGGGGCGGTGGGGGGCGGCCGGGGCGGTCGTGGGGGCCGCGATCGCGGTGAAGCCGCTGCTCGTGCCGGTGCTGCTGCTCTTCGTCCTCGGGCGGCGGTGGCGGGCCCTTGGCGTGGCGGTGGCCGTGCCCGTCGTGGTCTCGGTGCTCGCCGCGCTCGTGCTGCCCGACCCCGGGGCGTTCTTCACGCGGACACTGCCGTTCCTGCTGCGGGGCGACGATCGGTTCGTGCGGCTGTACGAGGCTTCGCCCGCGGCTGTGCTGCCGCGTCTCGGGGTGCCGGAGGGGCTTGCCTCGCTGGTGTCCGTGGTGGGCGCTGGTGCGGGGGTTTACTGTGCGTGGCTGCGGTGGCGGGCCGGGGGGCCTGCCGCGGGGCGGGTCGTGGAGACCTCCGTGGCGCTGATGCTGGCCGCGTTTCTCGTGTCGCGGCCGTCGTACGACCACTATCTGCTGGTCGTGCTGCCGTTGCTGCTTGCCGGGGGGCTTGGGTGGGGGGCGCTGGTGCGGGGGCCCTGGTTCTGGGTGGCGCTTGTGCCGCAGGTGCCGGGGTTTGTGTGGGTGGGGGTGGAGCTGTTGCCGCAGCGGGCCTTCAAGGATGCGTTTACGCTCTGCGTGCTTGCGGGGGTCGTCTTCTGGGGGTGTGCGGGGCGCCTGCGGCGGGCTGGGGCGGCGGTGGCTGTGCCGTCCCGTCGGCCTGGGGATTGCCCCTCCGTCGACATCACGGTCAGGTAAGCCGGGGCTGTGCCCACCCTCCCCCAAGCTCTCGGCTCCGCTCGAGCAGGGAGGTACCCCCCTCGCCCCTGGCGGACCAGTTGCCCACAGAGGGGGGCGGACCGGCTGCCCGCAGAGGGAGTGGACAAGTTGCCCACCGGGGGAGCGGGACGGGTATCCATAGGGGGAGACGGGGCAGTCGTGACGCCGTTTTGACCCGTACGGGGCACGGCGGGTATTCTGCCTGTTCGTTATGTGTATTGGCTTTCTCATTCTCACGTGAGGGGCCCTTACACCGGCCCACCGGGCCGATGACCAGCGGCAGGACTCGGTTGCGTCACCGAGGTCCGCCAAGGCTGTCGTCCATCGTCCGAGGTGGCCTTGTCAGGACCCTTCCCGAGGTTCGAGCTGAACCGAGGGAAACCCCACCTCTGAAGAAGCGAAGGCTACGAACCGTGCGTACGTACAGCCCCAAGCCCGGCGATGTGACCCGCCAGTGGCACGTCATCGACGCCCAGGACGTCGTCCTGGGACGCCTGGCGACCACTGCAGCCAGCCTGTTGCGCGGCAAGCACAAGCCGATCTACGCGCCCCACGTTGACACCGGTGACTTCGTCATCATCATCAACGCCGACAAGGTGCACCTGTCCGGCAACAAGCGGACCCAGAAGATGGCGTACCGCCACTCCGGGTACCCGGGCGGCCTCCGCTCGGTCCGCTACGACGAGCTTCTCGACAAGAACCCCGAGAAGGCCGTCGAGAAGGCCGTCAAGGGCATGCTCCCGAAGAACACGCTGGGCCGTCAGATGCTCTCGAAGCTGAAGGTCTACAAGGGTGACCAGCACCCGCACGGCGCGCAGCAGCCGCAGCCGTTCGAGATCACCCAGGTCGCGCAGTAAGTCCGGCCACCCCCTAAGCCTGAAGAGAATCTGAGGAGCATCGTGGCCGAGACCACCCCTGAGCAGCCTGTCGACGAGACTGTCGACATCGAGCACTACACCACCGAGTCGGACGCGCCCGTCGAGGGCGAGTACACCTCGGAGTCCAACGCCGCGCGCTTCGGTGACCCGCAGCCGGCCGCCGGCCTTGGCCGTCGCAAGAACGCCATCGCCCGCGTCCGGATCGTCCCGGGCTCCGGCAAGTGGAAGATCAACGGGCGTACGCTCGAGGACTACTTCCCGAACAAGGTGCACCAGCAGGAAGTCAACGAGCCCTTCAAGGTGCTCGAGCTCGACGACCGCTACGACGTCATCGCCCGCATCGCGGGTGGCGGTGTGTCCGGCCAGGCCGGCGCCCTGCGCCTCGGTGTGGCCCGCGCCCTGAACGAGGCCGACGTGGACAACAACCGCGGCGCCCTCAAGAAGGCCGGCTTCCTCAAGCGCGACGACCGTGCGGTCGAGCGCAAGAAGGCCGGTCTCAAGAAGGCCCGCAAGGCCCCGCAGTACAGCAAGCGCTAGTCTTCGCTGCCTGCAGCACTTCCCGAACGCCCCGGCGGCACCCTGTGTGCTGTCGGGGCGTTCGTTTATCAGCACCCCATGATCCGGGGTAGAAGTTCGACAGGCTGAGCGGCCGAGGGCCGCGCGGTGGAGGCGCAGACGTCACCGCGTCCGCAGGACCAGCCGACACTCAATGTTCGGAGGACACCAGTGGGACGACTCTTCGGCACGGACGGTGTGCGCGGTGTCGCCAACGTCGACCTGACGGCCGAGCTCGCGCTCGGGCTCTCGGTCGCCGCGGCGCATGTGCTAGCCGAAGCGGGCACCTTCGAGGGCCACCGTCCGACGGCGGTGGTAGGGCGTGACCCGCGCGCGTCCGGGGAGTTCCTGGAGGCCGCGGTGGTCGCGGGCCTCGCCAGCGCGGGCGTGGACGTCCTGCGCGTCGGTGTGCTGCCCACCCCCGCGGTGGCCCATCTCACCGGTGCCCTCGGCGCCGACCTCGGTGTGATGCTCTCCGCGAGCCACAACGCGATGCCCGACAACGGCATCAAGTTCTTCGCCCGCGGCGGCCACAAGCTCGCCGACGACCTCGAGGACCGCATCGAGGCCGAGTACGACAACCAGTTCGTGCACCGCACCGCCGCCCCCTGGCAGCGCCCCACGGGTGCGGGCGTCGGCCGTGTCACCACGTACGACGAGGGCTTCGACCAGTACGTCGCCCACCTCATCGGCGTCCTGCCGGGCCGCCTCGACGGCATCAAGGTCGTCCTGGACGAGGCCCACGGCGCGGCCTCGCGGGTCTCGCCGGAGGCGTTCGCGCGGGCCGGTGCCGAGATCATCACGATCGGCGCCAAGCCGGACGGCCTCAACATCAACGAGGGCTGCGGCTCCACCCATCTCGGCCTCCTGAAGGCCGCCGTCGTCGAGCACGGCGCCGACCTCGGCATCGCCCACGACGGTGACGCCGACCGCTGTCTCGCCGTGGACCACACCGGCGCCGAGGTCGACGGCGACCAGATCCTCGCCGTCCTCGCCCTCGCCATGCGCGAGCGCGGTGCCCTGCGCCAGGACACCGTTGTCGCGACCGTCATGTCGAACCTGGGCTTCAAGCTGGCCATGGAGCGCGAGGGCCTGTCCCTCGTCCAGACGGCCGTCGGCGACCGGTACGTCCTGGAGTCGATGAAGGAGCACGGCTACGCCCTCGGCGGCGAGCAGTCCGGCCACGTCATCGTCCTGGACCACGCCACCACCGGCGACGGCACCCTGACCGGTCTGCTGCTCGCGGCCCGCGTCGCCCAGACCGGCAAGCCGCTCGCCGAGCTCGCCGCCGTCATGGAGCGCCTGCCGCAGGTCCTCGTCAACGTCCCCGACGTCGACAAGTCCCGGGTGAAGACCTCGCCCGAGCTGTCCGCGGCCGTCACCGAGGCCGAGCGCGAGCTCGGCGGCACCGGCCGGGTGCTGCTCAGGCCGTCGGGCACCGAGCCGCTGGTGCGCGTCATGGTGGAGGCCGCCGACATCGAGCAGGCCCGTTCGGTCGCCGGGCGCCTCGCCGACGTGGTGAAGTCCGCCCTCGGCTAGCCCACCGGATGTTTCCGCGCGGTACGTTCACGCTGCCGCGCCCAGAGCAGCTTCTGGGTGAGCAGTGTGAGCGTACCGGCGAGGACGATGCCGAGCAGGTTCAGGAGCAACTGCTCGGTGGAGCCCCAGGCCTGCCTGTACTCGCTGTAGGCGAAGGCGACCGCGGCGTTCGCCGCCGCGGGGACCGTTGTCACGGAGATCGCGACGCCCACCAGGGCGCCCGACTTCGCCGACGTCAGCGAGAGGGTGCCGGCGGCGCCCGCGAGGACGGCCACGACGAAGGAGAACCAGTCGGGCCGGTAGATGAAGTTGGTGTTGGGACGCTCGGCCTTGAGCTGGGCCCGGTGGAAGAGGTCCACCGCGTCCATGAGGAGACTGAAGCCGACCGTCACCGCCATCGCCGCCGCGAAGCCCACGAGCAGCGCGATCAGCGAGCGCAGCGCGAGCCGCGGCGCGCGCTGGACCAGGGCCGTGCAGAAACCCGCGAGCGGACCGAACTCCGGGCCCACCGCCATCGCGCCGACGATCAGGATCGCGTTGTCGAGGACGACACCGCACGCGGCGATCATCGTGGCGAGCGTGATGAAGGCGACATAGGTGACGGAGAGCGTGGACTCCTCGTGCGTCGCCTCCGTCAACTGCTCCCACAGGACCGCGTCCGCGCCCTCGCCCGGCGCGTCGTCCTCCGCCTTGTCGGCCCGCTTCGACAGCGACAGGTCGATGTTCTCCAGGGCGATGGAGCCGTGCTCGTCGATCTTCAGCGCGCGCAGTCCGTCGATCAGCTCGTCGCCCGCCTCCCGGGCGACGTCGCACATCACGATGTCCCCGACGGGGTTGCGCGCCGCGCCCGACACCACGGCCAGATGAGCGGTGCCCGGCGTGTTCTCGATCAGGCGCACCACGTCCGCGGTGCTGTCCGCAGGGGTGATCAGGCGCAGATGCAGCATGACCGCACCCTAACGCCGGTACGGCCGTCCGCCGCCGGTCAGAGTTTGCGCAGGCTCAGCCGCTGCACCTTGTGGTCGGGGCCCTTGCGGACGACGAGGGTGGCGCGGCCCCGGGTGGGGGCCACGTTCTCCAGGAGATTGACCTTGTTGATCGTCCGCCAGGTCGTGCGCGCGTAGTCGAGGGCCTCCTCCTCGGAGACCTGGGTGTACTTGCGGAAGTAGGAGGACGGGTCCTGGAACGCCGTGGCCCGCAGCTTGCGGAAGCGGTTCAGGTACCAGCGCTCGACGTCCTCGGCGCGCGCGTCCACGTACACACTGAAGTCGAAGTAGTCGGCGAGGCCCACGCGGGTGCGGCCGTCCTTGCCGGGCAGCGCCGGCTGAAGGACGTTCAGGCCCTCGACGATCAGGATGTCCGGGCGGCGGACGGTGAGGCGCTCGCCGGGCACGATGTCGTAGATCAGGTGCGAGTAGACGGGGGCCGTCACCTCGTCCTTGCCGGCCTTGATGTCGGCGACGAAGCGGGTCAGGGCCCGCCGGTCGTACGACTCCGGGAAGCCCTTGCGCGACATCAGGCCGCGGGCCTGGAGCTCCTTGGTGGGCAGCAGGAAGCCGTCGGTGGTGACCCGCTCCACGCGCGGGTGCTCCGGCCAGCGGGACAGCAGGGCCTGGAGCAGGCGGGCGACCGTGGACTTGCCGACGGCCACCGAGCCCGCGACGCCTATCACGAACGGCGTGCCGGTCTGGGCCGCCCGTTCGCCGGTGTTGCCGAGGAAGGTGTTCAGGGCGCCGCGCAGGCCGTCGGTGGCGCCCACGTACAGGTTCAGCAGGCGCGAGAGCGGCAGATAGATGTCACGGACCTCGTCGAGGTCGATGACGTCGCCGAGACCGCGCACCTTCTCGACCTCGGCGGCGGTGAGGGGGAGCGGCGTCTTGTCCCGGAGCGCGCTCCACTGGGAACGGGTGAGGTCGAGGTAAGGGGTCGCCTCCGGCCGGTGCCGGTGGGCGCCCCGCGGCGGCGAGGAGGCCGAAGAGATCACAGTCCATTGTTACGGCTGTTTGAACGCGGGCGCGGGTGGGGTGCGTCACCCTGGCGGGCGGCCCGGCGGTCACCCCGGCGTCGGCCCGGCGGTCACCCCCGGCGTCGGCTCGGCAGTCACCCTGGCGTCGGCTCGGTGTTCGCCGTGGTGTCGGTGGCGCTCGTACCGTCGTTGCGTGGTTCGGTGTGGGGGCGCTGTGGGTTGGTGTGGGGTTCGTTTTTCAGTTGGTTGGAGTTGTTTGTGATTATCGGGGTGGGCATCGACGTGGCCGAGATCGATCGGTTCGCCGAATCGATCGCGCGGCGGCCCGGCATGCGGCAACGCATTTTCGTCGAGGCGGAGTTGTATCTCCCCGACGGGGAGCGGCGCGGGATCGCCTCCCTCGCCGCGCGCTTCGCCGCCAAGGAGGCGCTCGCCAAGGCGCTCGGGGCGCCCGCGGGGCTGCGGTGGGTCGACGCTGAGGTGTACGTCGAGGAGAGCGGGCAGCCGCGGCTTCGGGTGCGGGGGACTGTGGCTGCGCGTGCGGAGGCGTTGGGGGTGCGGGGGTGGCACGTCTCCATGAGCCATGACGCGGGGGTGGCTTCCGCCGTGGTCATCGCGGAGGGGTAGGCCCCGTTCCGGGGCGCGGGTGCCCTGTGCGGTGGGGTGCGCGAAACTTGAGGGATGCGTACTGCGTACAGCGTGGACAGTGTCCGAGCCGCCGAGCGCGCGCTGATGGCCCGGGTGCCGGACGGCGCCCTGATGCAGCGGGCCGCCGCCGGGCTCGCCGTGGTCTGCGGGCAGTTGCTCGGCAGGGTGTACGGGGCGCGCGTCGTGCTCCTCGTCGGCAGCGGCGACAACGGCGGTGACGCCCTGTACGCCGGTGCCCGGCTCGCGCGGCGCGGTGCCGGGGTGACCGCGGTGCTGCTCGCCCCCGAGCGGGCGCACGCCGGTGGGCTCGCCGCCCTGCTTCGCGCCGGGGGGCGGGTCGTCGACGGCCCCGCCGGTGGCGGCTCCGACGTCTCCGAGCGGGCCCTGGCCGCCCTGGACGGGGCCCGGCTCGTCGTCGACGGCATCGTCGGCATCGGCGGCAAGGGCGGGCTGCGGGCCCCGGCCGCGCGGCTCGTGCGCGCCGCCGCCGACTCCGGTGCCCTGATCGTCTCCGTCGACCTGCCGAGCGGTGTGGACGCCGACACCGGGCAGGTGCGCGGGGACGCCGTCCGCGCCGACGCGACCGTGACGTTCGGGACGTACAAGCCCGGCCTCCTCGTCGACCCCGGGCGTGAGTACGCCGGAGCCGTACGCCTCGTCGACATCGGCCTCGACGAGGAACTCGGCGTCCACGAGCCCGCCCTTGAAGCCCTCCAGTACGCCGACGTCGAGCGGCTGCTGCCCGTGCCCGGTGCCGAGAGCGACAAGTACCGGCGCGGGGTCGTGGGCGTCGTCGCCGGGTCCGCCCGCTATCCGGGGGCCGCCGTGCTGTGTGTCGCCGGGGCGCTGCGGGGTGGGGCCGGGGCCGTTCGGTACGTGGGGCCCGCCGCCGACGCCGTCATCGCGCGCTTTCCCGAAGCCCTCGTCTCCGCCGGGCCGCCTGCCGCTGCCGGGCGGGTGCAGGCCTGGGTCGCCGGGCCGGGGCTCGGTGACGACGTCGCGTCTCTGCGGGACGTGGTGGCCGCCGACGTGCCCGTCCTGATCGACGCCGACGGGCTGCGGCTCGTGGACGCCTCCGCCGTGCGGGGGCGGGGCGCTCCTACGCTGCTCACCCCGCACGCCGGGGAGGCCGCCGCGCTGCTCGGTGTCTCCCGGGAGGAGGTCGAGGGGGCTCGGCTCGACTCCGTGCGGGAGTTGGCCGCTCGGTACTCGGCCACGGTGCTGCTCAAGGGGTCGACCACGGTGGTCGCCTCGCCGGTGGGGGGTGGTGGTGGGGCGGTGCGGGTCAATCCGACGGGGACGTCGTGGTTGGCCACCGCGGGGAGTGGTGATGTGCTGTCGGGGCTTGCCGGGTCGTTGTTGGCGGCGGGGCTCGGGGCG
>NZ_JOAP01000030.1 GCF_000720475.1 Streptomyces aureocirculatus
CCGAAGAGGGGGGCCAAGGCCGAAGAGGGGGGCCAGGGGCGCAGCCCCAGGAGGGCGGGTGGGTGGGGGAAAAAGCTCGTCCGGTGGTTGAGGGCGAGGGTCGGAGGGCTGGAGGGGGGGAACGGGGGCGCAGCCCCATGGGGTTACTGGTCGGAGAAGTCCTGTGCGGCCACGCGCAGCGGGCGCAGCAGGGCGAAAATCTCCCCACACTCCTCCGCGTCGTAGACGCCGAGCCCAAAGTCCATCGCCATAAGCTCCCGCGTCGCCCCGTCGACAACCTCACGCCCCTTCTCCGTGATGGAGGCAAGCGTCCCGCGCCCATCGTTGGGGTTGGGGCGCTTGTCGACCAGACCGGACCGCACCAGGCGGTCGACGGTGTTGGTGACGGACGTGGGGTGCACCATCAGCCGCTCACCGATCTTGGACATCGGCAACTCCCCCGCCTTGGAGAAGGAGAGCAGCACCAGCGCCTCGTACCGCGCGAAGGTCAGTCCGTACGGCTTGACGACCGCGTCGACCTCGGCGAGCAGGATCTGCTGCGCACGCATGATCGAGGTGATGGCAGCCATGGCGGGGACGGACCCCCAGCGCTGCTTCCAGAGCTCGTCGGCGCGGGCGATGGGATCGAAGGGGAGACTGAGCGGCTTCGGCACAGCGAAGACCTTAGTCCCCGGCCACATACCGGTCAGCCCCGGTCTCACCATTCGGCCCGCCCCCGTCCCCCGGCGAGAACGGCGCCGACGGCGACGGCGACGAGGAGGAGGAGGACGACGCCGAAGACGAGGAGGGGGAGGACGACGGCAAGGGCGACGAAGGCGGCCGCGAGGGCGCCGCCCCCGCGGCCGCCCCCGCCGTCGCCCGCACCTCGCGGGCCAGGAACAGGCAGCACACCGTACCGAGCACCCCCGCCCCCGCCACCACCGTACTCACCGCGAAGAACTCGGCAGCGAGCCCGGCCAGGGCCATCCCCGCACCCTGGAGCGTCATCAGGCCCGCCGTGTGCACGGTCATCGCACGCCCCCGCAGCTCCGGCGGCACCGCGTCCACGAACCAGCGGTCGAGCCCGAGGGTGTACGCCGATCCGGCGCCGGCGAGGACCAGCGCGGGCAGCGCCCAGGCGAGGCCGGGCGTGAAGCCGTACGCAAGGAGCGGGAGCAGCGTGGTCGCGGCCAGCGGCAGCACGATGCGGGCGCGGGCGGCGGACGTGAGCGCGGACCCGGCGTACACCTCGCCCGCGATGGTGCCGATGGGCATCGCGCACATCAGCAGCCCGACCCCGGCGGTGCCGACCCCGATCTGTTCCGCGTACGGGGCGGCAAGGGCCTCCGGCGCGACGGCGAACATCGGGGGCGCCCACAGCAACAGCAGGAGGGCGCGTACGCGCCGGTGGGCGAGGACGTCACGGGCACCGGCAAGGGAGTACCGCACGAGCGCGGGCTGCGGCACCGCCTGGCCGGGAGCACCCCCGCCGGGGCCGCTCCCCCGCGCGGGCCGCCGCTTCGTACCGCAGCGCAGCAGCAGCGCCGACGCGGCGAACGTCGCCACCGTGACGACGAGGGCCCCGCGCGGGGAGACGACGGTGAGCAGCACGCCGCCGAGGCCGAAGCCCACGAGGACGGCGCTCTGCGACACCATCCGCAGCAGCGAACGGCCGAGCACGAACAGGTCCCCGTCCCCGAGGACGTCGGTGAGGGTCGCCATCCGGGTGCCGTTGAACACCGGTGCCACGGCCGCGATGAGGCAGCGCAGCGCGAGCAGCCCGGCCACCGGCGTCATGGGCAGCGCCATCAGCGCGGCGCACCCGGCGCACAGCAGGTCGCAGACGACGAGGACGCGGCGCGGCGCGAAGCGGTCCGCGACGCCCGCGAACAGCGTCCCGCCCACCAGGTACGGCAGCATGCCGAGCGCGAAGGCCAGCGCGCTCAGGAGCGGCGACCCGGTGAGGTCGTACACGAGGACGGTCAACGCGATCTCGCTGACGACGACACCGAGCAGCGACATGGCGTGGGCGGCGAACACGGCACGGAACTCCGGCACGGCGAAGACCCGCCGGTAGCCTTCGTCCCCCGTTTCCCGCTCTTCCTGGTGGGTCTGTGGCGACATGCGCACACCCTGGCCGCCACCGCCCCGGCTCCCTAGAGTTTCGGCTCCAGGCGAATCAGGGGCATCAGAGGCGAATCAGAGGCAGGGAAAGGGGGAGGTCCGCGTGCCGTTTCAGCTTCACTTCGGTGCGGACGACCTGTTGCGCTGCCGGTTCGCCGTGTCGCCGCTGTGGGAGACGCAGGAGGCGGTGCGGACGCTGAAGCGACCCGAGCGGCACGGTTATCACCCGCAGTGGCTGCGGGAGGTCCGGGCGGCGGGTGCCCGTCTCGACCTGGATGCGGTGTGGCTCCTGATGCCGTCGCGGGGGCACAGCCCCGACTTCCTGGGGCCGCCGCCGCTGGGGCCCGCCGCGACCTTCGATGAGGAGATCGCCGCGGTGCGCGCCGCCGACCCCGCGGCGGCGCGGGACGACATGGCGAAGGCGCTCGCCGAGACGCCCGGCGCGGGCGGGAGCGCGACCGGGCGGAAGCTGCTCGCGGACCCGGCGGGCGCCGTGCGCGCGCTCGCGGACGCCATGGAGGCGGCCTGGCACGCGCTGGTCGAGCCGTACTGGCCGAGGCTGCGCGCCCTGCTCGAAGCCGACGTGGCGTACCACTCGCGGCGGCTCGCGCAGGTCGGCCTCGGTGCCCTGCTGCCCGAGCTCGACCGCCGCCTGGCCTGGGACTCGGGGACGCTCACCGCGCAGTGGCGCGGGCGGCACACCCGGCACCTGGACGGGCGCGGCCTGGTCCTGATGCCCAGCGTCTTCAGTTGGCCGGAGGTGATCAGCGGCTACGACCCGCCGTGGCAGCCGACCCTCGTGTACCCGGCCAGGGGCCTCGCTGGGCTCTGGTCGGCCCCCGCGGACCGCGCCCCCGGTGCCCTGGCCCGGCTGCTCGGCCCCAACCGGGCCGCTGTCCTCACCGCCCTCGCCGAGCCGTCCACCACGTCGTCGCTGGCCCAGCGCCTCGGCCTGGCCCCGTCCTCGGTGTCCGCGCACCTGGCGGCGCTGAGGGGCGCGGGTCTGCTCACCTCGCGGCGGTACGGCCATCAGGTCCTGTACGAGCGCACGCCGCTGGGCGTCGCGCTTGCGGCGGGTGGCTGACGGGGCCCGTACGGGCGGTGTCGCACCCAGGTGCGAATGGTCCCTTATGTCACGATTGCCGCACGACTCGCCCGCTCGCCCGCCCGCCTGCCCGTCACCGTCGCCCAAGGGGTCTGGATGCACCGGCTGCTCCGTACGTTCACGGCACTCACGGCCGCCGCCGCCCTCGGCCTCACGGCCGGCTGCTCGTCCGGGTCCGACTCGGGGCCGGGACCGGGCAGGGAGAAGGACGAGGCCACGCCGTCCGCGAGCCGCAAGGCCGCACGCTCCGCGCCGCACAGCTTCTGGGTCGACCCGCAGAGCGAGGCGGCCCGCCAGGTGCGCGAGTGGGAGCAGCAGGGCCGCGACGGGGACGCCGACGCGCTGCGGCGGATCTCCGAACAGCCGATGGCGACGTGGCCCGCCGGGGACGACCCGGGGCCGGACGTCGAGAAGGCCACCGCGGGCGCCGCACAGGACGGCCGCACGGCGGTGCTCGTCGCGTACAACATCCCGCACCGCGACTGCGGCCAGCACTCCGCGGGCGGTGCCCCCGACGCGGCCTACTACCGGCACTGGATCGACGCGTTCGCCGACGGCATCAAGGACCGCAAGGCCCTGGTGATCCTGGAACCGGACGCGATCCCGCACATCGCCGACGGCTGCACACCCCCGCAGTACCACGAGGAGCGCTACGAACTCCTCTCGGAAGCCATCGAGCGGCTGAAGCGGCAGCCGAACGTCAAGGTGTACCTGGACGCGGGCAACCCCGGCTGGATCACCGAGGCCTACAAGCTCACGACGCCGCTGCGGCGTGCCGGCATCGCGCGCGCGGACGGCTTCTCGCTCAACGTCTCCAACTTCCAGAGCGACAAGGCCACCAAGAGGTACGGCCGTGAGCTGTCCGCGGGCGTCGGCGGCAAGCACTTCGTGATGGACAGCAGCCGCAACGGCCGCGGCCCCCTCGCCGGTGACCGCGAGGACGCCTGGTGCAACCCGCCGGGCCGCGGCCTCGGCACCCCGCCCACCGACCGCACCGGCGACCCGCTCCTCGACGCCTACCTGTGGATCAAGCGGCCGGGAGACTCGGACGGCCCCTGCCGCGGCGGCCCCGCCGCGGGCCGGTGGTGGCCCGACTACGCGCTCGGTCTCGTACGCAACGCGAAGGCCTGACACCCGTTTGCGGAAAGCCCGGTGACCAACTGGCCAAAGCGCCACGACACCTGGCAGCCTCGGAGCGCATGGGGCGCGAAGACTTCTCACAGGCGGGCTACGGCGTACGGTTCGAGTGGGGTGCCTCCGGCGCGAAGCGCCTGGCGCCCGCGGTCTCCTGTCTGGTGATCGTCGACGTGCTGTCGTTCAGCACCTCGGTGTCCGTCGCCGTGGAGTCCGGTTCCCGGGTCTTCCCGTACGCGTGGCGCGACGAGAGTGCCACGGCCTTCGCCCGCCAGATGGACGCGCGGCTCGCGGTGGGCCGCCGCGCGGTCAGCGCGGCCAGCCCCTGGTCGCTGTCCCCCGCCGCCCTGCGCCGGGCCCCGCGCGCACAGCGCCTCGTCCTGCCCTCGCCCAACGGTTCGGCGATCGCCGCGAGCGCGGGGGGCGTCACCGTCGCCGCCGGGTCGCTGCTCAATCCCGCCGCCGTCGGCCGCTGGCTCTCCGGCAGGGGCGACGGCACCCCCGAGCGCCCCGTCGGCGTGATCGCGGCGGGCGAGCGCTGGCCCGACGGCAGTCTGCGCCCCGCCCTGGAGGACCTCCTCGGCGCCGGCGCCGTGATCGCCGCGCTGCGCACCGGGGGCGGCACCGACCTCTCCCCCGAGGCCGCGGCCGCGGCGTCCGCGTTCGTCTCGGCCGTCGACGTGGGCGAGGCCGTCGCGTCCTCGTCGTCGGGCCGGGAGCTGGCCGACGGCGGTTACGCGGAGGACGTGGCCGTCGCGACCGAGCTCGACGCGTCCACGGTGGTGCCGGTCCTCACACACGGAGCGTTCGTCGCGGCGCGGTGAGCGGTTCCCCGCGCGGCGTGCGCGTCCCGCTTCTCACTTCACGTGCACCCACTTCGCCTCCGAGGAGGCGCCGTCCGCGTCCGTCACGAACAGCATGTACCAGCCGGGCGGTACGAGCGCGGTGTCCTCGCGCGGCACGTCCACGGTCACCGCGCCGGGGCCCTTGGTGAGGCCGAGCGCGATCGACCGCTGCTCCACGTCGGTGGTGTGCGTGACGGCGCTGGGCCGCATCAGGCGGGCCGAGGCGATCTTCTCGGGGTGCGCGGTGCGGAACGTGGCGCGGCCGTCGGCGGGCAGCACCTCGGGGCCCGCGCCGAGCACGGGGCGGTCCTCGCCCGCCTTGTGCCGGGACGGCGGGGTGAAGATCTCCATGCGCTGCTCGAAGTGGCCGAGCTTGGTGTTCTGCTGGTTGTCGAACAGCGGGTCCGAGCCGAAGGTGGCGACACGCCCGTCGGGCAGGAGCAGCGCCTCGGAGTGGTAGTTGCGGCCCACCTTGGGTTCGGCGGCGGTGCGGAAGGCGTTCTTCTTCGGGTCGTAGAACTGTGCCTTGAGGATGTTGCTCCCGCTGCGGCCGCGGTAGTCGGACGAGCCGTTGCTGGTGAACACCGAGTCGTCCGGCATCAGGACGCTGTTCAGATAGCGCGTGCCCTGCGGCAGGTCGGGTCCTGTCCTGAAGGAGGGGTTGTCCTCCTTCAGGTCGATCACGGCGGTGCGCTCGGTGGCCTTCTCGGACTCGCCGACGCCGCCGCCGCCGAGGATCATCACCTTCTGGTCCTGGGCGGGCGGCAGGAGCACGGACCCCGACGTCTCGGTCTGGTCGAGGTCGGTGAGGCCGGGGACCTTCTCGAACTTGTTGGTCTTCAGGTCCCACAGGCCGGGCTCGCGCCCCATCTCCGCGGGCCCGTAACCGGCGTTGGAGGCGGGGTAGAAGAGCTTGCCGCCCTTGGTGAGGAACAGCGCGGGGTAGGTCGGGAAGTAGCGCTTGGGCCCGTCGGTCCACTTCTTGGTCCGCGGGTCGTAGATCTCGTTGTCGCCGGGGTCGATGACACCGACGTCGTCGAGCCCGGACACGGCGAGCACACGGCCGTCCTCCAGGCCGACGAGCGTCGGGTACCAGCGGGCCTTCTTCATCGGCTCGACGGCCACGTACTTCTCGGCCTTCGGGTCGAACTCGTACGCCGCCCTGATGCCCTGGAAGTCCTGCTTGTCCATGGTGATCTTCTCGGCGATGCCGTACGTGTTGTCCGCCGCCTTGCCCGTCAGGCCCTCGATCTCGTACTGCGAGGACTCCTTCGTCACCGACTCCTCGCCGTCGTGGACGGCCTCCACGAAGACCCGTGCCTCGCTCGCGA
Source organism: Streptomyces aureocirculatus (assembly GCF_000720475.1). Taxonomy (GTDB): domain Bacteria; phylum Actinomycetota; class Actinomycetes; order Streptomycetales; family Streptomycetaceae; genus Streptomyces; species Streptomyces aureocirculatus. The sequence continues at coordinate 6,519 of NZ_JOAP01000030.1, forward strand.
CGACCTTCGTCTTCCAGGGCCGCATCGTGCCGGACTTGGAGTAGGTGATCTCGTAGTCGCGTTTGGCCTCGGGGACCTTCACGTCGAACTTGCTGACGTACTCGACACCGGAGGGCGAGCGGAACTTGGTGCCCTTCTTCAGGACGACGGGCTCGTCCGGGTTCTCGTTCTTCACCCGCATGCCGCCGCCCGCCCGTTCCACCTCGCCGTCGAGGAGTTCGTAGCGCGCGGTGCCCCCGGCCACCAGGAGGCGGCCGTCGGGGAGCTGGGCGTGCCCCGAGCAGAAGAAGTCCTCGGGGGTCTCGATCTTCTTGAAGGTGTTCTTCTTCGGGTCCCACAGCACGGTGTCGAAGGACCCGGCGTCGAACTTCTTCTGCTCGTTGCCAGAGCCGGCGACGATCAGCACCTTCCCGGTGTGCAGCAGGGCCGCGTGAATGGCGTTGGTGCGGAACTCCTCGGGAATGGCGACCTGCTGCCACGACCCGTACTTCTTCTTGTAGCCGGGTTGATTGATCTTGTACTCGTGGTACTTCTCCTCGGCGAAGGAGACGGCGGCGGGGGCGTTGAGGCCGATGAGGACGGCGCCCGCACCCACGCCGAAGGCGATCTTCTTGGTGCGCTTGGAGAACTCGGGGAGGTGAGGGGGCATGGGTCAGTTACCTCCAGTCGTCGTACCGGTGGCGAGGGCGGGCTCCGGCTCGCCGTCGGCGGTGGCCGCGGCGCGCTCGGCGCGTTCCCTCAGCCGCTGCCGGGCCGCCTCGCGGACCTTGCGCGTGCGGCGCTCCCGCAGCTCGGTCACGCCCCACACCGCGACCGGTGCCAGCGAGATGGCCATGGCGAGCGCCGCCCACGTCCGCATCGCCACATGGGTGTGGCCGAGCACGAACGAGGCGACGAGCGACACGGCGAGGAGCACCGCCCAGAACAGATGGATACGGAAGGTCAGCAGCCGGTCGGCGGTGACACCGCCGCCCTTGGGGGTGACGACGAAGCGGCTCGGGCGGCGCAGCACGGCGGCACCGAGCGACTTGGCGTAGATGGGCGCCGAGAGCGCGGACATCGCCATGCCGGCGAGCCCGCCGGAGCCCTCGGGTTCGTGCGGTGACACGTTGTGCCGCCGGTTCCAGAGGTACAGGCCGATCTGCAGGGCCGCCGCGTCGCTGTAGAGCATCAGCCACACGGAGGCCGCGACCTGCGTCCCGGAGGCGCCGAACCACAGGAACAGCACGCAGCTCAGGACGCCGAGGAGCCAGTTGACGGCCGTCATCGGGTAGTAGACGAGCATCAGCGTGTACGAGAAGAGCCGGCCGGGCGGCATGCTGGACGGCGCCCGCCAGTACTGCTTGAAGAGGGTCTCGTACGTGCCCCGCGACCAGCGCATCTGCTGCGTGAAGAAGTCCGTCCAGGAGGCCGGGCCCTCGCCGACGGCGAGCACGTCCGGTGTGTACACCGACCGCCAGTGCCGGCCGGTGCCCGGGTTCTTGCGCCGGTGCAGCTCGAAGCCGGTGGCCATGTCCTCGGTGATGGAGTCGTACAGGCCGCCGATCTGGCGCAGGGCGGCGATGCGTACGACGTTGTTGGTGCCGACGAACATGGGGGCCCGGTAGCGGTTGCCCGCCCGCTGGATCAGGGCGTGGAAGAGGAACTGCTGGGACTCGGCGGCCTTGGTGACCGGTGAGGTGTAGTTGCCGTACACCTGCGGGCCGACGACGAAGGCGACGTCGGGGTCCCGGAAGAACCCCATCATCCGCTCCAGGAAGTTCGGCAGCGGCACGTGGTCGGTGTCCACGGAGGCGAAGAAGTCGTAGTCGCCGCCGTGCATGGCGAGCCAGGCGTTGTAGTTGCCGTGCTTGGTCCTGGTCCGGTGCGGGCCCTTGGAGCGGTTCCACTCCGGTACGCCGAGGCGGGTGAAGTGGCGTACGCCCAACTCGCGGCAGAGCGCCTTGGCCTCGTCGTCGTCGCCCTCGTCGAGCAGCCAGACGTCCAGCGGCCCGGTGTGGTGTATCCGGACGGCGCCTTCGAGGGTGGCGCGGACCATGGTGAGGGGTTCCTTGCCCGGTACGTACGTCGTCAGGAAGGCGACGCGGGTGCCCGCTTCGGGCACGACCGGGACGGGGTCGCGGGCGACCATCGTGGCGTGCGCGATGGACACCACGTTGACCAGCATGAACACCTCGATCAGGCCGATCGCGACGAGCATCGTGACATCGAGTCCGACCAGCCAGGTGTCGCCGCCCTCACGTTCCGTCCAGTGGGTGGGCCAGACGAGGTACACGAGGAGTGCGCCGGTGAGCAGCGGGGCCAGCGTCATCAGCAGGATGGCGCGTATTCGGTGCGGCTCGCCTGCGAGGAGCGGGCGGTACCGCACCCGGTAGCCGCCGTGCCCGGCGCCGCCGCCACCGCCTTCCGGCTCGGTGAGCGGTCCGGCGAGCCGGCTGTGGGTGTCGTAGTCGTAGCCCTCCGGCCGCACAGCGCCCTCCAGGTATTCGAACTAGTCGATACCCTCACAAAAGTGGAGATTCCCCGGCGTGTCGAACCGGGCGCGTCCGAGCGGGGGTTTTACCCTCCACTCCGCCCCTTCCCTCTGGCTCCGCTCCCGCTGTGGGCAACCGGCCCGCCCCCGCTGCGGGCAACCGGCCCGCTCCCGCTGCGGGCAACCGGCCCGCTCCCGCTGTGGGCAACTGGCCCGCTCCCGCTGTGGGCAACCGGCCCGCTCCCGCTGTGGGCAACTGGTCCGCCAGGGGCGAGGGGGGTACCTCCCTGCTCGAGCGAAGCCGAGAGCTTGGGGGAGGGTGGGCACAGCCCATGTTCCGGGCAACAGTCAAAGCCCCCGCCAGGAATCCCCGGCAGGGGCTTGGGGCCGCGCGCGGCGAAAGGGGGCGAAGGTCAAGCGGACAGGTACCGCTCCACAGTCTCGACCTTGGACGTCATCCCGTCCGTCACACCCGGACGGATGTCGGCCTTGAGGACGAGGGAGACGCGAGGCGCCCGCGCCTCAACCGCGGCGACGGCCCGCTTGACGACGTCCATGACGTCGTCCCACTCACCCTCGAGAGACGTGAACATCGCGTCGGTCCGATGGGGCAGCCCCGACTCACGGACGACGCGGACGGCATCGGCGACGTACTCCCCGACGTCCTCGCCGACCCCGAGCGGGGTCACGGAGAAGGCGACGATCACGCGTTCACGACCCCTTCACGACGGGCGCGCGAGGCGATCACCGCGGCCTCGGCCTCCTGCTTGAGCTTGCGGTCGGCGAAGAAGCCGCCGGCGGGCAGGACGGAGAGGACGAAGTAGAGGGCCGCCGTCTTCAACTGCCACTTGGTGCGGTTCCAGGCGTCGAGCCAGAACAGCACGTACAGGATGAAGAGCAGACCGTGGATCGCGCCCATCGCCGGCACGGCGTTGAAGTCCGTGGTCCGCTTCAGCACCGAGCAGACGATGAGGAGCAGGAAGGACACGGCCTCGGGGATCGAGACCAGACGGAGGCGGCGGAGTGCGGAGGCGGTATTGATGTCCACGGGTCACCTTCGGGGCAGGGTCGACGTCGATCTTGTGAATGGATGCACAAGCGTCCCCCATTGTGGCATCAGGGCCTTTCCGGGGTGCGTTCAGGGTCGGGTCCCCTGTCCGGCGGTACCGGGCTGCGACTACCTTCGCTCTCGTGGCTACGTTCCGATTGCAGGGCAGCAGAATGCTCGCCGTCGACATGACCGGGGACGCCGTCAAGGCGAAGAACGGCTCCATGGTCGCCTATGACGGCACGATGATTTTCAAGAAGCTGACGGGGGGCGGCGAAGGCATACGGGGCATGGTGACCCGCCGTCTCACCAACGAGCGCATGACGGTGATGGAGGTGAAGGGGCACGGCACCTGCTGGTTCGCCGACTACGCGACGGAGATCAGCCTGGTCCACCTCCAGGGCGAGAAGCTGTACGTGGAGTCCAGCAACCTCCTGTGCACGGACGCGGGCCTGCGCACGGGCACCACGTTCACGGGCCTGCGCGGCGCGACGCAGGGCAACGGCATCTTCACGACCACGGTCGAGGGCACGGGCCAGGCGGCGCTCATCTCGGACGGACCCGCGGTGATCCTGCGCGTCACCAAGCAGAACCCGCTCACGGTCGACCCGGGCGCGTACGTCGCCCACCAGGGCAAGCTCAAGCAGAGCTTCCAGTCAGGTGTCACCTTCCGCACGCTGATGGGCGAGGGCGGCGGCGAGGCCTTCCAGATCCGCTTCGAGGGCGAGGGCCTGGTCTATGTCCAGCCCAGCGAGCGGAACACGATCGCGGGGGACGTGTGACATGCCATTTCGGGAGATCAACCACAAAATGGTCGAGGCGGTCGTCCAGCCCGGCACCAAGATGTTCTCGCAGCGCGGCGCCATGCTGGCCTACAAGGGAGACGTGTCCTTCACCCCGAACATCCGCGGCGGCCAGGGCGGCCTCGCGTCCATGCTCGGACGGCGGCTCGCCAACGAGTCGATCCCGCTGATGACGGTGGAGGGCGACGGCACGGTCATGTTCGGGCACGGCGGCCACCATGTGCACGTGATCACCCTGACCGGCGACACCATGTACGTGGAGGCGGACCGGCTGCTCGCCTTCGACGGCACCCTCCAGCAGGGCACGATGTTCCTCGGTTCGCAGGGCGGTGTGATGGGCATGGTGCGCGGCCAGGTGTCGGGCCAGGGCCTGTTCACCACGACGCTCAAGGGCCACGGCGCGGTCGCCGTGATGGCGCACGGCGGCGTGATCGAGCTGCCGCTCACCCCCCAGCGCCCGGTCCACGTGGACCCCCAGTCGTACGTGGCACACCACGGCGACGTGCGCAACAAACTGTCCACGGCGCTGAGCTGGCGCGACATGGTGGGCCGCGGCTCGGGCGAGGCGTTCCAACTGGAGTTCAGCGGCAATGGCGTGGTGTACGTCCAGGCATCGGAGGAGAAGCTGTGAGCACGCCCGTGATCTTCGACCCGATGACGCTGCCGAGCGACGACAACGTCAACGCGTTCACCTTCTGCGTGGAGCTGACCGGCAGCCAGTGGTTCCTGCAGAAGGGCAAGATGATCGCCTATTACGGGCGCATCGACTTCAACGGCATCGGGCACGGCCGCCTTGAGCGCCTCGTGCGCACGTCCTTCCACTCCCCGCTGCACGCCAGCGACTGGGTGGTGGCCGAGGGCACCGGCAAGATGCTCCTCGCCGACCGAGCCTTCGACGTGAACTCCTACGACTTGGAGGACGGCAACCTCACCATCCGCTCGGGCAACCTCCTCGCTTTTCAGCCAAGTCTGTCGCTGAAGCAGTCCATCGTTCCGGGCTTTCTGACCCTGATCGGCACGGGCAAGTTCGTGGCGGTGTCGAGCGGTCCCGTGGTGTTCATGGAACCGCCGATCAGGGTGGACCCGCAGGCGCTCGTCGGCTGGGCGGACTGCCCCTCGCCGTGCCATCACTACGACCACCAGTACATGTCCGGCGTGATCGGCGGCCTGCGGGCACTCACCGGAATCGGCGGCACCTCCGGGGAGGAGCACCAGTTCGAGTTCGTGGGCGCGGGCACGGTGCTGCTGCAGTCCTCGGAGTCCCTGATGGCGGAGACGGCGACGGGCGCGCTGCCGCAGCAGGACGGAGTGCCGGGCGCTCGCGGCGGAGAGGGCGGGCAGGGGTCCCAGGGTTCATCGGGACACCGTGGGCAACCTGGCCAACGTGGACAGCAGACGCAAGGACCGCGCCTTCCCGGACAACTAGGAGACCTCCAGCGTCGCTTCGGCCTGTGAGCGGTAGTCTGCGGAGTGTGACGGCGAACGCCTGTACCCCTCGCAACCCGAGGGGTGCGAGGCGCGTCACACCCCGACACTCGTTCACCATTCAACTTCTTAGGTAGAATCGATTCCATGGAGACCGAGACGGCCCCGCAGTGGCTGACCGACGAGGAACAGTGCGCCTGGCGTACCCACGTGGAGGTCAACAGGATGCTGACGTACCAGTTGGAGAAGGATCTCCAGCCGTTCAACCTCACCATGAACGACTACGACATCCTCGTACATCTCTCCGAATCCGACGACCATCGGATGCGCATGAGCGACCTCGCGGCCGCCACGCTGCAGTCCAAGAGCCGGCTCTCCCACCAGATCACCCGTATGGAGAACGCGGGCCTGGTGCGACGGGAGAACTGCGAGTCCGACCGGCGCGGGCTCTTCACCGTGCTCACCGACGAGGGCATGGAGACCATGAAGCGCGTCGCGCCGCACCACGTCACCTCGGTGCGGCAGCACTTCGTCGACCTCATCTCACCGGAAGCACTCAGCGACCTGCACAAGGCGCTGACACCCATCGCGGAACACCTGCGCGGGCTGCGCGGCAAGCCCTGACACGGCAAGCCCTGATGCCGCCCCGGGTCAGGATGCCGCCGTGGCCGCTGGCAGGCGCAGCACGAAGACCGCTCCTCCGCCCGGGGAGTCGTCGACCGTGAGCGTCCCGCCGTGGCGCCCGGCCACATCGCGTGCGATGGCGAGGCCAAGCCCCGCACCTCCCTCGTCACGGCTGCGCGCGTCGTCGAGCCGTACGAACCGCTCGAAGATCCGCTCCCGCTCCTGACACGGCACACCGTCGCCGTCGTCGGCCACCTCCAGGACCGCCCACACCCCGTCGGCCCAACTGGTGACCGTCACCCTGGACCGGGCGTGCCGCTGCGCGTTGGTCACGAGATTGCCGAGCACACGCGCCAACTGGCCACGGGAACCGGCCACTTCGACGCTGTCGAGATCCGATGTGACGACCACCCGGTCCCCCGTGCGCTGCGACAGCTCCTCGCGGGCCAGGGCCGCCAGATCCACGCGTCCCTGGCCCGGCTTCTCACCCGCGTCGAGGCGGGCGAGCAGCAGCAGGTCGGCGGCAAGTTCCTGAAGGCGCACGGTGTCCGCGACGGCCCCCGGCACATCGAGCAGCTCGGGGTGGGCGGCGCCCACTTCGAGCTGGGTGCGCAGGGAGGCGATGGGGCTGCGCAGTTCGTGGGACGCGTCGGCGACGAAACGGCGCTGGCGCTCCACGGACGTCTGCAACGCGGCCAGGGTCTCGTTCGTGGTCCGTGCCAGGCGCGCGATCTCGTCGTGCGTGTCCGGCTCGGGCACCCGGCGCCCCAGGTCCTCGGACGCGGTGATCACGGCCATCTCGGCACGGATGGCGTCCACCGGGCGCAGGGCGCGCCGGGTGACCAGCCAGGTCACGCCCGCGATCACGGCGAGCAGCAGTGGGAAGCCGATCAGCATGGCGGTCAGGGCTGTGCCCACGGCACTGCGTTCGGCGGCCAGCGGGGCGCCCGCGTGGACGGTCAGCTCACCCCTCGACTCGGTGTTCACCCGTACCTCGGCGAAGCGGTAGTCCTCGCTCTCGCCGTCGACCGTCGCCGAGCCCTCGCTCTCGCGGCTGTCTTCGGAGATCTCGCCGCGTTCGAGCCGGTCGTCGCCGGAGTCACCGCCGTCGGCGGCCTCTTCGGCCGCGTCCTCAGCCGCGTCCTCGGCGGCTTCCTCGGCGGCGTCCTGCTTGTCCTTCGCGTCGTCGTTGTCGTTGTCGTTGTCGGTGCTGTCGCTGCCGTCCGCGTCGTTCTTGTCGTCCGTGTCCGTCGGCTTCGGCGTGGGGGCGGGCTTCGGCGTGGGCTTGCGCGGGGCGGGTGCGGGGGTCACTTCGGTCACCCCCGTACCGGTGATCCTCTCCAGGTCGTCGCTTGCCGCGACGAGCCGGTCGTCCTCGTCCACGACCTGAACGGGGTGGTCGTCGCCTTCGGGAAGGTCGAGGTCGGCGGGTGCGATGCCGGTGGAGAGCTGGGCGGCCACCTCGCGGGCGGCCGAACCCGCCTGCGCGTCGGCCTGGTCGATGAGGCTCGCGCGCAGGGACAGCAGCACGGCGGCGCCCGCGGCGACCAGCGCGAGCGCCACCACGAGGGTCGCGCCCACGGCGGCCCGGGCGCGCACGGAGGCGAACAGGCGCCGCACCGGGGAGGCCGCGGTCATCGGGGTGCCTCCAGGCGGTACCCGGCCCCCCGGACCGTCTTGATGAGCGGGGCGCCCAGCTTGCGGCGCAGCGTGCTCACGTACACCTCGACGATGTTGGGGTCGCCCTCGTACGCGAAGTCCCAGACGTGGTCGAGGATGTCGGCCTTGGACACCACCTGTCCGGCCCGCAGGAGCAACTGCTCCAGGACGGCGAACTCCTTAGCGGTGAGGGTGATCTCCGTGCCGGGGACGTCCTCACCGCCGCCGCGCACCACGCGCCGGGCCGCGGTGTCGATCCGCAGGTCGCCCAGGGTGTGGACGGGCGCGGGGGACGCGGCACGGCGGCGCAGCAGGGCCTTCACGCGGGCGACGAGGACGACGTACGAGAAGGGCTTGGTCAGGTAGTCGTCGGCGCCGGTGTCCAGGCCCTCGGCCTCGTCGTACTCGCCGTCCTTCGCGGTGAGCATCAGGATCGGTACGTCGTGTCCCGCGGCGCGGAGTGTGGAGCAGACGCGGTAGCCGTTCATGCCCGGGAGCATGATGTCCAGGATGACCAGGTCGTACGTGCCCTCGGTCGCCCTGTGCAGGCCTTCCGCGCCGTCGTGGACGACGTCGACGGCGTAGCCCTCGGCGGTCAGGCCCTTGGCGAGGGACAGGGCCAGACGCTTTTCGTCCTCGACGATCAACAGTCGCATGTGTTCAGGATGCCGGAGCGAAGCTGAAGAGTTCTTCAGGCTTCTTCAGGGGGGCTTCAGGATCGTTCAGGCAGCTTGGTTCTCGTCGGAACGGACGGCCCCACGGTGGGGCCAACCACTCGGGAGGAACCCTCATGAAGCGCAACATCGTCATCGCCACCATCACCGCCGCCGCGCTCGTCGGAGGCGGCACGGCGACGGCCTTCGCGCTGGGCGGCGACGACGAGCCGTCCGCGGCCGGCAAGTCCAGCGTGCAGCTCAAGGACCACGACGACCGTGGTGACCGCGATGACCGTGACGGTGCGGACGACGCCGACGACAACGGCAAGGACGACGACCGTGACGACGCGCGGGACGACAAGGACGACGCGCGGGACGACAAGGACGACGCGCGGGACGACAAGGACGACGCGCGGGACGACAAGGACGACGGCCGAGAACGTCGCCGAGGTGAAGGGCGCGAAGGTCGGCGCCACCGAGGCGATCGCCGCCGCCCTGAAGTCGACGCAGGGGACCGCGGTCTCCGCCGACCTCGACGAGGACAACGGCGGCCTGGTCTGGGACGTGGACGTCCTGGGCAAGGACGGCCGCACCTGGCACAGCGTCGAGATCGACCCGGGCACGGGCAAGGTGCTCGGCTCGCACGTCGAGCGTGACGACGACGGTGACGACGCCGCGGAGGACTCGCGGGTCGCGGCCGCGGTCAAGGGCGCTTCGGTGACCGCGGGTGAGGCCGCGGAGGCTGCCGCCGGCAAGGGCACCGTGACCTCCGTCGACGTCGACGACGACTCCCGGGTCAGCGTCTGGGACGTCGAGACCGTCTCCGCCGACGGTACGGAGGGTCACTGGAACGTGGACCTGAGCAGCGGCAAGGTCGTCGCCGACCGCTTCGACGACTGATCTTTCCTCGCCTGGGGGCGTTGGGCGTCCCCCCTCGGAGCTGGCCCCCGTCACTGCCCCCCGGTGACGGGGGCCACCCCTTTGTTTGCAGGTGACCCGGCACCGGGGGCTGTGCCCGCCCGTTCCGCCCTCTGGGCGGCCCAGCCGCCCACAGGGGAGGGCGGCGGCCCACACGCCCGCACGGGGAGGGCGGCAGCCCGCACGGAGGTAGGGCGGCAGCCCACACGAAGGTAGGGCGGCAGCCCACACGGGGGGAGGGGGCGGCAGCCCACACGGGGAGGGCGGGTCGCCGGGGCGGCGGTGACCGGTTCGTCTAGGGCGTCGTGAGGCCCTCCACCAGGGAGTCCGCCGCCGCGTAGGGATCCAGTTCACCGGCGACGATGCGTTCCGCCAGGGCGCCGAGGCGTACGTCGCCGCGCAGGTCGGCGATGCGTTCGCGCAGGGCGGTGACGGCGATGGCCTCGACCTCACCCGCCGCGCGGGAGGTGCGCCGCGAGGCGAGGACCCCGTGCTCCTCCATCCACGCCCGGTGCTTCTCCAGGGCTTCGACGAGTTCGTCGGTGCCCTCGCCGCGTGCCGCGACGGTCTTGACGATGGGGGGCCGCCAGTCCCCCGGCGCCCGGGCCTCGCCGAGGCCCAGCATGTGGTTCAGCTCGCGCGCGGTCGCGTCGGCGCCGTCGCGGTCGGCCTTGTTGACCACGTACACATCGCCGATCTCCAGGATTCCGGCCTTCGCCGCCTGGATCCCGTCGCCCATGCCGGGCGCGAGCAGCACCACCGAGGTGTCGGCCTGCGCGGCGATCTCGACCTCGGACTGGCCGACGCCCACGGTCTCCACGAGGATCACGTCGCAGCCCGCCGCGTCGAGCACGCGGATGGCCTGCGGCGCGGCCCAGGCGAGCCCGCCGAGATGGCCGCGGGTCGCCATGGAGCGGATGTAGACGCCGGGGTCGGACGCGTGGTCCGACATCCGGACGCGGTCGCCGAGCAGGGCGCCGCCGGAGAACGGCGACGAGGGGTCGACGGCGAGCACACCGACCCGCTTCCCCGCCCTGCGGTACGCGCTCACGAGGGCCGACGTCGACGTGGACTTGCCGACGCCGGGGGATCCGGTGAGCCCGACGACGTACGCGTGCCCGGCCAGCGGAGCGAGCGCCGCCATCACCTCACGCAACTGCGGTGACGCCCCCTCGACCAGCGAGATGAGCCGGGCCACGGCCCGCGGCCTGCCCTCGCGGGCCTGCTCGACCAGGGAGGGGACGTCCTGCATTGCGGCTCCGTTCCGTACGTACGTATACGCCTGACATACGTATACGTGTGCGAGAGGTGTCAGTGGTACCGGTACCGGGATGCTCGCGTCAGCTCTTGGTCACCTTCAGGATGAGCGCGTCGCCCTGGCCACCGCCCCCGCACAGCGCCGCCGCGCCGACACCGCCGCCGCGCCGCTTGAGTTCCAGGGCCAGGTGCAGGACGAGGCGGGCGCCGGACATCCCGATCGGGTGGCCGAGGGCGATGGCGCCACCGTTCACGTTCACCTTTTCTGAGGACACCCCGAGGTCCTTCATTGACTGCACCGCGACCGCGGCGAAGGCCTCGTTGATCTCGATGAGGTCGAGGTCGTCGACGCCGAGTCCCTCCTTCTTGAGGGCGTGCAGGATCGCGTTCGACGGCTGCGACTGGAGCGAGTTGTCGGGGCCCGCGACATTGCCGTGCGCGCCGATCTCGGCGATCCAGCTCAGGCCGAGCTCCTGGGCCTTGGCCTTGCTCATCACGACCACGGCGGCGGCGCCGTCGGAGATCTGCGAGGAGGTGCCCGCCGTGATCGTGCCGTCCTTGGCGAAGGCGGGGCGCAGCTTGCCGAGGGACTCGGCGGTGGTCTCGGCGCGGATGCCCTCGTCGCGGGCGACGAGCACCGGGTCGCCCTTGCGCTGCGGGACCTCGACGGGCGTGATCTCGGCGTCGAAGGTGCCGTTCTTCTGGGCGGCGGCCGCGCGCTGGTGGGAGAGGGCCGCGACCTCGTCCTGCTCGGGGCGGGCGATGCCGAGGCGGGTGTTGTGCTTCTCCGTGGACGCGCCCATGGCGATGGACTCGAAGGGGTCGGTGAGGCCGTCGTGCGCCATCGCGTCGAGCATCTCGATCGCACCGTACTTGTAGCCCTCGCGGGACTTCGGCAGCAGGTGCGGGGCGTTAGTCATGGACTCCTGGCCGCCCGCGACGACGACGTCGAACTCGCCGGCGCGGATCAACTGGTCCGCGAGCGCGATGGCGTCGAGGCCGGAGAGGCACACCTTGTTGACGGTGAGCGCGGGGACGTTCATGGGGATGCCCGCCTTGACGGCCGCCTGCCGCGCCGGGATCTGCCCCGCCCCGGCCTGGAGCACCTGGCCCATGATCACGTACTGCACCTGGTCGCCGCCGATGCCGGCCCGGTCGAGGGCGGCCTTGATCGCGAAGCCCCCGAGGTCCGCGCCGGAGAAGGACTTGAGCGATCCGAGCAGGCGCCCCATGGGCGTGCGCGCGCCCGCGACGATCACTGAGGTGGTTCCGGTCGTTCCAGACATGTGGCACGGCCCCTTCCAGCTTGCTAGCTGAGGAGAGTGAACGAGGGTTTACCTGAATGTACTGAGCGGTACGGTGCGCGTCACCGGCCAGCCGGTGTGATCGCGCGCACGTTGCGTAATCACGGTCACGAGCGCTGCACTTGAAGCATGCTGACGCGAATCGATCACATTGGAATCGCCTGTAGGAACCTCGACGAGACCGTCGAGTTCTATCGTGCTACATACGGCTTCGAGGTGTTCCACACCGAGGTCAACGAGGAGCAGGGCGTGCGCGAGGCCATGCTGAAGATCAACGAGACGTCCGACGGCGGCGCCTCGTACCTCCAGCTCCTCGAACCGACCCGGGAGGACTCCACGGTCGGCAAATGGCTGGCCAAGAACGGCGAGGGCGTGCATCACATCGCCTTCGGCACCGCCGACGTCGACGGTGACGCCGCGGCCGTGCGGGACAAGGGCGTACGGGTGCTCTACGACCAGCCACGCATCGGCTCCATGGGGTCGCGGATCACCTTCCTGCACCCCAAGGACTGCCACGGGGTCCTCACCGAACTCGTGACTTCCGCGCCCGCCGAACAGACGGAGCACTGACCCCCACATATCCGGGCCGGTAGGGTTGGGGGCGGCCGTCCGTTCCTCGGGCGGTCGCTTTCCGGGGTCCGGGTTTCGGGGGACGAGCATCGGGGCAGACGCCCGAGCTCCGCTGTTGATCTGACACCATTCCCCGGGGGCCCCGTTCGGCGGATGGACGGGGCTCGTACGTCAGGGACATGAGACCAGGAGTGGGGTCTCCCCTGCTCGAGCGAAAGCCGAGAGCTTGGGGAAGGATGGGACCGCGCAGTGCGGGGCTACGAGAGCCAGGACAGCCGACGACCGGCTGAGGCCGACCATCTCACGCGGTTCGAAGCCGAGATGGACCGGCTGAAGACCGAGCGGGAGAAGGCCGTCCAGCACGCCGAGGACCTCGGCTACCAGGTCGAGGTGTTGCGCGCCAAGCTGCACGAGGCGCGCCGCAACCTCGCGTCCCGGCCTGCCTACGACAGCGGCGACCTCGGCTATCAGGCCGAGCAACTGCTGCGGAACGCGCAGATCCAGGCCGAGCAGTTGCGCGCCGACGCCGAGCGCGAGCTGCGCGACGCCCGCGCCCAGACCCAGCGCATCCTCCAGGAGCACGCCGAGCAGCAGGCCCGCCTGCAGTCCGAGCTGCACGCGGAGGCCGTGTCCCGGCGCCAGCAGCTCGACCAGGAACTGAACGAGCGCCGCCAGACCGTCGAGAGCCACGTCAACGAGAACGTGGCGTGGGCCGAGCAACTGCGGGCCCGTACCGAACAGCAGGCCAGGCGCCTCCTTGAGGAGTCGCGCGCCGAGGCCGACCAGGCACTCGCCGCCGCCCGCGCGGAGGCCGAGCGCGTCGCCGAGCAGGCCCGCCACCGGCTCACCGCCGACGCCGAGAGCGCCCGCGCGGAGGCCGAGGCGCTGCTCCGCCGGGCCCGTACGGACGCCGAGCGCCTCCTGAACGCCGCCTCCACCCAGGCGCAGGAGGCCACCGACCACGCCGAGGCGCTGCGCTCGTCCACCGCGACGGAGTCCGAGCAGGCCCGCCGGCAGGCCTCTGAGCTGTCCCGCGGCGCCGAGCAGCGGATGGCGGAGGCCGAGACGGCGCTGCGCGAGGCGCGCGCGGAGGCCGACAGGGTCGTCGCCGAGGCCAAGGAGGCCGCGGCCAAGCAGCTCGCGTCCGCGGAGGCCGCGGGCGAGCAGCGCACGCGTACGGCCAAGGAGCAGGTCGCCCGGCTCGTCGGCGAGGCCACCAAGGAGTCGGAGGCCGCGAAGGCGGAGGCCGAGCAGAAGCTCCAGGACGCCCGTGCCGAGGCCGAGAAGCTGATCGCGGAGGCCGCCGAGAAGGCCCGCTCGATCACCGCGGAGGAGACCGCCTCCCAGATCGCGAAGGCCGCGCGGACCGCGGAGGAGGTCCTGGACAAGGCCTCCGAGGAGGCGAAGGCGACCACGCGCGCCGCCACCGAGGAGGCCGAGCGGGTCCGCGCCGAGGCCGAGGCCGAGGCGGACCAACTGCGCAGCGAGGCGCACGACATCGCCGAGCAGCTCAAGGGCGCGGCGAAGGACGACACCAAGGAGTACCGCGCCAAGACGGTCGAGCTCCAGGAGGAGGCGCGCCGGCTGCGTGGCGAGGCCGAGCAGTTGCGCGCCGACGCGGTCGCCGAGGGCGAGAAGATCCGCGGTGAGGCGCGCCGCGAGGCCGTGCAGCAGATCGAGGAGGCGGCCCGTTCCGCCGAGGAGCTGCTCGGCAAGGCGAAGGCCGACGCGGAGGAGGCGAGGCAGGCCGCCGCCACCGAGGCGGAGCGCGTCCGCACGGAGGCGGTCGAGCGGGCCACGTCCCTGCGCCGGCAGGCCGAGGAGACCCTGGAGCGCACCCGCGCGGAGGCCGAGCGGCACCGTACGGAGGCCGCCGAGCAGGCCGAGACGGTCAAGTCCGATGCCGAGGCCGCCGCCAAGGAGCTGCGCGAGGAGACCGAGCGCGCCGTCGCGGCCCGCAAGGCCGAGGCGGACTCCGATCTTGCCCGCCTGCGGACGGAGGCCGATGAGCGCCTCGCCGCCGCCGAGCAGGCGCTGAGCGACGCCCGCGCGGAGGCCGAGCGGATCCGCCGCGAGGCCGCCGAGGAGACGGACCGCCTGCGTACGGAGGCGGCCGAGCGGATCAGGGCGCTCCAGACGCAGGCCGAGACGGAGGCCGAGCGGCTGCGCACGGAGGCCGCGGCGGACGCCTCGCAGGCGCGCGCCGAGGGCGAGAACGTCGCGGTGCGGCTGCGTTCGGAGGCGTCCGCCGAGGCGGAGCGCCTGAAGACCGAGGCGCAGGAGAGCGCGGACCGGGTGCGCGCGGAGGCCGCCGCGGCCGCCGAGCGGGTCGCCGCGGAGGCCGCCGAGGCCCTGTCGGCCGCGCAGGACGAGGCCGCGCGCCGCCGCCGGGAGGCGGAGGAGACGCTCGGCTCGGCGCGCGCGGAGGCCGACCAGGAGCGGGAGCGGGCCCGGGAGCAGAGCGAGGAGCTGCTCGCCTCGGCGCGCAAGCGGGTGGAGGAGGCGCAGGCCGAGGCGGTCCGCCTTGTCGAGGAGGCCGAGTCGCGCGCCACCGAGCTGGTCTCGGCGGCCGAGCAGAAGGCCCAGTCCGTACGGGACTCGGTGGCCGGTCTGCAGGAGCAGGCGCAGGAGGAGATCGCGGGTCTGCGGTCGGCGGCCGAGCACGCCGCCGAGCGCACCCGGCGCGAGGCGCAGGAGGAAGCGGACCGCGTCCGCGCCGACGCCTACGCCGAGCGGGAGCGGGCGAGCGAGGACGCGAGCCGCACCCGCAGTGAGGCGGCGCAGGAGGCGGAGGCCGCCAAGTCCCTCGCCGAGCGCACGGTCGCGGACGCCATCGCGGAGTCCGAGCGGCTGCGTTCGGACGCGTCCGAGCTCGCCCAGCGGGTGCGCACGGAGGCCTCGGACACCATCGCGACGGCCGAGCAGGACGCGGCGCGCACCCGGGCCGACGCCCGCGAGGACGCCAACCGCATCCGCAACGACGCCGCGGCCCAGGCCGACACCCTGATCGGCGAGGCCACCAGTGAGGCCGAGCGGCTCACCAGCGAGACGGCCGCCGAGGCCGAGCGGGTGCGCACCCAGGCCCTGGAGGCCGCGGAGCAACTGCGCGCGGAGACGGCCACGGAGGCCGAGCGGCTGCGCACGGAGACGATCACGGAGACGGAGCGGCTCAAGGCCGACACGGTCGCGGAGACCGACCGGCTCAAGGCGGAGACCGCCGCGGAGGCGGAGCGGGTGCGTGCCGAGTCCGTCGCGCAGGCCGAGAAGCTGATCTCGGACGCGACGGGTGACGCCGAGCGGCTGCGCGCGGAGGCGGCGGAGAACGTCGGCTCGGCACAGCAGCACGCCGAGCGCATCCGCGTGGAGTCCGCACGCGCCAAGGAGGAGGCCGACGCCGAGGCCGAGCGGACCAGGGCGCAGGCGCGCGAGGAGGCCGAGCGCACCCTCGACGAGGCCCGCAAGGAGGCCAACAAGCGGCGCAGCGAGGCCGCGGAGCAGGCCGACACGCTCATCACGGAGGCGGCCGCCGAGGCGGAGAAGCTGACGACTCAGGCGCAGGAGAAGGCGCTCAAGGCGACGACGGACGCGGAGGCGCAGGCCGACACCATGGTCGGCGCGGCCCGCAAGGAGGCCGAGCGCCTGGTCGCGGAAGGCACCGTCGAGGGCAACTCCCTGGTGGAGAAGGCGCGTACGGACGCGGACGAGCTGCTGATCGGCGCCCGCAGGGACGCCACCGCGATAAGGGAGCGGACCGAGGAGCACCGCGACCGTGTCACGGCGGAGATCGAGGAGCTGCACGATCGGGCCAGGCGCGAGTCGGCGGAGGCCATGAAGACGGCGGGCGAGCGCTGTGACGCGCTGGTCAAGGCCGCCGAGGAGCAGTTGGCCGAGGCCGAGGCGAAGGCCAAGGAGTTGCGGGCGAAGGCCGATTCGGAGGCGAGTTCGGTGCGTATCTCCGCCGTGAAGAAGGCCGAGGGCCTGCTCAAGGAGGCCGCGACGAAGAAGGCCGAGCTGGTGCGCGAGGCCGAGCGGATCCACAGCGAGGCGAAGGCCGAGGCCGAACGCATGGTTGACGAGGGCAAGCGTGAACTGGAGGTGTTGGTGCGGCGCCGCGCGGACATCAATACGGAAATTTCCCGTGTCCAGGACGTGCTGGAGGCGTTGGAATCCTTTGAGGCCCCGCAGACCGGGGGCAAGGATGGTGGCGTCAAGGCGGGGGCCGCGGCCGGTTCGACCCGTTCGGGTGGCAAGCCGTCAGAAGGCTAGCCACGGGGCTTGTTCCGTGCTCCCCGAGGACCTTCGGCCCTGTCGCTGGCAAGCAGTCTGCCGGTTAGCCACTCAAAAGGGGTGTCATTCTCCAGATCAAACGGCCATACGCTCGATGACACGCCGCAACGCCCCCTAGGATTCCCTCTATCACCTCACCCGGTCTCATTCGACAGGAACCCCATGAGCGACACTTCCCCCTACGGCTTCGAGCTTGTGCGGCGTGGGTACGACCGCGCTCAGGTGGACGAACGTATCTCCAAGCTCGTCTCCGACCGAGACTCCGCCCTCACCCGAATCACTGCTCTGGAAAAGCGCATCGAGGAGCTCCACCTCGAAACGCAGAACGCCCAGGCCCAGGTCGCCGACGCCGAGCCGTCGTACGCCGGTCTCGGTGCCCGCGTCGAGAAGATCCTCCGCCTCGCCGAGGAGGAGGCCAAGGACCTGCGCGAAGAGGCGAGGCGCGCGGCCGAGCAGCACCGTGAGCTGGCCGAGTCCGCCGCCCAGCAGGTGCGCAACGACGCCGAGTCGTTCGCGGCCGAGCGCAAGTCCAAGGCCGAGGACGAGGGCGTCCGCATCGTCGAGAAGGCCAAGGGCGAGGCGAACGCGCTGCGCGCCGAGGCGCAGAAGGACGCGTCGTCCAAGCGCGAGGAGGCGGACGCCCTCTTCGAGGAGACCCGCGCCAAGGCCGCTCAGGCCGCCGCGGACTTCGAGACGAACCTCGCCAAGCGCCGCGAGCAGTCCGAGCGCGACCTGGCGTCCCGTCAGGCCAAGGCCGAGAAGCGCCTCGCGGAGATCGAGCACCGCGCGGAGCAGCTTCGCCTGGAGGCGGAGAAGCTGCGCACGGACGCCGAGCGCCGCGCCCGCCAGACCGTCGAGACGGCCCAGCGCCAGGCCGAGGACATCGTGGCCGACGCCAATGCCAAGGCCGACCGCATCCGCAGCGAGTCCGAGCGCGAGCTGGCGGCCCTGACCAACCGCCGCGACTCGATCAACGCCCAGCTCACGAACGTCCGCGAGATGCTCGCGACGCTCACCGGTGCCGCCGTCGCCGCCGCGGGCACGCCCACGGAGGACGAGTCGATCTCCCGGGGGGTTCCGGCACAGCAGAGCCGCTGACGCGGAGCGCACAAGTACGGGGTGAACGCGACGGAGCCCCCTGCCACGCCAAGTGGCAGGGGGCTCCGTCCCGTTTTAGCGTGTCCGCATGATCGAGCTCGCGGGGCTGACCAAGCGGTACGGCGAGAAGGTCGCCGTGAACAATCTGACCTTCGCCGTCCGCCCGGGCATGGTCACGGGCTTCCTCGGGCCGAACGGCGCGGGCAAGTCGACGACGATGCGGATGATGCTGGGGCTCGACAACCCGACCGCGGGCGATGTGCGCATCGACGGCAAGCACTACGCCCAGTTGAAGGACCCGCTGAAGTACATCGGCGCGCTCCTGGACGCCAAGGCCATGCACGGCGGCCGCAGCGCCTTCAACCACCTGCTCTGTCTCGCGCAGTCCAACGGCATTCCGCGCACGCGCGTGCACGAGGTCCTCGACACCGTGGGCCTCACCGCGGTCGCGCGGAAGAAGGCCAAGGGCTTCTCGCTGGGCATGGGGCAGCGCCTCGGCATCGCGGGGGCGCTGCTCGGCGACCCCGAGATCCTGATGTTCGACGAGCCGGTGAACGGCCTCGACCCCGAGGGCATCCACTGGATCCGCAACCTCATGAAGTCGCTGGCCCAGCAGGGCCGTACGGTCTTCGTCTCCTCGCACCTGATGAGCGAGATGGCGCTGACCGCGGAGCACCTCGTCGTCATCGGCCAGGGCAGGCTGCTCGCCGACCTGTCGATGCCGGACTTCATCCGGCAGAACTCGCGCTCCTACGTCCGGCTGCGCTCCCCGCAGCGCGAACGGCTCCTGGACGTGCTGCACCAGGCGGGCGTCACCGCCGTCGAGGCGGGCGGCGGCGCGCTCGAAGTCGACGGCGCCACCTCGGAGCAGCTCGGTGAGCTGGCCGCGCGGCACCAGCTCGTGCTGCACGAACTCAGTCCGCAGCAGGCGTCGTTGGAGGAAGCCTTCATGCAGCTCACGGCCGAGTCCGTGGAGTACCACGCGCACGCGGACCACCAGGGCCCCGCGCCGGACGGTGCGCCGCCCTCGGGGCAGGCTCCTGGCCGGGCACCCGGCCAGGCCTGGGGCGCGGGCCGACAGCAGCCGCGGAAGGGGAAGTAGCCATGGCCGCGGCGCAGGTACTGAAGTCGGAGTGGACCAAGATCCGCTCGGTCTCCTCCACGGTGTGGACGCTCGGTCTCGCCCTCGTCGTCACGATCGCCCTCGGCCTGCTCATCAGCATCCTGTCGAAGAACGACTACGACAGCCTCAGCCGCGAGGACAAGATCACCTTCGATCCGACCTACATCAGCTTCGCCGGGATGTCCCTCGGCCAGCTCGCCATGATCGTCTTCGGTGTCCTGGTGGTCTCGAACGAGTACAGCACCGGCATGATCCGCACCTCGCTCGCCGCGGTCCCGCAGCGCGCCACCTTCCTCTTCGGCAAGATCGCCGTCGCCACCGTGCTCGCGTTCCTCGTCGGCCTCGCCACCAGCTTCCTCACGTTCTTCATCGGCCAGGCGATGCTCGGCGAGTACAAGGCGCAGATCGGCGACCCGGGCGTGCTGCGCGCCGTCATCGGGGGCGCGCTCTACATGACGCTCATCGCGATGTTCTCGATGGGCGTCGCCGCCATGCTGCGCAGCCCGATGCTTTCCCTCGGCATCCTGATGCCGTTCTTCTTCCTGATCTCCAGCATCCTCGGCAACGTCGAGGCGACGAAGAAGATCGGCCGTTTTCTGCCCGACCAGGCCGGCAGCAAGATCATGCAAGTCAAGTCGCCCTTCGACGACGACACCCCGTACGGCCCCTGGGGCGGTCTCGCGATCATGGTGGCGTGGACGGCGGCGGCGCTGATCGGCGGTTACGTACTGCTCAAGAAGCGGGACGCGTAACCGAAGAAGCGGGTCGTGCGACCGAAGAAGCGGGTCGCGTAGCCGAAAGTCGAGATTTTACCTGGCCTTGGCCGGAACCGTCAGCTCACAGATATCCTCCTAACCCTTACGGGGGCGTGTGCCCCGACGTCCTGAACCATTCGATGGGTGCGGAGAATGATCGAGGCAGTCGGCCTGACGAAGCGCTACGGCGCCAAGACAGCCGTGTACAACCTTTCCTTCCAGGTGCGGCCCGGCACCGTGACCGGCTTCCTCGGCCCCAACGGGTCCGGCAAGTCGACGACGATGCGCATGATCCTCGGGCTCGACGCACCCTCGCAGGGGCAGGTGACCATCGGTGGCTACCCGTACCGGAAGCTGCCGAACGCGCCCCGCCAGGTGGGCGCCCTGCTCGACGCCAAGGCGGTGCACGGCGGCCGGCACGCCCGCAACCACCTGCTGTGCCTGGCGCAGCTCTCCGGCATCCCGGCCCGGCGCGTGGACGAGGTGCTCGGTGTCGTGGGCCTCCAGGACGTGGCGAGGAAGCGGTCCAAGGGCTTCTCGCTCGGCATGGGCCAGCGCCTCGGCATCGCCGCCGCGCTGCTCGGCGACCCGCAGGTGCTGCTCTTCGACGAGCCGGTCAACGGCCTCGACCCCGAGGGCATCCTCTGGGTGCGCAACCTGATGAAGTCGCTCGCCGCCGAGGGGCGCACCGTCTTCGTCTCCTCGCACCTGATGAGCGAGATGGCCCTCACCGCCGAGCACCTGATCGTCATCGGCCGCGGCCAGTTGCTCGCGGACATGAGCGTCACGGACTTCATCTCGGCCAACTCCGCCGACTTCGCCCGGGTCCGCACCCCGGAGACCGAGCCGCAGCAGCGCGAGAAGCTGACCGCCGCGCTCACCGAGGCCGGCGGCCAGGTCCTGCCCGAGCAGGACGGCGCGCTGCGTGTCATGGGCCTGCCGCTGCCCCGCATCAGCGACCTCGCGCACGGCGCGGACGTCCGCCTGTGGGAGCTCTCGCCGCACCAGGCCTCCCTGGAGGAGGCGTACATGCGCATGACGCAGGGTGCCGTCGACTACCGCTCGACCGTCGACCAGCGCGCGGGCCTGCAACAGCAGCTCCCGCCCGGCGCCGTGCCGCAGCCGCAGCCGCCCGTGCCCGGCCAGGGCCAGCCCAACTGGTACGCCCCGCCGTCGCCGCAGCAGGGCGGCCAGCCGTTCGCGATGCCGCAGGGCGCGCCCGCCGCACCGCCCGCCCCCGCCGACGCGAACCCGTACGCCGCGGCGCCCCAGGCCCCGGCCGCCGCCCCCTCCCCGGCCGAGCACGCCACCGACAACACCGGCACCACCGACAACAAGGACGCGCCCCGATGACCACGCCTCCGACTCCGCAGCAGCCGCAGGCGCAGCCCCAGCAGCCCCAGGCCCCGCACGCCCCGGCCCCCGCACCGCAGCCCCAGGGGGCCTACGCGGGTGCCGTGGCCGCGCCGCAAGGCCCTCCGGCCATGGTGCCCGCGCCGCCGCCCGCGCCCGCCGCGCCGGCCCCGCCGTCGGCCTGGCAGCAGGCGATGAACAACGCCTACACCTCGCCGATCCCGGTCACGAAGACCAACATCGGGCACGCCCTCGCCTCCGAGTGGACGAAGATCAAGTCGGTCCGCTCCACGGTGTGGACGCTGAGCATCTTCCTGATCCTGGTCATCGGCATCGGCCTGCTCGCGGTCGCGAACACACAGTCCGACGACTACCAGGACGTGCCGTTCACCGTCCCGGCGTTCTTCGGCCTGATGCTCGGCCAGATCTGCCTGATCACGCTGGGCGTCCTGGTGACCTCGTCCGAGTACGGCACGGGCATGATCCGCACCACCTTCACCGCGTCGCCGCAGCGCTACCGCGTCCTCGCCGCGAAGGCCCTGATCTTCTTCGTGGTCGCCTTCGTCGCGTCCGCGGGCTCGATCCTGCTGGTGGGCCTGATGGCGTCGGGCGCGCACAGCGGCCCGGAGGCGGGCGACATCCCGTGGGCGGGCTCGGTCTTCAAGGGCGCCCTGTACGTCTCGCTGCTCGGCGTGCTCGCGCTCGCCGTCGGCTCCATGCTGCGCCACTCCGCCGGTGCCATCACGACGATGCTCGGCGTGGTCCTCGTACCGGCGATCCTGCCGGGCTTCCTGAACATCTGGGAGAGCACCGCGAAGCTCGGCGACAAGATGGCCGACTACAACGCCATCAACTCGCTCGCCAAGATCTTCCGGATCGACGGCATCGACAGCAGCAGCACCGGGAACTCACAACTGGTGCTGCTCGTCGTCATCACGGCCGCCGCCGTCGCCGGCGCCTTCGCGCTCCTGGAGAAGCGCGACGTCTGACGCGTACGTACCTGGTGCGGACGTCCCAGGCGTACGACCAGGTACGGGCGTACGACCAGGTACGAGCGTCCGAGGCGTACGTGCCTAGTACCGCGGAGCGTTACGGGACCGCTGCACCCGCGAGGTGCGGCGGTCCTTGGCGTTCCAGCACGCCGTGTGCCAGTGTCTGCGCTCGTCCACGCCGGAGTGCTCGGCCCAGGCCACCACGTGCGCGAGCCGGGCGGGGATCTCCTGGTCGCAGCCGGGGCAGCGGTAGGTCTTGCCGCCGGTGCTCGCGCCCGCCACATGCCGTACGCTCCACTCCTCGCCCTGCCAGCGCTCGGTGCGCCGGAAGCCGCCGTAGCGGCCGCCCGGCGGACCCGCGTCGTCGTCGGCGTGGGCGCCCCGGCCCGGCCTGAGATCTCCGGTGCCCTTCGGGCGATTACGGCGCGGCGACACGGGACACCTCACGGGTCTGGGGAACGGACGGGCGTACGCCCAGCCTACGCATCGCGCGGACGGGTACCCGTCCGCCGCCGGCCCCCGCAGGGACCCCCGTGCCACGCAGAAAATCTGCCAATCTGCACGCCAAGCCGTGCCCTTGGCACTTGTCCCGCGTTGTTGCCGGTAGGGGAATGCCTGCGTCGGCGTCAAGGAGGCAGGAAGTTCGATGCGCTTAGGAACATTTGTGTTGGCGGCCCAGTTCCCGGGCCAGGGTCATGGGGAGGCTCTGCACCGCGCGCTGCGGTCCGTGGAAATGGCCGAGGAAGCGGGCCTGGATTCCGCCTGGCTGGCCGAGCACCACTTCGTGCCGTACGGCACTTGTCCCTCCGCGATCACCCTCGCGGCCCTGCTGCTCGGGCGCACCCGGCGCATCCGCGTCGGCACCGCCGTGAGCGTACTGCCCACGGCCCACCCGGTGGCCCTGGGCGAGCAGGCGGCCCTGCTGCACCTCACCTCCGGCGGGCGCTTCTCGCTGGGCGTGGGGCGCGGCGGTCCCTGGGTGGACCTGGAGGTGTTCGGCACCGGCATCGAGGCGTACGAGAAGGGGTTCCCGGACTCCCTCGACCTGCTGCTCCGCTGGCTCAGCGGGGTGCCGCGGGTGGCAGGGCCCGGCGGCCGCTTCGCGTTCCGCGACGTCGCGGTCGTACCGCTGCCGCAGGAGGAGCTGCCCACGGCGACGGGCCCGTTCCCGGATCTGCCCGCCGCCCCCGAGCGGTCCGGCTCACCGGCGACGGCGGGCCCGGAGGTCGTGGTCGCGTGCACCTCGCCGTCCAGTGTCAGGCTCGCCGCGGCCCGCGGACTGCCGATGCTTCTCGGCATGCACGTGGGCGACGAGGAGAAGGCCGAAATGGTGGCCTTGTGGAATCGGCACGCCCGCGCCACCGGACACACACCGGACGAGGTGGCGCACGCCGCGCACGTCTCGGCCGGAGTGGTGCAGATCGCGGACCGTCCCCTGGAGGCGGCCGAAACGCTCACCAAGGCCATGCCCGGCTGGCTGAAGCACGGCCTTGACGCCCATGTCACGGTCGACGGTCGCCTCCGCTCCATGCGGGACCCGCTGGCGTACACGGAGTTGCTGTGCGGCATCCACCCCGTGGGGACGCCACAGGTGTGCGCGGACCGGCTGGCGGCGACGTCGGAGCGCACGGGCATCACGCGCTTCGCGCTCCTGGTGGAGGGCTCGGGCGATCTGACGACGACGGAGGAGAACGTACGCCGTCTCGGCCTGGAAGTACTGCCTCAGCTCAAGTGAGGGGAAGGGGTGCTGCGTGAGGGGCTGCCGCCCCGGTACTGAAACACCTCCCGCGTACGGAGCGGCAGCAACCGGGCTCAGCAGTCCCGAAGTTCGGGTGACTGGTTCAGCAACTGACCACGGATGGACGTGAACTTCGCCAGCCTGTCGTCCACGGAGCCGTCCAGGGGGAACACCGCCACACGGTGGCAGTTCTGGAAGGCCAGGCGGACCCCGAAGTGGCGCTGCAGGGCGCCGCGAATCGCGTCACTCGCGAGCGCGCGCAGCAACTGACCGCGCGCCTGCTCGTCCGGCGGGGGCGTCTGGTTGTCGGCGAATTCACCGCCGTCGACCTTTAGCTGGGCCACCAGGGAGCTGATCATCTCCCATGCGTAAGGCAGGGAGGTCCGGACGCAGTCGACGAAAGCTGCTTCGTCGACCTCGCCTCGCTCGGCCTGTTCCAACAGTGCCGGTGAGACGTCGAGCGACATGGGTTCTCCTCTCGCACCCCCAGGGAGCAGGGGCCAACGGACAGGGAAGGAGCTCGCATACGCAGCGTGCACGTGCGACGACCTCCTGCTTCTACGGTAGGCAACGGCCCGGGCCCGCACCAGGAGATTGGGCGCATAACCGGCCAGGTTCGAACAGGTTCATCGGCGGACAAGTGGTGCGGCCCCCAAGGCGTCCTGAGCGGGGTCGAGGCGTTCACGAGCGCCCGCGGGGGCACGGGATTCGCTGGAGCACCCCGGGTCGAGTAGCGTTGCCGACCATGCGTCTCGTCATCGCCCGCTGCTCCGTGGACTACGCGGGCAGGCTCACCGCCCATCTCCCGTCGGCTCCCCGCCTGATCCTCGTCAAGGCGGACGGAAGCGTCTCCATCCACGCCGACGACCGGGCCTACAAGCCCCTCAACTGGATGTCGCCGCCGTGCACCCTCAAGGAGGGCACGGGCGACGACGCCGGTGTGTGGACCGTCATCAACAAGGCGGGGGAGAAGCTCATCATCACCATGGAGGAAGTCCTCCACGACTCCTCGCACGAGCTGGGCGTGGACCCCGGGCTCATCAAGGACGGCGTGGAAGCGCACCTCCAGGAGCTGCTCGCCGACCGGATCGAGACACTGGGCGAGGGATACTCACTGATTCGCCGCGAGTACATGACGGCGATCGGACCGGTCGACATCCTCTGCCGCGACGCCGACGGGCAGACGGTCGCTGTGGAGATCAAGCGGCGCGGCGAGATCGACGGCGTCGAGCAACTGACGCGCTATCTGGAGCTGTTGAACCGCGACCCGCACCTGGCTCCGGTCAAGGGCGTCTTCGCCGCGCAGGAGATCAAGCCCCAGGCACGCGTCCTGGCCACGGACCGCGGCATCCGCTGCACGGTCCTCGACTACAACGCGATGCGCGGCATCGAGGACGACAAGCTGCGCCTCTTCTGAGCCGGAGGCGACGGCTTCGCTGAGCCGGAGGCGACGGCTCCGCCGAGACGGAAGCCATGGCTTCGCTGAACCGGAGGCCACGGCTCCACTGAGCCGGAGGCGACGGCTCCGCCGAGACGGAAGCCATGGCTTCGCTGAACCGGAGGCCACGGCTCCACTGAGCCGAACGCCACGGCTCCGCCGAGACGGAAGCCACCGCTTCGCTGAGCCGAACGCCATGGCTTCGCCGACCCGACAGGCCCAAGGGCCGGACTCCCCCGGGAGTCCGGCCCTCGCGCATGCCCGCATGCCCGCATGCCCGCATGCCCGCATGCCCGCATGCCCGCATGCCCGCATGCCCGCATGCCCGCATGCCCGCATGCCGTCCGGGCGGCCGCGCGTGTCAGATCATCGGTGACGAGCCGGAACCACCGCCCGGACCGCTCGGTGTGCCGGACCCGCCCGCCGCCGAGCCGCTCGCGACCGGGCTCGAAGCGGCCGGGTCGCTCGCCGAGTTCGAGGTGTCCGGTGGGGACGGCGGCGTCGTCGGGGTGGGCGGCGGGGTCGTCGGCGTGGGCGGCGGGGTCGTCGGTGTGGTGGGCGGGGTCGTCGGCGGCTTCGTCGGCGGCTTGGTGGGCTTGGTCGGCTTGTCCGTCGGCTTGGTGGGCTTGTCGGTCGGCTCGGTCGGCTTGTCGCTCGGCCTGTCCGAGGGCTTGCCGCTGGGCTTGCCCGAGGGGGCCTTCGCGTCGTCGCTCTCCGCCGGGCGGCCGCTCGTGCTCGGCTTCGGATCGTCCGATGTGCCGGGGACGCCGTCCTTGCCGGGGTCGGACGGGCGTGCCGTGGAGTCGTCGCCCGGCTCGTCGGCGCCGGGATCGCCGTCCTCGTCGTCGGCGCTCGCCGACTGGTCGGTGCGGACCCGCTCGGCCGGGCCACCGCCACCGTCGTCGGACGTCGCGCCGAGCGTCACCACCGTGCCGAGCACCGCCACGAGCAGGGCGCCCGCGGCGGCCGCGACCAGATTGCGCCGGGTGCCCCGCAGGATCGAGCGGCGGCCGGGCGCGGGTGCCGTGCCGGGGCTCGCCGCGGGGGCGGCCCTGTGGGTCACCACGGTGTCGGGTTCGGGCGGCTGTGTGGGCGGCGCGAACGCCGTGGGGACGCCGCCGGGGGGCGACGCGGACTCCTCGTAGCGGGCGTCGGGCACCTCTTCGCCCGCCGTCGACCGGTCCCCGGGCAGCACCCCGCCGGAGCAGTCGGCGACCAGGGCGAGCGCCCTGCGCCCTGCGATCATGCCGCGTTTGTCGGCGAGCGCGCCACGCAGGCCGATGGAGGCCTCCAGTTCGGCGCGGGCCCGGTCGAGGAGTCCGGCGCAGAGCGCGAGGATGCCCAACTCGTGGTGGAAGTAGGCCTCTTCCGCGACCTCGCCCGAGGTGCGCGAGGCCTCCTGGCCGCAGCGCAGGGCCCGCTCCCAGGCGCCCCAGTGCAGCCCGCCGGCGAAGGCGGGCGCGACCGTGCGGGCGAGCAGCACCGCGGCGGACGGCTCACCGGGGCCGCCGTCGGTGCCCCCGGCCGCGGGGCCGTTGACCAGGGCCGTGAGGGTGGCGAGCACGGCGTCGGCCTCGGCGGCGACCCGCTCGGGGCCGACCGAGGGGTGCCCCGACCACCAGGCGTAGTGCTGGGCAGCGGACTGCACGTTGGCGGCGGCGTCGTCGGCGTACCCGGCGCTCTCCAACTGGGCACGGACACCGGCCGCGAGGCGGTAGTGGCCGCCGACGGGGGTGACGAGGGCGCAGTCGACGAGCTCGGAGAGCGCGGCGTCGGCGTGCGTGTCGCCGACGAGCGCGGGCAGGTGGGCCGGGTGCGGCAGCTCCCCGCCGAGCGCGACGGCGAAGCGGAGCGCGGCGCGCGCGGAGGCGCTGAGGCGGGAGGCGAGCAGCGCGGCGGGCGCGGCGCCGTCGGCCAGCGACGGCAGCGGGACCTCGGTCTCACCCGCGGCGCCGAACGGGGCGTCGAAGGCGGCGGCGCCGTCGGGTCCGGTGCCGTGTCCGTACGCGTCGAGGGCGCCTGGGGCGGCCCGCAGCCGGTCGCACTGGCGCAGCAGGGCGCCCGCCTGGACGAAGCGCAGCGGCAGGCCTTCGGACTCGAACCACAGGTCGCCCGCCCAGTTGGCCTCGTCGTCGCTGAGGACGCGGCCGACGACGCGCTCTAGGAGTTCGAGGCTGCTGCCGCGGCCGATCCCGCCGAGGAAGACCTCTTCGAGGTGGGAGCCGGGCGACGGGGCGGGCACGTCGGGCGTCGCGGCGACGAGGAAGGCGCACTCGGGGGTCGCGTCCAGGAGCTCTTCGAGGGCGGCGCCGCCGAACTCCAGGTCGTCCAGGACGACGACGGCGCCGATCTCGCCGAGCAGTTCCCGCAGCACGGTCCGGTCGGGGCGGTGCAGGGGCGCGTCGTGGACGGCGGCGAAGAGGTCGTACAGGAGGTCGTTGACCGTGCGGTGGTAGCCGCTGAGGCGGATCACGCCGTCGGGGGCGAGGCCGGCGCAGTCCTCGGCGACGGCGGCGAGCAGGGCGGTGCGGCCGGATCCGGCGGGTCCGGTGAGGCGCACGGAGCGGCCGCGGGCGAGCAGCCGCGCCAGGCGCTCGCGCTCCTCCTGGCGCTCAAGGAGCGGAAGGCGGGGCAGGACGGGGCCCGGCGGTACCGGCGGCAGGGTGGTCCTGCGGTGTTCGGCGCGCTCGGTGGCCGTGCGCTTGCGCGGGCGGCCGGGCCGCTCACCCGGCGGGCAGGGTTCTATCTCGCTGCCGTCGACGGGGTTGACGGTGAGCAGGAGGCCGCCGGAGGTCACCTGCACCGTGCGGGCGATCGCCGGTGGCCCGAAATCGGCCGCGGCCGGGGCGCTCGGGCCCGCCGGTGGCGGGTCGGCGTCGGGTGGCGTGCGGGGCTCGCGCGCCGTGCTGTCGTCGTCGGTGCCTTCGCGGCCGATCCGCGCGTCTTCGCGGTCGTCACCGTCGTGGCCGTACTCTTCGGGTCCCCGGTTCATCGGGTCCATGGTCTCAGCCCCCCAGACGCGTCGTGTGCGAAGCCCCCTCCGGCCCCCAGCACACCGCGATGTCGCTTCTGGTCCGGTGCCCCCGAGCGGGTTCGTTCATCGGCAGGCGACCGAACCCTAAACCGACTTCAGTATCCCCGCGGAGGGCGGGGTGGCACCCGGCCCGAGACGTCACAGTCTCGTGAGGATTGTGCGCGAGGTGCGCTTCCGCGCCCCTGCGCACCCCTCGCGCGGTTCATACGCGAGGGAGCGATTCGACCCCGATGCCGCCTTCGATGGCGAGGATGCGGTGGAGCCGGGTGGCGACGAGGAGGCGCTGCATCTGTGGTGGCACGTCGCGCAGGACGAGCCGGCGGCCGCAGCGTCCGGCGCGCCGGTGCGCGCCCATGATGACGCCGAGTCCCGTGGCGTCCCACGAGTCGAGTTCGGACAGGTCGAGCACCAGGTCGCCGGCGCCGTCGTCGACGGCCGAGTGCAGGACCGTACGGGCGTCCGCCGCGCTGCGTACGTCGAGGCGTCCCCCGACGACCAGCTCGGCCTGGTCGCCCCTGATGTGCATATGCGCTCCCCAAGAGTGCGGTGTCGTATGTGACGCCTGTGCCGCCAGGGCGTCTGTGTATGTCACAGCAACTGACTGTCGCTCGGGTACGGAAGTTGCCGTCTGTAAGCGAACCGATACCGAATTCACCCCGAGGGGTGACCCCAGGGGGCGTACGGGCGTGCGCGGCCGCCGTCAGTGCTTGTAGAAGCCCTGCCCGCTCTTGCGGCCGATGTCACCGGCGTCAACCATCCGGCGCATCAGCTCGGGCGGCGCGAACTTCTCGTCCTGGGACTCGGTGTAGATGTTGTCGGTGGCGTGCAGCAGGATGTCGACGCCGGTGAG
This sequence comes from Streptomyces aureocirculatus, assembly GCF_000720475.1. GTDB lineage: Bacteria > Actinomycetota > Actinomycetes > Streptomycetales > Streptomycetaceae > Streptomyces > Streptomyces aureocirculatus. The sequence goes on from NZ_JOAP01000030.1 coordinate 35,924, forward strand.
GTCGGCGGTCGCGAGCGGGCCCATGGCGTGGCCGAAGCCGAGCTTGCAGGCGATGTCGATGTCCTCGGCGCTCGCGACGCCCGACTCGTAGAGCTTGGCGGCCTCGACGACGAGCGCCGAGATGAGCCGGGTGGTGACGAAGCCCGCGACGTCGCGGTTGACGACGATGCAGGTCTTGCCGACGGACTCGGCGAACTCACGGGTGGCGGCGAGGGTTTCGTCGCTCGTCTTGTGGCCGCGCACCAGCTCGCAGAGCTGCATCATCGGCACCGGCGAGAAGAAGTGCGCGCCGACGACGCGCTCCGGGCGCTCCGTCACCGCGGCGATCTTGGTGATCGGGATGGCGGAGGTGTTGGAGGCGAGCACGGTGTCGTCGCGTACGAGCTTGTCGAGCGCCCGGAAGATCTCGTGCTTGATCTCGAGCTTCTCGAAGACGGCCTCGACGACGACGTCCGCGTCGGCGGCGGCGTCCAGGTCGGTGGTGGTCGTGATGCGGCCGAGAGCGGCCTCGGCGTCGGCGGCGTCGAGCTTGCCCTTGCCGACGAACTTCTCGTACGAGGCCTTGATGCCGTCGGTGCCCCGGGTCAGCGCTTCGTCGGTGACGTCACGCAGGACGACGTCCCAGCCCGCCTGGGCGGAGACCTGGGCGATTCCGGACCCCATGAGTCCGGCTCCGATGACGGCGAGCTTCCGTGCCACGTTACGACTCCCCTTACCTGCGTACGACAACGCACTTACACGCTGTTTACGTTTCGCTCCGGTCCGGACACTAGCGGGCGCAGCCGCTCATGGGGCGGGTAAGAGACGCACGCCACGTCCCCTTTGACGGACATCACACCGGGCGGTGAGGGGGGCGGGCCTTCGGGGCGTCAGGCGGGCGCGCGGGTCCCGTAGTTGAGGATCTTCTCGCCGAGCAGCTCCTCCACTTCGTCGAGCAGGCCGAGGGCTTCGCGGGAGACCTCCGCCGGTGTTCTGCGCTTGGCCATCTCGGCGCCGATCCAGGCGAAGACGGTGCCGTAGGCCCAGGAGAGCTGGCCCGCGACGAGTTCGGGGAGGTGGCTCACCGGGTCGGCGCCCGCCTCCTCGCGCAGGGTGGCCTCCAGGTCCCGCAGGCTCTCCTGTTGCAAGGCCCACAGGCGGGAGCGCAGCGCGGGCGAGTCGGTGATGACCTTCATGAAGTCGGCGTAGCCCTCGAAGAGGCCGACGGTCGGCGAGACGCCCTCGACCAGGACGCGCAGCTCGCGCAGGACGGCGTCGGCGGCGGACTCCCCCACCCGGCGCCCGCGGACCCACCGGGAGAGCCGGTCGATCATCTCCAGGCCGCGGTCGAGGAACAGGTCCTCCTTGGCCGGGAAGTAGTTGTAGACCGTGTTGACCGAGACGTCGGCGGCCTCGGCGATCTCCGCGATGGTCACGGCGGCGAACCCGCGCTCCAGGAACAGACCGGTCGCGATGTCCGAGATCCGCTGCTTGGTCTGCCGCTTCTTGCGCTCCCTCAGTCCTTCAGCCATGGCTCAGTCCCTCCGTCATGGCCCCATCGTAGCTTCGCTGGCCTCTATTAAACATTGGGCACGTTGCAAATTTTCAGTGACTCTGTTTTTGTGGTCTCCATGCCAATCATCAGCACCGCGGGCCTCGCCAGGACGTTCACGACGAAGGCGGGCTCCGTCGAAGCCGTGCGCGGCATCGACCTGACCGTCTCCGCCGGCGAGATCCTCGGCTTCCTCGGACCGAACGGCGCGGGCAAGACGACGACCCTGCGCATGCTCACCACGCTGCTCGCGCCCACCGGGGGCGCGGCCACCGTCGCGGGCTTCGACCTGCGGAAGGACCCGGCGGCCGTCCGCCGGAAGATCGGGTACGTCGCCCAGTCCGGCGGCGTCGACCCGCAGGAGACCCTGCGCGACGAACTCGTGCTCCAGGGCCGGCTCCACGGCCGGAGCAGGGCCGATGCCGAGTCCCGCACCGCCGAGCTCGCGGCGGAGCTCGGCCTCACCGAGCTGCTCGACCGCAGGACCGCCGCCCTCTCCGGCGGCCAGCGGCGCAGGATGGACATCGCCCTCGGCCTCATCCACCGGCCCGAGGTGCTCTTCCTCGACGAGCCGACGACGGGGCTCGACCCGGGCAGCAGGGCCGATCTGTGGCGCCTTGTGCGGGCGCTGCGCGACACGTACGGCACGACCGTCTTCCTCACCACGCACTATCTGGACGAGGCGGACGCGCTCGCGGACCGGATCGTCGTCGTGGACAAGGGCGTGGTCGCCGCCGACGGCACCCCCGCCGCGCTCAAACAGCGGTACGCCGGATCGCCCGAGGCCTCGCTCCAGGACGCCTTCCTCGCCATCACCGGACGCGCCCCCGCGCCCGTCGACGCCACCCCCGTAGCCATCTGACGGCAAGCACCCCCACAGGACACCGCCATGCTCATGCACGACACCGCGCTGCTGTTCCAGCGCTATGCCCGCCAGACCCTGCGCTCGAAGTTCCAGATGCTCTTCGGCGCCCTGATGCCGCTGCTGTACCTGCTGTTCTTCGGCCCGCTGCTCACCGATATGCCGCTGGGCGCACGCGGCGACTCCTGGCAGGTCCTGGTGCCGGGCCTGCTGCTCCAGCTCAGCCTGTTCGGCGCCTCGTTCAGCGGCTTCGCCCTCATCATGGAGAACAACTGGGGAGTGGTGGAGCGGCTGCGCGCCACCCCGGTGAGCCGTCCCGCGCTGCTGCTCGGACGGCTGCTGCGGGATGCCGCGCTGTTCGTCGCGCAGTCGGTGCTGCTTGTGCTCGCCGCGCTGGTCATGGGCCTGCGCGCGCCCCTCGCCGGCATCCTGCTCGGCTTCGCGTTCGTGGCCCTGCTGACCTGCGCCCTCGCCTCGCTGTCGTACGCGCTCGCGCTCAAGATCGACACTCCGCAGTCGTTCGGCCCGACGGTCAACGCCCTCGCCATGCCCTCCATGCTGCTGTCCGGCCTGATGCTCCCGATGGCCCTCGCGCCCAACTGGCTCGACGTGCTCTCGCACTTCACGCCGTTCCGCTACCTGGTGGACGCGGTGCGCGACGCGTACGTGGGCATGTACGCGACCTCCACCATGCTGTACGGGGCACTGGTCGCCGTCGGCTTCGCGGCACTCGCCGTGACCATCGGCACCCGGGCCTATCGAAGCGCCCCGTAGGGGCGCGGGGAACTGCGCGACCAGCCACAGAAAAGCCGCAGACGCGTCTGCGTGGTCCTCGGCAGACGCGTCTGCGGCTTTTCCTGGGCTGAGCTCGCAGTTCCCCGCGCCCCTTAAAAGCCCCTGACGGGGCTTATTACGCTGGGCCCATGGTCAATTTGACGCGCATCTACACACGGACCGGCGACCGGGGCACCACCGCCCTCGGGGACATGAGCAGGACCGCCAAGACCGACCTGAGGATCTCCGCGTACGCGGACGCGAACGAGGCGAACGCCGTCATCGGGACGGCGATCGCTCTCGGCCGCCTCGACGCGGACGTCGTCAAGGTCCTCACCCGGGTCCAGAACGACCTCTTCGACGTGGGCGCGGACCTGTGCACCCCCGTCGTGCGGGACCCGGAGTACCCGCCCCTGCGCGTCGAGCAGTCGTACATCGACAAGCTGGAGGCGGACTGCGACCGCTTCAACGAGGACCTGGAGAAGCTGCGCAGCTTCATCCTGCCGGGCGGTACGCCGGGCGCGGCGCTGCTCCACCAGGCGTGCACGGTGGTGCGGCGGGCCGAGCGGTCCACCTGGGCGGCCCTCGAGGCGCACAGCGAGACCATGAACGCCCTCACCGCGACCTACCTCAACCGCCTCTCCGACCTCCTGTTCATTCTCGCCCGTACGGCGAACAAGGAGGTCGGAGACGTGTTGTGGGTGCCGGGCGGGGAGCGCTAGCGCCGGCTCTTCGTGAGGTCCCGGGGGCGCTCGTCGTCCCGCTCCCCCGGACCCGGCGCCGACCCCCGCTTCGGGAACAGCGTGTAGCTCAGCGCGATCAGGCCGTGGATGCCCGCCGCGCGCCACGCGGTGGCCATCCAGGACTCCAGGGAGCCGGTGCGGCCGGGGTCGTCGACGTACCACTTGGCGAGAAGCAGCAGACCCGAGGCGACCGCCGCCGCGACGAGCGTGCCCAGCCAGACCTCGCCCTCGTGCCGGGCGCGCGGCCAGCCGTAGCGCGGCGGGCGCGGCACGGGGGTGCCGTTGAAGCGGTGCGCCGCGTGCCCGTCGAGCCACTTCACGGTGCGGTGGCCGTGGCCGACGGTGTAGCCGATGTAGACGGCGGCGAGGCCGTGCTTCCAGCTCGGGTCGGCGCCGTTCTTGAGGTCGAGGGCGGTGACCACGAGCAGCAACAGTTCGAGCAGGGGCTCGCAGAGCAGGATGGCGAGGCCGAGCCGTGGCATCTTCAGCAGATAGCGGGTCGCGAGCCCCGCGGCGAGCAGCACCCAGAAGCCCACCTCGCAGATGATGATCAGCGTGACGATCACGGCTCGTTCCTCCTGACACCGGTTCTGGTACTCCTCAAGGCTCTCGCCGGGACCGCCGCGGATCGTCGTCGCGAGTGACGAAGTGCGGCTGCATCCTTCGATGTACTGGCGCTTCACCCCCCGTAGGGAGGTCAGGGAGCGCCGTCCCGTGTTGGATGGAGTCATGCCGCTGCCGCTCCCCCGCCGACCGGACGTCGTGGACGTCCGCATCTGTGTGGCCAGCCTGCTCAGCGGCCTCGCGCTCTGGGCGCTCGGCCTGCACATGCAACAGGACCGGCCGCTCGGTCACGCCTGGTCGCTGCTCCCGCTGTTCGCCATGGCGGGCCTGGAGCTGACGCGCCGCACGGCCCCGCGCCCTGCGCTGATCGCGGGCGCGTTCGTGCTGATCGCGGACCAGTTCACGACGGGCAACCTGGCGACCGTGGTGATGTTCACGGACCTCGTTTACGCGGCCGTGGTCTACGGCACGCCCGCCGAGGCCCGGCGCATCCCGGTCACCACGGGCCTGATCACGGTGGCCGTCACCGTCGGATTCCTGGCCTGGTTCCGGGATCCGGAGGCGATCCTGGTCGGCGCCGTCATCGCCCTGGTGGCGTTCACGCCCGCCACCACGGGCGTTCTCGTCCGCAACCACCGGGAAGCCGCCGACATGGCCCGGCTGCGCGCCGAGCAGACCGCGCTGCTCGCCGAGGTGGACCGCGCCCAGGCCGTCACGGCCGAGCGTGCGCGCATGGCGAGGGAACTGCACGACATGGTCGCCAACCACCTGTCGGCGATCGCCATCCACTCCACGGCCGCGCTCTCCCTCGACGACCCGGGCACGACCAGGAACGCGCTCACCGTCATCCGCGAGAACAGCGTCGAGGGGCTGGCCGAAATGCGTCGCCTCATCGGCATCCTGCGGGACTCCAGCGGCGACCTGGAGCCGACCGCGGCGCCCACCCTGGACGGCCTCGGCTCCCTCGTCGAGAACGCCCGCACCAACGGCCTCGACGTCCGCCTCGACGACACCCGCTCCCCGGGCGAGGCACCGCTGCCCGCGCCGGTCGGCCTCGCCGCGTACCGCATCGTCCAGGAGTCCCTCACCAACGCCCTCAAGCACGCGTCACCCGGCCGGGTCACGGTGACGCTCACCCGGCGGCCCACGGCCCTGTGCGTCAGCGTGACCAGCCCGTACGGTGACTCGCGCGGGCCGCGCGCGCCGGGTTCCGGAGCCGGTCTCGTCGGCATGGAGGAACGTGCCGCGCTGCTCGGGGGCACCTTCGCGTCCGGCCCCGAGCCGCACCCCGACCTGCCCGGCACGAAAGTCTGGCGGGTCGAGGCCCAACTGCCCGTCGACCCCAAGGACCAAGGAGCCCCCGAATGATCCGCGTGCTCGTCGCCGAGGACCAGAGCGCCGTGCGGGCGGGCCTGGTCCTGATCCTGCGCAGCGCGCCCGACATCGAGGTCGTCGGGGAGGCCGCGGACGGTGAGCAGGCCGTGTCCCTGGCCCGCGAGCTGCGCCCGGACCTGGTCCTCATGGACATACAGATGCCGCGCCTCGACGGCGTCTCCGCGACCCGCCAGGTGGTGGCCGAGAACCTCGCGGACGTACTGGTCCTGACCACGTTCGACCTGGACGAGTACGTCTTCGGGGCGCTGCGCGCGGGCGCGTCCGGCTTCCTCCTGAAGAACACCGAGGCGCGGGACCTGCTCGAAGCGGTGCGCACGGTGGCCCGCGGTGAGGGCCTGATCGCACCCGCGGTCACCCGCCGTCTGATCGCCGAGTTCGCCACGCCACGGCCCGTACGGTCCGCGAACGCCCCCTCCCCCTCCGTCCTCGACGCCCTCACCCGCCGCGAACGCGAGGTCCTCGCCTGTCTGGGCCAGGGCCTGTCCAACGCGGAGATCGCCACCCACCTGGACATGGCGGAGGCAACCGTCAAGACCCATGTGAGCCGTCTCCTCGGCAAGCTGGAGCTGCGCAGCCGGGTACAGGCGGCCGTCCTCGCCCAGGAACTGGGTGTGTAGTTCCGCCCGTCCGGCGTTTGCGGACGAGCCGGAAGGGCGATCCAAGTCCGTCCGGCGTTCGACGACGAGCCCGCAGGGCGATCAGACGAGCCCGCAGGGCGATCAACGGCACCCACTCAGGGAACCCCGCCCAAGGCCCAGAGGCCAGTGAAAGGTCTTGACCTATGGTCCAGACCTTTCCTACTCTCACCTCACTGCGGTGGGTACATGACATGCACACAAAGTGCACAAGGTACTCACGGGCGTCGCAGGGCACCCCCACCCCCGGAACTCGACCGAGGAGCACCCCTTGCGCGTCAGACACAGGCCCAGGCATCGACTGACAGCCGGGCTCACCACTCTGCTGCTCCCCCTCGCCACCCTCGTCGCCATCGGCGGCTCCGCCGAGGCGGCCCCGGACACCGCCCCGCGCACCGCGCAGACCGCGTCCAAGGCCGCCGCGGGGGCCACCGCCACGTTCACCAAGACCCAGGACTGGGGCTCCGGCTTCGGGGGCAAGTGGACGATCAAGAACACCGGCACCACCACGCTCAGCTCATGGACCGTCGAGTGGGACTTCCCCGCGGGCACCAAGGTGACGTCCGCCTGGGACGCGACCGTCACCAACTCGGGCAACAAGTGGACCGCGAAGAACCTCAGTTGGAACGGCTCGCTGGCCCCCGGCGCCACCGCCTCCTTCGGCTTCAACGGCTCCGGGCCCGGCTCGCCCTCCAACTGTCTCCTGAACGGCGAGAGCTGTGACGGCGGCGGCCAGCCCGGCGACAGCGCGCCCTCCGCCCCCGGCACCCCGACCGCGTCCGGTATCACCGACACCTCGGTGAAACTGGACTGGAAGGCGGCCACGGACGACAAGGGCATCAAGAACTACGACGTCCTGCGCGACGGCGCCAAGGTCGCGACGGTGACCGGCACCTCGTACGCGGACTCAGGGCTCACCAAGGGCACCGACTACTCGTACAGCGTCCAGGCCCGCGACACCGCGGACCAGACCGGGCCCGCCAGCGACTCGGTGAAGGTGCGCACCACGGGTGGCGACCAGAACCCCGACCCCGGGGCCAAGGTCAAGATGGGGTACTTCGCCAACTGGGGCGTCTACCAGCGCAACTACCACGTCAAGAACATCGCGACCTCCGGCTCCGCCGAGAAGATCACGCACATCAACTACGCCTTCGGCAACGTCCAGGGCGGCAAGTGCACCATCGGTGACAGCTACGCCGACTACGAGAAGGCCTACACCGCCGATCAGTCCGTCGACGGCGTCGCCGACACCTGGGACCAGCCGCTGCGCGGCAACTTCAACCAACTGCGCAAGCTGAAGGCCAAGTACCCGCACATCAAGATCCTCTACTCCTTCGGCGGCTGGACCTGGTCCGGCGGCTTCACCGACGCCATGAAGAACCCCGCGGCGTTCGCGGACTCCTGCTACAAGCTGGTGGAGGACCCGCGCTGGGCCGATGTCTTCGACGGCGTCGACCTGGACTGGGAGTACCCCAACGCCTGCGGTCTGACCTGCGACAGCTCGGGTCCTGCCGTGATGAAGACGATGGCGCAGGCGTTCCGCAACAGGTTCGGGGCCAGCAACCTGGTGACCGCGGCCATCACCGCGGACGGCTCCCCCGGCGGCAAGATCGACGCGGCCGACTACGGCGGCGCCTCGCAGTACCTCGACTGGTACAACGTGATGACGTACGACTTCTTCGGCGCCTGGGACGCCAAGGGTCCGACGGCACCGCACTCGCCGCTCACCGACTACCCGGGCATCCCCAAGGCGGGCTTCAACTCCGCCGCCGCGATCAACAAGCTGAAGGCCAAGGGCGTGGCGGCCAAGAAGCTGCTGCTCGGCATCGGCTTCTACGGCCGCGGCTGGACGGGCGTCACCCAGAAGGAGCCGGGCGGCACCGCGACCGGGGCCGCGCCCGGCACGTTCGAGGCGGGCTTCGAGGACTACAAGGTCCTGAAGAACTCCTGCCCGTCCAACGGCACCGTCGCGGGCACCGCGTACGCACACTGCGGCAACAACTGGTGGTCGTACGACACCCCGGCGACGATCCGCGCCAAGATGGCCTGGGCGAAGGAGCAGGGTCTCGGCGGCGCCTTCTTCTGGGAGTTCAGCGGCGACACCACGAACGGCGAGCTGGCGACCGCCATCCATGACGGTCTGAAGTAACTCCGGGCGGCTTCGGCCGCCCACCCGGAACGAAGCCGGGGAGACAGGAACGCCCCCTGTCTCCCCGGCTTCTTCGTGTGTGTCCGGTTTCTCTGTGTGTCCGCTTTCTCTGTGTGTCCGGTTTCTCTGTGTGTCCGGTTTCTCTGTGTCCGGCTGCGGGTCGTGGGGGGGGCTGGGCGCGCAGTTCCCCGCGCCCCTTGCGGGGCGCCCCTCGGCGGCAGCTATGCCACGTTCACCCGCTGGCCCGGAGGGGCCGCCTCCAGCCAGGCCAGGAAACCGGTGAGTGCGTCCTCGCTCATCGCCAGTTCGAGGCGGACCCCGCGGTGCAGACAGCCGAGCACGACGGCGTCGGAGAGGAGGGCGAGCTCCTCCTCGCCGTCGGGCGCCCGCCGGTCGACGACCTCGATCGCCGAGCGTTCCAGGACGCGGCGCGGGCGGGGCGCGTAGGAGAAGACACGGAACCACTCGACGCGGTCCCCGTTGTAGCGGGCGACGCCGTAGCCCCAGCCCTTGCCTGAGGCGTCGGCGCTCTCGCCGGGTTTCGGCGCGTGCCAGCGCAGGCTGCAGTCGAAGGTGCCGCCGGAGCGCTGGATGAGCCGGCGACGCAGTCCGAAGACGAAGAGTCCCAGCAATACCAGCGCGATCAACACAAGTCCGCACACGAGCGACACGAGGATCATCGGCACCGACCTCCTCGCCTCAACACGACTTCACGAAACGGACCAAACAACCGCACCCGAAACTGCACCCGCATCGCCTCAGCCGCGACCCGGTCCGGAGAGCTCCGGACCTGGCCGCGGCTGAGTCACGTCACGCCACGCGCTGGGGTCAGCGCGCCGCCACCGCACGCAGTCGGACGTCGGCGCGCCGCTCGGCGGAGGCGTCCGCCTCCGACTTGGCACGCTCGAACGCCCGCTCCGCACGCTGGACGTCGATCTCGTCGGAGAGCTCGGCGATCTCGGCGAGCAGCGACAGCTTGTTGTCGGCGAACGAGATGAATCCGCCGTGCACCGCGGCGACGACGATCCCGCCGTCGCTGGTGCGGATGGTCACCGGGCCCGACTCCAGCACACCGAGCAGCGGCTGGTGACCGGGCATGACGCCGATGTCGCCGGACGTGGTGCGCGCGACGACCAGGGTGGCCTCGCCGGACCAGACACTGCGGTCCGCGGCGACCAGCTCGACATGCAGCTCAGCAGCCAAGGGTGGCTCCTCGGGTCACCACCCGGCCGTTCAGCCGGGTGTTGGGTCAAATTCTAGTGGGCGTGAGAGGAGGGGCGGGACTCGGTCCCCCGCAAGGGGGTCGTGCCCGCCCCTCCTCATGAGTCGGGGGACTCAGGAAACGCCGAGTTCCTTCGCGTTGGCCTTGAGGTCCTCAAGGCCACCACACATGAAGAACGCCTGCTCAGGGAAGTGGTCGTAGTCGCCGTCGCAGATCGCGTTGAAGGCCACGATCGACTCGTCCAGGGGGACGTCCGAACCGTCGACGCCGGTGAACTGCTTGGCGACGTGCGTGTTCTGCGACAGGAAGCGCTCCACGCGACGGGCGCGGGAGACGACCAGCTTGTCCTCTTCGCCGAGCTCGTCGATGCCGAGAATGGCGATAATGTCCTGGAGGTCCTTGTACTTCTGCAGGATGTTCTTGACCCGCATGGCGGTGTCGTAGTGGTCCTGCGCGATGTACCGCGGGTCCAGGATGCGGGACGTGGAGTCCAGCGGGTCCACGGCCGGGTAGATGCCCTTCTCGGAGATCGGACGGGAGAGCACCGTCGTCGCGTCGAGGTGGGCGAACGTGGTGGCCGGGGCCGGGTCGGTCAGGTCGTCCGCGGGGACGTAGATCGCCTGCATCGAGGTGATCGAGTGACCACGGGTCGAGGTGATGCGCTCCTGGAGGAGACCCATCTCGTCGGCCAGGTTCGGCTGGTAACCCACGGCCGAGGGCATCCGGCCCAGGAGGGTCGAGACCTCGGAGCCGGCCTGCGTGAAGCGGAAGATGTTGTCGATGAAGAACAGCACGTCCTGCTTCTGCACATCGCGGAAGTACTCCGCCATGGTCAGACCGGCGAGGGCCACGCGCAGACGGGTGCCCGGGGGCTCGTCCATCTGGCCGAAGACCAGGGCCGTCTTGTCGATGACGCCCGACTCCGACATCTCCTCGATGAGGTCGTTGCCCTCACGGGTGCGCTCACCGACACCGGCGAACACGGAGACACCGTCGTGGTTGTTGGCGACGCGGTAGATCATCTCCTGGATGAGCACCGTCTTGCCGACACCGGCACCACCGAACAGACCGATCTTTCCACCCTTGACGTACGGGGTGAGAAGGTCGATGACCTTGACGCCGGTCTCGAACATCTCGGTCTTCGACTCGAGCTCGTCGAACTTCGGGGCCTTGCGGTGGATGGACCAGCGCTCGCCCGTGTACTGCTCGTCGACGTTCAGCACCTCACCGAGGGTGTTGAACACCTTGCCCTTGGTGAAGTCGCCGACCGGGACGGTGATGCCGTTGCCGGTGTTGGTCACCGGGGCCTGGCGGACCAGGCCGTCGGTGGGCTGCATGGAGATGGCGCGGACCAGGCCGTCACCGAGGTGCTGGGCGACCTCGAGCGTCAGGATCTTCTTCGCACCGTCCTGCGCCGGGTCGGCGACCTCGACGTGCAGGGCGTTGTAGATCTCCGGCATCGCGTCGACGGGGAACTCCACGTCGACGACCGGGCCGATGACCCGGGCGACGCGGCCCGTGGCAACGGCCGTCTCAACTGTGGTCGTCATTACTTGTCACTCCCCGCGGTCGCGTCGGCCAGCGCGGACGCGCCACCAACGATCTCGCTGATTTCCTGGGTGATTTCGGCCTGGCGGGCCGCGTTGGCAAGCCGGGACAGATTGTTGATCAGGTCTCCGGCGTTGTCGGTCGCCGACTTCATCGCGCGGCGCGTGGCGGCGTGCTTGGAGGCAGCCGACTGGAGCAGCGCGTTGTAGATCCGGCTCTCGACGTAGCGCGGCAGCAGGGCGTCGAGGACGTCCTCCGCCGACGGCTCGAAGTCGTACAGCGGAAGGATCTCGTCCTTCTTCGCCGACTCCTCGGCCCCCGCGGCGGCAGCCGCTGATGTCACCGTTTCGAGGCTGAGCGGCAGCAGGCGGCTGTCCACGGCCGTCTGCGTCATCATCGAGACGAACTCGGTGTAGACGATGTGGAGCTCATCCACGCCGCCCTCCGCCGTGTCCTTCTCGATCGCCTCGATCAGCGGGCCCGCGACCGTCTTGGCGTCCGCGTACTCGGGCTGGTCGGTGAAGCCGCTCCACTGCTTCGCGATCGTGCGCTCGCGGAAGTTGTAGTGGGCGACACCACGGCGGCCGACGATGTACGAGTCGACCTCCTTGCCCTCCGCCTCCAGACGAGCGGTCAGTTGCTCCGCGGCCTTGATGGCGTTGGAGTTGAAGGCGCCGGCCAGACCGCGGTCGCTGGTCAGCAGGAGGACGGCGGCTCGCGTCGCCGTCTCTGCCTCCGTCGTCAGCGGGTGCTTGGTGTTCGAGCCGGTTCCCACCGCCGTGACCGCGCGGGTGAGCTCGGTCGCGTACGGCGTGGAGGCCGCCACCTTGCGCTGCGCCTTGACGACGCGCGAGGCGGCGATCATCTCCATCGCCTTGGTGATCTTCTTGGTCGCCGTGACGGATTTGATGCGACGCTTATAGACCCGGAGCTGGGCTCCCATGAGTCAGGTCCCTTCCGTCGTCACTTGCCGGCAGCGGCAGGAGCGTCCTCGCCGAGAAGCTTCCCGTCCGAGGTCTCGAACTGCTTCTTGAAGTCCGCGATGGCGTCGGCGACGGCCGTGAGGGTGTCGTCCGACATCTTGCCGCCCTCCTTGATGGAGGTCATCAGGCCCTGCTCCTTGCGGTGCAGGTAGTCGAGCAGCTCACGCTCGAAGCGGCGGACGTCGGCGACCGGCACATCGTCCATCTTGCCGGTGGTACCTGCCCACACGGAGACGACCTGGTCCTCGGTCGACATCGGCTGGTACTGCGCCTGCTTCAGCAGCTCGACCATGCGCTGGCCGCGCTCGAGCTGCGCCTTCGACGCGGCGTCCAGGTCGGAACCGAAGGCGGCGAACGCCTCCAGCTCACGGAACTGGGCGAGGTCCACGCGCAGTCGGCCCGAGACCTGCTTCATCGCCTTGTGCTGAGCGGAACCACCGACTCGGGACACGGAGATACCGACGTTCAGCGCGGGGCGCTGACCGGCGTTGAACAGGTCCGACTCCAGGAAGCACTGGCCGTCGGTGATGGAAATGACGTTGGTCGGGATGAACGCCGAGACGTCGTTGGCCTTCGTCTCGACGATCGGCAGACCGGTCATCGAGCCCGCGCCCATCTCGTCGGAGAGCTTGGCGCAGCGCTCCAGGAGGCGGGAGTGCAGGTAGAAGACGTCACCGGGGTAGGCCTCGCGCCCCGGCGGGCGGCGGAGCAGCAGGGACACGGCGCGGTAGGCGTCGGCCTGCTTCGAGAGGTCGTCGAAGATGATGAGGACGTGCTTGCCCTCGTACATCCACTGCTGGCCGATGGCCGAGCCGGTGTACGGCGCCAGGTACTTGAAGCCGGCCGGGTCGGACGCCGGGGCGGCGACGATGGTCGTGTACTCCAGGGCGCCGGCCTCTTCGAGGGCACCACGCACGGAGGCGATGGTCGAGCCCTTCTGGCCGATGGCGACGTAGACGCAGCGAACCTGCTTCTTCGGGTCGCCGGTGCGCCAGTTGTCGCGCTGGTTGATGATCGTGTCGACGGCCAGGGCGGTCTTGCCGGTCTGGCGGTCGCCGATGACCAACTGACGCTGGCCGCGGCCGATCGGGGTCATGGCGTCGACGGCCTTGTAGCCCGTCTCCATCGGCTCGTGCACCGACTTACGGGCCATGACGCCCGGAGCCTGCAGCTCGAGGGCGCGGCGGCCGGACGTCTCGATCTCGCCGAGGCCGTCGATCGGGTTGCCGAGCGGGTCGACGACGCGGCCGAGGTAGCCCTCGCCCACCGCGACCGAGAGGACTTCGCCGGTGCGGTGCACCGACTGGCCCTCCTCGATGCCGCTGAACTCGCCGAGGATGATCGCACCGATCTCGCGCTCTTCCAGGTTCAGCGCGAGACCAAGGGTCCCGTCCTCGAACTTCAGCAGTTCGTTGGCCATGGCCGAGGGCAGGCCCTCGACCTTCGCGATGCCATCGCCGGCCAGGGTGACCGTACCGACCTCCTCGCGCGAGGCCGCGTCCGGCTTGTACGCCTGGACAAAGTTCTCCAGCGCGTCCCGGATCTCCTCCGGCCGGATCGTGAGCTCCGCCATCTGGGTTCCCTGCTCTCCTTGTTGGGCCCGAAGTTTCTTTGGGGGATCTGGGGGCTCCCCCCAGAAACTTTGCATCCTCTGCACGGCCCAACCAGGGCCGTTGTCCTGCATATTGCGTTACTAGCCCGCCATGCGGCGGTGCGCGTCCTCGATGCGGTCCGCGATGGAGCCGTTGATGACCTCGTCGCCCACCTGCACCCTGATCCCGCCGAGGACTTCGGGGTCCACGTCCAGGTTCAGATGCATCTGACGCCCGTAGATCTTCGCGAGCGCCGCACCGAGCCGCTCCTTCTGCTGGTCCGCGAGCGGCACAGCGGAGGTGACGACGGCGACCATGCGCTGTCGGCGGTCCGCCGCCAGCTTGGCGAGGGACTCGAGGCCCGCTTCCAGGCTACGTCCACGGGGCGCGGTCACAAGACGCGTGACCAGACGCTCCGTGGCGGCGTCCGCACGCCCGCCGAGCAGGCTGCGCAGCAGCTCGCTCTTGGCGGTGCCGGACGCGGCACGGTCGGTGAGCGCCGCGCGCAGCCCGGTGTTCGCGGCCACGATCCGGCCGAACCGGAACAGCTCGTCCTCGACGGTGTCCAGCGCGCCCGACTTCTGCGCGGCGGTCAGGTCGGCGAGGTCGGTGAGCTCCTCCAGGGCGTCCACCAGGTCGCGGGACTGCGACCAGCGGGAGCGCACAAGGCCTGCCACCAGGTCCGCGGTCTCGCCGCCGACCTTGCCGCCGAGCAGCCGCCCGGACAGCTCCGCCTTGGCCTCGCCGGGCTGCGCCGGGTCGGTCAGGACCCGTCGCAGCGAGACCTCGCGGTGCAGCAGCGCGGTGACCGCGGCAAGATCGTCGGCCAGCAGCTTGGCGTCGACCGCGGTGTTGTCGGTCAGCGCGTCCAGACGCTCACGGGCGGCGGCGAGCGCCTCGCGGCTGGCTCCGTGCGCCGTCTGCGCCGTCATCGAGTGGCCTCTGCCTTCGCGTCGAGCTCGTCGAGGAAGCGGTCGATCGTGCGGCTCTGGCGGGCGTGCTCCTCAAGGGATTCACCCACCAGCTTGCCGGCCAGTTCGGTGGCCAACTGGCCCACGTCCTGACGCAGCGACTGCGCGGCGGCCTTGCGGTCGGCCTCGATCTGGGCGTGGCCTGCGGCGACGATCTCCTCGCGCTGACGCTGGCCCTCGGCCCGCATCTCGGCGATGAGCTGGGCGCCCTGCTCCTGCGCCTCCTGGCGCAGCCGCGCGGCCTCGTGGCGGGCCTCGGCGAGCTGAGCCTTGTACTGCTCGAGAACGCTCTGGGCCTCGGTCTGAGCGGCGTCGGCCTTCTCGATACCGCCTTCGATCGCCTCCCGGCGCTCTTCCAGAACCTTGTTGATGTTCGGGATGAGCTTCTTCCAGAAGAAGAAGAAAACGATGGCGAAGGCGATGGCGCCGACAAGCAGCTCGGGGCCCGGAGGAATCAGAGGGTTCTGCTTCTCCTCGGCCGCCAGCTGAACCAGGTTGGCGATCACATCAGTGCCTTTCGTCGAAAAAGTGTCGGTGCGCAGTAATTACTGGCCGAACACGAACGGCATGACGATGCCGATGAGGGCGAGCGCCTCACAGAAGGCGAAGCCGAGGATCTGGTTGGCGCGGATCAGACCGGCAGCCTCGGGCTGACGGGCCAGGGCCTGGGTGCCGTTACCGAAGACGATGCCGACACCGATGCCGGGGCCGATCGCGGAGAGGCCGTAGCCGATCGAACCGAGGGAGCCGGAAACACCTGCGGCGAGCTCAACAGCGGACATGCTGTCTCTTCCTTCTCTTTCATGGACCGGTGGGGGTTGGCCACCGGGCGTCTGGGAGTTTGGGGGCGGGCGGTATCAGTGGTGCTCGGCGATGGCGCCCTGGATGTACGTGCAGGCAAGGAGCACGAAGACGTACGCCTGGACGGCCTGCACGAAGAGTTCGAAGCAGATCATGGCCATGGTCATCACGAAGGACACACCGGCGGCCGGGATCATCCAACTGTTCAGGAGGTACCAGGAGGCGACGGTGAACATCACCAGCATCAGGTGCCCGGCGAACATGTTGGCGAACAGTCGCACGGAGTGCGTGAAGGGACGCACGAGCAGGTTCGAGAAGAACTCGATGAACGACACCAGCCACTTGATCGGGCCGAGCGAGTTGTCGTAACCGGTGATGTTCTTCCAGCCGCCCACGAAACCGTGGCGCTTGAAGGTCAGCGGCACCCAGATCAGATACGTGATGACCGCGAGCACGACCGGGTACGCGAAGACCGACGAGACCGGGAACTGCGACAGCGGGACCACGGACCAGATGTTCATGATCCAGATGAAGAAGAACATCGAGACCATGAGGGGGACGTACTTCTCGCCCTCCTTCTTGCCGAGCGTCTCGTAGACGATCCCGCGGCGGACGAAGTCGTAGCCCGCCTCACCGATCATCTGGAGCTTGCCCGGCACGACCTTGGCCTTGCCGAAGGCGGCGTAGAAGAAGGTGATGACGACCATGGTCGTGATCAGGGCGAGCAGCATCACCTTGTTGAACTCGAACCCGCCGACCTCGAAGATCGGCTTGAAGAGGAACGAGTGCAGGCCCGGAGCCGGGAAGCCACAGCCGTTGTCGGAGGAGATCCGACAGCTCCAGTCAAAGGCGAGCTCAGTTTGGTCAGCACTCACCGCGGGCTCCTTCGGCGTGACGCATAGGTACGGCAACCTCGTTGTCGTGTCGGCGCGGCGCGCGGCCGCGGGTCGGCACCGGACTGGTGTTTCGGAAGTGTGAGCGGCGTTCAGGCATCGAGCCTCGCGATGGTGCAGGCGTCAGCTCAGATGCCCGCGCCTGCAGTGCCGCAGTTGGCACCGGACGATAGCAGCATCTCGAACGTGCATTTATCCCGGCCCTACCTCTCACGTCTCCGACCCCGGCTTCTCCGGCTTGTCGCTCTTACGAGAGGAGGACGCGGAGGAAGGTTCGGGTTCAGGTTCGACGTAGAGGATCTTGGCCTTCATGTGCGCGCGAGCCTGCGACGCCATCCAGGCGACGGTGGCGATGACGAGAGCGAGCGCGAAGGACTTCGGGTTGAACGCGTTCGTGTCCTTGAACAGACCCACGAAAATGAGAAGCAGGAGGAGCTGAGCGACATAGAGCATCAGCCCCATCGCCTGGAACAACTGCGGAAGCGATTTTGCCGTCCGCTGCAGGATGAACAGGCCGAGCCCCATGAAAGCGATGACGACCAGCGTGCCGATGACAGCACCGAGGGCTCCCTTGCCGCCCGCGACCACTCCACTCACCACGGCGACGATCGCGCCTACGGCAGCGGTGGGTACGGCGGACTGCAGGAGGTTTCGGGTGTCTTGAGACGGCATGGCGGCAACTCCGCTTACAGACGGGGGCAGGGTGTCGTCATGGACGAGCGTAGACCCGGGCCGAGTGGGGTCCTCGGGCCGAGAGAACCGTCGCACTACGGTCCTTCGGCTCTGTCCCCGGGTCTCGTGAACGGTATCACAAACTATTTGATGAGTCCTTTACCTGACGGGTGTGCTTGCCGTCACACATGAGGGCTAACCCGCGCGTCTGTGCAACTTGACGGTCGACTTGTCTGGTACTGGAGCGTTTTCGGGTCCGCGTCAACGCGAGGATTCGGCCTTGCTCCGGTCCGGGGAGCTCGGGCGGGTGCCGACGGCGGTCGCACCGTTGACGCCCGCTCCCACGGGGTGACGGGATTCCGTTTCCGGCTGAGCGGCCGCTTCCGACTCGTGCGCCGCCGCCTCCGCGAGAGCCGCACGGCGGCGCCGGTAGCGCGGCGGTACGAAGCCCTCCGCCCATCCGGGCGTCCGCGGGGTGAAGCGCGGCAGCAGGAGCAGCGCGAGCCCGACGGCGCTCAGGGCGACGATCAGGAGCAGGATCCACATGTTCGTGGAGTGCACGGAGTACGCGACGGTGCCGAAGGCGATCAGAGCCGACCAGAAGTACATGATCAGCACGGCCCGGCTGTGCGAGTGGCCGACTTCGAGCAGCCGGTGGTGCAGATGGCCGCGGTCGGCGGCGAACGGCGACTGGCCCTTCCAGGTGCGGCGCACGATGGCGAGCACCAGGTCGGCGAACGGGATCGCGATGATCGTCAGCGGCATCAGCAGCGGGATGAAGACGGGAAGCATCGCGTGTGTCGCGTCGCGGGTGCCGCCGAGGTTCAGCTTCATCGCGTCCGGGTCGACCTGCCCGGTGATGGAGATGGCGCCGGCGGCGAGCACCAGGCCGATGAGCATCGACCCCGAGTCGCCCATGAAGATCCGGGCCGGATGCATGTTGTGCGGCAGGAAGCCCAGGCACATGCCCATCAGGATGGCGGCGAAGAGGGTGGCGGGGGCCGCGGCCTCGATCCCGTACCCGTACCAGATCCGGTACGCGTACATGAAGAACGCCGCGGCGGCGATGCACACCATGCCCGCCGCGAGGCCGTCGAGGCCGTCGACGAAGTTGACCGCGTTGATGGTGATGACCACCAGGGCGACGGTGAGCAGCGTGCCCTGCCACTGGGTCAGGGACACCGTCCCCGCGCCCGGGATGGGCAGCCACAGGATCGTCAGACCCTGCATGACCATCACGCCCGCGGCGATCATCTGGCCGCCGAGCTTGATCAGCGCGTCGATCTCGAACTTGTCGTCGAGGACGCCGATGAGCCAGATCAGCGCGGCGCCGGAGAGCAGCGCGCGCGGCTCGTTCGACTTCGTGAAGACCTCGTTGAGGTTCGGCAGGTGGTCGGCGACCAGGAGCCCCGCGCACAGGCCGAAGAACATCGCGATTCCGCCGAGCCGGGGTGTCGGTTCCCGGTGCACGTCGCGCGCGCGGATCTCCGGCATGGCGCCGGCCACGATCGCGAACTTCCGCACCGGGCCGGTCAGCAGGTAGGTCACCGCGGCCGTGATGCAGAGCGTCAGCAGATATTCACGCACGGGCTTCCCCACAGGTATCGCTGGCCATCTCAGCACCACACCCTAGCTTCGCGTGCATAAGCTTGGGGACGTCCGGGTAGCGGGGATCGTTGCACAGGTGCGCTACGACGTCGCCGTGCCCGGTGTCCCCGCTGTCGGATACGGCGGAAACCGGCCCGCCAGTTCCCGTACCGCGTCCCTGACTTTGTCCTCCTCACGGACGGCCCCCGCGAACAGTGCGGCGATCCGCGCCATTTCACCCTCCCGCATGCCCTGGGTGGTGACGGCCGCCGTCCCGAACCTGAGTCCGCGGCCGTCGGCGCCCGGCAGCGCGCAGGTGTCGAGGACCAGACCCGCCGCGGCGAGGCGGCCACGGGCGGCATGGGCCGGTACGCCGTGCGGGGCGGGGTCGGCGAGGATCAGATGGGTGTCGGTGCCGCCGGTGCTCAGACCGAAGCCCTCACCGGCGAGCGCCTCCGCCAACACCCTTGCGTTCGCAACGACTTGACGCGCGTACGCGGTGAACGCGGGCGTCGCCGCCTCGCCGAAGGCCACCGCCTTGGCGGCGATCGTGTGCATCTGGGCGCCGCCCTGCGTGAACGGGAAGACCGCCCGGTCCACCCGCTCCGCGAGTTCGCCGCGGCACAGGAGCATGCCGCCGCGGGGGCCGCGCAGGACCTTGTGGGTGGTGGCGCACACGATGTCCGCGTACGGCACGGGGCTGGGCGCGG
Organism: Streptomyces aureocirculatus; assembly: GCF_000720475.1. Lineage (GTDB taxonomy): Bacteria > Actinomycetota > Actinomycetes > Streptomycetales > Streptomycetaceae > Streptomyces > Streptomyces aureocirculatus. Next base: position 55,556 of record NZ_JOAP01000030.1, read on the forward strand.
CGCCGCCCGCGACCAGGCCCATGGGGTGGGCGGCGTCCGCGATGAGATAGGCCCCCACGTCGTCCGCGACGGCCCGGAACGCCGCGTAGTCGATGTGGCGGGGGTAGGCGATGGAGCCGCACACGATCGCCTTCGGGCGGTGCGCCCGGGCCAGGGCCGCCACCTGGTCGTAGTCGATCAGGCCGCTCTCCGGGTCGAGGCCGTACCCCACGAAGTCGAACCAGCGGCCGGAGAAGTTCGCGGGCGAGCCGTGCGTGAGATGGCCGCCGTAGGGCAGGCCCATGGCCAGAACCGTGTCCCCGGGGCGCAGCAGGGCCGCGTAGGCCGCCAGGACGGCGGCGGAGCCCGAGTGGGGCTGCACGTTCGCGTGGTCGGCGCCGAAGAGGGCCTTGGCGCGGTCCGTGGCGATGCGCTCCGCCACGTCCACGAACTCGCAGCCGCCGTGGTGGCGGGCCCCCGGGTAGCCCTCGGCGTACTTGTTCGCCAGCGGGGAGCCCAGGGCCGTCAGGACGGCCTGGGACGTGAAGTTCTCCGCGGCGATCAGTTGCAGGCTTGCCGACTGGCGGTCGAGCTCGCCGAGGAGTACGTCGGTGAGCTCGGGGTCCTGGCGGCGCAGCGCGGCGTACGCCGCCGGGTCGGCGGCGCGCCCAGCCTCTGCCGTCGTCATCCTCCCAATGTAGGCCGGGGGCCGGTTTGCTGCCCGGCGGGCGCTCCTGGGGCTCCGCCCCAGACCCCGCTCCTCAAACGCCGGAGGGGCTATGAATAGCCCGTCCGGCGTTTGAGGACGAGGCGCGGAGCGCCGATTGAGGGCTGGGGTCCAAGGCGCGCAGGACTACGCCCGGGCCGCCGGCACCCCCGTCAAGGCCGTCACCACCGGCTCGAGGGCCTGCTGGATCTCGCCGCCGACGGAGCGGAAGAAGGGCAGCGGCGCCCCGTAGGGGTCGTACACCTCGTCGGCCTCCGCGCTGGGGGCGAGCAGCCACCCGCGCAACGCGGCGGCGGCCCGCACCAGGGCGCGGGCCCGCTCGACGACCCCGTCGGCCCCCTCGGGGTCGGGCAGGGTGGCCGGGTCTATGGCCCGGACGAGACGGGTGAACTCCTTCAGGGTGAAGGTGCGGAGCCCGGCGGAGTGCCCCATGGAGATGACCTGCGCCCGGTGGTCCCGCGTCGCGGTCAGGACGAGGTCGGCCCGGATGACGTGGTCGTCGAGGAGCTCACGGCCGACGAAGCCGGAGGCGTCCGCGCCGAAGTCGGCGAGCACGGTCTCGGCGTTGGTCTCCATGGGGGCACCCTCGTGCCCCCAGGTGCCCGCGCTCTCCACGATGAGCCCACCGGTGAGCGGATCGCCGAGCCGGTCGGCGAGGGCGTGCCGGGTCAGCCGCTCGGTGATCGGCGAGCGGCAGACGTTGCCGGTGCTGACGTGGAGGATGCGGAAGCCGCCGGGGGTACCGGCGCTTCCCGGGGCACCGAAGACCACAGAGGGCTCGGTGCGGCCCGCTATGCCACGCCCCGTCTCAGGGGCCCTCAATTGGCCACCTCGAGGTCGGGTACCACCTTGCGGAGCTCGTCGGCGTCGAGCGCGCCGGCGCGGAGCAGCACGGGGACCTTGCCGGTCACGTCCACGATCGAGGAGGGCACGATGCCGGGCGTGGGACCGCCGTCCAGGTACACGGAGACCGAGTCGCCGAGCATCTCCTGGGCGGCGTCGCAGTCCTCGGGCGCCGGGTGCCCGGTGAGGTTGGCGGAGGACACGGCCATCGGCCCGAACTCGGTGAGGAGCTCGATGGCGACCGGGTGCAGCGGCATCCGGATGGCGACCGTGCCCCGGGTGTCGCCGAGGTCCCACTGGAGCGAGGGCTGCTGCCGGGCGACCAGCGTGAGGGCGCCGGGCCAGAAGGCGTCCACGAGCTCCCAGGCGGACTCGGAGAAGTCCGTGACGAGGCCGTGCAGCGTGTTCGGGGAGCCGATGAGGACGGGCGTCGGCATGGACCGGCCGCGGCCCTTGGCGTCGAGCAGGTCGGCGACCGCCTCCGGGCTGAACGCGTCGGCGCCGATCCCGTACACGGTGTCGGTGGGCAGCACGACCAGTTCGCCACGGCGGACGGCGGACGCGGCCTCGCGCAGACCGGTCGTACGGTCGGTCGCGTCGTTGGTGTCGTATCGCCGTGCCATCTAGCGGGCCTCCTCGTACACGTACGTCTCGTCGGCGTACATCACGTACATCGTCGTCTTCGTCGCCGCCGTCATCACGGCAGCGCCTTGCGGGCGGTCGCGAACCGCGGCCGGTTGTTCAGGTCCGGGTGGTCGGCGGCGTCCGCCCAGCCCCGCTCCTCCGTGAAGATCCACGGCACCAGGCCGCCCTGGGTGTCCGCGTGCTCCACCACCACGACACCGCCGGGCCGCAGCAGCCGGTGCGCGGTGCGCTCGATGCCGCGGATCAGGTCGAGGCCGTCCTCGCCGGAGAACAGGGCGAGTTCGGGATCGTAGTCGCGGGCCTCCGGCGCAACGTACTCCCATTCCGTCAACGGGATGTACGGGGGGTTGGAGATGACGAGGTCGACCTGGCCGTCGAGGTCGGGGAACGCGTCGCGTGCGTCGCCCTGGCGCAGGTCGACCCGGGACCCCTCGACGTTCTTACGGGTCCACTTCATGGCGTCCGCGGACAGCTCCACGGCGTGCACGCGCGAGCGCGGCACCTCCTGGGCCATGGCGAGCGCGATGGCGCCCGAACCGGTGCACAGGTCGACGATCAGCGGCTCGACGACGTCCATCGCACGGACCGCGTCTATGGCCCAGCCGACGACCGACTCGGTCTCCGGCCGCGGGACGAAGACGCCGGGGCCGACCTGGAGCTCCAGATAGCGGAAGAAGGCACGGCCCGTGATGTGCTGGAGCGGCTCGCGCGCCTCGCGGCGCGCGATCGTCTCCCAGTAGCGGGCGTCGAAGTCCGTGTCCTTGACGGAGTGCAGCTCGCCCCGCTTCACGCCGTGCACGAAGGCGGCGAGTTCCTCCGCGTCGTTGCGCGGCGAGGGTACGCCGGCGTCGGCAAGCCGCTGGGTGGCCTGGGCCACTTCCGCGAGCAGCAGGTTCACGCTGTCCTCCGGGGCGTGGTACGGGACAAGGGCAGGGGCTCAGGCGGCGGCGAGCTTCGCCGCGGAGTCCGCGTCGACGCAGGCCTGGATGACCGCGTCGAGATCACCGTCGAGCACCTGGTCCAAGTTGTACGCCTTGAAGCCGACGCGGTGGTCGGAGATGCGGTTCTCCGGGAAGTTGTACGTACGGATCTTCTCGGAGCGGTCCACGGTGCGGACCTGGCTGCGCCGGGCGTCCGCCGCCTCCTTCTCCGCCTCCTCCTGCGCCGCGGCGAGCAGCCTGGAGCGCAGGATACGCATCGCCTGCTCCTTGTTCTGAAGCTGGCTCTTCTCGTTCTGGCAGGAGGCGACGACTCCGGTGGGGACGTGCGTGATGCGGACGGCGGAGTCCGTGGTGTTGACGGACTGCCCGCCGGGTCCCGAGGAGCGGTAGACGTCGATCCGCAGGTCGTTCGGGTTGATCTCGACGTCGATCTCCTCGGCCTCCGGCGTCACCAGGACACCGGCCGCGGAGGTGTGGATGCGGCCCTGGGACTCGGTGGCCGGAACCCGCTGCACACGGTGCACGCCGCCCTCGTACTTCAGGCGCGCCCAGACGCCCTGGCCGGGCTCGGTGGCGCCCTGGCCGCCCTTGGTCTTCACGGCGACCTGGACGTCCTTGTAGCCGCCGAGCTCGGACTCGGTGGCGTCGATGATCTCCGTCTTCCAGCCGACGCGCTCGGCGTAGCGCAGGTACATGCGCAGCAGGTCGCCTGCGAACAGCGCGGACTCGTCGCCGCCCGCACCGGCCTTGACCTCCAGGATGACGTCCTTGTCGTCGTTCGGGTCACGCGGCACGAGGAGCAACCGCAGCTTCTCGGTGATCTCGTCGCGCTGCTTGTCGAGCTCCTTGACCTCGGCGGCGAAGTCGGGATCGTCCACGGCGAACTCACGCGCGGTCTCGATGTCGTCGCCCAGGCGCTTGTAGGTGCGGTACGTGGAGACGATCGGCGTCAGCTCGGCATAGCGCTTGTTGAGCTTGCGCGCGTTGGCCTGATCGGCGTGGACCGAAGGGTCGGAGAGCTTCTTCTCCAGGTCGGCGTGCTCGCCGATCAGTTCCTCGACCGCCTCGAACATCGGGGGCTCCTGTGTGTCTTCGTGAAGGGGCTGCGGGACGGCAAACGCCGGTCCCGGCCGCCCGGTGCGGGGCGGCCGGAGACCGGCGCAGGTGGCTCGCTACTTCGCGGCGGAGCCGGCAGCCTTGCCGAAGCGGGCCTCGAAGCGGGCCACACGGCCACCGGTGTCGAGGATCTTCTGCTTGCCCGTGTAGAACGGGTGGCACTCGGAGCAGACCTCGGCGCGGATGCCGCCGCCGGTGATCGTGCTGCGGGTGGTGAACGACGCGCCACAGGTGCAGCTAACCTGCGTCTCGACGTACTCGGGGTGGATGTCGCGCTTCAAGGTGTCTCCTAGTTTCGGGAGGGCACCGGGTCGCAGGCGCGGGATGCGGATGCGTGAACCGGGGCCGACGTACCAGTCTGCCAGGACTGGCCGCATCTACCCAAACCGGGGTGGGCCCGGAAGTATTCCCGGCCCGGCCCGGAGCGGGTCGGTCGCTGCTGGCGAGCAGGTCAGTCACTGCTGGCGAGCAGGTCAGTCGCTGGTGACGACCTCGCCCGCGTCGCCCTTGTCGCCCGCCGACTTGTCCGTGGCGGACTTCGGGATGGGCCTGTCCTCGCGGAGGGCGTCCCATACCTGCCGGTCGGCCTTCTCCAGGGGCAGCACGCGGTTGATGTCGGCCGGGTCGTACTGGACGGGCAGCGTGACCATCTTCATGTCACCGGAGCCGATGCCCTTGAGGCCGCCCGCGAAGCCGTACAGGTCCTTGACCGAGTCCAGGTCGGAGTCGGTGGTGATGGCACTGGTCGCGGAGTCGGCGAGGTTGTACAGCTTCTTCGGGTTGCCGAAGAGGTTGATGTCCTTGACCTGGTCCATGAGGGCCTTGATGAAGGCCTGCTGGAGCTGGATGCGGCCGAGGTCGCTGCCGTCCCCCACGCCGTGCCGGGTGCGGACCAGGCCGAGGGCCTGCTCACCGGATAGCTGATGGGTGCCGGCCTCCAGGTCGAGGTGGCTGTCCTTGTCGTGGATGGCCTTCTTGGAGGTGATCTCCACACCGCCGAGGGTGTCGATGAGCTTCTTGAAGCCCGTGAAGTCGACTTCCACGTAGTGGTCCATGCGGATGCCGGACATCTTCTCGACGGTCTTCACGGCACAGGCCGGGCCGCCCACCTCGTACGCCGTGTTGAACATCTGGCGCTGTCCGCCCCGGTCGGTGCCGCCGTCCTTGGCGGGGCACTCGGGCCGGGTGATGAGGGTGTCGCGGGGTATGGAGACCACGCTGGCCTTCTTGTGGCCCTTGTACACGTGCACGATCATCGCCGTGTCCGAGCGGGCGGCACCCTCGTCCTTGCCGTACTTGGCGTTCTTGCCGGAGCGGGAGTCGGAGCCGAGGACGAGGATGTCCTGGGAGCCGTTGTCGACGTTCGCCGGGCGGTCCGTGCCGAGGGCGGCGTTGATGTCGACGCCCTTGATGTTGCCGTTGAGCTTGAAATAGACGTAACCGAGGCCGGTGCCCCCCAGGACGGCCACACCCGCCGCGGTCCAGGCCGTGATGACGAGCGCCTTCTTGCCCTTGCTGCGCGGCTTGCGACGGCGGCCGCGCTTGCCGCGCTTCGGCGCGTCGGCGGCCCTGCTCTCGTCCGTCATGCGCTCCTCAGTCCTCGTCGCTCGGGTACCCCCTGCTTTCAGGGTCAGGCGTGGCTTTCCGTCACTTGTCAGACGTGAAATCCGAAAGAAGGGTTGCATAGCGCCCTGTGTGCGCCCCGGGTACCGCCCACTACGCAGCGTGCGGGCATTCTCGTACTTTCGGCCCCCCACCTGCACTTTCGTACGCAGCAGCGCTACCGCACGTGACCGTGAGAATCTCTTAGACGTGTGGTCAAGGTCTCCCGACCGCCACTGCCCCGACCCGGACGCGGCCCCTGGGCCCGGTCCCGCCGAGGCGTCCCGACCAGCTCACGGAGACAGACGCGAGGGGCCGGTCCCGTCGTGTGACGGGACCGGCCCCTCGCGTTCACCCTGCACAAGGCGCAGGCGCCGGATCAGTCGTTGCCGTTGCCCGGCGCCGGCGTCGTCTTCTGGATCTGCAGCAGGAACTCGGCGTTCGACTTCGTCTGCTTCATCTTGTCGAGCAGCAGCTCGATGGCCTGCTGCTGGTCGAGCGCGTGCAGCACCCGGCGCAGCTTCCACGTGATGGCCAGCTCGTCGCTGCCGAGCAGGATCTCTTCCTTGCGGGTGCTGGACGAGTCCACGTCCACCGCCGGGAAGATCCGCTTGTCGGAGAGCTTGCGGTCCAGCTTGAGTTCGAGGTTGCCGGTGCCCTTGAACTCCTCGAAGATCACCTCGTCCATGCGCGAACCGGTGTCGACGAGCGCGGTGGCCATGATGGTCAGCGAGCCGCCGTCCTCGATGTTGCGCGCGGCGCCGAAGAAGCGCTTGGGCGGGTACAGCGCCGTCGAGTCGACACCACCGGACAGGATGCGTCCGGAGGCCGGGGCCGCGAGGTTGTACGCACGGCCCAGACGCGTGATCGAGTCGAGCAGGACGACCACGTCGTGACCCAGCTCCACGAGGCGCTTGGCGCGCTCGATGGCCAGCTCGGCGACGGTGGTGTGGTCCTCGGCCGGACGGTCGAAGGTCGAGGAGATGACCTCGCCCTTCACCGACCGCTGCATGTCGGTGACCTCTTCCGGACGCTCGTCGACCAGGACGACCATCAGGTGGCACTCGGGGTTGTTGGTGGTGATCGCGTTGGCGATCGCCTGCATGATCATGGTCTTGCCGGTCTTCGGCGGGGCCACGATCAGACCGCGCTGCCCCTTACCGATCGGCGCGACGAGGTCGATGATGCGGGTGGTGAGCACGCCCGGGTCGGTCTCCAGACGGAGCCGGTCCTGCGGGTAGAGGGGCGTCAGCTTGTTGAACTCCGGCCGCCCGCGCCCGGATTCGGGCGCCATGCCGTTCTGCGAGTCCAGTCGGACGAGCGCGTTGAACTTCTCGCGGCGCTCGCCGTCCTTGGGCTGGCGCACCGCGCCGGTGACGTGGTCGCCCTTGCGCAGGCCGTTCTTGCGGACCTGGGCCAGCGAGACGTACACGTCGTTCGGTCCTGGGAGGTAGCCCGACGTACGGATGAACGCGTAGTTGTCGAGGATGTCCAGGATGCCCGCTACCGGGATCAGGACGTCGTCGTCGGACACCTGCGGCTCGCTCGCGAAGTCGTCGCGGCCGCGGCGGCCACGGCGGTCGCGGTACCGGCCACGGCGGCCACGGCGGCCGGTGCCGTCGTCGTCGAAGTCGTCCTGCGGGCCGTTGTCGCGCTGCTGGCGGTCCTGACGGTCCCGGTCCTGGCGGTCCTGTCGGTCCTGGCGGCCGCCCTGCTCCTTGCGGTTGCCGCCGCCCTGCTGGTCGTCGCCCTTGTTGCCGCGGCGGTCACGCTCGCGGTCACGGCCACGGCCCTGGCGGTCACGGCGGCCCTGGCGGCCGTCGCCGCCGTCCGCGTCGCCCTTGTCGCCCCGGTCGTTCTTGTCGCCGCGGTCGCCCTTGGCCTCGGACTGCTCCGTCCGGGCCTCGGCGACCTTGGTGTCACCCTGGGTCCTGGCCTCCGCGGTCACGGTCTCGGGGCTGCCGGCCTCGGCGGTGACGCGGCGCCGGCCACGGCTGCCGGACTTGTCGTCGAGGGGGGCACCTCCCTGCTCCACCGGAGCCGAGAGCTTGGGGGCGGGCTGGCCGGGGATGTCGATCTGCTGCTGGGCGGCCTTGGGCTGCTCGGCCGGGGCCTCTTCGGCCTTGGCGGGCTTGGCAGCGGCCTTGTCCGTGCTGTCGGCGGGAGCGGCCGCGGCGCCCGTGCGCGCCTTGGAGGTGGCGCGGCGCTTCGGCTTGGCCTCGGCGTCCGCGGCGGACGGGGCGCTCTTGGCCGGGGCGCCGCCTGCGGCCTGCGCCTCCTTGATGACCTCGATCAACTGGCTCTTGCGCATCCGCGCGGTGCCCTTGATTCCGAGGCCCGATGCGACCTGCTGCAGTTCCGCCAGCACCATGCCCTCGAGGCCGGTGCCGCGGCGCCGCCGGGACCCGGCCGAAGCACCGGTGGCAGGCGCCGCAGAGGCGTCCGTGGCGGGCGTGTCGGCAGTCACGCCCATCAGATCGGTGGTGTCGCTCACGAAGGGTCCTTCCCTGGAGCGGACGTCGGCCTGTCTGGCTCGGCGACCGGTTGTGCTGTCCGGCGATCCTTGGTGTGTGGACCGGGCCGGGGCGGTGGTCCGCCAACGCGGCGGAAGAATTCACAGATGTGGCATTACCCGATGCCTGGCCACTGAGGTGCGGTGGTCACTCGGCTCGGTCACGCCGGTTCCGGAGCGTGCTCGGCACAGCTCAGTGCGATGCACAGAGCAGTTTTGGAGGCTCCCGGAAGGATGGATGTCCCGGACGGGGACACAAAGCACCTCGCCATGGTGAGGTCGGGTGCAGACTTGAGGTTAACACTACCGGATCCAACAAACATTCCCCCTCTCCAAATCCGGACACCGCGTGTGCCGCCCGCCCGTCAGGGCGCGAGCGGCAGCACACTGGCTCCGGTGGCGTCGAGCGCCAGGCGATTGGCCGCCCAGCCCTCTCCCGCCAGTCGTGCGACCTTGTCGGCCGCACTGTCCTCGGCCAGCGCGAGGACCGTGGGCCCCGCGCCGGAGATCACCGCGGGCACGCCGTCGGCGCGCAGGCGCTCCACCAGGGCGGCGCTCTCCGGCATGGCGGGGGCGCGGTACTCCTGGTGCAGACGGTCCTCGGTGGCGGGCAGCAGCAGCTCGGGGCGCCTGGTCAGGGCCTCGACGAGCAGGGCCGCCCGGCCCGCGTTGGCGGCCGCGTCCACGTGCGGGACGGTGCGCGGCAGCAGTCCGCGGGCGGTTTCGGTGAGCACGGGCTTTCCGGGGACGAAAACCACCGGAACGATGGAATCAGTGGGCTCCATCCTGATGGCGCGGGCCGCGGAGCCGTCCATCCAGGACAGCGTGAAGCCGCCGAGCAGGCAGGCGGCGACGTTGTCGGGGTGGCCCTCGATCTCGGTGGCGAGCTCAAGGAGCGCGGTGTCGTCGAGCTTGCTGTCACCGCCTATGGTCACCGCGCGGGCGGCGACGATGCCGGCGCAGATGGCGGCGGACGAGGAGCCGAGGCCACGGCCGTGCGGGATGCGGTTGGCGCAGACGATCTCCAGGCCGCGCGGCTGCCCGCCGAGCAGGTCGAAGGCGGTCCGCAGGGACCGTACGAGCAGATGCGACTCGTCGCGGGGCAGGGTCTCGCTGCCCTCACCGGCGATGTCGACACCGAGCCCGGAGTCGGAGACGCGGACCACCACGTCGTCGTAGAGCCCCAGCGCCAGGCCGAGGGCGTCGAAGCCCGGGCCCAGGTTTGCGCTGGTGGCAGGCACGCGCACCCTGACGGCGGCGGCGCGGAACGCGGGACCGGCCATCGCTCGATGACTCTCCTTGAGCTGCGATGTGTGGAGGACTTGCCGCCTCGGCCGGCACTCGTCCGGCGAGGGACAGCACCCCGGGGCCGCCTCTGCGGGCGGCACCGCGGCATATGCGGCGGCATATGCGTCGGGGTGGGTTCACCACAGCCTATCGAAGGAAGGTTCTGTGGCGACATAGGGCGCACGGGAGGCGCACGATGCGTGTCGCGAGCCCCCTGTGCCACCCCTGTACGGAGTTGCGAGGTTTGGGCGGTACGCCAGGCCCGGCCTCACGCCGGACCCGGCGGTACGCCGAGCCCTGATGCCGGACCAGGCGGTACGCCAAGCCCTGACGCCAAGCCCTGACGCCAGGCCAAGCGGCACGCCGGGCCAAGCCTTACGCCAGGCCCAGCCGCTCCGCCGCGGCGGCCGCGTCGACCGGGACCGTGACCGGCTGCGGGGCGCCCGCGACGGCCCAGTCCGGGTCCTTCAGGCCGTTGCCGGTGACCGTGCAGACGATGCGCTGGCCCCTGTCGACCTTGCCCTGCTCGGCGGCCTTCAGCAGGCCCGCCACCGACGCGGCGGACGCGGGCTCGACGAAGACACCCTCCTGCGACGCCAACAGCTTGTAGGCGCGCAGGATCTCACGGTCCGTCACCTCGTCGATGAAGCCGCCCGACTCGTCGCGCGCGGCGAGCGCGTGCTGCCACGACGCGGGGTTGCCGATGCGAATCGCGGTGGCGATCGTCGAGGGGTCCTTGACGATCTCGCCGCGCACGATCGGCGCGGAGCCGGAGGCCTGGAAGCCCCACATGCGCGGGGTGCGCGTCGACACCGAGTCGGCCGCGTACTCCTTGTAGCCCCTCCAGTAGGCCGTGATGTTGCCCGCGTTGCCGACCGGCAGGACGTGGATGTCGGGCGCGTCGCCGAGGGCGTCCACGATCTCGAAGGACGCCGTCTTCTGGCCCTCGATGCGGAACGGGTTGACCGAATTGACCAGCGCCACCGGGTAGTTCTCGGAGAGGCCGCGCGCCAGGTTCAGGCAGTCGTCGAAGTTGCCGTCCACCTGGAGGATCTTCGAGCCGTAGACGAGCGCCTGGCCCATCTTGCCGAGGGCGATCTTGCCCTGCGGGACCAGGACGGCACAGACCATCCCGGCGCGCACGGCGTACGCGGCGGCCGACGCCGACGTGTTGCCGGTGGAGGCGCAGATGACGGCCTTCGCGCCCTCCTCCTTGGCCTTGGTGATCGCCATGGTCATACCGCGGTCCTTGAAGGACCCCGTCGGGTTCGCGCCCTCGACCTTGAGGTGGACCTCGCACCCCGTGCGCTCGGAGAGCACAGCCGCGGGCACGAGCGGCGTGCCGCCCTCATGGAGCGTGACGACCGGCGTGGTGCCGGAGACCGGGAGGCGGTCCCGGTACTCCTCGATGATTCCGCGCCACTGGTGGGCCATTGCTGCTTACTCCCCTTCAACCCGCATGATGCTGGCGACACCACGCACGGTGTCGAGTCGGCGCAACGCGTCGACGGTGCCGGTGAGGGCGGCGTCGGGCGCGCGGTGGGTGACGACGACGAGGGAGGCCTCGCCGTCCTTACCCGTCTGACGGACGGTATCGATCGATACCCCGTGCTCGGCGAAGACCGTCGCGACCTGGGCGAGCACGCCCGGCTTGTCGGCCACGTCGAGGCTGATGTGGTACCGCGTGACGACCTCGCCCATGGAGCCCACGGGCAGTTGGGCGTACGCGGAGTCGCCGGGCCCGGTGGCCTCGCCGAGTTTGTTGCGGCAGACCGCGACGAGGTCGCCGAGCACCGCGGAAGCGGTGGGCGCGCCGCCCGCGCCGGGGCCGTAGAACATGAGCTGACCGGCCGCCTCGGCCTCCACGAAGACCGCGTTGTACGCCTCGCGGACGCTCGCCAGCGGGTGGCTGAGCGGAATCATCGCGGGGTGCACGCGCGCGGTGACGGACTCGCCGTCGGCGGCCCGCTCGCAGATGGCGAGCAGCTTGATGGTGCAGCCCATGCGCTTCGCGGACGCGAAGTCGGCGGCGGTGACCTCGGTCATGCCCTCGCGGTGTACGTCGTCGAGGCGCACCCGGGTGTGGAAGGCGATACCGGCGAGGATCGCGGCCTTGGCGGCGGCGTCGAAGCCCTCCACGTCGGCGGTCGGGTCGGCTTCCGCGTACCCGAGGGCGGTGGCCTCGTCGAGGGCCTCCTGATACCCGGCGCCCGTCGAGTCCATCTTGTCGAGGATGAAGTTCGTCGTGCCGTTCACGATGCCGAGGACGCGGTTCACCTTGTCGCCGGCGAGGGATTCGCGCAGCGGCCTGATCAGCGGGATCGCACCGGCGACGGCGGCCTCGTAGTACAGATCGCGGCCGTGCTGCTCGGCCGCGGCGTGCAGGGCCTCGCCGTCCTGGGCGATGAGCGCCTTGTTCGCGGAGACCACGGACGCGCCGTGCTCGAACGCGGTGGTGATGAGGGCCCTGGCGGGCTCGATGCCGCCGATGACCTCGACGACCACGTCGATGTCACCGCGTTTGACGAGCGCGGTCGCGTCCGTCGTCACAAGGGCGGGGTCGATGCCCGCACGCACCTTGGAGGGCCGGCGGACGGCCACCCCGGCGAGTTCCACCGGGGCGCCGATCCTGGCCGCGAGGTCTTCGGCGTGCGTCGTCATGATGCGCGCCACCTCTGAGCCGACGACCCCACAGCCCAGCAGCGCCACCTTCAGCGGACGCGTACGCATCATCCGACCTCGTTTCCTTCTCCAAGTACGGTGGGTCCAGTCTCACCCACCCAAACGGTGTTTCTGACCATAGTCCGGATCGTGAGACATCCGTTCCACGAACCGAGTACCAACTGTGCCGCTCACGGACCGGGAGTCACCCGGCGTGCGGTTTCCGGTGCCGACCGGTGAGCGCTGTCCGCGTCACCGACGTGCGCTGTCCGGTGTCACCCGACGTCGAGACGCAGCAGGTCCTCCTCCGTCTCGCGGCGCACGATGACACGGCCCGCGCCCTCCCGCACCGCCACGACGGGCGGCCGCAGCGCGTGGTTGTAGTTGCTGGCCATCGAGCGGCAGTAGGCGCCGGTCGCGGGCACGGCGATCAGGTCGCCGACCGCGAGGTCGGCGGGCAGGAAGGCGTCGCGCACGACGATGTCGCCGCTCTCACAGTGCTTGCCGACCACGCGGGCGAGCATCGGCTCGGCGTCGGAGGAGCGCGAGACCAGGGCGACGCTGTACTCGGCGTCGTAGAGCGCCGTACGGATGTTGTCGGACATGCCGCCGTCCACCGAGACGTACGTACGCAGTCCTTCGAGGGGCTTGATGGTCCCCACCTCGTACAGCGTGAAGGCGGTCGGGCCGACGATGGCGCGGCCCGGCTCGACCGAGATGCGCGGCACCGCGAGACCGGCCGCCGCGCACTCGCGCGTGACGATGTCGTGCAGCCCCTGCGCGATCTCGTGCGGTTCCCGCGGGTCGTCGGCCGAGGTGTACGCGATGCCGAGGCCGCCGCCGAGGTCGATCTCGGGGAGTTCGACGCCGTGCTCGTCGCGGATCTCGGCGAGGAGCGACACCACGCGGCGGGCCGCGACCTCGAAGCCCGCCGTGTCGAAGATCTGCGAGCCGATGTGGCTGTGGATGCCGACGAGCTCCAGGCCGTCGAGCTTCAGCGCCCGCCGCACGGCCTCTGCGGCCTCTCCCCCGGCGAGGGCGATGCCGAACTTCTGGTCCTCGTGCGCGGTGGCGATGAACTCGTGGGTGTGTGCCTCGACGCCGACCGTCACCCGGATCTGTACGCGCTGACGCGTGCCGAGCCGGTCGGCGATGTGGGCGACCCGCACGATCTCCTGGAAGGAGTCGAGCACGATGTGGCCGACGCCCGCGGCCACCGCCCGCTCGATCTCCTCCGGCGTCTTGTTGTTGCCGTGGAACGCGATCCGCTCGGCGGGCATGCCCGCGTCCAGGGCGGTCGTCAGCTCGCCGCCCGAGCACACGTCGAGGTTGAGGCCCTCCTCGTGCAGCCAGCGCACGACGGCCCGGGACAGGAAGGCCTTGCCCGCGTAGAAGACGTCGGCGTCCGCGCCGAAGGCGTCGCGCCACGCCCGGCAGCGGGCCCGGAAGTCCTCCTCGTCCAGGAAGTAGGCGGGCGTGCCGAACTCCTCGGCGAGCCGGGTCACGTCCATGCCGCCGACGGTGACCACGCCGTCGGGCGCCCGGGTGACGGTCCGGGACCAGACCTTGGGGTCGAGGGCGTTGAGATCGCTGGGCGGCGCGGAGTAGTGACCTTCGGGGAGAACGTCCCCGTGCCGGGGTCCTGCGGGGTGGGCGGAACGGCTCATGGCTCTTCTGACTCTTCTCGTCTCACAAGTATTCGGGCGCGCTGATGCCGAGCAGGGACAGGCCGCCTGCGAGCACCGTCCCGGCGGCTTCGGCGAGCGCGAGCCGGGCACGGTGGGCGGCCGAGGGTTTCTCGTCGCCGAGCGGCAGCACGGTGTGCGCCTGCGCGAGGAAGGCGTCGGCGGTCCGGACGAGGTGCCGGGTCAGGCGGTCCGGGGCGTGCCGGTGGGCGGCGGTGGCCAGGACGGCGGGGTGGTCGCCCAGGGCTGAGAGGAGGGGGTGTGCGGTGTCTTCTTGTACGGGGGCGCTTTGGGCGGGGGTGCCTTGCGCGGGGGCGTCCGTGTGCGGCTCGGCGGTCGCGTGCGCGTCGGCGGCCGCGTGCGCGGGTGGGCCTACGGGGCCGGGGGCCGCGGTGAAGCCCAGGTCCGCCGCGTTGCGGGTGAGGGCGCGGGTGCGGGCGTGGGCGTAGCGGACGCGGAACAGGGGGTTCGACTCGCGTTGGGCGAGGTGTTCGCCGCCGGTGCGGGGGCGGTCGTGCGGCGCCGGGTGCAGCAGGGCCCAGCGGGCGGCGTCGCGGCCGAGGGCGAGGGGGTCCGGGGTGTGCGGCGCCGGGACCGGGCGCAGCGTGGTCAGCGGGACCGGGGGCTCGCCGTGTCCGTCCACGCGCACCCCGAGGACGTCCTGCCAGGCCTTGGCGGGAGCGGCCGCGCAGGTGAGGCGGACGAGGACGCCCTGGGAGCGGAGCAGCCGACGCGTGGCGTCGGCGACGACGAGGGCGCGCAGGTCGTGCGGGGTGTGCAGGTGGGCGAGGGCGCCGGTGTCGGGACTGATGTGGCCGTAGCGCTCGCCGCTGTCCCGGATGCGCTGTACGAGGCCGGCGCCGCCGTCGTCGTACAGCGTGATGCTGAGGAAGCCGGGCCCGGTGACGTCGGTGCGGGCGATGCCGGGTTCGGCGCTCAGGCGGGCGGCGAGGATCTCGGCGATGCGGAGGGGGGGTGCGCCGGCCTCGCGGGCGATGCGGAGGGCGAGGTTCGTGGCGTAGTCGCCGGTGCCGCCCGGGCGGGGGCGCTCGATGTGGGCGCGGTCCGGGACGGGGGCGGTGAGCTCTCCGGCGTCCACTGCGCGGCGCAGGGCGCGCAGTGCGGTGCGGGAGAGCTCTTCGGGGGTCACGGGACAAGGGTATGGGAGGGCGGGGGTGCGCTGCCCGGGGGTTTCTGACCTGGGGGTCCGCGAGATGTGCGGGGTGGGTGCGGCCGGGCCCGGGGGCTAGGGGTGGCCGGGCCAGGGCGGTCGGGCCAGGCCCTAGGGGTGGCCCGGGACCGTTGAGGGGTCGGGGGCGCGGTCGAGGGGGTCGGTGCCGCGGTCGACCAGGTGCCGCACGATCCCGAGCAGCTCCGCGGGCTCGAACGGCTTCGCCAGGAAGGCGTCCACCCCCACCTCGCTGCCCGCCTCCACCTCGTACTGCGTACAAGCACTGACGACGACGAGCGGCACGTCCCGCGTACGCGGATCGGAGCGCAGCCGCGCCGCCGTACGCAGCCCGTCGAGCCGCGGCATCACCACGTCGAGCGTCACGACGTCGGGCCGCACCTCATGGATGACATCCAGACACTCGGCACCATCGGCCGCGGTCACGACCTCGAAGCCCTCCAGCTCGAGATTGACCCTGATCAGTTGCCGGATGACCTTGTTGTCGTCCACAACAAGCACACGGCCGGGCGCGCCTGGCACAACTCGAGAGTAGGTCGAGAGCCGCCATCGCGTCCGGGTTTTGCCTACTTCTGCCACTTGCGGGGGAGCGGCAACGCGCCACCCGGCCGGAACGCATGCCTTCCCCGCCGAGGGTCGCCGTTGGCCACGGCGCGGTGGATCGCGAAGGACTGCGGGCCGGGGGGTCAGTCGCTCCCCGGGGTCAGGTGCGCGCGCTCCCCCTGCGCGCCGAACAGGGCGAGCAGCTCCGCGGGGCGGCCGTCGGCGCTGCCGATCCAGTGCGGGATGCGGGTGTCGAACTCCGCGGCCTCACCGACACCGAGCCGGAACTCCTGCTCGCCGAGCACGAATCTGACGTGCCCGTCGAGTACGTAGAACCACTCGTACCCCTCGTGGGTCTGGAGCTTCATCGTGGGTGCCCGGCCCGCGGGCGGATGGATCACCTTGTAGGCCTGGATACCACCGGCCCGCTTGGTCAGCGGCACCAGGACCAGGCCGGATCGCCGTACCGGTCGCAGATGGACCCTCGGATCGCCGGTGGGCGGCGCCGCGACCAGATCGTCGAGGGGTACGCCGTGCGCGCGGGCCAGGGGGAGGAGCTGCTCCAGCGTGGGGCGGAGCTTGCCGGTCTCCAGGCGGGAGAGGGTGCTTGCCGTGAGGCCGGTCTCGGCCGCGAGCGCCGCGAGGGTGGCGCCGCGCGCCCGGCGCAGGGCGCGGAGGCGGGGTCCTACGCCGGTGAGTACGTCTTCTGCGGGGTTGCCCATGCTCCCTGATGATTGCGGATCGGCAAGATTTCTTGCAAGGGGGGAACGGCGGTGTCGATGCTGGCAGGGCCAGCACGTCATCGATGAAGGGCGGCACGTATGGGCACCGCAGACACCTCGGGCACCTCGGGTACCTCAGGCACCTCAGGCGCCTCGGACACCTCGGGCACCGCACGGGCGGAACGCACCGCGGACGACCAGCCCGCGCCGCCGGACGAGGGTGCCGCCCGATTCTGGGAGCGCCACTACAGCACCGGCACCCGGCGGACCTGGGGCGCACGCGTCAACCCGCTGCTCGCCGAGACGGCCACGGCGTTGCACCCCGGCACGGCGCTTGACCTGGGCTGCGGCGCGGGCGGCGACACCATCTGGCTGGCCCGGCAGGGCTGGCGCGTCACGGCCGTGGACATCTCGACCACCGCCGTCACGCAGGTGCAGGCCCGCGCGCACGAACTCGGGGTCGCGGACCGGGTCACCACCGAGCAGCACGACCTGGCCGAAAGCTTCCCGGTCGGCCGGTACGACCTCATCTCCGCGCAGTACTTCCACACCCCGTTCCCGCTGGCCCGCACCCGCGTCCTGCGCACCGCCGCACAGGCCCTGCGCCCCGGCGGCCTCCTCCTGATCGTCGACCACGGCTCCACCGCGCCCTGGTCCTGGAACCAGGACCCCGACATCCGCTACCCCACCCCTACCGAGGTCGCCGCCGAACTGGACCTCGTCCCCGCCCGCTGGACGGTCCTGCGCGCCGACATGCCGCGCCGCCAGGCCACGGGTCCCGCCGGAGAGACCGCGACCGTCGTGGACAACGTCCTGTTGGTCCAGCGAACCAAGGCGCCCAACTGACCACCGGCAAGCCCCACAGCGACGGAGCAACCCATGCCGAAAACCCACACCCCGAAGCAAACCGAGACCGAAACCGAGACCGAGACCGAGACTGAGACCGAGAAGGCAATCCTGCGGGGCACCCTCGACCAGCTACGGAAGTCGATCGCGGCCAAAGCCACGGGCGTACCGGAACCGCAGGTGCGAACGGCCGGAGTGCCCTCGGGCACCAACCTCCTGGGGCTGCTCAAGCACCTGGCGTACGTCGAACGCTTCTACTTCCTGGGCGAGGAGCCCAAGGAGTGGGGCGCGACGCTACGCCCGTCCCCCGAGGACACCGTCGACACGGTGCTGGCCGACTACCGAGCGACCGTAGATCGAGCCAACCAGGTGATCGCCGCCTGCCCGGACCTGACCGCCCCGGCCCCACGCGCCCCACGCCGAACTCCGGCACCGTCCATGCGCTGGACCCTGACCCACATGATCGAGGAAACAGCCCGCCACGCAGGCCACGCCGACATCCTCCGCGAACAGATCGACGGCACCACGGGCCGCTGACACGGATGCGGCCAGGGGGCAAGCAGGCAACTGGCGCCGCGCATCGGGACGCAGCAGGAAGCCCAGGACCCCCCCACGGGACGCAGGACCCTCACGGTACGCGGCGCCCCCGAGGCACGCGGACATACGGGAAAGACATACGAGAAAGGCGGGCAGGCAGACATGACAAGGGGTTACACCCGGCTCAGGCGCCTCAGCCCGCCGCCCGTGGAGCGGTACACCCTGCGTCTAGGGGCGGACAGCGCGACGGTCCGCGTGTCCGCGGCCATGGCCCTGGGCGACACGGCCGACCCGGCGGCCCTCGTCCCGCTGGCCGAAGTCCTGGACGACCCGTCAACCGACGTACGCCTGCACGCGATCCAGTCCGTACGCAGACTGCACCACGCCGCGGCACCCTCCCTGCTGACCGACCACCCGGCCGAAGCCGCCCTGGCCAAGGCCCTGACCGACAGCCGCCCCCAGATCCGCGACGCGGCCGTACAGGCCCTGATGCTGGGGGCCTTCAGGCACTCCCTACGAAGCGCCCCGGTGCCAGGAGGCCCAGCCCCTCACCTGATACCGAGTTATAGTCACAAGGTCGCGAAAAACGATGTTCCGCGGGCCCACCCGCCGGACATCGCTCGTACATCGACGCAGATGGTTCTGCTCGTTGAGCGTCTCCTTGCCGAGATCGGACGTCCCGTCCGCTTTTGGCGCTGACCATCGCCGACGCGTGTCGGCGCGACAGAGGAGCTCAGCATGCGGAAGACCGTCGTCATTGTCGGAGCGGGACTGGGCGGACTGACGCTCGCCCGGGTGCTTCAGGCTCACGGTGTCGCCGCGACGATTTACGAGGGTGAGGCTTCGGCCACGACCCGTGCGCAGGGCGGCCTGCTCGACATTCACGTAGAGACCGGACAGGTCGCGCTTCGCGCAGCCGGTCTCTACGACGAGTTCCGCACTCTGGTCCGCCCGGGCGAGGACGCCAAGCGCGTGGTCGACCGCCACGGCACGGTCCTGTTCGACATGCCTGCGGACCCCGGTTCGGCCCGTCCAGAGGTGGACCGTGGCGAACTCAGGCGCCTGCTCGTCGACTCGCTGGCGCCCGGGACGATCAAGTGGGGGCACAAGCTCACCTCGGTCCGGCACCGTGTGGAGGGTGGCTACGACCTCACCTTCGCGGAAGGGTCCGCCACGCACGCAGACATCGTCATCGGCGCGGACGGCGCCTGGTCGAAGGTGCGTCCGCTGCTCACCCCTGCCGAGCCGCTCTACAGCGGAACCTGCTTCATCGAGATCGCCCTCGCCCCGGGCCGCCAGGACTGTCGGGCGAGCGTGGCCGCGATCGGCAGCGGCACGCTGATGGCGGTCGCGCCGGGCAAGGGCATCATCGCCCATCGCTACGCCGACGGGCATGTGCGCGGATACGTGGCGCTGAACAAGCCCGAGGGGTGGATGAGGTCGATCGACTTCGGCGACCCGCCCGCGGGCCTGCGTCAACTTGCCGACGAGTTCGATGGCTGGTCGCCGCTGCTTACCGCCTTCGCGACCCGGAGCGACGCGGAACCGTGGCTCCGGCCCATCCATGCCCTGCCCGTGGGCCTCATATGGGACAGGGTGCCCGGCGTGACGCTCGTCGGCGACGCCGCGCATCTGATGTCGCCCTTCGCCGGCGAGGGTGCGAACCTCGCCATGTACGACGGCGCTGACCTGGCGGGCAAGCTGGTTGAGCAACCTGACATCGAGGTCGCGCTCACCGCCTACGAAGAGCGGCTGTTCCTGCGTAGCAGCGACGTCGCCGGCCGCTCGGCGAAGAACCTGGAGATCTTCTTCGGCCGGGACGCACCGCAGAGCGTAGCCACTCTGTTCGATCACTCCTGATACTTCAGTCCGGGTTCGCGATCTTGTCGCGGACCCGGTGGGGAAGATCTGGCGGCATATACGCGAAGACCCCGTACCAGTCGTTTCCGCTGGTGACGGGGTCTGTCAGGCACTCACGCTACTTCAATGCGAGTGCCCCCGGCAGGATTCGAACCTGCGCACACGGCTCCGGAGGCCGTTGCTCTATCCCCTGAGCTACGGGGGCGTATCGGCCGCTGTGGGGCGGCGACGGGTAGAACACTACCAGCTTCGTGGGGGTCGGGATGAACGGGTATTTGTGCAGCGTCCGGGGGCCCTGGCGGGGGCCCCGGACGCGTGCGGGGGCGGGGGTTACGGCTTGCGGGCGACGCCTGCGTAGGCGTCCACCGTGGGTGTGGTGTCCGTGGTGGGCTCCGGGCGCCAGTGGGTGACCTGGACCACTCCGGGGTCGGTGAGGGTGAGGCCGTCGAAGAAGCCGGTGATCTCCTCGACGCTGCGGACGTGGTACGGGATCGCGCCGCTCTTGTTGTACGCCGCCGACGCGGCGATCATGCCCTCACTCGTGGCCGTGGAGTCGCTTATCACCAGGTAGCTGCCGGACGGCAGACCGGCCATCAGGCGGTTCACCAGGTCGCGGGCCTGCGCGTAGTCCCCGACGTGGCCCAGGGTGTTCAGGATCATGAGGACCACCGGCCGGGTCAGGTCCAGGGTCTCCCCGGCCTTCTCCAGGATGGCCTCCGGCTCGTACATGTTCGCGTCGATGTACGACGTCACGCCCTCGGGCGTGCTCGTCAGGAGGGCGCGGGCGTGCGCCAGGACCAGGGGGTCGTTGTCGACGTACACGATCCGGGACTCGGGTGCGACGCGCTGGGCGACCTCGTGGGTGTTGTCGGCGGTCGGCAGGCCCGTACCGATGTCAAGGAACTGGCGGATGCCCTGCTCGCCCGCCAGGTGGCGGACGGCGCGGCCGAGGAAGTGCCGGCTCGTGCGGGCGACGTCCACCAGGCCCGGGAAGATCTCCTGGATCTGGTCGCCGAGTTCCCGGTCCTTCTCGTAGTTGTCCTTGCCGCCCACGAAGTAGTTCCAGAAGCGCGCCGAGTGCGGCTTGCTCGTGTCGATCCGTGCGCGTATCTCGGCGGACGATTCGAGTCTCGGGTCCGGTCCTGACACGGGGGCCTCCTGCGGTGCGCGTACGTGAGCCATTGGTTCCCTTGATCCGCCTGATCCGGTCGGGTGGCTTGATCTGTTCGATCAGGTTGATCAAGGGCAACCTAGCAAGTACCGGGCCGGTGAGGGAGGTTGCGGGGGTTACGGGTGGGTTTCCGCGCGGCCTACGCGCGTGGTTCCTGCATCGTTGCGCAGTGGATGCCGCCCCCTCCTCCCATCAGGCGCGTCACGTCCAGTTGCACCACCTCGCGGCCCGGGAACGCCGCCGCCAGCGCCCTGCGTGCGCCCTCGTCCGTCCTGCGGTCGCCGAAGCGTGCGGTGATCACTCCGCCGTTCACCACATGGAAGTTGAGGTACGAGTCGACCAGGCCGGGGTTGGCCGTACGGATTTCCCCGGGTCCTTCGACCTCGATGATCCGCAGGCGGCGGCCCCGCGCGTCGCGCGTCCGGGACAGGATCGCCAGTTGTTCGCGGGCGTCCTTCGCCCAGATGTCCGTACGGCCTCGCGGCGGCACCTGCACCATCACCACGCCGGGGCGCACGAACCGCGACGTGACGTCGATGTGGTCGTCGGTGATGTCCTCGCCCTCGATGCCGGGCACCCAGATCATCTTCCGTGCGCCGTACGCCCGGAGTACGTCCGCCTCGATCTCGTCCCGCGTCCTGCCGGGGTTCCTGTTGGCGTTGACCAGGCTGCTCTCCGTCGCCATCAGCGTGCCGTCGCCGTCGGTCTCCACCGCGCCGCCCTCGCCGACGAAGCCCGCGCGCGTGAAGTCGCGTCCGGTGCGCGCGGCCACCCCGCGCGCCACCCGGGCGTCCCTGCCGTGGCGCTGCTTGCCGCCCCAGCCGTTGAAACCGAGGCCCACCGTGTCCACGCCGCCCTCGCCGTCCGTGCGGAACACCGCGCAGGTGTCCCGCATCCACAGGTCGTCCGTGGGGATGGAGTCCAGCACCGTGACTGTCCGGCCGCACCTCGCCCGCGCCCGCGCCGCCGACCGCTCGTCCGGCGCACACATGATCACCGGTTCGTACGCCGCCACCGTCCTCGCGATCAGCGCGATGTCCCGCTGCACTCCCGGGAGGTCGCCGCCCCAGATCGTCCGGGACGTCGGCCAGGACATCCAGGTGCGTACGTGGGGGGTCTCGTCCGCCGGTACCACCATCCCGCGCCGAGCCCGGCCCTCCGCGGCACTCCCCCCGTCCCGGGGTGTCGAGCGGGCCACAGCGGCCAGGGTCCCGCCGAGCCCCGCCACCGCCGCCCCCGCACCGGCCGCCCACAGCACACCCCTGCGGGAAGGGCGGGCGCGCGACGTGCGGCTGCCCCCGCGATCGACCTGCGGCTCGTTCATCGGTGCCTCCAAGGCGAGTACGTGCGTCACTCCACTGTGCGGCTGACTGAATTTTCAGTCAAGTTCGATGACGGGGCGGTGGGTGGGGCGGGAGGTGGTGCGTGCGATGTCGGGGGCGGGCGTCTGTCGGGGCGCGCCCCTAGTTCCCACTCGGGCCCAGTTCCAGTTCGTACGCCTCCCGCAGCAGCCCCCGCGCCCGTTCCAGCTCCAGGGAGCCCGCGAGCCAGCGGCCGCTCAGGCCCTCCACCAGGGACGTGAGGCGTTCCGCCGCTGCGGGGGCGGTGACCTCGGCGCGTACCGTGCCGGCGTCCTGCGCCGCGCGGATGAGGTCGGCCGCGTACTCGACCCACTCCGCCGTCGCCCGGCGCAGTTGCTCGCGCAGCTCGGGGTCGAACTTGGCGCTCGCCTGGAACTCGCCCCACGCCGTGCTGTTCTCCACGACCCCGGGTTCGTCCCGCAGCTCCAGGAGCAGCATCTGCTCCAGGTGGGTACGGGGGTCCTCGGCGGCGCCCCCCTCAGGTTCCGTGTAGTGCTCGGCGCGGTCGTTGATGAAGGCGAGGGTGCGGCGCATCAGGCCCGCGCGGTCGCCGAAGTGGTAGTAGATGAGGCCCGTCGAGACGGACGCCTCGGCCGCCAGTTCCTCCACCCGCAGGCCGCGGACCCCGGTGCGGGCGATGAGGCGGGTGGCGGCTTCGAGGATCTGGGTCTGGCGCTTGGACACCCGGCCACGATAGCCGGGGGCGTGCGCCCTTTTCCCTGCGCCTTTCTTTGCGCCTTCCCTGCGCCTTCCCTGCGCCTTCCCTGCGCCCGGCGCACGACTCCGCCGCGCGCCGGGTCGCCCGGGCCGCCGTACTCAGCCCCGCCCGAGTACCCGTACGGATGCCCCCGCGCCGCGCCGCCACCACCCTTGCGGGCATGACGAAACCTCTGCGGAACCTCAAATGGGCAGTCCTGCGGGGCCTGTTGCGCACCGCCGGGCGCGGCTTGTAGTCGAGCATGGTGCCGCTGTCGAAGCCGTACCGGTAGCCGGTCCTGATGCCGCGCGAGCTACCTCCAGGACCTTGCGGCCGAGTACGGGCCCGGGCGGCTGCGGGTCGTGTGCCGGGACCTGGTCCCGTCCGGGCTGCGGCAGGGCGAGCGGCTCGCCCGTGAGCGCGGGCTCTCCCATGTCTCGTACGAGATCGGGGACGCGCTCGACCCGAAGGCGCCGGACGCGGGGGCACCCGACGTCGTCGTGGTGTCCGGTCTTTACGAGTTGCTGCTCGACGACGAAGTCATCCGGGAGTCGATCGAGCGCTTGCGGGGGTTGCTCGCGCCCGGCGGAACCCTCGTCTTCACCACCCAGACCCGCCACCCGCAGCTCGACCTCATCGCCAACGTGCTCCCCAACAGGAACGGGCAGCCGTGGGTGATGAAGTGCCGGGACGTCGCCCTGGCCGAGGGGTGGGCGCGCGCTGCGGGCTTCGGTGAGGTGGCCAGTCGGCGGGAGGGGGTCGGGTTGTTCACGGTGACTGTGTGCGGGGGGTAGGGGGCGGGTGCGGTCGTCGGGGTGGGTGATCGCCCCCCAGGCCTACGCCGATGCCTTCTTCCGCGGCGCCGCCTTCTTCGCCGTCGCAGTACTCTTCTTCGCCGCCGACTTCTTCGCCGCGGTCTTCTTGGTCTCGGTCTTCTTGGTCTCGGTCTTCTTCCCCGTCGCCCCGGCGGATGATCCCGTCGCCGTCTTCTTCCCCGCCGACCCGGCGGCCGATCCCGCCCCCGTCTTCTTCGCGGTGCTCTTCGCCGTGCTCTTCTTGGGAGCCGCGGCCGTGGACTTCGCCGCCGTTCCGGCGGTCTTGGCAGTCCCGGCGGTCTTGGCAGTCCCGGCGGTCTTGGTAGTCCTGGCGGTCGACTTCTTTCCGCCCACCTGCTTGGGGGCGGTCGGCGCCGACTTGCGGGCCGGGCTCTTCGAGGTGCGGGAGCCGCGGGAGTGGATCGACGTCACCTCGGCGTCCCGCCCCCGGCCCGACCCCTCGTCGGGCTTCTCGCCGCGGGCGGCGCGGACGCTGTTCTCCAGGGCGGCCATCAGGTCGATGACCTTGCCGCCGCCCTCCTCCGCCGCGGGCTCGGGCGCGGCGGCCCCGTCGCCCTCGACCTTGGCGGCGATCATCTCCTCCACCGCGGCGCGGTAGTCGTCGTGCAGGGAGTCCAGGTCCACCTCGCCGAGGGTGTCCATCAGCGCGTCCGCCAGGTCGAGTTCCGCGTCGCGCACCTTCACGCCGGTTTCCGGGCCGACGCTGTCGGCGGCACGGATCTCGTCCGGCCAGAGCAGGCCGTGCATGGCGATCACGTCGTCGACGACCCGCAGCATGCCGAGCCGTTCGCGCCCGCGCAGCGCGAACCTGGCGACGGCCACCTTCTCGCTGCGCTTGAGCGCCTCGCGCAGGAGCGTGTACGGCTTGGCGGCCGGTACTCCGTTGGCGGACAGGTAGTACGAGGTGTCCATCTGGAGCGGGTCGACGGAGTCGGCCGGTACGAAGGCGACGATCTCGATGGTCTTCGCGGTCGGGAGCGGCAGTGCGGCCAGGTCGTCGTCCGTGATCGGGACGACCGAGCCGTCCACGTCCTCGTACCCCTTGCCGATCTCGGCCGTCGGCACCTCGTGGTCCTCCAGCTCGCACACCTTGCGGTAGCGGATGCGGCCGCCGTCCTCCGTGTGGATCTGGCGGAAGGAGACGGCGTGGTTCTCCGTGGCGTTCATGAGCTTGATCGGGATGTTGACCATGCCGAAGGAGATGGCGCCGTTCCAGATGGACCGCATGGGGAGCACCTTTCGGCGAGTGTCAGTGGCTGAGCCCACTACCTTTGCCCCGGTTTCGTGGGATTCTCATCGTATGACGCCCATCACCGAGGTGGAGGGGCGGCGGCTCTCGCTCAGCAACCTGGACAAGGTCCTCTACCGGGCGAGCGGGTTCACCAAGGCCGAGGTCCTGCACTACTACGCCACCGCCGCCAAAGCCCTGCTCCCCCATCTGCGTGACCGTCCCGTCTCCTTCCTGCGCTTCCCCGACGGGCCCGACGGCCAGCAGTTCTTCGCCAAGAACGTGCCGCCGGGTACCCCCGACTGGGTGCGGACGGCCGAGGTGGTGCGGTCGGACGGGACCACCCGGCAGATCCTTGTGCAGGACCTGCCGACGCTGATGTGGGCGGCCAACCTGGTCACCGAGTTCCATACGCCGCAGTGGCGCGCGGACGCGGCGGGGCTCGCCGACCGGCTCGTGCTCGACCTCGACCCCGGGCCGCCCGCGGACGTCGTGCAGGCGTGCGAGGTGGCGCTGTGGTTGCGTGAGCGGCTCGCGGCGGACGGCTTCGCGCCCTGCGTCAAGACGTCCGGCAGCAAGGGGCTGCATCTGCTCGTACCGCTCAAGCCCGTCGCGTCCGCCGACGTCACCGCGTACGCGAAGGGGCTCGCGGTGGAGGCCGAGCGGGCGCTGCCACGGCTCGTGGTGCACCGGATGACGCGGAGCCTGCGGCCGCGGAAGGTCTTCGTCGACTTCAGCCAGAACGCGGCGGCGAAGACCACCGCCACGCCCTACACCCTGCGGGCGCGCGCCGAGCCCACGGTGTCCACACCGGTCTCCTGGGACGAGGTGACGGAGTGTCTC
The DNA here is from genome assembly GCF_000720475.1 of Streptomyces aureocirculatus. Lineage (GTDB taxonomy): Bacteria > Actinomycetota > Actinomycetes > Streptomycetales > Streptomycetaceae > Streptomyces > Streptomyces aureocirculatus. The sequence goes on from NZ_JOAP01000030.1 coordinate 81,387, forward strand.
GACCGCCGCGACCCGGATCTGCTGGTCTTCCGCGCGCCGGACATCGCGCCCCGCCTGGAGCGGTACGGGGATCTGCTCGCGGCGCTGTTCGACCCGGACCAGGCCAGGGCACTGCCCGCCCCGGCATGACCGGGGCCCGTCCGCGGTCAGACGCGCTGCCACGTCCTGCGGTCCCGCGCCAGCGCGTGCAGTGCCTCGACGTCCGCCGGCTTGAGGACGCCGCCCGCGTGGGCCAGTGCGGGCAGGTCGCGTTCGAGCAGGACCCGGACCTCCCGGGGGGTTACGGCGACGTCCACGTCCACCGCCCCCACCGGTACGAGCACCGCCCGCACCTCCGCCGTCAGCGCGAACGACGCCCGCCCGGCGTCCGCCCGCAGGTCCCGTAACAGCGGTACCGGCTGGTTCCGCCCCACGGTCACCATCGGGTCGGCCATCCGCACCCGCTGCCTGCGCACCGGCAGTGTCCGTACGCAGAACAGGCCGCCAGGACCGATCAGCAGGTGGTGCAGGCGGCCCCCGCCGGGCAGGCCGATCGAGTGCAGGGCGTGCCAGCCGACCGCGTCCAGGCGGTCGAGGGCGTCACCCACAGTTGTCTCCGCCGCGAGCGCCCGCTGCCGCGGGTCGGACCGCAGCTTGCGCGGGGGCGGCGGGTCGCGGTCGATGGCGATGCGCAGGGCCTCCCCCGGCCGGTTCGGCGCGAGGTCGTCGTCCGGGTGGAGGGTGAGCCTGGCCAGCTCCGCGGGGGTGGGCACGGGGGGCGGCCCCACCGTGACGTTCCCCGTCAGGAACGGCGCGAGGACGTCGAGGACGTCCGCCTCACGGTCGGCGTTCAGCAGGTTGACCCGGGCGGCGTCCCGGTCGTACCAGGCCACACTTCTGCCGTCCGTCCGGCAGACGTAGAGCCGCTCGTGTCCGTGCCGCCACGCCGGTACGACGCGCAGTCCGCTCATGCCCCATCACCCCACGTCCCCATGTCCCATCGCCCCCGCCCCATGACCATGGGAGCAGCCCGGACGCCGCTCCGGCAAGAAGCTGGTGGCCGCGCACGGAAGTTGACGCCGATTCGCCCCGCGTTCGCCACCCCGGGACGGTCCGCGCGCCATGTCGGCACCCGCCCCGTAACAACACTGCCCGCACAGCTATGGCCCCCTGTTACAAAGCCGCCGAGTCGCCGCAACGGCGAACGCCTAGCTTCGTGACGGTCACCGTCACCCTCACCGCTCCGCCCAGTCAAGGAACGCACCGTGAGCCTCCGCCGCCGCACCTCCGTCCTCCGTACCGCCGCCGTCACCATGCTCGCGGGCGGGGCGCTGCTGCTGCCGGTCGCCGCCGCGTCCGCCGACGATGCCGCGGGGGCCTCCGCCGCCGCCTCCCGGCCCGGCGCGACGCGGACCGTCGTCCCGGTTCGGGGTCCCGGCGCCGGGGCCGTCCTGCCCGAAGGCGGGGTGGTGGCGGGCGCGGACGGCGTGGACACCACCACGAACCCGGCGTTCCTGGTGGCGGGCGGGGCCATGGCGGCCGCGGGCGCCGGGGGCCTCGGGTTCGCCCTGGTCCGCCGGGGCCGCACCGACGCCTGAGCGCGACGGCACCGCCGCGCGTCCGCAACCGCGCGTGCGGGCGGCTCCACGGCGACGTCAGAGGTCCGGGAGGTCCAGCAGGTCGACCGGGAGATCCAGCAGGTCGACAAGGAAGACTTTCCAACCCATAAGGTGTACGGGGCGACCGATCCGCCGGAGCCGCGCCTCGTGACCTGCGGCAGCCCCATGACGACGCCTCGCACGAGGCACCCGCGAGCAGGAGTGCCAGTTGAACCGCAGCCGCAGCCGCGACCGCAGCAGCAGCGGCAGCGGCAGGCCGCGCCGCCGCGGTCCCGTGCGTCGCGGCGCGCCCGCGGCCGCGGCGGTGCTCGCGCTGTCCGCGGCCGCCCTCGCGGGCTGCGGCGACCCCGGCGACCTGCGCGGCGCGGGCACCACCCCGACGGCCGTCGGCCCGACACGGCTGTGGCCCGACCTGCCGCCCGCGTCCTCGCCCGTCGGTGACTACGGCGAGGCCGACACAGAGGTGGTCAAGGGCGTCCGCGTGCCCGGCGGCGATCTGCGCAAGGTCGACCCCCTCGCCGTCGTCAGGGCGGAGGTGGCCGCGAACCCCGACGTCTACAGCGGTCCCGACGCGCTCTACAAGGAAACCGTCAGAGCCCTGAAGGACTGCGGCGACCGTTCCGAGGACTGCCCGGTCCTGAAGGCCTACTACCGCGATTTCACCGGTGACGGGAGCGACGACCTCGTCATCGGCATCCGCATGCCCGAGGAGCAGCTCGCCGTCCGCGTCTACGCGATGGAGAAGGGGCTCCTCACCCAGATCATGGGCACGTCCGACGCGGTGCTCGGCGTCGAGCTCGCCGGGCGCGCCCTGGTGGTGCGCGCCGTCTCCGGCATCCCCGGGTACGAGTACCGCACGGCCTGGTCCTGGGACCGGCACCAGCGCGCGATGCTGCCCACCCGCGACGAGATCCTGCGCTCGTCTGACGCGCCACGGTCCAAGGGCGTCCGCAGCCAGGCGCCCGCCCTGACCGAGGGCCCGGAACCCGCGCCGGGCCCCGGGGAGACCTCCGGCCCGGCGGCCCCCGCTCCCGCTCCCGGCGAGAGCCGCAGGCCGACGCCCGGTCCGAGCGGCGGCGACGGCACGGACGGAGGCACATGACCGCCCGCCCCGGGTCCGGGGCCTCCGGTGCCGAGACCTCTCGCCCCGAGCCCGAGGCCACCCGTGTCGAGCCCGAGGCCCACCGCCTCGGGTCCGGGGCCTCCGGTGCCGAGTCCCAGGCCCACCGACCCGAGCCCGAGCCCTCCGGTGCCGAGGCCGCCCGCCCCGAGTCCGAGGCCTCCCGTGCCGAGTCCCAGGCCACCCGCCCCGAGCCCGAAGCCTCCCGTGCCGAGTCCCAGGCCCACCGCCCCGCGCCCGAAGCCTCCCGTGCCGAGTCCCAGGCCCACCGCCCCGCGCCCGAAGCCTCCGGTGCCAAGTCCCAGGCCCACCGCCCCGCGCCCGAAGCCTCCGGTGCCGAGACCTCCCGCCCCGAGTCCCAGGCCACCCGCCCCGAGCCCGAGGCCCACCGCCCCGAGCCCGAGGCCACCCGTGTCGAGTCCGGGGCCCACCGCCCCGGGTCCGAGGCCTCCCGCCCCGAGTCCGGGACCTCGGGGGCCTCCCGCGCCGATGTCGGTGCCTCCCGCCGTGAGGCCGGTACCGCGCCGTCGCGCCCCCGCGGCCTCCTGCGGCGCCTTACGCGCCTGCCGCGGCTGCCCTTCCGGCTGCCCGCCTGGACGGCGACCCTTGCCTGGAAGGCGGCGGTGTTCATCGCCGTGATGTGCTGCGCGCTCGCGGCGCTGCTCGGCGTCCTCGTCCACGTGGCGGTGACCAACCAGACCGTGGGGCAGGCCCGCGACCGTGCCCTGACCCGGCTGGACGACGCCACCGAGCAGTACGAGGCGGGCGGGCGGCTCGACCCCGGCGCGGGCATCGACCCGCCGGGGCTTCCGGAGCCGCTGCGCGACCTGGCGGTGGGCGGGGAGCGCGGCACGATGGTCGGTGACCACGACGAGCGTCCGACGGTGTGGGCGGCGGGCCCCGCGGACGGCCGGCGCGCGATCGCGGTGCAGGTGGACTACGCGCAGGGGGCCCGCACCATCGACGGCCTCGACCGGGCCATCCTCGGCTCGTCCGTGCTCGCGATCGGGGCGACGCTGCTTGTCGGCGCGTTCGCGGTGACGCGGGTGACCAGACGCCTGCATCTGACGGCCCGGGTCGCGCGCCGCATCAGCGCGGGCGACCTGGACGCGCGCGTGCACGACCCGCGCACCCGGGACGCCGACCGCCACCAGGACGAGGTGGCCACGGTGTCCGGCGCCCTGGACACGATGGCCTCGTCGCTGCAGGGCAAGCTCCTGAGCGAGCAGCGGTTCACGGCGGACGTGGCGCACGAGCTGCGCACTCCCCTGACCGGGCTGCACGCCGCCGCCGAGCTGCTGCCGCCCGGCCGCCCCACGGAGCTGGTGCGGGACCGGGTGTCGACGCTGCGCACGCTCACCGAGGACCTCCTGGAGATCTCCCGGCTCGACGCGCGCAGTGAGCGCGTGGACCTCGACGCGGTCCGGCTCGCTCCACTGGCCGAGCGGGTGGTGCGCGCTTCCGGGGGCGAGGTGGAACTGCGGATCGTGCGGGACCTCGTGGTGGACACGGACGAGCGGCGCCTGGAGCGGGTGCTCGGCAATCTCGTCGGCAACGCGCTGAAGCACGGGGCGCCGCCGGTGATCCTCACCGTGGACGGACCCGTGATCACCGTGCGGGACCACGGCCCCGGCTTCCCCGGCTATCTGGTCGACCACGGGCCGCAGCGGTTCCGTACGGAGGGGACGAGCAAGGGGCACGGGCTCGGTCTCACCATCGCCCTCGGGCAGGCCACGGTCGTGGGGGCACGCCTGATGTTCTCCAACGCGACGTGGGGCACGGGGGCGGTGGCGGTCCTCACCCTTCCGTACGAGGAGTCGGCCGACGGTGCCGCCGCGGGGCCCGGGACGGCACCGAGCGGGACCACCTGACCGCCCGACCGCCCGACCTCCTGGCCGTCCGGCCGCCCAACCGTGTGGCCGCCCGGCCGCCTCACCCCCGGCCGCCTGACCCCCTGCCCGCCCGGCTCACCGCCCGTACGGCCCACCCGGCCACCTGACCGCCCGTGACCTTTTGCGTACTCAGCGTGTCGCTTTTAGTGTGCATTTGCGGCCTTTGGCCAATCGTTCCCCCGTCCCCTCACTCCTCTCCCAGGAGGCCCCGATGGCCCTTCGTCCCCGCTCCTCCGTCGCCACCCGCCTGTCCATAGTCCTGGCCGGCGGCGCCCTCGCCGCCGCCACCGTGCTGACCGCCGCGCCCGCCGCCGTCGCCGACGACGCGAACAACAACCCGCCGGTCTACAAGGGGCGGGTCACCGCCAAGAGCGGGCTGCTCCTGCGCGACGCGCCGACCCGGGGCAGCAGGGTCATCAGGCACGAGCCGCACGGCAAGATCGTGCACATCCACTGCAAGACGCGCGGCCAGTACGTGCACCACAACGACCGCTGGTACCTCCTCACGGACGGCACCTGGGCGTGGGGCGCGGCGCACTACATCGACAACATCGGGCCCGCACCACGCTGGTGCTGACCCCGCACCAGGGCCGACGCCCCACCAGGACACCGGCGACATAACCGGACATCGGACCCACCGCTTGCTACGTTCCCGGCATGACCGGAACAGCAGCGGAGTCCACCCCCGTCCCCGCTGTCCGTGTCCCGCGGCGCCGTGGCACCGAACTCGCGCTGATCGTCGTGGCCGTACTCCTGTCCGTGTACGGCTACTGCGAGGTGGGTCTGGCCCGCAGCGGCTCCGTCCCGCCCGGCGCCGCCGGTTACGGCGCCGGGCTCGGGGTGCTCGCCCTGCTCGCCCACGGGGCGGTCCGGCTGCGCGCCCCGTACGCCGACCCGCTGCTGCTCCCCATCGCCGTGCTGCTCAACGGACTCGGCCTGGTCCTGATCTACCGCCTCGACCTGGAGACGCCCGGCGACCGCGCGGCCCCCGCCCAGTTGATCTGGTCGACGGTGGGCGTCGCGCTGTTCATCGCCGTCGTGCTGCTGCTCCGCGACCACCGCGTGCTGCGCCGCTACGCCTATCTGTCGGTGGTCACGGCGCTCGTCCTCATGATCGTGCCGATCTTCTTCCCCGCGGTGAACGGCGCCCGCATCTGGATCCGGGTCGGCGGATTCTCCTTCCAGCCCGGCGAGTTCGCCAAGATCCTGCTCGCGGTCTTCTTCGCCGGCTATCTCGCGGCCAACCGCACCGCGCTCGCGTACTCCGGCCGCACCGTCCGGCGGTTCACCCGACTGCAACTGCCCACCGGACGGGTGCTCGGCCCGATCGTGGCGATCTGGCTGCTCAGCGTCGGCGTGCTGGTCCTGGAGCGCGACCTCGGCACCTCGCTGCTGTTCTTCGGACTCTTCGTGATCCTGCTGTACGTCGCCACCGGGCGCACCGGGTGGATCGCCGTCGGCCTGCTGCTCGCGGCGGTGGGCGCGTTCGCCGTGGGCTCGCTCGAACCGCATGTGCACAGCAGGGTCCAGGACTGGCTGCACCCCTTCGCGTCCATCGAGGCCGGGCAGGGCCCGAACCAGCTCGCCCAGTCGCTGTTCGCGTTCGCGGCGGGCGGCGTGCTCGGCACCGGGCTCGGCCTCGGGCACTCCGTCCTCATCGGCTTCGCCGCCAAGTCGGACTTCATCCTGGCCACCGCGGGCGAGGAGCTCGGCCTCACCGGACTCTCGGCGATCTTCCTCCTGTACGCCCTGCTCGTGGAGCGCGGCTACCGGGCCGGCCTTGCGCTGCGTGACCCGTTCGGGCGGCTGCTCGCGATCGGTCTCGCGTCGATCGTGGCGCTCCAGGTGTTCGTGATCGCGGGCGGCGTGACGGGCCTCATTCCGCTGACGGGCATGGCCATGCCGTTCCTGGCGCAGGGCGGGTCGTCCGTGGTCACCAACTGGATCATCGTGGCGCTGCTCATCCGGGTCAGCGACTCGGCACGCGCCCAGCCCCCGCACGGCCCCGGCGACCAGGAGGACGGCCGCAGGTGACCAAGTACATCCGGCGGGCCGCCGCGCTCTGCGCCCTGCTCCTGGTGGCGCTGCTCGTCAACGCCACCCGCATCCAGGTCGTCGACTCCGGGACGTACGACAGCAATCCCGCCAACCGCCGCGAGGACATCGCCCGCTACGACCAGGCGCGCGGCGACATCCTGGTCGGCGGCAGGGCCGTCACCGGCTCCCGGGACACCGGCGAGCAGCTCCGCCACGAACGCACGTACACGAACGGGCCGTTGTACGCGCCGGTGACCGGCTTCGCCTCGCAGGTGTACGGCACCACGTTCCTTGAGCACGCCGAGGACGACCTGCTCGCGGGCACCGACCCCATGCTCGCCCCGCTGCCCCTGTGGAACGACCTGGCCCGCACCCGCAGCCCCGGCGGCAAGGTCGTCACGACCATCGAACCAGCCGCGCAGCAGGCGGCGTTCGCGGGGCTCGGCGGCAGGAAGGGGGCCGTGGCCGCCCTGGACCCGGCCACCGGCGCGGTGCTCGCCCTCGTCTCCACGCCCAGTTACGACCCCGAGCGCCTCGCGGGCACCGGCAGCGCGGTGACCGGCGCGTGGGCCGCGCTGAACGCCGACCCCGACAAGCCGATGCTCAACCGCGCGCTCGGCCGGACCTATCCGCCGGGGTCGACGTTCAAGGTGGTGACGGCGGCCGCCGCGCTCGACGCGGGCCGGATCTCCGACCTCGACGCCGCCACCCGGTCCCCCGATCCGTACACCCTGCCCGGCACCTCCACCAGCCTCGCCAACGAGGTCGAGGGGTGCGCGGACGCCAGCCTCCGGTACGCCTTCCAGTGGTCCTGCAACACCGTCTTCGCCAAGCTCGGCGTGGACACGGGCCAGGACGCCCTTGCGGGCACCGCGAAGGGGTTCGGCTTCGACAGGCCGGGGCCGCGGGTGCCGTCCCCTGCGGCCCGCAGCACCTTCGACACCGCCACGGACGACGCCCAGCTCGCCCTGTCCGCCATCGGCCAGTTCGACACGCGGGCCACCCCGCTGCAGATGGCGATGGTCGCGGCGGCCGTGGCGGGCGGCGGCTCGGTCAAGGCCCCCCACCTGGTGGACCGGACGACGACCGACGACGGCGACACCGTCGCCACGACTCACACGAAGACGCTCCGGCAGGCGATGAACCCGCGTACGGCGGCACAGTTGCGCGAGCTGATGACGGATGTCGTGGAGGAGGGCACCGGCACGAACGCGGCCATCGACGGCGTGACCGTCGGCGGCAAGACGGGCACGGCCCAGCACGGCGTGGGCAACGCCGGAACCCCCTACGCCTGGTTCATCGCCTGGGCCAGGAAACCAGCGGCCGCCGAACCCTCCGTGGCCGTAGCGGTCGTCGTCGAGGACGCCGCCGCCGACCGCGCGGACATCAGCGGCGGCGGCAGCGCGGCCCCGATCGCCAAGGCGGTGATGGAGGCGACGCTCGCCTCCTAGCCGCCGGACGGCCCGTGCCGCCGGGCCTGGCCGCCGCGCCCGCTGGTCATCGTGCCCGCTGGTCGCCGCTCCCGCTGGACGCCGCGCCCGCTGAACGCCGCCCCTGACTGGTCGCCATGCCTGCTAGTCCCCGAGCTGCGCCGTGGTGTTCGCCCCGTCGATCGCCTCCCTGACGATGTCGGCGTGCCCGGCGTGCTGTGCCGTCTCGCGCAGCAGGCGCAGCACGATCCGCCGCACCGGCCAGCGCGGGACGACGCCGGGTTCCCAGGGTGCCTCGGGCAGCGGCACGACGCGGTCGAGCCCGACGCGCTCCACGGCCTCGTCGGTGGCGCGCGGCCTCCTCGTACGCGGCGAGGAGAGCGGTCGCGCTCACGCCGGGCGGCGACTCGTACTGCTCCATGTCGAACATGCCGGGCGGTGTCCCGCCGGTGCCGCTGCTCAGGACGTGTGTCCAGGAGCGCTCGCCCCGCGTGAGGTGGTTGACGATGCCGCCGAGCGTCAGTTCGCTGACCGTGGCGCGGGCGGCGAGCTGATCGTCGGTCAGGCCGCGCAGGGTGATGCGGAGGGTGTCGCGCTGCTCGCGCAGGGCGGTGAGCAGTTCCTGGGTTTCGGTCATACGGCCACGGTAGAACGCAACTAGGCCACATCTTGACCTAGTTGACGCTCCCTGAGCTCACGCGCTCCCCGCGCTCCCCGCGCCGTCTGCCGCGCCCGACGCGATGGTCGCGGAGACCTCCGCGACCCGATCGCGCTCCTCCGCGGCGAAGCGTTCCGCGTCCAGCTTCTCCGCGATCTCCTCGTCCTGTGCCATCAGCCGGTCGAGGTTGGAGTCACCCATCTCGAACACACCCATGTCGACGTACGCCTGCTGGAGCCGCTTGCCCCACAGGCCGATGTCCTTGACGCAGGGCACGATGCGGCTGAAGAGGAGCTGCCGGAAGAGCTGGAGGTACTCGGAGCGTTCGCTGCACTCCTCGGCGTCCCGTTGGGGGATGCCGAAGTTCTCCAGGACCTCCACGCCGCGCAGCCGGTCGCGCATCAGGTAGCAGCCCTCGATGACGAACTCCTCGCGCTCGCGCAGTTCGGCGTCGCTGAGCTGCTTGTAGTAGTCCCGCAGCGCCATCCGCCCGAAGGCCACGTGCCGGGCCTCGTCCTGCATGACGTACGCGAGGATCTGCTGGGGCAGCGGCTTGTCGGTGGTGTCGCGGATCATGCCGAAGGCGGCGAGGGCGAGACCTTCGATGAGGACCTGCATGCCCAGATAGGGCATGTCCCAGCGGGAGTCGCGCAAGGTGTCGCCGAGCAGCGCCTGGAGGTTGTCGTTGACCGGGTAGAGCATGCCGATCTTCTCGTGCAGGAAGCGGCCGTAGATCTCCGCGTGCCGGGCCTCGTCCATGGTCTGGGTGGCGGAGTAGAGCTTCGCGTCCAGGTCAGGCACGGACTCCACGATGCGCGCGGCGCACACCATCGCGCCCTGCTCGCCGTGCAGGAATTGGCTGAACTGCCAGGAGGCGTAGTGCTTGCGCAGCTCACCGCGCTCGGCCGCGGACATCAGGTCCCAGTAACGGGTGCCGTGGATCGACATGGCCTCGTCGGGGGTGCCGAGCGGGTCGAGGGGGTCCACCTCCAGGCCCCAGTCGATGCGCGTGGCGCCGTCCCACTGCTTGTCCTTGCCCTTCTGGTAGAGCTTGAGGAGGCGTTCGCGGCCTTGGTCGTACTCCCAACTGAAGCGGGCGGCGCCCGTCGCGGGCACCTCCCAGGCGAGGGGGTCCCGGCCGGGGACGCCCTGGTCGTGACCGGCCTTGACGTACAGATCGCGCGTAGACACTGGCGACTCCTCGCGAGTCTCGGCGGCCCCCGCTGCCGCGCAACCGTCCCACAGGGGTTGCTCCTTCGCAGGCTCACACGGTGATGGATGCCGGGTCAACAAGTCGCGCACAAGGGATTGACGGCCTTGCTGACAAGCAGTCTCATAAGACGTGACCCCCGGTAACCCGCTTGAGAGAGCACACGAGAGCAGGAGATCTCATGACGACCGTGGCCGAAGACAGCGAACTTGCGGGTCTGCGGGACGCGCTCGGCCTGCTCAAGGACCGCGAGCAGGTGGCCCAGCGCCTGCTCGAGTCGTCCGCCAGGCACTCCTTCGACCCCGACAAGGAGCTCGACTGGGACGCCCCCGTCGAGGACGGCAAGTGGTTCTGGCCGCCGGAGCTCGTCTCGCTCTACGACACCCCGCTGTGGAGGCGGATGTCCGAGGAACAGCGCATGGACCTCGCCCGGCACGAGGCGGCCTCACTGGCCTCGCTGGGCATATGGTTCGAGATCATCCTGATGCAACTGCTTGTACGGCACATCTACGACAAGTCCGTGACCAGCGCGCATGTGCGGTACGCCCTCACGGAGATAGCCGACGAGTGCCGCCACTCGATGATGTTCGCCCGCATGATCCAGAAGGGCGGGGCGCCGACGTACCCCGTCACCAGGCTGAACCACAACCTGGCCCGCGTGCTCAAGACCGTCTCCACCACCCCCGGCTCCTTCGCCTGCACCCTGCTCGGTGAGGAGATCCTCGACTGGATGCAGCGCCTGACGTTCCCGGACGAGCGGGTGCAGACCCTCGTCCGCGGTGTCACCCGCATCCACGTCGTGGAGGAGGCCCGCCATGTCCGTTACGCCCGTGAGGAGTTGCGGCGGCAGATGGTGACCGCACCGCGCTGGGAGCGGGAGCTGACCCGCGTCAGCAGCGGTGAGGCGGCCCGCGTCTTCTCCCTCGCCTTCGTCAACCCCAAGGTCTACACGGACGTCGGCCTCGACCGGCGCGAGGCCCTGGCCCAGGTCAAGGCGAGCGGCCACCGGCGCGAGGTGATGCAGTCCGGCGCCAAGCGTCTGACGGACTTCCTGGACGACATCGGCGTGATGCGCGGGGTGGGGCGACGGCTGTGGAAGTCCTCGGGCCTGCTCGCCTGAGCGGCCGGGCCCTCGGCGCACCTGCGTCTCCGGAGGCCGCCGCCGCGAACGGCTCTCCGTCTCCGGAGGCCGCCCCCGCGACTGGTTCTCCGTCTCCGGAGGCCGCCGCCGCGACTGGTTCTCCGTCTCCGGAGGCCGCCGCCGCGACCGGTTCTCCGTCTCCGGAGGCCGTCCTCGCGACCGGTTCTCCGTACGAAATCACGGTTACGCTGCGGGACATGACCCAAGCCGTCGGCCCCACCCGCGCGTACCGGCGCCTCAGCGTCGAGGAGCGGCGCAGCCAGCTCCTCGACGCCGCCCTGAATCTCTTCGCGCACCGTGCGCCCGAGGAGGTCTCGCTCGACGACGTCGCGGAGGCGGCCGGGGTGTCGCGGCCACTGGTGTACCGCTACTTCCCGGGCGGCAAGCAGCAGTTGTACGAAGCGGCGCTGCGCACGGCCGCCGACGAGCTGGAGCAGTGCTTCGCCGAACCGCAGGACGGCCCGCTGACCCGGCGCCTCGGCCGTGCCCTCGACCGCTACCTCGCGTTCGTCGACCAGCACGACGCCGGGTTCAGCGCGCTGCTGCACGGCGGCAGCGTCGTGGAGACCTCGCGCACGACCGCGATCGTCGACGGGGTGCGCCGGGCCGCCGCCGAGCACATCCTCGCCCACATGGAGCTGCCCGAGCCGCCGGGGCCGCGGCTGCGGATGACCGTCCGGATGTGGATCACGGCCGTCGAGGCAGCCTCCCTGATCTGGCTCGACGAGGACAAGCAGCCGCCCCTCGACGAGCTGCGGGACTGGCTGGTCGAACAGTTCGTCGCCCAGATCGCCGCCACCGCGGGACGCGACCCGCAGACCGCCGCCGTGGCCGTCCGCGCCCTGTCCATGGAGAGCGCGGAGGGGGCCGTGGGGGAGCTGGTCCGTCGGGTGCTTCCTGTGGTGGCGGAGGCCGCGCACCTGCTGTGAGGGGCCGCGGGGCGGGGCGGTGATCCCGCGGGGCGGCGCGGGGCGGTGATGCCGCGGGGCGGGGCGGTGACGGGATGCTGCGGTGGGGGCGGGTGACACTGGTGCCGTGAAGAGTGAAGACACCCCCTTCGTGGGCGGGCCCCTCGACGGCCGCGTGCTCCCGGTCCTGCTCGGCCCGACCGGGCACCCGCCGAAGGTCTACCGCGTGCCCGTCCCTGACGACGCGGGCGGCGACCCCACGGTCCTCGTGTACCGGCGGGTGCCCGCCGGTCCCGCCCGGCGCTTCGGGCTGCACCCCAACTGGCGGTACGAGTACGACGCCGAGGGCCGCGGGGGCGGGGGCCGCGGGGGCGGGGGTGGCCTCCGTGACCTGAAGTGGCCGTGGTCGAAGTCGGGGTCCGGACGGTATCCGGGCTCCTAGCCTGGTGCGGGCGCCGAGGTCGGTTGTGGGGCGGGGCCGCGGTGGTATGTCCGTGCTCGCGGATCTGGTGCCGGACGTCGGTCCTTGCCGTCCGCTGGGGTGAAGGGCGCTGCGCTCGGACATACCACCACGGCCCCTCCGGTCGGTTCTGCGGCTGGCGGTCCGGTGGGGGCTGGTCCAGTGGGGGCGGTTCTACGGCTCGCGGTCCAGTTAGGGGCTGGTCCGGTGAGGTCGGTTCTGCGGCTGGCGGTCCGGTGGGGGCCGGCCCGGTGGGGGCTTGGTCCGGTGGAGTCGGTTCTGCGGCTGGCGGTCCGGTGCGGGCTGGTCCAGTGGGGGCTTGGTCCGGTGGGGTCGGTTCTGCGGCTGACGGTCCGGTGGGGGCTGGTCCGGTGGGGTCGGTTCTGCGGCTCGCGGTCCGGTGAGGGGCGGTCCGGCGGGAGTGGTTCGGTGGGGGTGGTCGCAAGGCGGCGCGCCGGGGTTTCCTGGACGAGTGACCTCATTGCGCCGACCGCCGACCGCCGGCGGGCGGACCCCGCGGGACGGGCCGATGCTCACGGTGCGCGGCGGACGGCCCGCCGCGCACCGGAGGTGATGTCGTGTCAGGAAGGTTGCTGCGCTGGGTGTGCACCGGGTCCGCGCTCTCCGCGCTGGTCACGGCCGCGCCCCTGGCCCCGTACCCGGCGCACGCGGTGCCGGGTCCCGGTCAGCGCCCCGTCGCCGAACTCCTGACGGACCTCCAGCGCCTCTACCGGCAGGCCGAGGAGTCCACCGAGCAGTACAACGCCGCCGAGGAGCAGCTCAAGGACAAGCGCCGCGAGGTCGCCGAACTCAACCGGGGCCTCGCGCGGGCGCGGGCGGCCGCGCACGACGGCAGGGCGGCGGCGGGCCGCCTCGCCCGCCAGCAGTACCAGAACGGCACCGTGGAGTTCTCCCCCTACGTCCGCCTGCTGCTCGCCCGCAACCCGCAGGGCGCCCTCGACCAGCGGCACGTGCTGCACCGCGCGGGCGCCGAGCGGGCCGCCACCGTCACGCGGCTCGTCGAGGGCGCGCGGAAGGCCGACGGCCTGGCGGGCGCGGCCCGGCGGGCCCTGGCCGCGCAGGAGTCGCTCACGCAGCGGCAGAAGTCCGCCCGCAACAAGGTGCACGCGCGGCTGCGCGAGGTCGAGGGGCTGCTCGCCGCCCTCAGCGCCGACGAGCTGGCCGCCCTGCGGCGGGCCGAGGAGCGGGGCGCCGAGCGGGCGCAGCGCACGCTCGTGGCGTCAGGGGCGCTCGGTCCCGCCGGGGCGGGGCGGGCGCCGTCCGCACGCGGGGCGCGGGCGCTCCGCTACGCCGTCAAGCAGATCGGGAAGCCGTACGCGTGGGGGGCGGAGGGGCCTTCGGCCTTCGACTGCTCCGGCCTCACCCAGCGGGCCTGGGGGGTGGCGGGACGGGGGATCCCGCGGACCAGTCAGCAGCAGTGGGCGCGGTTGCCGCGCGTTCCCCTGCGTAAGCTCCGCCCCGGTGACCTGGTCGTCTACTTCCCCAAGGCCACCCATGTCGCCCTCTACCTCGGCGGCGGCAAGGTCGTCCACGCCCCCCGCCCCGGCACCCGCGTCAAGGTCTCCCCCCTCGCCTCGAACCCCGTCCTCGGCGCGGTGCGGCCCGATCCCCGGGCGGCCTCGGTGTCCGGGTACCGGCCGCCCCGGCTGCCCGCGGGCGCTACGCGCGGGGCGGATGGGGGGTGGGCGGGGTAGGCCCTGCCGGGGCGCTGTCCCTGGGGTTCCGCCCCAGACCCCGTATCGGCGCTTCGCGCCTCGTCCTCAATCGCCGGACGGGCTGGAGTTTCGCCGGTGCGGCGAAGACCTTTCTCCGGTGCGGCGGCAATCTTTTTCCGGTGCGGCGAGAATCTTTCAGCCCGTCCGGCGTTTGAGGACGAGGCGCGAAGCGCCGACAAGCGGGGGGCCAGGGGGCGGCAGCCCCCTGGTTACGGGAAAGGGGCGGGCCTGGGGGCTACGCAGCCGCGACCTCCGTCAGGTACTTCTCCGTGAGCCCCGCGTCGTAGAAGTACTTCTCGAAGTCGGCCGGATCGTTGAAGCCGTTGGCGAACCGGTCGGCGACCGCCTGGATGCCCCCCGCGGCGCCGAGGAGCCCGAGGACGTGCTCGGGCGGCACCCCCAGCATGGCGTTGGTCCACTTCGTGACGTGCCGCGCGGTGTCCCAGTACCGGTCGAAGGCCCCCTGCATCCACTCCTCGTCGAAGGGCCGGTCCCCGTGGGCCACGATCGACGCCAGGTAGGAGGCCGCGCACTTGGCTGCGGAGTTGGAGCCCTGCCCGGTGACGGGGTCGTTGGCGACGACGACGTCACCGACGCCGAGGACGAGCCCGCCGGACGGCAGCCGCCCGATGGGCTTGCGCACGGTGGGGGCGTACCGCCCGGACAGAGTGCCCCCGGCGTCGGTGAGCTCGACCCTCGTGGCCCGGGCGTACTCCCAGGGCACGAACTTCTCCAGGAGCCCGAGGGTGAGCGCGAGGTGCTCGCCGGGGTCCTGCACGCCCTGGAAGACGTCGAGCGGACCGCCGGGAACGCCCTCCCAGAAGAGGATGTCGGCGCGGCCGGACGTGGTGAGCGTCGGCATGACGAAGAGCTCGCCCACGCCGGGCACCAGGTTGCACCGCACGGCGTCGAACTCGGGATGCTCGGGGCGCGGCCCGAGCCCGTGGACGTACGCCACGGCGAGCGCCCGCTGCGGCGCGTCGTACGGCGAGCGCTCCGCGTCCCGCGCGAACATCGACACCAGCTCGCCCTTGCCCGCGGCCACCAGGACCAGGTCGTACGTACGGGAGAAGTAGTCGAGGTCGGAGACCGCCGCGCCGTGGATGACGAGCTGCCCGCCGCGCCGCGCGAACGTCTCCATCCAGCCGGCCATCTTCACGCGCTGGTCCACGGACTGCGCGCGCCCGTCGAGCCTGCCGACCCAGTCGATGACGCGGGCCGAGTCGGGGCCCGCGACGGAGACGCCCACGCCCTCGATGTCCGGGGCCTGGGACTCCCAGAAGTTCAGCTCCAGGTCGCGCTCGTGCTGGAGCGCCGTGTGGAACATGACTTGCGTCGACATGACCCGGCCGGACCGTATCTCGTCCGCGGTGCGGTTGGACATCAGGGTGACCTCGTACCCCTTGGACTGGAGGCCGAGTGCGATCTGCAGGCCGGACTGACCGGCTCCGACGATGAGTATCTTGCGCATGGTGCTGGGTCCTTCTGTTCGGGGCGGCCGTGAGGGGGCGGCGGTCCGTGCGTGCTACTCGGGGGTGGCGTCCAGCGCGTGGCCGACGAGGGCGAGCAGCGACTCGATCACCTGGATCCGCTGCCGCGCGTCCATGATCAGGACGGGTACGCGGTCGGGCACCGTCAGCGCCTCGCGCACGTCCTCGGCCTCGTACCTCTCGGTGCCCTCGAAGTGGTTGACGGCCACGACGTAGGGCAGCCCGCAGCTCTCGAAGTAGTCGAGCGCCGGGAAGCAGTCGGTGAGGCGGCGGGTGTCGGCGAGCACGACGGCGCCGATCGCGCCGCGTACGAGGTCGTCCCACATGAACCAGAAGCGCTGCTGGCCCGGCGTGCCGAACAGGTACAGGACGAGGTCGTCGTCCAGGGTGATGCGGCCGAAGTCCATGGCGACCGTGGTCGTGGTCTTCTCCGGGGTCGCGCTCAGGTCGTCGGTGCCGGCGCTCGCCTGCGTCATCAGCGCCTCCGTCTGGAGTGGCGTGATCTCGGAGACGGCGGTGACGAGGGTCGTCTTGCCCACGCCGAAGCCGCCCGCGACGACGATCTTCGTGGCGACCGGCGCGCGGGAGCGGTCGGTCTGCCACGGCTGCAACTCCTCCTCGGCTTCGAGGAGTTCGGCCGGGGCGGGGTCAGAGACGGCGGAGTCCACTCAGCACCCTTTCGAGCAGTGCGCGGTTCGGCTGCCCGGGGCCGTGGCCCGTTCCGTACACGCGGATCTTTCCCTGGTCGGCGAGGTCGCTGAGGAGTACGCGGACCACGCCGAGCGGCATCTTCAGAAGCGCGGAGATCTCGGCGACCGTACGCATCCGGCGGCAGATCTCGACGATGGCCCGCATCTCCGGCATCCCCCGGAACGCCGACGCGTCCCCCTGGGCGAGCTCGCGCCGCTCCTCGGGGGCCTCGATGGCGGGGTTGGCGGCGACGAACGTCTCGACGAGCAGCACATGGCCGAACCGGGTGCGGCCGCCGGTCAGCGAGTACGGGCGCACCCGCGCGGGCTTACGGTCGCCGCCGCGCACCGGCAGTTGCGGCGCGGCGCTCATCAGGCGCTCTCCATCGACTGGCGCAGCTCGCTGCGGAGTTCGGGCGTCAGGACGTGTCCGGCCCGGCCGACGAACAGCGCCATGTGGTACGCGACGACCGTCATGTCGCAGTCGGGCGTCGCGTGCACACCCAGCAGCGAGCCGTCGCTGATCGCCATCACGAACAGGCTGCCCTCCGCCATGGCGACGACGGTCTGGCGTACCTTGCCGCCGTCCATCAGACGGGCCGCACCGACTGTGAGGCTGCCGAGCCCGGACACGATGGTGGCCAGGTCGGCGCTGGAGCCCCTGGGCCCGGTCGGGCTCGTCGCGGGGCGGCGCTCGGCGTTGCGCGCGGGGTCGGAGGAGAGCAGCAGGAGGCCGTCGGACGAGACGACGGCGACCGAGAGGATGCCGGGCACCTCGTCGACCAGGTTGGTCAGGAGCCAGTGCAGATTGCGGGCCTCGCTGCTGAGTCCGTACGCGAGGGGCTCGTTCGCGAGGGGCTCGTTCGCGAGGGGCTCGTCCGCGGGGCGCTCGTCCGCGGGGCGCTCGTCCGCGTCGGGCTCCTTCGCCCCGTCGGGCGCTGTGGGCTTGGTGGAAGAACCGGGCGTGCGCATGGGCGCAGTCAACTGCTTGCCTCCTCGACTGAGTCCCCCGGAACATCTGCGGCACGATTGCCTTCGGTGCGGTTGCTTTCGGTGCGGCCGCTTTCGGTGCGGCCGCTTTCGGTGGTGTCAGCGGCGCGGTGGCCTTCGGTGGCGCGGTCGCCTTCGGCACGGCGGCCTTCGGTGCGGCGGACTCCTGTGGTGCCTGCGACTCCGGCCAGCTCCGCCGCCACGTCGCGGCGGCCGCTGCTCGCCCCCCGCTGGAATCCGCCGAGGCGGCGGCGCAGCTCCTCGGGGTCCACCGCGGCCCGTGGCGCGGGCTCGGCTCCCCCGGCGGGCGCGCTGACCTTCGGGGTGCGCTTCGGCAGCCCCTTGGAGGTGAGGACCTGGGGGGCGGCGTCCGGCGCGGGTCGGTCGTGCTGCCCCTCTTGCTGTCCGTCGTGCTGTCCGTCGTACTGCCCGTCGTGCTCCGCGGCCGGTACGGGCCTCGGCTCCGGTACGGACGCGGGCCTGCGCGGAAGCGGGGGCTCGCGTACGGGTACCTCGTCCCGCGGCAGTTCCTCCGCCGGGAGTGCGGCGTCGGGCTCCGACGGGGACTGCGCGGCCGGCTTCGGGCGTGCCTCCTGCTCCGGCCGGATCTCGTCGTCCGGCCGCGCGTGCGGCTCCGACTCGTCCGGGTGGTCGGCCGGGACGGGCGGTGCCAGGAGTTCGAGTGTCGTCTCCGCGGCGGCGATCAGGGGGTCCCGGTCGCCCGCGCGGGAGGGCAGGACGTTGGAGTTGGCCTCGGCCTCGGAGCCGGGCAGGTGCACGAGCGGCCCCTCGGCGGCGGTGCCGGGGTCCGGGCGTGGCGCCTCCACGGCGGGCGGCTCGGCGAGGACCCCGTGGGGCAGCACGACGACCGCGGCCACGCCCCCCTGCTTCTGTTCGCGCAGCCGCACCCGCGCCCCGTGCCGGGCGGCGAGCCGGGCCACCACATAGAGGCCGAGCCCGAGTCCCTCGTCGCTCTCGTGGTCGTAAGCGTCGGCGGCGGAGAACTCCGCGAGCCGCGCGTTGAGTTCTTCGAGCCGGTCGGGGCCGACGCCGATGCCCTCGTCCTGTACGGAGAGCATGACCTCGCCGTTCTCCAGGTGCCAGCCGGAGACTTCGACGGTGGCGTCGGGCGGTGAGAAGGAGGTCGCGTTCTCCAGGAGTTCGGCGACCAGGTGGCTGATGTCGTCGGCGGCGAACCCGGCGATGTGGGCGTGCGGCGGAAGCACCGCGATGCGGACCCGCTCGTACCGCTCGATCTCGCTGACCGCGGCGCGTACGACGTCGACGAGCGGTACGGGCCCGGCGTGCTGGTGGCCGTGCTCGGCACCGGCGAGTACGAGCAGGTTCTCGCTGTGCCTGCGGGTGACGGTGGCGAAGTGGTCGAGCTTGAAGAGCGTGGCGAGGCGGTCGGGGTCCTGCTCGCGATCCTCCAGGCTCTCGATGACGGCGAGCTGCCGTTCGACGAGGCCGAGCGTGCGCAGCGCGAGGTTCACGAACGTGCCGTGGATGCCGCGCCGTACGCGGTCCAGGTGGACGGCGGCGTCGGCGAGTTCGGCGCGCAGCGCGTCGCGCTCGTCGGCCATGGCCTGCCGCGCGTCGGCCATCGTCTGCCGCTGCCCGATCAGGTGCTTGCGGTCGGACTCCAGGGTGGTGAGGCGTTCCTGCAGGGCGACGGCGTGGCCGTGCAGGGAGTTGACGCACCGTACGACGGCGGCGAACTCGTCGTCGCGGCCGGTGAAGCGCACCGGCTCCTCGGTCGCGGGCGCCGCCGCGACGCGCGCCGAGCCCAGGCGCAGCACGGCGAGCGGCCGGGTCAGCGAGCGGGCCGTCCCCATGCACACGCCGACGGCGAGGAGCAGCAGTCCGCCGACGAGCGCGATGCGCAGCTCCAGGGCGGTGACGTCCTTGTCGCGCAGTTCAGCGAGGCTCTTGGTGCGCTCACCGGCGAGCGCGTTCTCGGCGCTGCGCATGGCTTCGATGCGCGCGGTCAGCGCGGCGTCCAGCTTCCCGCGGTCCAGGCGCCGGTCGGCGGCGGAGAGCCGGGGCTCGTCGGTGAGGCGGGTCAGATACTGCTCGGCGGTGGTCACGCCGTTGCCGGTGACGGTCGACTCGTAGGTGTCGCGGTCCTTGGCGGGCGCGGAGTCGTCGAAGTCGGCGAGTGCGGCGAGCTCCCGTACGTGGGCCTGCTGGGCGGCGGCACTGAGGCGGTCGCGGCGGCCGTCCTCCTCGCTGTCGCCGCCCGCCGAGCCGGACGAGACCGGCAGGCCGGTGACGGGGTCGACGGTGCTGCCGGTCGACGCGGGGCGGGGCACGGCGAGCGCGGCGAGGAGCAGACCGCGCGCGGCACCGGCCTGGTCGACGGCGTGGTCGAGGTCGGCGACGGCGTACGTTCCCGAGCCCGCGCGCGGCGGGAGTTTCTCGGCGAGGTCGCGGGTGAGGCCGTGCAGTTCGTTGATGGCCCTGCCGTACGCCTTGTGGGCGTCGAGCGCGCTGGTCCTGCCGGTGAGGGCGGTTCTGCGCACCGACGCGAGGCGGGCGAGGTCGCGGCGCAGCCCGGCGGTGACGGAGCTGTTGGTGTTCGCGTCGGCCGCGGCCTCGCGCAGCTCCTCCGTCCGCCGGTCCACGCGGGCGCTGCGGTCCTCGGAGAGACCTTTGCCTTCGGGTCGGCCCGCGGCGATGTACGCGGTGACCTCGTCGCGCTCGTCGGCCAGGGAGTGACTGAGCGTGATGGCCTGCTGGGTGAGCTCGGAGAGCGTCACCAGGCTCTGCGACTCGTTCAGTTGACTCGACGCGCTGACGACCACCGGCGCTCCTGCTCCGGCGACGGTGGCGGCGACGACGAGTACGGCGATGAGGAGCCGGTTGCGGACGCGGGCTCTGGGGGGTGCGGGTGGGGTGGGGTGGTGAGGTGTGGCCGGGGGCTCCGCGTGGGGCGTGGGGCGCTCGTCGGGGGAGGGTGCGCCGGGGCCATGGGGCTGTGCGCCGGAGCCATGGGGTTGTGCGCCGGGGGACGGCGTGCCCGCGTCGTGCTCCGGAGTACGGTCCGCGGCGGCGGCCCCCCGCTTCGCGGGTGAGGTCACGCCCTGCGGGTTCCCTTCCGGGGCCTTCTGCCTGCCTTCGCGCCGAGGCCGCATCTCTTGCACCGGTGCTCGCATTCCTGTTTTCGTCCGCCCTAGGGCCCGGGTGACGATCCGTCAACGCGAGCGCTCCCGGCCTGGATCCCGACCTTCGCAGACGATTCCAGTGCCGGTGCGCGGCAGTCGCGCATCGCCTGCCTGGCCACCTGAAGGAGTGAACATCGACAGGGAGTTGGTGGGCAAGTCACCCTGAGTGGCCTGGGGGCAGCCCGCGGTGGCCCGGTTGGACGTCCGTGGGCGGCTTTGGCAAGATGCGCCGCCACACTCTCGCCGGAGCGGTTCATTCCGATGGAAAACCGGCTCCTGACCTGCCGCTGTCTCTCTCATCACGCCCGTGCGCTCCGTCCCGGAAGCCGGTGCGGACCTCGTGCAGACTGACGGCATGCGCATCGAACTGGCCACCGAGCCCGGCGACCCGAACCGCCCCAACGAGGACTACGCATCGGTGGCGCTCCCCGCGTCCGGGCAGGGCGGATCGCTGGTGCTCCTCGACGGTGTGACGCCTCCCCCGGAGGACGTGGGCTGCCTGCATTCCGTTCCCTGGTTCACCGCCCGCCTCGGCGGCGCGCTGAGCGAACTGTCCGTTTCACGCCGGGATATGACGCTGTCTGAGATTCTCGCGACGGCCATCTCGCGCACCGCGGACACCCACCGTGACACCTGTGACCTTTCTCACCCACGTACCCCGCAGGCAACGGTGGTCCTCGCGCGGTGGGACGGGGAGCGGTTCGAGCATCTCGTCCTCTCGGACTCGGCGCTGCTCGTCGCGGGCCCCGACGGCACGGTCGAGGCGGTCCTGGACCAGCGGCTCGCCCAGCTTCCGCCGGCGGTCGGCGCGCTGCGCGACGAGGTGCGGGCGCTGCCGCGGGGCTCGGCGGAGCGCGAGGCCGCCGGTGGCCGGTACGCCGCCGCTGTCGAGGCCCTGCGGAACGCCGAGGGCGGCTTCTTCACGGCCGCGGCGGATCCCGCGTCGGCGGCCCTCGCGGTCACCGGCGAGCGGCCGCGCTCCGCCGTCACCGCGTTCGCGGCCCTGACCGACGGCGCCGGACGCTGGGTCGAGACGTTCCGCGAGGGCGACTGGGCGGAGTGCCTCGCGCTGCTGCACAAGAGCGGCCCACAGGCACTCGTCGACCGCGTACGGGAGGCGGAGCGCGCCGACCCGGACGGCACCCTGTTCCCACGCGGCAAGCGGCATGACGACGCTGCGGTGGTGTTCGCGGAGTTGTGAGGGGGGTGCTGCGGTGGGCGGGGGCGCGGTGCCGGGGGGCGCGGTCCCGGGGTGCGCGGCGCCGGGGGGCGCGGTCCCGGGGGGGGGCGCGGTCCCGGGGTGCGCGGTCCCGGGGGGCGCGGTCCCGGGG
>NZ_JOAP01000031.1 GCF_000720475.1 Streptomyces aureocirculatus
GTGCTGAGGTGGGGGTGGCTACTGAGGTGGGGGCGGGTGCTGAGGCCGGGGCGGGTGCGCCCATGGCCCGGGCCATCAGTGCCCGGGCCTGACCGTCCCCCGGTGCGTGCTGCAGCGCGACGGCCACCTCCGCGACCGAGGCGTCGTGCCGCCCGGCGTCAAGGAGCAGCTCGGCCAGGTGCAGACGCAGCGGCACATCGGCGGGAGCCGCCTCAACGGCCGCGCGCAGGCTTCGTATCAGGGGTGAGTCGTCGGACATGCGGCTACTTTACGTAACCCCTTCCCCAGCACTTTCGCGGGCTCCTGCTCCCCCACCTCGCCGCCGGACCCCGTACCCCGAACCCCAGGTCTCAGGTACCGGGTCCCCCAAAAGGAGCCCTTGGACGCCGCGAGCACGGGTACTCGTGCGACCGGGCGCCCTGACCGACGGCCCCGCGTACGACCCGAAGGAGCTCAGCACATGTCGATGAAGGTCTCCGACCACGTCCTTGAACGTCTGCGCGCATGGGAGGTGGAGTACGTCTTCGCCTACCCCGGCGACGGCATCAACGGACTGCTCGCCGCGTGGGGCCGAGCCGACAACGAACCGCGGTTCATCCAGTCCCGGCACGAGGAGATGTCCGCCTTCGAAGCGGTGGGCTACGCCAAGTTCTCCGGCAGGGTCGGCGTGTGCGCGGCCACATCCGGCCCGGGGGCCATCCATCTGCTGAACGGTCTGTACGACGCCAAGCTCGACCACGTACCGGTCGTCGCGATCGTCGGGCAGACCGCCCGCAGCGCCATGGGCGGCTCCTACCAGCAGGAAGTCGACCTGGTGAGCCTGTACAAGGACGTCGCGTCCGACTTCTGCGAGATGGTCACGGTTCCCGAGCAACTGCCGAACGTGCTCGACCGGGCCATGCGCACCGCCATGGCCCGCCGGACGGTGACGGCCGTGATCATCCCCGGCGATGTGCAGGAACTCGACTACTCCGCCCCCGAGCACGCGTTCAAGATGGTCCCGTCCAGCCTGGGCATGGCCCGGTACGCGCCGGTGCCCGCCGACCCCGACATCGAGCGCGCCGCCGACCTCCTCAACGCCGGTGAGAAGGTGGCCGTCCTCATCGGGCAGGGGGCGCGCGGTGCCCGCCAGGAAGTCATGGAGGTCGCGGAGCTGCTCGGCGCGGGCGTGGCCAAGGCACTGCTCGGCAAGGACGTGCTCGACGACGACCTGCCCTATGTCACCGGCTCCATCGGCCTCCTCGGCACCCGGCCGTCGTACGAGCTGATGCGGGACTGCGACACCCTTCTGGTGGTCGGGTCCAGTTTTCCGTACACCCAGTTCCTGCCCGAGTTCGGCCAGGCGCGCGCGGTGCAGATCGACATCGATCCGCACATGGTGGGGCTGCGCTACCCCTTCGAGATCAACCTGGTCGGTGACGCGCGCGAGACGCTGCGCCGGCTGCTGCCGCAGTTGCGTCCGGCCAAGAACGACAACTGGCGCAGGACGATCGAGAAGAACACGGCCCACTGGTGGCAGGTCATGGAGCGGCGTGCCGCCGTGGACGCCGACCCGGTCAACCCCGAGCATGTCGTCCATGCCCTGAACGACCTGCTCCCCGACGATGTGATCCTGGCCGCGGACTCCGGTTCTGCCGCCAACTGGTACGCGCGTCATCTGCGGCTGCGCGGTGCGATGCGCGGCTCGCTCTCCGGCACGCTCGCCACCATGGGGCCGGGTGTGCCGTATGTGATCGGTGCCAAGTTCGCGCACGGCGACCGTCCGGCGATCGCACTCGTCGGTGACGGGGCCATGCAGATGAACGGCATGGCCGAGCTGATCACGGTGGCCAAGTACTGGAAGGAGTGGGCCGATCCGCGTCTGGTGGTGGCGGTCCTCAACAACCAGGACCTCAACCAGGTCACCTGGGAGATGCGCGCGATGTCCGGTGCCCCGCAGTTCCTGCCCTCGCAGTCCCTGCCGGACGTGGCCTACGCGGAGTTCGCGCGCTCGCTCGGCCTGGACGGGATGCGGGTGGAGACGCCGGAGGCCGTCCGGGGTGCCTGGGAGGCGGCGCTGACCGCCGACCGGCCCTTCGTCCTCGACTTCCGCACCGACCCGGCCGTGCCGCCCATCCCCCCGCACGCCTCACTCGACCAGATCGAGGCCGCGGCGGCCGCCGTCCTCAAGGGCGACAGCGACCGCGCGGCCATGGTGCGCCAGGGCATCAAGGCCAAGGTCCAGGAGTTCCTTCCGGGGCACGGTCGGTGAGCTCACCAGTTGAGCTGTTCGCCGAGCCGCAACCGCAGCCACAGCACCAGGCGCTCGTCCGGCTCCGCGAAGTCGAAGCCGAAGATCTCCTCTGCGCGGGAGAGGCGGTACCGGATCGTGTTGGGGTGCACGGAAAGGCGGTGGGACGCGGCCACCACGTCGCCGTTCGCGTCCAGGTAGGCGAGGAGGGTGGGCGCGTAGGTGGTGCCGTGCTTGAGGTCGTGGGCGCGGACCGCGGGCCCGATCTCGCGGGGCAGCACGTCGTGCGTGGCCAGGATGCGGGCGAGCGCGCAGAGGGTCGCGCTCGCCCACACCTCGTCGATCGTGGCCACCTGGCACGGTCCGGGGTCGCCCTGCCGGTCGGCGAGGGTACGCAGCACGAGGTCCGCGTCGGCGCGTGAGCCCGCGATCGAGCGCAGTCCCTGGACGGGCGAGCCGAGCCCGGCCCGGACCGGCACCCGCAGGGCGCCGTGCGCCCGCCGGGCGATGTCGGCGACGAGTTCGCGGTGGGTGTTCGGCGCGGACCCGCCGTGGTCCGCTCGCGCGGGCGGGGGTACGGCGTCGTGCGACACGGGTGGTCCTCCGTGGAGTGTCGGGTGGGGCTGAGGGGCCGGTGTGACGGACACGGCTGATGTGTGTCAGGGCCTGACTGGCCGTCAGCCCGTGTGCCGCCCCATGTGCAGGCTCATGAGCCGTCGCGTGTTTCCGCCGAGTACCTTCAGGATGTCCTCCTCCGGCAGGCCCCGGCGTACCAACGACTCGGTGACCAGGGGCATGTCGGCCGGGCCCGCCAGGCCGGGGAAGTCGAACAGGGGGTCCTCGTCGTCGACGTTCTCGCAGCAGGGCGGGGTGATGTCCGCCACCACCTCGCGGAGGAAGTCCGCCCCGATGCCTACGTGGTCGACCCCGGCCACGGAGATGACATGGGCGATGTGGTCGACGACCAGGTCGACGCTCACCTTCGCCTCGTCGTCGGTGAGGAAGTCCGGGACGAAGTTCACGCACACCACTCCGCCGGTGGCGGCCACCCCGCGGATCTGGTCGTCGGTGAGGTTGCGGTGGTGGTCCCGCAGGGCGCGGGCACAGGAGTAGGTGGCGAGCAGCGGGCGGGTGGCGAGCTCCAGGACGTGGCTGACGCCGCCGGCCCCCAGGCGGGAGATGTCGAAGAGCATGCCAAGGCGCTCCATCTCCCGCAGCGCCCGCACGCCGGGGGCGGTGAGGCGGCTGCCGGTGGCGTCCTCCCTGCCGGCGTCCGCGAGCGGGGTGCGTCCCCAGTGGGCGATCGAGGCGATCCGTACGCCAAGGCGGAACAGGGTGGAGAACAGCTCGACGGACGCGTCGACGCCCGGTGCGCTCTCCAGGGCCAGTACGAGGGCCTTGTCGATGTCGGCGCCGTCGAGGCACAGGGCGACGTGTTCGGCGTTGGCCTCGGCGAGGACGTGAGCGCACTCGATCATGCGGAGGGTCTGCCTGGGGGCTCCCTCGGGGCGGTACTGGTCGTCGATGAACACCGGCAGGACCTGGATGTCGATGCCGCCCTCGCGCAGTTGTGGCAGCCACCGGTCCCGGAAGAAGCTCCCCCAGCGCTCCGGGGGGCGGGCGGCGACGGCCATGAGGAGGTCGTTGTGGGCATCGGTGACGACGGCACGGTGGTGCAGGTCCAAAGACACAACGAAGCCTTTCGCGTCGGAGGGAGCGGAGGGAGCGGAGGGATCAGAGGGAGCGGAGGGATCAGAGGAGGGGATGTGGCCAGGTCGCCGTCCGCGTGATGTGTCGCCGTGATGCCCGGACAGGTGCGGGCGCGGGGCCGGACGCGGAACGGCGACCAGCGGGATGCGGGTGTACTCGTGCCGGGGGCGCGAGGAACTCAGTCGCAGCGTATGCACGGCGAACCCCGGAATCTTGGTCCCAGGGAACGAACCGGCAGGTCACTCCTTGGCCGTCTGGACAACACCACGACGCGGCAGGGCGAGCCCCCGGCCCGCGGCCAGGCGGTTCCCCGCGACGTACCACCGCACGGCCAGGGTGAGGGCGAGGCCGACCTCCACGAGGTCACCGCCGTAGTACATGAGTTGGGCGCCGGTGCGCAGGTCGGCCGTGGTGAAGGCGGTGCCGGGCGGCGGGGTGGCGTACAGGCTCTTGGCGAGTACGGCGTGGGCGGCGCCCGCGGCGAGCAGCGTCGCCCCTCGCAGGGCCGTTCCCCATCTGCGGCGCACGGGATCGAGCTGACAGACAGCGAAGGTGAACAGCAGACCGGCGGCCAGGGTGTGCGCCTGCACCAACGCGTGCACCACGGGTTCGTCGGCCGCGGCGAACAGCGGTGTGCGGTACAGCGCCCACAGACCACCGACGTCGAGGAGCGCCGCGAGCGGGGGGAACATCAGCCACTGCGCGGGCCGTGCGTGCAGCACAGCGAGCAGGGCCCTCCGCGCTCGGCACGGCGGCAGGGCCCGCAGCGCCAGGGTCAGGGGACGGGCGAGGACCAGCAGGAGGGGCGCGGCCATGGCGACGGTCAGATGCTGTGCGCTGTGCGCCGTGAACGGCTCGCCCGGCAGGGAGCCGACCACGGCCCACAGGACCGCCGCGCTCCCGGCGGTGAAGGACACGTCCCGTGGCCAGGGCCAGCGGTCGCCCCGGTGCCGCAACCGGGCCGCGGCCAGCAGATAGGCGGCGGCCACCAGAAGTACGGCCACGGCGACGACCGGGCCCACCACGCCCGCGCCGAACGGTGCGGGGTGGACGTGCGCCGGTGTCACGGAGTCCGCCGCGGCCGCCCCCGGGTACGCCGGTACGCCCGGACGGCCAGGGCGGAGCCGGTCGCGAGCAGGACGGCTCCCGCCGCGTTCCATGCCAGGTCGTAAGGGGTGACGTCCACGCCGTAGCGGATCTGGTGCAGGCGAAGCAGCTTGTGGTCCACGATGCCGTCGAAGAGCTGGAAGATGCCGAGGCCGAAGAAGAACCCGGCCCACGCGTGCGCGGTGGACAGGGCTCGGCGGCGGCGCAGGTCCGCGTAGAGGAAGAAGCCCGCGACGAGACCGAGCAGCTCGGCGGTGTGCAGCAGACCGTCGGAGAGCAGGCTCACCTCGGTGGTGGAACGGTCGTAGAAGTGGTGCCAGCTCAGGATCTGATGGAAGACGATCTCGTCGACCGCTGCCATGGCGGCCGCGCCGATCAGAGCGCACACCAGCAGCGACCTGCGCGTCTGCGGTTGCGGCCGCAGTGGTTCACCGAGGTCGCGCGGCTTGCCCGGCCGTGCGGGCCGCGCTGGCCCTGCGGGTCGGCTCATGGTGGATGTGCCCTCCTGCGGGCGCTGTCGCGGTTGCTGCCGGGGGCCTCTCACGACGCCGACGCGTCGGTGCCACCGTCGGCGTCGTGAGGGCCCCGGCTGTTGGGCGTCAGTCGTCCAGTCGTTGGCCGTTCAGTCGTTCAGTCGTTCAGCCGTTCAGCCGGGCACGCAGCAGCTTCTTGCCCAGGTCGGCGCCCTTGCGGCTGTCGGCTTGCGCCTTGCGGAAAAGCTCGACGAGCTCGGTGTCCTTCTCGCGCTCCGCGTCCTGGATGTAGCTCTCCAGTCGCAGCACGTTGCTGAGGCACGACTCGACGTACCAGACCAGGTTGTAGTCCTTGTCCTGCGTGCCGGTGACGTCACCGGTTTCGGCACGGCCTGCCATGACGATGTCCTCTCTGTCGTGGTTCTCGTTGAGGGCGTGCCCCGTTTCCACTGAGGGCGTGGCCCGAGTACCCGAAGCGTCCCGAGGCACTCACGCGCGGCCCGCACAATCCCCCGGGGCCCGCGGGTCGGGCACGTCGGACGTCCGTGCCCCCTGCATTGACCGCGAGTTGGGCGGATAGTGTGGCCGTGCGTGACACGTGAGGCTTCATGGAGGGACGCACGTATGGCGTACGAGGACTGCGGCACCGCCGCGCCGACCGACGGCTCCGTGGGGGGCGCCCCCGGGGTGGGCGCGCCCCTGCCCGCGCCCTGGCAGCACCACCGGCTCCGGCACCCCGGTCCCGCCGACCATCTGCCGGTCCTCGCGGTCCTGGACTCCTGGTGGGGCGGCCTCGGCGGCGAGGACGGGGCCCGGCAGCGGGCTCTTCTGTTGCCGCGCCTGATGTTCCAGCACTTCGGTGACAGCAGCTTCCTCGTGACGTCGGACGACGGAGACGGAAACGGAGACAGCGACAGCGACAGCGACAGCGACAGCCCGAACGAGCGGATCATCGCCTTCCTGATCGGTTTCCTGTCCCAGTCGAGGCCGGACGAGAGCTACATCCACTTCGTCGGCATCGATCCCGCCGAGCGCGGCAGGGGGCTCGGCGCGGTGCTGTACGAGCGCTTCTTCGCCTACAGCAGGGCGCACGGCCGCTCGGTGGTGCGGGCGATCACGTCGCCGCAGAACACTGGCTCATACGCATTTCACACCCGGATGGGATTCGTCACCGAACCGGGCCCGAAGGAACTGGACGGCAAGCCGGTCCAGCCCGACTACGACGGGCCGGGCCTGGACCGGCTGAGCTTCCGCAGGGACCTCTGAGCCGACGGCGCCTCGGACGGGCCTCGGACGGACGGACCTCAGACGGACGACTGGGCCGGAACTCTGGCGGCTCCGGCACGCGCCACCGACACGATGGTCTCCCGAAGCTGTTCGACGTACAGCCGCATGTTCTTGTACGCGACGTCGTTGTCCGGGTAGCGGCTCCCGAGCTGCAGGCCCGTGTGCAGCCTGTTGACCCATACGCACACCTGATCGCCGTACGAAACCCTGATCAGGCCGTACGCCTTCAGGTCGTCCCAGCTTTCGGATCCCACGATGCCGCGGGTGTCGACGTAGGAGACGATCGAGCACGGGTCCGGTGAGGTCGGGCGGAAGTCCGCGCCGAGCAGGCGCAGGACGCGTTCGATGGGCATGCGGGCCAGTGGCCTGTTGGCCCGCAGCGCGGCGCGCACCATCTCCAGGACGCTCTGGAAGTCGGGTGACTGCGCCGTGGGGATCTCGATCGGCGCGCCGCCGACATACCACCCCACGGAGTCCTGCCACTGCGATTTCGCCCGGGTGTGGAACGGCACGACCGTGCGGTAGACGGGCTGCCCGCCGATCTCGTGGACGATGAGGCTCGTCGCGGCCAGGATGCCGGTCATACTGCCGCCGTAGGGACGGCAGTAGGCCTCGAACGCGGCGGCGTCCTCGGCGTCCACGAGCCGTTCCTGCATCATCTTCTGCGGCGGAAGCTTTCCGCCGGGTTCCAGGCCGAGGTCGACGGGGAACGGCGGTAGCCTGCCGTCGCACCGCCGGATGAACTCCCGCCAGCGGGTGATGGTCGCGTGTGTGTCGTCCATCTGGTCGGCGCTCTCCCGTTCGATCTCGCAGAAGTCGATGTAACTGCTGATCGGGGCCCGCTCGACGACTCGGCCCTCGATGCCCGCCGCGTACAGCTCGTGGATCTCCGCGGGGATGCGCAGGATCGAGTACGAGTCGACGTTGCTGTGGTCGAAGGCCATGTACACGCTCGTGCAGTCGTCCCGGACGACCGCGGCGTAGATGAAGTTCGGCCAGGTCAACGCGTCCGCCGCGGCATCGAAGCGGTCCTGGAGGTACTGCACGAGCGTCCCCGCGTCGGCGAAGTCGCCGATCACCTCGCGCCGCAGGGACACCGCGTCGGCTTCGAGTGTGAACCGGCGGATGTCATCCCCTGCCCAGCGGAAGCCGCTGCGCAGCGTCTCGTGGCGCAAGGTCCAGCTCCGCAGGGCCCCTTGCAGCACGTCGAGGTCGACGACGCCGGGGACGTCGAACCCGGTTCCGAGCCACGTGGGCACGAACTGGCCGCCCTCGCGCACGGACCGGGCGGTCCTGATGTGCGACTCCTGCAAATACGCGGGTGGTCGGGAGTCGTCGGGCAGATCGGCCGCGGCCTCCACGGTCGCCGGGTGGAGTGTCCACTCGACGAGCAGGCCGGGCCGCACCTCGCAACGCTGGATGTCGGTCATGTGCACAGCGACGTCTCCGTTCGTCTTCCGGGGGCTCCCCTGATCAGCTCAACGAGCCGGGGCAGGGGCGAGCAACGCCACATGTGCACGGCAGGCACCTACTGGTGGATCACTGCTTCCACGCCAGTGGCCCGGCGCGACATTCGCGCCGGGCCACATGCCATCAGGTGATGGGGTTCAGGCGGTGGGGTTAGGCGGTGGGGAGGTGGTCGCGCACCGACGCGGCCGTCGTGCGGACCGCGGCGGCGGAATCGTGCGCCCGGTGGCGGGTGGCGCGGCTGGCGTCGCGGGCGGCGTGGCGGGTGCGGTAGGCCAGGGACGGCTTGCCGTGCGTGTCGGCCGCCGCGATGAGCAGGCCGCCGAGGAGGGAGAGGTTCTTCATGAAGTGGATGCGCTGCGCGGCGCGCTTCTCCTCGTCCTCCTCCTTCCACCACGCGTGCCCGGCCAGCGTGGTGGGCACGAGGGAGCCCGCGAGGGCAAGCGCCGACAGGCGCGGAAAGCGGCCGATGGACAGCAGCAGTCCGGCCCCCACCTGCACCATCGCGTTGATCCGCACCAGCTCAGCGGGATCCTCGGGCAACCCGGGCACCCGTTTGGCCAGCGGCACCGCGACGGACTCGGCGGCGGGCGCGACGTGCTCCGGTGCCCGCA
The DNA here is from genome assembly GCF_000720475.1 of Streptomyces aureocirculatus. GTDB lineage: Bacteria > Actinomycetota > Actinomycetes > Streptomycetales > Streptomycetaceae > Streptomyces > Streptomyces aureocirculatus. The sequence goes on from NZ_JOAP01000031.1 coordinate 8,889, forward strand.
GGTGGTTGACGCCGCTGGTGACGAATACGGAGGCCAGCATCGGCCGGGCGAGTTTCCTGAGAATCGGCATACGGGCCGTGTTCCCCCTGCTCTCCGCCGAAACACGGCTCCGTAGGCCACACGGACGCCTGGCCGGGAGCGGGCCACCCCACCGGCTCATCGCCCGCCCCACCGGTTGATCGCCGCCCGCTCCCTTCCGGCCCGCGATCGCGCACGGAATATCGCGTGTGAATCGAATCACAGCCCGGATCTGTCACGGTTCTCCGGCGTGCGGTGTCTCGATGGGCAGCCGCAGGGCCGAAAGGCCGAGGAGAGGAGGCAAGCGATGGCTGAGGACGCCTTCACCGAGCACCGTCCGCTGCTGTTCACCATCGCTTACGAGATGCTGGGCAGCGCCACGGACGCCGAGGACGTGCTGCAGGAGAGCTATCTGCGGTGGAGCGCCGTCGACCGCGCCACGGTCGAACATCCGCGCGCCTATCTGGTCCGCGTCGTGACCCGGCAGGCCCTCAACCACCTGCGCGCGGTCCGTGCACGGCGCGAGGAGTACGTCGGAAGCTGGCTCCCCGAGCCGATCCGCACCGCGCCCGAGATGAGCGACGACGCGATCCTGGCCGAGTCGGTGTCGATGGCCATGATGCTGGTCCTTGAGACGCTCGCCCCGGCCGAGCGCGCGGTGTTCGTACTGCACGACGTGTTCGGCTACACCCACGGCGAGATCGCCTCCTCGATCGGCAGGACGGAAGTCACCGTCCGGCAGATCGCCCACCGCGCACGCCGGCACGTGCATGCGCGGCGCCGCCGCTTCGACCCCGACTCCGACGCCACCCAGGAGATCATCCAGCGGTTCCTGCGCGCGGCGGCGACCGGTGAGATCCAGGCGCTCATGGACCTGCTCGCGCCCGACGTCGTACAGATCTCCGACGGCGGCGGCAAAGTGGCCGCCGCCCGCCGTCCGGTCACCGGCCGCGACGACGTCGCACGGTTCGCCGTGCGCGTGGCCGGCGCCACCTTCACCCCCACCACGCACGTCGAGCCCGCCACGTACAACGGCATGCCGGCGGCCCGCTTCGTCACCGGCGGCGACCTCGACTGGCTGCTCGCGTTCGAGATCCACGACGGACGCATCACCGGCCTCTACGGCGTGCGCAACCCGGACAAGCTGCGTCGTGCCGACGCGGTGCGTCCACTCGACCGAGTCCGCGGGACTTGAGGAGGCCTCCAGCCATGCAGACCACGACCGTCGAACGCGTCATCGACGCCCCGATCGACGACGTCTTCACCTGGCTCACCACGACCACGAACTACACGCGCTCGCCGCTGGTGCTGCGCTGCCGTCTGGCCCGGCGCGGCGAGACCGCGCCCTACGGCGTCGGTGCCGTACGCCTCCACACCTGGTGGACGGGCTGGTTCCGGGAGCGCGTCACGCGGTACGAAGCTCCGTACGTCACCGAGTACGTCGTCGAGCGCAGTCTGCCGCCGTCCCGGCACGAATTCGGCCGTATGACGTTCGGCGAGGCCGACGGCGGCACCCGGGTGACGTGGACGACCCGGGCCGAGGTGCGGGCCCCGCTGATCGGTCCCTTCCTCACCCGGCGGCTGGCGGGGCCGTTGATCACCTCGTAGCTTCGGCAGCATTCTCGACGCCGCCGACGCGGCCCTCGCGCGCCGTCCTGCGGGCGGGCACGTGGGTGCCTGACCGCGCGTCACGGTCAGGCACCGTCGCACAGTGGTGGCTCGGGCGCTAGCGCGCGTCCACCAGCACGCGGCCGTCGGCGGGCGTGCGGGACGCGGCGCCACCTGTGTAGGCGCGCTCGACCCGGGCCTGCTCAGCCGCGTTCGGCACCGCGTTCTTGCAGCTCGTGCCGGCGCTCGAGCCCGACATCAACTGGGAGCACGGTCCCGGCTTGGTGTCCGGCAGGCCCAGGTTGTGGCCGATCTCGTGGGCGGCGATACGGGTCTTGTCGTGGCCCTGGGTGACCGCCTGACTGCCGAGCTCGACACGGGCCTGGCCGCCCGGGCGGACCGGGCCGAGCGTGGCCTGCGGCCAGCCGCTGGTGGCCACGATCTGGATCTCGGCGCGGGTACCGGGCGCGGCCTCGACGAGTTTGACGTTGTCGACGTTGTTGTTCCACGAGGCGACACCGGCCGCGATCGCGGACTCCCAGCCGGCGGCCCGGCTGTCGTCGTAGCGGAGTGTCACGGCCACGGAGGTCTTCTTCTCCACCGCCGACTGCGGCGCGGACACGGCGTTCGCCGCGGGTGCCGCGGTCAGGGCGACCGCTATGGCGGTGCTGGCTATTCCCAGCCGTATGTAGTGCACCATTGCTGTCCCTTCACTTGTGGGGGGCCTCGGCTCCGTCCGGAGCCGAGAGTGCGGGGAGGGGATGGGGCCTTCGGGGCGGACGGCGGTGTCAGGGCTTGCGCGCCACCGCCCCGTACATGGCGATGTCCCGGTCGGTGACCTGGCGCTGGGCCGCGCCGGGCCGCCACTTGTGGACCTGGGTGACGCCGGGCTCGACGAGTTCCAGGCCGTCGAAGAACGAGGTGGTGGTCGGCAGGTCGCGCAGCGCCATCGGCATGTTCTGCCGCGCGTACTCCCGCGCCACCTGCCCGACCTCCTCGGGGGCGAAGTCCGCGGTGCCAATGGTCATCGCGAGATAGCTGCCCGCGGGGAGGGGGTCGAGGAGGCGCTGGACGAGACGTCGGTCGTCGGGCGGCAGGATGAAGTGCAGAACGCCGATGATCATCAGGCCCACCGGCTCGCCCACGTCGAGGAGCGCCTCGAATTCGGGGCTGTTCAGGATGGCGTCGGGGTCGTGCATGTCGGCGTCCACATAGGCGGTCGCGCCCTGGGGTGTGCTCTGCAACAGAGCGCGGGCGTGGGTGAGGACGATGGGATCGTTGTCCACGTACACCACGCGCGACTCCGGTGCCACCTCCTGCACCACCTCGTGCAGGTTGGGGGCGGTGGGCAGACCGGTGCCGATGTCGAGGAACTGCCGGATACCCTTCTCCTGGGCGAGGAAGCGCCCGGCACGGTGCATGAACCGCCGGTTCTCCAGCATGTGCACGGGGAGCGAGGTCCAATGCCTGCACATGGCGTCGCCCGCCTCGACGTCGACGAGATAGTGGTCCTTGCCGCCCAGGATGTAGTCGTACACCCGCGCGGAGTGTGCCTTCGTGGTGTCGATCCGGTCCAGGGGGCTGGTCATTGCGTCGCTCCATTCCTCGCCGCCGACGGCTCACCGACCGCCGCCTCGTCGGCGGACGTGCCGGGCGGTGCGGTCGTGCCAGACGGTACAGCGATGGACCAGTGCTCGAACAGCCGCCCTACGGACATGAGTTGTCGGGGGCGCGCCGGTCACCGGGGGCGCAGGCCGCGGCAGCAAGGCCGGGACCGGGGTCTCCCCCGGGCCCGGCCGCCCCCCGTCGCCTTGTGCTGGACGTCAGCAGCCGAGCTTGTCGCCCGGCGTGGTGCCGAGGATCCTCACGAACTCCTTGAAGCGGTCGATCCGGCTCTGTACCTGCGCCGGGTTGCCGCCGTTGCACTCCAGGGTGCCGTTGATGCTGCGGATCGACTCGCCGAAGCCATGGCCGTCGACGATCGCCTGATGGCCCGTCACGGTGCCCGGGCCCTTCTGGGTGTTCCAGTACCAGAGGCCGGTCTGCCAGGCCACGGCCGGGTCCCGCTCCACCAGCCAGGGGTTGTTCAGCAGGTCGATGCCGAGCGCGTCACCCGCGGCCTTGTAGTTGAAGTTCCAGCTCAACTGGATCGGACCGCGGCCGTAGTAGGCGGCGTTCCCGGCCGGGCAGCCGTACGGCTGGTTCTTGTCGCAGTAGTGCGGGTAGTTGGCCTGGTTCTGTTCCACGACGTGGACGAGTCCGCCCGTCTCGTGGCTGACGTTGGCGAGGAAGGCGGCGGCCTCGCGCTTGCGCACCTCCTCGGTGCCGGTCTTGGTGAAGCCCGGGTAGGCCTTCAGCGCGGTGACCAGACCCTGGTAGGTGTAGAAAGGCTTCCTGTTCGGGAACATCTGCTCGAACTGTGCTTCGCTCACCACGAAGCCGGAGGGGTCGGGGTTGCCGCCCCCGGTGCCGCACTCGCCCTTGTCGACCCAGACGCCCCACTGCCCGGTGGAGCCGGGCGTCTCGCCCTTCGTCCACCACTTGGCCTGCCAGTTGTGGTTGCCGTGCGACACGGTGGCGTCCTTGGTGTAGACGGCACCGGAGTTCCAGGCCGTCGCGCAGGCCGGCGCCGCGGCTTGGGGAGCGCCGGCGGTCGCGGCACCGGCGGGCGCCGCGGGAACGGCGGCGAAGAGCAGCGCGGCGACTCCCGCGAGCGCGGCTGAGGAGAACAACGGCCGCAGGCGTCTGACGCCTCGGCGGATGCGCTGTGCACCAGGGCGCGTCGCCTCCGCGGCGGGAGGCGTGGACGCGTGGTGGACGTCGTGGCGTGGGGAGTACATCGGACGGGCGTGCTTGCGCTCGTTCAATCTCTTCACTCCTCGATGCGGCGGCGAGCCACGTGGGGCGAGTTGGATTGCGCGCAGTCAACCGTCTTGGTCTATACCAGTCAAGGGTGTAGACCAGTTTGCTGATTCTGCGTTCAACAGCCGCGCCGCGCACGCAAACTGAGAGGTCGCCCTGAGCAGGCGCACCACCCCGGCGACCCCGGACGCCGGTGCCCGCACGACGTGACGTACTGTCCCCCGATGTCCCGCATAGCCAGATTGTTCCGACGCATAGCCACTCTGTCCGAGTACCAGGCGGCAAAGCTGGCCTGGCTCATCGTGCCCGCCGGTGCCGCCTGCGCCTTCGCGGGTGACCCGCTGTGGCGCTGGGCGGCCGGGCTCGGACCGGGGGCGGGCTATGCGTTCGGGGCTCTCTGCGGCAGCGGGATCCTCTGCTTCTGGACCCTGGCCGCGTCGGCGCTGAAGCAGCGGCAGCCGGTGCGCCTGATCGCCGCGTCCGCCCTCGGCTGCGTCTCCTTCCTCGCCCTGGCCTGCCTCGTTCCCGGGCGCAACGGCCGGCTCTTCGGCTCCATCGGTCTGCCGCGCGGCCACCGCATGTGGGTCGAGGAAAACCCTGCCGTGTGGGGGGCCATCGGGGGCGGTCTGCTCGTGGGCGCGCTCGCCCTCTGGTGCGTCGCTCCCCGGCGGGCCACGGGTCGACGGCGCGCCGGTTCCGCGAACGCGGAGGGGTAGCGGACGCCGCCGGAGCGGCCGCCCTCTGCTCCTGGCGTGCCGCCGGAGCGGGTGCCCCCACCTCGTGGCATACCGCCGGAGCGACCGCCTCCGGTCACCTGGCATGATCGGGGACATGACGAAGCAGTTGATCGCGGCATGTGACGGAGCGTCCAAGGGCAACCCCGGCCCGGCGGCCTGGGCCTGGGTCCTTGCCGACACCGACGGCGTGCCCGTGCGCTGGGAAGCCGGACCGCTCGGCGTGGCCACGAACAACGTCGCCGAGCTCACCGCGCTCCACCAGCTCCTCGATGCCGTCGAACCCGGCGTGCCGGTCCAGGTGCGCATGGACTCGCAGTACGCGATGAAGGCGGTCACCGAATGGCTGCCCGGGTGGAAGCGGAAGGGCTGGAAGACGGCTGCCGGCAAGCCCGTGGCCAACCGGGAGCTCGTCGAGGCGATCGACGAGCGGCTCCAGGGCCGCAGCGTCGAATTCGTCTACGTCCCCGCCCACCAGGTCGACGGCGACCCCCTGAACGCGATCGCGGACCACGCCGCGAGCCAGGCCGCGCAGTCCCAGGAGCCGGACGGCACGGCCCACGGTGCGGGCGACGTCCCCGAAGTGCCCGCCCCGACAGCGCCCCGGTCCGGCGCTCCGCGGCAGAGCCGCCCCGCCCCCCGTTCCGGCCAGGGTCGCGCCCGGTCCGGTTCCCGGACGATCTCCGCGAAGTTCAACGGCACGTGCGGCGGTTGCGGCCGCACCTACGCGTCCGGTGCCAAGATCGCGAAGAACGCCCAGGGCTGGGGCCATCCGGAGTGCGCGAGCGCGTAGTCGGCGGCGCTGCCCGTGTGCGTCGACGTGCGTCGACGTGCGTCGACGTGCGTCGACGCCCTCATCGGCTGAGCCCGGCGCGGTCAGCCACGCCGGTCGTGCGGAGGGTGGGATCGCCGGTCCTCGGCAGGGCGGAATGCCGCGCGGTACTCGCGCGGGCGTCGGCCGGTGTGTCTGGCGAAGATGCCGCTGAACGTGCCGGCATCGCGGTACCCGACGTCCGCGGCGATGCTCGCCACGGTCCTGTCGGTCGTCTCCAGCAGAAGCCTGGCCCGCCGCACCCGCGCGCCCTGCAGATAGGCGAGCGGTGTCTCGCCCGCCTCGTCCCCGAAGCGGCGGAGCATGGTTCTCGTACTCACCCGGAACGTCCGGGCGAGGGCGGCCAGGTCGTAGCGGGCCCCGAGGTTCTGGTCGAGCCACCGCTTGACGCCGAGTGAGAACCCCCTGCCCACCGCGGGCAGGAGCCGCATGTCGACATAGGGTGCCTGGGTGGAGCGCGCGTCGTCCACGAGCGCGATGCGCGCGGTGCTGCGGGCGACGTCGGGGCCGTCGTGCTCGCGGACGAGGCGCAGGGCGAAGTCGTACATCGCGCTGAACGCCGCCGTGGTCGTCACGCCGCCGTCGGTCACGACCAGCCTCTCGGCGCGCACGCGGACATCGGCGTACCGGCGGGCGAACCGGTCCGCGAACAGCCAGGACGTCGTGGCCTCCCGCCCCCCGAGCAGCCCGGCCTCGGCCACGAGGAAGGCCCCCACGCAGATCGACACGACGGCTGTACCTGCGGCGGCCTGCGACCGGATCACCGCACGTTCCGGCGCGAGGCCCGCGAGTGTCGCGTCCAGGTCCAGGGCGGGGGAGAGCTCGAAGCCCGGCACGATCAGCACATCCGCGGGACGGACCGCACGGACGTCGACGCGCGAACCACCGGACGCGGCCACCCGCCGACGGGGCGAGACGACCGACACCTCGTACGACGGCTGCGGGGAGCCCTGCGCCGCGGTCACGTGCGTGGCCATGGTGAGGAGGTCGGGCACACCGAACACCTCCGACGCGAAGCAGCCGGGATAGGCAAGGACACTGACGCGCAGCGGACTCATACGGCTCCCCCGCCCTGTGGAAGGCTGGCGATATTACCGCCCTACATGGCGATGCCGCCTCTCAGCGAGAGCACGGCCGGGACGTCATCCTCTTGGTCATGACCACCACACGAGACCTGCGGGGCAATCCCCTGAATGACCGGGGCGACCGGGACGACCGGGACGACCCCTTGGACGACTTCGTACGGAGGGTCGTCGACGTCGACGGCGTCACCAAGACCGTGTACGTCGCCGGGTCGGGTCCCGCCGTCGTCCTCATGCCCGAGATGCCGGGGATCAGCCCCGACGTCGCGCGGTTCGGGCGCTGGCTGCGCGACGCGGGGCTCTCCGTCTATCTGCCGTCCCTCTTCGGCGTCGACGGCGCGTATCCGAGCGCCGAGGCAGGTGAGCGGGTCGTCCGGCGAGCCTGTGTGAGCGCCGAGTTCCGGGCCTTCGCCGGGGGTGGCACGAGCCCCGTCGTCTCCTGGCTGCGCGGCCTCGCCCGCCTGGCGCACTCCGAGTGCGGCGGGCCCGGCGTCGGCGCCGTCGGGCTCTGCTTCACCGGCAACTTCGCCCTGACCATGGCGCTTGAGCCCGCCGTCATCGCTCCCGTGGTCAACCATCCGTCCCTCCCCCTCGACGACCCCGCCGGTCTGGAGATCGGCGCCGAGGACGCCGCGGCCGTGGCCGGACGCGTCGAGCGCGACGGTCTCAAGGTGCTCGCCTACCGCTTCGAGAACGACGCCTGGTGCACAGGGCAGCGGTTCGCGGCCTACCGGGCGCTGCTCGGCGACGCCTTCGACGGCCGCGTCCTGTCGGCCGAGACGGCGAACACCGACCCGCCGCCCTTCTTCCGCGACGTCGTCGGCTGCGCCCACAGCGTGGTCACGGCCCATCTCGTCGACCGGGACGGCCATCCCACCGTGCGGGCCCGTGACGAGATCATCGCCTTCCTGACCGGGCGGCTGGGAGCGCAGGCGCCGGGGTGAGCCTCCCGAGCACCGGCGAGCTCCTCGCCGCCCTCCGGTCCGTCCCACCTCCTCAACGAGCGGCCCCTAGGGGCGGTTCCCGACCCGAAGATCCCGCGAGAGGAGGTCCGGACCCTTGCGCGATTGTCGCGAGCATGCCACGTTCCTTGCTCGGTACGTCCCACACGTACCGCGGTACGTCCCACGTCACGTCACCGTCAAAGGAGCCCCCCACATGAGACGCACCTTCTGTGCGCGTCTGGGCCTTTCCGCCCTGCTCGTCACCGGATCCCTCGCCCTGGGCACCGTCCCCGCCGGCGCGCAGGGCGAACCGGCGCCCGCCCCCTCCGCCGCTGACGCCCCCCATGCCATCAACGCCATCAACGCGCAGGTCGAGCGGCAGTTGGGCGACGACAGCGCAGGCACCTACCTCGACCGCAGGACCGGAAAGCTGGTCGTCACCGTCACCAGCGAAGCCGCCGCCGAGCGCGTCCGCGCCGCCGGTGCGACGCCCGAGCGGGTGTCGCGCAGCGCCGCCCGGCTCGCCGCCGCCATGGACACGCTGGAGTCCCGCGCGAAGATCACCGGCACCTCCTGGGGCGTCGACCCGCGCACCAACCAGATAGCCGTGCAGGCCGACCAGTCGGTGTCGGCCCGTGACCTCGCCCGGCTGCACCGCGTCGCCGACTCCCTCGACGGCGCGGTACGCGTGAGCCGGGTGCCCGGCACCTTCAAGCGCGAGGTGGCGGGCGGCGACGCCATCTACGGCGGCGGCTCACGCTGCTCGGCCGCCTTCAACGTCTCCAAGGGCTCCACCCGGTACTTCGTGACGGCCGGGCACTGCACCAACCTCAGCGCCAACTGGTCCGCCACGTCCGGCGGTGCGGCCGTCGGCGTGCGCGAGGGCACCAGCTTCCCCACCAACGACTACGGCATCGTCCGTTACACCAACGGCTCGTCGCCCGCGGGTAACGTCAACCTCTACAACGGCAGCTACCAGGAGATCTCCTCCGCCGCCAACGCCGTCGTCGGTCAGGCGATCAAGAAGAGCGGATCCACCACCAGGGTGACGAGCGGCTCGGTGACCGCCGTCAACGTCACGGTCAACTACGGTGACGGACCCGTCCACGGCATGGTCCGCACCACCGCCTGCTCCGCGGGCGGCGACAGCGGCGGCGCCCACTTCGCGGGCACGGTCGCCCTCGGCATCCACTCCGGCAGCTCCGGCTGCACGGGCACCAACGGCTCCGCGATCCACCAGCCGGTGCGCGAGGCCCTGACCGCGTACGGCGTGAACGTGTACTGACCCACCGGCCGGTCGGCCGCCGTGCCGTCAGGGCACGGCGGCCGACCGGTTGGACTTCGGGGCGGGGCCCCGGGGGTCCTGACGTCCTACGGGGCCATCTCGTACGCTCCGGACAGTGCCTCCACGCGCTCCCAGACACGTGCCGAGCGAGCCTCGTCGACCACCGGGCGGCGGACCGCTCCCAGGGCCCAGCTCTGCTGGTCCGCGGTGGCGGAGTCCTTGCCGTGCAGCTCGACGGCGTGCGCGGAGAAGTCCCGTACGAGGACGGCGAAGAGCTCGTCGAGCACGTCCGCGTCGAGGTCCGTCAGACGGGCCTGCTCCAGGATGAGCTGGCCGTGCACGACAAGGGCGAAGAGCTGGCCGACGGCGAGGAGCAGGTCGAGGTCGCGGCTCTGCTTCTCGTCGGGGGCGGCCGTGGTGACCAATGCGCACAGCGCGTCGGCCTGTTCGCGGAAGCGCGCCACGTTGGGGACCTCGGCGTACGCGTCGAAGGCGGTGCGCCAGTCGTGGAAGCGGATGGCGCCGAGCCCGCGGGCCGGTCCCTGTTGGAAGAGGAAGTCGTCGTCGGCCGCGTCGAGGCGGGTGGGCACCGGCGCGTACTCGGCCGGGTTCAGGAGGTGGTTGCCCATGAACTTCAGGATCAGGGCGAGGTTGACGTGGACCGTGCCCTCCAGCTTGGGCAGGCCGCGGATCTCGGTGGCGGCCTGGGCGAAGTAGGTGTCCTTCTCGAAGCCCTTGGCCGCGATGACGTCCCACATCAGGTCGATGACCTTCTCGCCCTCCGTGGTCACCTTCATCTTCGTCATCGGGTTGAAGAGGAGGTAGCGGCGGTCGTCGGGCCCTGCCGAGCGGAAGTAGTCCACGGCGCGGTCGCTGAACAGCTTCATCCCGACGAGCCGCACATAGGCGTCGGTCAGCTCCCGGCGCACGTGCGGGAACGCGGTGACGGGGCGGCCGTAGAGGATGCGATTGTGGGCGTGGGTGACGGCCTCGTACATCGCGTGCTCGCAGATGCCGATCGAGGCGGTGCACAGGTTGAACTTGCCGACGTTGACGGTGTTGAGGGCGGCGTCGAACGCGGCACGCCCGGTGTGCAGGACGTCGTCGGGCCCCACCGGGTAGTTCTCCAGGCGGAACTCACTGACGTACTTCGACGAGTCGACGACGTTCTTGACCAGGTGGTACGCCTCGTGGCGGCTGTCGGCGGCGAAGAAGACATAGCCGTCGGGGCCCTCGATGTCGGTGCGGCGGCCGAAGACGGAGACGAGCCCGGCGGCGTTGCCGTTGCCGATGTAGTACTTGGAGCCGCTGGCCCGGAAGCTGCCGTCACCGGCAGGTTCCAGGAGCATGTCGGTGGAGTAGATGTCGGCGCCGTGGGTCTTCTCGGAGAGGCCGAAGGCGAACACCTCGCCCTGTGAGAGGAGTTCGGCGGCGCGGGCGCGGGCGGTGGCGTTGTCGCTCTGCCACACCGGGCCGAGACCGAGGATCGTGACCTGCCAGGCGTACCAGTAGTCGAGCCCGTAGAAGCCGAAGATCTCGTTGAGGGCGGCGATGCGGGCGGTGTCCCAGCGCTTGTCCTCGCCACCTTCGCCGCGGGCCTCCGCGGACGGGGTGAGGAAGGTCGCGAACAGTCCCTCCTCGGCGGAGAACGCGAGGAAGTCCGCGAGCCAGGCGCGCGAACGGTAGTCCTCGATCAGCTTGCGCTTGCCGCGTGCCTCGAACCAGTCCACGGTCGCGCGCAGCAGCCTGCGGGTCTCGGGGTCGAAGTGCGTCGGGTCATAGGTGGTGGGGTTGAAAAGCAGTGGGTCGGCCATGGCGATTCGCCTTTCCGGCTCGGGGTCGGGAGGAAGGAAGGGTGCTCGGGGACGGGAGGGAAGAAGGGAGGGGGGAGGGAAGGGAGGGAGGTAAGGGAGGGGGGAAGGCGGGGAGAGAAGGGGGGCCGCTCACGGCCTTCGTCGGCGCTCAGGACCGAGTCGCTGGAGGGTGGCGATCACGTCGTCGAGCCAGGCGAGCGTCATGCGTTCGTACGCGATGCCGCCGCGCAGCACGACGTGCTGAAGCTCCTGCCCGGCCTCCAGGGGCGCGGGAGCCTCGGGCCCCGTGAAGTCGCGCAGCTCACCGGCCAGGTAGTGCGCGAGCCGGTCGGCGTGCGCCTCGCGGTGCCGCTCGACTTCCTGGATCAGCGCGGCCGGATCGTCGAAGGCCGCCCCGCGGATCTTCACGGCGAGCTCGTGCCGGACGCTCTCGGGCTCGATCGGCTCGTGCAGCCACCGGGACAGCGCGGTCCTGCCGAGGGGGCCGACGGAGTACTCCTTCTTGTCGGGCCGGTCCTGCTGCACCACCGTGCGGGCACCTATCAAGCCGTCGCTCTCCATACGCTTGAGAACGCGGTAGATCTGCTGGTGGGTGGCGGCCCAGAAGTAGCCGATGGACCGGTCGAACCGCCGGGCCAGCTCGTAGCCGGAGCCCGGCCGCTCCAGCAGGGAGACGAGAATCGCGTGCTCAAGCGCCATACCCGAATCCTTCTATGCAACGAGTTGCATAGACAAGCGGCACCGCGCAGGTGAGACGCGGCTCACCTGGGAGACCCCCGCGCTTGCTCGCCGCCGGTGTCACACGCACGGGTCCTGCGGTGTCTCTATGGTGAACGGGCGGGACAACCGGCCGGTCGGACCAGCGAGACAAGTACAGGGAGAACAACACCATGACGCTCCGCGTCCCGAAGGCCGAGCTTCCCACCGAGCTCCGCGACAGCATGATCGAGCAGCTCGGCTCGGTGCCCGAGCCCGTCGAGGTACTGTGGCACCACCCCGAACTCGCCAAGGCCAATCAGGAGTTCTCGGCCCAGGTGGGCTCGTGGGACGCGGTGCCCGCGGACCTCAAGACGTTCGCGCACATGGCGGTCGCCTCCTACGTGGGCTGTAGCTGGTGCCTCGACATCAACTACTTCCAGGCACTGAACCAGAACCTCGACATGACCAAGGCGAGCCAGGTGCCCCGCTGGCGGCAGTCGGACGTGTTCACGCCGCTGGAGCGTGACGTGCTGGAGTACGCCGAGGCCATGACGAGCACCCCGCCGACCGTCACCGACGAGCTGCACGCCGGGCTCCTGGACCGGCTCGGCCCGAAGGCCATGGTCGAACTCACCGTGTACATCGGCTTCGCCAATTTCGCGGCCCGGTGCAACACGGCGATGGGAATCACCTCGCAGGGCTACTCCGAGGCCTGCGGGATTCCGCTGGCGCCCCGCCCCGACAGCGCCGTCCCGGCACCGACGGCATGACCCACGACGACCCCTTCGTCGCCCACCGCAGCCTGCTGTTCACGGTCGCCTACGAGATGCTCGGCTCCGCGGCCGACGCGGAGGACGTGCTGCAGGAGTCCTGGCTGCGGTGGGCCGCCGCCGACCGTGCCGAGGTGCGGGACCCGCGGGCCTACCTGGTCCGTACCGTCACCCGGCAGGCGCTCAACCAACTGCGGACGCTGTCGCGCAGCCGCGAGGAGTACGTCGGCGAGTGGCTGCCCGAGCCGCTGCTGACCGCCCCTGATGTCGCCGAGGACGTCGAACTCGCGGAGAGCGTCTCGATCGCGATGCTGACCGTCCTGGAGACGCTCGGGCCGACGGAACGCGCCGTGTTCGTGCTCCGCGAGGTCTTCGAGGTGCCGTACGGCGAGATCGCAGAGGCGGTCGGCAAGTCCGCGGCCGCGGTGCGGCAGATCGCGCGGCGGGCACGCGAGCACGTGGCGGCACGGCAGCCGCGGGTGCGGGTGAGCCGGTCGGAGCAGCAGGCCGTGGTGGAGCGGTTCCTGGCCGCGTTGCGCACCGGGGAGCTGCAGGAACTCCTCGACGTCATGGCGCCGGACGTCGTCATGATCGCTGACGGTGGCGGGATCGCGGCGGCGGCCGCGGCACCGGTCCACGGCGCGGCGAGCGTGGCGCACCTGCTCGCCCGTCCGGGCCGGGTGGTCTCGGTCGTCTGGCTCAACGGCGCGCCCGCGGGCCGCGTCGAGCTCGAAGGACGGCTGGCCACGGTGAGCCTGGTGGTGGAGAACGGAAAGGTCACCCGGATTCACGCGGTGGCGAATCCGCACAAGCTGACACGCCTCGCGGAACCGGCGGAACTCGTCCGGTAGGCGGAACGCCCGGTCATGGCTCGTCCGCCCCGGCCGGGTGTCGGACCGATGTGCCTCGCCTGCGCGGTTGTGCGGAGGCGAGGCACATCACGTGCGTCATGCGGGGGGGGACGCGACCTGCCGGTCAACGCCGGGGCGGTGGTCCTCAGTTGTTCATGCTCTTGTTGCCGTCAGCCGCTGGGGGCCGGGGCGATCTTCGCGAGGCGGCGCCGCACATCCTCGCGGGCGCCGTTCTTGCCGGCGACCTGAGAACGCAGGGCCGCGAGGTCCGCGCCCAGGTCGTGCACCGTGCGCGGGTCGGTGACGTGGTGCCAGCAGTGGTGGGCGCGGTCGACCGCCGCTGTCACGTCGGGGTGTTCGGGGCTCTGGCCGGATGTCAGGCGCAGGACGGCGGACCGCATCCACAGTTGGCTGGCGCGAGCCGAGTCCTCGGCCTGCCGGGCCAGTTCGGCCTGCACCTCGATCCAGTGGACGGCCTGCGGCGACGCCGGGCCGTGGGCGCGCAGCGCTTCCTGTTCGTGGGCCGCGGCCAGACCGGCCGCCTCGGTGTGCCGTCCCGCGGTCGCCGCGGCGAACACCTCGGTGTGCGGGTCACGCCCGGGGGGCGCCTGAGCCGGGGCCGCAGGGCCCGGCACGTACCCCGCGGTGTCGAGCGCCCGCGCGGGACCGAGGACCAGGGCGGCACTCGTGTCCACCTGCCGCAACGCCTCCTGGTGGAGCCGCTCGGGGGCGAGCCGCAGACCGCTGCGCAGGATCTGCGCCAGGGCGAGCGTGTAGGCAGGTTGTACGGTACGGCGCGGTTTCGGCGGGGCGGCGACGAGCCCGTACGTGCGCGCGCCCCGGCCCGGGTCCAGGGGTGTGGTGTGCAGGTGCTGCCAGGTCTCGGCGTCGGCCACCAGGTCCGCGTACACGGTGGTCGTGCCCGGGCGGCGCTGCTGGAGTTCGTGTACGAACCAGGCCCAGGGCAGGGCGGTGTAGCGCACTGTCGCCGGAGTGGTCCTGGCGAGGGCGAGGTGGATGTGGTGCTGGCGGCGGTCTGTCTGCAACTGCCCGGAGAGGACGACGGTGAGCGGTCCTGGGGAGGCCGCCACGCCTCTGACGCGGGTCAGTACCGTCTGCGGGTCCACGGGGTCGGCGAGTTCGACCAGGCTCGCCGCCGCGGTGCCTGTCCAGGTGCTCGGCGCCACGGCAGCCAGCACGTTGGTCACGTTGCCCGTGTCCACCAGGCAGCCCTTGCCCGCGGGTGCGGCCGTCACCAGCAGCACGGTTCCCGGCGCCGTGTCCTCCCGTGTGATCTCCACAGCAGCACCGTAGCCGCTGATCACGGCTTTGCGGGAGTCGGATGCTTTTGCTGACGCCTCGCTCCGCGCTGCCGGCGTCCGCGCGTGCCCCGCAACGGCGGTTCAGCGGCGTACCGTGAAGCGGAAGACGCAGCCGTCGCCGGTGGGGCCGGGAGAGGTCAGGGTGAGGGTGCCGCCGTGGGCCGCGGCGACCTGGCGGGCGATGGCCAGGCCGAGGCCGGTGCCGGGGGCCTCGGAGCGCCCGCGCCAGAAGCGTTGGAAGACGCGGGCCTGATCGTCGGCGGGGATGCCGGGGCCGTGATCGGTCACCACGACCGCCACTTCGGACCCGGTGGTCTCCACGCGGACATGCACCGCGGTGCCCCCCGGTGCGTAACGGACGGCGTTGTCGACGAGGTTGCCGATCGCCCGGCGCACGGTGGGCTCGTCGACCGGGCAGACGGCGGCCTGCGGCCCGGACAGCGAAAGCCGGGTCCCCTTCGCCGCCGCGTGCACGTCGGTGTCCTCGACCACGGCGCCGGCGACAGCCATCAGGTCGACCGGTCGCCGGTCGAGCGTACGGGCCCTCCCGCGGGCGTCGACAAGGAGTTCGTCCATGACCGCTTGGAGCCGCACGGCCGCCGACCGGGAGCGTTCCAGGCCCTGGCGGTAGACGGCGAGGGTGGGCTCGGGGTGCGCGAGGAGCACCTCGGCGTTGGTCACCAGGACGGCCAGGGGTATGCGCAGTTCGTGGCTGGTCTCCTCGACGAGGCGTCGCTGGGTCTCGGCGGCCTGCTCAAGGCGGTCGAGCATTCCGTCGAAGCTCGCCGCGAGGGTGATCACCTCGGTCGGGCCGTGCCGCAGGGCGATGCGGCGGCCGAGGTCGGCGCCCTGGATGTCGTCGGCGACCGCCCGCACCCGGTCGATCGGGCGCACCGCCCGGCCCGCCCACCACCAGGCGAGCCCGCCCGCGACGGGGCCGAGCGCGACGACGGTCCAGATCGCGGCGGCGGACCGGTGGGTGGTGGTGTCCGTGACGGTGTCCGTGGTGGCGTGCGCCACGGCCGCTGCGCCCGTCGGCTCGTCCCTCGTCGTCTCGGTGTCGGTGGCGAGCACCACGCCGAACAGCAGCAGTGCCGGGGTGTAGCTGGCGAGAAACCCGAGCAGGGCGAGGCGCACGCGCAGGGAACCCCATGGCAGGGCGGTCCACGGCCGCGTACCCCATGGCAGTGCACCCCGAAGGGGCAGTGCGCCGCGAAGGCGCCTCATGGCCGCTCCTTGAGCTGGTAGCCGACATTGGTGATCGTCACGATGAGGGGCGGCTCGCCGAGTTTCCTGCGGAGCCGGCTGAGGATGACCCGTACCGACGCGGTGAAGGGGTTGGCGTGCGCGTCCCAGACGTGTTCGAGCAGGTCCTCGGCGGAGAGGACGTCGCCCGGATGGTGCATGAAGTACCGGAGAAGCGAGAACTCGCGTGCGGTGAGCCGGAGTTCGGTGTCGGCACGCCGGGCCGTGTGCGCCGCGAGGTCGAGCGTGAGCTCACCGACGTGCAGCGTCGAGCCGTGCTCCTCGCCGCGTCGGCCGAGCGCGCGCACCCTGGCCACGAGTTCGGCGAAGTGGAACGGTTTGACCAGGTAGTCGTCGGCTCCGGCGTCGAGCCCGGCGACCCGGTCCGCCACGGCGTCGCGCGCGGTGAGCACCAGGGACCGGCGCGGCCGGCGCAACTCCGGTTCCCGCGCGAGACGGCGGATGAGTTCCAGGCCGTCGCCGTCGGGCAGCCCCAGGTCGAAGCAGGCGACGTCGTACGTGGTCGTCCGGAGGAGTTCCTCTGCGTGGGCGCAGGTGGTGGCGAGGTCGACGGCGTACGACTCGTTGCGCAGGCCGAGCGCGACGACATCGGCGAGATCGGGGTCGTCCTCGATCAGCAGGATCCGCATGTTCCCAGTCAACCCTCAGTCGGCGCGGGCCGCGACGGTCGTTCCGCGCGGACCCGCGACGCTCATGCGTCCTGCGCGGAACGTGACGGTCACCTCGGGGCCTGTGCCCGCCGGGTCGTCCGGGCGGTACCGGTCCCGGCCCGCGGGGACGAGGGTCAGTGAGAGTGGCTTGGTGGGGACTTCGGCCGCGGCGATGCCGCCGACCGCGTCGAGCGAGTACCAGCCGGTGATCGGCCCGGTCCGGGTCGTGAGGGTGACATAGGTGCGGACGTCTCCGCCGTGGAACAGGGTGGCGCCCAGTTCGACACCGCGAAGGGGGCCGAAGTCCCGTTCGAGTGCGGCGCGTTCCCTGCGGCCCTCGCGGCTCTTCCCGTCGAGCAGGTCCCTCACGCGCCGCTCGTTCGCCCGGAAGTCGGCGGCCGTGGCACCGGCACTGCCGCCCGGCTTCTTCCCCGTACCCGCCTTCGGCTTCGGCTTCGGCTTCGGCTTCGGCGGGAAGAGTGTGGTGAGGGCGTCCGCGCCGGTGGCGGAGACCGTGATCCCGCCCCCTGCGGACTTCACGTCGAACGAACCGCCGGAGCGCAGCGTGTACTTCCCGACGGCGGCGGCCGCCCCCGGGGCAGGGGCCGTGGGCGTCCTGGGGGTGGGGAGCGGTTTGCCTGCGATCAGCGCGGGGCCCACCTTCTTCAGAAGAGCCTCGGCGGACATCTTGGGCTTGTTGGAGGTGATCGCGATCGCCCGCTGTTCCCGGGGAATCCACAGGACGACGGCGTCGTGCCCCACCTGGCCGCCGCCTCCGGAGCTCGCGAGGAACGGCTTGCCGTGGACGGACGCGTCGAAGGCGACCCAGCCGGGTGTCTCCGCGCGGCCTTCCCCCAGGTCGTGCCCCGGCTTGCTGATGGCCTGCACCGACTCGGCCGTGACCAGCTCGGCGGTGAACAGCGCCCGGGTCCAGGCCGCCAGGTCACCGGCGGTCATCGCCAGGCTGCCGTTGCCCTCCAGCGCCCAGTGCGGGCCTGTGAAGTCGCCCCGTTCGCCGGTGCGCCCGCCCTCCAGGTACCCGGTGGCCCGGGGCCCGGCCGGGGCCGGCTTCCCTTCCCAGAAGCCTCCCGTGACTCGTCCGCCCGGCAGCCGCAGCATCTTCGACGCCGTGTACTCGCGGTACGTCGTACCTGACACCTTCTCGATGATCAGCGCGAGCAGGGTGTAGCCGGCGTTGGAGTACGCGTACCCACCGCCCGGCCGGAACGCCACCTCCAGTTGGCTGATCGCCTTCAGGGCCGCATCGCGGTCCAGGGGTTCGTGGTCCTCGCCGTGCGATCCCTTCAGGCCGCCGGTGTGCAACAGGAGCTGCCGCACCGTGACTTCGGCCACCGGCCCTGTCAGCCGCCCCGGCAGCAGGTCGCCCGCCCGGTCGTCGAGCCGCAGCCTGCCGTCGTCGACGAGGTTGAAGACGGTCGCGGCGGTGACGGCCTTGGTGACCGATCCGATGCTGAACACGGTGTCCGTCGTGTTCGGTGTCCCGGCGGCGTCGTCGGCCGAACCGTACGCCGCCAGGCAGTCGGCCCTCCCCGCGGTCGTCACCGCGATCGAGCCGCTGAACCCGGCCCGCTCCCACCGCTCGAACGCCGAGTCCATCCGGGGGTCACACGTGGCCCGCGCGCTGCCGCCGTCCGCATCCGGTGCCGGTGCGTCAGCGCCTCCGGTACAGGCGGCCAGCACACCCACCGCCGCCGTCGCGGTCGCCACCGCCAGGTACTTGTTGGTCATGTGCGGCACCGTACGAAGGGGGGTGCGAACCGGATGTGAACGAGCGTCAGTCCTCCGGGCCCGCCTCGGCGTCGCGCAGCAACTCGGCCGCGCGCGCCCCGCCTCCCACCCGTTCTACATTGCTGTAGATTCTAGTGCTCCAGGCGGCGTCCAGCGCGTCTCGGGCGCCTGACCACGGTGACTACTGCGACCAACGGAGACGGGTGTGACCACGCGACTGCGTCCGGAGGACCGGGCCGACTTCGAGTGGGTGCTGACGCTGGCCCTGGACGTCACGGACATCCGTACCGCCCTGGACCGGGGCCCGGTCGCCTCCTGCGCGGCCGCCCTGCGCGCCCGGGCCCTGTCCGACGCCGACGCGATAGCCGCCCCGGCAGCCGACGAGTACCGGGCCTATCTGCGGGCACGCGCCGCCGTGGTGCCCGTGTCCGGGCCACCGGTACCGTCCCCCGGGGTCCCGAGGACCGGCCCGGTGGCCGAGTCGCGCCTCCTCGCTCTCGGGGTCCTCGCTCCGGTCCTCTCCGCCGTCGCGGCCACGGTCTTCCTGCTGTTCGGGTACGGGATCCGGCTCGCCACACCCGAGAGCGGCGTCGCGTCGACCCTCGTCACCGCCGGGTGGACCAGCGCCCTGGTGACGGCGGTCAGCACCGGCGTCGGCCTCGGCGCGCTGCTGGCCACAGCGGTACGCTCGCGCACCTCCCACAGGACCGCCCACCGGCTCACCGTGCACAACCCGGAAGCCGAACGGGCCCGCGCCGCCTGGCACCAGGCACTCCTTGACCGCGGCCTCCTGCCCTACCTGCGCGGACAGCTCACGGTCGGCCCGCCCTCCGCCGACTGACTCTTTCCGTCGGCCGCCCGCCTCACAGACGCGTGTCCCGGTGGACGGGTTCGCCGTCGACGACGGTGAGCAGGACCGGGAGGTCCGGGAGTTCCGTGGCCGCGGTGGTGAGCGGGTTGTCGCCGAAGGCGGTCAGGTCGGCGCGGTGGCCGACTGCGATGCGGCCTGCCTCGTGTTCCTCGCCTGCCGCGTACGCGGCGTTGACGGTCATGCCCTGGAGGGCTTCCAGGGCGGTGAGCGCCTGCTCCGGGCCGTGCGGCGGGCGGGTGAGGTCACGGCTCGGCCGGCGGTGGCGGGCTCCCGCCATGACGCCGAGCGGTGGGTGGGGGGCGATGGGCCAGTCGGAGCCGAGGACGACGACGGCACCGGAGTCGTGCAGGTCGCGGCAGCGCCACGCGCGGGAGGCACGCTCCTCGCCGAGGCGGCGTGACCAGTTGTCGGTGTGGTCGGCCCGGGTGAAGTCGCAGCAGTGGGTCGGCTGCATGGAGGCGACGACGCCCAACTCGGCGAAGCGGCGCAGGGTGTCGTCAGGGACGGTCTCGATGTGCTCGACCCGGTGCCGCACCGGCCGGCTGTCCTCGGCCTTGGCCTTCTGGACGGCGTCGAGGACGTGGCGTACGGCCGCGTCCCCGATGGCGTGGGTGGCGGAGGGCACCCCGGCGCGGTGGAGTTCACCGATGACGCGGGTGTACTCCTCGGGGTCGGGCCAGAAGGCGTGCCGGGACTCGCCGTGGCAGTCCGGGTGTTCGAGCCATGCGGTGCCGTTGTCGATGGTGCCGTCCATGAAGATCTTCACGCCGCGGGTCTGCCACAGCCTGCCGCCCGCGCCCTGTTGTGCGATGAGCGCGCGCACACCGTCCATGCCGGTGCCGGGCTGGCACCAGGGGGCCACCCGCAGCCGCAGTGGCAGCCGCCCGGCCTCGTCGAGCTCTTCGTAGAAGGCGAGGCTGTCGCCGTTCGCGTCCATGACGTGGCCGCCGGTGAGGCCCGCGGCGGCCATGGCACGCAGCGCGGCGGCGAGGCGTTCGCGGCGCTCCGCGCGGGTGGGCTGCGGGGCGACACGCTCCACGAGCGCACAGGCGGCGTCTTCCAGGAGCAGGCCGGTGGGGCGGCCTGCGGCGTCGCACACCACCTCCGCGGTGGCCTGGTCGAAGGTGCGCGGTCCTGCGACACCGGCCAGTTCGAGGGCACGGCGGCTCGCCAGCATGGAGTGCGCGTCGAAGAGCAGCAGCAGGGCGGGCACGCCGTCGAGGACGGCGTCGAAGGGGGCGGTCTCGACGGGCCCTCCGGCGAAGACGTTGGGGTCGAGGCCCCACCCCCGCAGCCAGGCTCCGGGAGCGAGGTCGCGCACCGCGCGGGCGAGTGCCGACCGCGCCTGCTCCACGTCGGTGCAGCCCGTCAGGTCGAGACCGTGTGTCAGGTCGGCGCCGGACACGGGGTGGATGTGACCGTCGACCAGGCCCGGGGTCACCACCGCGCCGCCCAGGTCGAGGACCGTGGTCGAAGTGTCCGCGAGCGCACGGATCTCTCCGTCGTCGCCGAGAGAGGTGATGCGTCCGTCGGCCGCCGCGAGGGCGGTGTGGGGCAGCAGCTCGCCGGTGACCGGGTCGAGCAGACGGGCCGAGAGGAGGACGAGGGAGGTGCGCACGGGGGCTCCTTTGGGCAACTCGGTGCGGGGTGGGTGCCGAGGTGGGCCGGTCCGACGGGCGGGGCGGAGTCGGGGCCCGGGGCGGTGGGTTCAGTCGTTGCTCACCGCTTTGGTCAAAGCGCGTGGGGGGTGGACTTCAGCCGGTGCGCCCGGACGGCGACCGCCCGCCCGGGGCGTCAGCCCGGACAGGGGCCGGAACGGCGTCCAACGTACCGACGGGAAGCCCCAGTTCGCGTTCCGCCGTGGCGATGGGCAGCCGCCGCACCACAGGCAGGTCCTCTCCGCCGTCGGCGCCGTTGACGAGCATGCCGAGTCCGTCGAGGACGACGAGGATCTGTACGGCCGTCACCAACGGGTCGCCGGTGCGGAACTCACCGGCGTCGACGCCGTCGCGAATGAGCGCTTCGAGGCGGTCGCGCCAGGCGTTCTCCTGGACGCCGACGCGTTCACGCAGGGCGGGGCGGTAGCGGCTGAGGTGCCGCGCGTTGAGCCAGAGGCGGCTGATGTCGTCGTACGCCTCCCCCGACGCGCGCGCGAAGAACCGTGCCAGATGCCGGGTGGGCGTGGCGCCGCACCGGTCGGCCGGGAGGAGTTCGTCGAGTTCCGAGCCGACGGCGGCGCCATAGGCCTCGGCCACCAGGTCGTCAGCGGCGGGGAAGTAGTGACTGATCAGCCCCGGGCGGACGCCGAGCTCGTCGGCGACGCGTCGCAGGGTGATGCACTCAAGCCCCTCGGTCAGTGCGACAGAAGCGGCAGCGGCAACGATTTCCGCACGTCTGGCGGCCGGAGATTTACGGATTCGCTTGTTCGGAACGCTTGACGGCATGGAATCGATGCTATTGAGTGTGCGACCAATAAGCAAGCAGGTGGCTGACCAGCATCCGGAGGGGCCCTATGGCGTCCACGATTCCCGATCCGCACCAGGGCACCTGCACCGACCGCCAGGGAGCGCCGCCCGCCGACCGGGCGGGGCGCGTCGAGACCCACGGCATCGACCACATCCCCGAGCGGGAACGACACGGCCACCCGCGGCAGTTGTTCGCCGTCTGGGCGGCGGCGAACGTCAACTACCTCAACCTCGTGGTCGGCGGCACCCTCGTCCTCATGGGCCTGACCCTGGCGCAGGCCTTCGCGGTGATCGTGGCGGGCAACCTGTTCTGGATCCTCACGGGCCTTCTCGCCATACCCGGCCCCGCGGCGGGCGCACCCAGCGAAGTGGTCACCCGCGCGATCTACGGAATCCGCGGCAACCGCGTGCACAACGCGGTCATCGGCTGGATGATCTCCGTCTGCTACTTCGCCCTGAACCTGGCCGCCGCCGCGACCGCCGCCTTCTCCCTCGTCGAGAAGGCCGGCCTCACCGCGAGCACCGGCGTCAAGGTCGTCGTCGTACTGGTCATCGCCGCGCTCACCCTCACCATCGGCGTCTACGGCCACGGCATGATCATGAAGTTGTATCTGCCGATCACTCTGACTCTCACCGCCGTGTTCGCCGTCGTCGCGGTCGGCGTGTTGCGGCACACCGACTTCGCGTACACACCCTCAGCGACGCCGACCGGCGCCGAGCTGTGGGCGGTGCTCCTCGCCGGAGTCACCCTCATGGGTGCCGGGCCGCTCTCGTACACCACCAGCGCGGACTTCGCCCGCTATCTGCCGCACACCGCGTCCCCGCGGGCGGTCATGGGCTGGACGGCGCTCGGCGGTTTCGTGCCGAGCGTCGTCGTGGGCGCACTGGGGGCCTGCGCCGCGACCGCGGTCGACATGACGGACCCGCAGTCGGGGCTCCAGGAGATCCTGCCGGGCTGGTTCGGCCCGGTCTTCCTGTTCGCCCTGGTCCTCGGCACCGTCGCTCTCAACGCCCTGACCGCCTACAGCGCGGGGCTCGCCCTCCAAGCCGTCGGGATCCGCGTCCGCCGCTCCCTGAGCGTGCTCGCCGACGGCACCGCCGCCGTCTCCCTGACCCTGTACGGGCTCCTCGTCTCCGACTTCCTCGACACCGTGAGCAACGTCCTCCAACTCACCGTCGTCCTGCTCGGCCCCGCCACGGCCGTGTACGCCACGGACATCCTGCTGCGCCACAACCGCTACGACGGGCCCGCCCTGGTGGACGAGACTCCCGGCGGCCCCTGCTGGTACACCGCCGGTGTCAACATGGCGGGCGCACTCGCCCTCACCGGCGGCGTCACCGTCTCCGCTCTGTGCGTGGACACCCTCTACACCGGGCCGATCGCCCACGCCCTGGGCGGCACGGACCTCGCCCTGCCCGCCGGCATCGTCGTCTCCTCGGGCCTCTACGCCCTTCTGACGCGCGCGGCGGGCGGGCTTCGGCGGCTCTAGGACAGCGGCGCGAACCGCTCCCACACCCGGTGCTCCCCCAGCATCCCGGTGACCTGGTCCAGGGCCTCGGACGCGGCGGCGGTGACCACCACGCCGGGGTCGTCCACGGGCACACCGGCGGCGGCGAGGGCCGCTTCGGCGTCGGCCCAGCCGCCGATCGCCTTGCCGTGCCGGTAGGCCTCACCGATCATCAGGAGCACCCGCGGGTCCACCACACCCGTCGCGTCCGGCTCCCCGGCCTTGGCGTCCCTGGCCCCGTACGCGTCACTGCCCGGGCCCGGCGCGCCCGCCAGGAGCACGGCGTCGAACTCGACCGAGCGGGCGGTCGCGTAACTCCGCTGTACGGTGACCGGGTCGCCGCCCTGGTCGAGCTTGCCGCCGGTGGGGGCGACCACGAGCGGCACGAGGCCCGCCGCCGACAGGGCGTCACGAGCGGCCCGCACGCCGTCCAGGTCGCCGGTACCGTCGGTGACGATGGCGACCACACGGCCTTCCGCCGGCCAGACCCGGCCCAGTTGGGAGAGCGCGGGACTGGTACCGACGGGCTCGATGGCCACCGTGGGTTCCGGAGCGGGCAGGCCGAGGCCGGCGGCGACCGGGCGGCACAGCTCCGGGTCGATGTTGGCCAGGACCTGCAGACCCCGTTCCTTGATGGCCTGCTCGTAGCACTTGCCCAGCTCGAAGGTGTAGGCCGCGATGATGTGCTCACGCTCCACCGCGCTCATGCTCTGCCAGAAGAGCCGCGGCTGGCTGAAGTGGTCGTCGAAGGACTCGGGGGCCTTGCGGACCTTCGTGGCCTCGGGCACCGTCACCGGGGTCTCGATGTACGCACCCGTGTCCGCGCCGGCGAGGAACGGGCAGCCGCCGTCGAGGGAGTTGGGGCGGTAGGGGGCGACGCCCGAGTGCACGGCCGTCTGGTGCATGCCGTCGCGCAGCATGTCGTTCACCGGCGAGTGCGGGCGGTTGATCGGGATCTGGCCGAAGTTGGGGCCGCCGAGCCGGCTGATCTGGGTGTCCAGGTAGGAGAAGAGGCGTCCGGCGAGGAGCGGGTCGTCGGTGACGTCGATCCCGGGGACGAGATGGCCGGGGTGGAACGCGACCTGCTCGGTCTCGGCGAAGTAGTTGGTCGGGTTGGCGTTCAGCGTCATCAGCCCGATGGGCTGCACCGGGGCCAGTTCCTCCGGGACGATGTTGGTCGGGTCGAGCAGGTCGATGCCCTCGAAGGTCTGCTCGGGGTTGTCGGGGAACGTCTGGATGCCCAGCTCCCACTGCGGGTAGGCACCCGACTCGATGGCGTCGGCCAGGTCACGCCGGTGGAAGTCGGGGTCGATGCCGTTGACGAGCTGCGCCTCCTCCCACACCAGCGAGTGGACGCCGAGCTTCGGCTTCCAGTGGAACTTCACCAGGGTGGTGGCTCCCTCGGCGTTCACCAGGCGGAAGGTGTGGACGCCGAAGCCCTCCATCATGCGGTACGAGCGGGGGATGCCCCGGTCGGACATGTTCCACAGGGTGTGGTGGGTGGCCTCGGTGTGCAGCGTGACGAAGTCCCAGAAGGTGTCGTGGGCGCTCTGCGCCTGCGGGATCTCCCGGTCCGGGTGCGGCTTCCCGGCGTGGATGATGTCCGGGAACTTGATCGCGTCCTGGATGAAGAAGACGGGGATGTTGTTGCCCACCAGGTCGAAGGTGCCTTCGCCGGTGTAGAACTTCGTCGCGAAGCCGCGGGTGTCACGCACCGTGTCGGACGATCCGCGCGAACCGAGGACCGTGGAGAAGCGGACGAAGACCGGGGTCTCCACGTCCTTGCCGAGAAAGGCCGCCTTGGTCACCGAGGCGGCGGTGCCATAGCCCTGGAAGATGCCGTGGGCGGCCGCGCCCCGGGCGTGGACGACGCGCTCCGGGATCCGTTCGTGGTCGAAGTGAGTGATCTTCTCCCGCAGGTGGTGGTCCTGGAGCAGCACGGGACCCCGCGGCCCGGCCTTCAGGGAGTGGTCCGTCTCGTAGAGCCGGTTGCCCTGGGCGGTCGTCAGGCGTTCCTCGCTCTGCGCCCGGACGTGCTCGTCGGCGCCGGTGGGGCGGCCCGTGGGGCTCACCGGCGCGGGGGCACGCTGGTCGGGCTTCGGCGGCAGGGGTTCCCTGGGCTCGACCGGTTCGGCGAAGGGCGCCGGTTCCGGTCCGGGCCTGCCGGGGATGCCGGGCGGCACCTGCCTCCCGGTCAAGGCGTCCGTGGCCTTCTGCGCCACCTTCTCGATCGGGTTCTTCTCGCTCATCACTTTCCCAACGGTCGAGTGTGTCCCGGGCCGCAGCCCCGCCTCTGCGTCGCATGAGTACCCGAACATCTGTCGGTAAACCTGCGGAACACCTGGTGGGAGTAAAAGCTGCCCCAGGACGACCAGGACGATCGCTCACGGTGCGGTGCCGCCCGTTTACCCGGACAGTGGAAGGGCACGCGTCCGGCATCCCGCCGGGCGAGGCGGGTGTCATGTGCACGCACGAGGAAAGGAGCGGCCATGTCGAATCCACAGCAGCCTGAGCTGCGGCGCAGCGGAAAGGGCGGGGCCACCCCGCAGGAGAGCGGGAACACCAAGGCTTCGCAGTTGCGGACGCCGAAGGGCAAGAGCGATGCGGCGCACGGCACCGACCGCGGTGCCAAGGGTGGCGGAAAGGGCGGTGGAAAGGGTGGCGGAACGCCCCCTGAGCAGGCCCCCGAGCACCCGTGAACGCGGCTGCGCCGCTCCAGTCGTACAAAGCACACAGACGCTGAAGCTGAAAGGTTCCGAATTCCCGTCGGCGGAATATCTGCATGAGCTCGGGAGGCGTACATGACTGGCTATTTTTCGACCGGGGGCGGGTACACCAGCCATATGAACAGCATGGAAATCGCAGCCTCGCACGGCGCGCATCTGCTGATGTGGATTGCCGGTCTCGCCGTGGTCGGCGTTCTTCTCGGTGCTTTCTTCTGGGGGCGCCGTGCGCAGGCTCGGGAAACCCGTAAGCCGCGACCGGAGGACCAGCCCCATATGCCGGAGGGCGGCCCCGTACGGGAAGAGCGGGAATACCGCGACCCGGACGAAATGCCGCACGACGGCCACCGGCTCCTGCCGCACGAGATCCACGGCGGGTACGGCAGTTCCAGCACGCACCCCAGCCCCTCGCAGGACCCCGACGACCATAAGAAGGGGCGCGGCAGCAGCTTCGGCGGCGGCGGTCTCGGATAACCGTCCGACGCCACCCAAGGAAGGCCGCCCGGCAACGCCACGAAGGCCGGTCGCCCAGTAAAGCCACCGCAGGACGGTCGCCCAGCAAAGGACGGGAGCCCGATGACCGAGTACGAACGTTCGCGCACCATGCCCGCGCAGCCCGAGCAGGTCTTCGACCAGGCCGCCAACGTCGACCAACTGGAGACCTGGCTGCCGGAGGCCCTGCACGTGCGGCCCGGAGAACCGCCCGCGGTCACCGTGCACGAGGACCGCACCGACGAGGACATGTCCGCCGTGCTGCGGGCGCGGCGCGAGCAGATGCGGCTCGAATGGGGCACCCGCGACCAGGGCAGCTACACCGGCTGGCTCCAGGTCGCGGGGATGGACGGCGGCGTCAGCGAGGTGACCGTGCACCTGTCGTTCTTCGACGACAGCCACGACCCGGGCGAGAAGGCCGTGAACGACGCCCTGGACACCAGTCTCCAGCGCCTTGAGGAGCAAGTGCGACTGCGTGTCGACAACGCGGCCGGCTGAGCACCGGGGCAGGTGCCGCACACCGGTCCCGGGTGCCGGGAAGACGGTCCTGCGCGCACGGGCACACCTTCCCGGCAGGCCCGACCGGCGTTCCGGCGTGCCCGACCGGCATTGTCGAAGTCGTCACGCGCACGCCCGCCCGTCGATACGCTGCCCGGTGAGACAGTGCGCCGTCAACGACCGCCTTGCGCAGCGGACTCGTGGTGCGCAGCGGATGTTGTGGTGCGTCGGTGGCGCACGCAGGGCACGGGGGAAGCGGGACGAACCATGGTCCAGGTCAGAGTCGAAACCGTCGCCCTCGACGCCGTCGGCACCCGGCAGATCGCCTCCAGGTCCCGTGCGACGGCACTGCTCGACGGCCGCGCCGCCGAGCTGGAGGAGGCCATCGTGCAGGCGTCGGCCATCGCCCAGGACTCCCTGGCCCAGGTGCCCGAGCGGAGCGGCTGGCAGGTGTCCGGCATGCAGGTCACCTTCGGTCTGACCCTGGCCGCCGAGGCCGGAGTCATCCTCTCCAAAGCCTCCGCGGAGGCCTCCTTCGAGGTCACCCTCACCGTGGAGCGGACAGCGGACGCCCCGTGACCTGCTGCGGACCGTACTGGGTCGACCTGCACCGGGCCGGACAGCGGCTCGGCGGCGGTTTCCTGCTGACCAACTGGCTCGTGCTCACGGCCCTGCACTGTCTGCGCGGCCTGGTGCAGGTCGACGACCACGTCGACGTCGTCCTCGCCGACGGCCGCCGACTCGACGCCCACGTCAGCAGACTCGACCCGGAAGCGGACCTGGCGCTCATCGGCATCACGCCCCCGCAGCGCGCCACCCCCCGGATCCCGAACTCGGGGCCCGCCCGGATCGGCGGCCGCTGGCGCGGACCGTACCGCCCCGCCGCCAACGAAGTGGAACTCAGCGGGCGCATCGACACCCGGGCGGCCTCCTACCTGTCCGAGGGCGGCGGCACCATCGAGGCGCTGCAGTTGTCCGCCGACCAGTTCCTCGGTGACTACTCGGGCTACTCGGGCGGCCCTGTGGAGGACACCACGTCCTGCGACAACCACACCCCCGAGCACACCGCGGACAAGCAGCACCCCGTGGTGGTCGGCATCCTCCTGGAGCAGGCGCCGGACCGGATCGCAGCCGACCGCGCGGCCAACGTCCTGTTCGCGGCCACCATCGCGGAGGCGATGCGCCGGTTCAACCACCTGGGCGTCGCCCACCTCGTCGACGTGCTCCGCCCGCCCGCGGAGGCGCGGACCGCCACCGAGGACACCGAGCCGCCACCGGCCCCGCGGGGCGCCACCGCCGTAGTGGCCGGAGCACCGCCCAACCCGATGGTCGCCGCGGCCGACGCGTTGCTGGAGGAAATCGACGCGGAGGCCGCCCGAGGCATCATGAACGCGGCCCAGACCGCGGACCTCCGGTTCCAGGTCTGGCGGCACAAGATCAGTGCCACGTTCGGCGAGGACGGTGCGCCATGACCGGGCAACGCCGCACCACTCGGCGGAGCAGGGTCGGGCGGCTCTGGCGAACCGCCCTGTCCCTGGCGCGGGCGTCGGTGGACGGCGCCCCCGAGGCGCAGGCCGGGCTCCTCGCCGCCGTGTCCCTGCTGCGCCGCTCCCCCGCCGTCCTGCGCCGGGGCACCGCCGCCCGTGACCTCGCGGCCCTGACCTCGCACCTCGACGCGCTCGGCCTGCACGCGACCGTGCAGGTGCTCCTCGACGAGCTGGCCGCGGGAGTCCTCAGCGGCACCTTGGAGGTGAGCGACGACGCCGCGTCCCGCAATCAGTTGGCCGTGACCTTCGCCGGGCGTGGGCGGCTCACGGCGGCGGCACACCTCCTCGCGCGACCGTCGTCGCCGCCCGGCAGCGCCGAGGACACCGCGCTGCGGGCGCGCGCCCTGGCCAACACGGCCGCCGTCGCCCTGCGGCTCGGCGACTTCGCGGAGGCGACGCGCCACGCACGCGAGGCACTCGACGCGCTCCCCGCGGACACCGCCCCCGGGAGCCGCATCGACGTACGGCTGCTCGCTTTGGCCGTCCGCACGGCGGCGGTCCGCGCGGTGGCGGTCCGCGCGGTGGGCGAGGACGCGACGGCCGACGCCCTGCTCCCGGACCTCGACGCCGCCGTGCGCGAGGTGGTGCGCCAGCGCGGCAGCGACCACCCCTCGTCCCTCTCGGCCCTGGTGACACTGGCCTCCGCCGAGTCCGCGTCGGCCGGCGCCGCGGGTGATCGCGAGCGCCAGGAACGGGCCACGGACGTCCTTGCCATCGCGGCACAGAAGGCCTCGGCCCTCATGGGCCCCGAACACCCGCAGGCGGTCTCCGCGACGCTGGCACACGCGACCGCCGAGTACGAGACCGCGGCGGGCTCCGGATCCCCGCAACGCCTGGGCAACGCCGAGGCGTTGATGGTGGCGGCCGCCGAGCGGGCGGGAGCGCTGCTGCGGGAGACCGGCGGAGCCGTGCCGCGCCCGGGCCCCGCCGGCGGGCGTTCCGGCGCTCGCGAAGCCACCACCCCCGCACGGCACGGTTCCACGGCGGCCCCGCACGGCGCGAGCGAGCCCACCGAAGCCGAACTCGCCCTGACCCGCGACCAAGTGCGCGAAGCAGTCGGCCTGCTCCCCTCCCACGCCCCGAGAACACCTGTACTCCTGGGCCTCCTCGGTGAGCTGAGCCTCGCCGACCACATCCACGGCGAGGGCGCGCCGAACGACCTCCGCGAGGCCGCCACCGCCTTCGACGAGGCGTTCCGCGCCCCCGCGGACTCCACATCCTGGCACCGCTGGCGCATCCTCCACGGCTACGCGCAGGTACTGCGGTACGAGACGCGGGGCCGGGCCGAGATCACCCCGGCCATCGACGCTCTCCGTCTCGGCCATGCCCTCGACGTCCAAAGCGCTCTCCGTCTCCGCAACGCCCACGACTTCCGCGACGCCCTCGACGCCCTCGGCTCCCTCGACGAAGCCGTGAAGCTGCTCACCACCGGCCTCGCGAAGCTGCCCCCGGGCCGCGACGACCTGCGCACGCTCGCAGTCCTGCTCCTCGCCCACTGTTCACTGCGGCGGTACGAGACGTGCCGCGCGCACCCGGGCCGGTACCCCGCGCTCCGTCTTCCGGCACTGCTCGACGAGACCGTGGCCCGCCACGTCACGGCGACGGCCGTCGTGCCGCCCCGTACACCGGAAGCGACCGCCCTCGTGGAGACGCTCGCCCGGCTCCATCTGGAGCGCCTGCTGCTCGGCGCGGCGACGGGCTCCTCCACGGACCCCGCGACGGACCCCGCGTACTCCGACAGCGTCTCGTCGGAGACCACATGGGAATCCCTCGCGGCCAGAACGTACGGGCAGGCGCTGGTCTGGCGGGAAACACGCGACGAGGACCGTGCCGCCGCGGTCGAGGCCACGCTCCGCACGGTCCTGGCCGCCCCAGACGCCCTGGACCGGCTCCCGCGCGGCGCCCTGCGTGCCTTCGCGTGGCTTCTCCACCACCGCGGCAGTGAGCGCTCGGACACCACGGCGCTCAGTCTGGCTCTCACCCTTCTGCGGCACGCCGGGCGTGCCTCGGCGGAGGCGCGGGCCGATGCCGTGAGCCGCTCGTGGCTCGACGGCCTCAGCCGGTTGGCCCCCGGCCCGCCGCCCCCCGACCACCTGTCCACCGACCGGCGCCGTCAGCTCTCGCAACGCGTCACATGGGGTCCCGGCCCCGAGCCCCCCGCCCCCGAAGAGTTCCCCGACTGGTTCGCCCTGGCCGCCGATTCCGTCGAGCTCACGGCGTTCGAGACCGACCGTGCCGCCGACAGCTCCTGGCAGGTGCCCGGTCACGCACGGCTCGCCGCGGCTCATGAAGCCGTGCTGGAAGCCCGCTGGTGCATGCGCCGCGGCGACCTGGCGACGACGGACCACTACCTCGCCGAGGCGGCCGGCATCCACGCGACATTCGACTCCGACCATCCGGCGCGCCTCGAGACATGGATGCTCCTGAGCCGCACCCACCTCCTGCGTGACTCCCTCGCCCGCCACAGGGGCGATTCCCCCGGGGCACATCCGGTCCCACCGCCGACCCCGGCCCAGATCCGCCACGAAGCCGCGCGTCTGTCCGGCGACCGGCGCACCCGGCTGCTCGGTGAGGCCGGGGTCAGTCTCCTGCTCAGCGGCGGCGAGACCCGGCGCTCCGAGGCCACGAGCCTGCTGCGGGAGGCGTACGAGGTCCTCGACGCCGACCACCAGGGATTCCTGCGCTACTCCTACTACCTGGGGGCCGCCGAGTGTTTCCACGTCGCGCCGGGCTCCGGGCGGCACACCCGCGAGGCACAACTGGCCAGCGGTATCCAGGTCCTGGAGCGTGCGGCCACGGTCGCCGAGGGCACGGACCGGCACGGCTGGGGCAACATCGCCTTCGCGCTGGCCCGCGCCTACCGTGCGCGTGACGCGGCCTTGCGCGAAGACCGGTCGTCGAGCCTGCGCACGGGGCTCCGCGCGGCCCGGGCCATGGCGGCCGCCGCACCGGCGGCCGGTGCAGGACCCGGCCGCGAGGCCGGGGACCATCTGACCGCCGGGCACCCCGCGTCGGCCGCCCGCGAAGTCGCCACCTGGTGTTACGAGGACGGCGCACTCGACACGCTCGTCCACGCCCTGGAGCTGTGGCGCGCCACCTCGCTGCCCGGGGCGCCGCCGGGCACACCACCGCAGTTGGCGGAGATCGGCCGGGCCCTGACCGCGTCGGGCAGGGACGCGCTGGTGTATCTGGTACCGGCGTCGGACTCCGCTGCCGGTCTCGCCCTCGTCGTCACCGACTCCGCCCGTACGTACGCGATTCCGCTGCCCGACCTCATCGACGACACGGGCCCAGTGCCCGCGTACCTGCGCGACCCGTCGTCGCTCCCCGATCTGTGCGCCTGGGCGGCGCGGGCCGCGATGAGCCCGCTCCTCACCACACTGGCCGACGCCCGCGCCGGGGGCCTGCCGCGGCTCGTCCTCGTGCCGCTCGGCCGTCTCGGCGCCGTACCCTGGCACGCCGCGTGCCGACACGACACGCGCGACGGCGGCGAACGGCGCCAGTATGCTCTGGAGCACGCGGAGTTCACGTACGCGGTGTCCGCGCGAGCGCTGTGCGACGAGGTGCGCGGCGGCCGCGTACCGAGGAGGCGCGTGCCGCTCGACGCGGCTCCGGCGGTGGCGTACGGACCGCAGGACGCGCTGCGCCGGCTGCGTGCCGTTCCACCGGCCGACGGCGGTGTCCTGACGCTGGCCGGGCCCGCGCACTACCGCGACGGCAGGGGCGGCCCGGAGCTCACGCTGCCCGGGGGCCCGCTGCGCCTCGCGTCCGTCGCCGAGGCGTTGCGGCGGCGGCGACTTGGCGAGCCCGCCACCGTCCTGGTCACCGACTGCCAGGGCGACGGCCTGGTCCGCGACGACGAGGCGGCGCTGCGCCTGTCCGCCGCACTGCAATGGGCGGGAGCGTGTACGGTGGTCGCCCCCCTGTGGCCGGTGCGCGACAGCGCGACCTCCGCGCTCCTGTCCCTGACCCATCACTTCCTGCGCACCGGGGGCACCACACCCGCCACGGCCCTGCGGACCGCCCAGATGTGGATGCTGGACTCCCACCGCCGGCTGCCGTCCGACCTGCGCCCGGGAGTGGCGGACGCGGTGCGGCACCTGCCCCCGGGCCGTCCCGTCGATCCGGTCGACTGGGCCGCGTACGTCTGCTTCGGGACCTGACCGCCGAGTCGATCAGCCCTGCGCGGTGGGGCGTACCACGATGTCGCCCACGTCGACGTTGGCGGGCTGTTCGACGGCGAAGGCGATGGCGCGGGCGATGGCGTCCGGCGGGATCGCGATCTCGCCCATCCGGTCCTGGGTCTGGGCCCTGATCTCCGGGGCCATGGAGTTCGCGAACTCGGAGCGGGTGACGCCGGGCGAGACGACCGTCACGCGCAGGCTGTCGCCGGCTTCCTGGCGCAGGCCTTCGGAGAGCGTACGCACGGCGTTCTTGGTGGCGGCGTACACCGCCTGGTTCGGCACGATGCGCAGTCCCGCGGTGGAGACGGTGTTGACGAAGTGTCCGAAGCCCTGGCGCCGGAAGACGGGGAGGGCGGCGGCGATCCCGTACAGGACGCCCTTGAAGTTGACGTCGATCATCTCCTCCCAGTCCTCGACGCGCAGGTCGTCGAGCGGGGAGATCGGTCCGACGCCGGCGTTGTTCACCAGGACGTCGAGCCTGCCGAACCGTTCGCAGGCCAGATCGACGAGACCGGCCAGGTCGGCGCGGCGCTTGACGTCCGTGCGGACGAAGGCCGCCCGGCCGCCGGACTCCTCGATGCGGGCGGCGAGGGCCGCGAGACGCTCGGGGCGGCGGGCCCCGAGGACGACCTTGGCCCCGCGCTCGGCGAGCAGCAGTGCGGTGGCTTCACCGATCCCGCTGCTCGCGCCGGTGATGGCCACTACTTTGCCGTCGATTTCCGACACGGTGTTCCTCGTTCCCCTGCGTGACGCGTGGCCGAGGCTTCACGTTGCCCGACGGCGCCGTCCTCTTGGATGCGGCGACTGTACGAGTTGGAGTCCGCTCGAAGGCAAGTGCGGCTGCTGCGCTGTTCCGGGGCCGCCCCGCAGGTGCGGGGCCACCCCGCGGTCTACTTGCCGATCGGTGAGATCGCGATGCAGCCGGCGATGACGTTCTCGCCGGAGGCCTCCTTGATGACCTTGCCCTTGTAGACCACCTTGCAGGTGAGGTCGGCGCCGGTCGGGTCCATCGAGATCGGGACGACGGTGGGCGGCATGATGCCGCGCAGCGTCACCGTCTTCTTCCACGGCAGCTTCGGGTCGGCCTCCTTCTCCAGCTTCGGCTTGGTCGCGGAACCCTCACCGGCGGAGAACTCGATCTCGTCGACATTCTTGCCGGAGACCTCGTAGGTCACCTCGTACTTCTCGTTGACGGCCTTGTCGACCGCGTCGACGGCCTTCTCCTCGGCCTCGGAGCAGGCGCCGAGGGTCAGCGCGAGTCCGGCGGCAGCGAGGGTGCACACGGCGGTGCGGATGCGTCTGTTCATGGCGGCAGACAACAGTAAAGGTCACGTAAAGTCAATTTGCCGCGTGCCATCGCCGCAGTTCAGGGGGTCCACAAGAGCGTGTAGACAAGAGCGTGTGTCGGCGGGGCTGTTGAATTTTTTTCGCTGTCACGGCACCCGGCGAATCCGTTAGTGCCCGTGGCCGCTCCTTGCCATACTTCTTTTCATGGCGATCGGGGTGGAGCGGGCCGTCAGCGGGATCAGAGGGGCGGGCGGCGGGGCCGCCGACGTACAGGAGTTGGGGCACGAGCTCTCCCGCGCGCTGAGCGGACTGGTGCCGCACGACGGCTACATGCTCGCCGGGCTCGACCCCCTCAGCCAGGTCAGTTGCTTCCTGAGCGGCGAACACACGTACAGCTACCCGTCGTTGCGCCATGTCCTGCTCGGCGAATTCGAGGTGAGCGACCGCCACCCGTTCACGGATCTGTGGCACGGCGCCTCTCAGGTGGGTGTCCTCGGCTCCGGCGTACGGGAGGAGCGGAACAGCCTGCGCCTGAACGAGGTCATGGCACCGCAGGGCTTCGGCAGTGAGTTGCGCATCGCACTGGTCGCCGGCGGGCTGATGTGGGGGACGCTGGCGCTGCTCCGCGAGCGCGGCCGGGCGTGCTTCACCGCCGCGGAGGCCGTGCACGCGCAGTGCCTGGTGGCGCCGCTCGCCCATGCCCTGCGGCGGTTCGTCGCCCGGCGGCCCCCTCGTCCGCTGCGCTCCGCCCGGCCGCCCGCCGTCATCGTCGTCGACGGTGCCGACCGCATCCGCTCCGCGACCCCGGGCAGCGCCTACTGGCTCCGCGCCTGCCTGCCCGGCTTCCTCGGCACGGACGACATCCTGCCCATCACGTACTGGCACAGCACGTTCATGGCCCGCAGCCTCAAAGGTCCCGTGGTGAACCGCGTGCCGCATCCGGACGGCTGGATCGAGACACGGGCACAGCCCCTCGCCGGCGCGGCAGCGGGCGAGTTGGCCATCACCATCCAGCCCGCCACCACCCGCACCCTGCTGCCCGCGCTCACCGCCTGGTACGGCGTCACGCCCCGCGAGGCCGCCGTCCTGCACGAAGCCGTGGAAGGTCTCCCCGGCAAGCAGATCGCCCGCCGCCTCGATGTGTCCCCGCACACGGTCAACGACCACCTCAAGGCCCTCTACCGCAAGTTCGGCGTCTCGGCCCGCGAGGAACTCCTGGCCGCCCTCGCCCACTGACGGCTCCGGCTCCTCGTCGTCGCGGCAGGAGCGGGGCGAGCCCGTGCATGTGCGGGCGGCGCGGCGGGGACGACCTCGCATGTCCTGCCGCGCAGGTGGAGCTGCCGCTGCAGTTCCTTGCTCAGGGCGGGCGGCAGTCGGCGCGTGTGCGCCCAGTCGACTACCTGGTCCGCCACGGTCCGCAGTTTCGTGTTCGTACGCATGGACATGCCGCGCAGCACGTCGAAGGCTTCGGACGGCGTCAACTGCCCCACCGCGATGACGACCCCCATGGCCCGGTCGATCGCCGCGTGCGAGGCGACCGCGTGTCTGAGCTGCGCGATTTCTTTTCTCAGAGCCTCGCCCTCGGCCGCGGTGCCCGCGCGGCGGGGTCGAGTGTCGGCGGGGCAGGACACGACAGGCCTCCGATCAGTGACGGCGGAACCCTTCCTTCCTCCGTCAGGCTCGCTTTCCACCGCGACCGGCGCAACCCCGCCCAGGGCCCGGGCGCAGGGGATTCAGGCACTCGGCGTAGGGGGTCCGGCGGGGCCCGGCCGAGGAGGGACCGGTGGAATCCGAATGAGCCACTTGCCTCCCGCGTCGGCAGACCTCAGCATCGAGCCATGTCCAAGCGGAGTGATCTGTCGGTGGTCGGGCGGGACGAGGCTTCGGATCGACCGGTGAGCGACGCCACGGCCGCCGAAGGCGTCCGCGTCCCCGGGGTCCGTGTCACGGCTATGCGCCCCGAGCACGCCGACGCCGTGCTCGCGATCTACCGGCACGGCATCGACGGGCAGAACGCCACGTTCGAGACCGCCGTCCCGACCTGGGAGGCCTTCGACTCGACAAAGCTGCCGGAGCATCGCCTCGTCGCCCTCGACGACGACGGGCGGGTCCTCGGCTGGGCCGCGGTGGCACGGGTCTCCGACCGGTGCGCGTACGCGGGCGTCGTCGAGCACTCCGTGTACGTCCACCCCGGCGCCCGCGGCCGCCACGTCGGCCTCGCCCTGCTCACCGCACTGATCACGGCCACCGAGGAGGCGGGAATCTGGACCGTCCAGTCCGGCGTCTTCCCGGAGAACACCGCCAGCCTGTCCCTGCACCGACGGGCCGGGTTCCGGGTCATCGGCACCCGGCGGCGCGTCGGCCGCCACCACGGCCGCTGGCGGGACGTCATCCTGCTGGAACGCCGCAGCCCGGTCATCGACTGACCGCCGCGGTCGTGACGTCGGCCGGACGGCACGACCGGCCGTGGGCTGGGTGTACGACCGCCCCGCTCACAGGCGCGCGACAGGTCCGGCGCGCGCTCGTCCCCGTCGGACTTCTGAGTGCGGTCGCCGCCGTGAGAACCCGGGAACCGGCGGCGACCGCCGATGCCGGGGCGGGACCTCCCCTTTCGCCGCTCCGGCGTGGTCCGCCCTTCCTGGCGAGCCAGGGATGCGCGGGAGTACCCCCTGGCACATCGGACCGGGAAGGGCGGGGGCCGGAGCCGCGTGTGTCCGCTGCGGCGCGAGTCTCCGACCGGCCTGGTGTGAGTGCTGTGACTCGCGATCTCAAGGTCCAGGAGATCCGGCCAAGACAGTGCTGCCTGGTCTGTGACGGAGCGTAGACCGATTGGTCACGCGGCGACAAGCCTTGGGCCAAGCCGACAAAGTCTTGGGCCAAGCCGACAAGTCTTGGGCCAAGCCGACAAGTCCGGTGCCGAGCGTGACCCCGTCGGCGGCCGCGGCGGCGCTGACGCGCTGCCATGCGGTGGCGCGGTGGTCGCTGTTCATCACGGGTGCTGGATGGCGGCGGTGTCGAACGAGCCGTCGATGAGCTGCTGACACAGTCCGGTCAGGACGAGGTGGCGGGCGCGGGCGTGCCGGCGCAGGGCGTCGAACGCCCTGCCGGGGTCGGTCTGCCAGCGTTCGGCGAGGATGCCCTTGGCCTGCTCGATGACGATGCGGCTGGACAGGGCGGCCTGGAGCTGGGCGCGTTCGACATTGCCGTGCACGATGGTGCGGTGCTGCAGGATGGCGATGGTCGCCACGTCGGCGAGCGCCTGCGTCACCCGTGCGTCGGTGTCACTGAGCTTCTGGTCCCGGGTGTCGAAGAGGTTCAGCGCACCCACGATCTGGCGGCGCAGACGCATGGGCAGGGCGTGCGTGGTGGCGAAGCCCGCCTTGCGCGCGCGCTCGGCGAACCGCGGGAACGCCGCGGTCTGCACGGGGGACCCGAGGCTGATGTTGA
Source organism: Streptomyces aureocirculatus (assembly GCF_000720475.1). GTDB lineage: Bacteria > Actinomycetota > Actinomycetes > Streptomycetales > Streptomycetaceae > Streptomyces > Streptomyces aureocirculatus. Next base: position 46,397 of record NZ_JOAP01000031.1, read on the forward strand.
GCCGTGCGCAGCCACTGCGGTGGCACTCCACGCAGGGGCCCTGGTCGGTCTGGACGGCGAAGAGTTCCAGAAGTCGCGTCTGCTCGTCGGAGGCCGCGACCAACTGCAGGTCACCGTTGGGGGCGGCGAGCATGACACCCACGGCCGACACGTCGAGCAGAGCGTCGCAGCGCTCGCACAACTGATGCAGAAATTCGATCAGGTCGAAGTCTTCGACCAGCGTGTCCACGGAGTCCACCATGGCTGCCAGCAGTTGTTCCTCACGCGTCATGCCCTTAAGTCCCTTCGCCGGCAGCCGTGTCCGGCTCGTCTTCATCATGCCGAAAGCTCCGTCGCCGGGACACCACGTCCTCGGCGACATCCACCACGGAGCAGCCGTGGCGGAAGGCGTGGGCCCGCAGCCGCAGGAGCGCCTGTGCCAGGGACACTCCGGCCTGCGCACTGACCACGCCGGCGGCCTGGTGGACGGCCGCCCGGTAGAAGAAGGAGCCGTCGTCGCCCGCGGGGAACGTGTCCCGCTGCGGACTGCCCTCCATGAGGGCGGCGGTCAGCGCGTTGGCCACCAGTCGGCGTCGGTCAACGTGCCCTCCGTGAGGTCGACGGGCACCCGTGCGAGGTCCGGCTCCAGGACGGGCACACAGGTCACGGCCACCTCCGGTCCCGGCCCCTCGCCCAGGGTGAACTGCGGGTCCTCGAGCCGCGCGCTGGGTCCGGCGGAGCACCACCGGCAACTCGACCGCACAGCCGCGCCGGTGCGCGCCGATCAGGGCCCGCCGCCCGCGGCGGGCCGTGTGCCGTGCGGGCACCGCTGTGTTCGCAGCCCTCAACCGGCTTGTTCCTGGGGCCAGGTGCGGGTGTCGCGCGGCTCCACATAAGGCTCCTCCCCCTCGGGCAGGCCGCCCTCGATGGAGCGTTCACGGGCCAGCTCGGCGTCGAACTCCAGGCCGAGCAGGATCGACAGGTTCGACACCCACAGCCAGATCAGGAAGACGATGGCACCTGCCAGGGCGCCGTACGTCTTGTTGTACGAGCCGAAGTTCGCCACGTACAGCGCGAACCCGGCCGACGCGGCCAGCCACAGCAGCACCGCGAGGACACTCCCCGGACTCACCCAGCGAAAGCCCCGCCCGCGGACGTTCGGGGCGGCCCAGAACAGCAGGGCGATCATCAGGACGACCAGGAGCACGAGCACCGGCCACTTGGCGACGGCCCACACGGTCAGCGCCGCGTCCCCCACGCCCAGCACATCGCCCGCCCGTTTCGCCACCGGGCCGGTGAACACCACGATCACCGCGCTGGCCGCCACGAGCAGCATCAGCACGACGGTCAGTCCGAGCCGCAGCGGGGTCAGCTTCCACACGGGCCGCCCCTCGCGGAGGTCGTACACGGCGTTGGCGCTGCGGGTGAACGCGGCGACGTACCCCGATGCCGACCACAGCGCCCCGACAAGGCCGACAATGGCGAGCACTCCGCCGGTGGTGCTGTTGCGCTGGAGCTGTGCCACCGCGTCCTTGATGATGTCGCGCACCGCGCCGGGGGCCAGTTGCTGGAGGTTGTCCACGATGGAGCGGGTCGCCTCCTGCCCGGCCACCCCGAGGAGCGAGACCAGGACGAGGAGGGCGGGGAAGAGGGACAGCACCCCGTAGTACGTCAACGCCGCCGCCCGGTCGGGGAGCTCGTCCTCCAGGAACTCCTTGCCGGTGCGCCGCAGCACCTGCCCCCAGGCGCGAGCGGGCACGTGCGTGGGCCCCTTCGGCGCGTTCCGTTCCACCTCGGCGTCCGGGCCGACGGCCGGGTCCGGCTCTCCGTGGGACGTCTCCGGCTCTTTGTAAGCGTCTTCCTGCTTGTCTGTGCCTGCCATGTCCAGCGAGTAGCCCGCTTGGGCGTACCCAACCCCTCGGATCTCCGCCATGCGAGTTCACGATTAGGAACACATACTCGGGGTGATACGGAAGGGACCAGGGAGGCGCCGTCAGGCCAGGAGCGGCGCCCGTAGCCACTCGCAGCGATACCGGAGCACCACGGCCATGGACGATCCGACGACCCTGTCAGCACCGCTCCCTCGGACCGCGCCCGCATCCGCCGTTCCACTGCGGGTCGCGTCCGTGCCCGCCGGACACGTCTACGTACGGCACTGCGCCGACGAGCAGCACGCGGACGGCGTCGTCCGGCTCGCGGATCCCCGCCCGAACGGGGCGCCGAGCACCTCCCAGCGGTGGTGGCCGCCGGTCATGCTCGACCCCAACTGGGTGCACGCGCACCACGCGGACTTCGACGTGTTCCATCTGCACTTCGGCTTCGACGCCCAGTCGCCCGACGAACTGTCGTCGCTGGTTGCCGCCCTGCGGCAGCACGGCAAACCGCTCGTCCACACCGTGCACGACCTCCGTAACCCTCACCAGCGCGACCCCCGGCCGCACGCGGCCGCCCTTGACGTCCTGATACCGGCGGCCGACCACCTCATCACGCTCACTCCGGGTGCCGCCCGGGAGATACAGCGGCGCTGGAACCGCAAGGCCACGGTCCTGCCCCACCCCCACGTCGTCGACCTTCCCCACCTCTCCCGCCCCCGCCCGGAGCGCACGGCCTTCCGCGTCGGCGTGCACGCCAAGAGCCTGCGGCCCAACATGTCCCTGCTGCCGGTGGTGCGCACCCTCGCCAAGACCACCGCGGAGCTCCCGGACGCGGAGCTGCACGTGAACATCCACCACGAGGTGGGCGACCCGCAAGCGCACGCCTACGCCCCGGACGTCCTCACCGAGCTGCGGTCCCTCGCCGACAGCGGCGCGCTGCGGCTGCACGTGCACGACTACTTCGACGACGACGAGCTCTGGGACTACCTCACCGGGCTCGACCTGTCCGTCCTGCCGTACACCTTCGGCACGCACTCCGGCTGGCTGGAGGCGTGCCACGACCTCGGCACCGCCGTCGCGGCACCGACCTGCGGCTTCTACGCCGAACAGCGCCCGTGCCTGTCCTACGGCCACACCGAACAGGACGGCCTCGACGAGGCGTCCCTGGCTTCGGCCGTGCGCGATGCGTACCGCACCCGCCCGCGCTGGCGCGCCTCCGCGGCCGAGCGCACCGCCGAACGCGCCCGCGTGGCCGCGGCGCACCGGTCGGTCTACCGCGGGCTCCTCGCGTGACCGCGCACCTGCGCATCGCGCTCATCGCCTCCGCGCGCTTCCCGGTCAGGGAGCCGTTCACCGGCGGGCTCGAGGCGCACACCTGGTCGCTCGCCCGTGCGCTGCGGGCGCGGGGCCATCACGTGGAGCTCTTCGCGGCCCCGGGTTCCGATCCCGCCCTGGACGTCGTGGAGCTGCCGGTGCACCGGACGTCGCTGAGCGAGGCCGCCCGGTCGGACGTCAGCATGCCGCTGGACGCGGTCTGGATGCAGGAGCACCACGCGTACCTGCGGCTCATGCTCGACCTGTCGGGCGACGGCGGAGACCGCTTCGACGTGGTCCACAACAACAGCCTGCACTACTTGCCGATCGCCATGGCCCCGGCCGTCCGCGCGCCGGTCGTGACGACGCTCCACACGCCTCCCACCCCCTGGCTGGAGTCGGCCATCCAGACCGGCGAGCGCTGCCCCGTGACGTTCACCGCCGTCAGTGAGCACACGGCGTCCGCCTGGCGTCCCCTCGTCCCCGCCGCCCGGGTGATCCACAACGGTGTGGACACCGATCGGTGGCCCGCCGGTCCTGGCGGCCGGCACCTGGTGTGGTTCGGCCGCATCGTGGCGGAGAAGGGGCCGCACCTGGCGATCGAGGCGGCCCGCAAGGCGGGCCGGCCGCTGCGCCTCGCCGGTCCCGTCGGCGATGAGCGCTACTTCGCGGAGCGCGTGGCCCCGCTGCTCGGCGGGGACATCACCTATGTCGGTCACCTCGGTTGCCGGGACCTCGCCGCGCTCGTCGGCAGCGCGGCAGCCGCCCTGGTCACCCCCTGCTGGGACGAGCCGTACGGCCTCGTGGTGGCGGAGGCACTGTCGTGCGGCACACCGGTGTGCGGCCTGGACCGCGGTGCCCTCAGCGAGATACTCACCCCGGAGTGCGGCGCTCTCGCCCCGCGGGACGACGTCGGCGCGCTCGCCGAGCTCATCGGCCCGGTCACGCGCCTGGACCGCCGCGCCGTCCGGGAACGGGCCGAACGCTTCTGCTCCCTGGACGCCATGGCCGACAGCTACGCCTCCCTGCACCGGGAGGTGGCCGCGTGATCGGCTACTACGTGCACCACCAGGGGCGCGGACATCTGCACCGGGCCGTGTGCGTGGCCCGCCACCTCCGCGTTCCCGTCGTGGGCTTCTCCTCCCTGCCCAGGCCCGCCGGCTGGAGGGGCACATGGATCCAACTGCCGCTCGACGCGGACGAGGGCACGGGCGGGCCGCAGGACGTGCGGGCCGCGCGCGCGGGCGGGCCGCAGGACATGCGTGATCCGACCGCGGGCGGCGCACTGCACTGGGCGCCCCGGCACCACGCGGGCCTGCGCGACCGCATGGACGCGATCACGAGCTGGATCGCCCGGGCCCGGCCCCGCCTGTTCGTCAGCGACGTCTCCGTCGAAGTGGCGCTCCTCGCCCGTCTCACGGGCACCCCCGTGGTCGTCGCCGCGATGCGTGGCGACCGCTTCGACCGCGCCCACCGCCTGGGGTACGACATCGCCGACGCGCTGCTCGCGCCCTGGCCTGCGGCGGTTCCCGAACCGGACTGGCCACGGCACTGGCGGGCCAAGACCGTGCACACCGGCGCCTTCTCGCGCTACGACGACCGGCCCCGCGTTCCCCCGGGCGACCCCGCTCCCGGCCCGCGGAAGGTCGTCGTCCTGCTGGGCGCGGGCGGCACCGACGTCGACGCCGCCGCACTCCGCGAGGCCGAAGCGAGCACCACCAACTGGACCTGGACGTTCCTGGGCGGCCCGCACGGGCGGTGGGCCGACGACCCGTGGCCGCTGCTGTGCGGCGCCGACGCCGTCATCACGCACGCCGGGCAGAACGCCGTCGCCGAGTGCGCCGCGGCCCGCACACCCGCCGTCGTCGTGCCGCAGGACCGGCCCCACGGCGAACAGCGGGCGACCGCACAGGCACTGGCGGCCGCGGACCTCGCCACCGTACGGATGTCCTGGCCCGCTCCGCAGGAGTGGCAGGGCCTCCTCGACCGGACGGCGCGCCGCCCCGGCAGCCGCTGGGCCATGTGGGCCCCGGGCGACGGCGCACAGCGAGCCGCCAGGCTCCTGGAGCACCTGTCCGCGCCACCCCCGTGCACGACCCGGCGGGACACCCCGCGGACTGCGGGGCCCCCGTGCGGATCGCAGTGGACCGAGGGGGCCCCGTGCGGATCGCAGTGATCACTCTGGTCGCGGGCCGCCACCGCCACCTGCGACTCCAGCAGGACGGACTGGCGGGCAACACGCGGCGGCCGGACCACTACGTGGTGGTGACCATGGCCGACCCGGCCGCGCGGACCGTACTCGACGGAAGGCGGCCCACCGCCGAGACCGTGCCCGTCCCGGTGGCCGCCACCGGCGCTCTGCCCCTGGCGGCGGCCCGCAACGCGGGAGCGGCCAGGGCCCTTGCCGCCGGGGCCGACCTGCTGGTGTTCCTCGACGTCGACTGCGTCCCCGGCCCGGACCTGCTCGCCCGCTACGCCCGGACGGCGGCCGACGGCACCCTGCTGTGCGGCACGGTCGCCTATCTGCCGCCCCCACCGCGGGGCGGCTACCGGCTGAGCGCCCTTCCGGCCCTCGCGCCGCCCCACCCCGGCCGGCCCGTCCCCGGCGACTCGGAGGTCCTGCGGGACGGGGACCACGACCTCTTCTGGTCCCTCTCCTTCGCCCTGACCGCGCCCACCTGGCGCGCCGTCGGCGGCTTCTGCGAGGACTACACCGGGTACGGCGGCGAGGACACCGACTTCGCCCGCACCGCGGCCGCCCGCGGCGTCGGCCTGTGGTGGGTCGGCGGTGCGCCCGCCTACCACCAGCACCACCCGGTGAGCAGGCCGCCGGTCGAGCACCTCGACGACATCCTGCGCAACGGCTCGGTCTTCAAGAGGCGCTGGGGCATCTGGCCGATGAGGGGGTGGCTCGAGGACTTCGCCCGGCTCGGCCTGGTCGCGCACGACCCTCGTACCGACACCTGGTGGAAGATCCGGGACGGCGCCGAACCGGCCCCCGCCGGACGCGGGCCGGGCCGGGCGGGGGTTGGTCCGGTGCCGTAGGGGCACTCGGCGGAATGTCCGAAAACGCAAGGGGCGACACGGGAGGTAGTCGTGGCTGTTCGTCACCGACTGATCAAACGGCGGCCGGACGACGTCTGGGCCGTCCTCGCCGACGGCAACAAGTACGCCGAGTGGGTCGTGGGAACCTCCGAGTCCCACCCGGTGGAGGGCCGCTGGCCGCAGCGGGACGCGGTCATCGCCTACGAGATCCGCCTGGGGCCGGTGCGGTTGTCCAACAAGACGGTCGTGCGCCGCTGCGAGGAGGGCTCCGCCCTGGAGCTGGAGGCGCATGCCGGACCGCTCGGCACGGCACGCATCGCCGTCGAGCTGCGTCCCTGGGGCGAGCACTGCCTGGTGATCCTGGACGAGCACCCGCTGCAGGGCGCCGGTGGGCGGCTGCACAACGTGGGGTTCGAGGCGCTGATCCAATTGCGGCACCGCGCCATGCTCGGCCGCCTCGCCCGGCTCTGCGAACACGGCGGGCGGAGCGGGCAGCCCGCCGACGGCCTGGCCGGGTCCGCGACCTCGCCGAACGGCGGAAGGGGCGCCGCCCATGCCTGACGCCGTGGTCATCGGGGCCGGCCCCAACGGACTCGTCGCCGCCAACCTCCTGGCCGACGCCGGGTGGAGCGTGCAGGTCCTGGAGGCACAGCCCGAGCCGGGGGGCGCGGTGCGCCACGACCACGGTGTCGACCCCGACTTCGTGAGCGACCTCTTCAGCTCCTTCTATCCGCTGGCGGCCGCCTCGCCGGTGCTCGCCGGTCTGCGCCTGGAGGACCACGGCCTCCGCTGGGCCCAAGCCCCTGCCGTGCTCGCCCACCCGCGCACCGACGGAAGCTGCGCCGTGCTCGACCGGCACGTCGACGGGACCGCCGCGTCCCTCGACGCCTTCGCGGCGGGCGACGGCGCCGCGTGGTCCCAACTGCACGGCGTGTGGGACGAGCTGCGGCCCGCGCTCATCGACGCTCTGTTCACCCCCTTTCCGCCCGTGCGGGCCGGAGCGCGGCTCGCCCTGCGGCTGCGGGCGGGCGGCGGCCTCCGCCTGGCGCGTTCCCTGGTGCTTCCCGTGCGCCGCCTGGGCGAGGAGGAGTTCCGGGGTGAGGGCGGGCGGCTGCTCCTCGCGGGCAACGCCCTGCACGCCGACCTCGCGCCCGAGGCGGCAGGCAGCGGCGGCTTCGGCTGGCTCATGTCGATGCTCGGACAGACCTACGGCTTTCCGGTGCCGATCGGCGGGTCCGGCGCCCTGAGCCGGGCACTTGTCGGGCGGCTGCACTCCCGCGGCGGAAGCGTGCACTGCGGGCAGCGCGTGGACCGGATCGTCGTACGGGGCGGGCGGGCCGTCGGCGTGCGCACGACGGCGGGCGACACGGTGACCGCGAACCGGGCCGTGCTCGCGGACGTGTCCGTACCCGCCCTGTACGGCGAACTCGTCGAAGCGGAGCATCTGCCCCGCCAACTCCTGGACGACCTGCGCCGCTTCCAGTGGGACTTCGCCACCTTCAAGGTCGACTGGGCGCTGGACGGCCCCGTGCCGTGGGAGGCCGAGCAGGCGTCCCGCGCCGGAACCGTCCACCTGGCCGACGGCATGGACGAGCTGACGCGCTTCGCCGCCCAGATCGCCATGGGCCTGGTCCCCGACCGCCCCTTCCTGCTGTTCGGCCAGATGAGCACCGCCGACCCGTCCCGCTCCCCCCTCGGCACCGAATCCGCCTGGGCCTACACCCACGTACCCCAGGAGGTCCGCGCGGACGCCGCCGACGAAGGCGTCACCGGCACGTGGGACGCCAAGGAACAGGAGCTGATGGCCGACCGGGTCGAGCGTCAGGTCGAACGTTTCGCACCGGGGTTCCGCTCCCTGATACGTGCCCGGCGCGTCCTTGCGCCGCCCACCCTGCAGTCCATGGACGCCAACCTCGTCGGCGGCGCCATCAACGGCGGTACGACGGCCCTCCACCAGCAGCTCTTCTTCCGCCCCCTGCCGGGCACCGGGCGCCCCGAGACCGCCGTGGCGGGCCTGTACCTGGCCTCGTCGGGGGCCCACCCCGGGGGCGGCGTGCACGGCGCCCCCGGCGCCAACGCCGCACGCGCCGCGCTGCGCCGTCACCGGCTCCCGGGCATGACCCGTACGCAGCGCCTGCTCGCCCGCCGCGACCGCACGGGACGCAAACAGTGAGGAGGACTGCCGAACGAGCAAGAAGCCGGAGGCCGCTCATGGGCACCGGACCGCTCAGGAACCGGACGGTCGTGGTGACCGGCGCCGCCCGCGGGATCGGCGCGGCCCTCGCGCACGAACTGGCGCGGCGGGGCGCCGCGGTCGCGCTGCTCGGCCACGAGAAGCGAGCCCTGGAGGCCATCGCCGCGGCGCTGCCGACCGCCACCCTGGTCCGCGAGGTCGACGTCACCGACCTCGCCGCGCTCGACGCCGCGGCCCACGACGTCCGCACGCGTCTGGCGCCCCCGTCCGCGGTCATCGCCAACGCCGGTGTCGCGCAGGGCGGGCCCTTCCTCGCGTCGGACCCGGACGACTGGCGGCGCGTGCTCGACGTGAACATCGTCGGCAGCGCCCACACCGCCCGCGTCTTCCTGCCGGACCTGCTCGCCACCTCGGGCTACTTCCTACAGGTCGCGTCGCTCGCGGCGATCGGGGCGGCCCCGCTGCTCAGTGCCTACTGCGTCTCCAAGGCGGGAGTGGAGGCGCTGGCGCACACCCTGCAGGCCGAGACGGCGCACCGCGGTGTCGCCGTGGGCATCGCCTACCTCAACTGGGTGGACACCGGCATGCTGCGCGAACTCGATCGACACGGCCTCCTGCACGGCCTGCGCACGAGCATGCCGCCGCCCGCCCGCGGTGTGTCGGACCCCGACGCGGTGGCCGCACGCCTCGTACGGGCCGTGGAACGCCGCCGCACCGCCGTGTACGCCCCCGCCTGGCTCCGCCTCGTACAGCCGCTGCGTGCCGCCCTGCCTCCGGTCGTGCTGCGCGTGGCCCGCCGTCGGCTCCCCCGTCTGGAGGCCGCCACGCCCTGCCGGAGCAGCGGTCCGCTGGGTCCTGGAGGCCGGGCGGACCGGCGGGCGGACGGACGCTAGCGGTCGTACAGGGTGTGCCGCGGAGTGCGGCCGTAGCGCTGCCGGTACAGGACGGCGACTGAAGATGGCGGGTCGGCGTGAGGGCGTGGACGGTGGCGGCGAGGAGTTGGGCGGTGTTGGAGGCGCGCAGCCGGGCGTCACCGGCGCGATGCGGTCGACCACGTGGCGGCCGATGTAGGCGACGGTGGCACGCAGGTGCCGGGCGGCAGCGGGGCTGACGGCCGTCGGGCCGAGCAGCCGTGGCCCCACGGAGCGGCCGACCGGGTCGGCGACCCTCGTGAACAGGTCGGGGTCGAAAGTGATCAGGTCGTAGGTCAGGTCCGTGTGCCGCCCGGCGCAGGGCCGGTCGGGCGGCGCGAAGGCCACGACATCGCCGGGCCCGAAGTCGTGTTCGACGCCGTCGTAGGTGTGCAGCGGGATGACGCCCCCGTGCAGGACACCGATCGTGATCAGGCCGGTCGGCGCCACGGTGTACTCCATGCCGAAGCTGATGCGGGCCAGGTCGACCGGTCCCCCGGCGGAGGCCTTGATGTGTGCGGAGGGCTCACTCCACGGCGTGTCCGCCCGGCTCAGGCGCTCCGCCGCTGTCTGCCGGCGGCGGACTTCTTCGCCGTGCTCTTCTTGGCCGTGGAGGACTTCGCCTTCGCCGCGGACGACTTCGCGGTGGACGACTTCGCTTCGGCCTTCTTGGTCGCGGACTTCTTCGCCGCGGGCGTCTTGGCCGTGGTCTTCTTCGCGGCGGACTTTCTCGCCGCGGACTTTCTCGCCGACGTCTGCTTCCGGGCCGTCCCGGTTTTCTTCGGCTTCAGCTCGTGCACGTCCGCGTCGGCGCCGGTCTCGCCGCGGGTCCTGCGCGCCCGCTGCACGGACTGTTCGAGCGCGGCCATGAGGTCCACGACCTCCCCGGAGGGCGCCTCCTCCGTCTCCGCGCGAGGCGGCTTCTTGCCTTCCGCCTTGGCCTGGATGACGTCCTCCAGCGCCTGCGTGTACCGGTCGGCGGCCCATTCCGCGCCCTCGATGCCTTCCTCACGCGTCATGGAGTCGATGAGCTGTACGGCCCGGTCGATCTCGCTGTCGTCGATGTCGACGTCCTTGGGGGCGAGGCTCTCCGGGGAGCGGATCTCGTCGGGCCAGCGCATCGCGTGCAGGACGATGGCGTTGTCGCGGATGCGCAGGAGTCCGAGCCGCTCGCGGCCGTGCCAGGCGAATTTAGCGACGGCCGCCTTCGCGTTCCGCTCCAGGGCCTTCCGCAGGAGCGTGTACGGCTTCGCTGCGACGCCACCGTCGGGCTCCAGGTAGTAGCCCTCCCTGATCCGTACCGGATCGATGCTCTCGTAGGGGACGAACGCGGCGATCTCGATCGCTCTGGCCGTCGGCAGCGGGATCTCGCGGAGTTCCTCGTCCGAGACGGCGACGAGGGTGTCCTTGGACACCTCGTACCCCTTGCCGATCTCGTCCTGGCCGACCTCTCTGTCCTCGATCTCGCACACCTTGCGGGTGCGGATCCGCCCCATGTCCTCCAGGTGGTACTGGTGGAAGTGGATGGAGTGGTCCTCCGTGGCGGCGACCACCTTGATCGGGATGGTGACCAGACCGAAACTGATGGCACCGGACCATACGGGGCGGGGCATGACGAACCTCCGGACTGCCCCGAGGTCTTCAGAAGTAGGAGCTGTAAGGGGCGCGCACCCAGTGGGTGTACGCCCCTTCCCTGCTTCCTCTCACGGTAGGGCGCCCCCCGGCCCCTCACCACTCAGACGAGTTCGGGCTGCGGTTCCGGCTTCGGTACCGGTGTGATCTTCGGCTCCCACTGCCTGGTGGTCCGTATGTAGCCGTGTATCACGGAACCCATCGCCAGAATGAGCAGGGGCCCGAACAGCCACGGATATCTGGCCATTTCCATCGGCAGATAGCGATAGGACACCAGGAGCGCCGCGAAAACCACCGTGCCGTGCGCGACCAGTTGAATTCCCGAGCGGTCCCAGCCACGGTCCAGCGAGCGCATCGCGGCTTCGATCGTGACCGCGAACACCACTCCGGCGACAATGTCCACGCCGTAGTGATAGCCGAATCCCAGCGTGGCGCCGAGCGTGGCGAGGAGCCAGAAAGCACCCGCGTACTGCAGGACCCGTGGCCCCTTGCGGGAATGAATGAAGATCACGGTGGCCCATGCCGTGTGCAGGCTGGGCATGCAGTTGCGCGGGGTGATCTCGTCGAACGGCATCGGGTTCGGGGCGTGGACCGGCAGCGTGTCCGGCCACAGGTCGGCGATCGCCCACTGCCCGCCGTCGGAGCCGAAGGCGAAGATCGGCCCGACCACCGGGAAGATCATGTAGATGCCCGGCCCGAGGAGGCCGATCACCAGGAACGTGCGCACCAGATGATGACCGGGGAAGCGGCGCTCGACCGCCACGTTGCGTAGCTGGTACAGGGCGACAAGGACCGCCGCGACCGCCAACTGGACGTAGACGAAGTCGAGGAAGTGGGAGCCGACCGGACCGGTGGCCCTGACCATCCGGCCCACCACCCACGAGGGGTTGCCGAGGGCGTGATCGGCGGTCGCCAGATACGGGTCGAGCACGGTCGGACGGGTCTTCGAGGTGATGAGCAGCCAGGCGTCACCGGTCTTGCGGCCGGCCACGAGGAGCAGGCCGAGGCCGACGCCCTTCAGGAGCAGGACGCGTTCCGCGCCGGTGCGGCGCGTGACAGCGATGACCGCACAGCCCAGAATCACCCACAGCGCGCCGTTGCCGAACATCATCTTCGCGTCGAAAGGCCACCGCACCAGAGCGAAGACGACATCGATTCCGACTGCGACACCAAAAGCGATGTATCGCTGCCGCCAAGTGAGCACCACCATCATCAACGCCATACCGGCATACAGCAGCGGCCCCGACGCGGGGGCGAAAATCACCTCGCGCGCCTGATTGGCGATCGGCCCCGGGAGGCCGTAATGACGCGCGGCGATCTCCAGGGCGATGAGAAAGCCGAGGGCCACCACACTCGCCGCTGTCCACAGCATCGCCCGTGGCTGACGCCACGCGGCGAATACAGATGCACAATTTTTCCTGGAAAACATTCGCGATGCTATAGATATCAATGGTTTGGCCGATTTGTTAGATGTTGGCTATATGTCTCACTTTGCGCTAGATAGCATGGTTTTCCCGGTGGAGGACCAGCGACCAGGGCGATCGTTGTGAGGCGGATCATGTTAGCGGGGAGCCGTTCAGGTGACTAACGGTCGCGATACACGGAAGGTCGTCATAGACCTGGGTCATGAGCGATGAACAGACGTCATGGCACCCCGGTGAGATCGTCCCCGACAGCGGGATCTACGAGTGCGACTGCGGCGGCGAGCACCACTGGAGCACCGACGTGCGCGGCCACCGGTTCCCGCCGCTGCCCGAGACGTGCCTGGGCGAATACTGGCGGTTGCAGACGCAGGCCCACCCCGAGGACTCACTCCGCTGACCCGAGCGGACCCGAGCGGACCCGCGGACCTTACCCCTTGCTCCCCGTGGGTGCCGCGGGCGCCGAGACCGACAGCGGCGTCGCGATGTCCTCGAGCGAGCGCCGCTCGGCGGGCACGGCGAGCACGGCGGCCACCAGGCCCGCGAGCGTCATCAGACCGGCGCCGATCTGGAAGGCGAGCGCCGTGTCGGACACCACGCCCGTCTCCGTGAGCTCGGAGAAGAGCAGCGGGCCGCTGATGCCTCCGGCCGCCGTACCGATGGCGTAGAAGAAGGCGATGGCCATCGCCCGGGTCTCCATCGGGAAGATCTCGCTGACGGTCAGATACGCGGAGCTGGCGCCGGCGGACGCGAAGAAGAGCACCACGCACCAGCAGGCCGTCAGGGTCTTCGCGGTCAGGTGCCCGCCGTCGAAGAGCCAGGCGGTGCCGAACAGGAGCAGGCCGGACAGGATGTACGTACCGGAGATCATGATGCGTCGGCCGACCGTGTCGAAGAGGCGGCCGAGCAGCAGCGGTCCGAGGAAGTTGCCGACGGCCATCACCGCGAAGTAGTAGCCCGTCGATCCGCTGGGGACGTCGTAGAACGTGGTGAGGATGGCGCCGAAGCCGAAGGTGATCGCGTTGTAGAGGAACGACTGCCCGATGAACAGCGAGAAGGCGAGCACCGAGCGTTTGCGGTAGGTCGAAAGGACGGTCTTCGCCACCGTGCCGAAACCGATGCTCTTGCGCGCGTGGATGGTGATCTGGCCCGCGGGCTCCGGCAGCGCCTCGCCCTTCTCCTCGACGATCTTCTCCTCCACCCCCCGTACAAGATCCTCCGCCTCGTCCCCGCGCCCGTGGATGAACAGCCAGCGCGGGCTCTCCGGGACGTTGCGGCGTACGAGCAGGATGACCAGGCCGAGAACCACGCCGAGGGCGAACGTGAGCCGCCAGCCCACGTCGAGCGCGAAGAGGTCCGTGTTCAGCGCGAGCACGGAGAGCAGGGCGCCGCCGACCGCACCGAGCCAGAAGCTGCCGTTGATGATCAGATCGACGCGGCCGCGGTACCGGGACGGGATCAGCTCGTCGATGGCCGAGTTGATGGCCGCGTACTCACCGCCGATACCGAAGCCGGTCAGGAAGCGGAAGGCGAAGAACCACCAGCTCGAGAAGGACACCGCGGTGAGCGCCGTGGCCGCGAGATAGACGGCCAGCGTGATCAGGAAGAGCTTCTTGCGGCCGTAACGGTCGGTCAGCCAGCCGAAGAACAGGGCTCCGGCGCACGCTCCCGCCACATAGAGCGCGGCGGCCACACCGGTCACCTGCGCCGCGGTGATGGGCAGCCCGCTGCCCTCCTCCGAGAGCCGGCCGGCGATGCTGCCGACCACCGTGACCTCGAGGCCGTCCAGGATCCAGACGGTGCCGAGCCCGATGACGACGGTCCAGTGCCAGCGGGACCACGGCAGGCGGTCGAGCCGTGCCGGTACGGCGGTCGTGAGCGTGCCGGTCGCGGCACCGGCGCTCCCGTGGCGGTCACCCGTTGCCATCCCAGCCTCCTTCGCCCGCCTGCGAGGGCCCACACCGTCCGCCCCGCTGATCCGGTCCGTGCTGAGGCACCGTGTTCCCGCGGGCCCTCGACGCACACGCCGTCCACGCCGTCCACGCCGTCCACGAAGCATCACCGCCCGCGTCCCGGGCCGCAGCCCGTCAGGGTCCGAGCGGGCTACCGCGCTGCCGGTTCTTCCGGGAAGCTCTGATTCCCGAAGCAGAGATGGGACGGCAGACATGGCGAACAGCGCCCTCCTCGTGATGGACGTCCAACGCGAGATCGTGGATCTCGCCACCGACGACCCCGCATTCCTGCCCCGCCTCCGTACGGCGATCGACGGCGCCCGCGCGGCGGACATGTCCGTTATCTACGTGGTCATGGGCCTGCGCCCGGGCCGTCCTGAGGTCAGCCCCCGCAATCGCGTACTGACCGACGCCGTGCGCGCGGGCCTGTTCGTCGAGGGCGGCCCCGGCACCGCGATCCACCCCGACGTGGCGCCCCGGCAGGACGACGTCGTGGTCACCAAGAGGCGCGGGAGCGCGTTCTCGGGCAGCGACCTCGAACTGGTGCTGCGGGCCCGCGACATCGATCACCTCGTCCTCACCGGCATCGCGACCGGCGGTGTGGTCCTGGCGACCCTGTGCAGCGCGATCGACCTGGACTATGGGCTCACCGTCCTCGCCGACGCCTGTCTGGACATCGACCCCGAGGTGCACAGGTTCCTCGTCGGGACCCTGTTCCCGCGATCGGTGGACGTCCTCTCCGTGGCGGACTGGGTGGAATCCTCGGGCCGCGCCCGCCCCGCCTGACGCCGGAGTCATGCGGGGTACCGCCTTACCGCCCGCGCGGCACGGGCGCATACTGGGGGGCCGTGAGCACGCAGCCGTCTCCCGAGCCGGACCCGGCCGAGACCACGGGCACGCGCCATGGTGGCCGAAAGCGAGCAGATGCTGCTGCGCGGCAAGGCGACACTGCGTCGCACCGACGCCCGCGACGCGCTTGAGCAACGGGTCGTCGAGGTGGCGTCCGCGCTGGCCGACGCGCAGGACGCCCTGGCCGAGCACAGCACCACGAAGGACTCGCTGAGCAACGGCCGCAGAACGCAGCGCTCCACCTGCCCCAGGCCGAACGGGCCCGCTGCGCTTCTCAGGACCTGCGGGAACTGCCGCGATCCGGGGCGGCGTCGATCCGTCAGTGAGTCCGCCAGTCCGCCAGTGCGGCGGTACGTCATGGGAGCGGCCCGTGCACGAGCCATTGCCGCCGCGTTCCGTTGCGGAGAGGGCAGGATTCGAACCTGCGTGGGCTTGCACCCGACTGAAGCGAACTCCGGTCCCCGATAAACCACTCCGGGCACCTCTCCCCTGCCTCGGGGGCGGTGGTCCGGGTGTTCTCCGGGTCGTTCCCCTTGACGTTCATCAGGTTGCCCCAGGTCCCTGACACGGCACTGACGGGCGGCTCGACCGGCCGAAGTCGAGCGGTGACGGCGCGGTTGAAGCTGCGCGTCTCGCCCGCATCCGACCTCGCCCGAAGGGTGTTCTGGTCCAGGTCTAGAGTGTTGGTTGATCTTTGTCATCGAGGAGGGGGTCCACGGATGAGCGGGACAGTGACCGCGGTCAGCAGCAACGGCGAGTACTCGTTCACCAAGCCGAACCGCGACAGCGTCACGCTGCTCGCCGGGCTCGGCGTGGAGGGCGACATCCATGCCGGTGTGACCGTCAAGCACCGCTCACGGGTCGCACACGACCCCACCCAGCCGAACCTGCGCCAGGTCCACCTCATCCACGAGGAGCTCTTCGCGGAGGTCGGCGCCGAAGGGTTCACCGTGACGCCCGGCGATCTCGGCGAGAACATCACCACGCGCGGCATCGACCTGCTGGGCCTGCCCGTCGGCACCCTGCTGCACATCGGCGACGAGGCCGTCCTCGAAGTGACAGGGCTGCGCAACCCGTGCCGGCAGATCGACGCCTTCCAGGGCGGACTGCTGAAGCAGGTCGTCGGGCGCGACGCGGCCGGGAACCTCGTACGCAAGACCGGAATCATGAGCGTGGTGCGGGAGGGTGGCGTGGTGCGCCCCGGCGACACGGTCAAGGCGGTGCTTCCCGACGGGCCGCGCCGGCCCCTGGAAAAGGTCTGACTCTCCCTCCGGTCCGACGCCCTCCGCGCTCCCCGGCGACAGCGCCATGAGATGCATGAATGTGTGAGATGTGTGAGTGGCGTCACAGCTAATCAAGTTTGACTATTAGCTGGGAGCGGGCATACAGTCCTCACCGTAATCAACTTTGACTACTTCTTGCTTCTTCTTCTTCGACAGGAGTCCGCGTGACCTTCCTCCCCGAGACCGGATACGTCCCGACCGACGAGGACCGCTCGAGCCTGGACGCCTGGTTCGCCGCCTACGACGCGCACAGCGCCAAGCGCGACGTCCAGGCCATGGCGGATCTCGCCGTGTTCCCGCTCAACCTGGTCAGTGACGACTCCGCGGGCAACGGCCGGTCGGCGCAGTGGGATCGCGAGCAGTTCGTCGGCACCATGACCCACGTGATGGGCGAAGGCTCCCAGGACATCACCTTCGAATCCCAGCGCACCCCGGTGTTCCTCTCCCCCGCGATGGCGGTGGTCTTCACCGACTCGACGATGACGGCGAACGGCGAGAGCACGCAGCTCCGTTACGCCGACATCCTCGTCAGGCGCGACGGGCAGTGGGCCTTCCAGACCATGATCCAGGGAGGCTGGGGCGACAACCTGTGAGCCGCCGGGCCCTCCGCCCCGCTGCCCGCACCGCTGCCTAACGCGCCGCCACGTTCGACGTCAGGCGCTGAGCCGCGCGCACTGGATCAGTGCCCGGACACCATGTTTTGAACATGTTTGTCCGGGCACTGCGACATGTCATGAGCGACCAGAACATGGCAGACGACGCCTACCAGCCCACCGGGGACAACGAGGAGCAGGAGGACGCCGCACCGCTGGACCTGCAGGACGCGGTGGACGAGCGTACGTACGATGACATGCTCGACGAGGGGTACTCGCCCCCGGAGAAGCCCCTCGGTGTCACCAAGACCGGCACCACGGCGGCGGAACAGCATGAGGGCGAGACCCTCGACGAACGGCTCCGCCAGGAGGTGCCCGACACGGAACCGCCCCCGGGGGACGGCATCGGCGACCTGTCCGGCGGCGAGGGGGAGCCACTCGACCCGGAAGCCGGTGCGGAGCGCTCCGGCCGCCTGGTGGCACCGGACGAAGGCGCGCACCCGGACACCACCAAGGAACTCATCGCCGACGACGCGGGCATCGACGGCGGGGCCGCGGGCGCCGAGGAGGCGGCCATGCATGAGGTGCGTGACGAGGATCTGCCGGGGGGCGCCGGGGGCTGAGCCCTGAGCGGAGGGGCTGGACCCCGAGCGTGGGGCTGGACCCCGAGCGTGGGGCTGGACCCCGAGCGGACTGGGCCCTCAGCGCAGGGGCTGGACCCCGACAATCACGGCGGCTGCGCCCCGACCGCAGGGACTGGACCCTGAGCACGGGGGTCGGACCCCGACCACGGGACTGCACCCCCAGCGCAGGGACTGGACCCCGACAACCACGGCGGCCGCACCCCGACCGCAGGGACTAGACCCCGAGCACGGGGATCAGACCCCGACCACGGGACTGGACCCCTGACACAGGAACTAGAACCCGACCTCGGGACTGCACCCCAGGCAGGGACTGGGGCACCGCCCACGGGGCCGCGCCCCCCCACCACCGGGGCTGCACCGCCACCACGGGGACTGCGCCCCGACCACGGGCGCTGCCCCCACGGGGGCCGCAACCCCGACCGCAGGGTCTGCACCCCCGCGGGCCCGCACCCCGACCGCCGGGCCTTGCACCCCGGCCACGGGCGCGTGCGCCCCGGCCACAGGGGCTTGCACCCGCACCGCGGGGACCGCGCCCCCGCGGGATTGCGTCCCGACCGCGGGGACCGCCCCCTGTCCCGGTCCACCGCCCTCGCGGCCCCGTCCCAGTCCAGCCCCGTCGCGGCGGGGCTCAGCCCGGGCCCCGTCGCGGCGGGGCCCGGTCCGCCACCTCAAGGGCGTGGGTTGACCCGCCGCCACCCGGGGCGTGCCCCGGTGCCCGCACGGCCGGCGACGGACGCGCACCGGGGGCACAGGCGCCGTACCCGGTCCGCCGCGCCGCCCGACTCCGGGATGGTGTCCGTCCAGGGCACATGGGAGAAGCGCGCGAGGCGGGACCGGCTGAGGGACAGTCCGCAGACCGTCTCGTTGCGACCGGGTTCCCAGGCGTGCACCTCACCGGCGGGCAGCCGTCTCCGGCCTTCCTCCTCGTCGACCCACTCACCGGAGGCCGCCACCGCGTATCTCTTGCGCCGAGCCATGCCCGCCCGGGTGACCAGGCGGTCCAGCGTCAAACGGAGGCGGCGGCACAGCGCCGCGCCCGCCCATCGGGGGTTCACCCGTCCGGCCCAGCGCGCCCCGCCCGGGGCCGGGGCGCGCCGCAGCGGCGGGACCTCGCCCCGAAGCACAGGCGCGGCCCGCCCCCACCGCCGCGCGGCGGCACGGTGCGGTCGTGATTGGGACGCCCCGCACGGGAAACTCGTCACACCATCAGGCCGTCTCGAAGACACCCCGTCCCGAAGACACCAGAGACACCAGAGACACCGAAGACACCAGAGACTCCAGAGGCTCGGAGAACCCGTCCCGTTCGTTCTCGCAGGCTCGGGAGTCCGTTCCGGAAAGGGGCCCGATGAGTACGCCACCGAACGACCCGACGCCGCCCCGGCCCACTCCGGCGCCGGGGCCGACGGACCCGCAGCCCGGGCCCGCCCCGGGCCCCGTACCCGCTCCCGGACCCGACCCGGTCCCCCCGGCGCCACCCCGTCCGGAGCCCGACCCCGTGCCGCCGACCCCCCGCCCCAGCCCGTATCCCGCACCCGGTCCCGTTCCCTCTCCGGCGGAGCAGCAGTGATGCCCGACGCGGACGACGCCGCACACGACGAGCCAGGACACACCCCCGACCTGCGTGCGGTCTCAGGACAAGCCGAGCGGCACCGGCGGCACGACGTGGTCGTGGAACCACTGCCGCCCGACCGCAATCAAGCGATCCTGGAGGCGACCAAGCAGGTCGGAGCCCTCCTCAAGAAGCACGGACACGATTTCGCCCTCGCCGGCAGCGTGGCCGTCTACGCCCACGGCGGCACCGGCAACCTCCAGCACGACGCCGACTTCTGCGTCAGGCCCGAGGACGCCGACGCCGTCGCCGTCACGCTGCGGGAATCGGGCCTGAAGGTGTACGCACCGCCGGAGGACTGGCTCCTGAAGGCCAAGTGCCTCGGGCAGGACATCGACCTGATCTTCCGCCTCGGCGGCGAACCCGTCACATCGGAACTCCTGGACAGGTCCGCGGAACTGCCCGTGGACTCGGTGTTCATGCCCGTCCTCGCGCCGACCGATCTGCTGCGGAGCCTCATCGGCGCCTTCTCCGAGCACCACTGCGACTTCGGTGCCGTCCTGCCGATCGCCCGGCTCCTGCGCGAGAAGGTCGACTGGGAGCAGATCCGCCGCGAGCGGGGCGAGGAGCCGATGCCTGCCGCCTTCCTCTACCTGCTGGAGCGCCTCGACGTCATCGCGCCCCAGGAAGACAGCCCGGCACCGCAGGGAGGCCACCCGGCACCGCGGCAAGGCCGCCCCGCACCGCAGGGAGGACACTCATGACCGCCCCGAACACCGACTACCGCATCGCCCACCTCCAGGACCGCCTCGCGGCGGAGGAACTCGGCGAACTGGGGGTGCGCATAGAGGCACGCGGTCCGGGAGTGACGGTCACCGGCACCGTCCCGACCGCCCAGTGCCGCGAGAAGCTCGTGCGCACCGTCGACGAGGAACTCACCGGGCTGACCGTCCGGTACGACGTCATCGTGGCCGAGAACGCGGCCCCGGACCGCCCGGAGGAAGTGACATGATCCGCGTCGCGGCTGTGGGAGACATCCACCTCGGGCTCGACAGCGAGGGCCTGCTCAGGCCGGCCCTTGAAACCCTGCCCGAATGCGCCGACCTGCTGCTCCTTGCCGGTGACCTCACCCGGCACGGCACACCGGAGGAAGCGCGGGTGGTCGCCCGCGAGATGTCCGGCCTCCCCGTCCCCGTGGTCGCCGTCCTCGGCAACCACGACCACCACGACGAACAGCCGGAGCGGGTCACCGACGTGCTCCGGGAAGCCGGCGTGCGGGTCCTGGAGGGCCAGGGGACGGTCCTGGACATCGACGGCACGCGGGTCGGCGTCGCCGGCACCAAGGGCTTCGGCGGCGGGTTCGTCGGGCGCTGCGGCAGCGAGTTCGGCGAACCGATGATGAAGGAGTTCATCCGGTACACCCGCCGGTGCGCCGACGGCCTGCGGACGGCTCTGGAGGATCTCGCGGAGGCGGGCTGCGGGACGCGTATCGCGCTCACCCACTTCTCCCCCGTACCCGACACACTGGCCGGTGAGCCGCTGGAGATCTATCCGTTCCTCGGCAGCTATCTCCTGGCCGAGGCCATGGACACCGCGGGCGCCGACCTCGCCCTGCACGGCCACGCGCACGCGGGCACGGAACACGGCATGACCAGCGGTGGCGTGCCGGTCCGCAATGTGGCGCAGCCGGTCATCCGGCGGGCGTTCAACGTGTACCACCTGCACGCCCAGGAGGACGGCGCGCGGCCCGCGGCCCCGGCGGACGTGGTCGGCTGAGGGGGGTTTGAGCCCTGCGGCCCGGGTACCCAGCCACCTCGATCAATCATTTCCGTACCATTTTTGAGCTGTTGGGATCCCACGTGACAGAAAACGTCTTTGTCTGCGGCCTGGACGAGGCCAACCTGCCGACCTTGTCGGCAGTTCCGGACGCGCACCGTTACCGCTTCCACCAGTTGCTCACCATCGAGGAGTTGCAGCACGGCGAGGTCTCGATGCCGGACCTGATCGCCAAGGCCCAGAAGATACTGGACGGCTTCGACGGGACCATCGACGCGATCGTCGGCTACTGGGACTTCCCCGTCAGCACGCTCGTCCCGATTCTGGGCGAGCGCTACGGGACCCGCACCACCAGCCTGGAATCCATCGTCAAGTGCGAGCACAAGTACTGGAGCCGCCTCGAACAGCAGAAGGTGACCGACGCCCACCCCCGCTTCGGCCGGGTGGACCTGGACGCGGCCGACCCGCGCCCCCCGGAGGGCGTGCGCTTCCCGATGTGGCTCAAGCCCGCCCTCTCGTACTCGTCCGAACTCGCCTACGGGGTGAAGGACCAGGCCGAGTTCGCCGACGCCGTCGCCCGGATCCGTGCGGGCATCGACCGCGTGGGCAAGCCCTTCGAGTACATCCTCGATCGGCTCGACCTGCCGCCGGAGATGGCCGACGTCGGCGGCACCGTGTGCCTGGCCGAGGAAGCCCTCACCGGTGTGCAGGCCGCGGTGGAGGGCTACGCCCGTGACGGCGAGGTGACGGTGTACGGCATCCTCGACTCCATCAACTACCCCGACTCCCCCTGCTTCCTGCGCCACCAGTACCCCTCGGCCCTGCCGGAGCCGGTGCAGCGGCGGCTGCGGGACATATCGGAGCGGGTGATACGCCGGATCGGCATGGACTCGGCGACGTTCAGCATCGAGTTCTTCTACGACCCCGGCACCGACTCCGTGAACATCCTGGAGATCAACCCCCGTCACTCCCAGTCCCACGCGGAGATGTTCGAGTACGTCGACGGCGTGCCCAACCACCACTGCATGCTGCGCCTCGCCCGCGGCGAGGACCCGGGGCTCCCCCACCACAAGGGCCGGTACCGCATGGCGGCCAAGTGGTACCACCGCTGGTTCGCGGACGCCACCGTGCACGACGTCCCCACGCGCGAGGACCTCGACCGCATCGAGGAGAGCATCCCGGGTGTCCGTATCGACGTCTCGCCCCACGAGGGACAGCGCCTGTCCGATCTGCCCCAGCAGGACAGCTACAGCTACGAGCTCGCGCACATCTTCACCGGCGGCGACAGCGAGGACGACCTGCGGGAGAAGTACGACAAGTGCGTGGCCGCCCTCGGTCTGACCTTCGACGAGACCCGGCCGGGCAGCCGCGACACGAAGAACCCGTGACCCGCGGCAAGCACCGCCAACAAGGCCAGTAAGGAGCGACAACGCCTGATGCGTTACGTGAGCAACCTCCCGTACGACACGAAGACCGAAGACCACGTCACCATCCCCACCTCCGACGGCACCCTGCTGTCGGCCCGCATCTGGCGGCCCACCTCCTCCGACAGCGATCCCGTACCGGCGATCCTGGAGTACATCCCGTACCGCAAACGCGATCTGACGGCGGAGCGCGACGCGATCCACCACCCCTACATGGCCGGTCACGGCTACGCCTGCGTCCGCGTCGACGTGCGGGGCACCGGGGACTCCGGGGGCGTGCTGCGCGACGAGTACCTGGAGCAGGAGCAGACGGACGCCGAGGACGTGCTCGCCTGGCTCGCCGCCCAGCCCTGGTGCGACGGCACCACCGGCATGATGGGGCTCTCCTGGGGCGCGTTCGCGGCCCTCCAGGTCTCCGCGCGCCGGCCGCCGAGCCTCGGCGCCATCGTCATCTCGTCCTTCACCGACGACCGGTACGCCGACGACATGCACTACATGGGCGGGGCCCTCCTCTCGGACAACCTCGCCGAGGCGGGCACCATGTTCGCCTACGGCACCTGCCCGCCGGACCCCGCGGTCGTGGGCCCCCGGTGGCGCGAGATGTGGCACGAACGCCTCGAAGGGACCCGGCCCTGGGTCCTCGAATGGCTGCGCCACCAGCGCCGCGACGACTACTGGCGGCACGCGTCGGTCTGCGAGGACTACCAGGCGGTGGGCTGCCCCGTACTGGCCTCCAGCGGCTGGGCGGACGGCTACTCCAACGCCGTGACCCGGCTCCTCGGCCGTCTCGACGTGCCCCGCAAGGGACTCATCGGGCCCTGGTCGCACAAGTTCCCGCACCTGGGCGAGCCGGGGCCCGCCATCGGCTACCTCCAGGAGGTCGTGCGCTGGTGGGACCACTGGCTGAAGGGCGTCGACAACGGCGTCATGGACGGGCCCATGCTGTGGGCGTGGATGCAGGACAGCGTGCCGCCCTCCACCTCGTACGAGGAGCGCCCCGGCCGGTGGGTCGCCGAACCCGACTGGCCCTCTTCGCGGATCACCCCGGTGGGCTACCGCATGACCGGCGGCGGTCTGAACGCGGAGGCCGCCGGGGCGGACATCGGGAGCGACGAGGGCGCCGGGCTCGGCGCGCATGACAGGGGTGACAGGGGTGACGGAGGTGACGGAGGTGACGGAGGCATGGCCGTCCAGTCGCCGCTGTCCGTGGGACAGTTCGCCGGCAAGTGGGCCTCCTACAACGCTCCGCCGGACCTGCCCTACGACCAGCGTGAGGAGGACGGCGGCTCGCTGGTCTTCGAGACCGAACCGCTCACCGAGCGCGTGGAGATCCTCGGCTCGCCGACGGTCGAACTCGATGTGTCCGTCAGCGAACCGGTCGCCATGGTCGCGGCCCGCCTGTCCGACGTGGCGCCACGCGGATCCGCGACGCGGGTCACGTACGGCGTGCTGAACCTCACCCGGCGGGACGGCGGCGAGGACGCGCCGGAGCCCCTCGAACCGGGCCGCCGCTACCGGGTCACCGTCCGGCTCAACGGCGTCGCGCAGTCCTTCCCCGCGGGCCACCGCATCCGTCTTTCCCTGTCCACGTCCTACTGGCCGCTGGCCTGGCCGCCGCCCAAGCCGGTGCTCCTGACCGTGCACGACACCTCCAGCGTCCTGACGCTGCCGGTGCGGCCGACGGCCGGGGGCGACGAGGTGCCGCAGGAACCGTTCGGCGAACCTGAGGGGACCGAGCCCCTGCCGAGCACCCAGGTCACCGCCCCCGAGCAGCGCTGGCGGGTCACCCGCGACCTCGTGGACTACGCGGCCGAACTGGAGATCGTGAAGGACCGCGGGGTCGTCCGCGTCGACGAGATCGATCTCGACGTCGGCCGCCGCGCCTACGAGCGCTACACCTCCGTGGCCGACGACTTCACCTCCGCGAGCGGCGAATCCGCCTGGACGATGAGCTTCCACCGCGACGACTGGGATGTGCGCGTGGCGACGCGCACCGTGCTCACCTGCGACGAGACCGACTTCCGTGTCGATGCCACGCTGGACGGCTACGAGGACGGCAAGCGGGTGTTCTCGCGGACCTGGAACGAGACGGTGCCGCGGGACCTCCTGTAGCGGCGGTCGGCCCCGTGACCGGTGCGTCGGACCGTGTCCGCCGGTCACGGGGCCGAGCTGTGAGTTGTTGATCAGCGCCTGACGGGGAAGGTGCCTTTTATGGCGAAACATGACCCTCACACCACCGAGTTCACCGAACTCGGCCTTCCCGACACCGTCAAGGCCTGTCTCTTCGATCTGGACGGGGTGATCACCAAGACGGCCGTCGTCCACGCCGCCGCCTGGAAGGAGGCCTTCGACGCGTTCCTGCGCGAGCGCGAGGGAGACGGCTTCCGCCCGTTCGACCGGGCCTGCGAGTACGACGAGTACGTGGACGGCAAGCCGCGCGCGGACGGGGTGCGCTCCTTCCTGGCGTCGCGCGGCATCGAGCTGCCCGAGGGAAGCCCGGACGACCCGCCGGACCGGCCGACGGTCCAGGGCCTCGGCAACCGCAAGAACGAACTGCTCCTGGAGAAGATCCGCTCCGGCGGCGTGCAGGCCTACGACGGCACCCTGCGCTACGTCCGGGCGGCCCGGGCCGCGGGTCTGGGCACAGCGGTGGTCTCCTCCAGCGCCAACTGCCGCGACGTCCTGCGCGCGATCGACGCGGAACCCCTCTTCGACGTACGGATCGACGGGGTCGTCGCCGCCGAGCGGAAGCTGCCGGGCAAGCCACGTCCCGACACGTTCCTCGCCGCGGCGGCCGACCTGGGCGTCGAGGCGGCGCGGGCCGCGGTCTTCGAGGACGCGCTCGCCGGCATGGACGCGGGGCGCTCGGGCCACTTCGGCTATGTCGTCGGCGTGGACCGCGTCGGCCAGGCGGACGCCCTGCGCGCCCACGGCGCGGATCGCGTCGTACAGGATCTCGCGGACCTCGGGGGGCGGGCATGATCACGCACGCGTCCTACGGTGTCGAGCCCTGGTGCCTGCGCGAGAACGTCCTGAACCTCGACGTGCTGCCGCAGAGCGAGTCCGTGTTCGCCCTCTCCAACGGCCACGTCGGCTGGCGCGGCAACCTGGACGAGGGCGAACCGCACGGCCTGCCCGGCTCCTATCTCAACGGCGTCCACGAGATCCACCCCCTCCCCTACGCGGAGGCCGGTTACGGCTATCCGGAGTCCGGCCAGACCGTCATCAACGTGACCAACGGCAAGGTCATCCGGCTCCTCGTGGACGACGAGCCCTTCGACCTGCGCTACGGCCGCCTCGTCTCCCACGAACGGGTCCTCGACCTGCGCGAGGGCGTGCTGCGCCGGACCTGCGAGTGGACGTCACCGGCCGGGCGCACCGTGCGGGTGCGCTCCACCCGGCTCGTGTCCTTCACCCACCGGTCGGTGGCCGCCGTCGCCTACGAGGTCGAGGCCGTCGACAGCCAGGTCCGCGTCGTGGTCCAGTCGGAGCTCGTGGCCAACGAGCAGTTGCCCGGGTCGCCGGAGGACCCCCGTGCCGCCGCCGTCCTCGACTCCCCCCTGGCCCCGGAGGAGCACCACGCCGGCAACGGGCGGCTGCGGCTCGTGCACCGCACCCGGCGCAGCGGTCTGCGGGTCGCCGCGGCGGCCGACCACACCGTCGACGGGCCCGACAGGACCCGGGCGAGCGGCGAGTCCGGGGACGACGTCGCCCGCCTCACCGTCACCTCCGTCCTGGAACCCGGACAGCGGCTCCGCCTGGAGAAGTTCGTGGCCTACGGCTGGTCGAGCACGCGCTCCCTGCCCGCCGTGAGCGACCAGGTGGACGCGGCCCTCGCGGCGGCCGCCGACACCAACTGGGAGGGGCTCCTGCGTGACCAGCGGAACTATCTGGACGCGTTCTGGGGGCACGCCGACGTCGAGGTGGACGGTGACGAGGAGATCCAGCAGGCCGTCCGCTTCGCGCTGTTCCACGTCCTGCAGGCGGGCGCGCGGGCGGAGCGGCGGGCGATCCCGGCGAAGGGCCTCACCGGCTCCGGCTACGACGGCCACGCCTTCTGGGACACCGAGACCTTCGTCCTGCCGCTGCTCACGTACACCGCACCGGACGCCGTCGCCGAGGCGCTGCGCTGGCGCCATTCGACGCTGCCCGCGGCACGCGAGCGGGCCACGCAGCTCGGCCTGCGGGGAGCGGCGTTCCCCTGGCGCACGATCGACGGCTCGGAGGGGTCCGCGTACTGGCCTGCCGGCACCGCCGCCTTCCACGTCAACGCCGACATCGCGGACGCCGTGGTGCGCTACGTCAGTGCCACCGGCGACGAGCAGTTCGCCCGGGACGCGGGCGTCGAGATCCTGGTGGAGACGGCCCGGCTATGGCGGTCGCTCGGCCATCACGACGCGCACGGCACGTTCCACATCGACGGCGTCACCGGACCCGACGAGTACAGCGCCGTCGCCGATGACAACACGTACACCAACCTGATGGCCCGCACCAATCTGCTCGCGGCGGCCGACTTCGTCGAGCGCCACCCGGAGCAGGCCGCCGCGCTCGGCGTCGACGACGAGGAGAGCGCGGCCTGGCGGGACGCCGCGGAGGCCGTGCACATCCCGTACAACAGCGACCTCCAGGTGCACGAGCAGCACGCCGGGTTCACGCGGCACCAGCACTGGAACTTCGCGGCGACGCGGCCCGACCAGTACCCGCTGATGCTGCACTTCCCCTACTTCGACCTCTACCGCAAGCAGGTCGTCAAACAGGCGGACCTGGTGCTCGCCATGTACACCTGCCCCGAGTTCTTCGACGAGGAGCACCTGGCGCGCAACTTCGCCTACTACGAGCCGCTCACCGTCCGCGACTCTTCCCTCTCCGCCTGCAGCCAGGCCGTGGTCGCGGCGCGCACCGGCCATCTGGGCCTCGCCTACGACTACTTGGTCGAGGCGGCCCTGATGGATCTGAACGACCTGGAGAACAACACCCGCGACGGACTGCACATCGCCTCGCTCGCCGGGACGTGGACGGCTCTGATCGCGGGCTTCGGCGGCATGCGGCGGCGCGGGGACACCCTGGAGTTCACGCCACGGCTGCCGGAGCGGCTGAGGCGCGTCTCCTTCAAGCTGCAGGTGCTCGGGCGGTGTCTGCGGGTGGAGGTCCACGCGACGGCGGTCACCTACACCTTGCTGGCCGGTCAGGAGCTGACGATCCACCACTACGGCGAGCCGCTCACCCTTGAGGCCGAGGAGTCGCGCAGCCGGGAGATCCCGGAGCTCAAGCCGCACCCCGCCTTGGATCAGCCACCGCACCGGCGTCCGAACGCGCACCGCTGAACGTCACGCGGTGTCGGCGCCGGGAGCGTCACGCGGTGTCGGCATCGGGGCGGATGGTGAAGATCCGGTCGAGGCCGACGATGGTCAGGACGCGCATCGTCTTGGCGGGGACGGCCGCCAGTGCGATGTCGGCGCCCGCGGCGTGCGCGTGCTGGCGGGCCGCGAGGAGGGCCGTGATGCCGCTGGAGTCGCAGAATTCGAGGCCGGTCAGGTCGATGACGAGCCATTGGCCCGGCGTGAGTACGAGTTGGTCGACGTGGCGTCGGAAGGTGGCGGCCTGGTCGTAGTCGAGCTCGCCGACCACGTGCAGCACGGGTCCGGACGCGGTGTCGCTGCGGGTGATGTTCAACGGGTTCATGAGGGTGAGTTCGTTGCCGGGCGGGTGTGCGGACGGGCGGCGGGGACGCCGAGGGCGAGCAGCGCGGTGTCGTCGTCCAGGCCGTCGCCGAAGCCCCGCAGCAGCTTGGTCAGCGCGGAGACCGTTTCCTGCGGCGAGGCCGGGGCCTGGCCCGCGCCGAAGGCGAGCAGGGCGTCCTCGCCGAACAACTGGTCACACCCCGGTCCCGTGCGGGCCTCGGTGAGGCCGTCGGTGTAGAGCAGCAGTGTCTCACCGGGGGCGAGGGTGGTCTCGACGGTGCCTATGGGGGCGGTGGGAAGGATTCCTATGAGCAGTCCGCCCGGCGTCGGCAGGTAGTCGGCGCGGCCGTCGGCGCGCAGCACGAGGGCAGGGGGGTGTCCGCCGGAGGCCAGGCGCACGGTGGTGCGGCCATCGGCTCCGGGTTCGACGACGCCGAATATGGCGGTGCAGTAGCGGGGGTCGCCGCCTGCCGCGTACCGCTCGTGCAGGACGGCGTTCAGGGTGGTGAGCGCCGCGGTGGGTTCGGGGTCGTGCAGGGCCGCGGCCCGCAGGGTGTAGCGGGTCAGCGAGGTCAGGGAGGCGGCCTGGGGTCCCTTGCCGCACACGTCGCCGAGGAAGAACGCCCAGCGGGTGCCGTCGAGGGGGAACAGGTCGTAGAAGTCGCCGCCGAGCCGGTCGGCGGATGCGGTGTGGTAGTAGACGGCCGTCTCCAGACCCGGCACCTCCGGCAGCGAGGCGGGCACGAGGGACTGCTGGAGCACGGCGAGGGCGTCGGCGAGGCGGGCCCGGTCGGCCTCCGCCTGTCGCTGGGCGTCCTCCGCCTGCCGCCGGGCCTCCTCGGCTTCGGCGCGTGCCCGCTCGGCCTCCGCGCGTGCCTGCTCGGCGTCGCGGCGGCGGCGCAGCAGTTCCTCTTCGTAGGAGCGGCGGTCGGAGGCGTCGAAGACGGTGGTGCGGATCAGCAGCGGCTCGCCCTCGGTGCCGTACTTGACCACCGAGGAGACGAGGACCGGCAGCTTGCCGCCCGCCGCGGTCCGCATCTCCAGGGCGACGCCCCGCAGTTCGCCCTGCATCCGCAGCAGCGGCGCGAAGTGTGTCTCATGGTAGAGCTTCCCGCCGATGGTGAGCAGGTCGGCGAAGTGTCTGCGCCCCACCACGCCCGCACGGTCGAGGCCGAGCCAGTCGAGCAGGGTGGCGTTGATCCTGGCGATCGTGCCGTCCATCAACGTGGAGAGGTAACCGCAGGGGGCCGACTCGTACAGCTCCTCGGCGCTGTCCTCCAGGAGCGCGGTGAACGTGGCGTCCACGCCCGCGTCGTCCCCGGTGCCCGAGGGGTCCGCTCCTTGGCCCCTTCGGCCCATCACCGAAGTGTGCGCAGGAAGTCGAGGATCGCTTCCGCGGTGGCTTCGGGGGCGCTCAGTTGCGGGCAGTGCCCGGTGGCGTTCAGCGTGACCAGGCGGGACGCGGGCACGGCGGCCTGCACATAGGCGCCGACCGCACGGGGCGCGATCATGTCCTCGGTGCAGTCGAGCACCAGCGTGGGCACGGACACGCTGCTCAGGTCCTCGCGGTTGTCGGACAGGAACGTCGTGCGGGCGAAGACGCGGGCGATGTCGGGGTCGGTCGCACAGAAGCTGTTGGTCAGCTCCTGCCCCAGCTCGGGCCGCTCCGGGTTGCCCATGATCACCGGCGCCATGGCCGAGGACCAGCCGAGGTAGTTCGCCTCCAGGGACTCCAGGAGTTCCTCGATGTCCTCGGCGCTGAAGCCGCCCTGGTAGCCGTAGTCGTCGATGTAGCGGGGCGAGGGGGCCACCATCACCAGGGCCCCGATCCGCTCCGGCGCCGTCCGGGCGGCCAGCACACCGACCATGGCGCTGACCGAGTGCCCCACGAACACCGCGCGTTCGAGGTCGAGTTCCTCGCACACCTCGACGACGTCGCGGGCGTAGCCGTCGAGCGAGGCGTACCGCTCCGGGTCCCAGGCGGACAGGTCGGAGCCGCCGGACCCTACGTAGTCGAACAGGACCACGCGGTACCGCTCCGCGAGCGCGGGCACGATCAGGCGCCACATGTTCTGGTCGCAGCCGAAGCCGTGCGCGAGCACCACCGCCGGCCCGTCGGCGGGTCCGGAGACCGTGACGTTGTTCCTGCGGCTGATGCTCATGACAACCATCCTCGCACGACGTCGACGGTGCCGGGGACGCTCCCTCCATCGCTGGCGCCCGTCGCCACCTGCGCGGACGCGGCACGGCATGCGGGGCCGCCGGACCCGCTCAGGCGGGTGGGGGTGCGGCGGCGCCACGTCCGAAGGGTCCCTCGTCGGCGAAGGCATGGGCGGCGAAGCGCTTGCCCATCCGCCGGTACGCGTCGGCGTCCGGATGCAGGCCGTCCGTCAGGCCGCCCACGTCGTCCGGGCCGAGCAGCTCGCGTCCGTCCAGGTGGTGCAGACGCGGGTCACGCGCCCTGCGGGCGGCCACGATCCGCGTCAGCTCGTCCCGCACCACCGCCAGCGTCAGCGCACCGGCGTCCACGTCGTGCGGGTCCCCCAGGGCCACGAGCCCACCGTCCGGGCCCGACGTGGTCGGTCCTGGGGTCTCTTCGAGCGCCGGGCAGCTCACCGGTGACATCACGAGGAGCGGGGTGTGGGGGTGCCCGTCCCGGATCGTGTCCAGAAATCCGTGCACCGCGGGCGCGAACGTCCGCAGTTGGAAGGCGGCGAGGGCCACGATGTTGATGCCCACCTTGACGCTGATCAGGTCGGCGGGCAGATCGCGGATCGTCCTGGCCACATACGGGTCGAGGACGGCGTTGCCCGCCAGGCTGAGGTTGATCACCTCCACTCCCCCGAGCGCGGCGGCCACGGCAGGCCAGGTGCCGGTCGGCCCTTCGGCCTCCAGGCAGTGGCTGATGGAGCTGCCGTGGTGCACCCAGCGGCGGCGGCCGTCCGGCAGGGGCGCCCGCACCTCGCCGTCGACGCGCAACGCCAGCAGTTCCGTGGGGGTCTGCTGCGGGAGCCACAGCTCGACGTGCTTCATGCCGGGCCGCAGTCCCGTGAACCGCACGACGCCCGGCTCGCCGGGGATCAGGCGCTGCTCCGTCCCGGGCCCGGCCATCCGCAGCACATTTCCCACGGGCGCCTGTCGGCGGCCGGCCAGGACGCCGTCCACGAGCAGTTCGAGCATCCCGGCGGGGCGCGGCTCGTCGTCGCTCTCAAGCTGTCCGGTGCAGGTGAGGACCTCGAGCTCCAGCTCGCACGCGTCGGTGCGGAACACCAGACGTACACCCCCGGGCATCATGGTCACGCCATCCACCGAGGGGTCCTGGTACTGCTCCCTGGTCCACGCGGGCAGTCGGCGTGGCAGCACTCCGGCCGGTGTCCGCTCCAGATCCAGCGCGCCGCGCAGTTCCACAGGGCCGTCCACCAGCGGAATGGTCCGCATCGTCACCGTCACCGCTCCCTTCCCGGGCGTGCGGGCCCGACTCGACTCGAACATGTCACAGGGCCGAGGTACCCGTCGAACCTGAAAGAAAAAAGAGGGGAGGGGTGGGCTGATCTTCGGCGCGGAGGGGGTCACGGGCGATGCTGTTTCGACGCACGCGGACGCGTCATGGAGAATCAGTGCCATGAGTGAGAACGTCTACTTCAATGTGTCGGCCAACGGCGAGAACCTCGGCCGCATCGTCTTCCGCCTTTTCGACGACGTCGTCCCCAAGACGGCCCGCAACTTCCGTGAGCTGGCCACCGGCCAGAACGGTTACGGCTACAAGGGTTCCCCCTTCCACCGCGTCATCCCCGAGTTCATGCTCCAGGGCGGTGACTTCACCAACGGCAACGGCACCGGTGGCAAGAGCATCTACGGTGAGAAGTTCGCCGACGAGAACTTCCAGCTCAAGCACGACAGGCCGTTCCTCCTGAGCATGGCCAACGCGGGCCCCGGCTCCAACGGCTCGCAGTTCTTCGTCACGACCGTCGTCACCCCGTGGCTGGACAACAAGCACGTCGTCTTCGGCGAGGTCGTCGAGGGCGAGGACGTCGTCAAGGCCATCGAGGCCCTCGGCAGCCGCTCCGGCACCACCGCCAAGAAGATCGTCATCGACGACAGCGGCATCGTCGCCTAACTGGCCTCGCGCCCACGGTGATCCGACTACGGCGTCCGCCCTCCCCCTTCGTACGCGTACGTACTGCTACGTACCGGTACGCGCTCGCAAGCCGAGCCGGGGGGAAGGGCGGGCGCCGACCGCGTCCCGCCGGACACCGATCACGCCCCCGGCTGCCCCGCCGGGAGCCGATCACGCCCCGACTGCTGCCGACCGCGTCCCCTACGTACGATCAGCCCATGATCGCTGACCTGCAGTGTGTCGTCCTCGACTGCCCGGACCCCGCGGCACTCGCCACGTTCTACGAGGCGTTGCTCGGCGGCACCGTCGACCGGCCCGACCCGCGATGGTCCGTCGACGAGGACTGGGTGACGCTGCACACCCCGTCCGGTTCCGTCCTCGCCTTCCAGCGGTCCCCGGACCACCGGCCGCCCCGCTGGCCCGACCCGGCGCACCCCCAGCAGTTCCACCTCGACCTCGGCGTCACCGACCTCGACCACGCCCAGACCCAGGTGCTTGCCCTCGGTGCGAGGCTCCTCGACGCCGACAGCGGCGGAGGGAGCTGGCGGGTCTACGCGGATCCGGCCGGGCACCCGTTCTGCCTGGTGCGCCACTAGGGCCCGTCTGCGGCGCGCCCTCGCCCATGCGGGCGCACACCGTGGAGCTGGGCTGCCCGGGTGACACTTTCGGGCGCCCACCCCGCCGGGTGACAGGGGCTGACATGCGGTGATCGACGCGCCAGAGGGCTCTGCGGAGCGCGGGGCGCGACGGGAGGGGATGATGGTGTCGAGGGGCCACGAGCCCACGGTGCCGGCCGGCCCCGGAAGCCCTGGCCCGCACCGTCGGCGTGGTGACCGCGTGGTGACTCCAGGAGCGGCGGCGTCGCGCGGGTTCGCGACCTCCGCCTGGCCGCCAGACAACGACCGCAGAACGGGTACGGCGCATGAACAGCCACGGAACAACCGCAAGCGAGGTCGTCGCCAGCCACTCGGTGTTCGGCGCACCCTGCTGGGTCACTCTGACCACACGTGATCTGGCGGCCGCCGAGGCGTTCTACCATGCCGTGCTCGGCTGGGAGTGGCGCACGGGCAGGCTCGGCGAGCAGTACCGGTTCGCGAGCGTCAACGGAGTGCCGGTGGCCGGGGTCGCGGCGGTGGAGAGCATCGGACGCATGGCCGTGGCCTGGACCCCGTACTTCGCCGTGTGCAGCGCGGACGAGACCGTGGCCCGCAGCCAGGAGCGCGGCGGGACGACCGCCGTGGGACCGCTCTCGTTCCCCCCGGGGCGGGCCGCCCTCCTCGCCGACCGGGACGGCGCCGTCTTCGGCATCTGGGAGGGCGAGCTGGTGTCGGGCTGGGAGGACTGGCGCCGCGCGGCGCCGGTCTTCGTCAAGCTGCACACCCGGGACGCCTTCGACGCGGCCATCTTCTACGCGGAGGTCCTCGGCTGGGAGTCCACCGAGACCGGCTGCTGCGAAGTGCGCTACGAGGACAACGAGGTCGTGCTGCGCAGCCGGGGAGACGTCGTGGCCCGTATCCACTCGGGCGCGGTGGAGGCCGCGCCCGACCCCACGGTCCGGCCGCGGTGGGAGATCCACTTCGCGGTCGCCGACGTGGCCGCCTGCGTCCGGGCCGCGCAGGCCAACGGCGGCAGCGCCGTGTACGAGGGGACCGGCATGGAAGAGGCGATCCTGCGCGATCCGGACGGGGCCCGCTTCATTGTGAGTTCCCGGCCGCGGCGATGAGGTCCGGGGGCGACTCCCGGCCGCGGCGATGAGGTCCGGGGGCGACTCCCGGCCACGCGGTGAGGTCCGGGTTCCGGCCGCCGCGGTGAGGCCCGGGGGCGGCTGGTTCCCCCTGCGGGGCGGGGCGGCAGCGGAAGCCGCCCCGCTTCCGCTGCCTCAGCTCTGGTCCCGTCGCAGGGAGGGATCGGCCTTGCGGGCGCGTTCCTGCGCTTCGTGCATCGTCTTCTTGGCGTCACCGCGGGCCTGGTCCACCTTGCCCTGGACCTGCCGTTCGCGATTCCCGGTGACCTTTCCCGCGATTTCCTTGGCCTTGCCCTTTGCCTTGTCCATGCCGCCCTTGCCCGCCATGGCTCCTCCTTGTCGGTGGGAATGTTTCCGGCTTCAACGTAAGTCGGCCCTGAACGACCCGCATGCCGGGATGTGTGGGTTCGAAGGTTTCTCGGGTACCCGGCACGTATCCGGCGCCGGCCGGCGGATTGCAGAGGAAGACATGACCGAACAGCCTCGCTCGAGCATCGACGAGTCGTACTGGATGGCCACCACTCCGGCCACGCACTACCCGGCCCTCAGCACCGACCTCACCGCGGACGTCGCGGTCGTCGGCGGCGGCATCGCCGGCCTGTGCACAGCCTGGGACCTGGTGCGCGCCGGTGTCGACGTCGTGGTCCTCGAGGCGGACCGGATCGCGGCCGGTGTGAGCGGCTACACCACGGCGAAGATGAGCGCCGCCCACGGCCTCATGTACGCGCGGCTCGAGGCGAAGCAGGGCAGCGAGGACGCCCGGCTCTACGCGCTCTCGCAGCAGGACGCGGTGGAGCGGACGGTATCCCTGTGCGCCGAGCTCGGCATCGACGCGGAGCTGGAACGCGCCGCGGCCTTCACCTACGTACAGGATCCCGACCGGGTCGACGAGGTGCGCGAGGAAGCGGCGGCGGCGCGGCGTGCCGGGCTCGACGCCTCCTTCGTGACCAGCACCGAGCTGCCCTTCGACATCGCAGGCGCGGTACGTGTCGCCGATCAGCTCCAGTTCCATCCGCGGAAGTTCCTGCTGGCCCTGGCCGAGCACATCACCAGGGCCGGGGGACGCATCTTCGAGCGGAGCAGGGTCACCGGTCTGCGCGACGGCAAGCGCTGCCGGTTGACCACCGAGTCCGGCGACACGGTCGAAGCGGGCGACGTGGTCGTCGCAACCCACTACCCGATCTTCGACCGGACTTTGCTCTTCACGCAGCTCAAACCCCACCGCGAGCTGGTGGTCGCCGCACCGGTGCCGTCGGACGCCGCCCCCGCCGGCATGTACATCACGCCGGAGGGCGGGAAGCGTTCACTGCGCAGCGCGCCCTACGACGACGAGCATCGGCTGCTCGTCGTCACCGGCGAGTCGTTCGAGCCGGGCACGGGAGACGTACGGCAGCGGCTCCACCGGCTCGAGGACTGGGCGCGGACGCACCTGCCGCACTTCGCCGACGCGCACGACGTCTACCGGTGGGGCGCCCAGGACAACGACTCCGTCGACAGCGTGCCGTACGTGGGTCACGCACACCCGAGCACACAGCACCTCTACGTGGCCACCGGCTTCGGCGGCTGGGGCATGAGCAACGGTGTCATGGCGGGCAGCCTGCTCACCGCCCATATCGTCGGCGGCCCCCGGCCTGCCTGGACCGAGCTGTACGACCCGCGCCGCCTGCCGCCGGTCCGTGATGTGGGCACCCTCGCCGCCCAGCAGGTCACCGTGGCCAAACACTTCATCGGTGACCGGCTGCGCACCAGTCACGTCGACTCCGTGGCCGACATCCCGCCCGGCAGTGGCGCCGTCGTACGTCTGGACGGCCACCGGTGCGCGGTGTACCGCGATGAGTCCGGGCAGGTCAGCGCGGTCTCCGCACGCTGCACCCACCTCGGCTGCCTGGTGCACTTCAACAACGCCGAGCGGGCCTGGGAGTGCCCCTGTCACGGCTCCCGCTTCGCAACGGACGGAACGGTCCTGCACGGCCCCGCGACCCGCCCCCTCGAACCCCGCGAGCCCCCGGAGGCCACGCCCTGACCGCCGCTCGCCCCAGACACCGCTAACCGCCCGCCCGCTCCAGGCACCGCTCCGCCAGCTTCCGGTCCAGGGCGGCTCGGACCAGCGCCGCGGCCACCACGCCAGGCCGCCGGTCGCTGAGCCGCATCAGGGCGGACGCGTCCTGCGGCAGCCCGAGGCGTTCCGCGCCCTGCAAGGCCTTGCTGTCGACGTAGGGCGCGTACTCGGGCCAGACGTCCTGTACTTCGCGCAGGAAGATGTTCGCGCCGGTGGGGCCGAGGCCCGGCACCTGTTGCAGCAGCCTCTTCACGGCGGCCACGTCGCCGTCGGATTCCTCGCGGATACGGCGCAGATCGCCGTGCCAGGCGTCGAGCACGAGGCGGGCCGCGTCGCCGAGGCGGGTCGCGGTCTGTTCGTCGTAGCGCCGGTAGCCGCCGCGCCCCAGGGCGTCGACCCGCTGCTGCCAGGTGGCGTCGGCCATGTCCCGGGGGCCGCGCAGGCCCGCCTCGTACAGCGCGCGCGAGGTCGACACCGCGACGGAGGCCCGGATACGGGCGCTCAGCAGACTGGCGAGGACGAGCGTGCGGTAGAGCGGCTGCGGGGTGTCCGCCGCCCGGATACCGGCTTCCGCGGCGTAGGTCTGCCCGGCGGTGGTGAGCAGCTCGCGCAGCACGGCTTCGTGGGCGGTCATGACGTCACCTCCGAGGGGCGGGACAGCAGGAGCAGACTGCGCGGCCCGACGGGGACCTCGCCGTCGGCCTTGTGTTCCGTCTCGTCCGAGAGGCCCCGCGGGTCCGAGGTGTCGAGCCGGGTCTGCCAGCACTCACCGTACGTGGCGTCCGGCAGTTGGAAGACGACCTGGTCGCCGCAACTGTTCAACAGCAGCAGGAAGGAGTCGTCCACCACGGCGTTGCCCTGGAAGTCGGGTTCCGCGATGGCGTCACCGTTGAGGAAGACACCGATGGCGTGGGCATCGGGGCGCTGCCAGTCCTCGTCCGTCATCTCGTGGGCGTCGGGCCGCAGCCACACCAGGTCGGGCAGCGGCCTGCTGTCGCGGGCCGGGGCCTCGCCGCGGAAGAAGCGGCGTCTGCGCAGCACCGGGTGCGCGGCGCGCAGGGCGATGGCGCGCCGGGTGAACGCGATCAGCTCGCGCCGCTCGGCGTCGAGGTCCCAGTCGACCCAGGAGATTTCGTTGTCCTGGCAGTAGGCGTTGTTGTTGCCGTGCTGGGTGCGGCCCAGCTCGTCGCCGTGTGCGAGCATCGGGATGCCCTGCGAGAGCATGAGGGTGCCGAGGAAGTTCCGCTGCTGTCGCGCGCGCAGCTCCAGGATCCACCGGTCCCTCGTGGGGCCCTCCACACCGCAGTTCCAGGAGCGGTTGTCGCTCTCGCCGTCCTGGTTGTCCTCTCCGTTGGCCTCGTTGTGCTTCTGGTCGTACGACACCAGGTCGCGCAGCGTGAAGCCGTCGTGGGCGGTGACGAAGTTGACGCTGGCGCGCGGTCGGCGGCGGTCGTGCTGGTAGAGGTCGGACGAGCCGGTGAGACGGGAGGCGAACTCGGCGAGCGTGCCGTCCTCGCTGCGCCAGAAGTCCCGTACGGCGTCCCGGTACTTGCCGTTCCACTCCGACCACAGGGGCGGGAAGTTGCCGACCTGATAGCCGCCGTCACCGACGTCCCACGGCTCGGCGATGAGTTTGACGCGGCCCACCACCGGGTCCTGCTGGACCAGGTCGAAGAAGGCCGAGAGCCGGTCCACGTCGTGGAACTGCCGCGCGAGCGTGGCGGCGAGGTCGAAGCGGAATCCGTCGACGTGCATCTCGGTGACCCAGTACCGCAGTGAGTCCATGACCAGTTGCAGGACGTTGGGGTGCCGCATGAGCAGGCTGTTGCCCGTGCCGGTGGTGTCGAAGTAGTGAGCCGGATCGTCTTCCGCGAGGCGGTAGTAGGAGGCGTTGTCGAGGCCGCGGAACGCGAGGGTGGGGCCGTTCTCGTTGCCCTCGGCGGTGTGGTTGTAGACCACGTCGAGAATCACTTCGAGCCCTGCCGCGTGCAGCCGCTTGACCATCAACTTGAACTCGGTGACCTGCTCGCCGCGGGTGCCGTGCGCGGCGTAGCCGTTGTGCGGGGCGAAGAAGCCGATGGACGCGTAGCCCCAGTAGTTGGACAGGCCCCGGTCGCGCAAGAAGCCGTCCTGCACGTACTGGTGCACCGGCATCAGTTCGACGGCCGTCACCCCGAGGGACGTGAGGTGGCCGATGACCGCGTCGGTCGCGAGGCCCGCATAGGTGCCGCGCAGCTCCGGCGGGACCTCCGGGTGCCTGCGGGTGAGGCCGCGGACATGGGTCTCGTACACGACGGTCTCG
The DNA here is from genome assembly GCF_000720475.1 of Streptomyces aureocirculatus. Taxonomy (GTDB): domain Bacteria; phylum Actinomycetota; class Actinomycetes; order Streptomycetales; family Streptomycetaceae; genus Streptomyces; species Streptomyces aureocirculatus. The sequence continues at coordinate 84,740 of NZ_JOAP01000031.1, forward strand.
GCGTAGGGCCGCCGCAGCGGCTGGTCGTCCTCCCAGGAGAAGGACGGGTCGGTGACCACCGATAGCGGGGTGTGTCCGGCGCTGTCGGTGCGGTCGGGCCCCCGCGCCGCCCGCTCGTACAGCGCGGCGTCGTTGTCGATCTGCCCCTCGACGGCGGTGGCGTACGGGTCGAGGAGCAGCTTCGCGGGGTTGCACCGGTGGCCCGCTGCGGGGTCCCAGGGCCCGTGCACGCGGTAGGCGTAGCGCTGTCCCGGCCCGACACCGGGCAGATAGCAGTGCCACACGAAGCCGTCGACCTCGGTGAGGGTGACGTCGTCGTGGGTGCCGCCGTCGTGGCAAAGGACGAGGACGACGCGCTCGGCGGCCTCGCTGAACAGGGCGAAGTTCGTGCCTTCACCGTCGAACGTGGCGCCGAGGGGGGACGGGGATCCGGTCCAGGTGCGCAAGCGTCTGCCTTCCTCACGGGGGAGTCATGGAAGGGGGCGGGGGCCCTGCGGTCGGCAGCCGGTCGGCCCCGGGCGCGGCGGTCAGGGCAGGGCGGTCAGGGCGGGGCGGCCGTGGATCTCGGCGCGACGGCCGCCCCGGCCGGGCGTCACCCCTCCGCCGAACCCGCGAGAGCGGCCACGCTCTCCTCGCGCGGCAGTTGGAGCGCCGTGGGCTCGCCGGGCTTCGGGGGGAGGGAGGCGAGCGGGATGTGCTCGGGGGTCCTGGCCCGGCACGAGAACCAGATGATCTTGCCGTCGGTCGCCGGGCAACTCCCCCAGCCGTCGCTCAGCGCGGCGATCTGCGCCAGACAGCCCTGCGGCCCGTAGTGGGGTTGTGGCAGGTCGCGGTCGTTGTCGGACACACCCGTGATGAGGTGCTGTCCGTTCCACCACATCTCGATGGTCGTCTTCTTGTCCGTGCCGTGCTCCTCGATGGCCCGGAGCAGCACCCGGGTGCAGTGGCTGACGGGCTCGACGAGGATCTCCAGACCCCAGTGCCGGAGGTGGGCGGCCAGAATGCGGCCGACCTGGTCGATCTTCTCCGGGCTGATCACCACATCCACGTGGTAGTAGCGGGGGGTTGCCGACTTCATTGCGCTTGGCTCCTCTCGGCGAAGCTCCCGCTCCTCCTCGGCCGTGCGGACCGAGCCCCGAACACGAAGCGTGAGCATTGATCGCTCCTGAGTCAGTACCAGCGTGGGAGCACTACTCCATTCGCGCAACAGGAGCACACCGGAGTGGTAGTTGAATGCCCAACAAGACGCTGCGTGGTCGACCGTGCACCATGAGTCGGGAAGCCCGGCGGCGCGAGCCGACGGCCCCTCAAGGTGCGGAACCGGTTTCGCCAGGCCAGTCGCCCCGGCCGCGCCCCAGGCACACAAGAAGGTGACGAGTGTGGTGCTGCTGCCTGCAAAAGCCGAGGTCGCGCGGCATCTCAAGCTCTATCGGTCGTGGGAGAGGCTGTTGATCGCCCACCCCTGCGACCGCGCCGTACGGACGCAGTTCGAGAACACCGCGTACACCCTGTGCGTGTTGATGGGCGAGTGCACGGCCCGCGTCGCCGCCGACGCGGCCGAGGAGTACCTGCGCCCGCGCGCATCGCGCCGGCCACGGCCCGCCCCCGAGGTCCGGGGGTGATCGCCCCCGAGTTCTGAGGGTGAGGGCGAAGCGCGGCTCAAGCCGGAGCCGGACGCATCCGAGCGCTGTGGAGGAGGAACCGATGGCTTCACTACCGGAGACGGGTTCCGGCATGCCACCGCCGGGGACAGGCGCCACCACGCCCCTGCCGGGAACGCGCCCGGACACCGCGCTGCCCGTTCCTCTCCTGGACGTCCACCCCGTCGTCGACGGCGGCCGTCGCCCCGCGAAGGCGGTGCCCGGCGAGACCTTCGAGGTCACGGCGACCCTCTTCGCGGAGGGGCACCAAGTGGTCGGCGCCAATGTCGTGCTGCTGGGCCCCGGCGAGCGGTGCGGGCCGTGGACACCCATGCGTGAGCTGTCCCCGGGCAGCGACCGCTGGGGCGCCGATGTCACGCCGGACGCGGAGGGCCTCTGGACGTACGCCGTGGAGGCCTGGGCGGACCCGGTGTCGGCGTGGCGTCGCGCGGCGGGGGTGAAGGTCCCGGCCGGCGTCGACGTCGGCCTGATGCTCGAAGAGGGCGCGCTGCTGTACGAGCGGGCCGCCCACGGAGTGCCCGAGGAGGCGGAGCGCCGCGTCCTGCTGGCCGCCGCGGACGCGTTGCAGGACGATCTGCGGTCTCCGGCCGCACGCCTGAGAGCCGCGCTGACGCCACAGGTGACCGCGGTGCTCGACCGCTTCCCGCTGCGTGAGCGGGTCACCCGTTCGGCCGCCTTCCCGCTGCGGGTGGACCGCAGGCGCGCGTTGTTCGGTTCCTGGTACGAGTTCTTCCCGCGTTCGGAGGGCGCCGTGGTGCGGGAGGGGGCAGCGCCGGTCTCGGGAACGTTCCGCAGCGCCGCGCGGCGGCTTCCCGCGATCGCGGAGATGGGCTTCGACGTCGTCTATCTGCCGCCCGTGCACCCCATC
>NZ_JOAP01000032.1 GCF_000720475.1 Streptomyces aureocirculatus
CGTGCGGTGAAGATTCGACACCTCCACCACACACGGGGGCCTTCGCCATGTTCAAGACCCAACCGTGTCAACAACGTCCGTGATCAATACACCTAGGGCCTGGGGCGTCCCACCCCCACCGGTGCCAGCGTCCCGCCCGTGCTGAGCCGTGCGCGCACCTGGACCCGGGCGCCCCGGGGCGCCCGTTCCGCGAGGGTCCGGCCCGACCCGGACGCGCTCACGTCCCCGGAGGCGTAGATGCCGGTGACCTCGCGGCTCCCGGCGGCCAGGACGTAACGCCTGCCGGAGTCCGCACGCCAGGTGGTGCTCGCGACCACGTGCCTGCCGAACCGGCCGCACGCGGCGGTGGACCGGGCCCGTGCCACCACCCGGGCAGCCCCGCCGTCCCCGGTCGCCGGTGCCGCGAACTGGAGGAGCACCTGGCCGGGGCCGCGCCAGGTGGTGGCGCGGGCGCAGGACCACACGGCCCGGCCTTCCGACTCGGGGAGGCCCTGCTCGGCGAAGTCCCAGACGTTGACGGACCGGGCCCCGGTGCCGAGTTCGGGCAGTTGGCAGGCGGTGCGGGCCCAGCTCCGCAGCGCTCGCGGGCTGCTCACCTCGCGCGGCCGGCGTGCGGGAGCGCCGGAGCGGGGCAGGGGGGTGTAGGTGAGATGGACGGGCAGCAGGTCGCCCAGGTCGCTGACGAGGAACGCGTGTTTCTCCACGATGCGCGGTGATGAGCGCAGCCACAGCACCGGCCAGGTGTCACAGCCACCACCGGCCACGGGGCCGCGTACGGGGGCTGTGAGGCCGTCGGACGACACCTTCAGGGGACGGTTCGGGGAGTCGGACCTGAGCAGGTCGCGGGTCCGTGTCTCGGTGATCCACGGAGCTGTCAGATACCGGACGCGGCCGTCGTCGCGGCGCAGGGCAAGGGCTGCGGCGGTGGTCACGCCGGCGTTGTCGGCGCGGGCGAAGTGCACGGAGGGCGGTGCGCCGCGGTCCCCGGCGAGGGGTTCGCCGTAGTGGACGACGCGCTCACCGTCGTGGAAGAGGACGACCGCACGGCCGTCGACGTCGCCCGCGTACAGCAACCGCGGTGAGCGGCCCGGCGGTTCGGTGCTCGTGGCCGGGGCCGAGGTGACCCGGGCGCCGCGCGGTGGCGAGGCCCAGGCGGACAGGCCACGGGTGAGCAGCTCGCGGTCGTCGGTCCGTGCGCCACGGGCGGGCCAGGCGGTGAAGTCGACACGTGCGGTGTCGGACCACTCCTGGGCGGGGGCCCGGACCAGGCCGTCCGCACGGGCGGCCGCAGGTCCCGCCGAGGGCGTCGAACGCCCGCCCTTGGCGTCGAGGCCGGTCAGGACCACCGCGCTGAGTACGACAAGACCCACGGCGATCCGGACGAGCCGCACCCGGCGCCTGCGCCGCAGCAGGTCGGTGGGGCGCGTCTGCACGGTGCAGGCGTCGAACTCCCGTGAGCGCAGCAGCGCTTCGGCCGCCTTGCCCGCCACCGTCTCCAGCCGATGGGAGGCGCGCAGCGCGTCCTGCGGTTGCTCGGCGCCCGCGGCGGTCAGGAGGTCCTCGATCTGTGTGTCCGTCATGCCGTCGAGGCGCCGCAGCACGAAGGCGGCGCGGGCCGCGGGGCGGACCTGGGCGCAGGCCTGCCCGAGTGTGACCTCGTCGACGCCGCCCGCCCGGGGGAACAGGCGCAGCCCCCACACCACGGGGAGCATCACACGCAGCGCCCGTGGCGGAGGCAGTTGCTTCGGCCAGCCGCGCGGGCGCCGCTCGTGGGCAAGGGCCGCCCGCAGCACGCGCAGCAGCAGCCACCCGGGAACGGAAGCACCACGGCCCCCGCGCTGCGCCGGTACCCGGGCCGTCGCGTCCCGCCCGCTGCACCGCCACAGGCCCGGCAGCGCACGTTGGACCAGGGCGTGCGCGACGAGGACGCGTCGGTGCCGGGAGAGCGTGACCGGAAGAATCAGATAGGCGAGCCGCACCAGGTCGGTGTACTGGTCGACGAGGGCGGCCTCGGCTTGGCCGAGCGAGACCCGTTCGAAGGGGCCCGATGTTCGACGTGGGGACATGGGCATGAAAGGGGCCGCCTCCCGAAGGCTGATGACACCGTCAGCTTCCCTCCGTCAAACGAGTGAACTTGGGGATGGTCACAGACCGGCTCGCGCCCGCCGGAGCCCCCGAGCCCCGTGCGGTGCCGCTCGCCGTCCGGCCCGGGCCCGCCCCGCGGGTCTCAGCGTTCGCGGAAGGTGCGGCGGTAGGTGTCCGGGGGCACCCCGACGGTGCGGCTGAAGTGGCGGCGCAGGGTCGTCGCGGTGCCCATTCCGGTGGCCGACGCGATGGTCTCGACGCTGTCGTCGGTGGTCTCGAGCAACTCCTGTGCCCGGTGGATCCGTTGGGTCAGGAGCCACTGCAGCGGGCTGGTGCCGGTCACCGTCCTGAAGTGGCGGCCCAGGTGCCGCGAGCTCAGCCCGGCCCGCCGCGCCAGGTCCGTCACGGTCAGCGGCCGGTCGAGGCGCTCGACGGCCCACGGCAGCAGGTCGGCGAGCGGGTGGGTGTACCGGTCCGGCACGGGGGCCGTGACGAACTGCGCCTGGCCGCCCGCCCGGTGCGGCGGCACGACCAGGCGGCGGGCGACGGCGTTGGTGACCGACGAGCCGTGGTCGAGACGGACGAGGTGCAGGCACAGGTCGAGCGCGGCCGCCTTGCCCGCGGACGTGAGCACGCTGCCGTTGTCCACGTAGAGCACGTCCGGGTCGACCTCCACCCGCGGATGGCGGGCGGCAAGCACATCGGTGTGCGCCCAGTGCGTGGTCGCGCGCCTTCCGTCGAGCAGCCCGGCGGCCGCGAGCACGAACGCGCCGGTGCAGAGCGAGGCCACGCGCGCCCCCGCTTCGTGTGCCGCCCGCACCGCGTCGACCAGTTCCGCGGGCGGGGCCACGTCCACGTCCGCCCACCCGGGGACGATCACGGTGTCCGCCCCGGCGAGCCGGTCGAGCCCGTGGTCCGGCTCCAGCAGGAAGCGGCCGACCCGCACGGCGGCCGACCCGCACACCTCGACGTCGTACCAGGGGCCGGGAACGACGGCGGGCGCGGAGCCGAACACCTCGTACGCCACGGACAGTTCGAAGTGCAGCATTCCCTCGGTGACGGCCAGCGCGACAGTACCCATGTCCGGAAGTGTACGGGTCATGTCGTTCCGGACGCTGGTGGTGCGGGGGCACGCTCGACAGGATGGGCGCAGTGGATCAAGCGGGCCGGGAGCAGGCTCGACGGCTGATCGAAGGCAATCGAAGGCAATCGAAAGCATGCGAAGGCATGCGAGAGCGGGGAGATGTCATGACTACGGGGACTACGGGGACTACGGGGACTGCCGGGGCGGCGGGGGCGATGCGGACGTCGGCGGGGGACAGCGTCGTGGTGTTCGGCGCGTACGGTCACACCGGCCGGTTCGTGGTGGCTCATCTGCGGGAGCGCGGGTTCGTCCCCGTCCTTTCCGGCCGCGACGCGGGCAAGCTGCGAGCGCTGGCCGAGTCCGCGCCCGGAGCCGAGGTCCGGCCCGCGTCGGTGGACGACGCGGCCGCGCTCGACCGCGCACTCGCCGGTGCGGCGGCCGTGATCAACTGTGCGGGACCCTTCGCCACCACGGCCGCCCCGGTGATTGAGGCCGCCCTGCGCGCCGGGATCCCGTACGTGGACGTGGCCGCCGAGATCGAGGCCAACGTCGACACGTTCGCGCGGTTCACCGAGCGCGCCCGGGCCGCCGGAGCCGTCGTCGTGCCCGCGATGGCCTTCTACGGCGGCCTCGGCGACCTGTTGGCCACGGCCGCGCTCGGCGACTGGACGGCGGCCGACGACATCCACATCGCCTACGGCCTGAGCGGCTGGCACCCCACCGCGGGGACGCGCGCCGCGGGCGAGGTCTCGCACCGGCGGCGCGAAAGCCGACGCGTCCGGTACGCGAACGGACGCCTGGAGTACCACGACGACGCACCGGCCACCGTACGGTGGGCCTTCCCCGAGCCGATGGGGAAGCGGGCCGTCATCGATGACTTCACGATGGCCGACGCCGTCACCATCCCCAGCCATGTGTCCGTACCCGATGTGCACAGCTACATGACGGTCGAGGCAGCCAGGGATCTGGCGGCCCCCGACACGCCGTCACCGGCCGCGGTCGACGAGCGCGGGCGTTCCGACCAGCGCTTCCTCGTGGACGTGACCGTGCGCTTCGAGGGCGCCGAACGGCGGGCGGTGGCCAGGGGCCAGGACATCTACGCCGTCACCGCGCCGCTCGCGGTCGAAGCGGTGCACCGCATCCTCACCGGGCGCACCAGGGCGGTCGGGGTCGCGTCGGCGGGCGAGATCTTCGACGCGCGCGACTTCCTCCGCGCACTGTCCGGACACCTCACCGTCGACTTTGTGTCCGGTTCGTGAAGGCGTCAGAACGGGCCATGGCCGCACCGTGCGCCGAGCCGCGGACAGGACGCGGGTAATCGGGGGCTTGAGTCGTTCACAAGCGGAGCCCTCTCGCCGCCCGCTGTTGCTGGCATGCTGCGGAGGACCCGTATCCGCTGCCACCCGGGGCCTGGGTGGCACAGTGCCTGGAGGAGTCTGCAATGACCTCGTCCACTCCACGGATAGTCCTCGACCCCACCGGCGCCGACCGGCACGCGGAACACCGCCTGCTGCGCGCCCAGGGAAGCACGGCCCAGGTGGACGTACTCGGTGTGCCGGCCTGGTCCGTCACCGACCCCGAACTGCTCAGGACGCTCCTTTCGAGCCCCGACGTCTCCAAGGACGCCAGGGCGCACTGGCCGGGCTTCCAGGACGCCCTGGCCAACTGGCCGCTGATCCTGTGGGTCGCCGTCGAGAACATGTTCACCGCCTACGGACCCGAGCACCGGCGGCTGCGCCGGATGATCGCCCCCGCCTTCAGCGCGCGCCGCGTACAGGCCCTCAAGCCGACCGTCGACGACATCGTCGGACGGCTGCTCGACGACCTCGCGGCCCGCCCCGCCGCAGAGACCGTCGACCTGCGCGCCCAGCTCGCCCGGCCGCTGCCCGTCGCGGTCATCAGCCACCTCATGGGCGTACCCGCCGCACAGCGCCCGGACTTCGGCGCCACCGTCGACGGGGTCTTCGACACCACCCTCACCGCCGAGCAGGCGGCGGCCAACACCGAACGCCTCTACGCCCTGCTCGACGGCCTCATCGCCGCCAAGCGCGCCGCGCCCGGCGACGACATGACCTCGCTCCTCGTCAGTGTCCGCGACGACGAGGGCGACGGCAGCCGCCTGACCGACGCCGAACTGCGCGACACCCTGCTCCTCATGCTCAGCGCCGGGTACGAGACGACCGCCAACGTCATCGACCAGGCCGTCACCGCCCTGCTCACCCACCCCGAGCAGCTCGCCCACATCCGCGCGGGGCGTGGCACATGGGAGGACGCCGTCGAGGAGACCCTCCGCCACGAGGGGGCCGTCTCGCATCTGCCGCTGCGCTACGCCGTCACCGACATCCCCCTGCCCGACGGCCGGATCATCGCCAAGGGCGAGGCCATCCTCGCCTCGTACGCGGCCGCCAACCGCCACCCCGGCTGGCACGGCCCGGACGCCGACACGTTCGACATCACCCGCATCACCAAGGAGCACCTCTCCTTCGGGCACGGCGTCCATTTCTGCCTCGGCGCTCCGCTGGCCAGGATCGAAGTCGCCGCCGTGCTCCGCGCGCTGTTCGCGCGCTTCCCCGGGATCGAACTCGCCGTCCCCGCCGAGGAGCTGCGGCCCCTGCCGTCCCTGATCACCAACGGCCACCAGACGCTCCCCGTCCGCCTGCGCCCCGCCCCCGCGGCCTCCGCATGACCACCCGGCACCGGATGGACCCGCGCGATGGCTGCCCGCACTGTGGCTGCCCGCACGATGGCTGCCCGCACGCGGACAACGCCCGGCTGTTCGCGCGGAGCACCTGAGCCGTTGGACTGTCCGGGCGACAGCGGCGCGGACCGGGTATGAACCCCGGGGGTGCGGGTGAGGGGTGCATCATGGCTGTCCTGCCGCGGATCGCACCCATACTCGCCTCCCCGGGGCCTCTGCCGCCGCCCCGGGCCGACGCCCTGTGGAGCGCGGAGACCAAGTACGACGGGCAGCGGGCGATCGTCTACCTGGGCGGCGACGGCTCCATGCTGCTGCGCTCCCGCTCGGGGGCCGACATCACCGCCGCCTACCCCGAACTCACCGCCCTCGGCGCGCACGTGCACGCCCCCGCCGTCCTGGACGGGGAGATCGTGGTCCTCGACGAACAGGGCCGCCCGGACTTCGCGCGGCTGCAGCCCCGCATGGGCCTGGCCGCCGCCCCGGCGCGCGCGGCCCGGCTTGCCGCCCGGGACCCCGCGCACCTGGTCCTGTTCGACGTCATGTTCCTCGCCGGGCACGTGCTGACCGACCTGCCGTACACCGCGCGCCGCGACCACCTGAAGAACCTGGTGACGGCCGGGCCGCGCTGGTCCGTGCCGACCGCGGTCCCCGGACACAGCCGCGCCGCCCTGGAACTCACCCGTGCGCGGGGTCTGGAGGGCATCGTCCTCAAGCGTCTCGACTCGGTGTACGAGCCGGGGGTGCGCTCCCGCGCCTGGCTGAAGATCAGGAACGTCCGTACGGTGGACGCCGTCATCGGTGGCTGGCAACCCGGCCTCGGACGCCTCACGGGCCTGCCGGGAGCGGTCCTCGTGGGTGAGCACGTCGACGGAGCGCTGCGCTACCTGGGCAACGTGGGCACGGGATGGAGCGAACACGAACGGGTCACCCTCGCCCGGCTTCTCGACGTCGCCGCCGACGACACCTGCCCCTTCACCCCGCCCCCGCCCGCGCCCGCGGCCCACTGGGTGCTCCCGCGCCTGGTGGCCGAGATCCGCTACACCACCCGCACCCGCACCGGCCTCCTGCGCCAGCCGGTGTGGCACCGCCTTCGCCCCGACCTCGCACCCGACGACCCGGCCTGACGTCTGGCGGCGGGGGCACCCCGTGGAAGGGCGGCTTGCGAGACCGGTGGGAACCACGGCACCGAAGTACAGCGTCTCCAGGTGCGGGAAGCGGGGCGCCAGTGGATTGTCGCCGGTCCAGCCGTGCGGCAGGTCCACGGTGGCCGGCGCCGCCTCGCCGTTCACCAGGATGCGGTCGAGGCCCGCGGTGCCCGCACGGCTGAACGGCGCCGGGTCGAGACGCTCCAGGGACACAACTCATGACGTCAGGACACGACGGGGGAGACGCGTGCACCAGGTGATCTATGCCGAGAGGTCCCGCAACCCATTCGCCCAGGTGGTGGAGTTGAGCATCGCGGGACTGTGGAGCAGAGGACGTACGACGCCGCTGAGCGAACTGCATCTGCCCGCGATGGCGGACGCGTTCGTCCGCGGCAGTTGGCTGGGCGGCGGGGGCACGGAGCGCGGCCTCGCGGAGCTCGCGGAAGGGCCCGGCGTCGTGCCGGTCACGCGCGTCACCGGCACCACCAGGCCGGTCAAGGTCCGCAGGGCAGCCGAATTCGCCCATCGGCTGGGCGAGTTGGCCGTCCGGCAGTGCGGCGGCCCCGAGCAGGTCGCGGCGCTGGCCGCGCGGGCGGCGGTGGAGGGTGTGCCGCTGTGGCAGGCGCGGCGGTTCGCCCCCGGACCCGCGGGGCCGATCACCGTGGCCGTCGACCGGCGGCTGTTCCGCGTGGACGTGTGGGGCCCTGCCGCACCCGTCGTACGCATCCGCGCGCCGTACGGCCTTTTCGCCGCCGACCGGTCACCGAGCCGCGGGCTCGTCCTGACGGTGGGCGAGGTCGCGGCGTCGCTGACCCTGACCAAGGTCTGGCGCAAGTCCCGCAGTTCCGTGACCGCGCACAGCGCGCGGGGCCGCTGGGAACTGCGCCGGACGAGCACCCAGTCCTCGGAACTGCTGCGGGACGGCTACCGCGTCGCCTTCCTGACCCGTCCACGGCGCCGGCGCAGGCCGCGGGACGGTTCGGTCCTCCTGCCGCTCGCCCAGGTCCAGCACGACAGCCCCGACCCGCTGGACGCGGTCATGGCGCACACCTGCGCCGCCGCCTTCGGCCTCGGCGACACCACGGGCACGTATCGCTTCCGTGCCCTGCCACCGCGCCGGGACGGGCGCAGCGGGGAGCCGGTGACGATCGAGTGGGACGACCCCTGGTTCACCAACCTCGGCTGGGGGAGTGACGACAACGAGTCCGGTGGCAGGGACGGTTGGGGCTCCGACGGCGGCGAAGGCGGAGACGGCGGCGGGAGTGGCGGCGGAGACGGCGGGGGCGACGGTGGGGGAGGGGACGGCGGCGGGGGTGGCGGTGGCGGCGGGGACTGACCCTGCCTTCCCGGGGAGGGAACCGTAGCGCCGAAGCCAACGACCTGCTGGCAGGACACCACGAACGCAGGGCAACGGACGACTCCTCGAACGCCGAGGAGCACCGCAGCCGCGCCGGACGGGCCCGCCGGACCGCCCGGCGCATCCGCGAAGCCGTACGCCGCACGGAGTGATGGGTGGGTTGCTCCGGTTCACCCGACTCCGAGCGCCAGCTCCGCCCACACCGCCTTGTGGCCGGTGAAGCAACGGCAGCCGAATCGCGTCGCGAACGCGGTGACGAGTTCCAGGCCACGACCGCTCACATCGTCGGATGCCGGTGTGCGCAGTACCGGCATACGGGTGTTGGAGTCGGTGACGGTGATCAGCACGGAGGCGTCCCGCAGTTGGAGGCGGAGGGCGTCGGGTGTGCTGTGCCGCAGGGCGTTGGTGACCAGTTCCGTCGTGATCAGTGCGGCGGCGTCGACGACGTCGGCGTGGCCGGGCCCGGCGCCCAGCCACCGGTCGAGGACGGCGATGGTGTAGCTGCGGGCGAAGGGGGCGGCGGTGGGCCCGTCGTCGAGTGGCAGGACCGCGTCGTGGGGATGGTCGGAGGTCATCCGCGCGTGCCTCCCCCGGCACACCGGGGTGGGTGCGGGCGCGCGGTCGGGTGTGGGGGGAGGGCGGTGCAGGGGATGAGCATGATCAACCTCAGGGTTGGTGCTGCCGTGCTGCCGTGCTGCCGTGCTGCCGTGTCGCCGTGCTGCGAGCGTGCTGCATGCGTGCTGCCGTGCGTGGTGTGCGGGCCCCGTGCGGTTGCCGATGGCGGCAGCGCCACGCGGGGCGCGCACCCCTCCACCATGCGTGTGATTCACGCGCATGGCAATCTGGTGGGAGCGGATACCGCGAAACCGCGACGAGAACCGGCCGACGACCAGGACGGGGGTGGGACGGTGGCACAGGCGCCGCGCGCCAGCCCGACCGTGGCGCACCGGGTGCTCGCCCGCCGTCTTCAGCGGGTGCGCGTGGAGCAGGCCCGCCTCAGCCCCGCCCAGGCCGCGGCCCTCGTGGGGACGACCCACATGACCATCCGCCGTATCGAGAGCGCGGCCACCCGCATCAACCCCGACCAGATCGAGCGGTTGCTGCGGGCCTACGGCATGCACGGGAACGAACTCCGGGCGCTGCTCGATCAGACCCGTGAGGCGGCCGAGCCGGGCTGGTGGCACCCCCGCTATCAGAAGGTCATGACGGCGCCCTACCAGCACTGGATCGCGCTGGAGAGCGCGTCGTCCGCCATCCGCCTGTGGGCCCCGGGCCACGTGCCCGGCCTCCTACAGATCCCGGCATACACCGCGGCCCTGTACCGCGCGCTGCACCCCGACGCGCCCGCCGCCCGCGTCGAGCTCGCCGTGGAGCTCGTACAGGAGCGTCAGCGGCGCAGACGCGAACGCGGGGCCCGACTGTGGACCATCCTGTCCGCCGCCGCCCTGCACCCGGCCATCGGCGGCCCCGCCGTGCGCCGCGCCCAGCACCAGGCCCTCGAAGCGTCCCTCGCCGAGCCGCGCACCGCCCTGCAGATCCTTCCCCTGGCCGCCGAAGCACACCCGCTCCTGAGCGCGCCGCCGGTGCGGCACCTGCGCGTGGACGCCGACATCCCCGACCACGTCGTGGAACACCGGCCGGCCGCCACCACCGTCACCGACGACGAGGACACCGTCGCCCGCTGGCGCCTGGCCCTGGACCACACCGCGGCCGCCGCCACCTGGCCCACCACCCTCGCACCCCACCTGCCCCCCGAGGAGAACCGGCATGGCTGACCCGCGCACCGCCCCGACCGGCGTCGACCCCACCGTCCCGCACAGCGCACGCTGGTGGAACTACCTCCAGGGCGGCCCGTACTGGTATCCCGCCGACAAGCAGGCAGCGGACGAGTTCGCGCGCATGGTGCCCGAGATCGAGGACCTGGCCCGGTCGAGCCGCGAGTTCCTGTGGCGCTCCGTGCGCTTCGCCGCCGAACAGGAAGGCCTGCGTCAGTACCTCGACCTCGGCGCCGGTCTGCCCGCCGAACCCAACGTCCACGAACTCGCCCAGCGCGCCCACCCCGACGCCCGTGTCGTGTACGTGGACAACGACCCCATGGTCCTGCTGTACCAGCACGCCTACCTCGACAGCACGCCTCAGGGCCGCACCTCCTACCTGGACGCGGACATGCGCGACACCGACCGCATCCTGCGACAGACCTCCGCGGTCCTCGACTTCGACCAGCCCGTCGCCCTCGTCCTGTCCGACGTCCTCGGCCACGTCCACGACGACGCCGAAGCCCACGCCCTCGTCCGCCGCCTGGTGGAGCACGCGGCCCCGGGCAGCGTGCTCATCCTCAGCCACTCCGCCCCCAGCCCCCGGCTTTCCGCCGCCGCCGACCAGTACGCCGAGACAGGCGGCCTCGGCTACCGGCTGCGCCCCACCGAGCAGATCGCCGCCTTCTTCGAAGGGCTGCACCTGGTCGAGCCCGGCCTCGTGCCCATGCCCGAATGGCACCCGGACGGCAGCACCACCCCCACCCGCGAGGACGTCGGCCATGGAGCCGTCGCCCGCATCCCGTGAACCCCTGACCGCGCTCGGCCTTTGCGATTTCCGCAAAGAAGTTTGTCGGCTCCTCATGGCTGGAGGCACGTTGGCCACGTCCAGCAACGCCGTGGACACGCCATCCGTGTCAACGCCGTGGACACGCCATCCGTAGCAGCAAGGAGACCGACCATGGACGCTCAGTACTGGGACGAGAAGTACGGCAGCCGCGAGCAGCTCTTCAGCGGCGCGCCCAACGCCGTACTCGTCGCCGAGGCCGCCGGACTGCCGCCCGGACAGGCGCTCGACGTGGGCTGCGGCGAGGGCGCCGACGCGCTCTGGCTGGCCGGGCGCGGCTGGCAGGTCACCGCGATCGACATCTCACGGACGGCCCTGGAACGCGCCGCCGCGACGGCCGCGGCAGCCGCCGTCGAGGGGCCCGTGGCGTGGACGCGGACCGACCTGGCCGCCACCCCGCCCCCGGCCGGAGCCTTCGACCTGGTCTCCGCCCACTACTTCCCGCTTCCGCGCGAGCAGGAGCACACCGCCCTGCGCGGCCTCCTCGACGCCGTCGCCCCCGGCGGCACCCTGCTCTTCACGGGCCACGACCTCGCCGACCTGCCGCCGCGCCACGAGCTCGGCATCGACCCCTACGACTACTACCAGCCCGGCGACATCGCGGGTCTGCTCGACCACGACTGGGCGGTCCTGATCGACGAGACCCGTCCGCGCACCACCCCGGCCCCCGCCGGTACCCACCACACCCACGACACCGTCCTGCGGGCGCGCCGCCTGCGGTAGCAGCCCCGACGCACTGTCACCACCCGTCCGCTCTTTGCCGACTCGGCAACTTCAGTTGTCGGAACGGCTGCGTCCGACACACCCTGGTGACCGGCGGCCGTGAGGCCCTCGGAATCGACTCAGGAGGCCATGTGATGAACACCCTTGAGAACGTCGGCACCGTACCGGCCGCGGCCGGTGACACACCGCTGGTCAACCGCGTACGCCACGTCCGGTCCGACGAGCTGGACGGCTACGCCGCCATCAGCGGCTCCACGGTCGGCTCGAAGAGGCTCTGGATGGGCCGGGTGGAGAATCCGCCGCTGAGCGCGACGGACAACCACCACCACGGCGCGTCCGAGGCCGGGATCTTCGTGGTCAGCGGTCACCCCGTGTTCGTCTTCCACGACGGCACCCAGGAAGTGCGGATCACCGCGGACCCCGGTGACTTCGTCCTGGTGCCCCCGTTCGTCCCGCACCGCGAGGAGAACCCCGACCCCGACGAGCCGGTGGTCGTCGTGATCGCCCGCACCACACAGGAGCCGATCAAGGTGTCGGTGCCCGAGCTGTACCAGTACCAGGGAGCGGAAGCCGGCTGAGCGGGACCAGTGGCACGGGGGCAGTCGGGCCGCGTCCGCCTTCGGGCGCGACGCGGCCCGACTGCTCTCGCGGGCCGCCCCGCGGTCAAAGCCCGCGGACGAGGGGCGGCGACACAGTCGGGCGGTCGGCTCCATCTCTGGTTAGACATCCCCCTCACCCTCAAGCCCGATGCTCGTGCCCAGGTCACACCCCTAGCCTGGTGACACCATGGAACGACTGAACGACCGGTACGTGCCGGTCCTGCTGCTCGCCGTCCAGGCCGCGCTGTGGCCGGGAACGGCACTCGTCGCAGGGCGGCCGCCCACCGCCACCGAACTTCTCGCGGCCGCGCTGGCGGACGGCCTTGCCACCGCGGCCCTCGCCACCCGCCGCACGCACCCCGTGCCCGCCCTCATCCTGGTCGCGGTCGCGTGCGCGACGGTGGCCCAGGCCCTGCCCGCCCCCGCGGTGGCCGTCCTCGGCACCGCCGGTGTCGCCCTCGCCCTGCACACCGTCGCCGCCGAGCGCGACACCGCCACCGCACTGCTGTGCACGGGGACGCTCGCCGCGTGGCAGGCCCTGCACCAGCTCAGCCTGCACGGCCTGAGCGACCGCGACGGCCTCGACCTGGCGGTCACCGTCCTGCTGTACGCGACCGCCACGGCCACCGGCACGTATGCGCGCCGCTCCAGGGCCGCCCGGCACGCCACCGAACAGCACCTGTACCGGGCCAGGGCCGAACGCCACCGACTGCCCGCGGCCGAGCGGCGCCGTATGGAGCGGGAACTGCACGACATCAGCGCACACCACCTCACCGCCGTCGTCGTGACCGTGGAAGCCGCCCTCGAACTCCGCGAGAAGCGCCCGGAACTGGCCGTCGAGGCAGCCGAGTTCGCCGCGGAGACCGGCCGTGAGGTCACCCGCGCCCTGAGCGCAGTGAAGACCCCCACCCCGCACTCCCCGCAGGAGCAGCCCGCACCCCAGGACCGCCTTGAGGACCTCGTGGCCGGCTTCCGCGCCCTGGGGCAGCCGCTCACCTACGACATCCAGGCACCGCCCGACGGCACCACCGCCGACGCCGCGTACGGCATCATCCGCGAGGCCCTGACCAACGCCGTACGCCACGCCTTCGGCACCCCGACCACCGTGACATGCGTCTACGGCGACACGCACACCGAGATCACCGTCACCAACGAGCCCCCTCACCCGGCCCCCGACACCCCCGCGTCACCGGCCGGGGGCCTGGGCGGCGGCCGCGGCCAGAACCTCCTGCGCAGCCGCGCCCGCGAAGCCGGCGGCACCCTCACCACCGGTCCCACCCCCGAGGGCGGCTGGCGCGTCCACGCCGTACTCCCCGGGCGGACCGGCGCGGGACCGGCGGCGAGCGTTCCCCGCGGCTACCGGCTCGCCCAGTTCGTCGCCGCCGCCGGGCTGTGCCTGCAGCCGCTGCTGCCCACCGTCATCATCCGCGACCACGCCACCTCCGCGGGCGCCGACATCTCCGTCGGCGTGCTCTTCGCCCTCCTGGCCACGGCGCAGGCGACCACGCTGCTCTGGCTGCGCCGCGCACCACGCACCGCCCTGGCCGTGCTCCTCGTCCTTGGCGTGCTGTGGCCCGCGGCCACGGCCGCCGCCCCCTACACCGGCCCCGCGGTCCTGCCTGCCGCCCTGGGCGCGCTCGCCACCTGCGCGGCGCTGTTCGCCGTGGCGGCACACACCGCGTCGGACGGACCCACCCTCACCCTCGTCCTGCCGGGAAGGGCAGCACCGTACGAAACCGTACGGGCGATCCCGCGCTGGACCGTCCCGGCGGCCGCCGCGGCCGTGCACGCCGTCACGGTGTCCGTCGTGCTGCTCACCCGCACCTCACCGGCACCGGGCGCCACCGTCGTGGGCGCCGCCACCGCGGGCGCCGCGTTCGTCACCGCCGCCGCCTGGATCCTCGGCACCCGGCACGGCCTCCGTCGCCACCAGGCCCGGGCCACGCACGAGGACAGCCTCACCGCCTGGACGCACGAGGCCGTCCGGCACGCCTGGGCCGAGCGCCGCCGTATCACCGTCGGTCTGGAGACCACCGTGCTCGCCCGTACCGCCGAGGTCGTCGAGCAGGCCGAGGCCGGACACCTCCCGCAGACGGCGGAGCGGGCCCGGCACGCCCTGACCGCCATGCGCGCCCTGCTCGACACCGTCAGGAACGGCGAAGAGGACGAGGAGCCGAGCGACGGCCTGCGGCCACAGCCCACACTCCAGGCCCTCGACCTGCTCCTGCACCAGTACCGGGCCACCGGCCGCCAGGTCGACGTCCACATCACCGACCGCTTCCCCGCGACCCTGTCACCGGAGGTCGACCTGACCACCTACCGCGCCGCCGAGATCATCCTGGAAACATGTGGCGACGAGCCCGCCACCCTCGCCCTCGACCGTACGGACGACGTCCTGACCCTCACCGCCACCGGCGTCCCCCGCGCGACGCGGCCCCCGGCCCGGCAGCGCCTGGCCGCCCGGGCCGCCGCGCTCGGCGGCACCGTCACCACCCCGCGACCGGACACGGTCGAGATCCGGCTGCCGCACACCCCGTTGCCGCACACCCCCGGGCCACGCAGCAAGGAGGTACCCCGATGCCCCTCAGGGTGATGGTCGCCGATGATCAGCACGTCGTCCGCGCCGCCTTCGCCGCCGTCATCGACGCCGCCCCCGACATGACCGTCGTGGCACAGGCCGAGGACGGTGCCGCAGCCGTACGCCTCGCCGCGGAACACCACCCCGACGTGGTCGTCATGGACGTCCGCATGCCCGAACTCGACGGCATCGCCGCTACCCGCATCCTCACCGGCCGTCCCGAAGCGCCCCGCGTCCTGGTCCTGACCACGTTCGACCTCGACACCTACGTCTTCGGCGCGCTACAGGCCGGCGCCTCCGGCTTCCTCCTGAAAGACGTCCACGCGCCCGAACTGCTCCAGGCCATCCGCACCGTCGCCGCGGGCGACAGCATCCTCGCGCCCTCCGCGACCCGCCGTCTCATCAGCCACTACGCCGCCGGGCCGCATCCCGCGAGACCCGGCCCCGCCACCCTCGACGCACTCACCGCCCGGGAGCGGCACGTCCTCACCCTGGTCGCGGCGGGTCTGAACAACGCCGAGATCTCCGCCGACCTCGACATCACCGTCGGCACCGTCAAGTCCCACGTCAACGCGCTGCTGCGCAAGCTGGGCCTGCGTGACCGCGTGCAGGCCACGATCCTCGCCTACGACCTCGGCCTCGCCCGGGCCAATCCGCCGGGCCCCCACGACTGACCCCCACCCGTCACCGTCCGGAAAGGCCACCGCACCGTGCGCACCACACCCAAGGAACCGACCAGCGTGCCAAGGACCCGCACGCCCCGGACCCACCGCACCGTACTGACCAACCCCTTCGCCCTCGTCTACCTGGTCATCTGCGCGGGCCTGCTCGTCTGGGCGCTGATCGTCAGCTCAGCGGACACCCCGGACGCCTCCATGGCCGGGGTGGTACCGCTGCTCGCCACCGCGCCCGCCAGCCTGGTCCTCCTGGTGCTGCCGGACCACAGCGCCATGTTCATCGTCTCCGTCGTCGTCGGGGCCCTCGTCAACGCCTCCGTCATCGGCTGGTGCGCCCGTACCTTGAGCCGGTACCGCAACGGCCCCGGCTCCACGGCATGACGGACCACACCGGCTCGCCGGGACCGGGACAACCTCGCCGTCGCATCGAACGCCCTGGAAGGTGACCTTGACCCCGAGCCCCCTGACCTTCGTCATCGGTACGGGCCGCAGCGGTTCCACCGCCCTCTCCCGCATCCTCAACACCCACCCCGATGTGCTGAGCCTCAACGAGTACATGGCCTCGGTCGGCGACGCGGCCTTCCCCGAAGGCCCCGTGTCCGGCGCCGAGTTCTGGGAAGCGCTGTTCAGGCCCGCACCGCACTTCGAGCGCATGATCCGCAGCGGGCTGCCGCTGCCCGAGTTCCTCTACACCCGCCGCCCCGGCCGTTATACGCCGGAGACCACCGGCATCCCCGCGCTCTCCCACATGGTGCTGCCCCACCTCACCGACGACCCGGACGGCCTGCTCGACGAGATCCGCACAGCGGTCCTCGACCGGCCCATCGCCGCCGCGGCCGCGCACCACGAGGCGCTCTTCGCCTGGCTCCGTGCCCGGTTCGGGCGCACCGCCGTCGTGGAGCGCTCCGGCTACTCCACCGGCCGGGCCCCGGGACTGCGGACCGCTTTCCCCCACGCTAAGTTCGTGCACCTGTTCCGGGACGGACCGGACTGCGCGCTGTCCATGAGCCGCCACCCCGGGTACCGGACGATCACCTTGATGCGCGAGATCAAGGAACGGGCCGGTGTCGACAGCTTCCGCGACCTGACGGACGAGCAGGTGCGGTCCCTGCCGCCGGACCTCGCGCCCCTGCTCGGCGAACGCTTCGACCCCGCCCTCGTGCGCGACCGGGACCTGCCCCCGCGCCGGTTCGGCACCCTCTGGTCGGAACTCGTCGTCCAGGGCACCCGGTTCCTCGACACCCTCCCCGCCCACCAGCGCATGACACTCGCCTACGAGGACCTCCTCGACGCCCCCCGTGAGGAACTGACCCGCCTCGCCGCGTTCGCAGGCGTCGAGCCGTCACCTCGGTGGCTGGACCACGCGAGCACCCTGCTCGACGGCAGCCGACGCGGCACCGCCCACCGAGAGCTGACAGCCGCGGAACTGGACGAGCTGAGGGAGAGTTGCGCGGCGGGCACGCGGGCGTTGGGAGACCAGGAGCCCAGCACCTCCGACACCTCCGCACCTCCAAGACCCCTCCGACACCACCAACGCCCCCCGGATACCTCCAACGCCCCTCCGACACCACCAACGCCCCTCCAGCACCTGCAATAACTCGGACACCCCCGACAGTGTGGAGGTAGCATGAATGACATGGCACGAGGTATCTGGTCGCAGAAGGTTCGATCCGCCCGCTGACGGCGGCGCCTTCTCTCTGCTGAATTCGCGCTCGCCGTTCCGGTTCCCGCCGGGCGGCCATTCCCGCTGCCCGGCTCCACTGCGAGCTGCGGAGCACCGTTGAACACCACCCCGACCACCCCTCACGCCATGCCCCCGCCCGTCGAAGCGGGCGGCGGCGCCCATGTCCGTGCCGAAGGCATCACCGTCACCCGCGGATCCCGGCGGATCCTGAGCGCCCTCTCGGTCACCGTCTCCGCGCGGTCGCGCATCGCCGTCGTCGGCGAGAACGGCCGGGGCAAGACGACACTGCTGCACGCCCTGGCCGGGCTCGTCGAGCCCGACGAGGGCACCGTGCACCGGGCAGGCACGATCGGTCTGGCCCGGCAGGAGCTGTCCGCGCGCGACGGCGCGACCGTCGGCACGCTGACGTCCGAGGCCCTCGCCGCGTCCCTCGCGGCCCTCGCCGCACTCGACGAGGCCACCCTCGCCCTCGCCGCGGGCGACCCCGCCGCCGCCGACCGCTATGCCGCCGCACTCGACGCCGCGACGCGGCTCGACGCGTGGGACGCCGAACGCCGCGTCGACGTCGCCCTCGCGGCCCTCGGCGCCTGCTCCGACCGCGACCGTCCGCTGTCGACCCTGTCGGTCGGTCTGCGCTACCGGGTCCGGCTCGCCTGCCTGCTCGGCGCGCACCACGACGTCCTGCTCCTGGACGAGCCGACCAACCACCTCGACGCGGGCGGTCTCGACTTCCTCACCCGCAGGCTGCGCGCACACGAGGGCGGCCTCGCCCTCGTCAGCCACGACCGGGCGCTGCTGCGCGACGTCGCCGACAGGTTCCTCGACCTGGACCCGACCCGCGACGGCGCGCCGCGCCTGTACGCAGGCGGCTACGACGCCTGGCAGGACGCCCGCCGCCGCGAGCGTGAGCGCTGGGAGCGGGACCACGAAGAACAGCAGGCGGAGCACCGGCGGCTGCAAGAGTCCGCGGCCAGGGCCCGCGACCGGCTGTCCACCGGCTGGCGGCCCGACAAGGGGACCGGCAAGCACCAGCGCCAGTCCCGTGCGCCGGGTGTCGTACAGGCCCTGAAGCGGCAGCAGGACGCGCTTGAGGCACACCGGATCGACGTGCCGCAGCCGCCGCCCGCGCTGCGGTGGCCCGACCTCGGCGTGCGGCCGGGCGCGCCACAGTTGCGGGCGCACGGCGTCGCGGTCGCGGGGCGCCTCGCCGCGCCGGTGGACCTCACCCTCGACGGCGGCGACCGGCTGCTCGTCACCGGGCCGAACGGCGCCGGGAAGTCCACGCTGCTCGCGGTGCTCGCCGGTGCCCTCGACCCCACGGAGGGGTACGTCCGTACCGCCGCGGGCGCGCGGGTCGTCCGTGTGACCCAGGAGACCGCCGAGCAGGACCCCGCACTCACCGCCCGCGAGGTCCACGCCCGCCACGTGGGACGCCTCGTGGCCCGCGGAGCGCTCCGTGACACCGACGTCGTACCCCTCGGGGCGCTCGGTCTCCTGGACTCCGAGGCGCTGCGCACTCCGGTCGGGCGGATGTCGCAGGGGCAGCAGCGCCGCCTGGACCTCGCGCTCGCGCTGGCCGGGCGGCCCGGCCTCGTCCTGCTCGACGAGCCGACCAACCACCTGTCGTCGGCCCTGGTCGACGAGCTGACGGACGCTCTCCGCGCCACGAGCGCCGCCGTCGTCGTCGCGACGCACGACCGGCAGTTGCTACGGGACCTCGCCGACTGGCCGCGCCTTGAGGTCGGCACCGGCTGACAGCGGGAGGAGGAGAGAGCTGTGGGCGGGAGGAGGGGAGAGCTCTGGGCGGTCTCCCACGAGGCCGCTCACGGCTCTTCGCGCTCCCTGACGACCTGGTGCGGGTCCTTGTCCGCACGCAGCCCCTGATAACGGGGGTGCCGCAGCATTCCGCCGCGCGTCCGTCAGTACCACTGGTGGAGAAGCGGTATTCCGACCTTTCACTATTCCCCGACGCGCCCTCGCGAAGCCTGTGTTTCCTCAGGGCCGCTTTGAGGGTTGCGGTGGGCACGCGAAAAACAAGCAGGGACCGTCTGTAAATAGGCTGTTGCGCAGAGTAGGCGCGTTGGGAGGATCACAGTGCGTACTCCGCCCTTATGGACGAGTTGGGGGCGCCCTATGCCCAAAGGGGGCTTCAGCATGGTTCCTGCCTTCCTGTCCCAAAGTGAGCGTGTGGAGCGGCTGCGTGCGCAGATGCAGGGTCAGCCGGTCAGCCGCCGGGCCCGGCGTCTGGCAGCGGGGCCGAAGGACACGCGGTTGCTGTACGGGGTGCTGCTGCGGGCGGCGGCCCGGCTGGATGCGGGTCATGAGCTGACCGACCTGGAGGGGATGCTGCTGGCCCCGCTGGCGCACATGCTCAGCCAGGACGAGATCCGCGAGATGGGGCGGGTCTACGCGGAGGCGGGCTCGATGCGCCACGCCCCGGAGATGTTCCCGCAGGCAGTCAGCGCCCGGACGCTGGCTGACGGGTTCTCCCTCGCGGACCTGCTCAAAGAACTGCCGGCCGCGCAGGACGTCTCCGGGCAGCCGAACATCCGCGTGGTGGACGTGGCTTCCGGCACACCGCTGGACAGTGAGGAGTTCGCCCAGGCCGAGCGGGAGGCCGGGTACGGGCTCACGGTGGTGGACTCCTCCGATCAGGGCGATCAGGAGGCCGCCGCCAGCCCCACGTTCCACGCCCGCATCGACCTGGAGAAGTTCTACTGCAAGGACGACACCAACGAGAGCACCCGGGACGAGATCTACTGGACGATTGCCTCCAGCAGTGAGCCCGGCAAGAACCGGGCCTACCGCACCCGTGAGTACGGCAGCGTCGTCCAAGGCAGTACCAGGGAATTCGACGGCGGCACCGTGCTGTTCGACGGGCTCCTCAGCAAGCACACGGGCTGCCACATCTCCTGCTGGGAGGCCGATGACAGCCCTGATGGCTTCTACGCCGAACTGGCGCGCAAGCTGCACATCATCGCCGACGAACTGTTCAGGTTCCTCGACATCCTTGAAAAGTTCCCCTCCGGGCACTGGGAGAACCACGCCGACTGGATCAAGTTCGCCGCCATGGTCGCCCAGCTCATCGCCTACCTGATCGACTGGCTGCGCAACGACGACGACCTCGTCGAGGACCGCAAACTCGTCTTCACCCGCGCCGCCCTGAGCAGGCTGAACGGCACTTCGGACTACTGGAACTTCCGTGGCGACGGCGGCCACTTCCACCTGTACCTGAAGTTCAGCGTGCGCGGTGACACCCGCATCCTGACCAACACCTCCACGGGCAGCACCTGGACCGCGGACGCCACCATCACCGGCTCCACTCTCGGGGCCCCGGCCGTGGCGGTCTACGGCGACAAGCTGTACGGCATGATCCGCGGCGGCGACAGCGAAGGAGCCCTGTACTGGAACCGCCACGACGGCACCTCCTGGAACCGCTACACCAAACTCACCGTGCCCTACAGCCCCAACGGGCCAGCGCTCGCGGCCTACAACAACAAGCTCTACGCCGCCTACACGCACTACGGCTCACCAGGGTTTCAGGTGAGCTGGTCGCACTTCGACGGCCAGACCTGGGCGGCCTTCACCTCGCTGCCCACCGAGGTACGCACCCTGTCCACACCAGCGCTCGCGGCCCACAACGGCAAGCTCTACTGCATGATCCGCAAGGCCATCCCCTTCCAATTCGGCAGCACCGTCATCTACCTCGACGGCAACGAGCTGAGCTGGGGCAGCTTCGACGGCCGCACCTGGAGCACCTTCATCACGATGCCCAACTACAGCTCCAGCACCCCAGCGATGGCGGTCTTCAACAACACCCTCTACACCGTCCACCACGGCACCAGCGACGGGGCGCTGTACTGGTCGACCCTCAGCGGCACCACCTGGCGCCCCTTCCAGAAGTTCCCCTCCGGATCGACCCGGACCACGCCCGCCCTGGCCGTCCACAACGGCAAGCTGTACTGCATGGTCCGCGGCGCCGACTCGGACTCCCTGTCCTGGGCGACCTTCAACGGCACCACCTGGACCGGGTTCACCCGCGTCGACACCCTCAGCTCCATGGCACCGGCCCTGGCCTCCCTCGGCGGCAAACTGCACTGCGTCCACCGCGGCTGACACCCAGCTACCCGGCAGGACTGATCGCACCTGCTCAGCACCCGCCCGTGCACTGCGCCGCCCCGCGCACTGCACGGACGGGCCCTCTTCACTCTCCGCTGCGCGGGCGGGCGGTGGTGCCGCATTGTGTCCGCGAGCCCCAGGGGGTTGCGTGGCCGTCCGGGGGTCTGGCCTGGCAGGAGGAAGGCGGGTCCGCTTCCCGGCTGGGTCCGCAGGCCTGCTGCCCGGCCCAGTTGCTTCTCGATGAGCCGGGCGAGGACTGGGGGGAGAAGCAGCGGATGATCTTTGGGGGTCAGGGAGGCGCCATTCTCATCCTGGTGGAAGTGCTCGGCAATCAGCTCGACGATCCGGGTGAGGTGGCGGGTGTCGAGCCAGATAAGAAAGTCGATCGCGGCGCGAATGTTGCTGCAGTCGCCTTTGTAGGCGGCGTAGGTGTAGCGGCCGCGGGCCGAGCGCCGGCGGGCGTCGCGGATGATGTGCCATTCGGCGAAGGGGCGGATCACCACGGCATGCTGGGCCGGCAGACGGGCCAGGGTGCGAGCGGTCCAGGTGCCCAGGAGGGCAAGGTTCTCATCGCGGGCCGGCAGGAGACGGGCGGCCACCAGCAGGCCGCGGACGTAGGCGGAGGCCTGCCGTTGAGGCTGCGCGTCCAGGGCTTCGTGGTTGAGCATGTCCGGTTGGCGGACCATCTGCTTCAGCAGGTACGCCGCAGGGCTGCGCCGTAGCCGGGCCAGGACCGAGTGGGGGTCGTCGGCTGCGGTCAGGACTTCGTCGAGCGGCAGAGATGCCCGGGCACCGTGACCCCCTCGCCGCTGATCAGTCCCGCGGATGATCGCCGGCTGTTCCGTCGATAAGCTCTCGCACGATGTCCATGTGGCCCGCGTGTCGCACGGTGTCCTCAATCATGTGAATCAGCACCCAACGCATGGACACGGTGGCGCCGTTCCAGGATGTGCCGAGGTCATCAAGGTGGAGTTCGTCGATCGCTTTGTCGGCGGCGGCTCGGGCACGGCCGTAGAACTCCACGATGTCTGCGGTGGCCTCGTGCAGCTCCACGCTCATGTCTTCGGTGTAGGGATCGAACCAGAACGGCTCGGTCTCGCGTCCGAACGTTGTGCAGAACCACCCGTATTCGACGGTCGCCAAGTGCTTCACCAGGGCCAGCAAATTGGTTCCTGACGGAGTCATCGGTCGCCGCAGCGCTTCATCGTCGAGGCCGTCGAGCTTCCATAGGACCGCATCGCGGTGCCGGTCGAGGCTGGCGTGGTTCGACAGCCGACGGGGCCGTCTCGGGAAGCGCGGGGTTGGTGGTCCATGGGTACAGCGGTAGCCGCGCCGGTATGGCTGAGTTTCCGGCGTGGTGACGAGTCCGTGGTGGAGGACCAGGAGTGGCTATCGGTGCCGCTCGGGCTGCTGCGGGAGGCCCAGCCGTGGCGGACGTTCCGCTGGGCGGGACACCATGTCAGTTGCGGGCTTCTTCCAGCAGAACTGCCGCATGTGTGGTCCGCTGGTACAGCACGTAGCGGCCGTCTCTGACCTTGGTGACCAGGCGTGCGCGGTGCAGGGCACTGAGGTGGTAGGAGACGTTGCCCGGTGCGCATCCGATCCGGGCGGCGAGTTCCGTGGTGGACCGGGGGGTTTCCAGGTCCGCCAGCAACGCCGCTCGGGTGTCGCCGACCACCTGCGCGATTCTTCCAGGCCGGTGGCCTCTGCCGGCACCGATGCGCTGGGCCGGGTAGTAGAGGACGAACTGTCCGGGGGTGTCGACCTGGACGATGACGTCGGGCCAGTTCAGCACGCCCGGGGCGAGGACTAGGTCCCGGCCGGTGGCATCTATTTCACCCTCCCACGAGGTGGCGAGGGTGACCGCGTCGCCCGCCCACCCCATGTCGGGATGGAGTGCTCCGAGTGCCCGACCGATGCCTTGGGTGGCGATGGCCGTCGCACGGTGGGCGATGTCCTGATCGAGGATCGAGCGTAACTCGGGCCAGCTTTCGGCGAGGGCATCGCGCCAGAACCGGGCGAGACCGTTGGCGAGACGTCGCTGCATCCGCCCCGACTCGGCGATCCGGCGGGTCGTGGCCAGCAGCGGCCTGTTCCAGTGGGTCCGGGTGTAGGTGAAGACCTGGGTTTCCAGGGCGTCCTGCGCTGTGGCCTCGATCTGCGCGATCTGCTCGCCCAGCAGGTCACGACCCTGCCTGTCCGCACCTGGCTGAGGGGTGAGCAGGTCAGGCGTGTAGGTGTCACCGGCTCGCGGCAACAGGTCCGCGAGCAGGGCAACATCCGGATGGGCAAGACAGGCGCGGGCCAACGGCCCGGGATCCCCGAACACCGGGTGCCGTTTCGAGGCGGCCGTGAGTCTCAGCCACGCCAGGGACTCCGCTGCGGGGGAAGGGGTCCACCGCGTCCTGGCCATGGTGTCGGCATCCACACGCACAGAGAGCACCACGCCGACGCTAGCAGCCGCCGCGATGGATTTGAACGGGCTTGAATCCTTTCCGCCGCGAGGCCCAGGCGTGGTTGAGTGGCGGCGGCGAACAACGCCGGCACCGCTCAGGGCCGACCGGAGGCGGTCGCCTCCGTACGACGTGAGGTTGTGCCCCCGTAACCCCAAAAACCCAACAACCTGGGAGTGGTTGTCATGGTGACACTGAACGACACCGGCACAGTGAAGAGCCGCACGAGGACAACCGGCACGGCCGGCAGGCGAGGCAGGCGAACCGGCGCAGGCTCGCTCCTCGCCATCACCGCTGTCCTCGGACTGAGCCTGGCAACCGCCGGCCCCGCCACCGCCACCGAGACCGGCCCCGCCGCGGATGCCGGCACCTGGCGTGCCTACGGCAACACCAACCCGATCACTTCCAGCTCCGCCACGTGGGCGTGTGCCGGCAGCAAAACCGTCGCCACCTCAGTCATCGCACAGGTCTGCGCGATTAGGTCAGCAACCGGAGGCAGCGTCCAGGCGGCAGTGATCGTCCGCAACAACCGATCCATGCTCTACAGCACCAGCGCATACGTGGAGCTGTATACCGCCACATCTGGCAGTTTCCTGGGCTCTTGGGAGTGCGCGTCATCGGGGGTCGGGGCGAACTCGTGGTCTGTGTGCTTCGGCAAAACCCTCAGCAAGCCCAGCTCCGTAAAGGTGGACTCCCCTGGATGGATCAAAGGCACTTACCTCGGCTGGTCACCCAGCATCTGAACCACACCCCACCAGTTGGCACGCACCCCGCGCGGTGCGGCCCGGACACCCGCTGCGTGCGGTGCGAGTAGCTCACGTGCTGGGTGTTCCGCTCTCCCAACTCAGTGAGTGACAGCTTCGATGAGGGGGTGCGGGGCCCCGCCCGTCCGCCGCGGGGGAACCGGATGGGCGGGGCCGGTTCAGATGTCCCAGGCCTCTGTCGGCTGGTCCAGCCAGGCACACTGGCCGTCCTGGGTGACCGTCAGCCCGAACCGTTCGCATCAAGGCTCGCCGTCCTCCCGCCACCAGTCAGTAGCAGGCGAACTCACCGGCCAGACCACCGGCAGCGCCTGCTATTGATCAGAAACTCATGGTATTCACTCGTCGATGACGTAGCGGACGTGTCGGCTGGAGCTCCGCATGGCGCTCAGGGCCACCGGTGGCCTGCTGGCAGCCGAGATCGAACTCTGGGACGCCGCACTCGCACACCGGCTCGGGCCGGCCGCCCCGGGAACCCTTCTTCATTCCGGTTGGCGGCCTGGTCCTTCTTCTCCGGGATCACTGCCTTGATGCCGCGTTGCCGCAGGTGGGCTCGGTTGCCGCGGGACGAGTAGGCCTTGTCCCCGGCGACCGCGTCGGGCCGGGTGCGCGGGCGGCCGACGGGCCCGTGGACCCGTAACTTTCCCAGCACCGGGATGAACTGCGGACTGTCCGCGGCCTGGCCCGCGGTCAGCACGAACACCAGCGGGCGACACTTGCGGTCGGCGGCCAGACGGATCTTGCTGGTCTGCCCGCCCCTGGAGCGTCCCAGGAGAGGCCGTCCAGCGAGAACGCCGCACGGCTTCCGTCACTGAATACGCAGGTGATTCCCAGGGGTTGGCCGATCAGCATGGTCGGCATCAGAGAGTCCCGTCCTCGATGTCGTCGTCGAACTCGGCGGCGGCTTCCCGATCGGCGCCCGCGTCGTCGGTCAGTCCGGCCGCGGCGCCGGCCCCCTCGTATGCCTCCCGGAAGATGCGCGTCGTATCCAAGCGCCGGAGGTACTTTTCCGTGGTCAGGACGGTGGAATGTCCTAGAAGATCACGAAGTACCAGCAGTGGGTCGGCCTTACTCAGGTAGAAGACCAGAGCGGCGTCGGCATCGGTGTCCCGCACGAGCTTCGCGGCCTGCCGACAATGCCCTGTGACCAGGTATTCCAGGGTCCTCATGGAGAAGGTGTGGCGGCATCGGTGGGGCCAGACGTGCGGGAACCGCGGTTCGAAGCAAGCCCGGATCCGGTCGGATGTCCGCTCGAAGACCGTGGCCCAGGCGGTGAACGGGCCGCCGCCGTTCTTCACCGCCAGCAGGCACGAACCGCCCTCCGGGGCGACGAGCCGACGCCGCTCGGCCGGAGTCAGTGACTCCCAGGGCCGCCGGATCCCGTTGATCGGCCCTCCCCGGGCGTCCGGCTCGGTCACCATCAGCGGTTCGCCCCACCGTCGTGGCGGCCGCCAGAGTGAGCCGTCCGTCGTGGCGGCCCGGTCCAGCTCGACATAATCGTGCAGCCCGACCAGGGCCTCGTAAGAAGTCCACGTGGTGCGAACTTCTTGCCCTTGGTGGTCCCGGCCGGCACCGGGAACGGAATGGGAGCCGCGGTCGGCTCCGGCGGCAGCGCGGAAATCTCCCAAGGCAGCAGATAGGTGAACTCCTGCAGCCGCATCCCGGTGGCCAGCGCGTGATCCCCGACCGTCCCGTTGCGGGTCAACTCCCGCCCGTGGAAACCGGTGTCCCGCGAGCCGTCCGGCGCCAGCCCCCGCAGCCCCTTGCGGAACAGCTCGGTGAAGTCCGGCTCCAGGTACTTGATCGTCACGTGCGGCTTCGGGGTGCGGCGGACCGCCAAATTCACCTTCACCTCCCGGCCGGTCCCGGCGAACAGGGCCCGCGCGGCGCGGTAGGTGAACGGCTCGGCCGTTGCGTACTCCTCGTGCATCACCCACCGGTAGATCAACGACAGGATGCTCATGTGCTGGCCCCACGTCGTCGCCGCGAACCGGGCCTTCAACGGACCCGCCGCCCGGTGCTCGGCGTACCGGCTCAACGCAGCCTTCAGCCGAACCCGCGGAGTCGAACAGCCCCGCCCCGTGTACGGCCAGGAACTCCATCCACTCCTTGACCACCCGTGCGTAGTTCTCCCACGAGCTCGGCGCCGGCGCCCCACTGACGGGAGTTCACGCAACCACCGGTTCACCACCGCCGCCGGACGCGGCGCGGCAGGGCCGTCCTCGAAGCGCAGATCGTTGTCGATGAGCACGGGCATCCCCTCGGAGATCAGCGGCCGATGCTCGATGTCCCAGGACTGCCAGCCCCGGGGCGAGAAGAAGTTCAGGATCATGAGTGGCGACTGTAGAAACACCACACGCCTCAACGCAAAGCCCAAACCCCCAGGCCATCACCACAGTTGGAGTCGATCGCCACACGGAAACTAAGCGCAGACAATGTGCCGCAGGCAGTGCAGGTCGAGCGCTGGATCGAGGCCGGCGGCATCATGGGCTGTCACGAACGCGTCGTTGATCGAGCGCGGTGTCATACGGCCCGCCCGCTCCGTCACCCACAGCGCCGGGTGCCGCCCGGGCGCCAGCCGCGGCCGGACCTCGCGCATCCAGTCGTCCAGGACGTCGACGACCCAGTCCATCTCCGGCACCAGGAGCACAGTCCGCCGCTTGGGCGGGGCGCCTTTCGACGACTTGCCGTAGCGCACCGCCATGGAGCCGAACTGCCTGAACTGCGGCGTCTTTCGATGGCGGCGCAGGTCCACCAAGTCGATTCTGGAGGACTCGGTGCGTCGTGTGCCGTAGGCGTAGACCGTCTTGAGGGCCGCGGCACCGCGCAGCGCGGTCAGCACGCCCTTGCGGTCTCGCGCCTGGATGAGGCGCGGTCGAGCATCAGATGCGTCGAACAGCGCCTGGACCTCGTCGTAGCTGAGCGGCCGACGCCGGGGGTCGCCCTCGTACTCCGCCGTGTGCAGATGGATCGGCTTGGCCCCGCTGATCAGGTGCACGATGAACGCCTCGCCATCCGCAGGAGTCCACTGCCACGGATACAGCCCGGTGAACTGTTCAAGCGGTTGATCAATCGCAGGCGGGGCTGGATCGTCGAAGCCTGGAGAAAGCGCGCGGACTGCTGTCTGGCCCAGCCCTCCTTCATCGCGGCGAAGAAAGCTGGCTCCGGCTCCAGGTGCACCACATTCGGCGCCAGGACAAGGCGCACCGAACCCGGTGCCTCAGCAACCATGAGGCTGTTGTACCAAACGCAACATTGTTGCGTTCACCGTGTCGCGGCTGGTCAACTGCCCGTGCGCTCCCGAATCATCTCGTTTTGCAGCTTGAGCCAGTCGTCCGAGCGGCACGCCTGGTACGTGCTGTCGGTCCGTTTGGCGATGAGGCCCTCCCAGCCGCGTCGGCACGCGTCGGCGCGGTCCTGCGCGGCGAGCGCGTCGACGATCTCCGGGTAGGTGGCGTTGAGCCGCCGCCCGGTGTGCTCCCGCCGCCGTCCGGGTCCCACGTCGGGGCGTCCGGGGTCTCGGCGACCTGGCGCAGCGTGCGGCCGCTGAGCGCGGAGCGGGCTCGCCGCGGATCGGGTGTGCCGCCGCCGGAGGAGCCGTGCCCGGACTTGTTCCGTACGAGTGAGGAGCCGTCCCCGGACTTGGTCCGCACGAGCAGCCACGTCGGCTTCCGCGCGGACCCGCCGCTCTTCTCCTCGCGGCCGTGGAAGCGGGTAAGCGCGTACTGCCCGCGGAGCTTCTCGCCGTGCAGTTCGAACGTGGCGTGGCCGTGCTCCAGGGACTCCGCGAACGGCACCGGGCGGTTCTTCTTGTCGTGGCTGGTCGGCCGGTAGGTGCCGCGGTCCCAGACGATGACGGTGCCCCCGCCGTACTCGCCCTCGGGGATCACGCCCTCGAAGGTCTCGTACGCAAGCGGGTGGTCCTCGGTGGGGAGCGCGAGGCGCTTGTCCCGCGGGTCGGTGGAGGGGCCCTTGGGGACCGACCAGGACTTCAGCACGCCGTCGACCTCGAGGCGGAAGTCGAAGTGCATGGTGCTCGCGTCGTGGATCTGCACCACGAAGGCGGGCTCGTCGCCCGCGTCCGACGTGCCCCCGTGCTGCCCCGGGTGCTCGCCGCTCGGCTCCTTCGTCCTGTCGAAGTGCCGCTTCCCCCGGTAGGTCCGAAGTCCGTCCGCCTCGCTCACGGCAGCTCCCTTCTCTGGCAACCGCTTCCGTCCGGTCCGCGGCCGCGGGTCCGTCCCGGCGGGGTACCCGAGATCGTCACGCGGCACACGGCGGCGGTTCGGACGAAGGCGATCAATGAGGGATTCCGGGTGACGACAGCAGCCATTCCCGGCCGTTTCGGTATACGCGGAGGGGAACAGCCGGGCTCGCGAACCTTTGAGCGAGTGCGGCGCAGCGCATGCGGGCGGGCGTTCGGGGCGGCTTTGGCATGGCGAACGCTACTTTGGTAAGGGGCGTGCGCCCGCGCACGCTGTGTGATCGTGCGCCCCCTAATGCTCCCCCTTGGGGCAGGTCGGAGGCGCTCTGGGCCCCGGCCGTCGCACCCGGGGTAGCGCCGGACTTGTCGGGCCGCTGTCAATGCCGCACGCCCGAAACCGGGCAGTCAACGGCGGAAACCGGTCAACCGGTGTTCGACGGCTCTCCGAACAGGCTTCCATCGCTGGTCAGAACCGTTTCGGTCACTTGTCCGCAGGAGGGAACGCGCCGTCTTGGAAAGGCGCGCGTTTGTGCGGGAGGGTGCGGGGCACACGCGAGAGGCGAAGGCCCGGACGAGGTCGTCGTACGAGGTTGCAGCCTCGCGGAAGCTACTCGTCGGTTACTGCGTGCGGCAGCGGAAGCACTATCCGTTCAACTTTGGGGGGTTGCTATCCGGTGACCCACCGTGAAGACTGTGGCCGAGTTCGACCGGGACGAAGGTGGTTTCGAGTGCGCATGGGGCAGAGTGTCGAACGGCGTCCGGCCCACGTGTGCACCGCCCCACCCGTCCCTGGGCGTCCGGCCCCTGCGGGTCCGCCACCTGTTCGTAAGTGCATGGGGAGTACACGCGCAACGGTTGCGTGAACGTTTCACTGGGGGATGTTGTGATGTCGGCAAGGTTCGCACCAAGGGGGCCGTCCCATGCTCGGGGACGGGCGAAGCACCGACGTGCGTTGCGGCGGACGTGTTGAGCCGGCCCGCACGGTGCCGGTGACGTAGGGCTGAACGCCGTACGTCCCGGAGGGGACGCCACCGATACCAAATTGAGCGCCGCGCCCGCCCGGGCGTGCGCGCTGCGCGAGCCGACAGGACCGCCCGTACGCCGGGCGCGGGCCCGCGACGCATCGGTGGCACACATGCCAGGACCCCGCTGTCCCCGCCCTGGCGGGCACTTCGCCCGCACCGGGTCGCACGGTGCCCACCACCCGAAGCGCCGCACGCGGCCGTTCCGCAAGAGTCCGCCCGTGGCCCCGTCCTGCCCGCGCGCCCCGTCCGAGGGAGAGAAGTGACCAGCAACGAAACGGCACAGCCGCATTTACCCTTCGCCGACCTCACCGACCGCTGGCGGTCCCTGCGTGAGACCGGTCCGGTCCGGCACGACGAAGCGCAGGGCGTGTGGCGGGTCGTCGACTACCAGGGGGTCGCCGCCGTGCTCGCCGACCAGGCGACGTACTCCTCGGACATGACCCCGATCGCCCCCACACAGGAGGACTTCGCCGCCTTCACACAGGGCAACTTCGTCGGTATGGACCCGCCGGAGCACCGCAAGTTCCGCACTCTGGTGAGCCAGGCGTTCACCCCACGCGTGGTGCACGGCCTCGAACCGCGCATAGAAGCCGTGTGCAGACGTCTGCTCGACACCGTCGCGGACCACGACAGATTCGACGTCGTCGACACCCTCGCCCACCCACTGCCGATCATCGTGATCGCCGAACTGCTCGGCATCCCGGCGGAGGACCACCCGCTGTTCCAGGAGTGGGCCGCCACCCTCTTCGGCGGCGACCAGCTCGGCGACGCGCCCGACGCCGCCGACCTGGAGCGCGCCCTCGAAGCCATCGCGCCGACCGTGCGCGAGATGCACGGCTACGTCCTCGACCACATCAGGCACCGCCGCGCGCACCCCGCCGACGACCTCATCAGCAAGCTCATAGCCGCCGATGTGGACGGAGTGCGCCTGACGGACCAGGAGATGGTCGGTTTCGTCGCCCTGCTCCTGGTCGCGGGACACATCACCACCACCGCCCTCCTCGGCAACGCCCTGGTCGCCTTCGACCAGAACCCCGGCACGCTCACCGCCCTGCGTGCCGAGCCCGACCAACTGCCGGAGGCCGTCGAAGAGATCCTTCGGCTGCTGCCGCCCTTCCCCGAACTGGGACGCCGCGTCAACCGGCCCGTGGTGCTCGACGGACACGAACTGCCCGTCAACAGCCTCGTCATGGCCCACCTGGGTGCCGCCAACCGCGACCCCGGCCGCTTCGCCGCACCCGACAGTCTCGACATCAACCGCAGCCCCAACAACCACCTGACGTTCGGGCACGGCATCCACTTCTGTTTCGGCGCGCCCCTGGCCCGCCTGGAGGCACGGATCGCGCTGCGCATGCTGCTCGACGACTACAGCGACCTCGCCATCCCCTCCTACCACGACATCACGTACCAGAACCCCGCCGTCATCGTCGGCGTGCGCCACCTGCCGGTCCAGGTCAAAAGGCCTTAGCCGCCGTACCGCGGCGCGGCCGACCTCCGCCCACCCCGCCGGTCGGCGTGTCACCTTCCACGAGCCACAGCCAACGGGAGTGCCCTTCTCATGCCGTATCCCACCGCC
Organism: Streptomyces aureocirculatus; assembly: GCF_000720475.1. Classification (GTDB taxonomy): domain Bacteria; phylum Actinomycetota; class Actinomycetes; order Streptomycetales; family Streptomycetaceae; genus Streptomyces; species Streptomyces aureocirculatus. Next base: position 31,367 of record NZ_JOAP01000032.1, read on the forward strand.
ACACCGGTCATCGACCGGCAAGCGCCTCTCCTACGCCAGGAGTTGCAGCACCGGCTCAACAGCCTCGCCCACACCCACCGGGTGCCCGGGGCCCACCTCGCCGTGGACACCGGTACGGAAGTCATCAGCGTCCACACCGGCACGGCCGACGCCGCCACCGGCAGCGCGTACACCGCAGACACGGCCGTCCCGCTGGGCTCCGTCACCAAGGTGTACACCGCCGCCGCCGTCCTCCTCCTGGCCGACGACGGCGACCTCGACCTGGACGACGCCGTCGCCTCGTACCTGCCCGAACTGCGCGAGTTACCGGAGGTGACGGTTCGTCATCTGCTGTGCCACACCGCCGGGTTTCCGACAGGCCCGGACTCTGACACCGCGGCCCGTACCACCGTCTCGCGCTATCTGGCGGGCGTGTGCACCGCACGGGACGCGCTGTTCACGCCCGGCACCGGGTTCTCCTACTCCAACGCCGGTTACATAGCCGCCGGCCGGCTCGTGGAGCAGGTCACCGGCATGACCTGGCAGGAAGCCGTCCAGGCCCTGCTCCTCGACCCCCTGGGCACCGAACCCGCCTTCCTCGGCGACCCGGTCCCCGCCCGTCCGAGCGCGGCAGGACACGCCGTGAACACGGCGACAGGACGACTGCGTCCCGCCCACCAGAACCTGGCCCCGGTGGAGGCACCGGCCGGAGCCCTGCTGGCAAGCGCACTGGACCTGATGGACCTCGGAAGAGCCCTGGCGGGCCGGTCCGCCGTGCTCCCGCCCGACGTCGCCGCCCGCATGCGGCAGCCCGAACCCGGCGCCCTCCCGGGTGCCCTGGCGGACGCCTGGGGTCTCGGCGTCGCGCTGTTCGACCAGGACGGCCGCCGCTGGTGCGGCCACGACGGCAACGCCCAGGGCACCTCCTGCCATCTGCGGGCCGAGCCGGAAAGCGGCGTGGTCGTCGCCTTCACCGGCAACGCAGGCGGCGCCACCGCGCTGTGGCAGGACCTCGCCGACGACCTCACCCGGCTCACCGGCGTACGCGTGCCGACCGCTCCGGCACCCGCGCACCGCGGCGACCCCATCGCCCTCCCCGAGTGCGCCGGCGTGTACCACAACGGCCCCACCGAGTACCGGATCACCCTCGCCGCGGACGGTGCCCCCACGCTGTCCGTCGACGGTGACCTGCCGCTGCCCCTGGTCTGCTACCCGGACCTGTCGTGCGATCTCGTCGACCCGGCCACCGGCAAGCACGAGCCCGGCGGGCGCTTCCACCGCGACGCCGCCACCGGCGTCATCGACCACGTGCAGATCTCGGGCCGCGCCGCGCGGCGCACCGGCACCGTCTGAACCGACCGCTCCGCCGTCTTCCCGCGCCCGCGGCACCCCCACGGCCACGCCGTCGAGAGGTTCCTGCCGCACCGGCGCGCCCAGCATCGTCCCCGCTCCGAAGGACTGCCCCGATGACCGAGCCGCATGACACATCCTCTCCGGCGCCGCACCGGCCGCTCGCCGAACTGTTCGCCGCGTGGGTGACGCGCACGCCGGAGGCGCCCGCGCTGACCGACGGCCGACGGACGTGGTCCTACCGGGAACTGGCGGAGCGGATCGAGCGGCTCGCCGACGAACTCCGGCGGCGCGGTGCGGGCCCCGAGCGGACCGTGGCCCTGGTCCTGCCGCGCTCCATGGAACTCATCGCCGCCGAACTGGCCGTGGCCCGCGCGGGCGCCGCCTTCCTGCCCGTGGACCCCGACTACCCCGCCGAGCGACGCGAACTGATGCTGGGCGACGCCACGCCCGCGGTGATCCTGGACGACCCGCACCGGGTCCGTGCGGTGCTTGAGGGGTGGGGTGGTACGGGCGGGGCTTACGGTACGCGGGGTGCGTGCGGCGGGGGTGCCGATCCCGGCGGGGGTGCCGCGTACGGGGAGAACGCCGCGTACGGCAAAGACGCCGACCATGGCGGGGGTGCCGCGTACGGCGGGGGTGCCGACCCCGGCGGGGGCGCCGGGCACAGCGGGGGCGCCGCGTACGGCGGGGGTGCCGACCCCGGCGGGGGCGCCGGGCACAGCGGGGGCGCCGCGTACGGCGGAGATGCCCCGTACGGCGGAGATGCCCCGTACGGCGGAGATGCCGCGTACGGCGGGGGTGCCGACCTCGGCGGGGGCGCCGGGCACAGCGGGGTCGCCGCGTACGGCGGAGATGCCCCGTACGGCGGGGACGCCGACCCCGGCGGGGGTGCCGCGTACGGCGGGGGTGCCGCGTACGGCGGGGGCGCCGACCCCGGCGGGGGCGCCGACCCCGGCGGGGACGCCGACCACGGCGGGGACGCCGACCAAGGCAGGGGCGCCGACCGCGGTGCGGGTGCCGAGGGGGCGCGTGGCGGGGTGGTGGGCGTGCCGGGGGGTGTCGACCATGCTGCCTACGTCATCTACACCTCCGGTTCGACCGGCAGGCCCAAGGGTGTGACGGTCACGCACCGCGGCATCGCGGGCTTCGCCGCGGCGGCGGCCGAACGGTACGCGGTGGGCCCGGGCGACCGCGTGCTCCAGTTCTCCTCACCCAGCTTCGACGCCTCCGTGCTCGAACTGTTCATCTCCGTCCTGACCGGCGCCACCCTTGTGCTCCCGCCGGACGGGCCCTGGCTCGGCGACGAACTCGCCGCCGTCCTGGACGAGCACCGCATCAGCCACACCCTCATCCCCCCGGCAGCCCTCGCCACCCTGCCCGCGCCGGGCCCCGGCGGCGCACCCCACCTGCGCACGCTGATCGTGGGCGCCGAGGCCTGCCCGGCGCACCTCGTCGACACCTGGGCGCCGGGCCGCCGGATGATCAACTCCTACGGTCCGACCGAGGCCACCATCGTCGCCACCTGGACCGGACCCCTGACCGCGGGGACCGGCACCCCGACGATCGGCGGCCCGCTGCCCGGCACCCGCGCCCATGTCCTGGACGCGGAGATGCGCCCGGTGCCGCCCGGCGGCGACGGCGAACTGTTCGTGGGCGGCGACGGCGTGGCCCGCGGCTACCTCGGCCGGCCAGGACTGACCGCGGGCCGCTTCGTCGCCGACCCCTTCGGTCCGCCGGGCGCCCGCCTCTACCGCACCGGGGACCGCGCACGCCGGACCGCCGACGGCGACCTCGAATACCTCGGCCGCGTCGACCGCCAGGTGAAGGTGCGCGGATTCCGCATCGAACCCGGCGAGGTCGAGGCGGCACTCCTCGCCCATACCGGCGTCCGTGAAGCCGTGGTCGTGGTGCGCGAGGACGAGCCCGGACACCGCAGGCTGGTCGGCTACGTCACCCCCACCCACCCCGAACAGGCGCCGAAACCGTCGGAGTTGCTGGCCCGCACGGCCGCCGCCCTGCCCGCGCACATGGTCCCCGCCGCCGTCGTCGTCCTGGACGAACTCCCGCTCACCCCGCAGCACAAGATCGACCGGCGTGCCCTGCCCGCGCCCACCCGCACCCCCGCCCCGGGCCGCGTCCTGCCCCGCACCCCCGAGGAGGAGGCACTCGCCGCCATCTGGGCGGACGTCCTCGGCGTCGGCGGGCTCGGCGTGCAGGACGACTTCTTCGACCTGGGCGGCGACTCCATCCTCGCCGCCAGGACCCTGTCGCGGATCCGCGACGAACTGGGCGTCCGCCTCCTGGTACGGGACGTCTTCACCGCACGCAACGTCGCCGCGCTCGCCCCGCTGCTCGCCGACCCGGCCGCCGCCGTGGCCGCGGAGCCGATCCCGCCCGCCCCGCGCGACCGGCCGCTGCCGCTGTCCAGCGCCCAGCGGCGGCTGTGGTTCCTCGACGACCTCTCCGACGGCGGCAGCGAGTACAACACCGGCGTGGCGCTGCGGCTGCGCGGCGAGCCGGACGTGGCGGCACTGCGCCGCGCCCTCGACCGCCTCGCCGCACGCCACGACGCGCTGCGCACCACCTTCGACACCGTCGACGGGCACGGCGTACAGCGGGTGAGCGGCGAGTCCGCGCTGCCGCTGCGCACCGCCGACGTACGGGAACTGCCCGCCGACCGGCGCGCCGAGGCCGCGGAGCGGCTCCTCACCGACGAGTTGAGCCGCCCCTACGACCTGGCGGCGGGGCCGCTGACCCGGGCCCTGCTCGTCCACCGCGCCGACGACGACCATCTGCTGCTGCTCGCCCAGCACCACATCGTCACCGACGGCTGGTCGGTGGGCATCCTCACCCGGGACCTGACCGCGCTCTACCGCGCGGAGGTCTCCGGCACACCGGACGGGCTGCCCGCACCCGGCGTGCAGTACCCGGACTTCGCCGTGTGGGAGCACGAGCGGTCCGGCGAAGGGCACGCCGACGACCTCGCGTACTGGAAGCGGCACCTGACGGGCATGCAGCAACTGGACCTGCCCACCGACAGGCCGCGGCCCGCGGTGCGCACCAGCGCGGGCGCCGCGCACCGCCACCCGCTCCCCGCCGAACTGATCGCCCGACTGCGGCGGTTGGCAGGCGGGCGCGGCACCACCGTCTTCACCCTGTTCGCCGGGGCGGCGGCCCTGCTGTTCTCCCGCTACTCAGGGCAGCGGGACGTGGCCTTCGGTACCGTCACCAACGGGCGGGGCCGCCGGGACCTGGAGGACGTCACCGGATTCTTCGCCAACACCGTGGTGCTGCGCGAAGAAGTGGACGACACCCTGACCGTCGACGCCTTCGTGGAGAGCATGCGCGCGACCGTCCTCGACGCCTTCGCCCACGACGGGGTGCCGTTCGACCGCGTCGTCGAGGAACTCGCGCCGCCCCGCGACCCGAGCCGCACCCCCCTGGTGCAGGCCCTCGTCGTCCAGCAGACCGCGGGGGAGCACTCCCGGGACTGCGGCGGTGTGCGCGTCGAGGAGCACCCGCTGCCGCGCCCGGCCGCCCGCTTCGACCTGGTCCTCGAATTCTCGCCGCGGCCGGACGGGAGCTGCGAGCTGACGGTCGAGTACAACACCGACCTCTTCGGTGCGGACACCGTCGCCCGCATGACCGGCCATCTGCACCGCCTCCTCGACGGCATGGCGGAGAGCCCGCACCGGACCCTTGCCAAACTGCCGCTCCTGTCGGCGGACGAGCGGAGCACCCTGCTCGAAGCCTGGAATCCGCCCGCGCCCGTGGGGCAGCACCAGGAGCACGGCGACACGCTGCCCGCGCTGTTCGAGGCGCAGGTCGCCGCCACCCCCGACCGCACCGCCGTCCTCTGCGGACCCACCCGCCTCGACTACACCGAGGTGAACCGGCGCGCCAACCGCATCGCCCGCCGCCTCGTGGCCCGCGGCGCCGGACCCGAGACGCTCGTCGCACTGTGCCTGCCCCGCTCCGCCGACCTGTTGCCCGCCCTGTGGGCGGTCCTGAAGTCCGGTGCCGGATATCTGCCCGTGGACCCCGGCTACCCGCGCGAGCGCATCTCCTTCATGCTCGACGACGCAGCCCCCGCCCTCGTCGTGGCCGCCCGGGAGACCGCGCACGCACTGCCCGACGGCTGCGATCCGCTGCTCATCGAGGACTGCCTGGCCGACGACACCGAGGGCCCGGCAGCGGAGCATGCGTACGACACCGACCCGACCGACGCCGACCGCCTGCGGCCGCTGCTTCCTGACCATCCCGCGTACGTCATCTACACCTCGGGCTCGACCGGCCGCCCCAAGGGCGTCGTGGTCACCCACCGCACCGTCGCCACGCTCGCCGCCTGGGCGGCGGAGCGGTTCGGGCCGCGGCGCCTCGCGCACGTCGTGGCCTCCACCTCCCTCAACTTCGACGTGTCCGTCTTCGAACTGTTCTGCCCGCTGCTCGCGGGCGGCAGCGTCGAGGTCATAGCCGACCTGGCGGCACTCGCCGACGCGGACGGACCGAAGCGCGCCGGGCTCCTCAGCGGCGTGCCCTCGGTGGTCTCCAGGCTGCTCAGTGCGGGCAGTGCGGGCAGTGCGGGAGCGGGTGGTGCGGGCGGCGCGGTTCTGGAGGCCGACACCGTGGTCCTCGCGGGTGAGGCGCTGCCCGCGCAGACGGTGCGTGACCTGCGCGCGGCCATGCCGTCCTGCGAGGTGGCCAACATCTACGGCCCCACCGAGGCCACCGTCTACGCCACCGCCTGGTTCGCGGGCGCGGACGTGCCCGGCCAGGCCCCGCCCATCGGCAAGCCCGTGGCCCGTACCCGCACCTACGTCCTGGACCGGCTCCTGCGCCCCCAGCCCCCGGGCGTGACGGGCGAGCTGTACCTGGGCGGCGGCGGTCTCGCGCGCGGCTACCTGCGACGCCCAGGCCTGACCGCCACCCGCTTCATCGCCGACCCGTTCGGCCTGCCGGGGGACCGCATGTACCGCACCGGAGACCTGGTGCGCTGGTCCGCGAGCGGAGAACTGGAGTACCTCGGCCGGATCGACCAGCAGGTCAAGGTGCGCGGCTTCCGCATCGAACTCGGCGAGGTCGAGGAGGCGCTGCGCAGTTGCGCGGGCGTGGCGCAGAGCGCCGCCACCGTCCTGGAGAGCGATGGCCACCGGCGTCTCGTCGGCTATGTCGTGCCGGCCCCGGGGGCGCGCCCCGAACCGGAGGCGGTGCGCAGGACACTGGGCCGTACCCTGCCCGACTACCTGGTCCCCGCGGCCGTCGTGGTGCTGCCCGCGCTGCCGCTGAACCCCAACGGCAAGCTGGACCGAGGCCGCCTCCCGGCACCGGCGTCCGCCGGGCACACCACACGGCACGTCGCGCCCCGCACGCCCACCGAGCGGGTCCTCGCCGGGATCTGGGCGCAGGTCCTGCGCGTGGAGCGGGTCGGCGCCGACGACAACTTCTTCGCCCTCGGCGGGGACTCCATCCTCAGCATCCAAGTGGTGGCCCAGGCCCGGCAGGCGGGGCTCACGGTGACCTCCCGCGACGTGTACCGGCACCAGACGGTCGCCGCACTCGCCCGCTGCGCCGACGCCTCAGGGCCCCGCAGTACCGCGGCCCCCGCCGTCGTGCCCGCCACCGGCACGGCACCGCTGACGCCCATCCAGCGCTGGCTGTTCGACAGCGCGGGCGAACGGGCGGGCCACTTCGCGCAGACCCTGTCCACGGAGCTGACGGGCACCGTCGACGCGACGGCCCTGGAGCACGCCCTGAACGACGTCGTCGACCACCACGACGCCCTGCGCTCCCGCTTCCCCCGCGGCGACGAGCAGTTGGCAGGCGCCGGATGGCACATCGACGCACGTGTGCCGCGGCTGCGCCTCACCCGCCACACCGGCCCCGGCGCCGACATGCCGCACCTGGGCCCCTTCGACCTGGACCACGGCCCGCTGCTCCGTGCCGTCCTGCACGACCGCGGCGACGACCTGCCCGCCGTCCTGCACCTGGCCGTCCACCACCTCGTGGTCGACGGCGTCTCCTGGCGCATCCTCCTTGAGGACCTCGAACGGGCCTACCGGGCCCGCCGCGATGGCCGCGAGGGGACGGGGGCGCTGCCCGCCAAGTCCTCGCCGCTGCGGCACTGGGCCCGGCGCCTGACCGCCCTGGCCACCGAGGGCGGCTTCGACGACGAGGCGGCGTACTGGACCGGGGCCACCGCGGGCGCCGCCGTCGACCTGCCGCGGGACCGCACGGGCGCCAACACCTACGCATCGGCGCGCTCGGTGACCGTACGCCTGAACGCCGATGACACCTCCGCCCTGCTGCGCACGCTGCCGGACACCTACCGCACCCGGGTCAACGACGTACTCCTGAGCGCTCTCGGCAGGGTGCTGTGCGCGTGGACCGGCCATGAGCGCGTGCTCGTGGACGTCGAGGGGCACGGCCGCGAGGAACTCTTCGCGGACGTCGACACCAGCCGTACCGTCGGCTGGTTCACCACCCGCCACCCCGTCGCCCTCGCCGTCCCGCCGGACGCCGAGTGGGACGCCGTGCTCAAGCAGGTCAAGGAGCAGCTCCGCGCGGTGCCACGGCACGGCCTGGGCCACGACGTCCTGCGGTACCTGGCAGGGACCGGCGTGCTGCCGCAGGCGCCCGGCGCGCAGGTCAGTTTCAACTACCTGGGCCGGTTCGGGACCGGTGGCACGCCCGATGGCCTGTACGGGGGCACGTTCCGCCCCCTTGAACTGGACGCCGACCCGCTCTCCACCCGCCCCCACGCCCTCGAAGTGGTGGGCCAATTGGACGGGGAGGAGCTGGAGTTCACCTGGTTCTACTCCGCCGAACTGCACCAGGAGGCCACCGTCACCGGCCTCGCGGGGCGGTTCGCCGACGCGCTGACCGGCATCGCCCGGCACGCCGTCACCCCCGGCACCGGCGGCCGGACGCCGTCGGACTTCCCGCTGGCCGCACTCGACCAGGCGGCCGTCGACCGCATCACGGGTGATGACCCCGGTGCGGTGGAGGACGCCCACCCGCTCACGCCCACCCAGGCGGGCATGCTCTTCCACGGCCTGTCGCAGAACGACCGGCGTGTGTACTTCCAGCAGCTCTCGTTCGTCCTGGACGGAGTGGCCGACCCCCACGTGTTCGCGGCGGCCTGGCAGCAGGTCACGGACCGCACCCCGGTGCTTCGCGGCCATGTCATGTGGCAGGACGTCCCCGAGCCGCTCTTCGTGGTGCGGCGGCACGCCGCCGTCCCCGTCACCCACCTCGACTGGCGGGACCTGGGCGAGGACGAGCGCGACGCGGCACTGCGGGACTTCCTCGACCGGGACCGCGAGCGCGGCGTCGACCTGACACCGGCCCCGCTCCAGCGCCTGGCCCTCGCCCGCCTTTCCGACACCTCCGTGCGCGTGGTGTGGTCCTTCCACCACCTGATCCTCGACGGCTGGAGCCTGTTCCAGGTCCTGTCCGACGTCTTCGCCCGCCACGCCCGCCTCACCGCGGCGCCGGACGCCGACGACACCCCCGGGGAGCGGCCCGACCGGCGCCCCTACCGCGACTACGTGGCCTGGCTGCGCGAACGCGACTGGGCCGAGGCCGAACGCCACTGGCAGGACCGCCTCGCCTCGCTGAGCGAGACCACCGCGCTGCCCTACGACCGCGAGCCGCGCGAGAGCCACCACGCCGAGTCCACGGACGCGGTCCGCGTCACCGTGCCCGAGGCCACGAGCCGGGCCCTCGAAGACCTCGCGAGGACGGCGGGACTGACCCTCAACACCCTCGTCCAGGGCGCGTGGGCACTGCTCCTGAGCCGGCAGGCGGGCCGGGCGGACGTCGTCTTCGGAACCACCGTCTCGGGGCGGCCGCCCGAGCTGCCCGGCGCCGAGGACATGACCGGGCTGTTCATCGCGACCCTGCCCACCCGGGTCACCGTGGAGCGCGAAGGCACCCTGCTCGACTGGCTGCGCGACCTCCAGCGCGACCAGAGCGAGGACCGCCGCTTCGACTACGTGGCGCTCACGCGGATGAAGGCCCTCACCGAACTCCCCGAGCGGGCCGCCCTGTTCGACAGCATCGTCGTCTTCGAGAACTATCCGGTGGACGACGACCTCGCCGCCGCCCACGGCCTGCGTCTGAGCGGACTCGACGGCATCGAGACCACCAACTACCCGCTCTGCCTGGTCGCGTACCCCGGTACGGAACTGACCCTGAGGCTCGGGTACGACCCCGAGCTGTTCGACGCCGCCACCGTCGCGCGGACGGCCGAGTATCTGACGGTCCTCCTGGAGGGCATGACGACCGGCCCGGAACGCGCGCCCGCGCGGCTTCCCCTGCTCACGCCCACCCGCCGCCACCAGGTGCTCGACACCTGGAACGACACCGCCGCGCACATCCCGGACGTCACGGCGGCGGACCTGTTCGCCGCCCAGGCGCGGCGCACGCCCGACGCCCCCGCCCTGGAAGCCGGGGACGAACGGCTCACCTACGGCGACCTCGACGACCGGTCCGCTGCCCTCGCCACCCGGCTCACCGCGCTCGGCGTCACCGCCGAAGTCCCGGTCGGCGTCCTGATGGACCGGTCCGTCGCCCTCGTCGTCACCCAGCTCGCCCTCGCCCGCACCGGCGGCGTGTACGTACCGCTGGACGGCAGGGCACCGGGGGAGCGGCTGCGGCACCTGCTCACCGACGTGGGCGCGGCGCTGCTGCTCACCGACGAGGCCTGGCGGGAGCGCGCGCGGGACGTGCTGCCCGACGGCAGCGTGCTGCGCGTCGACGGCGACGGCGACGTGGACGACGGCTTCGGCGGTGCGGCGGCCCACGGGGCTTCCGGCGACGCAACGGTGGACGGGATCTCCGGCGACGCGGCGGCTTTCGGGGCTTCCGGCGCAGGGATACCCGCCGTGCCGGACATCCCCTTCGTGCACCCCGACAACGTCCAGTACCTGATGTTCACCTCGGGCTCCACCGGCGTCCCCAAGGGGGTCGCCGTGCGCCACCGGGACGTCGCCGCGCTCGCACTCGACCGGGCGTTCGCCGGGCACGAGCGGGTCCTTGTGCACTCCCCGCACGCCTTCGACGCCTCGACGTACGAGCTGTGGGTGCCGCTGCTGCACGGCGGTACTGCTGTGCTCGCGCCGCCGGAGGACCTCGACGCGGCCGGTGTGCGCCGCGCGATCACCGAGCAGGGCGTGCGGTGCCTGTGGCTGACCGCGGGGCTCTTCCGGCTGCTCGCCCAGGAGGACCCGACCTGTCTGCGCGGCGCCACCGAGGTGTGGACCGGCGGCGAGGCCGTGCCGGGCGCGGTGGTCGCGCGGGTCCTCGACGCCTGCCCCGGCCTGACCGTCGTCGACGGCTACGGCCCCACCGAGACCACCACGTTCGCCACCCGCCGCCCCTTCCGCGCCGGTGACCCGCTGCCCGCGGTGCTCCCCATCGGGCGGCCCCTCGACAACACCCGCGTGTACGTACTCGACGACGCCCTGGACCCCCAACCGCCCGGCGTGCCGGGCGAGTTGTATGTCGCGGGCGCCGGTCTCGCCCGTGGCTACGCGGGCCTGCCCGGCGCCACCGCCGGGCGCTATCTCGCCGACCCGTTCGGCCCGCCAGGCACCCGTATGTACCGCACCGGCGACATCGTGCGCTGGAGCGGCGACGGCGAACTGCACTTCGTGGGCCGCGCGGACGACCAGATCAAGATCCGTGGCTTCCGTGTCGAGCCCGCCGAGATCGAGGCCCGGCTCACGGCACACCCCGCCGTCGCCGAAGCGGTCGTGTCCCTGTACGAGCAGGAGGGGCGCAAACGCCTCGCCGCCCACCTCGTACCGGCCCCGGGCACGGCGGTACCGGCAGCGGCCGAACTGCGCGACCGGCTCGCGGCGGACCTGCCCGACTACATGCTGCCCGCCGCCTTCGTCACCGTGCCGGAACTGCCCCTGACGGCCAACGGCAAGGTGGACCGGCGCCAACTGCCCGAGCCCGACTGGGCGGCGACGGGTGACACCGCCTACCGGGCCCCGCGCGCCGGGGCCGAGCAGATCCTCAGCGAGATCTGGGCGGAACTGCTCGGCGTGGCACGTGTCGGCGCCGACGACCACTTCTTCATGCTGGGCGGCGACTCGATCCTCAGCATCCAGGTCGTCTCGCGCGCCCGCGCAGCGGGCCTCGCCCTCACCCCGCGCGACCTGTTCCGGCACCCCACCGTCGCCGCCCTCGCGGCCGCCGGCGGCACCGCCGCACCCGTCGCCGGTACCGACCCGGTGGCCGGGGACGTCGCGCTCACCCCCATCCAGCACTGGTTCCTGGACGCCGGGCCGCACCGCCCCGAGTTCTTCAACCAGTCCGTCGTCGTGGAGACGGCCGACGACGTCGACCCCGAAGCCCTGCGCAGCGCGCTCGCCGCGCTGTGGGCCCACCACGACGCCCTGCGCTGCCGCTTCGACCGGCAGGACGACGGCACGTGGCGGCAGACGTGCGCCGACGCCGGGGCCGCGGCGCCCGAGCTGCTCGCGGTCCACGACCTGTCCGGCCTGACCCCCGCGGACGCCGAGGCCGCCGAGTCCCGGCTCACGGCCGCAGCACACGCCGCCTTCCGCCTCGACACCGGGCCGCTCCTCGCCGCCCGCCTGTTCACCGGGGCCCGCCCGCGGCTGCTCCTCACGGTGCACCACCTGGTGGTCGACGGCGTCTCCTGGCGCGTGCTCCTGGAGGACCTGGACACCGCGTACCGGCAGGCGCGCGCCGGTGACGGGGTACGCCTCGCCGAGCGCACCACCTCCGTCCAGGAGTGGGCGCGCCGCCTGCGCGCGCACACGGGCGCCGGTGGCTTCGACGGCCAGCGCGCGTACTGGGAGGACGTCGCACGGCACTGCGCCGCACCGCTGCCCGTGGAGCTTGTCCACGGCGAGGGCGACGGCGGCAACACCATGGCCGACGTCCGTGAGGTCACCGTACGTCTCGACCGGCGACGCACCGACGCGCTGCTGCGCGAGGTGCCAGGCATCTATCGCACCCGGATCGACGACGTGCTGCTCACCGCCCTCGGCCGGGTCCTCGCCGGGTGGGCGGGGCGGCGGCCCTTCGCTGTCGACCTGGAGGGGCACGGCCGTGAGGACCAGTTGTTCGACGACGTCGACCTGTCGCGCACGGTCGGCTGGTTCACGTCCCTGTACCCGGTCGCGCTCGATGTGCCGGACGGCGACTGGGGCACCGCCCTGAAGGCCGTGAAGGAACAGCTTCGCTCGGTCCCCGACCGGGGCATCGGCCACGGCGCGCTGCGTCACCTGGCCGATGAGGGGCCGCTCGACGGCTCGCCCGCGGCCGCCGTCAGCTTCAACTATCTGGGCCGGTTCGGCTGGTCCGGCGGCAGCGGGGACGTCGACGACGGCGCGCTCGTGCGCTCCGTGCCCGGCGGCCTCGACGGCGCCGATGCTCCGGAGTCGGTGCGCCCGCACCTCCTCGACGTGGTGGCCCGCGTCGAGAACGACAGGCTGGAGATCACCTGGTACTACAGCCACCGACTGCACCGCGAGGAGACGATCGCGGGCCTCGCGTCCGGCATGCTCCAGGCCCTGGAAGGCGTCGTCGCCCACTGCGCCCGCCCGGACGCGGGCGGCAGGACCCCGTCGGACTTCCCGCTGGCCCGCCTCGACCAGACGGCCCTCGACCGGGTCGTGGGGGACGGCCGCACCGTCGCCGACCTGTACCCGCTGACGCCGATGCAGGCGGGCATGCTGTTCCACAGCCTCCTCGACCCGGACGGCCGCACCTACGTCAACCAGGTGCAACTGGTGCTGCGCGGCGTCACGGACCCGCACGCCCTGGCCGAGGCGTGGCAGCACACGGCGGACGCCAACCCCGTCCTGCGCACCCGCCTGGAGTGGCAGGAGACCACCGAACCCCTCCAGGTCGTGCAGCGGCGGGCCACCGTGCCCGTCACCCACCACGACTGGACCACCTGGTCCGCCGAGCGCGGCGAACAGGAGATGGACCGGCTGCTCGCCGCGGACCGCGCGGCAGGCATCGACCTCGGCACGGCACCGCTGATGCGGCTCACCTTCATCCGGCTCGCGCCGGACCGGGTGCGGATGGTGTGGACGTTCCACCACGTCCTGCTCGACGGGTGGAGCGCGGCCCAGGTCTTTGATGAGGTGTGCGAGCGCTATGCCGCCCTGACCGCGGGACGCCGACCCGAGGTTCCCCAGCGGGCGGCCTTCGCCGACTATCTGGGCTGGCTGACAGGCCAGGACACCGAGCGCGCCGAACAGTATTGGCGTACCGCACTCGCCGGGTTCTCCACGCCCACGGCGCTGCCCCGGGACCGGTGGCCCGCCGAGGCACACCGGGCGTCCTCGTCCGGTTCGGTCCGGGTGCTGCTCGACGCCGGTGTGTCGGCGCGGCTGCGGGAGACCGCGCAGCAGGCGGGACTGACCGTCAACACCATGCTCCAGGGCGCCTGGGCGCTGCTCCTGTCCCGCTACGGCGGCGGTGACGACGTGGTGTTCGGCACGACCGTCTCCGGCCGGCCTGCCGACCTGCCGGGAGTGACCTCCATGGTCGGCCTGTTCATCAACACGCTGCCGACCCGGGCGCGCGTCGACGGACAGCGGCGCCTCCTGGACTGGCTCGGCGACCTCCAGACCGCCCAGTCGGAGTCCCGGCGCCACGACTTCGTCTCCCTCGCCCAGTTGCAGACCTGGAGCGACATCCCCGGCGGCACCACCCTGTTCGACAGCATCGTGGTGTTCGAGAACTACCCGTTCGACGCGAACGCCCTGGCGCGGCACGGCCTGGCCATCGAGCAGGAACGCGACCTGGAGCCGACCAACTACCCGCTCACGGTGATGATCTCCCCCGGCGAGCAGCTCACCGTCGAACTCGGCTTCGACCCGCACTGCTTCGAGGAGTCCACGGCTCGTTCCCTGGCGGACCAGCTCCTGCACACGCTGCACGTGCTGGCCGAGGCGACGGGCACGACGCGTCTGGACGCTGTCGACGTCCTGCCGCCCGCCGAGCGGAGCCGTCTGCTGGCGGGTCCGGCCCGTCCGGGGTCGCACACCGGCTCATCGCGCAGGGTGTGGGCCCCGGCGACCTGGTCGCCCTCACCCTGCCGCGTTCGGCGGAGATGTTCCTCGCCCAGGTTGCGGTCACGAAGGCGGGCGCGGCGTTCCTGCCGGTCGACCCCGGATACCCGGAGGAGCGGATCGCGCTGATGCTGCGCGACGCTGCGCCCGCTGTGACGTTGGGCGCCAAGGAGGTCGGCGGCCTGCTCGTCGGCGTACCGGTCGACGAGCCGGGGCATCGGCCCACGGACGCCGACCGGGTGCGTCCGTTGCGGCTCGATGATCCCGCGTACGTCATCTACACGTCGGGGCGACCGCGTCCTGGCGTTCGCCACGCCCAGCTTCGACGCCTCGGTCCTCGAACTGTGCATGTCGCTGCCGCAGGGGGCGAGCCTGGTGGTGCCCCCGCCCGGCCCGCTGCTCGGCGCCGAGCTGGCGGAGGTGCTGCGTGGCGGGCGTGTCACGCACACGCTGTTGCCACCGGCCGCGCTGGCCACGCTGCCGCCGGACACGCCCGGCTCGCTGCCCGACCTGAAGACGCTGACCGTCGGAGCCGATGCGTGTGGGGCGGAGCTGGTCGCGCGGTGGGCGCCGTACCACCGTCTGGTCAACTCCTACGGGCCCACCGAAGCCACGGTCGTCGCCACCTGGTCGGACCCGCTGGAGCCCGACGATGCCGCGCCACCCATCGGCAGGAGGCTGCCCCACACCGGCACCTACGTACTGGACGCGCGGTTGCGGCCGGTCCCCGACGGCGTACCCGGCGAACTGTGGCTCAGCGGCCCGTCCCTGGCCCGCGGTTACCTCAACCGGCCCGGTCTGACCGCGTCCCGCTTCACCGCCGACCCGTTCGGGCCGCCCGGCACCCGCATGTACCGCACGGGAGACCTCGTACGCCGCGACGCACACGGCGAACTGCACTACCTGGGCCGCACCGACTGTCCGCGGCCGCCGCCCAGGTGGTCGAACACGACGGCCACCACCGCCTCGTGGCCTACGCGGTCCCCGAGGGCGCCGACGTGCCGGACTCCGCCGAGCTGCGCGCCTACCTCGCACGGACACTGCCCGAGCATCTCGTCCCGTCCGTGGTGATGCCCATCGAGCGGCTGCCGCTCGGCGCCACCGGCAAGCTCGACCGCGGCGCGCTGCCCGAACCGGAGTGGCCCACAGGCACCATCGGCGACGGGGAGCACGCGCCGCGCACCGGCGCCGAGAAGACGCTCGCCACCATCTGGTCCGAGGTGCTTCGCGTGCCCGCCGTGGGCGTACGCGACAACTACTTCACCCTCGGCGGCGACTCCATCCTCGGCATCCAGATCGTCTCCGCCGCCCGCAGGGCCGGTCTGAACCTCACCCCGCGGCACCTGTTCAAGCACCAGACGGTCGCGGAGCTCGCCGCGGCGGCCGAGGACCTGCCCGCCACGGCGGTCCGCGCCGAACAGGGCCCGGTCGTGGGCGAGACACCGCTGACACCCGTACAGCACTACCTGTTCGACACCCTCACCGGCGACCCGGCGCACCTCACCCAGGCGGTCTCCCACCAGCTCGCATCCGACACCGACGAGACGCTGCTGCGCGGCGCCCTGACAGCCGTCCTGGAACATCACGACGCCCTGCGGCTGCGCTTCGAGAAGGACGGCGAAGGGCGCTGGCACCAGCACGTCACCGCCCCCGAGGGACCGGCCCACCTGGAGGTGCTCGACCTGCCGCCGCGCAGCCCGGCAGGCACCGACGCGGCGCTGCGCGAGCTCGCCGAGCGCCTCAGCGGCGGGTTCGACCTGTCCGTCGCCCCGCTGTTCAGGGCCGCGCTGTGCCGCCCCGCCGGCGACCAGCGGCCCGTACTGATCCTGGCCGCCCACCACCTGGCCGTCGACGCCGTGTCGTGGCACATACTCCTGGAGGACCTGGACACCGCCTACCGGGCGCTGCGCGACGGCCACCGGGTGGACCTCGGGGTCAAGACCACGTCCTTCCGGGCGTGGGCGCACCGCCTCCTCGACCACACCGCGGGCGGCGGCTTCGACGACGAACTCGCCCACTGGCAGTCCGCTTCGCAGGACGGCGCGCTGCCCACCGACCTGGCTGGAGCCAACACCGCGGCCCACGAGGAGACGGTCACGGTCCGCCTCGACCGCGAGGACACCCGCAGGCTGCTCCAGGACGTGCCCGACGCCTACCGCACCCGCGTCAACGACGTCCTGCTCTGCGCCCTCGGCCGGGTCGTGGCGCGCTGGACAGGACGGGACCGGGTGGCGGTCACCCTGGAGGGCCACGGCCGTGCGGAACTGTTCGACGGCGTCGACCTGTCCCGTACGGTCGGCTGGTTCACCAGCGTGTACCCCGTCGTCCTCGACGTGCCCCGGCACGCGGACACCGGCGCCGCCCTGAAGTCCGCCAAGGAGAGCCTGCGCGCCGTGCCGGGCGACGGCCTCGGGTACGGCGCCCTGCGCCATCTGCGCGCCACGGCGGGGGACCGGCTGCCCGACCTGCCGCAGCTCGGCTTCAACTACCTCGGGCAGCAGGACGGCAACGCCCCCACGGGCGGCCTGCTGCACGCACCCCACGGCGGGCTCGTCGGCGGCATGGACCGGGCCGCGGAGCGCCCGCACCTCATCGACGTACTCGGCCGTGTCACCGACAAACGCCTGGAGTTCACCTGGGCGTACTCGCGCGAGGTGTACCGGCGTGACACCGTCGACCGCCTCGCCGCCGAGCTGGCCGATGAGCTGCGGGCGATCGTGCGGCACTGCGCCGGACCCGGCGCCGGGGGCCGCACCCCGTCGGACTTCCCGCTGGCCCCCCTCGACCAGGAGGCCGTCGACCGCCTCGTGGGCACCGGGCGCGACATCGTGGACGTCTACCCGCTCACCCCCACCCAGTCCGGCATGGTCGTCCACGGCATGGACGAGCCCGCCGGCGGCGTGTACACCGAGCAGGTCACGTTCGTGATGGACGGGGTGCGCGACACCGGCGTCCTGGCCGCCGCCTGGCAGCACGTCGTCGACCGCACCCCCGTGCTGCGCACCGCCGTGGTCCTGAGCGGCGTACCCGTACCGCTCCAGGCCGTGCACCGCACCGCGGTCCTGCCCGTCACCGAGCACGACTGGAGCGCCCTGACGCCCGAGCGGCGCACCGCGGAACTGGAGCGGCTGCTCGCCGACGACAAGGCGCGCGGCATCACCCTGGACACCGCGCCCCTGCTGCGCGTCACCCTGATCAGGACCGCCCCGGACGAGGTGCGCGTGGTGTGGACCTTTCACCACGTCCTGCTCGACGGCTGGAGCGTCTTCCACGTCCTGTCGGACGTCGTGGCCTGCCACGCCGCGCTCGCCGCGGGCGACGAGCCGCGCCTGCCGGACCGCCGCCCGTTCGCGGACTACGCGGCCTGGTTCGCCGGCCGCGACACCGTCCGCGCCGAGGAGCACTGGCGCACCGCCCTCGCCGGACTCACCGCTCCCACCGCCCTGCCCTACGACCGCAGGCCCGCCCCCGGCGCCTCGGCCTCCTCGGGCACCTGGCTGTCGCAGCGGCTCGGCGAGGACTCCACCCGGCGGCTCCAGGAGTTCGCCCGCAGGCACCGGCTGACCCTCAACACCGTGGTGGAGGGCGCCTGGGGGCTGCTCCTCTCCCGGTGGAGCGGCGAGAGCGAGGTGTGCTACGGCACCACCGTCTCCGGCCGTCCTTCGGACCTGCCCGGCGCCGACACCATCACCGGCCTGTTCATCACCACGCTGCCCGCCCGGGCCACCGTGGACGGCGGGGACACGTGCGACGCGTGGCTGCGCAGGACGCAGGCCGCGCGGGCCGACGACCGCCGCTTCGGGCACGTACCGCTGACCCGGCTGCACACCTTCAGTGACCTGCCCGCGGGGACGTCCCTGTTCGACAGCCTGCTCGTCTTCGAGAACTACCCGGTGGACGACAGCACCGCGGGCGCCCACGGCGTACAGATGCGCGACCTGGAGGCCCGCGAGGCCACCAACTACCCCATCACGGTGGTGATCTCCCCCGGCGAGCGGCTCTCCGTCGAACTCGGCTACGACCCCCGCTACTTCGAGGAGTCCACGGCTCGTTCCCTGGCGGACCAGCTCCTGCATACCCTGCATGTGCTGGCCGAGGCGACGGGCACGACGCGTCTGGACGCTGTCGACGTCCTGCCGCCCGCCGAGCGGAGCCGTCTGCTGGCGGGTCCGGCCCGTCCGGGGGGCGACCTCGTGGCCCTGACCCTGCCGCGTTCGGCCGAGACGATCCTCGCGCAGCTCGCGGTCACCAAGGCGGGAGCCGCGTTCCTGCCGGTCGACCCCGGGTATCCGCAGGACCGGATCGCCTTGATGTTGCGGGACGCTGCGCCTTCCGTGACGTTGGGTTCGGAAGAGGTCAGCGGTCTGATCACCGGCGTACCGGTCGACGAGCCGGGGCATCGGCCCACGGACGCCGACCGGGTGCGTCCGTTGCGGCTCGATGATCCCGCGTACGTCATCTACACGTCGGGAGGTCGGCGCGGGCGACCGCGTCCTCGTCTTCGCCACGCCCAGCTTCGACGCCTCCGTGCTCGAACTGTGCATGTCGCTGCCGCAGGGGGCGAGTTTGGTGGTGCCCCCGCCCGGCCCGCTGCTCGGTGCCGAGCTGGCGGAGGTGCTGCGTGGCGGGCGTGTCACGCACACGCTGTTGCCACCGGCCGCGCTGGCCACGCTGCCGCCGGACACGCCCGGCACGCTGCCCGACCTCAAGACCCTGACCGTCGGAGCCGATGCCTGCGGGGCGGAGTTGGTCGCGCGGTGGGCGCCGTACCACCGTCTGGTCAATTCGTACGGGCCCACCGAAGCCACCGTCGTCGCCACCTGGTCGGACCCGCTGGAGCCGGGCGGTACGGCCCCGCCCATCGGCAGGAGGCTGCCGCACACCGGCACCTACGTACTGGACGCACGGCTGCGTCCCGTGCCCGACGGAGTGGCCGGTGAACTCTGGCTGAGCGGCCCGTCCCTGGCGCGCGGCTACCTCAACCGGCCGGGACTGACCGCGTCCCGCTTCACGGCCGACCCGTTCGGGCCGCCCGGCACCCGCATGTACCGCACGGGAGACCTCGTACGCCGCGACGCACACGGCGAACTGCACTACCTGGGCCGCACCGACTCTCGCCCGCCACCCCGCCGTCCTGGACGCCGTGGTGACCGTACGCGAGGACGAGCAGGACCTGCCGCGCCTGGTCGCCCACCTCCTTGCCGCACCGGGCGCCGAGCCGCCCCCGGCAGCCGAACTGCGGGCCCTGGCCGCGAGTTCCCTGCCAGGGCCGATGGTGCCGTCCGCGTTCGTCGTCATGGAGCGCTTCCCGCTCACCGACAACGGCAAGACCGACCGGGCCGCGCTGCCCGCGCCCCCCACGGACCTGGAGGAGACACCCGTCCGTGTCGCACCCCGCACCCCCACCGAGGAGGTCCTTGCCGACATCTGGGAGGAGGTCCTGCACACGACCGTGGGAGCCGAGGACGACTACCTCCTGCTCGGCGGTGACTCCCTGCGCGCCCTGCACATCGTCTCGCGGGCCAACGACGCCTTCGGCGTGAGCCTCACCCCCCGCGACGTCCTGGTCCACCGCACGGTCGCCGCCCTGGCCGACCTGGTGGAGGAGCAGGTGCTCAGCGAACTCGAAGACGCCGCGCGCGGCGACAGCGACGACCACGACGAACGGTAAGGACCCTCACGACCATGACGTCTTCGAAGCGAGACCGCACCGACGCGCTGCCCCAGGACCTCAAAGAGGCGCTGCGCCGCCGCCTTGCCGGACGGGCCGGGGCCCCCGGTGCGGCGGGCCGGGACGGGGCACCGGACGCGGCCCGGCGTGGCATCCCGCGCGCGGACCGCACCCGTCCGCTGCCGCTGTCCTTCGCCCAGCAGCGGCTGTGGTTCCTCGACCGGCTGAGCCCCGGCGACGCCGGATACAACAGCGCGGTCGCCCTGCGGCTCACCGGTCCGCTGGACCGCGCCGCCCTGTCCCGCGCCATCGACACCCTGGTGGCCCGGCACGAGGCGCTGCGCACCACGTTCGAGGAGAGCGAGGGGCGGCCTACGCAGATCGTGCGTCCGGCGGGTCCTGTGGCGCTGCCGGTCCGGGATCTGGCCGTGGCGGACGGGGGTGCCCCGGTCGCCGCGGCTGCCCCGGCGGGCGGGGGTGCGCCGGTCGCCCCGGCTGCCCCGGCGGGCGGGGGCGCTCCGGTCGCCCCGGCTGCCTCGGCCGCCCGGAACGGGCACGCCCCGAGCGCGTCGGGGGCCGACGGTGGCGCAGTCCTGGACGCCGCGCTCCTCCAGGAGTACAACCGCCCCTTCGACCTCGACGCCGACGAGCTGCTGCGCGCACTGCTGCTGCGGGAGTCGGACACCTCGCACGTCCTGATGCTGACCGCACATCACATCGTGACCGACGGCTGGTCGATGGGCGTGCTCCTGGAAGAGCTGTGCACCGCCTACGACGCCTTCGCCCGTGGCGCGGAGCCGGACCTGCCGCCGGTGGCGACGCAGTACCCGGACTTCGCGGTGTGGCAGCGCGAACAGCTCTCCGGCGCCCGCCTCGAACGCCAGATCGCGTACTGGAAGAAGCAGTTGACCGGCTCCGTGCCGCCCGCGCTGCCGCTGGACCGGCCGCGGGGCGGGGAGGGACCCGGGGCGGGCGCGATCCACCACTTCACCGTGCCCGCCGACATCACGGCTCGGCTGCGCGCCCTCGCCACCGGGCAGCACACCACCCTGTTCACCTCCCTGGTCGCCGCCTGCCAGACCCTGCTCGCCCGCTGGTCCGGGCAGGACGACATCACCGTCGGCTCCCTGACACCCGGACGCCCCCGTACCGACCTGGAACGCGCCGTCGGCTTCTTCGCCCACACCGTCGTCCTGCGCACTCCCGTGGAGCCCGGCGGCACCTTCCGCGACCTGCTCACGGCCGCCGCCGACACCGTCAACGAGGCCTTCGCGCACGGCGACACCCCGTTCGAACGCCTGGTGGATGCCGTCGGCGCGCCCCGCGAGGCAGGCCGCAACCCACTGTTCGACGTCATGGTCCTGCTGCACCCGGACCCGCCCGCGGCGCCCGCCCTGCACGGCCTGACCGTCGCCCCGGTGACCGTGCCGCGGCAGGCCGCCGCGTTCGACCTGAGCGTGGAGTTCGCCCCCGAGGGCGACCGGCTCGCCGGCATGCTCGAATACCGCACCGACCTGTTCGACACGGCCACCGCCGAGCGGATGGCGGACCAGCTCCTGCGGCTGCTCGACGCCGCCACCACGGAACCGGACCGGCCCCTGGGCGTGCTGCCCCTGCTCTCCCCGGACGAGGCACGGCGCGTCACGGACGAGTGGAACGCCACCGCGCGCCCCGTCCCCACCACGACCTGCCCCGAGCTGTTCGCGCGCAGGGCCGCGCGCACTCCGCACGCCACCGCCCTGGTCGCGGGCGGTGAGCGCCTCGACTACGCGACGCTCGACGCCCGCGCCACCCGGCTCGCCCAGCACCTCGCCGCCCGGGGCGCGGGCCCCGAACGGCTCGTCGCACTGCGCCTGCCGCGCACCGCCGACATGGTCGTGGCGATCCTCGCCGTGTGGAAGTCCGGCGCAGGCTATCTGCCGCTCGACCTCGCGCTGCCCGAGGAGCGTGTCCGGTTCCTGCTCGACGACGCGCGACCGGCCCTCGTCCTCGACGAGCAGACACTCCGGGCGCTGCCCGACGCGACCGCCGAGCCGGTCACCGCGGACGTACCTGGTGTGCTGGACCCGGCGGGTCCCCCCGCCCTGCGCGATCCCGACCCCGACACCACCGCCTACGTCATCTACACCTCCGGCTCCACCGGCCGCCCCAAGGGTGTCGCCGTGTCCCACCGCTCCGCGGCGAACCTCCTCGCGGGGCACCGCGAGGGGTTCGTCGCCGACGCGGGCGGCGGGCCGCTGCGGGTGGCGCTGACCGCGTCGTTCTCCTTCGACACCTCGCTGGAGGGCGTGCTCCTGATGGCCGACGGCCATCCGCTGCACCTCGTCGACGAGACGACCCGGCTCGACGCCGCCGCCCTCGTCGAGTACGTCGTCGAGCACCGCGTCGACTTCCTCGACCTGACGCCCTCCTACCTGCGGCAGTTGCTGCCCGCCGGGCTCCTCACCGACCCGCGCCACCACCCGCGCGTCCTGATGCTCGGCGGCGAGGCCATCGGCCCCGGCCTGTGGCGCGAACTCGCCGCGCACCGGGACGTGGCCGCGTACAACTTCTACGGCCCCACCGAGTGCACGGTCGACGCCCTGGCCTGCCGCATCGACGGCGACGACCGGCCGCTGGTGGGGCGGCCGCTGCCCAACGTGCGGGCCTACGTCCTCGACGCGGGCCTTCGGCCCGTGCCGCCCGGCGTCGGCGGCGAGCTGTACCTCGCGGGCGAGCAACTGGCCCGCGGCTACGCCGGACGCCCCGGCCTCACCGCCGCCCGCTTCCTCCCCGACCCCTACGGTCCGCCCGGCACCCGCATGTACCGCACCGGCGACCTGGCCCGCTGGACCGCCGACGGCCGCCTCGACTACCTCGGGCGCGCCGACGACCAGGTGAAGGTGCGCGGTCACCGCATCGAGCCCGGCGAGGTCGAGGCGGCGCTGCTCGACCTGCCGGAGATCACCGCCGCCGCGGTCGTCGCGGTGCCCGACGCCCACGGCCAACCGCGCCTCGCCGCCTACCTCGTACCCGCAGCGGACGCGGCCCGGCCGCAGGCCTCGGAGCTACGGGCCGCCTGCCGCCGGGTGCTGCCCGACCACATGGTGCCGTCGTCCTTCACCCTGCTCGACGCGCTGCCCCTGACCACCAGCGGCAAGCTCGACCGCCGTGCCCTGCCCGCCCCCGACCTCGACGCCGCCCCGCGCGAACGGGAGCTCGTCGCCCCGCGCACCGGCGACGAGCAGACGCTCGCCGACATCTGGTCCGACGTCCTCGGCATCGCCCGGGTCGGTGTCACCGACAACTTCTTCGAGCTGGGCGGCGACTCCATCCTCAGCATCCAGGCCGTCTCGCGCGCCCGCGCGGCCGGACTCAAGCTGACCTCGCAGGACGTCTTCCGCCACCAGACCGTCGCCGACCTGGCCGCCGCCGTGTCCCGCAGGGCCGCCGCGACCCCCGCGCCCCGGCGGCCCCGCGCCGAAGGGCCCGCCCCGCTGACCCCCGTACAGGAGTGGTTCCTCACCACCCACGGCGCGCTCGGCCACTTCAGCATGTCGATGCTCCTCGACCTGCCGTACGACGTCGACGAGCAGGCACTGGAGCGCGCCCTGACCGCCATCACCGCGCAGCACGCGGCGCTGCGCACCCGGTTCGTGCGCGACGGCGACACCTGGGAACAGCACCCCGGCACCGTCCCGTCCTCCGGCCCGCTCGCCCGCCACGACCTGTCCGCCGCCCCCGACCCCACGGCGGCCCGCACGAAGGCCGCGGACGCGGCCCGCGCCGCACTCGACCCGGCCACCGGCGCCCTGCTCCGCGCCGTCCTGCTGCTGCCCACGCCCGGTGAGCGCCCCCAGCTCTTCCTGACCGCCCACCACCTGGCCGTCGACAGCGTCTCCTGGCGCATCCTCCTGCCCGACCTCGAACAGGCCTACCGGCAGGCGGCCGCCGGGAATCCCGTGCGACTGGAGCCCGTCACCGCCGAATTCACCGACTGGGCCCATCATCTGTCGGGCCTGGTGCGCGCCGGTGATTTCGACGACGACCTGCCGTACTGGACGGCCGAGGCCGCCGAACCCCGCACCCCGCTGCCCGTCGACCGCACCGCGACCCCGCTCGCCGGATCGGTGCGCACCGTCCGCACCCGCGTGGACCGCGTCACCACCGCGGCACTCCTGCGCAAGGTGCCCGGCGTCTACCGCACCCAGGTCAACGACGTGCTGCTCAGCGCACTCGGCCGGGCGCTCGCCGACTGGACGGGCACCGAGCGCGTGACCGTCGCCCTGGAGGGGCACGGCCGCGAGAACGACACGGACGACACGGTCGACGTGTCCCGCACGGTGGGCTGGTTCACCACCCAGTACCCCGTCACCCTCACCCCCGCGGGACCGGCCGCCGCACCCGACTGGGGCGCCACCCTGAAGGCCGTCAAGGAACGGCTGCGCGCCGTGCCCCGGCGCGGCCTGAGCTACGAGGCCCTGGCCCGCCTCGGCTCGCCCGACCCCGCCGCGCGGGCGCTGCGCGAACTGCCGCTGCCCCAGGTGTGCTTCAACTACCACGGCCAGTGGGACACCTCCGGCGGCCAGGAGTTCGCACCGGCAGCCGACGTGCCGGGCCGGGACATGACGGCCGACGCGCCCCTCGACCACCTCCTGGACGTCGCGGCCGTGGTGGCCGACGGCGAACTGGAGATCATCTGGCACTACAGCGAGCAGACCCACGACGCCGACACCGTCCGGAGCCTGGCCGACGGCATGGTCAGGGCGCTCGGCGCGATCACCGAGCACTGCGCGCGCCCCGACGCGGGCGGCCGCACCCCCTCCGACTTCCCGCTCACCCGCCTCGACCAGGCGGGCGTGGACCGCCTCGTCGGTGACGGCCGCGTCGTGGAAGACCTGCTTCCGCTGACGTCGCTCCAGGAAGGCATGCTCTTCCACCGTCTGGTCGGCGGCCCCGACGACGTGTACGTGGACCAGGCCGACCTGCTCCTGGAGGGCGTCGAAGACCCGGAAGCCTTCGCCGCGGCCTGGCAGGGCGTCACCGACCGGACGCCCGCGCTGCGGACCTCCGTGGTCTGGGAGGACGTACCCGTACCGCTCCAGGTCGTGCACCGCTCCGTACGCGTGCCGGTCACCCACCTGGACTGGCGCGAGCTCGACGAGGACGAGCGGGCCGAGCGCCTCGACCGGTTCCGCGCCGAGGACCTCGAACGCGGCATCGACCTCGCCGCCGCCCCGCTGATGCGCCTCGCCCTGATCCGACTGCCCGCCGCGCGCCTGCGCCTGCTGTGGACCTCCCACCACCTGATCCTGGACGGCTGGAGCCTCGCCCAGGTGCTCACCGAAGTGTGCGAGGAGTACGCGGCCCGCAGCACCGGAAGCAGCCCGCAGCCGGTGCTGCGCCGCCCCTTCGCCGACTATGTGCGATGGCTTGCCGAGCAGGACGCCGACGCCGGGCGCGCGCACTGGAGCACGGCCCTCGACGGTTTCGCCACGCCCACCCCGCTGCCCCTCGACCGCCCCCTGGGCGAGGCCCACCAGGCACGCTCCGCGGGCCTGCACAAGGGCGGCCTGTCCGACACGGACTCCGCCACGCTCGCCCGCACCGCCCGGCAGGCCGGACTCACCGTCAACACCGTGGTCCAGGGCGCCTGGGCGCTGCTCCTGTCCCGCTACAGCGCCGAGCAGGACGTGGTGTTCGGGACCACGGTGTCCGGCCGCCCCGACGACCTGCCGGGTGTCGAGTCCATGGTGGGCATGTTCATCAACACCGTGCCCACCCGGGTACGGGTCGACAGCGGCGCCACCGCGAGCGCGTGGCTGCGCGAACTACAGGAGGCCCAGGCCGAGTCGCGCCGGTTCGCCGCGGTCTCCCTGGCCGAACTGACCTCGCTCAGCGACGTGCCGTCCGGCACCCCGCTGTTCCACAGCATGGTCGCCTTCGAGAACTACCCCTTCGACGAGGCCCGCACGGCCGCCTCAGGCGTGCGCCTGGCGGACGTCACCTCGCGCGACGCCACCAACTACCCCCTGGTCCTGCGCGCCTACCAGGGCGAGCGCGTCGGCTTCGACCTCGCCTACGACCCCGACCTGTTCGACGACGGCACCGCGCGGGCCATCGCCGACCGGCTGTGCCTGCTGCTCGCCGCGATCGCCGCGGACCCCGAACGGCCGCTGCGCGCCCTGCCCTGGACGACCGCCGAGGAACGGGACGCCGCCCTCGCCGAAGCGGGCGCCACCCGACACGCCCGCCCCACCGACACCTTGGTGGACCTCTTCGAGGCACAGGCCGCCCGCACCCCCGACGCCACCGCCGTCACCTGCGGGGACGACCGCCTCGACTACGCCACACTCGACGCGCGGGCGGGCCGCCTCGCGCACCGCCTCGCCGAGGCCGGCGCCGGACCCGAGCACTATGTCGCCCTCGCCCTGCCCCGATCCACCGACCTCGTCGTGGCGATCCTCGCCGTACTGAAGTCGGGCGCCGCCTATCTGCCGGTCGACCCCGGGCTGCCCGCCGAACGCGTCGCCCACCTGCTCGGCGACGCGGCCCCCGTGGCCCTTGTGACCACCACCGACGCCGCCGTGCCCGCCGAGGGCACCGGTGTGCCCGTGCTGCTCCTTGACGACCCCGCGGTCCACGCCGACCTCGCCCAGCGACCCGCCACCCCTCCGGATCCGGACCGCCGTCCGCTGCCGGAGAGCCCCGCCTACGCCATCTACACCTCCGGCTCCACCGGCCGCCCCAAGGGCGTGGTGGTCCCGCACGCCAACGTCGTACGCCTCTTCACGCGCACCCGGCACTGGTTCGGCTTCGACGAGCACGACGTGTGGACGCTGTTCCACTCCTACGCCTTCGACTTCTCCGTCTGGGAGCTGTGGGGGCCGCTGCTCCGCGGCGGCCGCCTCGTCGTCGTCCCCGACGATGTCGCCCGCTCCCCGGAGGACTTCCTGCGCCTGCTCGCCGACGAGCGGGTCACCGTGCTCAACCAGACCCCGTCCGCCTTCTACCCGCTGGCCCGCGCCGACGCCGAACACCCCGAACTGAGCGCCCGCCTGGCGCTGCGCACCGTGGTCTTCGGCGGCGAGGCCCTGGATGTCGACCGGCTCGCCGACTGGTACACCAGGCACGCAAACGGCACTGACGGCACTGACGGCACTGTCAGCGCGCCGCGTCTGGTCAACATGTACGGCATCACCGAGACCACCGTCCATGTCACCTACGCGCCCCTGGACGGCGCGACGGCACACACGGGCACCGCGAGCCCCATCGGCACCGGCATCCCCGACCTGCGGGTCCATGTCCTCGACGGTGATCTGGCGCCCGTACCGCCCGGCGCGATCGGGGAGATGTACGTGGCGGGCGATGGCCTGGCCCGCGGCTACCTGGGCCGGCCGGGCCTGACGGCGACCCGCTTCCTGGCCGACCCGTTCGGCCCGTCCGGCAGCCGCATGTACCGCACCGGCGACCGGGCACGCCGGCGCGCCGACGGCACCCTGGAGTACCTCGGCCGCGCCGACCAGCAGGTGAAGATCCGCGGCTACCGCATCGAACCCGGCGAGATCGAGGCCGCCCTGCACCGCCACCCGGGCGTGAGCGCCGCGACGGTCGGCGTGTACGAGGACGCCTCCGGGACACGGCGCCTTGTCGCCCACGTGGTCGGGGCCGGGGACGGCTCGGGGACGGAGCCGGAAGGCGCCCCCGGCATCGAGGCGCGGGGGAGTGGACCGGGCGCCGTTCCGGACGGCAGCGGTGTCCCCGCCGTCACCGCCCCGTCCGCCGCCGACCTGCGCGCCCACCTGGAGCGCTTGCTTCCCGCCCACATGGTCCCCGCGGCCTACGTACCGCTGGCGGCGCTCCCGCTCACCGTCAACGGCAAGCTCGACCGGCGCGCGCTGCCCGCTCCCGGCCCGGACGGCTTCGCCACCGGCGCCGACCGTATCCCGCCGCGCACCCCCGCGGAACGCGCGGTCGCCGCCGCCTGGGCGGACGTCCTCGACACCGACGCCGTGGGTGCCGACGACGACTTCTTCGCGCTCGGCGGCGACTCCATCCTCGCCGTACGTGTGACGTCCCGGCTGCGCACGGCCTTCGGCCAGGACGTCTCACCGCGGCTCCTGTTCACCCACCCGACGCTCTCCGCCCTGGCCGCCGCCCTCGGCGACCCGGTGGCCGACGGGGCCGCGGGGGCGGACGTCATTCCGGCCGCGGACCCCGGCACTGTGCCCCCGCTGTCGTACGCCCAGCAGCGCCTGTGGTTCCTCGACCGCTTCGAACCCGGCAGCACCGAGTACACGACGCTGTCCGTGCTGCGGCTTCGCGGCTCCCTCGACGAGACCGCCCTGCGCACGGCCCTCGACGGCCTCGTGGCCCGGCACGAAGCGCTGCGCACCACCTTCGCCGAGGACGAGGGCCGGGCCCGGCAGGTCGTCCACGCGCCGTACACCGTGGAACTGCCTCTCGACGTCCTGCCGGGCGCCGACCAGGACGCGCAGCTCGACGCCGTCGTCGGGCGCGCCGCCGCGACCCCGTTCGACCTGTCCACCGGGCCGCTGCTGCGCGCCAGGTTCGCCCGCCTCGCCGACGACGAGCACGTCCTGGTGCTCGCCGTCCACCACATCGTCACCGACGGCTGGTCCGGCGCCGTCCTCGGCCGTGACCTCGGCGAGCTGTACACGGCGGCCCTGGAACAGCGCACCCCAGAGCTGCCCGCACTGCCCGTGCGGTACACCGACTACGCCGCCTGGCAGCGCGCACGTACCGACGTCGCCGACGAGCACCTCGCCCACTGGCGCGAGGTGCTGTCCGGCCTCGAACCGCTGGAGCTGCCCACCGACCGGCCGCGCCCCGCCGTGCGTACCCGCGACGGCGCCCTGGTGACCTTCCGCCTGCCCGCCGACCTCACCGAGCGGCTGCGCGCGACGGCCCGAAGCGCCGACGCCACCCTGTACATGACGCTGCTCACGGCCTGCCAGATCCTGCTGGCCCGCTGGGCCGACCAGGAGGACGTCGCCGTCGGCACCGTGACCGCGGGCCGCGAGCGCCCCGAACTCGACGACCTCGTCGGCATGTTCGTCAACACGCTCGTGCTCCGCGCCCGCGTACGCCCCGACCGGTCCTTCCACGACCTGCTCACCGAGGCGCGCACCACCGTCCTGGACGCCTTCTCCCACCAGGAAGTGCCCTTCGAACGGCTCGTGGACGCCCTGGAGCCCGAGCGTGACACCAGCCGCACCCCGCTCTTCCAGGTCATGGTGGCCCTGCACAACCTGGGCGCGGAGACACCCCGCATGCCCGGCCTTGACGTCGAGCCCGTGACACCGCCCGTCCGCAACGCCACCTTCGACCTCGCCTTCGACTTCGTCGAGCACGACGGCGGTGTCACCGGTCACCTGGAGTACAACACCGGCCTGTTCGACACCGACACCGTCGAACGCCTCGCCGGGCGCCTGACGCTGCTCCTCGAAGCGGCCGCCGACGACCCGCGGGAGAAGGCCGGCGCGCTGGCCCTGATGACCGCCGCCGAGCGCCGTCAGGTCGTCGAGGAGTGGCAGGGCGACCCGCTCCCGGCCGCGGACACCGCCTTCCCCGTCCTGTTCGAGGCGCAGTCGGCCCGCACCCCGCACGCCACCGCCCTGACCGCCCGCGACACCACGATCGACTACGCGACCCTCAACGACCGCGCCAACCGCCTCGCCCACCACCTCGTCACCCTCGGTGTCGGCCCCGAGGAGGTCGTCGCGGTCCAACTGCCGCGTACCACGGACATGTTCGTGGCCCTCTTCGCCGTCCTGAAGGCGGGCGGCACCCTGCTCTGCGTCGACCCCGACCTGCCCGAGGAACGCGTGACGTTCCTCCTCACGGACGCCGCCCCGCGCACGGTCCTGACGCCCGAGACCCTGCACGAGGTGCCCTGGGCCCTGCTGCCCGCACACGACCCGGCCGACGCCGACCGCCTGGCGCCCCTGCGCCCCGATCACGGCGCCTACATCATCTACACCTCCGGCTCCACGGGACGGCCCAAGGGCGTCGTCGTGGAACACCGGCACCTGGTCAACCTCTGCCATGACCACCGCGAAGGACTCGTCGCCCCGCACACCGCCGACGGACGGCGCCTGAAGGCAGCGCTCAGCGCGTCCTTCTCCTTCGACACGTCCTGGGAAGGGCCGCTCCTTCTCGCCCTCGGCCAGGAGGTGCACCTCGTCGACGAGGACGTACGCCTGGACCCGGAGGCCTTCTGCGCACAGGTCGCCGACAGCGGCCTCGACCTGGTGAACGTCACGCCCTCCTACCTGCGCGAACTGACCGCCGCCGGGCTCCTCGCCCCCGGCCGCCACCACCCCCGCGTGCTCCTCGTGGGCGGCGAGGCCGTCGGCACCGACACCTGGCGCGAACTGTGCGCGGCCAAGGACCTGGGCGTCACCGCGTACAACATGTACGGCCCCACCGAGTGCACCGTCGACGCCGTCTACGGCCGCTGCGCGGCACAGCCCGCCCGCCCGGTCGTCGGCCGCCCCGGACGCGGTCTGCGCGCCTACGTCCTCGACGGCGCGCTGCGCCCCGTCCCGCCCGGCGTCCCGGGCGAGCTGTATCTGGCGGGCGCCCAGGTGGCCCGCGGCTACCTCGGCAGGCCGGGCCTGACCGCGGGCCGCTTCCTCGCCGACCCGTTCGGCGGGCCGGGGGAGCGGATGTACCGCACCGGTGACCGTGCCCGCTGGGACACCGACGGCCTGCTCGAATTCCTGGGCCGGGCCGACGAACAGGTCAAGATCCGCGGCTTCCGCGTCGAGCCCGGCGAGGTCGAGGCCGCGCTCCTGGCCGCGCCGGACGTCGCCGATGCCGCGGTGACGGTCCGCGAACACGCGGGCCGCGCCATGCTCGTGGCGTATCTGGTGCCCGCGGGCGAGCACCCTCCGGCGCCCGACGACCTGCGGGTGCGGCTGCGGCGCACCCTGCCCGACCACATGGTGCCCGCGGTCTTCGTGCCGCTGGCCAAGATCCCGCGGACCAGCAGCGGCAAGACCGACCGCCGCGCGCTGCCCGCCCCGCCCGCACAGCCGGACAGCGGTACGCCGTACGTGGCGCCCCGCACCGGCGGCGAGGAGCGCCTGGCGGCGATCTGGGCCGAGGTCCTCGGCGTGGAACGGGTGGGCGCGCGCGACGACTTCTTCACGCTCGGCGGCGACTCGATCCTCAGCATCCAGATCGTCTCCCGCGCCCGGCAGGCCGGACTCGCCCTGACCACCAAGGACGTCTTCCGCCACCGCACGGTCGCCGAACTAGCCCTGTGCGCAAGGGAAGCGGCGCCCCGGACCCCGGCGACGGACACCACCGCGCCCACCGAAGCACCGCTCACACCCATCCAGCGCTGGTACCTCGACGGCCGCGCCCCCGGCGACCCGCTGCGCTTCACCATGACCCAGCGCCTCGAACTGTCCCCGGGCACCGACCTGTCCGCCCTGAAGGAGGCCGCGGACGCCCTCGTACGCCATCACGCCGCCCTGCGCACCCGCTTCCGCCGCACCGGCGACGACGGCCTGCGCCAGGAAGTCCTGCCGGAGCCGCCCGGCGGGCTCCTCACCCGCCACGACGTGACCGGCCTCGACGACTCCGGCGTGGAGCGCGAGGTGCAGCGCGGCGCGGACGCCGCCCAGGCCTCCCTCGAACCCGCCGAGGGCCGGGTAGTCCGCTTCCTCGTCTTCGACCGCGGACCCGACAGGCCCGCGCAACTCGTGATCACCGTGCACCATTTGGTGATGGACGGCGTGTCCTGGCGCATCCTGCTCGCGGACCTGGAGAGCGCCCACCGTGCCGCGACGGCGGGCCGGACCGTCACCCTGCCCCCGGTGGGGACCGCCTACAGCCAGTGGGCCACCCTGCTCGACCGGCACACCCGCTCCGGCGGCCTCGACGCCGACCTCGCGTACTGGACCCGCCCCGCCACACCCGCCACCCTGCCCGCGGGCAGGACCGGACCCAACACCCACGGCACCGCCGCCACCGTCACCGTCACGCTGACGGCCGAGGACACCGACGCCCTGCTTCGCCAGGTCCCCGACGTCTACCGCACCCAGGTCAACGACGTACTGCTCAGCGCCTTCACCCGCACCCTCGGCCGCTGGTGCGCCCACGACACCGTGCTCATCGGCGTGGAGGGGCACGGCCGCGAGGACCTCTTCGACGGGCCGGGCGCCGTCGGTGACCAGACGGGTGCGGGCGACCCCGGTGACGTCGACCTGTCGCGGACCGTCGGCTGGTTCACCGCCGAGTACCCGCTCACCCTGAGCGTCGATCCGGACGCGGGATGGCGCGACACCCTGCGCTCCGTCAAGGAACAGCTCCGCGCGGTCCCGCACCACGGCCTCAGCCACGGTGCCCTGCGCCGACTCCTTCCGGACAGCCCCCTCGCCGACGCCCCCACACCGCAGGTCGGCTTCAACTACCACGGGCAGTGGGACGCGGGCAGCGGCACGGGCGACAGCGAGGGGGGTCTGTACGGTGGCGTGCTCCCGGCGGCCGGACGCGACACCGACCCCGACGAACCACGCCCCTACCTCCTCGACCTGACCGGCGTCGTCCAGGACGGCCGCCTCGAACTCGGCCTGACCTACCCCACCGCCGTCTACGACGAGGCCACCGTCCGCCGCCTCGCCGAGGACACCCGCGCGGCACTGCGCGACATCGTGGCGCACTGCGCGCGGCCGGACGCGGGCGGCCGCACCCCGTCCGACTTCCCGCTCACCGACCTCACCCAGGAGCAGTTGGACCGGCTCGTGGGCGACGGCCGTCAGGTGGCGGACGTCCTGCCCCTGACGCCCCTTCAGTCCGGGATGCTCTTCCACGGCCTCGTCGACGACGCGGGCGCCTACTTCGACAGGACCGCGGTACGGCTCACCGGCGTGGCCGACCCGCGGGCCCTCGCGCACGCCTGGCAGCAGGTGGCCGACCGCACCCCGGCGCTGCGCACCAGCGTCCACTGGCGGCGACTGCCGCACCCGGTGCAGATGGTGCACCGGCACGCGGAGCTGCCCGTCACCCACCTGGACTGGCGCGACCTGACCTCCGAACAGCGCGCCGCGGCCACGGAGCGGCTCCTCGCCGAGGACCGCGTCGCGGGCATGGAGCTGACCACCGCGCCCCTCACCCGGATCACCCTCGCCGCGCTGCCCGGCGACGAGGTCCTGCTGCTGTGGTCCTCGCACCATCTGATCCTCGACGGCTGGAGCACCGGGCAACTGCTCACCGAGGTGTGCGAGCGGTACGCCGCCCTCACCGGCGGCACGGACGCGGCACCGCCACTGCGGCGGCCGTTCGCGGACTTCGTACGGTGGCTGCGCGACCAGGACGAGGGCGCCGCCGAACGGTTCTGGACCGAGGCGCTCGCCGGTTTCCCCGCCGCGACACCGCTGCCCTACGACCGGGCTCCCGCCGAGGCCCACCGCGCCCGCTCCGGGGACGCCGTCCAGCGTGACCTCGACGTGTCCGTGTCCCGCCGACTGCGGGAGACGGCCGCCCGCGCCGGTCTCACCGTCAACACCGTGGTGCAGGCAGCTTGGGCGCTGCTGCTCGCCCGCTACAGCGGTCGCCGCGACGTCGTGTTCGGCACGACCGTGTCAGGACGCCCCGCCGAACTGCCGGGCGTGGAGTCCATGGTGGGCATGTTCATCAACACGGTGCCGACGCGCGTGCGGGTGCCGGCGGGCAGCGTGCTGTCCTGGCTGCGCGGCCTCCAGGAGGAGCAGAGCGACGCCCGGCGCCACGACTTCATGGCCCTTTCCCGCATCCAGGCGCTCAGCGAAGTCCCGTCGGGCCAGGCCCTGTTCGACAGCATGGTGGTGTTCGAGAACTACCCCGTCGACGAGTCGGCCACCGCCCGCACCGGCGTGGGCGTGGCGGACGTGCACGCCGACGACGCCACGACGTTCCCGCTGTGCCTGCGCGCCCACGTCAGCGACCGGCTCGGCTTCGACCTGGCCTACGACGCCGCACTCTTCGACCGCGCCACCGTGGAACGCGCCGTGGACCGCCTCGCCGCGCTCCTCACCCAGCTCGCCGACGGCATCCCCGAAACACCTGACGACCTCGACCTGCTCACCGCCGACGACCGCGACCTGCTGCGCCGGTGGAACACCCCCGCCCGGCAGGTGCCCCCGCGCAGCCCCGTGGACCTGTTCGCCGAGCAGGCCCGCCGCACCCCGGACGCGACCGCCCTGTCCGACCATGGCCGCGAGGTGACGTACCGTCAACTCGCGGCGTGGTCCGACCGCCTGGCGTCCCGGCTGCTCACCGACGGCCTGCGCCCCGAAGGCCGCGTCGCCCTCCTGATGGACCGCTCCGCCGAACTGGTGGTCGCCCAACTCGCCGTCCTGAAAGCGGGCGGCGCCTATGTACCCATCGACACCCGCGCCCCCGAGAACCGCCGCCGCACCCTGCTCGACCGGGCGGGCGTCACGGCACGGCTCACCGCCGTTGATGTCGGGGCCGCGCTCGGCGCCCCCGGCATGACACCGACCGCACCCGCCGGGAGCGACACCGCCCCCAGCGAACAGCTCACCGCCCCCGCCGCCGACCCCGACCGCCTCGCCTACGTCATGTTCACCTCCGGCTCCACCGGTGAACCCAAGGCCGTGGCCGTGCGCCATCGTGACGTGGCTTCGCTCGCCACCGACGGTCGCTTCGCCGACGGCGTGTGCGCCCGTGTCCTGCTGCACTCGCCCGTCGCGTTCGACGCCGCCACCTTCGAGGTGTGGGCGCCGCTGCTTACCGGCGGCTGCGTCGTCGTGGCCCCGGGTGAGACGGTGGACGCGGCCCTGCTGCGCCGTCTCGTGCGACCCGCTGCGGGTGCCGACACCGCTTCGGCCGGTGGGAGTGCGAGTGCGGGTGCGGGGCTTGGGGGCGGCCCGGGCGGGCTGACCGCGCTGTGGCTGACGGCCGGGCTCTTCCGGCTCCTCGCCCAGGACTCCCCGGACTGCTTCGCGGGCCTGCGCCAGGTGTGGACCGGCGGCGACGTGGTCCCCGCCGCCGCCGTACGCCGCGTCCTCGCCGCCTGCCCCGGCCTCACGGTGGTGGACGGGTACGGCCCGACCGAGACCACGACCTTCGCCACCTCCCACGCCCTTGCGGACGCGACGGCCGTCCCCGACACCGTGCCCATCGGCCGCCCCCTGGACGACATGCGCGTCCACGTCCTCGACGCCCGCCTGCGGCCCGTGCCGCCTGGCTGCGCGGGCGAGCTGTTCCTCGCGGGCGAGGGCCTGGCCCGCGGCTACCTGGGCCGGGGCGGCGACACCGCGGCCCGCTTCCTCGCCGACCCGTACGCCGGTCCTGGAGAGCGGATGTACCGCACCGGCGACCTGGCCCGGCGCCGCCCCGACGGCACCGTCGAGTTCCTCGGCCGCGCCGACGACCAGGTGAAGATCCGGGGGTTCCGGGTGGAGCCGGGCGAGGTGGAGGCCGCCATCGCCACCCACCCCGGCGTGACGGATGTGGCCGTGGTGGCGCGCGAGGACCGGCCAGGGGCACGGCGCCTCGTCGCCTACCTCGTCGGACCCGTCGGCGAGGACCCCGACGCCCTCGACGCCCTGCGCGAGCACGCCCGTGCGGCACTGCCCGACTACCTCGTGCCCTCCGCGTTCGTCGCCCTCGCGGAACTCCCGCTCAGCGCCAACGGCAAGGTGGACCGCGCGGCGCTCCCCGCCCCGGCCCCCGACACCGGCGCACACCCCGGCACCCGTACCGAACCCCGGAACGACGCCGAACGCCGCACGGCGGAGGTCTTCGCGGACGTCCTCGGCGTCGACCGGCCCGGCGTGGAGGACAACTTCTTCCACCTGGGCGGCGACTCGATCCTCAGCATCCGCCTCGCCTCGCGGCTCGCCGAGGAGTTCGGCACCGACATGTCACCGCGCGAGGTGTTCGCCCACCCGACCCCGGGCGCGCTCGCCGCACTGCTCTGCGACCACCGGGCCACCGGTACGGCACGCCCCGCGGTCGTCCCGGTCGAGCGCGACGCCACCGCCCCCATGTCGTACGCACAACAACGCATGTGGTTCCTGGAGGAGTTCGCACCCGGCGGCGCCGAGTACGTCACCTCCCTCGCCCTGCGCCTGCGCGGCCGTCTCGACATCCGCGCCCTGGCCGCGGCCTTCCGCGCCCTGGTGGCCCGGCACGAGTCCCTGCGCACCACCTTCGACGCGGTCGACGGCCACGGCGTGCAGGTCGTCCGCCCGCCGCACGAGGTGCCGCTGCCGGTGCAGGACCTCTCCGGTCTTCCCGGGGAGGAGCGTGCACCGCGCCTCGACGACCTGCTCGCCGCCGAGCGCGCCCGCCCGTTCGACCTGCGCGAAGGCCCGCTGCTCCGGACCGGTCTCGTACGGCTCGCCGACGACGAGCACGTCCTGACCCTGACCCTGCACCACATCGTCACCGACGGCTGGTCCACCGCCGTCCTCACCGACGACCTCGCCCACTTCTACCGCGCCGAACTCAATGGCAGCGCGGCGGAGTTGCCGCCGCTCCTGGTGCAGTACGCCGACTACGCCCACTGGCAGCGCAGCGCGCCCGGCGCCGACGCGCAGCTCGCCCACTGGAAGGAGCACCTGGCCGGCACCGCGCCCCTGAACCTGCCCACGGACCGGCCGCGCCCGCCCGTACGCACCCGCAACGGCGCCACCGCCCGCCTGGTCCTGCCGCCGGACACGGCCCGCCGCCTGACCCGGGTCGGCAGGGACCGCGGCACCACCCTGTTCACGACTCTCGTGGCCGCCGCGCAGACGTTCCTCGCCAAGGTGACGGGCGGCCGCGACATCGCCGTCGGCACCGTCACCTCGGGCCGCGACCGCGCCGAGATCCAGAACCTCATCGGTTTCTTCGTCAACACCCTGGTCCTGCGCTCCCACGTCGACCCCGACCTGCCCTTCCCCGCCTTCCTCGACGACGTCCGGCAGACGGTCCAGGAGGCCTTCGCCCACCAGGACGTGCCGTTCGAGCAGGTCGTCGACGAGGTGCAGCCCGCCCGCGACACCAGCCGCACCCCGCTGTTCCAGGTGATGGTCGTCCTCCAGAACTCCCCTTCCGCCGACCTTGGCCTGCCGGGCCTGCACGTCGAGGACGTCGAGACGGAGCTCCAGCACGCGGCGTTCGACCTCACCCTGGAGTTCGCCGAGACGGAATCCGGCGCGCTGCACGGCGTGCTCACGTACAACACCGACCTGTTCGACACGGTCACCGCCGAGCGGATGGCCGGCCA
The DNA here is from genome assembly GCF_000720475.1 of Streptomyces aureocirculatus. Lineage (GTDB taxonomy): Bacteria > Actinomycetota > Actinomycetes > Streptomycetales > Streptomycetaceae > Streptomyces > Streptomyces aureocirculatus. The sequence goes on from NZ_JOAP01000032.1 coordinate 68,664, forward strand.
GCTCACCACGCTCCTGACCGCCGTCGCCGACGACCCGCACCGCCCGCTCGGCGCCCTGCCCCTGGCCGGTGACGCGGAGCTGAAGGCCCTGCTCGACCAGGGCCGCGGCACGCTCGTGGCCGTACCGGCGACCCTGCCGGAGCTGTTCGAACGGCAGGCGCGGCGCACACCCGACGCCGTGGCCATCGCCGAGGGTTCGAGGCAGTGGACGTACGCCGAGGTCGACCGCGCCGCCAACCGGCTCGCCCACCGCCTCATCGGCCGCGGCGTGGGCCCGGAGCGCATCGTCGCCCTCGCCCTGCCGCGCGCCTGCGAAAGCGTGATCGCACAGCTCGCCGTCGCCAAGGCGGGCGGTGCCTTCCTGCCCGTCGACCCGAACTACCCGGAGCAGCGGCGGGCGTTCATGGTGCGGGACGCGGGCGCGACCCTGGTTCTCGACGACCCGGCCAAGGTGTGGGTGCGGGACGGCAAGGACACCGCCCCCACGGACGCCGACCGCACCACCGCCCTGACGACCACCCACCCCGCGTACGTCATCTACACCTCCGGATCCACCGGGACACCGAAGGGCGTCGTGGTGCCGCACCACGGACTCGCCGCGTTCGCCGCGGGAACCGCGGAGCAGTACGCCGTGGGCCCCGGCGACCGCGTCCTGCAGTTCGCGTCGCCCAGCTTCGACGCCTCCGTCCTGGAACTGTGCTCCGCGCTGCTCAGCGGGGCGACACTGGTGACCGGCGAGGAGGGGCCGCTGGTCGGTGAGCGCCTCGCCGAGGCCCTCGCCGAGCAGCGCGTCAGCCACACCCTCGTCCCGCCCGCGGCCCTGGCCACCGTGGCACCCGGCACCGCCGGGGCCCTGCCGCACCTGCGCACCCTGATCGTCGGCGCCGAGGCCTGCCCGCCCGACCTGGTGGAGCAGTGGGCCCCCGGCCGCCGGATGATCAACTCGTACGGGCCGACGGAAGCCACGGTCGTCGCCACCTGGACCGGCCCGCTGACCCCCGGCCCCGCCGCCCCGCCGATCGGCCGCCCGGCCGCAGCCACCCACGTCTACGTCCTCGACGGGGCCCTGCGCCCCGTACCGACCGGAGTGACCGGGGAGCTGTACGTGGCGGGACCTGGTCTCGCCCGCGGCTACCTCGGGCGCCCGGGGCTGACCGCGGGGCGGTTCGTCGCCGACCCGTTCGGCGGGCCGGGGGAGCGGATGTACCGCACCGGCGACCTCGTCGTCCGGGCCGCCGACGGCCAACTGCGGTTCGCGGGCCGGGCCGACGACCAGATCAAGCTGCGCGGCTTCCGCATCGAACCCGGCGAGATCGAGAGCGCGCTGCGCGGTGCGCCGCAGGTACGGGACGCGGCGGTCGTCGTCCGCACGGCCCCCCACCGGGACGTCGTGGACGCCCTGAACGACGCTGACGATGCCGACGGCGCCGACAGTGGGCAGGACGCCGCGAGCCCGGACGGCCGGGCGGCCGCGGCCGCCGACCACGGCCGCCTCGTCGCGTACGTCGTCCCCGCCACGGCGGAACCCGGGGACCTGCCCGTCGCCGAGCTGCGCGACCACCTAGCCGGGCTGCTCCCGCCGCACATGATCCCGTCCGTGTTCGTGCCGCTCGACCACCTGCCCCTCACCCCGAACGGCAAGACGGACCGGCGCGCCCTGCCCGAACCGGGACCCGCCCACACCGGCGGCGGACCGCACACCCCGCCCCGCACCGACACCGAACGCCAGGTCGCCCGCATCTGGAGCGACGTACTCGGCGTCGACGACATCGGCGCGTACGACAACTTCTTCCACCTCGGCGGCGACTCGATCCTGAGCATGCAGGTGGTCTCGCGGCTGCGCCGCGAGGGCCTGCACCTGGCCACCCGCGACCTGTTCACCCACCAGACCGTGGCCGAGCTCGCCACCGTCGTCCGCACCGCGCCCCAGCACTCCGGGGACGGACCCGTGACCGGTGACGTGCCGCTCACCCCCATCCAGGACTGGTTCCTGACCACTCCGCGCGCGGGCCACCACCACTTCAACCAGTCGGCCCTCCTGGAACTGCACACCGCACCCGACCCGACGGCGCTGCGCACGGCTCTCGCCGCCCTCCTCGAACACCACGACGCGCTGCGCATGCGCTTCACCCACGACGCCGAAGGATGGCACCAGTTCAACCCGCCGCCCGCGTCCGACGGCGAGGACCCGTTGACGCGGTACGACCTGAGCGGACTGTCGGCCGAAGAAGCCGACGCGGCCATGGAGAAAGCCGCCGACGACCTGCACACCGGCTTCGACCTCGGCCGCGGCCCGCTCCTTCGGGCGGCCCTGTTCACCGGCGACGCCGAACGGCCGGTGTATCTGCTCCTGGTCGCCCACCACCTGGTCGTGGACGCCGTGTCCTGGCGAATCCTCTCCGACGACCTGGAGGCCGCCTACCGCCAGGCCGCCGAGGGTGAGCCCGTCGCCCTGGGGGAGCGCACCACCTCCTTCCGCGACTGGGCGCGGGGCCTTGCCGCACACGTCGCCGATGGCGGCCTCGACCATGAACTGCCGTACTGGCAGGAGGCGGTGACCGCCGAACCCCTGCCGCCCGCCGACAGGCCGGGAACGGACACGGGGGAGACCCGCACCCTCTCCGTGGAGCTCGACGAGGAGGACACCACGGCACTGCTGCGGGCCGCCCCGACCGCGTACCGCACCCGCGTCAACGACGTCCTGCTCGCCGCGCTCGCCCTGGCACTCGCCCGCTGGACCGGCCACGACCGGGTCCGCCTCGACCTCGAAGGACACGGCCGCGAGGACGTACTGGACGACGTCGACCTGACCCGCACGGTCGGCTGGTTCACCACCGTCCACCCCGTCGCCCTCCAGGTGCCGGAGCCGGACGACATCGGCGAGGACCGCGACTGGCGGACCCTGGTGAAATCCGTACGCCGCCAACTGCGCACCGTCCCGGGCAACGGGCTCGGCTTCGGCGCGCTGCGCGCCTTCGGCCCGCCCGAGGTGCGCGAGCGGCTCGGCACGGCCGCGCACGGACAGGTGGTGTTCAACTACCTCGGCCAGTGGGACGCCCGCCCGCCCGCGTCCGACGCCGGACTCGTGCGCACCGAGCACGGCTCCTTCGGCCAGGACCACGACCCGCGGGACAGCGGTTCGCACCCGCTGGAGGTGGTGGGCGCGGTGCAGGAAGGCAGGCTCGCCTTCACCTGGCACCACCGCCCCGGCCTGCACGACACCGAAACCGTGCGGCGCGTGGCAGCCGAGTTCGCCGACGCCCTGCGCCACATAGCCGGGCACGCCCGCGGCACCGCGGCCAACACCGGCAGGAGCCGCCTGTGACTCCACTCGGCCCCGGCATCCGCGGGCCACCGACGGCGGGCACCGACCCCGCCCCGCGGCCCCCCACCGCGGACCATCTCCGGTCCCACGGGACCGCACTACTCATCACGGAGAGCCCGACATGGACGAGAACACCCGCTACCAGGTGCTGCGCAACGACGAGGACCAGTACTCGCTCTGGCCGGTCGACGTCGACGTACCCGCCGGCTGGCACCGCGTCGGCAAGGAAGGCACCGAGGCCGAGTGCTCCGCCTACGTGGACGAGGTCTGGACCGACATGCGCCCGCGCAGCCTGCGTGAGCGCATGGAGAACACCGGGGCATAGACCGCACCTGTGCCGACCCGGGGCGACGACACCGCCGTCCGCCGCCCCGGTCACCGTCACCTCCTCTCTCCCTTTCACCCCCTCACCCCCTCCCCCCACGCAACCCTCGGGCCGCACTTCCCCGTTCCACAGCGCGGCCGTCTCCACTTTCTTTCCAGTTCTGCTCGAGGAGTTCGCCGATGACGCCGACACTGCACAGCGAACGGCTGGAGTTCGCGCCGTACCGCACCGAGGACGAGGAGGGCTTCGTCACCCTTCTGCGCAACGAGGAGGTGTGCCGTTGGATGGGCCAGGAACAGGTGCCCGAGGAGGATCTGCGGACGGCGTTCCGCATGATGCTCACCCACATCTACCCGCAGAACCTGTTCGACGTATGGGGGCTGTGGCACGAGGGGAGGTACGTCGGCCACGCGGAGGTCAAGAAGACGGGCAACGTGGACGGCCACGAGCTCATCACGGCCCTGGCCCCCGACTACTGGGGCAAGGGCCTCGGCACCGAGGTGGTCCGCACCCTGCTGCGCCACGCCGCCGACAACCTGGGTCTCAAGGAGGCCTACGGCATGGTGGGCGCCGACAACGCGGCCAGCCTGGCGATGGCCGAACGCCTCGGCTTCCGCCATGTACGGGACGTGGTGGGCGACGACGGGTCGGTCACGAAGATGGTCGTGATCTCGACGGCCGACGTGCCGTGAGGGCGGCGTCCGGTCCGTCCTGCGCGGCGGACGGCGGCCCGGGGACGGACCATCGCGGCAGCCGCGGTTCCACGAACAACTGGAACAGCAGCCGTACCGGTGGGGTCGACAACAGGAACACCGCCGCGACGACCGTGAGGGTGAGGACGACCTGGCCCACGGGGCCGAGGTCCTTGAGCGCCGGGTAGAGCCCGGCGGCCTCGCCCGCCCGGATCAGCAGGCCGTGCAGGAGGTAGGGGTACATCGTGACGGCGCCGAGCGCGGTGAACAGCGTACGGCGCCGGGGCACGCAGGCGAGGAAAGCGGCGACGAGGACCGCGCTGAGCACGAAGAGTGCGAGGCGCACGACCAGATAGCGCAGCGGACTCACGCCGAGCTCGGTGTACCCGACGTCCATGGACAGCCAGTGCTCGTCGGGGGCGGGGACGAAGAGATAGGCCCCGGCCCCGGCGAGCGCCAGAGCGACGACGGCCCAGCGGCGCGCCACCCGCGTGCGCAGGAAGGCGAAGTGCTGCGGGCGCAGACTCAGGCCGAGCACGAACCAGGGCAGGAACATCAGCACCCGCGGCAGCGCCAGGTCGTAGCTCATCGTGGTGAAGCCCGCGGCGAGGGAGACCAGGACGGCGATGGGCACGGGATGGCGGACGGCACGCCACAGGGGTGTGCTGAGCCGCCAGAGGAACAGCGCGACGAGGAACCAGCAGAGGTAGGTGGGTTCCGTCGGGGTGAGTTCGAAGGGCTCACCCCGTACCGCGCTGTTCGCGGCCGCGTACGCCGTCTCGAAGAGGAGATAGGGGATGAGCACCCCTTCGAGCAGCCGGCGCATCTGGTCGGGCCGGGCGCTGAAGCGCTGCGAGAAGTAGCCGCAGAGCAGAATGAACGCCGGCATGTGGAACGCGTACACCACGGTGTGGACGGCCTGCAGCGTATGCGTGCCGCTGACGATCTGCTCCCAGGAGTGCCCGAGTGCGACGAGCACGATAAGCAGGAACTTGGCGTTGTCGAAGAAGGGGTCGCGCGTGTCAGGGGCGGCCATCGGCATCACGCCCTCGATCGGGCGGGCGCTGGGGGTTCGACCGGTTGCCAGGGCGCGAGACGTCCTCCTTCACGCGTGGCATGGGTCCAGTACAGACGGCTGTCGAGGCCGAGCATGGTGAGCGCGACGCCGCCCGACGCCAGGGGGACGCTGGAAGGGGCACCGGCGAGCAGGACGCCCGTGCGGTTCCACTGCGGCCGGTGCTTGGCGGCGCCGGACGTGCCCCAGGCCGTGGCGACGTCACCGGTGGCGGACCGGGCCGCGAGCAGGACACCGCCCCAGTCGTTGGAGGTGACGCTCACCGGGCCGTAGCCCCCCGCTCCGCCGAAGTCGGTCAGGTCCGCCGACTGGTGGGCGGTGAGCGGCTTCCGGCCGCCCCGCGACGCCGCAGCGGGGGCGAGGCCGTCCGCGTGCAGTTGGGCGCTGTGTACGTTCCCGGAGTTCGGTACGCGGTAGAAGATCCGGACGCCGTCGTCGTCGGGGCGGACGGTCAGCGGCAGCGTGGTGGGCGGAAGCCCGGTCGGCAGCGGGCCACGGACGAGCGCGTCCGGCTGGTCCTGGATCCAGGCGAGGACGGTGTGCGGCGTTGCGGCAAGGACGTAGGAGCGTCCCGAGCGGTCCGTGGCGGCGACCGGGTCGCCGTGCACCGCCTCGCCACCGAGGCCGCGCCAGGGCGCCCACTCTCCGTCCGCCCGCTGGATGCGGCTGGTGAGCTGGTGGCTGCTGTCACGCAGGTACACCGTCATCGTGCCGTCGCGGTGCACCGCGACGGTGGGGGAGCTGATGTCGTTCGTGCCGATCTCGTCCGACAGCTCCGGGGTGCCGAGGGACTGCCAGGGCCCGAAGGCCCCGTCAGGGGACTCCTGGACGGTGAAGCCCACCTCCCTGCGGTAGTCGGCGGCGCGGGCGCCGAACAGGGTGCGGGTGCCGAAGACGGCGATCCGCCCGTCGGGCAGGGCCACGGGGTGGATGCCCGTGTCGATGCCGGTGTCCTTCAGGAGCATGGGCCCGGTCCAGCGCTTTGTGTTCCACCGGCCGCCGCCGCCGGGGCGGTGCCAGTGCGCGATCCGGCCGTCGAGCACGGCGAACGCCCGCAGGCTGTCGCCCTTGCCCGCGAGCAGCCAGCCCGTGCCGGTGTCCCCCGCGTGGTGGATGCTGTACGACCAGCGGTGTTTCGGGCGCGCGGCGACCTTGATGTCACCGCAGCCCGCCGGGTCCTGGCAGGTGTTCCTGGAGCCGTCGCTCCAGGAGTACGTCTCCAGGGTGCGGGCCTTGGACGCGCCGGACGCAGGGTCGAGGGTCCGGGGGAGACCGCCGTTGAAGTACCCCATGTAGGTCTGCACGGTGAAGTGCGGGCGTGAGCCGGTGGCGGCGTAGCGGGCGAGGGCCTGCTGCACGAACCGGGCACCGAAGCGGTGGTCCTGGTGGTCGGCGCACTTGAGGTTGCGGTCGAGGCGGCCTGGCGTCGGGTTCTGCATCCGCACCTGGGTCGGCTTGAAGCGCTCCAGATAGCCGGTCAGGGTCCGGATGAGCTGTTCCCGTGTGTACGAGAAGTCACGGGTGACCAGGCCGCCGTGCACGAGCTGCGAGCCGAGCGCGGCGATCCGGCCGTCCCACAGGCCGTGCAGGCTGTGCGGGCGGTCACCGGTGATGCTGCCCGACTCGTGCAGCAGCGTCCACACCAGGTGGATGTGCGGGTACCCCTGGAGCGTGTCGAGCTCCGCCTGCCCGCCGCCCGCCGTGGCGATGACGCTGCGCCGCCACGGGTGGTCGGTCCGCCCGGTGACCATCTCCGCGTAGGCGGCGCGGATGCCGTTCTGGCGCGCCTTGGCGTACTTGCGCCAGTCGCGCGCGGGCCGGGGGCGGCCGCGGTACGTGCCCCGCCGTGGCGCGTTGATGCCGTTGGCCTCGCCCGACGTCAGAAAGATCGTGACCACGGGCCTACCGCTGCGCAGTGCCTGGCCGACCTCGGGATTGATGAAGAACAGGTCGTCGTCGGGGTGGGCGACGATCTGCACGATCGATTCCGTGGTCTTGGGCTGCGGCCCGGAGGTCGCCCATGTTCCCGAGGGCGCCGCCGTACTCAGGTCCGGGGGCTGGTGCGGGGCGATGGACCCCTCGCCCTCCTCGGAGCGGGCCGCCAGACCGATGCCCACCCCTATGGGCGCCACGGCGCACAGCAGGGAGGCCGCGATGACGTCACGACGGGTTGCTCGCGCGAATCCGCGCTTTTCGGGGTGCATAAACGGTGTTGCCTTGTCTGACGTACCGGCCACTCGGCCAACAGCTCCTGGGATGGACTCCTTGATCACCGAGGAAGATGCCGTGGGAAGGGCTAGGGTTGTCCTCGGTGATCTTCCTCACGTGACAGGGGTGTGAACACCGCGTGCACGTGAGGGTGACGCGCGTATAACAGGTCCAGACGGGAGAGGCCTTTCTGTACCCCGGGCACGTTGGCGTCGGCAAAGCGAAGCGCCGGGGAGTGTGTGCTGAAGGTCGTCGGGGCGGCGGTGCCGGGGCTCAGCGGCGGGCGATCCCGCCGCCCCAGTCGAGGCGGAGCACGGCGACGTCGTCGGAGTGCTGCCCGGCGTTCAGCGCGTGGGTCTCCTTGATGAGGAGGTCGACGTGGGCGGCCGGGTCCGCGGTCGCCAGCTTCCCGATCAGGGCGAGCAGCCCTTCGACGCCGAGTCGCTCACCGGTCGCGCCGTTGTGCCCCTCGGTGAGGCCGTCGGTGTACAGGGTGAGGGCTCCGGCGGCCGGGAGCCGGACGGTCGTGGGGGGCCAGCCGTGCAGGCCGGGAGCGATGCCCAGGGCGATGCCGTGTGCGGCGGTCAGCTCCCGGGTGCCGTCGGCCGTGGTGAGGAGGGGCTCGTGGTGACCGGCGAGGTGCAGCGTTGCGGTGCCCGCGTTCTGGTCGAGGGTGAGCAGGGTGCAGGTGGCGAAGAGCAACTGGCTGTCGCGCTCGGCGATCAGGATGCGTTCCATCAGGTGCAGCAGATCGTCGCCGCGGTGTCCGCCGAGGATGAGGGAGCGCCAGGCGATCCGCAGGCAGACGCCGAGCGCGGCGGCGTCGGGGCCGTGCCCGCTCACGTCGCCGATGACGGCGTGCAGCAGCCCGTCGTCGCCCTCCACCACGTCGAGGAAGTCACCGCCGAGCAGGGCCATTTCGGCGCTCGGCAGATAGCGGGACGTCACGCGCACCGTGGACGTGTCGAGCATGGGCTGGGGCAGCAGTCCGCGCTCAAGACGGGCGTTCTCCTCCGCCCGGAGCCGGGCGGCCTGCGCCTCGGCGCTGGCGCGTTCGGTCTGGCTTCGGTAGACGGCGTAACGCACCGTGCGGTGCAGCAGGTCCGCCTCGACCTTGCCCTTGACGAGATAGTCCTGGGCCCCGGCGGTCATGGCGTCGGAGCCCGCCTGGGCCTCGGAGAGACCGGTCAGGACGATCACCGCGGTGTGCGGGGCCAGACCACGGACGGCGGCGACCGCTTCAATGCCCGACACGTCGGGCAGGTGCAGGTCGAGCAGGACGCAGTCGATCGTGCTTCCGGCCAGTTCGGTGCGGGCCTCGGCCAGTGTGGTGCGGGTGGTCAGCTCGAACCGCAGCCCCGTGTCGTACAGGAGCTCCTCGACGAGCAAGGCATCGCCCTCGTCGTCCTCTATCAGCAGGATTCGGTACAGCGGCTCGGCGGCGGTCCCGCCCGGGGCGAGGGGCATGGACGCGGTCATCTCGCCTGCTCCGTGCCCGCGAGGGCGGCCTCCGGCAGGGGGGACGGGCCGGAGGTCTCCGGCGGCTCGGGTGTCAGGGTGAAGACGATGCGGGTGCCGCCGCTGTGAGCCGGGTCGACGGTGATGGTGCCCCCGTGGAACTCGACGATCTTCTTGCACATCGCGAGGCCGATGCCGCTGCCGCTGTAGGTGTCCTTGGTGTGCAGCCGCTGGAAGATCACAAAGACCTTGTCGGCGTACTCGGGCTCGATGCCGATGCCGTTGTCGGTCACGGTGAACCGCCAGAGGTCGCCCTCCCGCGCCGCCGTGACATGGATCTTCGGTGCTTCGCCGGGGCGGCGGAACTTGACGGCGTTGCCGATGAGGTTCTGCCAGAGCATGCCCATCTGGGTGGGGTCGGCGACCAGGGTCGGCAGCGGATCGTGGGTGACCGACGCGCCGGACTCCTCGATGCCCACGCTCAGCGCGGACAGCGTCTGCTCGAGCACCTCGTCCAGGTCGACGCTCTGGTGGGATTTGTGAAGGCGTCCCACGCGGGAGAAGTCGAGCAGGTCGTTGATGAGGGTCTGCATGCGGTTCGCCCCGTCGACCGCGAAGTCGATGTACTGGTCGGCCCGCTCGTCGAGCTGCCCTCCATAGCGCCGCTGGAGGAGCTGGGTGAAGCTGGAGACCTTGCGCAGCGGCTCCTGGAGGTCGTGCGACGCCACGTACGCGAACTGCTCCAGCTCGGCGTTGGAGCGCTGGAGGTCGGCCGCCTGCGCGTCGAGACGGACGCGTGCCTCCTCGGCGAACGCCAGCTCCTGGACCAGACGCCTGCGCATGGAGTCGATGTCGCTGCTGAGGCGCCGCAGGTCGGCGGGGCCCGTCGGAGAGATGGGGTGGTCGAAGTCACCGCCGCCGATGGTGCGGGCGTCCGCGCCGAGCTGTTCCAGCGGCTTGTTGATGCCGCGGCGCAGCCCTTCGAAGACGACGGCGGTTAGGACGAGGATGACCAGACCGATGGCGCTGAAGATCCAGTTGCGCAGGGTCATCGTGGACATCAGGTCGTCCCTCGCCTGCAGGCGGTCCGCGCGCAACTGCTCCTGCTGGTGGCTCAGGGCGGCGCGTACCCGGTCGAAGGCCGTCTTGCCCTCCGCCGCTCGTTCGGCGGCCAGCGGCGAGGGGGCGCCGGGCTTCGCGGCGGCGACGGGCCGCGCGATCCGCTGCTGCCACCTCGCCACGGACTCCTGTACGGCCTTCAGGTCGTCGAGGCCGGTGCGGTCGCCGTCCAGCAGCTCGGTGAGCCGCGCGGTGCTGGCCTTCTGCTCGGTGACGCCTCGCTCGTAGGGGGTGATGAACTCCGGCTTGCCGGTGAGTCCGTAGCCGCGGATGCCGGTTTCCTGGTTGAGGACGGCCGATTCCAGGCGGATCGCGGTGGTCAGCGAGGCCGACCGTACGTCCACGAGGTCCCTGCTGAGCGTCCCGGTCCTGGCCAGGACCCAGGCCCCGGTCGTTCCGAGCAGGGCAAGGACCGCCAACGACACGGCCACTCCGGTGCGAAGCCACCGCCGCGTCGTCCACAGGGAAATTCCCCGCGCACGCGGTTGCCTCTGATCGCCGGTCATCCTGTGGACTCCTCGCTGTGACTGCCGCCTTGAAGTGCAGCCAGAACACTCTAGAGGGCGACAACGGTTGTTGTCGCGCGGGTGATCCGGGACCTAGAGTGCCAGGTATGCCAGGCACGAACTTCGTACTGCGGGCCACCCCGCAGGAGACCGCGGCCATCGCGGACGCGGCGGTCGGCCACCTCGCGCAGCGACTGGCCCGCCGCCTCCTCGAGGCCCCGGTGCCCCCGGGACCGGGCGGCGGCTCGGCGCCGGGTGGCTTGGCGCCGGGCGGTCCGGCTGCGGACGTTTCGGCAGCGGGCGTGCCGCCGCTGGACGGTCTGGCGCTGGGCGATGGCTCGGCGCTGGGTGAAGGACCGGCGCTTGGCGAAGGACCGGCGCGGGCCCTGGCTCTGCTTCACCTGCTCGACCACCTCCAGCAGGCCACTGAACGGCTGCAGCGGGAAGTGGCCCTGGCCGCCGCCCGCGCGGGTGCGGGCTACCCACAGATCGGCGCCGCCTGCGGCGTGACCCGGCAGGGCGCCCGGCGCCGCTGGCCGGGACTCTTCAATCACTCCCACGAGAAACGCTCGGAGCGTCCGATGATGACCACCCCCGCCCGCCCCTTCGACGTCCTGCTCGTCGAAGACGACGTCGCCGACGCGATGCTCATCGAGGAGGCTCTCTCCGAGCGCGGGGCCCGCAACCTGGTCCAGGTCACGGACGGAGTCGCCGCGCTGGAGCACCTGCGTGCGCCGGACACCGTACGCCCCGACCTCATCGTCCTGGACCTGAACATGCCCCGGATGAACGGCCGCGATCTGCTGAAGGTCCTCAAGACCGACGAGGACCTTCAGACCATCCCCGTGGTGGTCCTCACCACGTCCACCGCGCCGGAGGACGTGACCGGCGCGTACAGCAGCCACGCCAACGCCTATGTGACCAAGCCGGTCAACCTGGAGGAGTTCGAGCAGGCCGTCCAGAACATCGACGCCTTCTACCTCGACACCGCCACCCGCCCCCGCCCCTGACCTCTCGGTCACTCGGCCCTTTGGCCCCTCACCTCTGGCGGGCGGCAGGGGCGGAGCAGCAGCCGTCCGACTGCTGTTCCGTCTGCTCCGGCTCGTCGAAGAGACCCGCACCGCCGCACACGCCGGTTTCGGGGAGGGTGAGCTCGACGCGCTCGGCCGCCTCCTGGTCACCGGCGAGGGCGGCGGAGATGGAGCGGACCTGTTCGTAGCCGGTCAGGGCCAGGAAGGTGGGGGCACGGCCGTAGGACTTCATGCCGACCAGGTAGAGGTCCTTCTCCGGGTGGGACAGTTCGTTCACCCCGTGGGGGTAGACGGTGCCGCAGGAGTGCACGTTGGGGTCGATGAGCGGGGCGAGGGCGGTCGGGGCCTGGAGACGCTCGTCGAGGCCGAGGCGGACCTCGGACAGGAAGCTCAGGTCGGGGCGGAACCCGGTGAGGACGATGACCTCGTCGACCGGGTTCGGACGGCGGCCGTCCTCGGCGACGAGCACGAGCCGGTCACCCTCCTGCTCGATCCCCTCGGTGCGGAAGCCGGTCACCGCGGACGCGTGCCCGTCCTCCACGGCGGCCTTGGCCCGCTGACCCAGCGCGCCGCGCGCCGGGAGCTGGTCGGCCTCGCCGCCGCCGAAGGTGTCGGCGCCGATCCCGCGGCGCAGGATCCACACGGCGTGCGTGCCCGGCTCCTCCTTCGCCAGGTCGGCGAGGTGGGCCAGGGCCGTGAAGGCGGAGGCGCCGGAGCCTACGACGGCGGTGCGCTTGCCGGCGTAGCGGGCGCGGACGGCCGGGTCCTTGAGGTCCGGAACCTGGTACGAGACGTGGTCGGCGGCGGCGCTCTCACCGAGGGCGGGCAGGCCGTTCGCACCGAGCGGCGACGGCGTGGACCAGGTGCCGGACGCGTCGATGACGGCGCGTGCGCTGATCCGTTCCTCACCGCCGTCCGCGGTACGGACGTGGACGGCCAAGGGCTGCGCGGTGCGGTCGGCGTCGACGATCCGGTCCCTGCCCGCGCGGGCCACGCCGGTCACCGTCGCCCCGTAGCGCACCCTGCGGCCGAGGATGTCGGCCAGCGGCTGGAGGTAGCGCTCGGCCCAGTCGCCGCCCGTCGGGTAGGCCGCCCCGTCCGGTCGCACCCAGCCGGTCGGGGCCAGAAGCTTCTCCGCGGCCGGGTCGACGACCTCGCTCCAGGGGGAGAACAGGCGGACGTGCGACCACTCCCGCACGGCGGTGCCCGCGGTCGGCCCTGCCTCCAGGACCAGTGGTTCGAGACCCCGCCCGGCTAGGTGGGCGGCGGCGGCCAGACCGACAGGTCCGGCACCGATGACCACGACGGGCAACTGATCGGTGGTGGGCGCGCTCACGGGATTCCCCTTTGTTTCGACGTCTGTCGATGTCTTGCGTGGCCACCATGCCACCTGATTCGATGAGCGTCAACATAGATGGATATCGAAGTCGTGAGCGCTCCGGTGGCCCTGGGGCGTTGGTTCGACGTGTGTCAACATAGATGCATGTCGAACACCAGGGTGCTGCCGCTGTTGGAAGCCGATGCCGCCGGGGCCGTGGAGCCGTGCTGCCCGCCGCTGACCGAGCGCCCGTTCACCGCGGGCGAGGCGGAGCGGGCGGCGCCGATGTTCAAGGCGCTCGGGGACCCGGTCCGGCTGCGGCTGTTCTCGGCGGTGGCCTCGCACGAGGGCGGCGAGGCGTGCGTGTGCGACATCTCCGACGTCGGGGTGTCGCAGCCGACCGTCTCGCACCACCTGAAGAAGCTCAAGGAGGCGGGCCTCCTCACCTCCGAGCGGCGCGGGACCTGGGTGTACTACCGGGTGGAGCCGTCGGTCCTCGCGGCGATGGGCCGACTTCTCGCCATCCGCTGAGCCGGCGCCACCGCCGGAGCCGCACGGGTGGAGCTGCATGGGTGAGCACTTGGCCGCCGCCCATGACCACCACGTCGATGTGCCGCGTCATGTCGATGTGCCGCGTCACGTCGATGTGTCACGTCACGGAGCCGGTCGGTCGGCGGCCGCGAACTTCTTCCGCCAGGCCAGGGACACGTAGACCAACGCCACCAGGACCGGTACCTCGATCAACGGGCCGACGACGCCCGACAGGGCCTGGCCCGAGGTCACGCCGAAGGTGGCGATGGCGACGGCGATGGCCAGCTCGAAGTTGTTGCCCGCGGCGGTGAAGGCGAGGGTGGCGGTGCGGTCGTAGGCGAGTCCGATGGCCTTGCCGAGGGCGAACGTGCCGAACCACATCACCGCGAAGTACACCAGCAGTGGCAGCGCGATGCGGGCGACGTCCAGCGGCTGCGAGGTGATCGTCTTTCCTTGGAGGGCGAAGAGGATGACGATGGTGAACAGCAGCCCGTACAGGGCCCACGGGCCGATCTTCGGGAGGAAGTCCCTCTCATACTTCTCGCGGCCCAGCTTCTGCTCCCCGATGCGGCGGGTGAGGAAGCCCGCCAGGAGGGGCACCCCGAGGAAGATGACGACGTTCAGGGCGATCTTCCACATGGAGATGTCGAGGTGCTCGCTGTCGCCGAGGCCGAGCCAGTCGGGCAGCAGGTCGAGGTAGAACCAGCCGAGCAGGCCGAACGCCAGAACCTGGAAGACCGAGTTGAGGGCGACCAGGACGGCGGCGGCCTCGCGGTCACCGCACGCGAGGTCGTTCCAGATGATGACCATGGCGATACAGCGAGCCAGGCCGACGATGATCAGGCCGGTGCGGTACTCGGGCAGGTCGGCCAGGAAGATCCAGGCCAGCGCGAACATGAGCGCCGGACCGAGCACCCAGTTGACGACCAGCGAGGAGATCATGAGCTTGCGGTCGCCGGTGACGGCGTCCAGCTTGTCGTAGCGGACCTTCGCGAGGACCGGATACATCATGATCAGCAGGCCGAGCGCGATCGGGAGGGAGATGCCGCCCAGTTCGACCTTGGCGAGAGCGTCGTCGAGGCCGGGGACGAGCCTGCCGAGCCCCAGGCCGACGGCCATGGCGATGAGGATCCAAGCGGCCAGGAAGCGGTCGAGCGTCGACAGCTTCTGGACGACCGACGGCTCCTCGGTGGTGGTCGTGGGTGCTTCGGTGCGGGTCACGGGCAGGCCCTCTTGTTGTCGGCGGCGGTACGAGCGGTCTCGGCCAGGTCGGCGAACTGGCCCGCGAGCGAGGCGATGACATCCGGCCGCAGCTTGTAGTAGGTGAACCGGCCGCACGGCTCGGTCTCGACGACCCCGGCCTCCCGCAGGACTCTCAGGTGGTTGGAGAGATTCGTCTGCCGGGCGCCTGTCTCCTCCACCAGGTGGGTGGTGCACAGCGTCTCGCGGGCCAGCAGGGTCACGATCTTGAGTCTCAGGGGATCGGCCAGGACCCGGATCAGTTCAGTCTCGACTGATGTCAGCATGGGCTGATACTCTCACATCAGTGGTCGCTGACGCCATCAGGTGCTGATGTCATTCGCACCTGATGCTTCCTTGAGTCGAGAGAGAATCCACTGATGCCCGAGAAGCCCTCCGTGCTGTTCGTCTGTGTCCACAACGCGGGTCGTTCCCAGATGGCCGCCGCGTGGCTGAGCCATCTGGCCGCGGACCGTGTCGAGGTCCGCTCCGCCGGTTCCGCCCCCGCGGGTCAGGTCAACCCGGCCGCCGTCGAGGCCATGCGTGAGGTCGGCATCGACATCTCCGCCGAGACCCCGAAGATCCTCACCGTGGACGCGGTCGAGGAGTCGGACGTCTGCATCACCATGGGCTGCGGCGACACCTGTCCCGTCTTCCCCGGCAAGCGGTACCTGGACTGGGAGCTGGACGACCCCGCCGGTCAGGGCGTCGAGGCGGTGCGTCCGATCCGTGATGAGATCAAGAGGCGTGTGGAGGGGCTCGTCGCGGAGATCGCGCCCGAGCCCACGGTGTGAGAGGAAGCGCCGGAGCCCACGGTGTGAGAGTAAGCACCGGAGTCCACGGTGTGAGAGGGGCCGAGGGAGCGCGCGGAAGCACACGGCATCGCGGGGCGAACGAATCACCCGGGTGCCGGGCCCCGCGGTAGCGGGGGAGCAGGCCGTCGCCCCCAGACTTGGGGCATGAATCCAAGGCGAAGGGCCGTACTGGCCGGGCTGTTGGCCGCGGGGACGGCACCCTGCGTCCCGGGGCGCGCGGCGGCAGCAGAGCCCCGGCCCGCTGCTGAGGCAGGGCTCCGGCCCGGCACGGCGGTGGGGCCCCGGCCTGCCGTGGTGGCAGAGCCCAGACCCCCCGCCGCACTGCTCGGCAAGGAGATCCGCCGACTGCCCACCACCCGCAAGGTGGTCGCGCTCACCTTCAACGCGGCTTGGAACGAGAGCGGCGTCGACACGGTCCTCACCGAGCTGCGGCGCCGCCGGATCGCGGCGACCTTCTTCCCGACCGGCGCGTTCGCCGAGGCCCGCCCCGCAGTTGTACGGGCCATGGGCGCCGCGCACGGCCTGGGCAACCACTCCTACAGCCACCCGTACTTCGACTCCCTGAGCACCCGGGAGCGGCAGCGGGAGGTGCGGCGCGCCGACTCCGCGATCCGTACCGCGGCGGGCACCGAGCCACTGCCGTTCTTCCGTTTCCCCTACAGCTCGACCACCCAGGCCTCGATCGCCGACGTCAACGCCCTCGGCTACGCGGCGATCGAGTTCACCGCCGACACCAACGGCTACCTCGGCCCCAACCGCGGCATGACCGTCGACCGCGTCGTCGAACGCGCCCGCGCCGCGCTCGCACCGGGAGCGATCATCCAGATGCACGTGGGCAGCCCCGGCGCCGGCCCCGTCCTGGACGCGGAAGCACTGCCGCGCATCGTGGACGAAGTCGGCAGGGCGGGCTATCGGGTCGTGGACCTGCGGGACTTCCTCGACCCGGGGACGACGTGAGGACGTGTCAGCCCCGTGGAAGACATGTCAGCCCCGTATCAGGGACCTCCGCGAGAGTACGCCGATGGAGCACAGCCGGTGCTCCGATGAGCGGTTCTCGATGTGTGCGGAGGTGGGGGCGGCATGGCAGGCAGGGGTGCCGTACGAAGACCAGGACGAGGCGGACGCGTCGCGCGGTTGCTGCGTGGGTGTGTGATCCCAGGGGTGTTCTGCGCTCTCGCGGGGGTGCTGGTGCCGCCGGGGCAGGCCGCGGCGGCCGAGGCCGCGGAGTGCAGGCTGCGTCCTGACGAGCAGCACATCGACTGGACCGGGCGGAGGTACACCGGGGATCTCCTGTGCGAGGTGGAGCCGGGGCACATCAGGCTCCAGTCGCGGTCCACCAGTTCGGTGATCGGGACGATGCTCTACTCACCCGCCTGGTTCGTCTGTTGGAAGCAGGGCAGCAGCTACCCCGGTACCGACCTGTGGTACCTCACCCAGGGCGACCAGGTGGTGGCCACACCGGCGGCGAAGGCGTGGGGCTATATGCCGGCCACGTCGGTGAAGGCGCCCGAACATCCCTTCCCCGGCCTCGCGAAGTGCCCGTGGACATGACCGCGAACAGGGAAGCGGCCAGTGCCGGGGACGTGACTGCCACCAAGGGCGTCAGGGGTGTGACGGGTGTGACGGGTTCGGCCGATGCGGAGGGTGTGACGGCAGGGCGGAGGAGGCCGCACGGCGGAGGCCGTTCCGTATGGCGGCGGACCGCTTCCGTCTCCTTATGGCTGCGGACCGCCTCCGTCGCGACGGTACTGGGGATTCTGGCCGTCGGTGCCGGTCTCGCCGCTCCCGCGCAGGCGGCAGGGAGAGCGGCCACATGTGAGTTGCGTGAGGGCATCCAACTGCGTGACGCCATCGGCAATGTGTTCACCAAGGCGCTGTACTGCGACAACCTGCCCTCGGACGTGTATGCCCGAGCCGACTTCGCCTCGCCCGTCACCGGCTGGCTGAAGATGTCGCCGTCGTGGTTCCCCTGCTTCACCACCGGTCCCGCGGACACCCAGGGCGACAAGACCTGGTACTACACCCAAGGCGACCAGGTGGGCACGATGCCCAAGATCAAGGGGTGGGGAGTCGTCCCCGCGGAAGTCGTGCAGTTGCCGGCGGGTACCCCGCGTCCTTTCCCCAACTTGCCCCGGTGCCCGTGGTTCTAGCGCTTGCCCCGGTGTCCGTGGTTCCAGATCCCCGCATCCCGCAAACCGGATCCAGGAACGGAGAGCTTTGTCATGCCCCATGAGCCCACGGTGGCGTCCGAGAGCCGCACGGCCCGGCGCACACCGCTTCGACTGACCCGCGGGCGTACGGCCGTCGGGGCGCTGCTCGGCGCCGTGGTCCTTGCCGCCGCGCCGACGGCGTCCTCCGCGAACGCCACGGACCGCTCCGCCGCAGCGACGACGGAGTGGCGTCTGTGCATGTACCTGGGCGGCCATCCGACATTGAAGAAGGGGGACACCGGTGAGGCGGTGCGTCACCTTCAGTGCGTTCTCAACGAGGTCTACCGCTACCAGACCGTCCCGGTGAACGGTTCCTTCGAGGTCATCACCGAAGCGTCCGTCAAGCATCTCCAGCAGCAGTTCAGCCTGCCGGGCACCGGTGTCGTGGACGCGGCGACGTGGACCGCCCTGCACCCGTAGCACGCGTGCTTCTCACAGAGAGACTTTCGGGATGAATACACAGGCCAGTGCCCGACGGTACCGGCGAAGCGCGGGGTGGTCACCAGGGAAGGCGGCCGCCTTCGCCGTGACCTCGATCTGTACGGTGATCTGCGCGGTGTTCGCCGCGGCGCTGAGCCTGCCCGCGCACGCCTCGGCTCAGGCCCGCACCCCGGCCGCCTCCGCCGCGCAGGTGGTGAACATCGTCAACACCCACAGCAAGCTGTGCGTGGAAACTCCCACGCCGGCCCTCGGTCAGCCGGTGCGTCAGGGACGCTGCTTCGGCAAGCCCGCCGCCCGCTGGTATTTGCAGGCCTCGGGCGCGGGCGCCGGTGCGGTCAACATCGTCAGTGCGGTCAGCGGCACCTGCGTCGGGGTGGAGGACGCGAGCCCCGAAGCCGGGGCGGCGCTCCGGCTCGCCGAGTGCGGCAGCGGTCCCTCCGTGAGCTTCCGGATCGTGCCCATCGGGGAGGGGGTCGGCTTCCAGACCATGACGTCCACCTCGCCCAAGTGTCTGGAGGTGACCGAGTCCTCGACCGCCGACGGTGCGGCGCTGCGACAGTGGGAGTGCAATCAGCAGCCCGGTTCGCTCTTCGCTCAGCAGCAGCCGCCCCGGCAGTGGGGCACCACGCTCGTCAACACCAACAGCGGCAAGTGTCTGAGCATCCTCGACCAGAGCGGCGCGGACGGCGCCAGGGCGGTCCAGCGCACCTGTGCGGGCGCCACCGACCAGCGCTGGCAGGTCGTCGAACTGGGCGACGGCAAGGTCGCCGTGGTCAACGACAACAGCGGCAAATGCCTGGCCATCAGCAACGGAAGCCTGGACAACGGCGCCAACGCCAACCAGTTCTCCTGCGACGGCTACCGGTTCCACACCTGGGCGATGACGCCGGAGGGCCCGCCGGAGAACAGCACCTGTACGCTCGCCAATCTGCGGAGCGGTAAGTACCTCGGTATCCGTGGCCAGAGCAAGGACGACGGGGCCCAGGCGGAGCAGTGGGACCGTACGGCGAACACGGATCAGGTGTGGCGGATGACGCCGTTGCCGAAGTAGTGGTTCGTCGGCATGACTGAAGAGGGTGGCTCTCGACCACGATCGTGGTCGAGAGCCACCCTCGCGCCGCTCAGCGCTCAGCGTGTGGTCACGAAGACGTGGGCCGCGGTCCGCAGAGGGAGTTCGGCGGCGGCCTCCCCGCCGTCGCCGACCAGCACACCGTCCGGTGAGGACGTCACCTTCACGACCGCGCCGGGCCTGACCCCGGCGTGCCGCAGGGTGTGCATGAGCTCGCGGTCGGTCTGGATCAGCTCCCCGATGCGCCGTACGACCGCACTCGCGCCGTCGCGCCCGGGCACCAGGTCGCTGAGGCTGACGGTGCTCTCCCCGGCGGAGGAACGCGTGGTGGTCTCCTTGCCGAGTTCCTCCAGGCCCGGGATCGGGTTGCCGTAGGGCGATTCCGTCGGGTGCCGCAGCAGCTCGAAGAGGCGGCGTTCGACGGCTTCGCTCATCACGTGCTCCCAGCGGCAGGCTTCGGCGTGGACCTGCTCCCACTCGAGCCCGATGACGTCGACGAGCAGACACTCCGCGAGCCGGTGCTTGCGCATCACGCGCGTCGCGAGGCGCCGCCCGTCCTCGGTCAGTTCCAGGTGCCGGTCACCGGCCACGTGCAGCAGATGGTCCCGCTCCATACGTGCGACGGTCTGGCTGACCGTGGGTCCGCTCTGGTCCAGGCGCTCGGCGATGCGGGCGCGCAGGGGGACCACGCCTTCCTCCTCGAGTTCCAGGACGGTGCGGAGATACATCTCCGTGGTGTCGATGAGGTGGGTCATACCGTTGGTCAGGCGGGGGTGTCGGTGAGGGTCTCGGCGGTGGCGGTCAGGACCGCGCGGCCGAGTATGTGGCCGGCCATGGTGAAGCCGAGGACGGCCGGGGTCGCGTCCGCCGGGACGCCGATGGACTCCACGTCGAGGGCGTGCACCACGACGAAGTAGCGGTGCGGGCCGTGTCCGGCGGGCGGGGCGGCGCCGAGGTAACGGGCGGCGCGGGCGTCGTTGGGCAGTTGGAAGGCGCCCTCGGGCAGGCCCGCGCCGGTGTCGTCGCCCGCTCCCTCGGGCAGTTCGGTGACGGTGGCGGGGATGTCGGCGACCGCCCAGTGCCAGAACCCGGACCCGGTGGGGGCGTCGGGGTCGTAGACGGTCACGGCGTAGCTCTTGGTGCCTTCGGGGGCGCCGCTCCAGGAGAGCTGCGGGGAGAGGTCCTTCCCGCCGGGGACACCGGCGGAGAGCTGCTCGGGCGACCAGGGGGCGCCTTCGCTGACGGTGGTGCTGGTGACGGTGAAGGAGGCCGCCTCGGGGAGGCGGGCGAACGGGTCGTTGGCGCTCATCGCGTCGTTCCTTTCAGGCCGTGCTACGTGCTGGGTGGTGGCGCGTCGAGTGGACGAGGAGGCGTCTGTCGGCGCCGATGAATCGACCATAACATGGATAATCGATTATTAAATGGATCGTCTATGATGACGTCATGACTCAGACGGCCGGTACCTCGACCTCGGCGGGGAAGCAGATGCTCTCCGAGCAGGTCCACGCACGCCTGCGGGACGCGATCATGCGCGGGGAGTACGCCCCCGGTGACGCCCTCAAGCCCCAGGACCTCGCCAAGGAGCAGGGTGTGAGCCTCGCTGTCGTGCGCGAGGCGCTCGTACGGGTGGTCGGTGAGGGCCTCGCGGACCGGTTGCCCAATCGCGGCTTCGCCGTCCCGGCCTTCTCCGACCGCCGCTGGCAGGAGATCGCGGAAGCCCGCCGGGCCGTGGAACCCGTCATGCTGCGCATGTCCATCGAGCGCGGCGACGTCGACTGGGAGGCGCGTGTGCGGGCGGCGCACCACCGTCTGGCCCGGACGCAGCCGTATGTGCAGGGGGAGGGGGAGTACTACAGCGACGCCTGGTCAGAGGCGCATCGGCTCTTTCATCGCGCCCTGTTGGAGGGGTGTGGCAACCCCGTACTCCTGGAGACCTTCGACCGTATGTGGATCGCGAGCGAGCTGGCCCGCCGCTGGTCGGCGCTGCGGCGGCCGGACCGGGACGGCGCGCGGGAGCACCGCCGCCTGGAGGAAACCGCGCTGGCACGCGACGCCGACACCGCGGCCGAGGTGCTGGCCCAGCACCTCACCTTGACCGCGACAGGCCTGACCGACCGCGCCGACCACTGACCTCCCGGGGTGAGGCGCCCCTCAGGCGAGCAGATGGTTGCGGTGGGAGGCGCGGCGGGCCGAGGCGAGGAGGCCGCGGATCTGCGGTCCCGCCTGGTCGATGTGGCTGATGGGGGTGGCGAACGGGAGCCGGGTGTCCAGGTGTGTGGTGGGGTGCTCCAGGCGGAGGGTCAACCCGTAGCGGTCGAGGGCCAGGGGGACCGCGCGCACCAAGTCCCGCGTCGGCCGGGGCTGCACGAGGCGGACCAGGAGAGGGACGAGTTCGTGGTGCTCGTCCACGAGGTGCGTCAGCATGTCCGCCTCCTCGCGTGCGATCGGGTCCGGGGCGGCTGCCATGAGTTCGTCCAGCGTGACGAAGTGGCGGCCCTCGCTGTCCTCCAGGAGTGCCTGGCCGAACTCCATGCAGGCACTCTCGTGCGACTCGCCGTCGTAGGGCGCCGCGAGGAGCCCGGTGAGGGTGACTCGGGCGCGCAGTCGGTCGCGGGCGGCGGTCGGTGCGATGTCGGTGAGTTCGAGGCGGACCGGGAGACGGCCGTGCGGCGTGGCAGGGGCACTCTCCGGGGGAGCGTGCAGGTGCATGTGTCCCATCGCCCCCGCGCCGTCGAGCCGGTGGACTTCGGTGTGGCACCCGTCGCTCACCACGGTCATCGACCGCGCCGCGAGCAGGATGGACCGCACGCGCTCGGCGGGGTTCGGTCGTGTGACGCGGGCGCTGTGTGGACGCATCCAGAATCTCCAGGGGCGTGGAAGAGGCTCAGCTACCAAGTTAGGTAAGGCAAACCTAACCTACTCGCATTCGGATGTGATCACCCCAGGGGGTCCCCGGCGTCTGCTGTTCCTCCAGTCGGGCGGCGACTACGCAGCCCAGTGCGCGGGGTGCTCCAGGGGGCTCGACACCTTTGTCCGGGCGTCGCCGCGTGCGGCGTTGAGCTGCGGCTGGGTGAGGAAGAGGGCCCCTGTCAGGTCCGCCCCGGACAGGTTCGTGTCGCGCATGTCCGCGCCGATCAGGTCGGCGTCGCGCAGGTCGGCGTCCGACAGGTCGGCGGCGATGAGGAGCGCGCCGCGCATGCTGGCGCCCCGCAGCTTCGCGCCGCTGAGGCGCGCGCCCATCAGGTTGGCGCCGCGGTGGTTCTTCTTGCGTCCGGGGACCGCGGCGCGGGCCAGCTCGCCGGCGCGCAGCAGCAGCGGGTTCACCTCGCCGCGCAGCGCGTTCACATCCACGTCGCGCACCGCCTCCGCGGTGTCCCGGGTCAACCCGTCGATCAGGTCGTACGCGCGCCGCAGGTCCCGGTGCACGGGCCGGGCCGCGGCCAGGTCCAGGGCCTGGGCGGTGTACTTCAGGAGCTCGTGGAGCTGCCGCATGACGGGGAAGACCTCGTGCATCGCACGCGTGGAGTCCGGGTCCTCCCGCCAACTGACGCCCTTGAAGGTGACCTGGGAGACCTTCTGGCCCGCACCGAAGCAGTCGAACACCGTGCAGCCGTTGTATCCCTTGTCGCGCAGCCGCTCGTGGATCCCGCAGCCGAAGTCCTGCCTGAGGTTGCCGCACGGCGTCCCCGCGGCCTTGTCCACCGGGAAGTCCGACGAGCGCGAGAACGGCAGCGCGACACAGCAAAGCCCGAAGCAGTTGCCGCAGTCGGCCTTCAGCTCGGTGTGATCGGCGTGCGAGGTGCGCTCGGACAAGACGGTGACTCCTGAGGGTGCGGTTCCTTTTTGGTGCTCGTTGCCTCTCCATTGTCCCCTCGGGCGAGCGGGCACCTGTGGCTGGGGCGTACGACTGCCCGTAGGCCAAAAAGGTGTGCAGTCTACCCTGCCCTTCGGATACGTTCGCGCTCGTGGACGAGTCAGCGCTCCTCGAACTCTCCGACGGCCCCGTGACCCGAGGCCGCCTCACCGGTGACCTGGCCTCGCTCGGCCTGGCCGTCGGCGACGTCGTGATGTTCCACACCCAGATGTCCGCGATCGGGTACGTGGCCGGCGGCTCCCAGACACTCATCGGCGCCCTGCGGGATGTCGTGGGGGAGCGGGGGACCCTGATGGTGACCTGCGGCTGGAACGACGCCCCGCCCTACGACTTCACCGACTGGCCGGAGGCTTGGCAGGACGCGCTGCGCCGTGAGCACCCCGCGTACGACCCCGCCCTGAGCGAGGCCGACCACAGCTACGGACGACTCCCGGAGGCGCTGCGCCGCCAGTTGGGTGCCGTCCGCAGCAGGCACCCCGACGCGAGCTTCGCGGCGCTCGGTGCCCAGGCGGACGCGCTGATGGCGGAGCACCCCTGGGACGACCCGCACGGCCCCGACAGCCCGCTGGCCAGGCTCACCGCTCTGGGCGGCCGGGTCCTCCTGCTCGGCGCACCGCTCGACTCCCTGACCCTGTTGCACCACGCCGAGGCGCTGGCCGACGCTCCCGGCAAGCGTTTCGTGGACTACGAGCAGCCGATCACTGTGGAAGGGGAGCGGGTCTGGCGCCGCTTCCACGACATCGACTCCCAGGACGGGGCCTTCGACTATTCCCCGGTGGTACCGGAGGGCCAGTGGCCCTTCGAGGCGATCGGCCGCGCCATGGTCGAATCCGGGATCGGCAGGAAAGGCAGGGTCGGCGCGGCGGAGAGCTACCTGTTCGAGGCCGAGGAGGTCGTCCGCTTCGGCGTCGCCTGGATCGAGACGAAGCTTCGCAGGTAGCCCAGTAGAGGTTCCGCGTCGCGAGCGTGACCGAGCCGTTCGCGGCGTTCCGACGTCCCCGACGTGGCGGTCGTGCGGTCGTGGTATGCCAGGGGCAACCCTGGCCGACGACTGCCCCACCCCCGGGGGGGGCATCCGCGGCGGAGAAAGCGCCTCTTCTGCCCGGGATGGCGCGGGGCAAACGTCAAGGTGCGGCAGAACCCGCCGCATGCGCGGACCTCGTGGCCGGTGGTTGACATCGGCGTAGCCCCAGGGCTGAGCGAGGCGTTGCGCTGGATATGGAAAGCGATGACGTTCCGGCCGAGATCCACGCCCAGCTCCTCGGAGCTTACTGGCTCGATTCCCCCTACCTCGAACAGTCGCCGTGCTGCTGCACCCTCAACCGCCCCGCCCGGCCCCAGGCAATGGTGCTCCGCTCCACCCTGCTCGGCCTTGCCTGTCTGGCTCTGACACTGAGTCTTGCCGCGGTCTGGGCGTAGCCCAGCGGCACAGCCGTTCTCGGTGACCAGCCTCTGTCCGAGCCGGGCTGTCGCTAGCCTGAGGGCGTGGACATCACGCGAACAGAGTGCCCGCAGTGCGGCTCGGAGGTGACCGGCCTCAACGGTCGCTACGCGTGCGCGCTGTGCGGGTGGGTGAACCACTGGTCACAGGGCACCGCGGACCTCCCCGGAGCCGACGAGGACCCGGACGGACCCGACCCCGACATCGCCGCACTGCCGGGGTGATCGAGACCCGCGAGGCCGTCCTGGTCCTGAGGCCCATACCGCTCCGGCAGATCCCGCCACGGCGCACCCGTTCAGGCGGCTCGGCTGACGTCCAGCCGTTCGGACGACGGCTCGTATCCAGCCGCCCTGTACGTGGCGACGGCGGCGGCGTTCGCGCTCGGGGTGCTGACGAGTGCGCTTGATGCGCCCAGTTCACGCAGCGCCGCCGCAGCGGCGACGCTGATCGCCGTCCCGTATCCGCGACCGCGATGGTCGGCGTGCACGCCCACCGGCTCCAGCAGACCGGGCTTGCCGGGCCCGGCCGACCAGACCGTCGCCGCGGCCACCGCGTTGTCCTGGTCGTCGTAGCCGATCAGGCAGCGGGCGTCGGCGTAGACCGGCCCGGCCGCGAGGACGTGCCAGATCTCCTCGGTGAACGCCGGGCTGCCGAACGCCGAGCGGTGCACCGCGGTCCGCACCCCCGCCGTCTCCGGACCGGCTACCTCGATCCGCAGGCCGGAGTCCTTCACCGGCTCGGAGAGGTCGTGGCGCAGCGGCGTCCACGGCTCGTCCGGATGCCAGCCCGCCGCCAAGAGGACCTCGCGCAGCAGGGCGCCGTCGGGGATTTCGAGGGCGACCTTCCCGGGCGGCAGGACCCCGCGCTCCGGATCATCGAGGTCCGCCAGCAGTTGGCGCGCCAGGTTACCGTCCTGTCGCAGGTCCGGCGCGGTCGTCAGGCGCAGCACATCAGGGGCGTCCAGGTATCCGACGGCAATGATCCGGCCGTTCACGCTCCAGGTGCGGACGGCCCCGGCCAGCCTCTGCGCGCCCAGTGCCCAGGCCCAGCCGAGGTCTCCCGGATGCAGTTGCAGCGGCGCGCGGTCGTCCTGCCATGCGCGAAGGTCAGCCACGGCCCCGGTCAGCCCGTCGACACCGGGCTCGTTCAGAACGATCGTCATGCCCCGCATCTCACATCATCACGGCGACCGGCCGCACCTGGTTTTGCTCAGCCGGTCAGAGCGACAGGACACACCCCGGGCGGACGCCGGTGCGTGGGATCGCGTGCGCGCCTCAGGACGCGTCGAGTCGGGCGGCCAGATCGGCCAGGTCGTCGGCGTACACGTCGAACCGGTCCGCGGTGGTGGGTGGGTCGCCGACGGGGCGTGCGACGTAGGCGGTGCGCAGGCCGACGGCCTGTGCCGCGCGCAGGTCCCAGGCGTGGGTGGCCACCATGAGCAGGCGCTCCGGGGGACGTCCGGTGACGGTGACTGCCAGCTCGTAGACCGCCGGGTCCGGCTTGTAGGTCCGGGCGTCCTCGGCGGACAGGGCCTGGTGCCAGCGGAGCCCGGCGTGCGCGTTGACTCCCAGGAGCGCCCTCCGGCTCGCGTTGGAGAGCCCGATCAGCGGGAACCGTTCCGCGAGCCGGGCGAGTCCCGTCACGGTGTCGGGCCACGGCGGAAGCCTGCGACCCGACAGGGCGAGCGCCGTCACGGCGGCCGGGTCGTCGACACCGGCAGTCTCGGCGACGAGCCGGGCCGCCTCCCCGTCGAGTACGTCGCTGTTGACGTAGGGACGGTCGCCGTCGAGGATGCGACGCTGCTCGCCCTCGATGTGCTGCTGCCACATCGACAGCAACTCCGTGACCCTGGATTCGTCGGGTGTGGGGCGGAGTGTGCCGATTTCACCGATGGCGGCGCGGATGCCCGTGGGTTCGTCGACGAGCGTGCCGAGTACGTCGAACACGAGGGCGTCGATCTGCAACTGCGTGCCGGTGTCGGTCTTTGGCCTGAGGTTTGCCATAGGTGCGGTGTCTCCTGAGCGATGCGACGACGCAGGGGCGCGAGTGACTGTCGGTCAAACGCGCCGGGCAGTCGCGGTGATTCCCGTCCCACCCGATCCGATTGTCATGCCCATCCGATGACTTCGGCCCGGTTGCCGACGACGTCGCGGCTGTCGGCACCACCGGACGGGGTCTCAGGTACTCAGGTCCTGCTCCCGTCCGACCGGCCGAAGAGCTCGATCTCGGAGATCGCCACCTGCTTCTTCGCGGACGCGGCGTGCGCCGACTCGATGGTGAACCGCACCTTGGTGACCTCCCCGACGCGGAAGGCGCGACGCTGACCGCCCGGGCCCGGGTCCAGGGTGAGTTCCCGGGTCGCGGTCCCCCCGTCCTTCTTGGTGACCGTCGCCTTGATGCGGTGGGGCAGCGCGGACTTGCTGAGCTGGTCGGCGCGGGTCGAGACGCCCGGCGTGATGATGACGTCGAGCAGCCGGGTCGGACGGACGAACTGCACCTCGATCCACTCGCCCTGTCCCGACTGCACGACTCCGGGACCCCACCAGGTGTTGTTGAGCTTGTCGAAGACCAGCTTCGGTCCGTGGTCGGCGTACGAGCGCGACGCGCGGATCCGGTCCGGCTCGACCGGAGCGCGCTTGGCGAAGTGGTCCCGCGTGGCGTGGAAGCCGTCGGGGATGTACACCAGACCGAGGATGAGCAGCGTCACGACGACGGCGATGGTGACCCAGGTGCCGATGTTGTCGAACACACGGCGCAGCCGGGGGCGGTCGCCCGCCCACGGGGTCTCCTGCTGCCCGGGACCCATGAGGCGGCGCCACCAGGGACGGTGCGCGGGCGCGGTGTCGCTCCTCTCCGCCAGCGGCATCGCACAGCGGCCGCAGTAGTGGCGGTCGGGGTGGTTCGGGGTGGCGCACCAGGGGCAGGGCGCGCCGTGCGCTCCCAGTTGCGGGCCGGGAGTGCGTACGTAGGGCCGGTCGGTGTCGGGCCGCCCGGGCAGGACCGGGGCCACGGCCGGCGCGGGCGTGGGCGGGGTGGCCGTGGGGTCGGCGACGGGCACGACGAGGGAACGGGCACGGTCGGAGACGGGGGTGTCGGCGGACGCGGGCGCACCGTACGGGGCGGCGGGCGCGGCGGGCGCGGCAGGTGTCGGGACGGTGGGGGCGGTGTCCGTCAAGTCCGGTGAGCCGACGGCCGACTGGGAGCCGCCCGTCGCGCCGGACGTTCCGGAGGTGCCGTGCCCGGTGAGGTCGCCGTGTCCGGAGCCGCGGTCGGCGGTGCCCTCCGGGGCCGCACCCGAAGGGTGGCGCTGGGGCAGGCCGGAGGGAGCGGCGACCGGTCCGGCGGCGGGTGCGGGCACGGGGCCCGTGGCCGGTGCGGGTGCCGGACCCGCGGCGCGGGCGTCGGCCCCGGCGTCAGGGCCGTGCACGCTGCCGTGCACTCCGCCCGGCGCCGCACCCCGCGGGCCACCCGACGCGCGGGGGGCGCCACTCCCACCGGGACGCGCGAAAGCATCCCAGCCGGAGCCGGAGCCGGAGCCGGAGCCGGAGCCGGAGCCGGAGCCGGAGCCGGAGCCGGAGGCCGAACCCGAGCCGGAGGCCGAACCCGAGCCAGAGGCCGAACCCGAGCCGGGAGCCAAGCCCGAGCCGGGAGCCAAGCCCGAGCCGGAGCCCGGCCCCGAGCCAGAGCCCGGCCCCGAGCCGAAACCGGAGCCCGAGCCAAGCCCCGTACCGGAACCAGCGGAGGAACCGGCGCCGGAACCAGGAGCCGCACCGGGAGCCGCGCTGGAAGCCGCAGCCGCACCGGAACCCGCACTGGAAGCCGCAGCCGTTCCGGAGGCCGCACCGGGAGCCGCAGCCGTTCCGGAGGCCGCAGCGGAACCCGCCGCAAGCCCACCGCGCGCACCGGCTCGATCCCACCCGAGCACGGCACCACAGGCATCGCAGAACGACTGACCGGGTTCCACGCGGGTGTCGCACTCGGCGCAGTTCTGCGTGGTCATCTGTCCAGGGTCCTTTCGGCAGCCGTCACGGAGACGGTGTAGGGCATGTGTGCGGGACGTGCGGCGGCCACGAGCGCGTCCAGGCGGTGGGTGTCCGCCGGGGTGGGCTCGGGCAGCCGGAGGGCCACGTGGAGGTGGGGGCGGGGAGCGCCGGGGACGGGGCCGCGGGGGCGCGCGCTCCATGCGGCGCCACCGCTCTCCGTGATCTCTGGTGCGGTGCCGAACGCGAGGCGTACCGCTTCTGACAGGCCGAGCCGGGTGCCCCGTACGCGGTGCAGGCCGGCCGCGGCGGCAACGGCGGCACGGAGCCGCCGCTCGGGTTCGGTGCCGTCGGTCTCCGCCCCGATCCACGTACCGAGCCACTGGGCGAAGTCGATCGGGGTGAGGGCGGGGTCGAAGTAGCGGTCCAGGCAGTCGAGCACGTTCAGGATCGGTGCGAGGACCTCGTCGAGCCCGGCGACGAAACGCTGGGCGAGGTCGTCGTCGGCGAAGACGGCCGGGAGCATCGTGCCGATGGGGGAGGAGGAGCCGAGGCCGTCGACGGACCCTCTCATCGCAGGACCCCCGGGAGCGTCGGGCCGGTCGGGGTCGTCACGGGGCTCACGGGGCGTCTCCGATCACGCGTACACGGTGGTCGAAGGAGAACACCAGGGCGGGTGGTTCCAGGTCGATGCGGTCGGTGCGGTCGCCGCGCTTGCCGGTCAGGGGATCGGCGGGGTGCAGGACGACCTCGTCGACGAGTTCGACTCCCGGGACCCGTTGCAGGACGGCGAAGACCTCGCCCGCCTGGACGGGGCGGCCGAACGGCCAGCCACGGCCGTCCGCGCCGCCGGTCAGTGGATCGAGGTGGCGGTACAGGGCGTCGTGCGCGGCACGCCGCACGCGGTCGGTCTCCACCCCGCGGAACGCGTGGACCGTGGACACCACGGTGACGCCCTGGTAGTAGGGCGGACCGACGGCGAGCCTGGTGCCGATGAGGCGGCGCTCGTCGAGATGGCGGGTGATGCGGTCCAGGAGCGCGTCGCCGGGGACGAGTTGCTCGAAACGCAGTCGCCCGCCGGGGTCCGGTACGGCCTGGGGGACCACGAGGACGCGTACGGCGTACGCCCCGTGTTCGTCGGGGTCGCCCTCCAGGCAGGTGATGCGGGCGGTCTCCGGGGCGGCACGGCGGGCGAGTTCCTCGTAGTCGCGCAGGGTGACGGCGCGCTCCTGGGCGCGGAGCGAGATCGGGGCCCGGACCTTGGCCTCCTCGACCGTCTCCCCTTCGACGCCGCCGCGGGCCGCTTCGAGGTTGACGACCTCGGTGATGTACGGGATGGAGGTGCGCAGGACCCGGATCGCACCGCGTGCCACGTTGCCGGAGCGGCCGCCGCCGGTGCGGTAGCGGCGGGCGCGGATGACCGCGCCCTTGGGGGCGACCAGGCCGTACTGGCGCAGGGAGCCGTCGGGTTCGCGTACCGCGGGGCCGAAGGCGATGTCACCGGTGGCCGCGTCGAGGGTGATGTGCCGGTCGCCGGGGCGGGATTCGGCGAAGTGCGGTACCACCCGCCAGTCCTCCCAGCCGTTGTGCTCGGCGGTCTGCAGGAGCACCGGCGGGTCGTCGCCGACGACGGGCGCGTGGGCGAGCCGCAGCCGCTGCCCGGGCAGACCGGTGGCTTCGCCGAGGGCCTCGTCGTGCACCGTCTCGGCGTGCACGACCCGGGTGGTGCCGCCGATCGTGCAGGCGTCGGCGGACCGCACGGTCGGTGAGGTGGTGTAGAAGGGCTGACCGGGCAGCGGATCGGTGACGCGGCAGCGCAGCCAGCCGGCCTCGTGGCCGCCGTTGCGGGACAGGATGTGGCCGCCCGGGACATGCAGGATGACATCGCCGGGCCGGTTGAGGCCGCCGGTCCCGTCGCGGTGGACTTCGCACAACTGCCAGCCGTCCGCGGTCCAGGCCTCCCACACGAGGGGTGGCTGGCGCGGGTCGACGCCGACGCCGTCGACACGGCTGTCGAGTTCGAGGGCGACGGCGCAGTGCGGGACGGCCGCGGTCAGGCCGAACATCAGACAGTCCCCGGGGTGCGGCGACTCGGTGAAGCACAGGACGTCGCGGTCCTCGGCGATCTCGGTGGTCCTGTCGGTGACGGGCTCGCCCCGGCTCTGCACCATCAGGTGCCGCAGCGCGCTGGACACGATGGCCAGATCCTGCTCGGTGGCGAAGACGACCGCGTCCTCCTGCTCCGTGCGCAACGTGGTCACCTCGGTGCCCGTCGGCACCGCTACGACTTCCTCGCGGGGCGCGGACAGCCAGAACGTGACGTCGGTGCGCGCGGCGGCCGGCGGGAAGAGCGTGATGCCGACCAGGTCCAGGAAGGCCAAATGGTTCTTCTCCGGGACGCGGTTGAGCCGGTAGACGATCTGGTCGGCCATGTGGGCGACCGTCTCGACGAGGGTGACGCCGGGGTCGGAGACGTTGTGGTCGGTCCACTCCGGGGCCCGTTGCTGGATGTAGCGCTTGGCGTCGTCGACGAACTGCTGGAAGCGGCGGTCGTCGAGGTTGGGGCTCTGCAGGGGCATCAGCGGTCGCTTTCGGGTGAGCCGGGGCCGCCGGACGAGGACAGGTCCCCGGGCTCGTCGTGGGAGGGAATGACATAGAAGGGGAAGACGAGGCTGCGCGGGTTGTTGGTGCCGCGGATCGCGTAGCGCACGTCGATGTAGAGGACGGACTGGTCCTCGCCCGCGGTGACTTCGACGTCCCGCACCTCGATGCGCGGCTCCCAGCGGTCCAGGCTCAGATACACCTCGTGCTGGATGCGGCCCGCGGTCTGCTCGTTGACGGGCGCGAACACCAGGTCGTGGATGGCGCAGCCGAACTCCGGGCGCATCGGCCGCTCACCGGGCGCCGTCGCGAGGACGAGCCGGATGGCCTCCTCGACCTCGCGTTCCCCGCTGACCAGGGCGATGCCCCCGGTGGGGCCGATGCGCAGTGGGAAGGCCCAGCCGGAGCCGACGAACTGTTCGGCCATCAGAAATCACCGGTCCTCATCAGAAGGGCAGCGGTTTGCGGTTGACCAGGACGACACCGGTCAGGTTGATGTTGGACGAGGTCAGCCCCACGCTGGCGGCCGAGGTGAGCATCAGGGGCCCGGCGGCGCTGACGGTGGCCAGGCCGGCCGCCCGGACGTTGAGGAACGAGGTGTTGACGCTGAAACCGCCACCGCCCGCGTTCACGTTGACGGCGCTCCCGGCCCGGATGTTGAGTAGCCCACCGCTCTTGATGGACAGGTTGCGCCCCGCGCTCAGCGTGAGGTCGGTACCCGCCCGGACGGACACCGAGCGGCTGCCCTTGATGGTCACCGAGCCCCTGCTGTCCACGGTGATCTCGGTCTTGGCGCGGTCCAGGTTGACGGTCAGCTTGCCGTCCCCCGTGGTGACCCGCACGCCCCGGTCGCGGCCCACGCGCTGGCTGAGCAGGTCGATCCGGTTGCCGGTGCGGTCGGAGATGGTGTGACGGCTGGCCTGGTTGCGTGCCCCCGAGTACAGCGGCGACTTGTTCCGGGTCGGCTTGTCCTTGCCGTTGTAGAGCCCGCCGATCACGAAGGGATGGTCGAGCGCGCCCCGGTCGAAGCCGACGAGGACCTCGTCACCGACGTCCAGCGGGAAGATCCCGCCGCCGCGCTTCCCGCCGAGCTGCACACAGCGCGTCCAGTCACTGACGTAGGTGTCGTCGAGCCACGGGAACTTCAGCTTCACCCGCGCCTGTTCGTCCTTCACGTCGACGTCCGTGACGACGGCGTTGGCGACGCCGGGCAGCCGCGGCTCGCTCTCCGTACCGCCCGAGGTGAGCCCGTACAGGGAGCGCCACTGGCGGCCGCTGACGGTGACCCAGGACTCGTAGCGCTGCCCGTTGCCGAACACGTGCCGCACGGAGGTCGTCGTGTACTTGCCCTGGAAGGGCCAGCCGACCTCGGCGAGCGCCACGGGCACGCCCGGCCGCAACTTGGGGTTGCCGTGGACGACGACCTCCAGTTCGGAGAACGAGGAGGACACGTCGTCGAAGAGGGCATCGGCGGCGTGCTTGACCTCGGGCCGCTTGTCGTAGGGCTGGGAGGTCTGGACGAGCTTGGTCTTCTTGAAGGCGCTCGCCGCCTTCTTCGGTGACGTACCGATGGAGAAGACGGGGTTGTTGGCGCGGGTCGACGTCTCCACGATCTCGCGCGCGGTGGCGACGTCGTAGCCGCGCACCTCCACCTCCGCCACCTGGTCGGCGGCGGTCACGGAGGTCCGCAGGCGCAGGATGTCCGTCCCGGACTTCAGGACCAGGGGGTTCTTCTCGCTCTTCGGTGACGGCGCGCCCGACGACGGCTTCGGCGAGACGAAGTTGAACTTGCCCTTGGCGTCGAGGGACATCACCATCTTGTTCTCGTCCGCTAGGCGGGCGATGAAGTCCCAGTCCGTGACGTTGGCCTGGCTGATGAACTCGTAGCTCGCGCGGGAGGACTCGATCCTTCCGACGGGCACGCCCGCGAGCCCGGCCAGTTTCCTGACGATCGAGGACGCGGTCTCGTTCGTGTACGCGACCACGCGGCGGCGGCGCAGGAAGCGGTGCCCGAGGTCGTAGCCGCGGATGACGGTGAAGGTTCCGGTGCCGTCGTAGTCGGCCTCCAGGGCGGTGACCTCACCGGTGAGGAGCGGATCACCGGCGCCCTGCCCGTCGGCCACCGGCGTGAGGACCACCGGCGTGCCGAACTTCACGTTGAGCTCCTTGAGGAGCAGCCGGTACGGGTCGCGGAAGGTGAGCCGGAACGCGGCCGGGACCCCGGCGCCCTGGTCGACCCAGCCGTCGACGAACATCCGGGCGTACTTCTCGGGGAGTTCGGAGCCCCCGAGCTCCACCTTCATGATGCTGGAGAAAGCCGTGTCGGCCATCAGCGACCCACCTCCTGCGCCGCGGGCAGCACGAGTTCGGTACCGGACGCGAGGGTCGACGGGTCGTCGATCCCGTTGGCCTCGGCGATGGTCCGCCACACCGTGGCGTCGCCGTACTCACGCCAGGCGAGTGACTGCAACGAGTCACCGGCGACGACCCGGTGCACGCGCTGCGCGGTGAGCGCGCCGGACGTCGGGTTCTGCCCGTCCGGCTCGCCCGGGATCTCGTGCAGCCGCAACTGACAGGTGGCCCGGATGGGCACGCCCGAGGTGCCGAAGAGGGTGTACGAGGCTTCGACGGAGCTGACGTAGGCGGTGAACCGGGCCGTGCTGAACGACCCCCACTGGAAGACCACCCACGGTGGCGAAGGCTGGTCGGCGTCCTTGCTCCTCGCCGTCACCGCACAGCAGTCGAGCAGCGCCTTCACCTTCTTCATGACCGTGTTGCTCGTCGGCTTGCCGGAGGAGTCCAGGAAGATCTCCACGCTCATCTCGCGCGACTCCGAACCCATGAACTCCGGCTGCGCGCCGTCCCGGTTGCTCGCGGTCGGGGTCACCGTCCAGGACGCGCGGCGGGCGATGGTGAGCGTCGACGGGTTGAAGTCGCAGGTGAACGTCTTCATCAGGCCCCCGGGCGTGGTGCTGATACCGATGGGGGGCTCATGGATGGCGAGGCTGGCCCGTACGAGGCTCTTGCCTGCGCCCTTGCTCTTGGGCATGGGGTGTCCCGCTCCTTTCTCCGGCTGCTGCGGCTGTCAGTCCGTGAACCCGTGATGGGCGATCTCCAGGACCTCCGTGGCGACGGCCGGGTTGCCGGGGTCGAGCCGGGGGCCCTGCCAACTGATCGGAAGCACGTCGATAAGACCCCAGCGGGCCACCTCGGACCCGTCCGCGCGCAGCGCCGCGATCTCGGCGGTGGGCCGCTTGATCCCGGTCTGCACGGTGGAGATCCACTTGGCGACCTTCGTGGTGTCCGGAGTGAGGGGCCGGGTCAGCCGGATGGTGGAGAACGTGACACGGGACGGCAGTTGCCACACGAAGCCGTTGTTGCCGCCCTCCTGCCGGTGCTCCACCTCCACCTGCGACGAGAGTCCCTCGCAGCCGTTGAAGTAACCGAGGCTCTCGCCGTCGATGGAGAGACTGAACCAGATCGTGGAGCCCGGGTCCTGGCGGGGCATCGTGCGGGGGCCTTTCTGTCGTTACTGCGGTGGCGCACCGGTGGCGCGGAACGGGGAGCGGCCAACGGGGCTGCCGGGGGCGGCCGGTCGGCGGTCGGTCAGCGGCGGTCGTCGCGGAGCCTGCCGGTCCGTTCGCGGTCCATACGGAGCTCGGTGCGGACAAGGCGGGTGATGCGGCCGATCATCCGGTGCACCAGTTCGTCGACCTGGAAGTCGGTGAGGGCCTTCGGGTCGAACGTCCCTGCGGGCACCCGGGTGTAACCGGGGGGCGGCGTACTGCTGGCGGACGTCACCGGGGCCGGGTTCCTGTCGGGCGGGAACGGCAGCGGGTCGTCGAAGTCTTCTTGTTGGTTCTGCTGCCCCTGCTGTGGCTGTTGGTTCTGCTGCCCCTGCTGGCCCTGGCTGCCGGTACGGAACCGCTCCAGGGTGTTGGCGACGGTGGCCGCGGCGTTGGCGGCGAGCGCCCCGGTCGCCGACCGGGCCGCGGAGCGCAAGCCCCGCTGAACGGTGTGCTCGGCGCCGGTCCTTGTGCCACCGCCGCCCGTGGGTGCGAGGGGCAGGCGCTGGACGGGGTGTGCCGCGGATGTCACCGAGGGGGTGACGAGACGGGCCACGCGGAGGGGGGACGGGACGGCGGCGGCCGTGCCGACCGGTGTGACAGAGCGGAGGCGTGCGGGCCTGGCAGGGGTGACGCTGCGCTGCACGGGGGCCGGCGCCGCCGAGGCCGTGGTGGTGGGGGTGGGGGTGGGGGTGACGGATGTGGTGCTGTGCATCGAGGGTGGGTTCAGTGTGGTGGGGAAGGCGGGTGCCGCGGGCGGAGGGAACTCGGTGGCTCCGGGGGCATGTTGCACCGGCGGCGCTGCGGGGGTGAACGGCGCGGGGGCCACGGGGGCCTCCGGGGCCCGCTGCGGGGCGCTGGTGTGCGCGGGCGTGGGTGTGTGCGGGGTGGCCGCGCGGTGTGGAGATGGCGGCGTGGGCGCGGTGGGCGGTGTGGTGCGTTGAGTCGGCGGGGGAGTGGGGGCGGTGGCACGCTGCACCGGCGGCGGTGCGGGACTGAACGAGGGAGGTGTACGGGGGGCCTGCTTCGCGAACTCGGTGGGCGAGGCGGGGGAGGTGGGGGAGGCGGGCGTGGCGGCACGCTGGACCGGCGGGGGTGTGGTGCCCGGGATCGGAGGCGGCGTCGCCCCCTGGACAGGCGGCACCGTCGCCCCCTGGACAGGCGGCATCGTCGCTCCCTGGACCTGCGGCACCGTGGGGGCGGTGGGACCGGATGTCTCGGGGGCCTGGTGCGCCGCGTTCGTGCGCGGTGTGGGCCTCGACGACGGCGTGGCGTGGCTGGCAGGGGTGGGCCGGTTGGATCGGGTGGCCCGCTGCACCGGCGGTGTCGTCGGGACGCCCGGGTGCGACGCGCCGGGCCCCTGCGCCGGGGTGCCGGACGCGGGCGCGACCGTACGCGAGGAGGCCGGTGCGGACGGGGGGTGGGAGGGAGGTGTGGACGGCGAGCTGGGGGGAGGTACGAAGGGTGCGGGGGAGGCGGAGGCTGAGGGGGTGACGGGGCTGGCGGGGGTGGACACCGAACGCTGCACCGGCCGCGAAGCCGTGCGCTCACCACGGCTCGACGCGTCGGCACCTTGGGCCAGCGAGTCGGTGAGTGACACGGCCTCCGGGGGCGGGGAGGTGACCGGAGCCCCCAGCGGGCTGCGACCCCGGGGCGGTACGGGCCTGACGCCGCCGGGAGCCGTGGAGCGCTGCACCGCGCGGGCGGGCGGCGCGACGGCCGGGTTCGCCGAGGGCTCTGCGGGGGTCGCTGGAGCGGCGGGAGCGGCGGGAGCGGCCGCCGGGCCCCACTGCGCGGTGGAAGACGGCGCGGCCGAGGGCGGCACGGGCGTTGAGGGCATGGGCGTCGGCGCCGAGGGCGTTGAGGGCGTCGAGTCGGAGGGCACCGGGGCGCCGAGGCCCGGGCGGGGCGCCTTGCGGGTGACGCTGCGCTGCACCGCCGGGGGTCGGGCGCTCACGGGCGGTGGGGACGTGGGCGAACTCGCCGCCGTCCGCGTGGGAGACGTGTTGGGCTGTGTACGGGAGGTGGGCACCCCCGAAGGGGAGGTACCGGTAGCAGCATGGGAGGTGCTCGCGGCGGCACGCGCGTCCGACGCGGACGCGGACGCGGACGCTGCCGCCGATGTGGGCGAGTTGCTCCCTTGCGCAGGCGAACCCCCCTTTGCGGTACGTGAGTCGGTCGTTGTCACACGGGGGGCGGACGGAGCAGGGGTGTCCGGGCCCCGAGTCGCGCGCTGCGCCACTGGCCCGGCACCGGACGGCCCGCCGTTCTCGGGGGCCGGTGCGGCACCGCGCGGGGCGGCGGCACCGCTCGGCGCGGCAGGGGCGGCACCGTTTGACGGGGTACCGGACGACTTCCCGCCACTCGGCGAAGCGGTACCGGCCGCGGCCGCGGCCACAGGCGCCGTCGTGGCATTCGGCGGCACACTGGTCGGCGCCTCAGCAGGACCCGGCGCCTCAGCAGGACCCGGCGCCGCAGTAGGGCTCGGCGCGACCGAAGCACCCGGCCCGACCGAAGCACCCGGCCCGACCGAAGTACCCGGCAGGCCTGAAGAACCCGAGACGCCCGAAGCACCCGTCAACGCCTGCGAGGGGGAAGGCACTCGGCCTCCCCCTCGCTCCTCGCCGCCACCTCCCGGTGGGGCCGACCCCGCACGGGAGGCGTCGGCCCGTACCGGAGCGGACTCCCGAGGGGCCACAGGCAGGGCACGGCGCTGTACGGCCGCCGGAGGCACGAGCGGTGCCTTCGTCAGGGGACGCGGACGCGGAGCCTCCGCCGGAGGGGCGGGCGTCACGCGAACCCCGCCGACCGGGGCGGCGGGCGACGGGATGGCTGTGCTCGGCACGCGTGACGGCCTGACGGCCGCCGTCACGCTCCCAGCCTCCTGCGCGGCATGCGAGCGCCGCACGACAGGAACGACGGGACTCGGCCCGCCGGAACGCTGGGCGTCAGGACGCTGGACTCCCGTGGACCGCTCGACTCCAGAATTCTGAACCACAGAGCGCTGAACCACAGGGCTTTGAACCACAGGGCTCTGAACCACAGGACCCTGGACTCCAGAAGCCTGAGCCCCGGAAGCCTGAGCCCCAGAAGCCTGAGCCCCAGAGGTCCGGTTTCCACGTACGCCAGCCGCGCCAGGACCCTGCGCGCCGCCACCCCCGCCGCGCCGAGCGGCAGAAACGGTGGACCCCTGCTTTCCGGGCGCCCCCGCCCTCCGTGCTCCGGCCGCCGTCGCAGCACGCTGCACCGGTACGGGCGCGGCCACCGGCAGCCCGGAACCCGCACCCGCACCCGCCCTCAATGCCGCCGCCCGCTGCACCTCTCGCAGCGGTGCCGCCGACGCAGGGAGCACCGAAGAGGGTGAGGGCGACGAGGGTGACGGTGGCAACGGGGGTGGCACAGGTGTCCACGGGGCCGCGCCCGAGGCCCTCTCGAGCCCTGTGGCAGGCCGCGCCGTATCGCTCAGTGCCGCGGCCGACGAGGACGAGAGCCGACTGCTCGACGCCTCGTCGAGCACACCGAGGCGGGACGACGTGTTCGTGAAGGACGGGTTCTGCCAGGTGGGCAGCCGCATGCCGAACGCGGAGTCCGCGACACCGGCCCCGCGGCCCCCCAGGGACCGCTGGATCGGCGGCAGCCCGGACCACGCGCCGGGAACCGCACCTCCGTACCCGGCACCCGCCGCCGACGAGCCAGCGACGACATCTTCACCCACACCCACACCCTCGGCACCGGCACCGGTAACGACATCAGCACCGGTAGCGTGACCGGCATCGGCAGCGTGACCGGACACACCACCGTCCTCGTCCCCCGGGCGCATGCGGTCAGAGGCCCCGCCCCGGGCAGCAGCGCCACCCCTGCCCCGCAACCGATCCAAGAACCCCAAACCTCAGCCCTCCGCCCCGGCGCCCGCCACGAAGGCGGCTATCTGGTTCGTGTACCGGCGGCGGTCGTGGTGTTCCAGGTCCAGGATCGTCTCCAGGTTCCAGTGGAAGTGGTAGGCCACGTACGCGATCTCCTCGTGCAGCCGGTCGGTCGCGTACGTCACGATTCCCCCAGGCGGCTCCCGCCGAGTTCCACCTCGAACGGCTCGGAGCAGTGCGGGCACTCCACGGCGGCGCGGGTGTGGCCCTCGGCGTTGATCTGACGGTAGAAGTCCTGGAGGAAGGCGAGGTCGGAGGCGAACATGCTCTCCACCGTCCCGTCGTGCACGCTCGGCAGGGAGCCGAGCCGCGTGATGACCCGGCCGAGCAGCACCACCGACAGGTACGCGGGGTTCTCCTGGACCCGCACGTCGCGCAGCGGGACCAGTTCGTCCCGTGCCGTGGACAGGCGCATCACACCGTCCCGGTGGACGGTGCCCGCCTCGTCGACGTAGCCGCGCGGGAGCTGGAAGGGGAACTCGGTGCGCAGAGCCCGCGGTGCCGTCCCGGTGGGAGCGGCGGCGGAAGACGTAAGGGGGGACTCCGCTTCCGCCGCCGCGGTCCGAGGGGCCGGTGGCGCCGCGGCGGCCGTGCCCGCCTCCGGCGCACCGGCAGCCGTGCGCCGCATTATTCGATGACCAGTTCTTCGAAGACGATGGTCACGGTCTCGCTCAGCACGGCGGCCTCGCCGGCCTTGAGGGTGCTGGCGTCGATCTTGCTGCACCAGGCGTTGCGCAGGTTGTAGCGCTTCACCGGGTTGTCCTCGTAATCCATCATGATGATGGAGGCGTTCTTGCGGGCCGTGCTCATCCGGCCGTTGATCGAGTCGTTGATCCACGTCGTGAACGCGGTCGACTGGGTCATGCCGCGCACCACGGTGCACTGCCCGTTCTTCTGCACACCCGGCAGCAGATTGATGTCGATCTTGCCCTGGGCAGTGTTCTGGGGGCTGACGATGACGTCCTGTTCGATGCTGAGACCGCTGACCTCCGCGAGGTACTCGACCATCACACCGTCGATCTGGAGACCGAAATTGTGTGAAGTGAGGGAGTCGCCCTGCATGAGACTCATGTGTTCGCTGTCTTCCTAGGCTTCTTGGCTTCGAGGCTTCTGGGCTGCTGATCCGGGCTTCTGGGATTCTTGACGTCGGGCCGGTGGCCCGGGGCCTACTCCTCCAGCTCCCCGTTGCCGCTGGAGAACTGCGAAAGCCGGAAGATCACGAACTCCGCCGGCTTGACCGGGGCGACACCGATCTCGCAGATGACCCGGCCGAGGTCGACCGACTCCGGCGGGTTGGTCTCCTCGTCACACTTGACGTAGAAGGCCTCCTGGGGCCGCTGCCCGAAGAGCGCGCCGCTGCGCCACTCGTTGACCAGGAACGCCGAGATGTTGCGTCGGATGCGGGCCCACAGCGCGTGGTCGTTCGGCTCGAACACCACCCACTGGGTGCCGATGAGTATCGACTCCTCCAGGTAGTTGAAGTACCGGCGGATGTTCAGGTAGCGCCACTCCGGGTCCGAGGACAGGGTGCGTGCTCCCCAGACGCGGATGCCCCGGCCGGGGAAGGCGCGGATGCAGTTGACGCCGATGGGGTTGAGCAGGTCCTGCTCGCCCCGGGTGATCTGCAGCTCCAGGTCGACGGCGCCGCGCACCACCTCGTTGGCGGGGGCCTTGTGCACACCGCGCTCGAAGTCGTTGCGGGCCCAGATGCCGGCGACGTGGCCGCTCGGCGGGACCATGCGGGCCTGGCCCGTGGCCGGGTCGAAGGACTTCAGCCAGGGGTAGTACAGGGCCGCGTACTTGGAGTCGTAGCCAGCCGTCTCCTGGCGCCAGACCCGGATCTGACGGGCGTTGAGGCTCGGGGGCGGGTCGATGACGGCGACCCGGTCGCCCATCAGCTCGCAGTGGGCGATGAGCCCGAGCTGCACGGCCTTGACGGCCTCCAGGTCGATCGCGCCCCGCTGGTAGGCGGCCATGAGGTCGGGCACGGCCACCATGGAGATCTCGTCGACGGC
Source organism: Streptomyces aureocirculatus (assembly GCF_000720475.1). Taxonomy (GTDB): domain Bacteria; phylum Actinomycetota; class Actinomycetes; order Streptomycetales; family Streptomycetaceae; genus Streptomyces; species Streptomyces aureocirculatus. The sequence continues at coordinate 109,426 of NZ_JOAP01000032.1, forward strand.
CTCCAGGCCACCGAAACCGGTGCGGTCCGCCGAGTCGCCGAGGTACTGGGCCGGGCCGGGGTGGGCGGGAGCCTCCCGCTCCACCGGCGCCGGAGCGGGCGGCGCGGCGGGCGGCGCGGCGGGCGGCGCGGCCAGGGTGACCGTCTGGTTCTCGGGGCGGGTGAGCTGCGCCGCCGACGCGGCCTCCGTCACCGTGATGAGCTTGGAGCGCTCCTTGACCTGGGTGACGACGTAGGCCCTGGTGCCCTTCTTGGCGCTCACGTCGAACGTCTCGACCTGCTTGTCGCCGTCCTTGACGATCAGCTTGAAGCGCTCGGCGGGGCCCTCGCCCTCGGGGTCGGCGACCTCCACCGTCAGCGGGCCCGTGCTGCCCTGCGCGGTGGCCGCCACGGAGAACGCGCCGAGCTGCTTCGGCTCGGCGGCGGGCAGCGCCGCTGTGGGGGCCGTGCCGGTCACGGCGGCCGGGGCGGCGCCGTCACCGGAGACGCCATCGGCGGAGCCGCCGACCCGGATGACGTAGGCGGCGGAACCGCCGTTGTTGAAGAACCCGTACACGGAGTGTGCGAGGTAGTACCCGTCGGTGAAGTCGCCGAACGAGGTGACGTACTGAGTCCAGTTGGTCACCAGTGTGGGTTCGTTGAGCGGCCCGGTCGGCGCGAGCCCGACGAAGGCCGCCACGGAGGTGCCCACCCCCTCGATCGGGCGTGAACCGCTGGACACCTCCTCGACGTAGACGCCGGGCGACAGGTAGGACGGCATGCTCTGCTCTCCTCGGGGTACGAAACGGGACGTCCTCACCCTGGCGTGTGCGTCTTGCCGTCGAAACGTCCCCGGGTACCTGCCACCGGGCAAGGCCGTTGCCCGCAAGGGCACTTCGTCCGGCCCTGCCGCCGGGGGGGCCGGGTGCGCCGCGGGGACGGCACCGGCCCCGCGGGCACGTCAGGCGGGAGCGTAGCGGCCCGCAGCGGGCTGCGGTACGGGATCACTGCCGGGCGCGGGCGCCGGGGGCGCACCGGAGGCCATCGCGGCCGCCCCTGCGGGCAACCCCGTCTGCCCGGCCGTCTTGCGGTGTGTCACCAGCTCGCTTCACCCGGCACCAGGCGGCCCGCCTTGCGGTACTCACGGCGGGCGCCCTCCAGGAGGTCGCCCGCACCGACCGGCTCGTCCCGGCCCGCCGCGAGATACGCGGCGGTGACCACCGCACTGCGGATCCCGCCGCCCGCGAGGTCGAAGTCCCGGGCCAGGGCGGTGACGTCGATGCCCTCGGCGCGGGGGACGTGCGACAGGCCGTGCCGCCACAGCGCCAGGCGCTGCTCGGCGTCGGGGAAGGGGAAGTCGACCACCAGGTCGAGGCGCCGGGTGAACGCGTCGTCGATGTTGGCGCGCAGATTGGTGGTCAGGAGCGCGATGCCGTCGAACGACTCCAGGCGCTGCAGCAGATAAGCGCTCTCCAGGTTGGCGTACCTGTCGTGGGCGTCCTTGACCTCCGAGCGCTTGCCGAAGACGGCGTCGGCCTCGTCGAAGAGGAGCACGGCGTCCGTGCGGTCGGCCTCCGTGAAGATCCGCTCCAGGTTCTTCTCGGTCTCACCGACATACTTGTCCACGATCGAGGAGAGCTGGACGACGTAGAGATCGACCCCCAGATCGGCGGCGATGACTTCCGCGGACAGCGTCTTGCCGGTGCCGGAGTCGCCCGCGAAGAGCCCGAGGACGCCCCGGCCGCGGCCGCCGCCCGCGCTGAGCCGCCAGTCACCGAGGACCCGGTCGCGATGCCGGGCACGCAGGGAGAGTTCCCGCAGTTGGGCGAGGGGCCCGTCGGGAAGGACCAGGTCCTGCCAGTCCACCGCAGGACGGATGCGGCGCGCGTGCCGTTCGAGGCCCGATGCCGACTGCTGCCGGGCGGCGAGACGGACGTGGGCGGCGGTCAGCGGGGTCCCGTCGAAGGCGGCGAGCGCCGCGGCGGCGCGTGCGGCGCGCCCGATGCGTTCCCCGCCGAGGTGGTACGGGGCAACGGTCGCGGCCAGGTCGAAGCCGTCGGCGTCCGGACCGAGCGCGGTCCGCCAGGCAGGTGTGCCGCCTGCCGGTCGCGGGGGCGCCTGAAGTACCAGCGGGTCGTGTGTGGACCACTGCGGATCGTAGGGGCGAGGGTCGGCGAGCAGCACGGTCACATCCGTGGCCGCGGTCAACTCGGCCACCATCGGGCCCGGTTCATCGGGCAGGCCGCACACCACCACCGCCCGGTCGCTCAGGCGTGCCTCCCGCAGCAGCTCGGGGACCTGGTCCGCGGCGCCGGAGAAGCGCAGCGCGTCGAGGCCCGCCGTGCGCAGGGCGGCCGCGAGGGTGGCAAGGGCGTCGCCCTCGCGCTGCTCACGGAGGTAGACGGCGCACACGCCCTGACCGAGCAGGTCGGCAAGTCGCTTGCCGAAGTCCTCGCCGTGCGCGGCGCCGGGCCGCGGGTCCGGCACCGGGTGCAACCGCCCGAGGAGTGCGGCGTCGGCGGTGTCGTCGCCCAAGAGGTGGGCGGTGATCCGGTCGGGCACGCGCAAGGAGCGGGTGAGGAGGGGGCGTTCGGCGTCCTCCACGGTCAGCAGCCCCAGGGCGCGCAGGGGCGCCGAGAGGTGGAAGCGGGCGCGGGCCGCGGGCAGGTGCGCCGGTACGCCGCACAGCTCCAGGGCGAGCCCGACGGTGGCGCGGCGGCGGCTCACGTCGTCGTTGAGGTAGCCGTAGAGCGGTTCGAAGGTGCGGTCGAGGTCGGGGGCGAGGGCGATGAGGAGGACGGCCGTGTCCAGCTCGGTCAGGCGCAGCCTGGCCGCGGTCCTGCCCAGGCGGTCCTCGGCGCCCACCGCCCCCGGCGCGGGCTCACCGGACCGGGAGTCCGCACCGGGCGTTGCACGAGACACTTCCGTATCGGGCAGCACACGCGGCACGTCCGTACTGGGCACTGCACGCGGCACGTCCGTATCGGGCGCCGCACGCGGCACGTTCGCACTGGGCACTGCACACGGCACGTCCGTATCGGGCGCCGCGCGCGGCCACTCGCGCAGCAGGTGGTTCAATGCCTCCCCGGAGACGTACAGACCCCGCAGTGGGTCGTTCGCGGTGGGGTCGTCGGCGGAGCGGTGTTCGACCAGCGCGGTCACCGACTGCCGCAGCCGGTCAAGGCGGTCGAGCAGGAAGCGGGCCGGGCCCGCCGCTCCGGGGTCCCGCGGCAGGGTGGCCCCGGCGAAGGTGTCGTCCGGGGGTGCGGCGCTCATGGCCGCTCCGTGGGGCGGGCAGCCGCTTGTCCGCGATCCGACTGTCCGCGTGCGGTACGTGCCGCCGCCACCTGGTGGGGCCGGTGGGAGCGTTCCTCCGACCGGGGCGGGCCGCCGTCGACACCGCGCACCCGGACCGTCGCGCCCTCGGTGACCGGCGGCCCGGCGTCGTAGTCGGGGTAGGCCGGGAACGGCACGGTCAGGACGACGTCCAGGGACGGCTTGAGCTCGCCGCCGAGCGCGGACCAGATGTCGGCGAGGGAGCGGGCCTCGGACTGGTTGCTCGCCACCGTCAGCGGTACCGAAAGGCCCAGGCGGCCGAGGGCGCCCGGGAGTTGCGCGGCGGACAGGAGCTCGTGCGGCAGCAGGCTCGCGAGGACGGCGGACAGCAGCCGGTGCTCGTCCTGCGGAGTCTTCGTCCAGGCCGTCACCAGGTAGGAGAGCCGGAACCAGCGCGGCGGCCTGCGGCGGCGTACGACGATGTCCTCGGTGTCGCGCAGCTCCGTGTGGCCGCGCTGCCGCCGGGACACGTCCTCGCGGATGTCGTACAGATAGGCGTTGATCACGGGCGCGTTGCGCCGGGCCGCCCAGTCGCGGGAGGGCACGTCGAAGGACACGTCGATGCCGGAACCGGCCAGTGCCCCGCCGCCGACGAGGCCTTTGAGTACCTCGTCCACGTCATGAATCACTCTTGCGCTCCCCTTTGCCGTCCGCCGCCCGGACGGGCTCTCTGCGGCCCCGCCCCCGATCGTGCTGTCCGCGCCGTCCGGTCGGCAGGCACGGCGGGGACGACAGCGGGGCAGCGCCCGTGCCCCAAGGGGCGGCCGCCGCGGGATCGGCGGCTCAGATGTAGCCCTCGCGGAGGGCGTAGGCCACCGCGTGCGAGCGGTTGCGCAGGTGCAGGCGGGTGGTGAGCCCGTGCATCACGTTCTTGACGGTGCGTTCGGAGTAGGACAGCTTGGTGGCGATCTCCGTGGTGTCCAGGCCCTCGGCGACCAGGCGCACGACGTCCACCTCGCGGGATGTGAGGCCCCGGAAGGACGCCGGCTGGTCGGTGCCGGTCCTGTGCAGGCGCCCGACTTGGCTGATGAGCCTGCCGAGCAGGTCCGCGGGCAGGTCGCCGCCGCCCTTGGCCGTGGTCAGGACGGCCTGCACCAGGCGGTGCGCGGTGGCCTCGCGACGCCACACGATGGCGCCGACACCGCACTCGATGACGTCGAGGAGCTCGTTCTCGCGGACCGTGCCCACGACGAGCACGGCGCGGGAGCCCTCGCTGCGCACGGTGCGCCGCAGCCGGGCGAGCGCGGCCTCGTCGAGCACGTCCTCGATCAGCATGGCCACGGTGGCGGGACCGGAGTCCTCGCACAGTTCGACCTCGGGGTGCCGGCGCAACTGGCTGCGGACACCCTCGCGGCTGATCGGGTCGGAGGCTTGTACGGCGACCCGCACCCGGCTTGCCGGGGGCGCGGAGACCGCGGAGGGCGGAAGTGAGCTGGACAAGCGATTTCCCTCTGGTTCAGGGGCGGGCCGACAGAATCGAACATGCTCCGGTGCCCGGTGGCTCCGCATCGGTAGAAATTACGTAGGTGTCCATACCTCCGGTGTTTTCGGGCGGCAGAGCGCCGACCCGACGCCGCCCTGCCCTCTGGGCCGTACCGGGAAGCCGGTTTGACAAGACTTGTACCAACTCACACGATGAACGCCGTTAGAAGGTCTAACAAAATGACCGGAGGCCGGATCGATGCAGTTCGTGGCCCGCGACGGTGAGCGGCGTGAGATCGACCGGCTGATGGCGTCGGCCGCCGCCGGGCGCGGCGGGGCCCTCGTGGTGGCGGGTGAGGCGGGCATCGGCAAGTCGGCGCTCCTCGACACGGCGGTGGGGACCCTCGACGGGTGGGAGGTGCTGCGCGCCGCGGGCACCGAGTTCGAACAGGACCTCCTCTACGCGGTCCTGCACCAGCTCTGCGCCCCCCTCCTCGTTCACCGTCGCGCGCTGCCCGCGGTGCAACGGGCGGCCCTTGAGGCGGTGTTCGGCCTCGGCGAGCAGACGTCGCCCGATCCGCTGACGGTCAGCCTCGCCGCCCTCGGGCTGCTGGCCGAGGCGGCACGGAAACACCCGGTGTGCTGCGTGGTGGACGACGCCCAGTGGATCGACGAGGCCTCCCGGCAGATCCTGGTGTTCGTGGCGCGCCGGGTGGGCGCCGAGCGCGTCGCGGTGGTGTTCGCCGCCCGCGACGCCGCCGCGGTGCCCGGCCTCGCCGACCTGCCGCGGATGCCCCTCGGCGGCCTCCACGACGAGGCCGCCCGCAGCGTGCTCGGAGCGGTGACGCACACCGGCCTGGACGCGGAGGTGTTCGACCGGATCCTGGCCGAGGCGTGCGGCAACCCGCTGGCGCTCCTCGAGTTCGCGCATGACGCGGGCCCGTTCGGGGTGCCGAAGCTGCGGCGGCCGCGGGCCAGCCTGGTGCACGCCCTCGAGGAGAAGTTCGTGCACAGATGGGCGGGGTTACCGGCCGGCATCCGGCCCCTGGTGGTGCTCGCCGCCGCCGAACCGGTCGGTGACCTCGCCCTGCTGCGGCACGCGGCGGCCCTCATCGCCCTGGACCCCGAGGACTTCGCCGTCGCGGAGGACGCCGGGCTCCTCACCCTCGGGCCGCGGCTGCGCTTCCGGCACCCCCTGGCGCGCTCCGCGGTGTACGCGTCGGCCACCCCGGGCACACGCCGGCGTGTGCACGCCGCCCTCGCCGAGGCCACCGACCCGGAGACGGACCTCGACCGTCGGGCCTGGCACCGCGCCCACGCGGTCGTCGACGCCGACGAGGACGTCGCGGCGGAACTTGAGCGCTCCGCCGACCGGGCGCGCCTGCGCGGCGGCTTCGCCGCGGCCGCGGCCTTCATGGAGCGGGCGGGGCAACTGACGCCCGCCACCGACCGCCAGGGCGAACGGCTGCTCGCCGCGGCCAGGCTGCGGCTCCAGGCCGGTGCGCCGTGCGAGGCCCGCGCGCTCGTCGCCCGGACCGAGCGCGGCCTCAAGGACACCGACCGGGCGGAGGCGCGGCTGCTGCGCGCCCGCGTCGACTTCCAGCTCGCCCACAGCCCCCAGGCGACCTCCACGCTCATCGACATCGCCTCGGAACTGCCCCCGGACCAGGCACGGGAGACCTACCTGGAGGCATTCGCGTCCATCATGTACAACGACAACCACCCCGGCCTGCTCAAGGAGCTCGGCGCCCACATCCGCGAGCGGGCGCCGCAGCGTAAGCCCGCCCGGCCGGTCGACCTGCTCCTGCACGCCCTCCTCGACCAGATCATGCTGCCGGTCGAGCAGGCGGTGCCCACCATGCGCGACGCGGTGACGGCCTGCCGGGCGGCCACCACCTCGACCTCCACGGGTCCCTGGCGGATGAACCTGGTCTGCCAGCTCGTCATCGACCTGCGCGACGACGAGATGCTCGAGGAGATGTCGGACCGCCAGGTGGAGGTGGCTCGCCGCCAGGGCGCCCTGGCCACCCTGCCGCAGGCACTGCGCTATCAGGCGATCACCAGGGTCGCCGTCGGGCGCTTCGACGACGCGGCCGCCAGCCTCGCCGAGGCCCGCGCGGTCGACGAGGCGGCGGGCACGGCCCCGCTCCTCGGCGCCGAACTCGTCCTGGCCGGCTTCTGCGGCGACATCGACCGCTACCGCGAGCTGCAGCGGCAACTGGGCCACGGCGGGCGGCCGTTCGAAACTGTCGGTGAGCACTACGCCAGGGCGGTGCTGCACAATGGCCTCGGCAACTACGAGGCGGCACTGGACGCCGCCCTCGGCGCCCAGCGCCGTCAGCAAGCCGGCTCGTACTCGATCTGGGCCGTCTACACCGAACTGGTCGAGGCCGCCGTACGCGCGGGACGCGGCGAGGAGGCCACCGAGGCCCTGCACCACCTGGAGGCCTTGGCCCGCGCGAACCCCGTCCCGTGGGCCGTCGCCGACTGGCTGCAGGCGCGGGCCCTGCTCGGGCGCGAAGAGGACTGCGAAGCGCTGTACCGGGAGGCCATCGACCGCTTCGCCCGCACCCGGGTCCGGGTCCTGCACGCCCGCGCCCGGCTGACGTACGGCGAATGGCTGCGCCGCGAACACCGCCGCGCCGAGGCCCGGGTGGAACTGCGCGCCGCCCACACCATGCTGTCCGCCATGGGGGCCCGCGGCTTCGCCGAACGCGCGGCCCGGGAGTTGCGGGCCACCGGTGAACAGCCACGCCGGGACGGCGAGGACCCGCTCGGCCGGCTCACCGCGCAGGAACGCCTCATCGCCGGGAAGGTCGCCGCGGGAGCGACGTCCAAGGAAGTGGCCGCGATGCTGTTCCTCAGCCCCCGCACGATCGACGCGCACCTGCGCAACGTGTACCGCAAGCTGGGCATCTCCTCGCGCCGCCAGCTCCGCGAGACGCCCCTGTGACAGGCCCTGGCTCGGACAGATGCCGCCGCCACTGCTGAACCCGCTCGGCTTCAAGTGCGACCACACCTCCTACCGGCCGGTGATGCCTGGCCGAACCGGCCTGGGCGAGGAAGCTCAGTGCGCCGACATCGGAGACTCGGCCGTTGCCGGGAGGGCCGCGGCGATGCAGTCGAGGACGCGCTTGAGCCCGAGCCGGAACTGGTCTTCGCGGCTCAGGTGCGGCTGGCGTGCCTCCGTCACGATCTTGGTGAAGATCGGGTACTCCCCGCTCTTCACCAACCGGTCGATGTACGGGTAGCTCCGCGCCATCCACTCCGACTCGCTGAGCCCGCTGCGGTGGATCTCCCTGGCCGTGCTGATCTCCTCGCGGACGGTGCTTTCGACGTGGCTGTTCAGCAGGGCCACGAGGCCGAGGTTCTCGTCGATGGGGACGAGGGCGTCGAGCACCCCCATCAGCCGTTCGACCAGGAGCAGTTGGTTGGGGCCGAAGCTGGGGAGTGAGCGCTGCACGGTGGCGATCCACGGGTGCCTCAGCCACATGGCCCGCAGCCCGCCGGCGTAGCGGGTCAGGTCGGTGCGCCAGTCGCCCGAGGGCATGGCCGTGACGTCGATCTCGCCCAGCACCTGGTCGGCCATGAGTTCGACCAGGTCCTCGCGGCTCGGGACGTACCGGTAGAGGGACATCACGCCGGCACCGATCTCAGCGGCGATCCGCCGCATGGTGGCGGCCTCCAGCCCCTCGGCGTCGGCGATCCGGACGGCCGCCGCGGTGATCTTCGCGCGGCTGTGCACCGGCTTCGGCCCGTATGCGGAGCGCTCGGGCCGCATCCAGATGCTCACGTACTCGGCTTCGGTCACCGTTCCACCTCCATGGTTGCGTACATAGTACCCAGTCGCTTAGCGTGTGCCCCGAGACCGCGTACAAGGTACCCAGTGGAGGGGTCATGCCTGATCCGATCGTGGTCGCCGAAGGGCTGCACAAGGCCTTCGGTGACACCCACGCCCTGCGGGGTCTGGACCTGAGCGTCCCGAGAGGAACGGTCTGCGGCGTGCTGGGGCCGAACGGCGCGGGCAAGACGACCGCGGTGCGCATCCTGGCGACCTTGTCCGATCCCGATGCCGGGCGCGCCCGCATCGCCGGACACGACGTCGTCCGCGAGGCCGGCAAGGTGCGCGCCAGGATCGCCCTCGCGGGCCAGCACGCCGCCGTGGACGAGAAGCTCACCGGCCGTGGCAACCTGCGCATGTTCGCGCGCCTGTCCCATCTGTCCCGGCGCGACGCGCGCCGACGGGCCGACGAGCTGCTCGAACGCTTCGATCTGATGGACGCCGCCGACCGGAAGGTCGCCGGCTACTCCGGCGGCATGCGCCGCCGCCTCGACCTGATCACCAGCCTCATCCTGCGCCCCGAGGTGCTCTTCCTGGACGAGCCGACCACCGGTCTCGACCCGCGCAGCCGCGGCGAGATCTGGGGCAGCGTCCGCGAGCTGGTGGCGGACGGCACCACGGTGCTGCTCACCACGCAGTACCTGGACGAGGCCGACCAACTGGCCGACGACATCGCCGTCGTCGACCACGGACAGGTGATCGCCACGGGCACCCCCGACGAGCTGAAGGCCACGCTCGGCGACCGCCTCGACGTCGAACTCGAAGACCCCGCCACCCTGGACACGGCGGCGACCGTGCTGAAAACCCTGGCAGGAACCGACCCCACGGTGACCGCCGACCGGCTCAGCGTCGCCCTGCCGGGCGGCGGCTTCCGGCTCTTCGACGTCATGCGCGAGCTCGACCGCGCCGGGGTCGCCGCGGCTGACGTGCGGCTGCGCCGTCCCACCCTCGACGAGGTGTTCCTGCGCCTCACCGACCGGAAGGAACTGGTCCGATGACCGGCCTCGCCCCGCCGCTGGGGCACCGCCTGCGGTGGACGTTCACCGACGGGCTGACCCTGGTCGGCCGCGAGCTGGGAAAGCTGCGGCACGCGCCCGGCGAAATCGTCGCGGCGCTGATCTTCCCGGCCGTCATGGTCGTGCTGTTCGGATATGTCTTCGGCAGCGCGATCCAGGTGCCGGACGGCGGCGACTACCGCCAGTACCTCATGCCCGGCCTGTTCGCGATGGTGACCTTCTCCGCATGGCTGGGGGTCATGACGCGAACGGCCGCCGACGCCTGCCGCGGCGTGATGGACCGGTTCCGCTCCATGCCGATGGCACGTCTGGCGGTGCCGTTCGGGCAGACCGGCGCCGACCTGCTGACCGGTCTGCTGATGCTCGCCATGATGGTGGGCACGGGTCTGCTGGTGGGCTGGCAGCCGCACCGCGGCCTGATTCCCACCGTCCAGGCGTTCCTGCTGATGATCGTGCTGCGGTACGCGCTGAGCTGGGTGGGCGTCTATGTCGGTCTCGCGGTGAAGAACGACCAGGTCGCCGACGCGATGGTGCCGCTGGGCCTGCCGTTCACGATGCTGTCGAACGCGTTCGTCCCGACCGACGGGATGCCGGCCTTGCTGCGCTTCCTGGCCGACTGGAACCCGGTGAGCGCGCTCACCGCCGCCTCACGGGACCTGTTCGGCAACCCGGGCGCCCCGTCCGGAGACGCGGCCTGGCCACTCGAACATCCGGTGACCACCGTCCTGCTCTGGTCGGCCGCCCTGCTGGTGACCTTCGTCCCGCTGTCGCTCCGCGCCTACACGCGCAAAGGACGCTGAACGCTCCAGGTATCTGCCCCACGGGCCGCGCGCCGCTCACCGCCGCAGCGGCGCGCGACGACACGGACACGAACACCACAACACCACAACACCGAGGAGACGCCATGAGCCTGTTCCGACTCGACGCCAGCATCCTTCCCGGCACCTCCGTCAGCGCGGAACTCGCCGACCTCGTGCAGTCGGAGTGGGCCGCGGTCCACCCGGACACGCCGGTGGTACGCCGCCACCTGGGCACCGACCCGCTGCCCGCCGACGCCTGGGCACACGCCCACACCGGCAACCTGACGCCCGAACCGGACCGCACTCCCGCCCAGCGCGACGCGCTCGCCCTCGCCGGGTCGCTCGCCGCGGAACTCGCGGCCGCCGAGGCGGTGCTGCTGGCCGTGCCGCTGTACAACTTCGGTGTGTCCCAGCACTTCAAGGCCTGGGTCGACCTGGTCATCGCCGGGGCGCCCCTGGGCAGCCCGGTGCTCAAGGACAAGCCGACCGTCCTGGCCACCGTGCGAGGCGGCGGCTACGCCCCCGGCACTCCGCGCGAGGGCTGGGACCACTCCACCCCGTATCTCAAGCGCATCCTCGCCGATGTGTGGCAGGCCGACCTCGTCGTCATCGAATGCGAGCTCACCCTCGCCGCCACCTCCCCCGGCATGGAACACCTTCAGGACCTCGCCGCCGACCTGCGTGCCGAAGCCCTGGCCGCCGCCCGCGACGCCGGCCGTGCAACCGCGGCCAAGTGACGCTGCCCGCTCCACTGGCGGCCATGTCCGGGATGGAGCGCAAGGTACATCCGCCCACTGCGCCGGTGCGGGATTGCGTAGTCCCGCGGGCTACGTAGTTCTCGCCGACGCGCCGGCCCGGCCCGTACGGCACCGTCGGTGCCTACCGGTGCCACGGACGCCGAGCCGGGGGCGCGCCGAGACAACCGCCCTCCCGGCCCGCGGCACCGGCCAGCCACGCCCGGACACCGGTACCGGCCGTCACCCCAGAAGGACCAGCGGTATCCACGGCGCCGAGGGCCTGATCGAATGGATCGGACAGATCAGGTCGGCGATCCCCGACCTGCGCTTCACTGTCGAGGTCGGCCCGGTGGTCAACGGCCGCTACGCCTCGGCCCGCTGGACCGCCACGGGTACGTACGCAGGCGGGTTCCCCGGCGCGAAGGCCCTACCGGGCACGGTGGTCACCTGGACCGGCACGGACACCCTGCGCATGGAACACGGCCGGTTCGTCGAGTACTGGGTCAACGCCGACACACTGTCCCTGCTCACGCAGCTCCAGGCGCTCTGAACGGCGTCCTCAACGCGCTGCCCAGACGAGCACACCGCAGGCGAGCAACAGCAGACAGATGGCGATGTTGGTCCGCCGGTAGGTGTCGAGGATGGCCGCGAACTCACGGATCATCGCGTTGGGCCAGAAGTAGGCCGCCGTGGGGGAGCCCACCACCTGGCCCCTGACTCCGACCCGCCGGGCGGTCAACGCGGCGCGGAAGGCGTGGTAGTTGTTCGTGACGACGACACACCGGTAGCCGGGGCCGGTCTTCTCCATGATCGCCTTGCTGAACCGCAGGTTCTCCTCCGTCGTCGTCGACCGGTCCTCCCGCTCGATCAGGTCGGCGGGGAATCCCCGAGCGGTCAAGTAGTCGGCCATGGCGTGCGATTCGGGCAGCTTCTCGTCGGGCCCCTGGCCGCCCGAGGCGATGAGTACGGGGGAGGCGCCGCGCCGGACCATCCGCTCGTGCACCTCTTTCGCGCGGTCCAGGCGGCTCGCGAGCAGCGGCGGCACGGTGGTTCCGCCGATCAGGCCCGAGCCGAGGACGATCACGTAGTCGGCCTTGCGGCGGACCTGCAACCGCCCGTAGAGGAACGAGTAGCCAAGGATGCTGAGGAACAGGAACGAGAGATAGCAGGTCACGCCGAGAGCCGCCGCGCCGAGGCCGAGCAGCACCGGGGAGCGCACCACCGCGGCGGCGACCAGCAGGGCGACGACGGCGAGCAAGGACGCCCCCGCGAGCAGCGAGAGCAGATTGGTGGGGCTCCTGCCCTCCTTGCGCATCATGCGCAGGCCGTTGGAGAAGAGGAACCAGATGAGCAGCAGCAAGCCGACGGCCGCGACCGCGAGCAACGCGAAGGCGATGAACGTCCCCACCGCCGAGTCGGAGCCGATCAGTTGTGAGAACCAGGCGACGAGAGCGCAGAGCGCGGCGAGCCCCAGGAGCACCGCGTTGCTGAACTTGCGGCGTTCACGCAGGACACGCCAGCAGAGTACGAGGAGGAGCAGCGCCGCAGGGGCGTAGACAAGCATTCGCACAGCTTAGAGTCTGTCCGAACGGGCGAGACCGGCCGCCCCGCATCGCGCGACGGCCGGTCGGTGTCGAGTGCGTGCGCCGGACCCGGTGGTCAGGCCCCGCTCTCCCTGAGCATGTCCGCACGCTCGACGAGCTTCACGCGTTCGCGGCCCTGCGGCTCCCCGAGCGCCTTCTCCGCGGCGTCGAGGCGGTACCAGCCCTCCCACGTGGTAAAGCGGACGTTCCGCTCGGAGAGGAAGGCGTCCACGGCCTCGGGCGCGGGCGAAGCGGGCGCCGGAAGGCGGTCGTTCGCGTGATCGTCCAGGAGGTTGGCGACCGTCTCGTTGGCGTCGCCCTTGGTGTGGCCGATGAGGCCCACGGGCCCGCGCCGGATCCAGCCCGTGACGTACGTCGACTGCAGGTGCGCCCCGGTCTCCTCGATGACCCGGCCACCCTTGTCGGGCACGGTGCCCGACTCGACGTCCCAGGGCAGCTTGGGCAGCTTGTCGGAGAGGTAGCCCACGGCGCGGTAGACGGCGGTGACGTCCCAGTCCTTGAAGGTGCCGGTGCCCTTGACGTTGCCGGTGCCGTCGAGAGCGGTGCGCTCGGTGCGCAGGCCGACGACCTTGCCGTCCTCGCCCAGGATCTCGGTCGGCGACTCGAAGAAGTGCAGGAACAGCTTGTGCGGGCGCTCGCCCACGTCGCGGATCGCCCAGTTCTCCAGCGTCTTGGCGACCATGTCGGCCTGCTTGTTGCTGCGGCGGGTCGCGATCGAGCCGTCGTCGTAGTCGATGTCCTCGGGGTCGACGATGACTTCGATGGTGGGGGAGTGGTCCAGTTCCCGCAGCTCCATCGGGCTGAACTTGGCCTGGGCGGGGCCGCGGCGGCCGAAGACGTGGATCTCCTTGGCCCGGTTCGCCTTCAGGCCGTCGTGGACGTTCGGCGGGATCTCTGTCGGCAGCAGTTCCTCGGCCGTCTTGGCGAGGATGCGCGCCACGTCGAGGGCGACGTTGCCGACGCCGAGGACGGCGACCTTCTCGGCTTCCAGCGGCCAGGTCCGCGGGACGTCCGGGTGGCCGTCGTACCAGGAGACGAAGTCGGCGGCGCCGTAGGAGCCGTCGAGCTGCACGCCCGGGATGTCCAGGGCGCGGTCGGCCGTGGCACCGGTGGAGAAGATCACCGCGTCGTAGAAGGCCCGCAGGTCGTCCAGGTTGATGTCGCGCGGGTAGTCGACGTTGCCGAAGAGGCGGATCTGCGGCTTGTCGAGGACCTGGTGCAGGGCCGTGATGATGCCCTTGATCCGCGGGTGGTCGGGCGCCACGCCGTAACGGATCAGGCCGAACGGGGCGGGCATCCGCTCGAAGAGGTCGATGGACACGCCGGGGTCGGCGGCGGCATCGGACTTCAGGAGCGCGTCGGCGGCGTAGATCCCAGCGGGTCCGGCTCCGACGATGGCTACCCGCAGGGGGCGGTGCATGCTCAGGTTCCCTTCGGCAGTGACGACTGACTCGAAGGGCAACCGTAAGCTAAGGGGAACCTAACCTGGTACGCGGGTCCCGCCTATGACCTCATAAGTCTAACTTATGGCTGATCAAAGTGAGGTCGCTGCCGTTCGCCGTTTGCCGTTTGCCGTTTGCCGTTTGTCGTTCCTAGGGTCCCTAGGTATAACCTAGGGGCCCTAGGAAGCAGGGAGGGCTCATGGTGCGTGCGGGACTGACCCGGGAGCGGGTGACGAGTGCGGCTGCCGAGCTGGCGGACGAGATCGGGCTCGACCGGGTGACCATGGCGCAAGTGGCGCGGCGGCTCGGCGTGAAGGACGCGAGCCTCTATTCGCACGTGCGCAGCCTGGAGGATCTGCGCGGGCGCATCGCCCTGCTCGCGGCGGACGAGAAGACCATCCGCATCGCGGAGGCCACCGCCGGTCTCTCGGGCAAGGACGCCCTGGTCGCGTTCGCCGGCGCCTGGCGGGAGTACGCCCACCGGCACCCCGGCCGCTACGCGGCGACGCAGACCCCGATCCCCATCGACCCCGAACTGGCCGCGAGCGCACCCGGACCGCGGCGCGCGGTCGAGCTGACCTACGGGATGCTGCGCGGCTACGGCCTCGCCGAGCCCGACCTGACCGACGCGGTCCGGTTGCTGCGCAGCACCTTCCACGGCTTCGTCGCCCTGGAGGCCGCGGGCGGATTCGCACACGCGCGCTCCCCGCAGGCCTCGTGGGTCCGCGCCCTGGACGCCCTGCACACCCTCCTGGAGAACTGGCCCCCGCTGAGAGACGGAGACTCCTCATGACCGGCCCGACGATCGACGGGGCACGCGCCTCGGGCAACGGCTGCCCGGCGACCGGCAGCCTGCCGGTGAACGGCGCGACCCTGCACTACGAAGTACGCGGCCAGGGCCCGCTCCTGCTGCTGATCCCCGGCGGATCGGGCGGAGCCGCCGCCTTCGACCAGGTCGCCGACGACCTCGCCGCCGCGTACACCGTCGCGACCTATGACCCGCGCGGCATGTCGCGGAGCACCCTCGACGACCCCGACGCCGAGCAGCGGGTGGCCGAGCACGCCGACGACGCGCTGCGCCTGCTCGACCTGCTCTCACCCGGCGAGCCCGCCCGGGTGTTCGGCACCAGCTCGGGCGCCGTCGCGGCCCTGCATCTGCTCACCGCCCGGCCCGACCGGATCCAACGCCTCGTGGTCCACGAGCCGCCGCTCGTCGAGGTACTGCCGGACGCACCCGAGCACCGCGCGCTCATCGCCCGCGTACAGGAGACCTTCCACGCCGAGGGCCTCATGCCCGCCATGGCCGTGTTCGCCGCAGGGCTGAAGAAGGACGGCGGTGGGGCCGCCGAACTGGGGGCGGAACCGACGGCCGAACCAAAGCCGAAGGCGGAAGCTGAGGCCGAGCCGAAGACGGAAGCTGAGGCCGAGCCGAAGCCGGAGGCGGAGGTGAAGCTCCCGTCCCAGGCCGCGGCACGCGCCGAGCAGACCATGGCCAACCTGCCGTACTTCGTCGGACGCATCGTGCCCGCCTTCATGTCCTACGCCCCGGACGTCACCCGCCTGGAGGCGCTCTCGGACCGGCTCGTGCTCGCCTGCGGAGAGGACTCACGCGGTGAGCTGCCCTACCGTCCCGCGGCCTTCCTGGCCGAGTTCCTCGGCGCCGAACTCGTGCACTTCCCCGGCGGCCACACCGGACTCACCACTCACCCCGCCGACTTCGGCCACCACCTGCTCAAGGCGCTGCAACGCTGATCCTGGCCGAAATTCGCCTTGTGGCCGCTGCGCAAGGGCGCCTGTTCCGCTGTTCGTAAGGTTAGGCTAACCTCTCCAGCGTGCATGTAGGCGAGAAGACCGCAGCGGCCGCGCCGCCCGAAGGTCATGAACTGTCGGCCACGGGTGTCACCGTGGCGTACGAAGGCGTCGATGTCGTACACGACGCCTCGATGACGCTGCGACCAGGCGAAGTGACCGTACTGGTGGGCCCGAACGGAAGCGGCAAGTCGACGCTCCTTCGCACGCTCGCACGGCTGCAGCAGCCCCGCACCGCCACCCTCGTCATCGACGGCGACACCGACGGCCTGGCCCTGAGCCCCCGTGAGTTCTCGCGGCGCGTCGCCCTGCTCACCCAAGGACGCCCCACGCCCAGCGGGCTGACCGTACGGGACGTGGTCGAATTCGGCCGTTATCCGTACCGGGGCCGTTGGGGCAAGTCCGACCCGGGCGGCCGTACGGCGGTGGACCGCGCGCTCACCATGACCGGCGTGGCCGAGCTCGCGGAACGCGGGGCCGAGCACCTGTCCGGCGGCCAGCTCCAGCGGGTATGGCTCGCCGGATGCCTCGCCCAGGAGACGGGTGTGCTCCTCCTCGACGAGCCCACGACCTACCTCGACCTCCGCTACCAGGTCGAACTCCTCGACCTCATGCGGGACCTGGCGGACGACCACGGCATCGCCGTCGGCGCCGTCCTGCACGACCTCGACCAGGCCGCGGCCATAGCCGACCGGATCTTCCTGCTCGACGCGGGGCGGGTCGTCGCGGACGGCACCCCCGAAGACGTACTGACACCGCAGCGGCTGACCGACACGTACGGCATTCGCATCGAGGTCGAGACCGACCCCCTCACCGGCCTGCTGCGCACCCGCGCCATCGGCCGCCACCACTCGCGAAGCGAAAGGCTCAGCACCACCCCATGAGACGCCTCCTGATCACCGCGGCGGCCGCCACCGCCGCGGCCCTCGCCCTGTCCGCCTGCGGCACCACCGAGCCCTCCGCCGACGACAAGAAGAAGAGCGCCGCCGACCGCATCACCCTCATCGACGCCACCGGTGCGAAGGTGAAGCTGGACGGGCCCGCCAAGAAGGTCGTCGGCACCGAGTGGAACGCCGTCGAGAACCTGATATCGCTTGGCGTCGACCCCACCGGCGTCGCCGACGTCAAGGGCTACAAGACGTGGGACACCGCAGCCCCGCTGAAGAACGACCCCAAGGACATCGGCACGCGCGGTGAGCCCAGCATGGACACCGTCGCGTCCCTGAAGCCCGACCTCGTCATCGCGACCACCGACCTGCCCGCGGCCGCCGTGAAGCAACTCCGCGAGGTCGCCCCCGTCCTGACGCTGCGCGCCGCCGACGCCGCGGACCCGATCGGGCAGATGACCGAGAACCTCGACCTCATCGCCAAGGCCACCGGCACCACGAAGCAGTCCGAGAAGCTCAAGAAGGGCTTCGAGGCCAAGCTCGCCGAGGGCAGGAAGGCGCTCGCCGGCGCCGGACACGAGGGCACGAAGTTCGCCTTCGCCGACGGCTACGTCACCAGCAACCAGACCTCGATCCGGCCCTACACCAGCGGCTCCCTCATCGGCGCCGTCAACGAGAAGCTGGGCCTGAAGAACAACTGGAAGGTCAAGGGCGACAAGAGCTACGGCCTCGGCGCCACCGACGTCGAAGGCCTCACCAAGCTCGACGACGACGTCCAGTTCGCCTACATCGGCAACGACGACGACAAGGGCAGCAACCCGTTCTCCGGCGTCCTGAAGAAGGACAAGGTCTGGACGTCGCTGCCGTTCGTCAAGAAGGGCAACGTCCACCGACTGCCCGACGGCGTCTGGATGTTCGGCGGCACCGAGTCGATGAACCAGTACGTCGACTCCGTCGTCAAGGCACTGAAGAAGTAACACCATGGCCGTCACCGCAACCACCCCCGCCACCCGTCCTTCGACAGCGGCGTCCCGTTCGGGCGCGGCCGCGGTGACGGCCGCACTGGTCCTGCTCGTCGCGGCCCTCGCGGTCGTGGACATCACCCAGGGCACGGCAGCCGTCGGCCCGCCCGAGGTGTGGAAGGCGTTCACCGGCCGGGCCGAGGCCGGTGACGCGTCCGTCGTCATCGCGTCGCGGCTGCCGCGGATGACCGCGGGCCTCCTCGTCGGCGTACTGCTCGGCATGGCGGGCGCCGCTCTGCAGGCCGTCAGCCGCAACGTCCTCGCCTCGCCCGACACCCTCGCCGTCAACGCGGGCTCCTACTTCGCCCTCGGCCTCGCCGCCGCCACCGGCCTCTCCCTGCCGCTGCTCGCCTCCTCCGGCATCGCCTTCCTCGGCGGTCTCGCGGCGGCAGCCGTCGTCCTCTCCCTCTCCGGTCTCGGCGCGGGCACCGTACGGCTCGTGCTCGCGGGCAGCGCCCTCACCTTCGGCCTCACCGCCGTCACCGAGGGCCTGCTCCTGCTGTACCCCGAGGAGACGGCGGGCCTCTACGAGTGGAACCAGGGCAGCATCGCGCAGAACGGCTTCGACGGTGTGCTGCAGATGGCGCCGATCGGCCTGGTGGGCCTCATCGGTCTGGTGCTGCTCGCGCGCAGGGTGGACGCACTGGCGCTCGGTGACGAGGCCGCGCGCGGCGTCGGCGTGCCCGTCCGCTCCACCCGCGTCACGGCCGTCGTCCTCGCAGCCCTGCTGTCCGCGGCCGCCGTCACCCTCGCGGGCCCTGTCGGCTTCGTCGGCCTGTGCGCCCCCGCACTCGTACGTCCCCTCGCCCGCAGATTCCACGCGTTGACCCGCTCACGGGCCAGGCTGCCGTTCGCCGGGCTCACCGGCGCGGCCCTGGTGCTCGGCTCCGACGTGCTGCTGCGTGCCATGGTGTCATCGGACCTGTCGGTCGCCGTGCCGACCGGCGTCGTCACCAGTCTGGTCGGCGCCGTCTTCCTGATCGTCATGGCCGCCCGGGCCCGGGACACGGCAGGCACCGTCCCAGTGGACCGACTGCGCATCCGCAGCAGAGCCGTCTTCGTCCTCACCACGGCCGTCCTCGCCTTCGCCCTCGTCGGCGTCACCGTCGCCGCCGTGCTCATCGGCGACAGCAAGCTGCTCCTCGGCGACGTGGTGAACTGGGCGCAGGGCCGCGCCGGCCAGACCGTCGCCTTCGTACTCGACACCCGGATGCCCCGCGTCCTGGCCGCCCTGCTCGCGGGCGCGGCGCTCGCCCTCTCCGGGACTCTCATCCAGGCCGTGACCCGTAACCCCCTGGCCGAACCGGGTGTCCTCGGCGTGTCCAACGGTGCCGCGGCGGGTGCCGTCCTGCTGGTGACGACGGTGCCCGTGGCCGGTTCGTGGAGCCTGGCAGGCGGGGCGTTCGCGGGTGCCGTGGTCAGCTCGGTCATCGTCTTCGGACTTGCCGCGCGGGGCGGGTTCCAGCAGAACCGGCTCGTCCTCGTCGGCTTCGGCGTCGCCACCGGGGCCACGGCCCTGATCAGCCTGCTCATCATCCTCACCGACCCCTTCAACGCGACGAAGGCCCTCACCTGGCTCTCCGGCTCCACGTACGGGCGGACCCTGCCCGACGTGGTGCCCCTCGCGATCGTCCTCGCCGTGGGCCTGGTCGTCGCGGTCGTGCGGCGCACCGAACTCGACCTCGTGTCGCTCGACGAGGACACCCCGCGGCTGCTCGGCCTCGATCTGAGCCGCGGGCGCCTCGGCTTCCTCGGCCTCGGTGTCGTGCTGAGCGCCACCGCCGTTGCCGCCGCGGGCACCATCGGCTTCGTCGGCCTGGTGGCACCGCACGCGGCCCGCGCCCTCGTGGGCCGCCGGCACGCCCGGGTGGTGCCGGTCGCCGTGCTCCTGGGAGCCATCCTCGTGTGCGTCGCCGACCTGGTGGGCCGGACCGTGATCGCACCGGCCCAGCTCGGCGCGGGTCTCATGACGGCCGTGATCGGTACGCCGTACTTCCTGTATCTGCTCGTACGCAGCCGCCGGTAGCGCCGCCGTAGCGGCTGCGGGCAGAAAGGCGAAGGGGTGTCGGCCGGTTCACGGCCCGCACCCCTTCGCTGATTCCCGCCCGGGTGTTGGCCGCTTCCTCTCAGCCGTCGGCTTCCTCTCAGCCCTCGGCTTCCTCTCAGCCCTCGGTCCCTCGACCGCTGTCGTCCCGCGGGTCGGTCGGCGGCTGCGCGGGGTTCTCCGGCAGGAGCGGGAACAGCCTGGCGATCGCGGCCACCGGCATGGCGCCCGCGGGCCGGGCGGCGGGGCGCTGGTCCCTGTCGCGGTACGGGGCGAGCAACTGGCGTACGGAGGCGGCGAGCTCGGTCATCTCCGCCGGGGTCAGGTGGACCACCGCGCTGAAGGACTCGTCGTGCCGCCACTCGGCCGGAGCCTGGTCCCGATGGCCCAGCCAGTGCTGATAGCTCTCGTCCTCCAGTCCGCGCGCCAGCGTGTCGAACTCCTCCGACGCCCCCTGCTGCGAGGAGTGGCCGGACTCCCAGCGCAGTCGCCACGGCCGGGCTCGGCCGCCCTGCCGCGGGACCTCTTCGATGAGGCCGTGCCGGGCGAGTTGGCGCAGGTGGAAGGAGCAGAGGCCGGAGCTGTGACCCAGACGCTCGGCGGCCTGCGTGGAGGTGACCGTGCCCACTTCGGCGAGCAGGTCGAGGAGGGCGACGCGCAGGGGGTGGTCCGGGAGTTGCTTGCGGGCGCGGCGCAACGGCGGGCCCGCGGACGCTGCTTGACGGTTCTCATCGCTCACTTTGCAAAGAGTGCTACTTTGGAAAGCATTCGGTCAAGCTGGGCGCAGCCGGTCGGGACCCCGTCCCTGGCCGGCTGACGCATGTGTGGAAGGCGTTGAAACTCCATGGCTGTTCGTTTCGATGACACCTCTGAGGACCGCCGCGTGCGCGTGCAGGGCGAACCCGTCGAGTCCTATCCGAGGTACGCGCCGGAGGTCGAACGGGGCGAGGTGCGCCGCATCACCGTCGTCGGCGAGGACATCCTCAACCGCCGGTGCCGGGAGGTCACCGAGTTCGGCACCCCCGAGCTCTCCAAGCTCATCGACGACATGTTCGCCACGAACCAGGTGGCGGACGGAGCCGGGCTCGCCGCCAACCAGGTCGACGTGGACCTCCAGTTGTTCATCTGGGACATCACGGACGAGTGGGGGGTGCGCCACGTCGGGCACATCGCCAACCCCGTGCTCGATGAGGTCGAGGCCTCGGAGCGCACGCTGATCGAGGAGACCGAGGGCTGCCTCTCGGTTCCTGGCCCCTACCGCATGGTGCCCCGCCTCGACCGTGCCGTCGTACGGGGACGCGACAAGGACGGCAACCCCCTGGTGATCGAAGGGCGGGGCTACTTCGCCCGCTGCCTGCAGCACGAGACGGACCACCTGCACGGCAGCCTCTACCTGGACCGCCTCGCCAAGCGGGAACGGAAGTCGGCGCTGCGCGAGATGGAAGAGGCCAAGGAGAAGATGTTCGCCCGCCGCGCGGCCAACGCCGCGAAGCTGGGCAAGTGACCTCGGCCCAGCCCGGCACCTGACCTCTGCCGGGCCGGGCACCTGATCTCTGCCTCTGGAGTGCGGACTCCCGTCCGGGATTCCGCACACCAGAGGCATCTTTATTTCCACATGGTCGGACGACCTGCGCATCCGTGTGAAAAGGGATGGGGTTGCGCAACACCCCTGATTTCCCAGGCCGTTGCTTCCCGTGTCGAGACCAAGAACTGTCAAAGAGCTATCCAGCGCCGGGTTATGAGTTCGCAAAGGTCGCTGGTCCGGACTTGGGTCATGGGCGGGTGCGGTACGGGTGTAGGTGGCATGAACTGGGCGTCACATATGCGCGTGTAGCCAGCATGAACAGCAGGTCGGACCCCTTTTGAAAGGGTTCCGAAACTCGCGTGATCATGAGTACACTCCGCCGCATGACAGTTCGATCAGACTCCGTCGTGGACGGTCCCGGCCCGTCCCGCCAAGCGTTCGCGTTACGGCACTTCAGGTCGAGGACCCGCGCGCCCTGTTCGGCCTCGGCGTCGGAGTTCCGGAAATGACCGCTTATGACGTTGTCGTGGTGGGCGCGCGATGTGCGGGCGCGTCGACCGCAATGCTGCTTGCCCGGCAAGGGCGCCGGGTCCTGCTGGTCGACAAGGCGGCGTTTCCCTCGGACACGATGTCCACGCTCTACATTCATCACCCGGGGGTGAAGAGGCTCGCCCAATGGGGCGTCCTCGACGACGTCGTGGCCTCCGGCTGCCCCCCTCTGGCCACCATCAGCCATGAGGTCGACGGCCTCCGTCTGGCCTCCTCGGTGCCGACGGCGGACGGAGTGAGCGCCGCGTACGCCCCCAGGCGCTATGTCCTCGACGATCTGCTGGTCCGGGCCGCCGTGGCGGCGGGTGCCACGTTCATGGACGGAGCGCGCGTCCAGGAGGTGGTCCGCGGCGACGGCCGGGTCACCGGAGTGCGCCTGCGCGTCGGCGAGTCGACGACGACGGTGTCGGCGGGCCTCGTCATCGGGGCCGACGGCATGC
Organism: Streptomyces aureocirculatus; assembly: GCF_000720475.1. Lineage (GTDB taxonomy): Bacteria > Actinomycetota > Actinomycetes > Streptomycetales > Streptomycetaceae > Streptomyces > Streptomyces aureocirculatus. The sequence continues at coordinate 131,878 of NZ_JOAP01000032.1, forward strand.
GGTCGAAGGTCGCGGAGCTGGTCGACGCGCCAGTGGTGCGGTCGGACCCGTTGGCGAGCTGCGTGTACTACACGTTCTGGCAGGGGCTGCACACCGGCTTCGGATTCCACGAGAAGGTGGGGCGCTGGATCGCCAGGATTCCCACGCACGACGGCCTCACGATCGTGGCCGCCTATCTGCCGCAGAACGAGTTCGCGGCCGCTCGCCGCGATCCCGAGGCGGCCTATCTGTCGGCTGTCGAATCCACCGCGCCGCACCTGTACGACCAACTGATGTCCGCCGAGCGCGCCGACCGATGGCGCGGTACCGGGGATCAGCGGAACTACTTCCGGAAGGCACACGGACCGGGCTGGGCTCTCGTCGGGGACGCCGCACACCATCTCGACAGCATCAGCGCACGCGGCATCACCAACGCGCTGATACAGGCGGAACTCATCACCGATTCCCTGTCCGGCGTGGACGTGGCCGACGCACTCGCGACCGACGAGGCACTCGCCCGGTTCGAAAAGTCCATGAACACCGCACTCAACGAGCCCTACCTGAGCACGCTCGAACTCGCGCAGCTCCGCCCGACGAAGGCAAGACTGCGCATGCTGCACGCCGTTGCCGAATCACCCGAACTCACCGCTCGATATTTTGCCCTGGTCTCCGGTGCCATCAGAATGCGTGAATTCATGACCGCTGACCTCGTCGACGTGCTGTAACCATTTATGTGCAGACTTGTTGATTAACAGAACGACTTGTTGCCGACTGGCGTGAATTCCCTGTAGCTCGCCGGCAGCTTTGTGCTGCCCGCTGGAAGTAAGGTTGAGCATTGATCCCGCTGTCTTTCGCCCAGCGCCGGTTGTGGTTCATTCACCACCTGGAAGGGTTGTCGGCGACGTACAACATTCCCCTGGTGCTCTGCTTGACCGGTCCGCTGGACGCGGGGGCGCTGGGAGCGGCGATCGCTGACGCGGTGGCCCGGCACGAGAGCCTGCGGACGGTGTTCCCCGCCGTGGACGGCGTGCCCCGGCAACGCGTCGTCGACGCGTCCGACGCGGATTTCGGGTGGCAGGTCGTCGACATCTCGGACCAGCCCGCGGACACCCAGGACGACGCCGTCGCGCAGGTGACGCGGTACGAGTTCGACCTTGCCGAAGAAATCCCCTTCCGCGCACGGCTCTTCGAGGTGGCGGCCGACGAGCACCTCCTGGCGGTCGTCGTGCACCACATCGCCGCGGACGGACTGTCGCTCGCGCCGCTCCTGCGGGACGTCGAACTTGCCTACCGCGCACGTGCCGACGGCGAGACCCCCGACTGGGCGCCGCTGCCCGTGAGCTACACCGAGCACACGCTCCGGCAGCGCGAGAAGCTCGGGGACGATACGGACCCCGACAGTGCGCTGAGCCGCCACCTGCGGTACTGGGAGAGGGCGCTCTCCGGTTTCGAGGGCCTTTTGGAGCTGCCGACCGACCGGCCCCACCCGCCGGTCGCCGACCACCGGGGCGACCGGATCGCGGTGGAATGGCCCGCCGCGTTGCAGGAACAGGTGCGGCAGGTGGCGAAGGAACACCGGTCCACCGGCTTCATGGTCGTCTCGACGGCACTCGCCCTGCTGCTGTCCAAGCTGAGCGGCAACCCCGATGTCGCCTTCGGCGTCCCGACGACGGGGCGACGCGACGCCGACACCGCCGAACTGGTGGGCTTCTTCGCCAACACCCTGGTGCTGCGCACGCAGATATCCGCGGACATGACCTGCGCGGACCTGCTGCGGCAGGTACGGAAGCAGACCCTGGACGCGTCCGCGCACCAGGACGCGCCCTTCGACGCCCTGGTCGACGTGGTCAACCCCGCTCGCTCACAGACGCATCACCCGCTCGTCCAGGTCATGCTCGGCTGGCAGAACACCATCACGCCCGCGCTCCGGCTGCCCGGCGTACGGGCCGACATCGTGCCCACGACGTCCCGCGCCGCCCGCATGGACCTGACGTTCGGCATCGGCGAGCGGTACACCGAATCCGGCGCGCCCGCGGGCATCGGCGGCGTGGTCGAGTACCGCACCGACGTGTACGACGCGGCGACGATCGAGTCCATGGTGGCCCGTCTGCGGCGCGTCCTCTCCGCGATGGTCGCCGACATGGACCAGCCGGTGCACGCGGTCGACGTGCTCGACGACGACGAGCGCACGCACCTCGACCGGCTCGGCCGCCGTGACGTGCTGTCGGCTGCGCGCACGGGCACCTCACCGGACAAGGCCGAGGGTGCGGCCCCGGACAAGGCCGCGGGCACGGCCCCGGTTACGTGCGGGGGCACGGCCGTACCCGAGCTGTTCGCGGCTCAGGTGCGGCAACGCCCGGACGACGTGGCCCTGGTGTTCGAGGGCCGGTCGTGGACGTACCGGGAAGTGGACGAGGCCTCGGCCAGGCTGGCGCGGCTCCTGTCCGACCGCGGCGTGCGCGCCGGTGACCCCGTCGCGCTGCTGCTCCCGCGCTCCGCCCGGACCGTGATCGCCGTCCTCGCCGTGCTGAAACTCGGCGCGATGTATGTGCCGATCGACGTCAAGCACCCCGACGAGCGGGTGGAGTTCATCCTCGGTGACGCGGCTCCGACCGCCGTCGTGACCACGTCCCAGTCGGCACACCGGGTCGAGGGAGCCGGTGCCACGGTCATCGATGTCGAGGACCCGACGCTCGCCGCCCTGCCGCCCGTGGCCCTGCCCGTCCCCGGCGCCGACCGGATCGCCTACATCATCTACACGTCCGGTACCACCGGTGTGCCCAAGGGCGTCGCGGTCAGCCAGGCCAATGTCACCCGGCTCTTCACCTCGACGGCTCCTGGATTCGTACCGGCACCGGGACAGGTGTGGTCGCTGTTCCACTCGTACGCGTTCGACGTGTCGGTGTGGGAGATGTGGGGTGCGCTGCTGCACGGCGGGCGCCTGGTCGTCGTCCCCGAGGACGTCGTCCAGTCCGCCACGGACTTCCACCAGTTGCTCGTCGACGAGCACGTCACCGTCCTGAGCCAGACGCCGTCGGCCTTCTACGCCCTGCAGGCGGCTGACCTGCGGCGGCAGGACGCGACCGGCCCGGACGGGTCGGACCGCGCCATCCACTCGTACCGCCTTGACAGCCTGGAAGCCGTGATCTTCGCGGGCGAGGCGCTCGAACCGTCCAAGCTGCGGCCGTGGCTCGACCGCCGCGAGACCTGGCCGCACATGATCAACATGTACGGCACGACGGAGACCACCGTCCACGCCTCCTTCCGGAGCATCGTCCCCGCGGACCTGGACAGCCATGTGAGCCCGGTGGGCGTGCCGCTCGCCGACCTGGCCTTCTTCGTCCTGGACGCGGGCCTGCGCCAGGTCCCGGTGGGTGTGGTCGGCGACCTGTATGTGGCCGGTCCCGGCGTCGGCCTGGGATACGTGCGGCGCGGCGGCCTGACGGCGTCGCGGTTCGTGGCGTGCCCGTACGGCCGCGAGGGCTCGCGGATGTACCGCACCGGTGACGTGGTCCGGTGGAACCGGCAGGGCGAGCTTGAGTACGTGGGGCGCTCGGACGATCAGGTGAAGATTCGTGGGTTCCGGGTGGAGTTGGGTGAGGTCGAGGCTGCTCTGGCGGGTGTGGCTGGGGTGGAGCGTGCTGCGGTGGTGGTGCGTTCT
>NZ_JOAP01000033.1 GCF_000720475.1 Streptomyces aureocirculatus
ACCCCCCGAGCCCCACCACCGTCACAAGGAGCCCAAGCACCGCCCCCACCCCCACAGCAAGCCCCGCCTCCACACCCACCACCACCCGAATCTGCCCAGGGGAGGCCCCCACAAGCCGCAACGAACGCAGCTCGGGCCCCCGCACCCCCGCCGACATCAACTGCGTGCTGACCAGCGAGATCGCCGTGTACGCGAGACAGATGCCGAGCAGCATGAGCAACCCGAGCCGCGTCTGCCCCCGCACCCCGGGGTACTCGGCGGCCAACCACTCCCCGGCGGACCGCACCTCACCCCCGGTGGCAACCCGCAGCGCCGCCACGACAGCCGCACGGTCGGCCCCCGGCCGCAGGGTCACGTCCATGCGGTCGAACGGGGCGACAGGAACGTTGCGGGACGTCACGTACGCCCCGTTGTCACCGGTACCGCGTGCGAGCACCGCCACGATCCGCAACCGCGCCGGACGCCCGTCCCCGAGCCGTACGTCCACCCACTCGCCGACCCGGCGCCGCTCCCACTCCTCGTTGACGACGATGGAACGGTCGTCGAGCCGGCGCACGTCCCCGGCGACGACGGGCAGCCGCGTCACCGCCGCGAACGCCCGCGGGTCGCTCACCGCGCGGGCCTCGGAGCGCACGAGCGCGGTGCCACCGTCCTCGCGTACGTACACGGCGGTGGCCGCGGAGGCGGCGACCACGGCCCCCGGGACGCCCCCGGCGACCGGCTTCAACCTGTCACCGGTGACGACGAGATCCGCGGCGGTACGAGCCCGCGCCTCCACGGCCTCGGCCCGCCCGACCGTCGCGGCGGAGCCGAGCAGACACCCCGCGAGAGCCACGGTGACGAGCACGGGAGCAGCCACCGCACTCGTACGCCGCACGGCCCCGGCCATGTTGGCCCGTGCCAACCGGACAAGGGTCCTCGCACGTCGCCCCCTGCTTCCGCGAGCACAACCCACGCGGGCGGCACCCTGGGGACCACGAGCAGCACTCTGGAGACCACGAGCAGCACCCTGGAGGCCACGAGCGGCACCCTGAAGGCCAACGGCGACCCGGTCCACGTACCGCACCGCCAAAGGCACGAGCGCCGCCACCGCAGTGGCGAGCACCATCCCCTCCACCACATAGAACTTCCGCTTCATCAGCTCAGCGGGCGCAGCCCAGAGCGTCCACAGCAACCACCCGCCCCCGCCCACAAGCAACCCCGCCCCCACCACCCGCCGGGCAGGCGGCATGACCCCCACATCGAGCGAAGCGTCCCGCAGGGCCGCCACGGGACTGACCCGCCCCGCCCGGCGCGCCGCGCTCCAGGACCCGGCGAGCGCCACGGCGAGGCCGGTCCAGAAGGCGAGCTGGTACGGCCACCACGCCCAGGTGGAGCCCGAGAACCCCTCGGCGACCGTGAACCACGCAGGCGCGACGCCCACGTCCACCAGCACCCCGGCAAGCACGGGCGCGGCCCACGCCCCACCCGCACACCCGACCGCGGAGGCCACCGCGCCCACCACGAGCGCCTCGCCGAGCACCCACCGCCGCACCTGCCCCCGACTCGCCCCGGCCGCCCGGAGCAGCCCGAACTCGCGCCGCCGCAGGGCCACCACGAACGCGAACGTGGACGCGGTCACGAACGCGGACACGAACGCGGCGACCCCGCCCGCCGTGCCGAGGAAGGAGTTCACGGCCACCAGGGCTTCCGCGTCCCGCTCGGTGGCGGGGTCGACAAGGCGCCGGTCGGCACCGGTGAGGACACGCGCCCCGGTCCCGGACGCGGCGACGACGGCGCGGACGGAGGCCACGGGCGCGTCCACGCCCACCGCGTCCACGCCCACCGCGTCGACCCCTGCCGTCTCCCCGCCGACCACGCCCGATGCCCTACCGTCTGTGCGGGTATGCCCCAGGAGTCGAAGCTCGCGCAGCAATTCTTTGTCCACAGGGTGTGGATGAGCGAGCCGCTTCGTCACCCGACGGACCTCGGGCCCCCGCTGCACCGCCACCGTCAGCGTGTCCTGCCCCGCGACCACCACCGGTGACCCGGCGAACCGCACCGGCGCGCGCACCGGCGGGTCCAGGCTCGCCGCGAGCCCCACCCCCATGGCGGCCACCAGGGCCACCCCGAGGGCGATGGCGACGAAGGCACCCAGAAATCCGGCCCACCGGGCCCGTAGCGACGCAAGAACCATGCCCCGAGCCAACCGTGCCCGGCCCCGGCGCTCACGACCACTGGCGGGCCGGTCGAGGGTATGGCCAGGCCTACCCTTAGGGGTATGGAATCGGTGATCGACAGGGCGTTCGCGGCGGCGTTGTACGGGCCGGACGCGGGCGCCGGGCGCGCGGGCGGGGCCACACACGGGCTCGACACCGGCGCGTCCCTGCTCGCCGCCGCCCCCACCGCGGACGCCGAACTGGCCGCGCGGGGCGAGGAGTTGCTCCGTCGCGCCTGGGAGCGCGGCTGGCAGCCCGCCGACGTCCTGCGCCTGGTGCGCCGCGACCTGGACGAGCCCCACGTACGCCTGGCCGCCTCCCTGATCCGCGCCGAGACCCGGGCGTACGCCCCCGACCGGCTGCCAGCCCGCTGGCCCGCCCAGCTCGCCGCCCTCGACGCGCACGCGCCCTGGCGGGCCCCCGACCGGTTCGCCCACGCCACCGCCGTACTCGCCCTCTACCGCCTGCTGCTCCAACTGCCCCCGACAGAGCCCGTCGGCCCGGCGCCCGGCACCCCCGTACACCTGCCGCCACCGCACCCGGGCGACGAACCGCGCGCCCTCACCCGCATCCGCGCCCTGCTCGCCAAGGCCGAGGCGACCGGCTATCCGCAGGAGGCGGAGGCGCTGACCGCCAAGGCGCAGGAGCTGATGGCGCGGTACAGCGTCGACGAGGCCGTGCTCGCCGCCCGTACGCAGGCCGCCGGTGTGCCCGGCGCCTGCCGCATCGGCGTCGACGCCCCGTACGAGACGGCCAAGGCGATCCTCCTGGACGCCGTCGCCGACGCGAACCGCTGCCGAGCGGTCTGGAACGAGGCGTACTCCTTCTCCACCGTCGTCGGCTTCGACCCCGACCTCGAAGCGGTGGACCTCCTCTACACCTCCCTCCTCGTGCAGGGCACCGCGGCGATGACCAAGGCGGAGGCCGGTCAGCGTGCGGGCGGGCGCAAGCGCACCAAGGCGTTCCGGCAGGCCTTCCTGATGGCGTACGCGCAGCGGATGGGCGCCCGCCTGGAGGCCGCCGCGGCCCCCGTCACCCACTCCGGCACCGACGGCGGCGCGCTGCTCCCGGTGCTCGCCGCCCGCGACGTCGCCGTCACCGACCGGACGGAGCGGATGTTCCCCGAGACGTCCACGACCCGGGTGCGCGGGGTGCGGGACGGCGAGGGCTGGGCGCAGGGTGCGGCGGCCGCGGACCGGGCGCACATGGCGCACCACGCGCGCGTGGAGGGCTGATGCGCATAGGGGAGCTCTCGGAGCGCACCGGCGCCTCCCGCAGGCTGCTGCGCTACTACGAGGAGCAGGGCCTGATCGTCGCCGACAGGGCCGCCAACGGCTACCGGGACTACGACGAGTTCTCCGTGGACAGGGTCCTGCAGATCCGCGGCCTTCTGGACGCGGGCCTGCCGACCCGGATCATCAAACAGATACTCCCGTGCCTCAACAGGCCCCGCACCATCCACTTCCCCGACGCCACCCCGGAGATGCTGGCCACCCTGGAGCAGGAGCTGGCCCGCATGACGCACCGCGCCGAGTGCCTGCTGCGCAACAGGGACGCCATCGCGGAGTACTTGGACGAGGTACGGGTTACCCGGGACGTGGGAGGTCGGGGAGGCCAGGGTGGCCAGGGCTGACGGACCGATCCGTCACACACTTTGCCCCATATGTGAAATATCCCCCGTAGTATCACTAAATGACCTGGTGGCGAGCCCTGAAGAAGACGGGGCGTTCGGGTCTGGCCGTGGAGCGGCGGCGGCTCGAACCCCTGGTGGCGCTGCGCGGCGCGGCGGGCCTGGCGATCGTGATCGGTCTGAGCCTGACGCTGTTCGGCCCGGCGGTCGCGGCGAGCTCGGCGTTCGGCGCGTTCCAGGCGGCCATCGCCACCTTCCAGCGCAGTTGGCGTCCGCGCCCCGAACTGGCCCTGGCCTCCGGCACCAGTTTGGCCCTCTCCACCTTCCTCGGTTACCTCACCGGCAGCCACCTCCTCCTCTTCCTGGCCCTCCTGGCCCTGTGGACCTTCCTGGCGGGCCTGAGCTGGGCGGCGGGGCCGACGATCGGCCTGATCGCCACCTCCAACGTGGCGATCATGCTGGTCACGATCACCCTGCCGACGTCCGTGGCCGCGGCGGCCGGGCACGCCGCGATGATGGTCGTGGGCGGCGCGCTCCAGGCGGCCCTGGTGATCGTGTTCCCGGTACGCCGTTGGGGCGCCCACCGCGACGCCCTCGCCGACGCCCTGGCCGCGGAGGCGGACTACGCCCGCAGGCTCCGCCACGACCCCGTGGCGCCCTTCGACCCGGTCCCGCTGATGACGGCCCGCGCCGCCGCCCACATCACGCCGCGCCAGGCCCGCACCCGCCCAGCCGAACTCCACGGCGCCCGCGGCGTCGCCGAGCGCATCCGCCCGGTCCTCGCCTCCCTGGCCGACCCGGCCCTCGGCGTCCCCGCGGACGGCCCCGAACGCGACCGGGTCCGCGAACTCCTCGCCGCGACGGGCACCATCCTGGACGCGGCGGCCCGCGCCATCCGCCACGGCGACCCGGTGGACCTCTCCCCGTCGGCGATCGCCACCTTCCGCACCCCGGACACGGGCGCCGTCCTCTCGGGCCCGCCCCAGCGAGCGGCCCGCCGCCTGGCCACGCTGCTACGGGACGTGGTGGAAGTGGCGGGAGGAACGTCGGCGGACGAGACCCCCGCCCCGGCCGCGGGCAAGCAGCCGACGAAGGCCAACCTGGTCAGGCCCGGGCTCACGGCCCTGGTCCCGGCCGCCCTGCGGGCCATGCGCCAGGAGCTGAAGCGGCGGCACACGGCGGTGACCCGCCACGCCCTGCGCGTGACCACGGTGGCGGTCGCGGGCTACATCCTCGGTACGTACCTGCCCCTGGGCCACCCCTACTGGGCCCCCATGGCGTCGGTCATGGTCATGCGCCCCGACTTCTCCCAGACCTACACCCGCGCGGTGGGCCGCTTCGCCGGCACCTTGGTGGGCGTGACCCTGGCCACGGCCCTGGTCCAGTTGACGCACCCGGACACCCACCTCTCCGCCGCGCTCGCGGTGGCCTCCGCGGGCCTGATGTACCTCCTGATGCGTACGGGCCAGATCGCCGCCCAGGCCTGCGTGGCCGCGTACGTGGTGTTCCTCCTCGGCATGGGCGGCGAGCAGTGGACGCAGACGGTCCCCGAACGCGTCGTCCTGACCCTCATCGGCGGCCTCCTCGCCATGGCGGCGTACGCCTCGTACCCCGCGTGGGAGACGCCGCGCCTGCGTACCCGCCTCGCGGACTGGCTGACGGCGGAGGGCAGGTACGCGGCGGCCGTCGCCGACCACTACGCGGACCCGGCGGGCACATCCTGCCCCGACGTCCGCGAGACCCTCCTCGCCGCGCGCGACGCCCGGGCCGCCTGGCAGGAGGCCCTGGCCAAGGCCGAGCACGAACCCGTACGCCACCGCGGTCTCTCGCGGGCGGCGGCAGCGGAGGCGGAGGAAGCCCTGGCCCAGTTCGGCCGGGTCGCCATGCTCCTGGAGGCCCACCTCCCGGACCGCGGCACGCCCCCCGTGCCCGCCGCAGCCGACCTCGCCACCGCTCTGCGTACGGCCACCGAGCAGGGCGCGAAGGCCGTACGGGAGCGCCGCGTCCCGCGCTGGGACCGGGTCCACGACGTCCTCACCGCCTGGGCGCCGGAGGACACCCCCGCCCGGATCGTCCGCCGAGGCGCCACCCTCCTCCGCAAGGCCCTGACCGACCTCTCCGAGGCCCTGGACACAACACCACCCCCCATGCTGGTGGACGGCGCCACCACACCCCGACGCCAGGGCGACACCCCTCCGCGCACATAGCGGCCACCCAGTGGCTGGGGCTGCGCCCACAGGGAGGGCGGTGGACGGCGCCCCCTCCCTCGTCGACGAGAAAACCGCCCCTTGACCTCAAGTCCGCTTGAGGTCCCAGAGTGATCTGCATGAACACCGAAACCGCAGACATCAAAGCCATCGAACAGGTCGTGGCCACCGTCGAGCGCACCCAACGCGCCAAGGATGCGGAGGGTTTCCTCGCGCTGTTCCATCCCGATGCCCTCTGGACGACCGGCCATGGCAAGGTCCTCATCGGCTTCGACGCGATCGCCGAGTTCACCCGCACCGTGCTGCCCACGGCGAGCTGGGACGGTGAGGTCACCTACGAGGCAGTACACACGCAGTTCCTGCGGCCCGACGTGGCAGCCGTCAAGGTCCGCCAGGTCTACCACTCGCCAGAGGGCGATACGGAAGGCGCTCCGCTCTACGTCATGACCAAACAGGATGACGGGAGATGGCTGTTGCACGCATGCCAGAACACTGAAGTGCGGGCCGGTTAGGGCTCGCCCGGCCGACGACAGCCCCGCCGGGACCTCAGGACCGCAAGAGGCACCGAGCCGCAGACGCTGTCGCGACCGGAGGGGTCGTGGCGGTATGACCGAGCGCAGCGTGCCAAGCAACACACTTACGGTGCGATGAAGCCAGGCAGTGTCCACTACGCGAGCACGGCCATACCGCCACGACCCCGCCACCCCCACAACCGGAAGGGCGAAAACGACCGTCGGCGCAGGAGACGGGCAGTATCAAGACGTCAACGGCCGTTGACCACGAGCGCAACGGGCTCACCCCCGGTGATGGCGACCCAACTGCCTCCCAGGCTGCTGAATCGCGCGCCGAGCTACCAGGAGGATTTGCGCACGCCGGGCAGAAAACCGGCGTGAGCCTGCTCCCGCAGCCGCACCCGGGAGAGCCCGAACGCCCCCACGTACCCGCGGGGACGCCCGTCCACGCTGTCACGGTTGCGCACCCGAGTGGCACTCGCGTCCCGAGGCTGCCGGGCCAACTCCGCCCGGGCGGCACGCCGTTCGGCGTCAGGCGTGGAAGGCCGCCGGATGACCTCCTTCAGGAGGGCCCGCCGCGCCGCGTACCGCGCGACGACAACCCGCCGCTGCTCATTCTTGGCGATCTTGCTCTTCTTCGCCATCAGACCTTCACCCCACGGGCACGGATCCTGGCCACGGCGGCCTCGATCCCGATGGTGTCGACGGTCTTGATGCCCTTGGCGCTCAGCCGCAGCCGGACATGGCGCCCCTCGCTGGGCAGCCAGTACCGCTTGCGCTGGACGTTGACGTCGAAGCGGCGCGGGGTGCGCCGGTGCGAGTGGGAGATCTGATTGCCGAACCCCGGCACGGCGCCGGTGAGCTGACAGTGGGCGGACATGGTGACGCACCTCTCGATCGGATTCGCTCCCGCTTATTTGAAAACGGGATTCATTTTCATACACTACCTCCATGGCCCGCAACGAACTCCGCCCGATCATCAAGCTCCGGTCCACAGCCGGAACCGGCTACACGTACGTGACCCGCAAGAACCGCCGGAACAACCCGGACCGCCTGACCCTGCGCAAGTACGACCCGGTGGCAGGCCGGCACGTCGACTTCCGAGAGGAGCGCTGACATGCGACCCGACATCCACCCGCCGTACGGCCCGGTCGTCTTCCGCGACAAGGCCGCGGACTTCGCCTTCTTGACCCGCTCGACCGCGACGAGCGAGAAGACGGTCGTCTGGGAGGACGGCAACACCTACCCCGTCATCGACGTCGAGGTCTCCTCCGCGAGCCACCCCTTCTACACGGGCCAGCAGCGCGTACTGGACACCGCGGGCCGCGTCGAGCGCTTCGAGCGGCGTTACGGCGGCGGCCGCTGATGGAAGCGCACCCCACCGGAGGCGCGGCAGGACCGCAGCCGTCCGCGGGCCGCATGGACGTAGCAGTGGTCGCCGGTCTGCACGCGGAGGCACGGTCGGCGGCGGTGGCCAGGCTCCTTGCCACCGTGCCCGGCAGCGTGGCGCTGCACCACGATCTGTCGAGCGCGGCGCACGGCACGGTCGCGCGGACGGTGCGCGACGCCGGCGGCCTGCTCTCCACCGGCGAGGCCCCGCTGGTGAACGACTGCGCGTGCTGCGCGCTGCGCGAGGACCTGGTGCCGGAGCTGGAGCGGCTCGCCGCGGGCGGGCTCACCCGGCTCGCGGTGGTCGAACTGTGGGACTCCGTCGAGCCCAAGGCCATGGCGGAGGTCATCGCGGGGCACGGCTCGCAGGCGCTGCGCCTGACCGGTGTGATCACGGCCGTGGACCCGGCCCTGCTCCTGCCGTACCTCGCCAATGGCGACGACCTGGTGGACGCCGGGCTCGCCGCGGCGGCCACCGACCAGCGCACGGTCGCCGACACCTGGGCGCGCCAGTTGGAGTACCCGCCGGTGCTCGCGGTACTCGAACCCGACGGCCAGACCGACCAGACCGACCCGGCCGACCCCGCCGCCCCCGGCGAGGCGGACGCCGAGGACCGCGCGCTGCTCGCGCAGCTCCACCCGACGGCCCGCCAGGTCCCGATCGGCCACGGCGACCTGGCGGGCGCCGCACTCGCGGGGTTCGACGTGGAGGCGGCGGCCGCGGCCCAGCACCCGGCGTGCGCGCTGCTGCCCGCGGAGGCCGACGACAGCGGGGTCAGCACCTTCGTCTGGCACCGTGAACGGCCCTTCCACCCAGAGCGGCTCTACGCCGCCCTGGAGGACCTGACCTGTGCGGCCGCCCGCAGCCGTGGCCGCTTCTGGCTCGCGGACCGGCCCGACACGCTCCTCGCGTGGGACGCGGCGGGCGGCGCGCTGTGCGTGGAGAACGCCGGACCCTGGCTCGCCTCCCTGCCGGACGCCGCGTGGGAGATGGTGCCGCCGGTGCGCAGGGCCGCCGCCGCGCTCGACTGGCACCCCGAGCACGGGGACTGCTGCCAGCACCTGGTGTTCACCTCGCCGGGCCTGGACCGCGACGGAATCGCCGAGGTCCTGGAGTCCTGCCTCCTCACGGACGAGGAGTACGCCGCGGGGCGTGCCGCCTGGAAGACCCTGACCCCCGCCTTCGACGCCCTCCTGGAGGTCTGACCTTGTCCCCGCGCCGCCCCGACCGTGCAGGCAAGCCCCTGAAGCCCCGGCCCAACCCCCTCGATACGGCGGGAATCACATACATCGACTACAAGGACACCGACCTGCTGCGGAAGTTCCTCTCCGACCGCGGCAAGATCCGCAGCCGCCGGGTCACCCGGGTGACGGTGCGGCAGCAAAGGCAACTGGCGAAGGCCATCAAGAACGCCCGCGAGATGGCGCTGCTGCCGTACGCGTCCCGCTGAGGGGCCGCGCCCTTTCGCGGCATACATCCCGTGACGCCCGTAACGCCGTCGCGCGGTGGACACCTCCCCGTCCGCCACGCGGCGGCGTTCTTTTCGACTTCGGCCAAAAAGAGCAGCCGTAATGGCTCTCTTTGCGTCTGTCATAGCGAGCGGGGCGGTGTTCGATCCGGTCAACCGAGGGCTGTAACCAGCTCACCACACCGCGTGCACGTGCATCTGCCCATGCATCAGCACATGAACAGAGCTATGATCCGGGACAGTTGACAGTTACAACAACAGCCACGGCACCACCGGGGAGCGACCTGTGCACCACGTGTTCAACGGCATGGCGGCCACGGATCTTCACGGGGTCATCTGGCAGAAGAGCAGGCACAGCAATTCACAGGGTGCCTGCGTGGAGTTCGCGAAACTGCCGGGCGGCGACGTGGCCGTCCGCAACTCGCGGTTCCCCGAGGGGCCCGCGCTCGTCTATACGCGCGCCGAGATCGAGGCCATGCTGCTCGGCATGAAGGACGGCGAGTTCGACGACCTCATCGGGGGCTGACCGGCGCCGCGGGTCCCCGGCCCAACCGGCGCCCGGGCCCCCTGGGGGGCCACGGGCCTAGGCCAGTTGGAACAGCGCCCACACCACTTTGCCGTTCAGCGCGCCCGCCAGCGGGTGCCAGCCCCAGCCGTCGCTGAACGAGTCCACCAGGAAGAGGCCGCGGCCCGACTCGGCGGAGAAGTCGTCATCCGCCTCCTCGCGCGCCACCGGACTGTCGTCGCTGGGGTCCCGTACCGCACACACCAGACGCGAGGTCCAGCGCATCATGTGCAGACGCACGGGCGCGTCCTCGGTGGCGCCGACCGGACACGCGGCACGCGGAGTGTCCGCGGGCAGCGCGTGCCGCAGGGCGTTGGTGACGAGCTCCGACACGACGAGCGCGATGTCGTCGAACCGCTCTTCGAGGTCCCAGGACACCAGCGTCTTGCGGGTGAACTGCCGGGCGCTGCCCACGGCTTCGTAGCGGGCGGGAAGAGCGCAGGAGGCCGCGCTGGAGACCGCGGAGGGGTCGAGCGGAGGAAGGCCCTGCCGTAACGGCTCGAGCATGGTCGATCCATTCGTCCCCATGCGAGGCACTCCCCGGTTTTCGCGGTTCGCGGTACAAAGCGATCGGGCGGTGGCGCGGTCGGTACAGCCGGGCGGCACAGCGATGGCGCAGCGGTGACGCGCGGACCATGGTTCCGAATGCGTACAGCAGATGCAAGGGCAGATGCACGTGCACGCGCCGGACTCGACCGTTCCTGGGCTGTTTCTTGCCTATTTCTTCCGACGACTTCTTGCGGAGACCTTCCTGAGGCTTTCCCTTTCCGTAACCGAACGAGCACGGCCTGAAGCGTTTAATGGCAGACTGCGGGTCTCACACCTTGGGGAGGACTGAGCGAAGTGACCGCTGGGGAGTCGAGCGGCTCGGTGGTACGGCGCATTCTGCTGGGCTCGCAACTGAGGCGCCTGAGAGAGTCGCGGGGCATCACCCGTGAGGCGGCCGGCTACTCGATCCGCGCATCCGAATCGAAGATCAGCCGCATGGAGTTGGGACGGGTGAGCTTCAAGTCGAGGGACGTCGAGGACCTCCTCACGCTCTATGGCGTCATGGACGAGGCGGAGCGCGGCGCACTCCTCTCGCTCGCCAAGGAGGCGAACCTGACGGGCTGGTGGCACAGCTACTCGGACGTCCTGCCCGGCTGGTTCCAGACATATATCGGTCTCGAAGGCGCGGCCTCCCTGATCCGTGTCTACGAAGTCCAGTTCATCAACGGCCTGTTGCAGACCGAGGCCTACGCCCACGCGGTCGTCGAGCGCGGCATGAAGGCCGCAGCCGCAGGCAAGACGGGCGGAGGGCGCAAGTCCGCGCGCGGCAACCGGGTCAACCAGGCCGACGTGGACCGCCGCGTGGCACTGCGCCTGGAGCGCCAGAAGCTGCTCGTGTCCGAGCGTGCCCCGAAGTTCGCCTGCGTCCTGGACGAAGCGGCCCTGCGCCGCCCGTACGGCGACCGCGAGGTGATGCGCGGCCAGATCCAGCATCTGATCGACATCTCGGAGCGCCCGAACGTGACGTTGCAGGTCATGCCGTTCACCTTCGGCGGGCACGCGGGCGAGTCCGGCGCGTTCACGATGCTCAGCTTCCCCGAGTCCGACCTGTCGGACGTCGTGTACCTGGAGCAGTTGACGGGCGCGCTCTATCTGGACAAGCCCGAAGAAGTCGCCCAGTACGAACGGGTGATGGCCGAGCTGTAACAGGACTGTCCTGATCCGGCCGACAGCCGTGACCTTCTCCGTGGTCTACTCCAACTGACCTGAATCGTCAGTAGGATGACGTGAAATCAGGTGTCTGCACTCTGCGGCAAGGGGTCTCGCGTCATGTCCTTCTTCACCGATCTGGCTCACCAGTACATCGACGGTGAGTGGAAGGCCGGCTCCGGTTCCTGGGACATCATCGACTTCAACCCGTACAACGGGGAGAAACTGGCGTCGATCACGGTCGCCACGGCGGACGAGATCGACCAGGCCTACCGCGCGGCGCAGCGCGCCCAGGAGTCCTGGGGCGCCACCAACCCCTACGCCCGGCGTACCGTCTTCGAACGCGTCCTGCGGATCATCGAGGACCGCGAGGCGGAGATCACCGAGGCGATCGTCGCCGAGCTCGGCGGCACGCTGGTCAAGGCCGGCTTCGAGCTGCACCTGGCCAGGGAGTTCCTGCGCGAGGCGATACACCTCGCGCTCGCCCCGCAGGGCCACATACTCCCCTCGCCGGACGACACCAAGGAGAACCGCCTCTACCGCGTCCCGGTGGGCGTCGTCGGTGTCATCAGCCCCTTCAACTTCCCCTTCCTGCTCTCGCTGAAGTCGGTGGCCCCCGCCATCGCCCTCGGCAACGCCGTCGTCCTGAAGCCGCACCAGAACGCCCCGATCCTCGGCGGCAGCCTGATCGCGAAGATCTTCGAGGACGCGGGCCTGCCGCCGGGCGTCCTGAACGTCGTCATCACGGACATCGCCGAGATAGGCGACGCGCTCATCGAGCACCCGGTGCCCGGCGTCATCTCCTTCACGGGCTCCGACGCCGTCGGCCGCCACGTCGCCACGGTCTGCGCCCAGAACTTCAAGCGCTGCGTCCTCGAACTCGGCGGCAACAGCGCCCTGATCGTCCTGGAGGACGCCGATGTGGACTACGCGGTCGACGCCGCCGTCTTCAGCCGCTTCGTGCACCAGGGCCAGGTCTGCATGGCCGCGAACCGCATCCTCGTGGACCGGGCCGTGCTCGCCGAGTTCACCGAGAAGTTCGTCGCCAAGGTGAAGACCCTGAACGTCGGCGACCCGGCGTCCCCGGAGACGCACATCGGCCCGCTCATCAACTCCTCGCAGGCCGACGGCGTGACCTCGCTGGTCACGCAGGCCGTCCAGGCGGGCGCCACGGCCCTGCTGCACGGCGCCACCGAGGGCAATCTGGTCGCGCCCTCCATCCTCACCGACCTGCCCGAGGACGCTCCCGTGCTGCGCCAGGAGGTGTTCGGCCCGGTCGCGCTCATCCTGCCCTTCGACGGCGAGGAGGAGGCCGTCCGCATCGCCAACGACACTCCGTACGGTCTGAGTGGCGCCGTCCACACCGGTGACATCGAGCGCGGGGTGCGGCTCGGCAAGCGCATCAACAGCGGCATGATCCACATCAACGACGGCACCGTCCACGACGAGCCGATCGTGCCCTTCGGTGGCGAGAAGCACTCCGGCGTCGGGCGCCTCAACGGCGAGGCGACGGTGGAGGCGTTCACGACCCACAAGTGGATCTCGGTACAGCACGGCCGCTCGCGCTTCCCGTTCTGAGGCGCCGTGGAGCTCCCGGAGAGCTGAATTCCACACCCGCGGACCCTTGAGGACAGCACCTGTCCGCAAGGGTCCGTAGCGTCTGTGGTGTCGGAAAGGCCGACGGCCCGGCAGGGCGCAGAAAGGCGGACACCATGGTCACCCACGTCAACGCGGAAGCTCACGGCGACGAGCGCGGCGCATTGATCGCCTTCGTGGACGCCCAGCGCGGCGGCATCCGCCGCTCGGTGCTCGGCCTGAGCGACGAGCAGGCGTCGGCCCGCCCGAGCGCCAGCGAGCTGACCCTCGGCGGCCTCGTCAAGCATGTCGCGGAGACCGAGCTGAACTGGCTGCGTATGGCACAGCAGAAGCCGAACGAGCGGCAGCGGACCGAGGAGACCTGGGGCGACAGCTTCCGGCTCGTCGAGGACGAGACGCTCGCCGACGTCCTCGCCCTCTGGGAGCAGGTGGCCGCGGAGACCGAGGAGTTCATCCGCGCGGTGCCGAGCCTTGACGACACCTTCCCGCTGCCCGATGCGCCCTGGTTCCCCAGCGACGGCGCCGTCTCCATGCGCTGGCTGATGCTGCACCTTATCGAGGAGATCGGCCGGCACGCCGGTCACGCCGACATCATCAGGGAGTCCCTCGACGGCAGAACGGCCTTCGAGCTGGTGGCCCTGGAGTCGGGCCAGTCGTGGGGATGAGCGTCCGGACCCGTACCCTAGTCAAAGTTGATGAATAGCGTCGACTGAACGACGCAAGGCAAGGGACTGAAGGGTGCGTGGATGTCAGCGATCCGGCTGCTTGTACTCGGGGCCGTCCGTCAGCACGGGCGTGCGCACGGCTACCAGGTGCGCAACGACCTGGAGTACTGGGGCGCCCACGAGTGGTCCAACGCCAAGCCGGGCTCGATCTACCACGCCCTCAAGCAGATGGCGAAGCAGGGCCTGCTGCACGAGCACGAGACCGCGCCGTCCACGGCGGGCGGTCCGCCCCGTACCGAGTACGAGATCACGGACAAGGGTGTCGAGGAGTACCTCGCCCTTGTCCGTGAGGCGCTGACGTCCACGCACAACCAGAAGCCCGACATGCTCTCGGCCGCGGTGGGCTTCATGGTCGACCTGCCGCGCGGGGAAGTCGTGGCCCTGCTGAAACAGCGGATCCAGAACATGGAGGACTGGCGGACCTCCGTCACCGACTACTACACCCCCGAGGACGGGCCCGAACAGCTCGGTCACATCGGCGAGATCATGAACCTGTGGCTGCACTCGGCGGATGCGGGCGCGGCGTGGACCCGCCAACTCGTCGAGCGTGTCGAACGCGGCGCGTACACCTTCGCCGGCGAGGGGGAGCCGTTCGTCGCGGTGCTCGCCGACGGCGAGGAGAACCCGTTCGCGACGGGGGAGCGGCACGCGGGCGACGACGCCTGAGGCATCGGCGCATCTGCGGTATCTCCGATACCTCCGGTAGCTCCGGCATATCTGATACCTCCGGCATCTGAAGCGTCACAGTAATCAAGTTTGACGAGTCTCGCGTTCGGGCAGTACCTTTGGGCCGCCCCTGGTAGTCAAGCTTGATTACCAGGGATTTTGTGGGGCACGGCTGGCGGTGCTCGACCCCTGGAGGGAGACGGATGACGGACGCGATCGTCGTCGAGGGCGCACGGAAGAGGTACGGCGAGAAGCGGGCCCTGGACGGGCTCGACCTGGTGGCCGCGCGGGGCACGGTGCACGGAGTGCTCGGTCCGAACGGCGCGGGCAAGACCACGGCGGTGCGGATCATGGCCACGCTGCTGCGGGCGGACGAGGGCCGCGTGGAGATCGCCGGGTGCGACGCGCGGCGGCAGGCGCGTGAGGTGCGCCGTCGCATCGGCCTCCTCGGTCAGCACGCCGCGGTGGACGAGGAGCTGAGCGGACGGCAGAACCTGGAGATGTTCGGGCGCCTGCACCACCTGGGCGCGCGCCGCGCGGGCGTACGGGCCGACGAACTCCTGGCCCGCTTCGGCCTCGCGGACACCGGCCGCAAGGCGGTCAAGCAGTACAGCGGCGGCATGCGGCGTCGCCTGGACCTAGCGGCGTCGCTGATTACGGAGCCGGAGGTGCTGTTCCTCGACGAACCGACGACCGGCCTCGACCCGCGCGGCAGGGCCGAGGTGTGGGAGTCGGTGCGCTCCCTGGTCGGCGGCGGTACGACGGTGCTCCTGACCACGCAGTACCTGGAGGAGGCCGACCAGTTGGCCGACCGCGTCTCCCTGGTCGACCACGGCCGGGTCATCGCCGAGGGCACCACGGACGACCTTAAGGCGCGGCTGGGCGGTGACCGCATCGACGTGGTGGTGCGCGACGGGGCCGAGCTGGTGCGCGCCGCACGCCTGCTGCCGGGCGCCGTGGGCGGCACGGACGCCCTGGGCGGCACGGACGGCGTGGGCGGCACGGACGGTGTGACGGTCGACGCCGACCGGCGGCTGGCCAGCGCGCCGGTCACCGACCGCATGGAGGCGCTGACCCGTGTGGTCCGCGCGCTCCAGGAGGAGGGCATCGAAGCGGAGGACATCGCGGTGCGCAGGCCGACCCTCGACGAGGTGTTCCTGCGCCTCACGGCGGGCCGTACGGAGGACCAGAACCGCATGAAGGAGGCCGTGTGAGCGCGACGACGACCGGTGCGACGGCACCGCCCGCGGACACGGTGAACGGCTCACGGCTCGTCCTGGCCCTCACCGACTGCTGGACGATGACCCGGCGCGAGCTCGCGCACTGGGGCCGCCAGCCCGTCCAGGTCCTGGTGGGGCTCTTCTTCCCCGTGATGATGCTGCTGATGTTCAACTACCTGATCGGCGGCGGCAAGGGCATCACGGGTGACTACGCCGAGTTCCTGGTGCCCGGGATGTTCGCGTTGACCATGGTGTTCGGTCTCGACGCGACGATGGTCGCGGTCACCACCGACCTCAACAAGGGCGTGGTGGACCGCTTCCGGTCCATGCCCATGGCCAACGGCGCCGTCCTGGTGGGCCGTTCGGTCGCCGACATGCTCCAGTCCTTCGCCTCCCTGCTCGTCATGATGGGCGTGGGCCTCACGATCGGCTGGCGCTGGCACGGCTCCCTCGCCGCGGTGGCCGGGGCGGTCGGCCTCCTCATGCTGCTGCGGTTCGCGATGCTGTGGCTCGGCATCCACCTGGCGATGGTCGCGGGCAGGCCGGAGCTTGTGACCGCCGTGCAGATCCTGGTCTGGCCGGTGGGTTTCCTGTCCAACGCGTTCACCGTCCCGGCGAACATGCCGGACTGGCTCGGCGCCGCCGTCGAGTGGAATCCGATGTCGGCGGCGGCCACCGCGGTGCGGGAGCTGTTCGGCAACGATCCCGGGGTGGCCGGGACGTCCTGGGCGGCTGAGCACGCGATGCTGCTCGCGGTGCTCTGGCCGGTGGCACTTGTGGCGGTCTTCCTGCCGCTGGCGGTACGGAGGTTCGGGGGCCTGAGCAGGTAGGCCCCCTGGACCCCAGCCCTGTCGGCGCTCCGCGCCTCGTCCTCAATCGCCGGACGGACTCTTTGGAGCCCCTCCGGCGATTGAGGAGCGGGGTCTGGGGCGGAGCCCCAGTTTCGGGAAGGGGCGGGACCGGGGCGCACCGCGAGGACCACCCACCCCCGCCCCGGAGAATCCGGACTTGCACCTCACGCGGCGTGAGGACCCAGGCTGAGGCGCGTACCGAACAAGGAGAGGGCGGAAGAGCCATGAGCTACTCCGTGGGACAGGTCGCCGGCTTCGCCGGGATCACGGTGCGCACCCTGCACCACTACGACGAGATCGGCCTGCTCGCACCGAGCGACCGCAGCCACGCGGGCCACCGCCGCTACGGCGACGGGGACCTGGACCGGCTGCAGCAGGTCCCTACCGCTGACTTATGGTCCTGACCTGCGTATATACGCCACCCGCCAGGGGCTGAGGGCACTTTGAGGGCACACCGGAGCCGAGAACGGCCTCGACGGCGTCCCGCGTGGTGTCCTCCTGGTTGGGCCAAAGGTGCGTGTACGTGTCGAGCGTGATGGGCGGCTTCGAGTGCCCGAGCCGCTTCTGAGGTTGTGTCTCGCGCGCGGGCGCGCGCGTACCGCGCCCCACTGGCAATCGCGCCGAATCCATCGCGGGACGGCTCAGGTAACCGGTTCTTCCCCTTCCCGCGCGCGAGGGGAGGCGAGCCCCGCGACCGGTCGCTATGCCCCTCACGCGCGCGCGAGGAACGGCCCGTCCACTCCTCATGCCTTGATCGGCCCGCGATAGGTGGCCCATGACCGCGCGGCAGTCGTGAGCGCGGCTCGGTGCGGTAGTGGGTCTGTGCGCTCCATGCTTTCCCACGCGACAAGTACGGCGTGCGCGAACGTGCCGACATCGGACGGGTCGGCATGACGGTACGCGGGCACCTGTCGGGCGACGGCCTCGGCCTGCTCCGGCGAGTGGCCGGACGAGATGAGGCGCAGCACGGCGAACGCCGTGTCGGCCCACGCGGGCGCAGGACAGGCAAGTGCCCAGTCCAAGAGGCGCAGACGGCCGTCGGCAGAGATCAGCATGTTCAGCGGGGACATGTCCGTATGGCTCAGGGAGCGTCCTTGCAGCCCGGTCGGAACGCCGTCGGGCAGGAAGTCGGCCCACCGTGTGTGAAGCGGCTTCTTCCGCAAGGTCTCAGGCCATGGCACCTCGGACACGGCGGTGAGCGTGCGGACGAGGGAGCCGACGTCAGGCGAACCAGGGGCAAGGTCCGAGTGTCGGCCGTCGACGTACTCGTATCCGACGAGCAGCCACCCATCCGCCTCGACTTCCCACAGCAGTCGAGGGGCGAGCGGAGCGTGCCGCGTCACCTGCGCCTCGTGCCGGTACACCCACGCCGACGGGTCATCGAGCTGCGTGCCCTTGACGAACAGGCGCCCCGAGCGGGCATGCACCGTGCAGGCGAGGCGGGACATCACCCCGTGGCTGGCCGTCTCGGCCCGCTGTACCTGTCCCGCGTGGCGCTCGACGACACGCTGTACGGCAGCCGGTAGGTCATGCCATGAGATGCGCTCCACCCCGCGTTCCCCCCTTCGGTCGCGTCGGACAAACGGAGACCGGTCCCCGGCCCGGCCACAGAGTGGCACAGACCGGAGACCGGCACGGGGAAAGCGTCGAGCGTCAGACCTTCTTGGGGCTGTTCAGGCTGTCGCTGCAATTCGCGTGGCATTGCGAGCACTCCGCGAGGTCCAGCTCAGGCCAGAACTCCATGTCGAGTTCGTACCCGGCGAGCGTGATCGCGTCCACGGTTCGCTCGCGCAGCGTCTTGCCCCCGCCGTGCTCGTCCTTGTCGAGGAAACCCGGTTGGTGGTGCACGAACGAGCCGAACGTCTGCTCGCAGAAGTCCTGATACGCCTTGGTGTGGAGCAGGAAGGCGTGCCAGAAGTCATCCACCAGGGGCGAAGGGCTGAGCGGCTTGTCGCTGCGGGCGCTCGCCGCTACGAATGCGAGCATCTGCCCAACTCCGCGGTCTGCCTTCTCCTCGGTCAGTTGGGGGAACCTGCCGCGCATGTTGGCGGAAAGGGTTGATCGCAGCTCGGCGCTGATCAGCCTCCGCGCGTCGATCGTTGCGCGCTCTTGGATGGTGGTCATGTTCCTTGCCTCCTTGAGTCGGTGGTGCAACGGGCGTGGGTGGTAGCGACCGCGGCCGGGCGCTCCGCCACGGTCCGCGGTATGACCCCGCCCGCCGGGGGCTGTCCGGTCACTCGGCGGGCGGGGAGTTCTATGCCGTCAGATGGACGGCGAGTCGGGCACGGAGTGCGCGGGGCCTGCCGCGTCCTGGCCGTCGAGGCTGTCGCTGATGAGGAAGCCGAGGCAGGAGAATCCTGCGGCCATCCCCAGGGCCCACAGCCACCCCAGGACGCGCCCCAAAGGGTCACAGCGAAGCGGTACGACTGCGGACGCGTGGCGCGCGTTCACGACACTGCCTCGCGCTTCGCGTTGCGCTGATCGATGATGCGCCCGATCTGACAGGCGCAGACCTCCATCTGATCAGGGGTGAGGATGAGCGTCGTCTCACTTGCCCCGCCGTCCTCGAAGTGAACTTGCACAGGCAGGGAGCCTTGTTGCGCACGAGGGTCGTAGACCGCGTCCCGCCGTATCGGCGTGATGTGGGTGACCTGAGCAGGCACCGGCCGCAGAGTCGTGCCGTCGGCGGGGGCGGACCAATCGTCACCGCCGCCCGGCGGGCGCAGGTGGTAGGTCCGCCGCCCCTCGCCGGGCAGGGCGACGACGACACCGACCCTGCCGTCTCGGGCGGTGTCTCGGGCGAGGTCTCCGAGCTGTGGGTGGAAGGGGGCCGCTGTGCCTAACTCTCCGCCCTGGGAAGGGAGATGAGGTGCTGGTCGTGGCGTCATGCCATCGACGCTAGGAGGACGTCAGGGGCTCAATATGAGGGCGAGGAATATGACCCTCATCCGTCCAGGTGGAAGCGATCGGACATGCGGCGCAGCTTCTCGCGCGTGGCGGCGCGCTCGGCGTAGACGATGCTCCGGAGCGTCGCGCGGGCGATGGGGTGGTTGCGTACGAGCTGCGGAGCGATCCGCTCGGCCCTCTCCAGTTCGACGAGCGCCTTGTCCCGGCTGCCGTCCCACAACCACGCCCGGGCGAGGTCCATGTGGTGGTGCCCCTGGCGGGAGTTGGGCAGAGCGGCGACCAACGCGGGACTGGTGCGGCGGTTTATGGCGAGCGCCTTGGTCTGCTCGCCCGTCTCCAGGGCGACGCTGATCGCGTGAATCTGTACGTTGCCCTGGGAGAACGTCAGCGAATGACGGTCGTAGACCGGTGGCCCTTGGCGCTCGCCCATGCGGTCGGCGGCGGCGCGGGCATGCCCGATCCGTTCCTCGGCTTCGGCTACGCGGTTCCCACGTGCGGCAGAGACCGCAGCGCGTAGCTGTAGTGATCCCCAGGCGCGCACCGCGAGCGGTTCGCCGCTGTCATAACCGTCCTGCACGCTGTTGAGCGCCCGGTCCGACAGGCTCAGCGCGTCGGACCAATCGGCGGTGGCCCACATGTCCCACACGCGCATCCAGTCGGCTACGGCGGGCATCACCGCGTCGCCGGACAGCCGGGCGGACCACGCGGCCCGCTCGCAAGCCATGGCGATCAGCTCGGGATGTCCGAGCGCGTGCGCGGCGGTGTGGGCGAACTTGCAGCACACCGCGTACACCGCGTACGCCTCTTCGCGCTCGTGACCCGTAGCGACCTCGGCGAGCGCGCGGGTCTCGCGCAGCAGATCGGGCAGGACGCGCAGGATCGCGACGTTCGCCGCTGCGTCCCGCAAGCGGTGCAACCGCGTCATCTCGCGCCACAAGGCGGCCGACGGGCGCGGCGTGCCGTCATATACGGGGGTGAGGTCATAGCGCCGCAGCTCTCTCATGATCGAGGACGCGGCGACCTGCCACTGATTCTCGCTCGGGCTGCTCGTGTACGGCCGTCCGATCAGGTCGTTGGGATGTACGTGCAGCTCGGCGGCAATCGCGTTGAGCAGCCCCACGCGGTCTATCTCGATCTGCCCGCACTCCATCTTGGACACCCACCCCTGACTCTTCCCCAGGGCTGCGGCGAGGTCCGCCTGCGGCATCCCGAGGCGCAGGCGCGCCCGGCGTACGCGACGGCCGATCTCTTCGGCTTCCTCCAGCATCAGCTCACCCCCAAGACTGCGGCGGGGCTGCTGGGCTCATGCGGTCGGCAGGGCATCAGGGCTCCATCCGTTCGGGCCTGTCCATTCAGAACGGTACCCATCCCTGTGTGGGCCGCAGGGGCTGTCGCGCTCTCTCTCGCTCGGCCGAGACCCGGGCGGGGCCGTCGGCGTGGTGCACCCATGAAAGCCACGGGCACGCTCTTGTGCCCCGAGGGCACACTCAGGGCACAAGGACCGGGAAGGGCCCGGAAAACGTCCCCCTCGACGAGGTCGCGACCCTGCTCGACGACCCGGACGCGGACCCGCGCGCGCATCTGCGCCGCCAGCACGAGCTGCTGTCCGCCCGCATCGTCAAGCTCCAGCAGATGGTCACGGCCGTCGAGACCGCCATGGAGGCGCAACGCATGGGCATCAACCTCACCCCCGAGGAGAAGTTCGAGGTGTTCGGGGACTTCGACCCGGACCAGCACGCCGAGGAGGTGGAGCGCCGCTGGGGCGACACGGAGGCGTACGCGGAGTCGCAGCGCCGCACCGCCTGGGGCTATAAGGACCAGGGGACCAGGGGGCCCGAGGTCAGGACTTGCCCTGGAACCTGTCCGTGTCACCTGGCGTTGGTAACTTGGGGCGGCGACCGCTGTCATCACATCGCACGGCCGCCCCCGAAGCCCGCCGCACTTCCTCACACCCACAGGAGCCCGGAACCGTGACGACGCTTGCGCTCGGACCAAGCTGGCTAGATCCGGACTACCTGCTGAACCAGTTCGGCCTCTGGGGCCTGCTCCTGATCGTCTTCGCCGAGTCGGGCCTGCTCATCGGCTTCTTCCTGCCCGGTGACTCGCTCCTGTTCACCACCGGCCTGCTGATCACGACGAACAAGCTGGACACCCCGCTGTGGCTGACCTGCATCCTGATCTGCATCGCCGCGATCGCCGGTGACCAGGCCGGATATCTCTTCGGCAAGAAGGTCGGACCCTCCCTGTTCAACCGCCCGGACTCCAAGCTCTTCAAGCAGGAGAACGTGGTCAAGGCCCATGAGTTCTTCGAGAAGCACGGCCCGAAGTCCCTGGTCCTGGCCCGCTTCGTGCCGATCGTGCGGACGTTCACGCCGATCATCGCGGGCGTCAGCGGCATGCGGTACCGCTCGTTCATCACGTTCAACATCATCGGCGGCGTCCTGTGGGGCGCGGGCGTCACGCTGCTCGGCGCCTGGCTCGGCAAGCACGAGTTCGTCCACAAGAACATCGAGGCGATCCTGATCCTGATCGTCCTGATCTCGGTGGTGCCGATCATCATCGAGTTCCTGCGGGCCCGAGGCAAGGGCAAGAAGGGGGCCGCCCAGTCCCCGGACCAGACCTCCGCGGGCCAGGCCTCCCAGGCCTCGGCCCAGGAGGACGACTCCGCGGACGGTCAGCAGTACCGGACCCAGGAGCCGCAGTACCCGTACCAGGGCGGCTACTCCCAGCAGTACGAGGGCCAGCCCCAGCACCCCCACCAGCCCCAGTACCCGGGTGGGCAGCAGTACCAGGGCGGTCAGTACGGCGACCAGCAGAACCAGGGGCAGTACGGCGACCAGCAGAACCAGGGGCAGTACGGCAACCAGCAGTACCAGAGCCAGTACGGCAACCAGCAGTACCAAGGGCAGTACGGCGGCCAGCAGCCGTACGGAAACGACCAGCAGCAGTACGGCGGCGATCAGCAGTACGGCGGCCAGCAGCAGCAGTACGGCGGCGGTCAGTACCAGGCGCAGCAGCCCCAGCACCCGGACGAGCAGGGCCAGTACCCCGACCAGCAGACCCAGTTCCTGGGACAGCAGCCCCTGTACCCGGACCCCCACCAGGCCCCGGACCACCAGACCCCGGATCACGAGGCCCCGGACCACCAGACCCAGTACCTGCGGCGGCAGCCCCCGGCCCCCGACGACTCCGAGCAGCACAACCAGAACAGGTACTGACCGGAGCCGTACCGAGCCGTACGGGTTAGAAGCCGCGCGTCCGCTTGGCCGCGCGGCGCCCCCGCTGGTCCTGCGCCGCCGGGGCCTTGAGGAAGAGACGGGACAGCTCCCCGCCGAGGTTCACGCCGATCGCGATGGCCAGGGCGAGCGCCGCCGCCTTGGAGAGCGAGGCGAGGCCCGGGTTCAGGTTGTTGCGGGCGATCTCAAGAAGTCCGAAGTACGTCGCGCTACCGGGAAGCAGCGGCCCGATCGCCGCCGTCACGAACGGCAGCGCGGAAGCGAACCGGTAGCGCGAGAGCAACTGCCCGAACAGGCCCACGAGCCCTGCCGCGACCGCCGTGGCCGCCACCGGCGAGATGTCCCCGGCCCGCGCGAGCGCACCGTAGACCACCCAGGCGACCCCGCCGTTCAGGGTGACGAGCAGCACGGTTGAACGTTCCTGCTGAAGCAGGATCGCGAAGGCGAGGCTCAGTGCCATGGACGCGGCGATCTGGATCCAGGGCCGGTCGCTGGTGTGGATCGACGTCTCCGGGTTGAGGCCCGCGTCGAGGGTCACGCCGAGATAGAGCACCATCAGGACGCCGCAGACGATGCCGACGATCAGATACCCGACTTCCAGGAGCCGGGCGGCCGCGGTGATGTAGTAGCCGGTCAGACCGTCCTGGACGCCCGCGACGAGCGCCCGCCCCGGAATCAGCGCGAACAGCCCACCGGTGATCACCGCGGACGCCTTCACGTCCGGCATGTCGAGCAGACTGATCGCCACGCCCATGGCGGCGGGCGGCATCGCCGCGACCACGAACTGGTAGAACTCCGGCAGACCGCGCCCGGCGCACAGCCACGCGAGCCGGTCGCCCAGCATCGCGCCAAGGGCGGCCGCGACGAACACGAGCACGTCACCGCCGACGAGGACGGACGCCGAACCGGCGAGCAGCCCGGCCGCGGCCGTCAGGGCCCAGCCCGGGTAGGGGTGCCGGTTGCGGCGCACCTCGGCGAGGCGCCGGTAGGCCTCCTCCAGGGAGACCTCGACGTCCTCGGAGCTGATGTCGTCCACGAGCTGGTAGACGGCCGCGAGACGCGTGTAGTCCGTGCCGCGGCGGCGGACCGTCCGCGACGCCGTCACCGGGTCGTCGACAAGGGACGGCTGGTACGAGATGGCGATCAGCGTGAACGTGACGTTCGGCTCGCAGCGGTCGAGGCCGTAGGAGTGCGTGACGGCGAACATCGCCGCCTCCACGTCCTCCGCGCCCTCGCCGCCGGCCAGGAGCAGCTCCCCGATGCGCAGCGTCAGGTCCAGGACGCGCGGTACGGCGCGCCCCTCGTCGTCCTCCCGCTTCTGCGTCGGCTCCGGTGCCGGGCGCTCGGCCACCGGGGTGCGCAGCATCGTACGCATCCGGTCCTGCCAGGGCGCCTCCTTCGTCAGCCGGACGATGGGCACCCCGCCGGGCGGCGTGAAGGCGGGCGGCTGCTGCCGGGCGTCGTAGGTCTGCGGCGGGGTGAACGCCGACGACTCGTTGTCCTCGGGCACCTGCGGGATCCTGAGGCCCGTCGGGATCGTGAACTCGGAGGACGGATGGTCTTCCTCGGCCTCGGCCGTCTGGTCGACGCCGCCCACCGGGGCGAAGGCGCTGTGCGCCTCGTCCGACTGCGGCTTGCGGTCTTCCTCCTCCGGTTCAGCCACCGGTGATGCCTCGCTCCTATGTGCGTACGTGTCGTTGCGCGCCCTACGTACGTCAGTATGCGCACGACGTACGTAGGTATGCGTCCGCATCCATGGCGCAGACGCGGACGGGCCGCGTGACCCGGGGAGGTCACGCGGCCCGTCGGCTGCGGCTCGCGGGGGCTCAGTGGCCGCCCTGCGCCTCGAAGCGCTTGTACGAGGCCTCGATCTCGGCCTCGGCGTCGGTGCGGCCGACCCAGTCGGCGCCCTCGACGGACTTGCCGGGCTCCAGGTCCTTGTAGACCTCGAAGAAGTGCTGGATCTCCAGGCGGTCGAACTCGGACACGTGGTGGATGTCGCGCAGGTGCTCCACACGCGGGTCGGAGGCGGGGACGCACAGCAGCTTGTCGTCGCCGCCGGCCTCGTCCGTCATCCGGAACATGCCGATCGCGCGGCACTTGATGAGGCAGCCGGGGAAGGTCGGCTCGTCCAGGATGACCAGGGCGTCCAGCGGGTCGCCGTCCTCACCGAGGGTGTTCTCGACGAAGCCGTAGTCCGCCGGGTAGCTGGTGGACGTGAAGAGTCGACGGTCCAGGCGGATACGGCCGGTCTCGTGGTCGACCTCGTACTTGTTCCGCGAACCCTTCGGAATCTCGATGGTGACGTCGAACTCCACGGGTGGCTCCTCCATGATCAGCACATACTTCGGGTGGTTAAGTGTCCCTCACGCAGATGTGTGATCGCGAAAGGGGCAGGTCGTCGTGGACGAGCGCAAGCCTGGGCAGCAGTTTCGGCGGCTGCTGCAGTTTCTGAGGCGGCTTGCCGTCAAGCCGCCCGCGAAACTCAGGACCTGGCAGCTCACGGCCGTCTCGGCCGCTGTCGGCCTCGTCGTCGCGGCCGTGGCGATCGCCGCGGCCGGCCCCTGGGACTCCTCCGGTCAGCGTACGGCCGAGCGGGACCTCGCGGCTTCCCGGGAAGCCGGGGGTGGCGGAGATCACGCCGGGGCGCCGGGCCGCGAGGCGTCGGACTCGGTGCCGAGCGCCCCCGCCGTGCTCGCCGGACTCTCCCGTTCCGCCCGTACCGCCGACGGGACGGGCACCAAGTCCCTCACCGCCGTCCTCGACCCGCTCATGGACGACGCGAAGCTGGGGCCCGAGCGCTCCGCGGTGGTCGTGGACGTGGTCTCCGGCAAGCGCGTGTACGGCAAGGGGGCGGGGCGGGAGCTGACCCCCGCGTCCACCACGAAGATCGCCACCGCGGTCGCCGCCCTGTCCGCCCTCGGCCCCAACCACCGGCTGACCACGAAAACCGTCGTCGAGCCGGGATCCCGCGACGTCGTCCTCGTCGGCGGCGGCGACCCCACGCTGACCGCCCGCGGCGAGGGCCGCTACGTGACCGAGTCCGCGAGCCTGCGCGATCTCGCCGACGACACCGCCGAAGCCCTCAAGAAGCGCGGCGCCGACCAGGACGTCACCCTTTCCTACGACACGTCCCGCTACTCAGGACCGCCGCAGCACCCCATCGGCCCCAACGAGAACATCGCCCCCGTCAGCGCCCTCATGGCCGACGAGGGCCGCCTCGACACATCCTCGTCGGGGACCGCGCCGCGCACCGCCGAGCCCGCGGGCGACGCCGCGCGGAACTTCGCCAACCTGCTGCGCGAACGCGGCATCGGCATCGAGGCCGACCCCGGCCCCCGCAAGGCGGGCGCGGACGCCGAGCACCTGGCGAGCACCCGGTCCCAGCCCCTCGCCGCCCTGGTCGAGCGGATGCTGACGCACAGCGACAACGACATCGCCGAGGCCCTGGCGCGCGAGACCGCCGTGGCCGCCGGGGAGCCCGCGAGCTTCGAGGGGGCCTCGCGGGCGGTGCGGGCCCGGCTCGGCAAGCTCGGCCTGCCGCTCGACGGAGCCGTGTTCGACGACGGCAGCGGCCTCGACCGGGACGACCGGCTCAGCGCGAAGCTCCTGGCCGCCCTCCTGAAGCGGGCCGCCGGGCCCGGTCACCCGGAGCTGCGCCCCGTGGTCACCGGCCTGCCGGTCGCCGGATTCACCGGCACCCTGGTCGGCCGTTACCCGGACGCGTCCGCGGGCACCGGTCTCGTACGCGCCAAGACCGGCACCCTCACCGGCGTGAACAGCCTCGCCGGCACCGTGGTCGACGCGAACGGACGTCTCCTGGTCTTCGCCTTCATGACCAACGGCACGACGGACCCCCAGGGCGCCCAGTCCACCCTTGACGCCATGGCCACGGCCCTCGCGGTCCGCGGGTCGTAGCGCCCCGTCCCGCGCGGGCCGGACCCACGGCGCCCCCAACCCCGGACGCGGGCCCGGCCGACCACGTACGGTTGACGGCATGACGAGCCTCGGTGGTGCGGAGATGGTCGACTGGAACCTCGCGGTGGCGACCGCGACCCGGCTCGTGCGGCCGGGCCCGGAGGTCAGCAGGGACGAGGCCCGCGCGGTGGTCGCCGAGCTGCGCAAACACGCCAAGTCCTCGGAGGGACACGTCCGTTCGTTCACCCGTATGGGTACGGAGGACACCCACGACACCCCCGTCCTGGTGGTGGACCGCGCGGGCTGGGTGCGCGCCAACGTCGCGGGCTTCCGGGAGGTGCTCAAGCCGCTCCTGGAGAAGATGCAGGACCGCCGCGGCGGCGGCCCCGGCGGCGCCGTGCTCGGCGCGGTCGGCGGCAAGGTGACGGGCGTCGAGCTCGGCATGCTGCTCTCCTTCCTGGCCTCCCGCGTCCTCGGCCAGTACGAGACCTTCGCCCCCGCCACCCGCGAGCTCCCGGCCGGCGCCAACGGCGGCGGCAGGCTCCTGCTCGTGGCGCCCAACATCGTCCACGTGGAGCGCGAACTCGACGTGGACCCGCACGACTTCAGGCTCTGGGTGTGCCTGCACGAGGAGACCCACCGCACCCAGTTCTCGTCCGTGCCGTGGCTGCGCGACCACCTGGAGGGCGAGATCCAGGCCTTCCTCAGCGAGACCGACGTCGACCCGATGACGGTCCTGGAGCGCATCAGGGAGGCGGCCCAGTCGCTGGCGGGCGGCCGCTCCGACGGCGCGGAGTACGAGGACGGCAGGACCGGTGCGGCCGACGGCGGCCGCTCCTTCGTGGAGATCGTCCAGACCCCGGCGCAGCGCGAGATCCTGGCCCGCCTGACCGCCGTCATGTCCCTGCTCGAAGGCCACGCGGACTACGTCATGGACGGTGTCGGACCCGATGTCGTGCCGTCCGTCACCGAGATCCGGGAGAAGTTCAAGGAGCGCCGCAGGCGCGGCGCGGGCCGCCTCGACCAGGCGCTGCGCAAACTCCTCGGCCTGGACGCGAAGCTGCGGCAGTACCGCGACGGCGAGCGGTTCGTACGAGCGGTCGTGGACGAGGTCGGCATGGACGGCTTCAACCGCGTGTGGACCTCCCCGAACACGCTGCCCACCAAGGCCGAGATCGCCAAACCGGCGGACTGGGTCGCACGGATGCACCACAGGGCGGACTGAGCGAACCGATGCGGCCGACGGCAGAAGAACGCCTCCGCAATCACCCGTCCGAGGGACCGTGAGCTGTGGGTGGGCGTGCGATGCTCGGGTAATGGCTCGGCTCTGTCACCATCGACACACTCTGAGTGACTGATCCGAGGCTCACCCCCCGAACTTCATGAAGGGAACCAACCGGAATGGGTCCCCATCCTGCGGTCGCGGCGATACGCCTGGCGGTCCGCCGCGTGCTCCACGACGTACTGACCGACACCGCCGCGCACCGCGAGCTCACCCCGTCGCGCTCCGCGCGCCCTCACGGCAACCCCCATCCCCCTCAGCAGACCCCCCTGGAGCCCCTGACCCCCCAGGGCTTCGCGCACGAGCCGCCCCCGCCGCTCGTGCTCGTGGCGTGCTCCGGCGGCGCCGACTCCATGGCGCTCGCGTCGGCACTCGCGTTCGAGGCCCCCAAGCTCGGCATCCGCGCGGGCGCGGTGACCGTCGACCACGGCCTTCAGCCCGGCTCCGACCTGCGCGCCGCCGAGGTCGTCACGCGGATGACCGCGCTCGGCCTCGACCCCATCGAGTCCCTGGTGGTGCACGTCGGCCGCGACGGCGGCCCCGAGGCCGCCGCCCGCGACGCGCGCTACGCCGCCCTCGACGAGGCGGCCGAACGCCACGGCGCCGTCGCCGTGCTGCTCGGCCACACCCGCGACGACCAGGCCGAGACGGTGCTGCTCGGGCTCGCCCGCGGCTCCGGCATCCGCTCGCTCTCCGGCATGGCCGCGGTCTCGGGGGCCGGCGGCCGTTACCGCAGACCCTTCCTGCACCTCGACCGCCAGACCGCCCGCAAGGCGTGCATGGTCCAGTCGCTGCCCGTCTGGGACGACCCGCACAACGCGGACCCGGCCTACACCCGCTCCCGTCTGCGGCACGAAGGCCTGCCCGCTCTGGAGAAGGCGCTCGGCAAAGGCGTCGTGGAAGCCCTCGCGCGCACCGCGCAGCTCTCCCGCGACGACGCCGACGCGCTCGACGCCTGGGCCGCGCAGGCCGAGTCGTCGGTGCGGGACGCCACGGGCGTGCTCGAGTGCGCCAAGCTGTTCGCGCTGCCGCCCGCGGTGCGCCGCCGCATCGTGCGCCGCGCGGCCATCGAGGCGGGCGCCCCCGCGGGCGCGCTGTTCGCCCGGCACATCGAAGAGGTGGACCGGTTGATCACGGGCTGGCGGGGCCAGGGCGCCATCAATCTCCCGGGCAAAGTCGTCGCACAGCGGCAGGGTGGCAGACTGGTCATCCGGCAAGGCTGACCCGGGACCGTTTTTCCCGACCGGCCGGTGGGACGACCGAAAGTGATGCGGGTGGACGCGAAAGACATGGGCACCGACCTTCAGTCGGTGCTCATCACCAAGGAAGAGATCGACGCGAAGCTGGCTGAGCTGGCCGCGAAGATCGACGCGGAGTACGCGGGCAAGGACCTGCTGATCGTCGGCGTGCTGAAGGGCGCCGTGATGGTCATGGCGGACCTGGCGCGCGCGCTGTCCACGCCGCTCACGATGGACTGGATGGCGGTGTCCTCGTACGGCGCCGGCACCCAGTCCTCCGGCGTGGTCCGCATCCTCAAGGACCTCGACACCGACATCAAGGGACGCCACGTCCTGATCGTCGAGGACATCATCGACTCGGGCCTGACGCTGTCGTGGCTGCTCTCCAACCTCGGCTCGCGCGAGCCCGCGTCCCTCAAGGTGTGCACGCTCCTGCGCAAGCCCGAAGCGGCGAAGGTTGCCATCGACGTGGAGTGGGTCGGCTTCGACATTCCGAACGAGTTCGTCGTCGGGTACGGCCTGGACTACGCGGAGAAGTACCGCAACCTGCCGTTCGTCGGCACCCTCGCCCCGCACGTCTACGGCGGCTGACGACTTGCGCCGGGCGGCCCGGGCGGCGTAAGACGCCCGGGAACCCTCAGCCGTTTCCCGCCGTTGGAGCATGCGAAGGCGGTACAGGCAGCCGTCCCGTGCGGCTTCGGGTCACAATGCTGGGGTACCGTCCGAAGAACAGTCTTTATCAAACTCACTATGGCAGGAGGTACGGAGCGCCATCGCTCCGTGTGGATGGACGTGAAGCGATACTTCCGTGGGCCAGTCATGTGGATCGTGCTGGCCGTCCTTGCCGTGGTCGTGTTGATGCAGGTCGTCGGTTCGTCCGGCGGCTACAAGACGGTGGACACCGGCCAGGTCGTGCAGGCCATCGACGACAACAAGGTCGAATCGGCCAAGCTCACGACCGGTGACGATCACACCATCAAGGTGGAGCTCAAGGACGGCCAGAAGGTCAAGGGCAGCAGCAAGATCCAGGCGAGCTACATCGGCGACCAGGGCGTCGAAGTCGCCAAGATGCTGCAGGCCAAATACGAGGACAAGCAGATCCCGGACGGTTACACCGTCTCCCCGTCGAAGCAGAACCCCTTCGTCGGCATCCTGCTGTCCCTCCTCCCCTTTGTTCTCATCGTCGTCGTCTTCCTGTTCCTGATGAATCAGATGCAGGGCGGCGGCAGCCGGGTCATGAACTTCGGCAAGTCCAAGGCGAAGCTCATCACCAAGGACACCCCGAAGACGACGTTCAGCGACGTCGCGGGTTCCGACGAAGCGGTCGAGGAACTCCACGAGATCAAGGAGTTCCTCCAGGAGCCGGCGAAGTTCCAGGCCGTCGGCGCCAAGATTCCCAAGGGCGTGCTGCTGTACGGCCCGCCCGGAACGGGCAAGACGCTCCTCGCGCGCGCAGTCGCGGGCGAGGCGGGCGTGCCGTTCTACTCCATCTCGGGTTCCGACTTCGTCGAGATGTTCGTCGGTGTCGGTGCCTCCCGTGTGCGTGACCTCTTCGAGCAGGCCAAGGCGAACGCCCCGGCGATCGTCTTCGTCGACGAGATCGACGCGGTCGGCCGCCACCGCGGCGCCGGCCTCGGCGGCGGTCACGACGAGCGCGAGCAGACGCTCAACCAGCTCCTCGTCGAGATGGACGGCTTCGACGTGAAGGGCGGCGTCATCCTGATCGCCGCCACGAACCGGCCCGACATCCTCGACCCGGCCCTCCTGCGCCCCGGACGTTTCGACCGGCAGATCGCCGTCGACCGCCCGGACATGCTGGGCCGTCTGGAGATCCTCAAGGTTCACCAGAAGGGCAAGCCGGTCGCTCCGGACGTCGACCTGGGCGCCGTCGCGCGGCGCACGCCGGGCTTCACCGGCGCGGACCTGAGCAACGTCCTCAACGAGGCCGCCCTGCTCACCGCGCGCGGCAACCAGAAGCTGATCGACAACCACATGCTGGACGAGGCCATCGACCGCGTCGTGGCGGGCCCGCAGAAGCGGACCCGGATCATGTCCGACAAGGAAAAGAAGATCACCGCGTATCACGAGGGCGGTCACGCCCTGGTCGCGGCGGCCTCCCCCAACGCGGACCCGGTCCACAAGATCACGATCTTGTCGCGCGGACGTGCCCTCGGGTACACCATGGTCCTGCCGGACGAGGACAAGTACTCGACCACGCGCAACGAGATGCTCGACCAGCTCGCGTACATGCTGGGCGGGCGCGCGGCCGAGGAACTGGTCTTCCACGACCCGACCACCGGTGCCGCCAACGACATCGAGAAGGCCACGGCCACCGCTCGCGCGATGGTCACGCAGTACGGCATGACCGAGCGTCTCGGCGCGATCAAGTTCGGCGGCGACAACACCGAGCCGTTCCTCGGCCGCGAGATGGGCCACCAGAGGGACTACTCCGAAGAGGTCGCGGCGCTGGTCGACGAAGAGGTCAAGAAGCTCATCGAGACCGCGCACAACGAGGCCTGGGAGATCCTGGTCGAGAACCGCGACGTTCTCGACAACCTGGTCCTGCAGCTCCTGGAGAGGGAGACGCTGAACAAGGAGGAGATCGCGGAGATCTTCGCCCCCATCGTCAAGCGTCCGGCTCGGCCGGCCTGGACGGGCTCCACGCGGCGTACGCCGTCGACGCGCCCGCCGGTGCTCTCGCCGAAGGAGCTCTCGCTGACGAACGGTGCGAACGGCGCCACCCCCGCGGTGACCGCCGGTTCGAGCGGTACGGCCGGTACGGCTGGTACGGGTGAGACCCAGGGCATCGAGGTGGCTCCGGAGGACCGCCCCGAGAGCTGACTCCCGCCCGCCCCGGGCGCCTCACCAGGCCCGGAATGGATGCCGCGCCCCCCAGGTTCTAGCCTGGGGGGCGCGGCTCTTTTCCGCCGTCCGCATGAAACAGGAACCAGGAACGAGGCACAGATGACCGACCCCGTGACGCTGGACGGCGAAGGCTCCATCGGCGAGTTCGACGAGAAGCGGGCCGAGAACGCCGTGCGCGAGCTGCTCATCGCGGTCGGTGAGGACCCGGACCGCGAGGGCCTGCGGGAGACGCCGGGGCGGGTGGCGCGGTCGTACCGCGAGATATTCGCCGGTCTGTGGCAGAAGCCCGAGGACGTTCTGACGACGACGTTCGACCTGGGGCACGACGAGATGGTCCTGGTGAAGGACATCGAGGTCACATCGTGCTGTGAGCATCATCTGGTGCCCTTCAGAGGGGTGGCGCACGTCGGCTACATCCCGGCCACCACCGGCAAGATCACCGGCCTGTCGAAGCTTGCCCGGCTTGTGGACGTCTACGCCCGGCGCCCGCAGGTACAGGAGCGGATGACGACGCAGATCGCCGACTCCCTGATGGAGATCCTGGAGCCGCGCGGAGTGATCGTCGTGGTGGAGTGCGAGCACATGTGCATGTCGATGCGCGGTATTCGTAAGCCGGGCGCCAAGACCATCACGTCCGCGGTCCGTGGGCAGTTGCGGGACGCGGCCACGCGGAATGAGGCTATGAGCTTGATCATGGCGCGGTGAGGGGCGCTTGCGCTGGGCGGTGACGGGGGGTGTCGCGCTGCGCGCTCGTCCTCAAGCGCCGGACCGGCTTGATCTCCGCGCTGTGCGCTTGTCCTCAAGCGCCGGACGGGCTTGATTCCCGCGCTGCGCGCTTGTCCTCAAGCGCCGGACCGGCTTGATTTGGTGCGCGCTTGTCTTCACGTGTCGGACCGGCGGGATCTTCGCGCTTCGCGCCTGTCCTGAAGCGCCGGAGCGGCTGGATTTGCTGCGCCGGACGGGCCTGGGTGCTGAGTGGGCTGGGTGCTGGCTGGGATGGCTCAGGGCGGGGGCAGTGGCCGGGGGGTGGGGTGGGTCACGCTGCGGGGGCCGTGCCGCCGTGTTCGTCGTCCCCGTCCTCGGGGAGTTTGCAGACCCGTTCCAGGAAGAACGCGGCCGCTATGACGCCGATGCCCGCCAGGACCGAGAAGCCGGCGTAGTACGCCTGGTCGCGGCGGGCGGGGATGTCCAGGAACTCCAGCATGAACACGCCCACGCCGCCGTACATCCCACAGACAAGGGCCGCGACCAGCGCGCTGGCCTGGCCGAAGACGACGGCGCGGGCGGCCATCAGCGGCTCGACGCCCTTCGCCCCCGGCCACCGCTCACGCTGGGCGCGCAGCCTGGCGCGCAGCGAGATCGCCGTGGCGAGCAGGACCACGGCGATCAGGGCGAGGACGATGGGCGCGGCGAGTGGCACGCGCGGCAGCGTGCCCACGGAGTCCCACAGCCGGGCCCCGGCCCAGGACAGCACTCCGGCGACGCCGAAGAGGCCCGCCAGCATCCCCACGCGCAGTTGCTTCATTCCGGCGGTCGCCCCTCAGTCCCTGTCCGTGCCTGCTTGCCTGCCGGGTGCGTCCCTGGCCTGCTGTGTGGTCCCTGTGGACCCTAACGATTACTCGGGCAGCCGGAGTTCCAGATCGGCGCGCGCCGCGACACCCTCGCGGGTGATGTCGTCGAGCAGTTGGGCCACGGGCCCGTGCCCGGCGAGCTGCGCCTCCGGCTCGACGTCGTGCCACGGGGCGAGCACGAAGGCCCGCTCGTGCGCCCGCGGGTGCGGCAGCGTGAGCACCGGGTCGTCCGAGACCACGTCGGCGTACGCGACGATGTCCACGTCGATCGTGCGCGGACCCCAGCGCTCGTCCCGTACGCGGTGGAAGGCCTCCTCCACGGCCTGTGCCCGCTCCAGGAGCGAGGACGGGGGGAGCGTGGTCCTCACGACCACCACGGCGTTGAAGTAGGCGGGCTGGGAACCGGGCTCGACGCCCCAGGGCTCCGTCTCGTACACCGGGGAGACCGCCTTGACCCGCAGGCCCGGAGTGTCCTCCAGGGCGTCCACGGCCCCCTGGAGGGTCTCCAGGCGGTTGCCCAGGTTCGACCCGAGGGAGATCACGGCGCGCTGCGGGTTGGACAGCGTCGTGTCGGCGGCGTCCACCTGCTCCACGACGGACGTGGGCACCGGCTGGACGGTGGGGTCGCTGTGGGCGGTCATACGCGGCTCCGGGTGATGGTGACGGTCACGTCGTCGAACGGGACGGTGATCGGGGCGTCCGGTTTGTGCACCGTGACCTCGACTTCCAGGACTCCGTCGTGCTTCAGGCAGGCCTGGGCGATGCGCTCGGAGAGCGTCTCGATGAGGTTCACCGGCTCCCCCTCGACGACGGCCACGACCTCCTCCGCCACGATGCCGTAGTGCACGGTCTTCGCCAGGTCGTCGTCGGCCGCGGCCGCACGGGTGTCCAGGCCCAGGACCAGGTCCACGATGAAGGTCTGGCCCTCCTCGCGCTCCCGCGGGTACACACCGTGGTGCCCGCGGGCCTTCAGGCCACGCAGCGCGACACGATCCACGCGAATCACTCCTGACAGTCGTCGGTAAGGGCCGGTCCTGCCGTGTGCGGTCGGCACACCGGCCTCGATCGAATCTACCTGCGGGCACCGACAGTGTTCGCTCGCGGGGCTGCCGGACGGCGCTCCCACGCGGGCTTGCGGTTGCCCCTACCCACTGAGGAGCCCTCGGCCACACCTCCGAGTAGTGGGCCCGTCGTCTAAGAAGAGGGCTCGTCGTCCTCGTCGTCACCGGTCTCGGCGAGCACCGGTGACGCGTGGTGCGACCACAGCTTCCAGCCGTCGGGTGTGCGGCGGAACACATTCGTGGCGACCACGAGCTGCCCCACGAGGGGGCCGAGCTCGTCGCCGCCCTGGGGCGCGGGACCGCCGCTGAGGATGTTCTCCGTGCAGGTCACCAGGGCGGTGTCGCCGGCCACACAGACCCGCAGGTCGGTGAGGAAGAACTGGATGTACTCGGTGTTGGCCATGATCAGCGCGTACGACCTGAGGACCTCGCCGCGGCCTGTGAGCACCGGCCAGCCGG
Organism: Streptomyces aureocirculatus; assembly: GCF_000720475.1. Lineage (GTDB taxonomy): Bacteria > Actinomycetota > Actinomycetes > Streptomycetales > Streptomycetaceae > Streptomyces > Streptomyces aureocirculatus. Next base: position 35,264 of record NZ_JOAP01000033.1, read on the forward strand.
GGTGGACGCAGGAGATGGCGGGCCCCTCCGAGGCCGATTCCGGTTCGCCGTCGCCCTCGGGGCCCGCCTCCGGCAGGCCGCTCTCGCGGACCGTGCCGGGGCCGCCCGTCTCCGGTGTCCCGCTGTACGTGTCCGCGTCGTCGAGGTCCGCGGCGTCGAGCCACAGGTCCGACACGCCGTCGAAGTCCCCCCGCTCCAGCGCTTCGTAGAAGGCGGTGTTGGCGAGCTCGACCTGCTCGACGTCCGTCTGCGCGCGCGTCACTGAGTGCCAGCCTCCCCGGAAGCGTCCGGTCCGGCGCCGTCGTCGGCACCGCTGTTCCCCCCGTGGCGGGGCGTTGCGGCGTCCGTGACGGCCTGCGCCACCCGTACCGCGTCCGCCGTGGCCCGTACCTCGTGCACGCGCACCGCCCAGGCGCCCTGGTGCGCCGCGAGGGCGGACACCGCGGCCGTCGCGGCGTCCCGCTCGCGCGCGGGCGGCGGGGATCCCTGCGGGCCCGCGAGGACCCGGCCAAGGAACCTCTTGCGGGACGCGGCGACCAGGACGGGGCGGCCGAGCGTGCGGAGCCGGTCGAGGCGGGCGAGCAGTGCCAGGTCGTGCTCGGCGTTCTTGGAGAAGCCGAGGCCCGGGTCGACGACGATCCGCTCCGGGGCGATGCCCCCGGCGACCGCCGCCTCCACGCGCGCGTGGAGTTCGTCGACGACTTCGGAGACCACGTCCTCGTACACAGGCCGGGCGTGGATGTCGGTGAGGAAGCCGCGCCAGTGCATGACCACGAAGGGGGCCTGCGCGGCCGCGACGGCCGGCACCATGCCGGGGTCGGCGAGGCCCCCGGAGACGTCGTTCACGAGGACGGCGCCCGCCGCGAGCGCCTCCTGTGCCACGCGGGCGCGCATGGTGTCCACGGAGACCGTGACACCCTCGGCCGCGAGACCGTGTACGACGGGGACGACGCGCCGCAGCTCCTCGTCCTCGTCCACCCGCGCGGCGCCCGGCCGGGTCGACTCGCCGCCCACGTCGACGAGGTCGGCGCCCTGGGCGACGAGGTCGATGCCGTGCTTGACGGCGGCCGTGGTGTCGAACCAGCGCCCGCCGTCGGAGAACGAGTCGGGGGTCACGTTCACGACCCCCATGACGGCACAGCGGTCCCACCGGGGGAGTCCCGCCACAGTGCCCCCGGCGTCCCCGCGTCGCCCGCCGCCGCCCCCGGCCGGGATACGCAGCCCGTCCTCGCTGTCCCCGCGCAACGTACTCATGCCTCAAGCCTAGGCCCGCGCGGGCCGCCGCTACGCCGCGCGGACCTCACGCTCCGCGGTGTGCGCCGACTGATGCGGGCAGGGACGGCGCTGCGCGGTGGCGCGGCGCAGGAATCGCGGCAGCGCGAGCGTGACGAAGCCCTCCGCCTGCATCGCGGCGAAACCGATCCGCGGCAGGTCGCGGCTGGAGCGGTAGACCACGAAGCGGGGCTCCCAGCGCGGCCGGAACTTCGCGTTGAACTTGTACAGCGACTCGATCTGGAACCAGCGCGAGAGGAACACCAGGAGCCCGCGCCAGGCGCGCAGGACCGGGCCCGCGCCCAGCTTCTCGCCGCGGGCGAGCGCCGCGCGGAACATCGCGAAGTTCAGCGACACACGTGTGATGCCGAGCTTCGGCGCGGCTTGCAGGGCGGCGACGATGAGGAGTTCGTTCATGCCCGGGTCGGCCGACCTGTCGCGGCGCATCAGGTCGAGCGAGACACCGTCCTGCCCCCACGGCACGAAGTGCAGTACGGCCTTCAGGTCGCCGTAGGCACCGGCCTTCTCGTCGGCCTTGTGGGCCGTCGCGATCAGGCAGTCGCCGTCGTCGGGGTCGCCGATGCGGCCGAGCGCCATGGAGAAGCCGCGCTCGGTGTCGGTGCCGCGCCAGTCCTCGGCGGCGCGCTGGATGCGGTCGAGTTCCTTCTCCCCGAGGTCACGGATGCGCCGCACGCGCGTCTCGTAGCCATTGCGCTCGATCCGCTTGACCATCTGGCGCACGTTGCGCATCGCGCGCCCGGACAGGGAGAAATCCGCGACATCCACCACCGCCTCGTCGCCCAGCTCCAGGGCGTCGAGGCCGGTCTCACGGGTCCAGACCTCACCGCCGGTCTCGGAGCAGCCCATGACGGCCGGGGTCCAGGAGTGCGCCTTGGCCTCGTCCATGAAGCGCTCGATGGCGCCGGGCCAGGCCTCCACGTCGCCGATGGGGTCGCCCGACGCGAGCATCACGCCGGACACCACGCGGTAGGTGACGGCGGCCTTGCCGCTGGGGGAGAAGACGACGCCCTTGTCGCGGCGGAGCGCGAAGTGGCCGAGGGAGTCGCGCCCGCCGTGCCTTGCGAGCAGCTCACGCAGCCGGCTCTCGTCGTCCTGGGTGAGGCGCGCGGCCGGGTGCTCGGGGCGGAAGGCCAGGTAGACGGTGGTGAGCGCGGTCAGCATGCCGAGGGCGCCGAGGGAGACGCCGACCGTCCAGGAGGTGCGGCCGGTGTAGCCGACGGGCCCCTCGAAGCCGAACAGGCCGTACAGGACGTGCGCGAGGCGGTCGGTGAGGCCAGGGTCGCCGATGACCTTGTCCGGGTGCACGCTGACGATGACGAGGCCGAGCGCGATGGAACCGGCTCCGAGGAGAACGAAGTTGGCCAGTGCCCGCCAGCGGCTGCGCGGGTCCGGCAGTGCGGCGAACTCGGTGCGGTGCCGCAGCAGCAGCGCGAGGAGCGCGAGCGAGATCGCGGCGCCGATGAACGAGTGGCGGTAGGCGAACTGTGCGACCGCGCCCGCAGGCAGCAGCACCACCGCGGCCCGCCAGGCGCGCCGCTTGTGCCGCCGCAGGCCGTGCGCGAGCAGGAGCAGCAGGACGCCGCAGCTCAGCGCGAGGGCGGCGGCGAAGGGTCCGAGCGCGCCCGGCAGGACTTCGGCGAAGGTGTGCAGGCGGCTGCGCCGGAAGCGCGGGAAGACGGCTGCGGCGATGTTCAGAAGGCCCACGAGGGCGCAGATTCTGGCGGCGAGGACCGGGACGGCCTCGGCGCGGGGGCCGCGCAGGATCCGGCGCAGCCGGCCGTCGCCGCCGCCCTGGCCTCCTGGAACCGCACCCGACATTTCGCCATCTATCCTGACAGACATCGCATCCCGTAGTTCTGCGAGAGAGCTTTGACCCCGGTACCAAAGGTGGCAACCGGTGATATTGCGCCCTCTAGGACGGTCCTTCGGGGACAGGGGTTCACTCCCCTCCGGAAAACCGGCGGAAAGCTGGCGGAAAAGGTACGGCTCGGGTCGTATCCATGGATTCCGCCCTCCGCGCCGACCCCCTGAGGGCGGACAGGCAGAAAGCGCAGGCAGGATCATCCCATGGGTCTCACGAGCAATAAGGTGCTGGCACTTGCCGTAGCGCTGGCCGTGCTGCTGTTCATCGGCACGGTCTGGCTGTGGCCGCGCCTCGCCCGCCGCAGTTGGCAGGCGATCATCGGGCGAGTCGGGCTGCTGCTCGCCACACAGCTCGCGATCTTCGCATCCGTCGGCCTCGCGGCCAACCAGGCATTCGGCTTCTACGCCACCTGGGCCGACCTCTTCGGCCAGGAGACGTCGCAGGGCGTGGTCGTCGACCACGACGCCATGAAGGGTGAGAAGGGCCCGGTCCGCGTCGTCGACACCAAGTCCGTCGACGTACCCGGAGGCGGCATCCCGCGGATCGGCGGCCAGATCCAGAAGATCGACATCCAGGGCCGGAACTCCAGGATCGCCAGCCCGGCGTACGTGTATCTGCCGCCCGAGTACTTCCAGCCGCAGTACAAGAACCGCACCTTCCCCGCGGCCGCCGTCCTGACCGGCTACCCCGGCACCGCCGAAGCGCTCATCAAGGGCCTGCACTACCCGCAGACCGCCCACAAGCAGGCCAAGGACGGCAAGATGCAGCCGATGATCCTGGTCATGCTGCGGCCCACCGTGGCGCCGCCCCGGGACACCGAGTGCGTGGACATCCCCGGCGGCCCGCAGTCCGAGACGTTCTTCGCCAAGGACCTCCCCGGCGCCATCAGCGACCACTACCGCGTCGGCAAGAAGGCCGACAGTTGGGGCATCATCGGCGACTCCACGGGCGGCTACTGCGCCCTGAAGGTCGCCATGCACCACCCCCGCGCGTACGGCGCCGCCGTCGGCCTCTCGGCCTACTACAAGGCCGCCCAGGACGTGACGACCGGCAACCTGTTCCACGGCGACAAGGAACGGGAACGGCGCGCGAACCTGCTGTGGTACCTCGACCACATGCCGCCGCCCAGGACCTCCCTCCTTGTGACCACCAGCAAGAAGGGCGAGGGCAACTACAAGGACACCAAGAAGTTCATCGAGAAGGTCAAGTCCCCCACCCGGGTCTCGTCGATCACCCTCGCCAGCGGCGGCCACAACTTCAACACGTGGCGGCGTGAGATCCCGGCGTCCTTGGTGTGGATGAGCGGGCGGCTGACCGGCGGGTCGGACGTGCGCTGAGCCCCTTGGGCGGCTGACCGGCGGGGGCGTGCGCTGTCACGCCCCGGCTACCGACGCCACCGTCTCCAGGTCGACGTCCTCGCGCGCGATGTCCCGCGCGTCCGCCGCCGTCGAGCGGCGCAGCGCCTCGTGCAGCCGGGCCGGGGTGAGGACCCCGAGGAAGCGGCCCTCGCTGCGCTCGTCGATGACCGCGATCCAGCCCGCGTCGTGCTGGAGCATCGTCGAGAACGCCTGCTTCAGGCTGGCGCCGACCGGCAGCCACGCCTCCATGCGGCGGGCGTGCTCGCGCACCGTGCCGGTGCCCACGCGCGCGTGCTCGGCGGAGATCCAGCCGTGCAGATTGTTCTCGCCGTCCAGGACGACGGCCCAGCGGGCGCCGGCCCCTTCGAGGTCCTTGGGCAGCGGGTCGTCGAGGTGGACCACCGGCGGCTGCTCCAGGTCGCCCTCCTCGATGGGCGTCACGGACAGCCGCTTAAGGCCCCGGTCCGCGCCCACGAAGTCGGCGACGTACTCGGTGGCGGGCGCGCCGAGGACGGTGGAGGGGGTGTCGAACTGCTCGACGCGGCCCTGTCCGTAGACGGCGATGCGGTCACCGAGGCGGACTGCCTCCTCGATGTCGTGTGTGACGAACAGCACGGTCTTGCGAACGGCCTGCTGCAAGCGGAGGAACTCGTTCTGCAGATGCTCGCGCACCACGGGGTCGACCGCTCCGAACGGCTCGTCCATCAGCAGGACGGGCGGGTCGGCCGCCAGCGCCCTGGCCACGCCGACGCGTTGGCGCTGGCCGCCGGAGAGCTGCTCGGGATAGCGGTCACCGAAGGTCGCGGGGTCGAGGCCGACGAGGTCGAGGAGTTCGGCGGCGCGCTCGCGGGCCTTCGCGCGCTTCACGCCCAGCAGGTGCGGGACGGTGGCGGTGTTGTCCAGGACCGTTTTGTGCGGGAAGAGGCCGATCTGCTGGATGACATAGCCGATTCTGCGGCGGAGCTGGACGGGGTCGATTCCGGATATGTCCTCGCCGTCGAGGAATATCCGCCCCTCGGTCGGCTCGATGAGCCGGTTCACCATTTTCATCGTCGTGGTCTTGCCGCAGCCCGACGGGCCCACGAGCGTGACCAGTTCACCCTCCGCCACCTCGAAGGACAGGTCGTCGACGGCTGTCGTACCGTCCGCGTACCGCTTGGTCACGTTCTCGAACCGGATCATGATTCCCCATTGTGGCGCGTGTTCTGTGAAGACGGTGTTGCGCCCGCACGAAGAGGGCCCCCGCGTCTCGGAGATTGTCAGTGCTCGGGGTTAGGGTCGCCAGTCAGATGGACATGTGGGTTTCGGCACGTGTCCGGGTCTGCATGGCGACGGGGTTTCGGGGGAGGCGGGGCGGGTGAGCAAGCGGGACTGCCTGGTGGCGAACGACTGGATCTGCGGCGAGTACATCCGCTCGCGCAGCCAGGAATTGACCGACGCGACGCTGGAGCATGTGGCGATCACGGGCGCGTCCGTGCTGATAGGCGTGGCGGTCGCGCTGCCCCTCGCGCTGATCGCGCGGCGCTGGCGCTTCCTCGCCGCCCCCATCCTCGGCGTGACCACGGTGTTGTACTCGATTCCCTCGCTCGCGATGTTCTCGCTCCTGCTCCCCTTCTTCGGCCTTTCCGCCTCCTTGGTCGTCACGGGCCTCGTGCTGTATTCGCTGACGATCCTGGTGCGCAACATCCTCGCGGGCCTCCAGGCGGTCCCCGAGGACGCCAGAGAGGCCGCCAAAGGCATGGGGTACGGCCCGCTGCGGCTCCTGTGGGAAGTGGAACTGCCGCTCGCGCTGCCCGCCCTGCTCGCCGGTGTGCGCATCACGACGGTGTCCACCGTGGCCCTCACCACCGTCGGCGCGATCGTCGACTACGGCGGCCTCGGCACGCTGATCCTCGACGGCCTCGACACCCAGTTCAAGGCGCAGGTGCTCACCGCGTCCGCGCTGTGCGTCGTCCTCGCCATCGCCGCCGACCTGCTGCTTCTCGCTCTCCAGCGGCTGCTCACGCCCTGGACGCGAGCCCATCGAATACGACCGGGCCGCTTCTCGCGCAAGGCGGGCGCGGCCAACAGCGTGGCCAAGGTGGCTGAGCCCGTATGAACGCGATATCCGGTGCCTATGACTGGCTGACCACGTCCGCCAACTGGCAGGGCGAAAAGGGGGTGTGGCACCGTCTCGCCGAGCATCTGTACTTCAGCGGTGTGTGCCTCGCCGTGGCCTGCCTGATCGCGCTGCCCGTCGCGCTGCTGCTCGGCCACATCGGCAAGGGCGGCGCGCTCGCGGTCAACATCTCCAACGTCGGCCGTGCGGTGCCCACGCTCGCCGTCCTGATCCTGCTCACGCTCACCCCGCTCGGCGAGCACGGGGACATGCCCACGCTGATCGCCCTCGTCCTGTTCGCCGTGCCGCCGCTGCTCACCAACGCCTACATCGGCATGCGTGAGGTGGACCACTCGGTGGTGGAGGCCGCGCGCGGCATGGGCATGAGCGGACGTCAGCTCTTCGCCCGGGTCGAGCTGCCCCTCGCGTACCCGATGGTCATGACCGGGATCCGGTCGGCCGCGGTGCAGGTGGTGGCCACGGCGACGCTCGCCGCGATGGCCGGGGAGGGCGGTCTCGGGCGGATCATCACGGCCGGGTTCAACCTGCAGAACACCCCGCAGGTCGTCGCGGGCGCCTTCCTGGTGGCACTGCTCGCGCTGTTCGTGGAGGGCGTCCTGGTCCTCGCGGGGCGGCTCCTCGATCCGATGCGGGGGCGGTCCCGGGTGGGCGGCTGAGCCGGCCGGACCTTCCCGACGCTTGCAGCGAAAACTCTCGAAACGGTTCTCGACATGGTTTCCGAAATGGTGGTTCACCGATGAACAGCAGGACGCGTCGCGCACGACGGATGGCAGGGGCGGCAACGGCCGTCGTGGCGCTGACCGCGGGGCTCTCCGCGTGCGGCGGGGACAGCCTGGAGGACGACAAGGGGTCCGACGGCGGCGGCAAGGGCAAGCTCGTGGTGGGTTCGGCGCGGTTCACCGAGCAGAAGGTCCTCGCCGAGCTGTACGCGGGCGTCCTGCGGGACGCCGGTTACGACGCGTCGGTCAAGACCGTGCAGAACCGCGAGGTGTACGAGCCCGAGTTGAAGAAGGGCACCATCGACGTCGCCCCGGAATACGCGGCCACGCTCACGGAATTCCTCAACCTGAAGAAGAACGGCGCCGACGCGAAGCCGGTGGCCTCCAGCGATCTCGACGCGACGTACGGCGAACTCACCGAACTCGCCGAGCTGCGCGGCCTCAAGGCACTCCCGGCCGGTAAGGCCGTGGACCAGAACGCGTTCGCGGTGACCAGCAAATACGCCGAGGAGCACAAGCTCAAGACGCTTTCCGATCTTGGAAAGTCCGGCGAGAAGGTCCGCGTCGCGGCCGGTGACGAATGCGAGACCCGGCCGTTCTGCGCACCGGGCCTGAAGAAGAAGTACGGCATCGACGTCGCCGGAATCGACCCCAAGGGCGTCGGCACCACACAGTCGAAGCAGGCCGTGAAGAACGGCACGGACCAGTTGGTCCTGACGACCACCACGGACGCGACGCTGAAGAACTTCGGCCTGGTGATCCTGGAGGACGACAAGAAGCTCCAGAACGCCGACAACATCCTTCCCGTCGTGAACGCCAAGGAGGCCGGTGACAAGAAGGTGGCCGCGGCCCTCGCCAAGGTCACCAAGGCACTGACGACGGACGATCTCATCGAACTGAACCGCAAGGTCGACGAGGAGCGCCAGAAGGAAGCGGATGTCGCCAAGGAGTATCTGGAGTCGAAGGGCCTGATCGAGAAGTAGGGCTCGCGACCGGCCCGGGTTGCGTAATCCCGGCGGAGGGGATGAAGTGGCCCCTCGTGGAAGAAGTGGCTCACTGGGGTGGGGAGTTGCGGTGGGGGCACCGGGAATTTGGCGGGCGAGGCACCAGACTTCGCCTACGCGCGGTAAGTTTCTGGCCATGCCACGTGGACGTCACCGCCATTCCCCACCACTGCACAGGCTGCTTCCTCCGTCGGCGGTCGCAGGCTTCTCCCTCGTCTGCGCCGGCGGCGCCTGGATGTTCGCGGAACCCGTCGTGCTGCGCGGACTCGTCGCCGCCGCGGCGGCGAGCGCCATAGTGGGCTCGGTCGTCATGCGCCAGTGGGACCGGGCGGCGGGCAAACGGGTCGCGGAGCTCAGCCGCGCACGCGCCGGTGACGAGTGGCGCTACGAGGAGCGGATAGCCGAGGCCGAGTCCGACCTCGATGAGTCCCGCGAGCTGCGGACCAAGCTGGAGGCCAAGCTGCGCTCCAAGCGGGCCGAGCTCGCGGCGCTGCGCAACGAACACGCGGCGCTGCTGCGGCGGTACGCGACGGCGGAGACCGAGCGGGCCAGCGCCCTCGAAGGACGCAGGCTCCTCGCCATCGAGGCGTTGACGTCCACACGGGCGGCACTGCCCGCGGGAGCGCCCGCCGCGCGGGAGGCGCCCTCCGGTGAGGGAACGTCTCCGCGGGAGGGGGCGGTTGACGGGGAGTCGGTGCGGGTCTCGGACGACTCCGCGGTCGAGTCGTCCTCGGGGCGGGTCTTGGACGACTCCGCGGTCGAGTCGTCCTCGGGGCGGGTCTTGGACGAGTCCGCGGGGGGAGTCCCGACTGCGGCCGCAGTCGCGACTGCGGCGGAAGTCCCGGCCGAGTCGGTTGGGTGGGATGAGGCGGAAGTCCCGGCCGAGTCGGTTGGGTGGGATGAGGCGGAAGTCCTGGCCGAGTCGGTTGGGTGGGATGAGGCGGAAGTCCTGGCCGAGTCGGTTGGGTGGGATGAGGCGGAAGTCCTGGCCGAGTCGGTTGGGTCGGGTACCTCGGTGGAGTCGGGTGCCTCGGTGGAGTCGGTCGGGTCGGCCGAGTCCGTGGGGTCGGCCGAGTCCGAGGGGACGGGTGAGTCCGTGGGGACGGGCGAGTCGGCGGGTGATTCCGCCGGTTCCATCCCGGCCGCCGATGCCCGGGTGGCGGTCCGGCCGGGCGCGAGCCCCACTCCTTCGCTGTACGGGCGCGCCAACGTCGCGCTCGACCGCCTGGCACGGCCTGGGGCGTCGGTCGCGCGGCCGACGGTGGCTGCCGCGGGCGCCGAGGGCGGCCCCGCCGTCGCCGACGCCGCCGAGGCGGACGACTCCGGCTCAGGCTCCGGCTCCGGCTCCGGTGACGCCGACGAGCCCGGTGACCCGGTCGACCCGGGCCACACCACCGGCGGTTCCGCCCCGGCGACGACGACCGAGGCCGCCGACGAGCCGGTCCACAGCCACGGCGATGGTGGTGCCCGTGGTCACGAGCGCGCGGCCAGGGGCCACTTCGCCGTTCCCGTCGCTGCGGCCGTGGTGCCGCCCGCGCAGGGGCGGCGGCTCCCGGGGGAGGGCGGTTTCGACTTCTTCGGTACGAAGAGCACGTCCGCGAAGAGCCTGGCACCGGCCGCGCTGGACACCGTCCAGAACGAGGACCTCGCCGACGTCGTGGGCGAGGAGGCCCTCGCGGTCCACAAGGCGGAGGCCGAGGCCGAGTTCAAGCCGTCGGACGCCGCGACGGACGCGGAGCGGGGCGTGGGCCAGGTCATCGACCTGACGGCCCACGACGAGACGGAACAGATCGACATGGAGGGCCTGCGCACGGCGCTGCGCGCGTAGCAGCGCGACGCGCGCCCCGCGTACCCCCTCGCCGTGGGCGGCGGCGTGCCGTTCCTGCCCGCTGTCGCGGTGGGCCTCGGCGCGCCCCGTCCCTCGTCGGACACCAAGGTGACCGCAGCCGTGGGCTGTGCCCACCCGTTCCGCCCCTGGCGGACCAGTTGCCCACAGCGGAGCTCAGGCCATCCACCGGTCGGGCCGCGCCTCCCTGCGCCCCGTCCGGGACCGCTCGGCCTGACCATGAAGCAAGTCGGCCGCCTCCGAGGCGGACCGAAGCCGCGCGGTCACCGTCTTGTTGGCCCCCGTGTCCACCTTCACATCGGCCACGCCCTTGAACCGCTGCCAGGGCCCCTGCCCGACCCGCACGCTCTGCACCTTCGCGTGCGGCACCAACGAGAGCCGCCGCCGCAGCAGCCCGTGCCGCGCGGCGAACACGGCATCGGTGACCGCGAGCCCGTACCCGTGCCACCACACAGGAACGCACCAGGCCGCCCGCGAAGGCGGCCGCGAGAGCTCGTCGGCGGCGGGCACCCGCACCCCGGGCAGCACCTGCGAGATCACGGACTCGGCGACCGGCCGCGGGGCGACCGGCACCAGGACGCTGTTCGACGACCCCGCCACGTCCAGCTCGACCCGCACCCAGCCGAAGCGCCGCCACAGCAGCGGCTCGACGACCCGCACGGTCTGCACCCGTCCCGGCGGCACCGTCTCGTGCGCCTTGTCCAGAAGCCCGTGGTCGATGCGCAGGCCGTCGGGGGACTCGCCCACGCGCCAGTCGTACTCCGCGACGAAGCGGCCCACACTGCTCGCGAAGGCGCCGCCCAGCATGGGCAGGGCGGTCGCGATGACGGTCCAGGCGTTGTGCGTGATCAGCCACAGGACCGTCGGCACGACGAGCGCGGCCACCAGGAGCACCCAGGGGGCGCCGGTGAGCAGCAGGGACACGGCGAGCATGCGCGGCTGTACGTGCAGCAGGTTGCGGACCGGCGCCTCGCCGACGTCCCTGGCGGTCTCCGGGGCGAATCCGGCGGCACGCGCGAGCAGTTCGGCGCGCAGGGCGGCGGCGTCCTTCTCGCTGAGGTAGGCCAGCTCGTCCTTCTTCTCCGTGCCGACGACGTCCAGCTTGAGCTTGGTGACACCCACGATGCGGGCGGCGAGCGGCTGGGTCACGTCGACGGCCTGGAGCCGGTCGAGCCGGATGTGCGCGGTGCGCCGGAACAGCAGCCCCGTACGGATCCGCAGTTCCGTTTCCGTGACGGCGAAGTGAGTGAACCACCAGCTCAGGAAGCCGTACAGGGCGCCGCCGACGATCACGGCGAGGACACCGAGGGCGAGGGTGAGCGCGGTCAGCTCGGACAGACGGCGCTGGGTGCCGTCCGGGTCGTGGAAGGCCAGCCCGACGAGGATCGCGACGGGCGCCCAGGCACGGCGCAACGGCGTGACCGGGTGCAGCCGCCGCTCCCGGAGGCCGCTGGGGGCGGGGGCGCCGTCCAGGTTCCCGAGACCCGCCCCGCCGGTCTTGGCGGGCTCCCTCACAGCCCCGCCGATCTGGCCTCGCCGAGCTCCGTCAGTCGGTCGCGCAGCCGCTCGGCCTCGCTGGGGACGAGGCCCGGGATGCGGGCGTCCGTGGCGGCCGCGGCCGTGTGGAGCTGGACGCCTGCCAGGCCGAAGTACCGCTCCAGGGGGCCGGAGGTGACCTCGACGAGCTGCATCCTGCCGTACGGCACGACGGTCTCCTCGCGCCACAGGACGCCCCGGCTGATGAGGAGGTCGTCGGCCCGCTCGGTGTACCGCCACGAGCGCCAGTTGCGCCCCAGCATCACCCAGCCCCAGGCCGCGAGCGCCAGCGGCAGCGCCGCGAAGGCCGCCCACGCCGGTCCCGCGAAAAGTCCGAGCAGCACGCCGAGCGCCACCGCGGCCGGCACCAGCCACACCACCAGCAGCAGCCGGCGCATCGTCAGCACCCCGCGCGGCAGCCCGGTCCACCCGGACGGCACGCCGTCACCCCCCGTGGGTCCCGTGGATCCCTCTGGCCCCGCCGCCGTCCCCGTCTCCATGCCCCAAGCGTACGTACGGCATCTGACACCTGCGTGTCCGCACGCGTACGACAGACTGTGGGCATGAGCCCCACGACGGAGCACACGCCCACGACGCGGCCGCCGCGGACGACCGATCCCGCCGAGGCCACCTTCGGCATCGGCGGCGCGGCCGAGAGCACCGACATGGTGCTGAACATCGGCCCCCAGCACCCGTCAACGCACGGTGTGCTGCGATTGCGCCTGGTCCTCGACGGCGAGCGGATCGAGCGGGCCGAGCCGGTGATCGGCTATATGCACCGCGGCGCGGAGAAGCTCTTCGAGGCCCGCGACTACCGCCAGATCGTGATGCTCGCCAACCGCCACGACTGGCTGTCGGCGTTCTCGAACGAGCTGGGCGTCGTCCTCGCCGTGGAGCGGATGCTCGGCATGGAGGTGCCTGAGCGCGCCGTGTGGACGCGCACGCTCCTCGCCGAGCTGAACCGGACTCTCAACCACCTGATGTTCCTGGGCTCGTATCCGCTGGAGCTGGGCGGCATCACGCCGGTGTTCCACGCCTTCCGGGAGCGCGAGGAACTCCAGAACGTCATGGAGGAGGTCTCCGGCGGCCGCATGCACTACATGTTCAACCGTGTCGGCGGTCTCAAGGAGGACCTGCCCGCGGGCTGGACGGGACGCGCGCGCGGCGCCGTGGCCGCGGTGCGTTCGCGCATGGACGTGTACGACAGGCTCGTGCTCGGGAACGAGATCTTCCGGGGCCGCACCCGCGGTGTGGGCGTGCTCTCCGCCGAGGCGGTGCATGCCTACGGAGTGAGCGGTCCGATCGCCCGTGCCTCCGGAGTGGACTTCGACCTGCGCCGCGACGAGCCGTATCTGGCGTACGGGGAACTCGGCGACGTCCTGAAGGTCGTGACCCGGCAGGACGGCGACTGCCTGGCCCGCTTCGAGTGCCTTCTGGAGCAGACCCACAACGCCCTCGACCTCGCCGACGCCTGCCTCGACCGGATCGCCGACCTGCCTCAGGGCCCCATCAACCAGCGTCTGCCGAAGGTGCTCAAGGCCCCGGAGGGCCACACGTACGCGTGGACCGAGAACCCGCTCGGCATCAACGGCTACTACCTGGTCTCCAAGGGCGAGAAGACCCCCTACCGCCTCAAGCTCCGCTCGGCCTCGTACAACAACATCCAGGCCCTTGCCGAGCTGCTGCCGGGCACGCTGGTCGCCGACATGGTGGCGATCCTCGGTTCGCTGTTCTTCGTGGTCGGCGACATCGACAAGTAGGGCACGACTCTCCCCACCATCACCCAGTAGTGCACCATCACCCAGTAGTGCACGATCACCCAGTAGGGCAACGATTCAGAGGCCGGTCACGGGGGCCAGTACGTCCGTCAGGTCGAGCCGCACTGGCTGTGCCAGCCAGCCGAAGTCCCCGAGGCCGCCCGGCGCCGTCAGCTCCGCCGCCTCGCCCGCGCGGGCAAGGGCCCGTACGTAGGCGGCCGGATCGCCGGAGGCGAGCGTGCGGGGCGGGCGGCCGCCGTGGACGCCGAGGGCGTGCAGGGCGGCGCGCTGGGTGCACAGGCGGGCGCCGGGCAGCGCGCAGGCGTCGAGGGCCACATGGGCGGTGACGTCGCGGCTGCCGTCCGGCACGGGCGGCTCCGCACGGCCCGCGCGGAAGCCCGCGAGGGTACCGAAGGGCGGCCGGGCCTCCCGGGTGTGCGCGTAGTCGACGGCAACCGCGAGACCCCGCGTCAGCGTCGCCACCGCCGCCGCCCACGCCTCGTCCCGGGGGCGCCCGATCTCCGCGCGCAGGCCGGGCTCGGCGCCGAGCGGCCACCAGCGAGCCAGCCACGCGGCGTCCGGGCCCTCGACCGGGCCGCCGAGTTCCTCGGTGCCGTCGGCGTGCACCAGGACGCGGCGCAGCGCGCCGTCGGGCGCCCGTTCGGCCACGTCGAGGGGCACGTTGTCGAGCCACTCGTTGGCGAAGAGCAGACCCGTCACACCGGCCGGGGGCGTGGCGCGCCACCGGATGCGGTCATCGAGCCCTTCGGGGCGTTCGGCGCGCTCCACCGCGTACGCACGCGCGCGTGCCGCCACCTCGCCGGGCAGGGCCGCAAGGACGCCCGCCGTCAGCTCGCCGCGGCCAGCGCCCATGTCCACGAACGCGAGCTCGCCGGGGTGCCCGAGCGCGGTGTCGACCCGGCACAGGAGCCGGGCCACGGCGTCCGCGAACAGCGGTGAGGCGTGCACGGAGGTGCGGAAGTGCCCCGCGGGTCCCTCAGGGCGGCGGTAGAAGCCACCGGGGCCGTACAGGGCGCTCTCCATGGCTTCCCGCCAGCCGCTCGGCGCGCCGCTTTGCCCTGCGCGGGCTCCTCCTGCCTCGTTCGTCACATCCCGAAGGCTAAGCGGGCCTCCACCTTGGGGAGTACGAGAGGGTCGTACGGATCGGACCTCCGGTTGACCCGGGGGCCTGATGGGTTGCCTACGCTGGGTTACGTGCAGCGCCTCTATGACTTTCTCCGCAGACACCCGACAGGAGTCGACGTCTTCTGGGCGTTCGTCCTGCTCGGCATCTCCGGGATCGGTGTGGTGGCCGTAGCCGAGTCCGACGGCCGTGACCCGGCGCTCGCGTCGATTCCGGTCGTCGTCGGGCTGTGCCTGGTGGTGGCGCTGCGGCGCCGGGCGGTCGAACGGATGCTGGTCCTCGCCGCGGCCATCGGCGTCATACAGATGATCTTCGATGTGGAGCCGGGGCCCGCGAACTTCGCGATGCTCGTGATCATCTACACAACCGCGGCGGACGGCGCCCCGTGGGCCTCCCGGTTCGCCCTGGTCGGCGGGCTCGCGGCGGCGCCCCTCTCGCAGGCGCGCTGGCCCGAGGGCAGCACGGGCGTCTGGGGCAACATCCTCTTCATGGTCTTCATGGTCGTGCCGTTCGCCCTGGCCTGGGTGCTCGGCGACTCCATCCGTACCCGCCGGGCCTACTTCGCCCAGTTGGAGGAGCGCGCCAACCGCCTGGAGAAGGAGCGCGAGGCGCAGGCCAAGGTCGCGGTCGCCGCCGAGCGCGCCCGCATCGCCCGCGAGCTCCACGACGTGGTCGCGCACAACGTCTCCGTGATGGTGGTGCAGGCCGACGGCGCCGCCTACGTCCTGGACGCGGCTCCCGACCAGGCCAAGCAGGCCCTCGCCACGATCTCGGGCACCGGCCGCCAGGCCCTCGCGGAGATGCGCAGACTCCTCGGCGTGCTGCGCACCGGCGAGCCCGAGGAGAGCGGCGAGTACGTCCCGCAGCCGGACGTGGAACAACTCGACGAGCTGATAGAGCAGGTGCGCGGCGCGGGCCTGCCGGTCGACTTCAAGGTCGAGGGCACCCCGCGCCCGCTGCCGAGCGGCGTCGAGCTCACCGCGTACCGCATCGTCCAGGAGGCGCTGACCAACACCCGCAAGCACGGTGGCGAGAACGCCGGTGCGAGCGTCCGGCTCGTCTACTTCGACGACGGCCTGGGGCTGCTCGTGGAGGACGACGGCAAGGGCGCCCCGCACGAGCTGTACGAGGACGGCGGCGCCGACGGCAGCGGGCACGGCCTGATCGGCATGCGGGAGCGCGTCGGCATGGTCGGCGGCACGCTGGACGCCGGGCCGCGTCCCGGCGGCGGATTCCGCATCAGCGCGTTGCTCCCGCTGAAACCCGCACACTGACACCTGTCACTGGTGGATCCGCCACCGCTCCCCGGCAGCCCCCGACCGCTCCCCGACCGCTCCCCGCCCGCACCGAGCCCGCATCGTCCGCGATGATGTCCTGACGAACCCCCCCATGAAGGGACCCTTTGATGTCGATCCGCGTGATGCTCGTCGACGACCAGGTGCTGCTGCGCACCGGGTTCCGGATGGTGCTCGCCGCGCAGCCGGACATGGACGTCGTCGCGGAGGCCGGAGACGGCGTGGAGGCGCTACAGGCGCTGCGGGCCACCGCGGTCGACGTGGTCCTGATGGACGTCCGCATGCCGAAGCTGGACGGCGTGGAGACGACCCGGCGCATCTGCTCCGACGACAACCCGCCGAAGGTGCTCATCCTGACCACCTTCGACCTCGACGAGTACGCCTTCTCCGGGCTGAAGGCGGGTGCGTCCGGGTTCATGCTCAAGGACGTGCCGCCGGCCGAACTGCTCGCCGCCATCCGGGCCGTGCACAGCGGCGACGCGGTCGTCGCGCCGTCCACCACGCGGCGCCTGCTCGACCGCTTCGCGCCCATGCTGCCCGCGGGCGCCGGGCAGCCCCGGCACAAGGAGCTGGAGCGGCTCACCGAGCGCGAGCGTGAGGTCATGGTGCTCGTCGCGCAGGGCCTGTCGAACGGCGAGATCGCGGCGCGCCTCGTCCTCTCCGAGGCGACCGTGAAGACGCACGTGGGCCGCATCCTGACCAAGCTCGGCCTGCGCGACCGCGTGCAGGTGGTCGTGCTCGCGTACGAGACGGGTCTTGTGCGGGCGGGCGGCGGCGGGGGCTGACGCCCGCCGGGGCGCGTCCGTCAGCGCAGGACGCCCTCGATGAACTCGGTGCCGAGCCGGGAGACCACGCCCAGGTCGAGCTGGTGCTGTACGTACCGGCCGCGGCGGCGCGTGGTGATCAGCTCGGCCTTCTTCAGGACGCTCAGGTGCCGGGATATCTCCGGTGCGGTCATGCCGTGGGCGTCGGCCAGCTCCCCCGTGGTGTACGAACCCCGGGCCAGATGGCGGCAGAGGCGCATCCGGACCGGGTGGGAGAGCGCGGCCATGCGGCGGGTGAGCTGCTCCACGGAGGCGGGGGCGGCAAGGCCCGGGGAGTTCACGGGGTAGGTGATCGAGGACTGCCAGCCGTACCGGTGCAGGACGAGCAGGTGGGGCCAGCCGAGGCTGGTGGGCACCAGGACCAGGCCGCCTTCGCCCGTCCGGGTGTGGCCGACCGCCATCTTGTCGATGGTGATCCTGCGGGCCTGTTCGTCCAGGTCCACCGCTCCGGAGATGGCCTTCAGCGCCTCGTCCAGGCCCTTGCGGCGCAGCAACTCGGTCTTGTGCCGGGCGTCGGCGGCCAGTTGCTGGCTCACGCGGGACCAGGTGTCCGCGAAGAACGCCTCGTCGCAGTCCTCCAGGAACTGCCGGAACCAGGCCCGCACCACGGGCGGGTCGTCGAGCAGGCGCTTGGTGAACCGCACTTGGTGGTCGCCGCGGGCGGCCGCGAGATCCAGGGCGTGACGGCGCGTCTCCGGGTCGTTCAGCGGGTCCGTGGCGCGCTGGGAGTCGTACGCCAATTGGCAGGTGAACTCCAGGGCGGCGTCGACGAACTGCTCGTCCGTCAGCTTGTCGAGCAGGTCGAGCTCCTCGGCGAGGGTGGCGCCGGGCAGCGTGCCCTTGCCGGGGATGCCCGCGAACGGGGCGAAGACGTCGGAGAACGTCGTCCGCCACAGGAAGTCCGCCTCGCACATGCGGTCCGCGAGGCACGGGTCCAGGCGCGTGGTGACGGCCGTCGCCCAGCCCTGCAGCCCCGGGTGGTGGCCGGGCTCCGACAGCGCGTGCAGCGCCATGCCGAGCTCGGCGAGGGGCGAGGGCACGACATGGATGCGGTCCGGTGTCAGGCCGGTGATGTCGATGCTCACGCTCATGGTCCCCATGGTGCACCGCGCCACTGACATCGCCGCCGTCGATTGACAGTCGGCGTCAATTGGGGAGACCTGGCCCCTGGGCCTTGTGCAGGGTGGAGGCATCGCCGGGGCCGCGAAGGTGCCGCCCCTTCCCACTGGGGCTGCGCCCCTTTCCCCCCGTCGGCCCTCCGGGCCTCGTCCTCAAACGCCGGACGGGCTGAATACGTCCTCGTCTCGACCGCCAAGCAGTAAATCTGCCCTCAGGCCGCCCGTTAAGTACCATTTGACATGAAAGGTCGTACGTCATGAGCGTCACGCAGCAGTACCTGCTCGACACCTACCGCGCCGCCCAGCACGGCGAGCCCGCGCCGCCCGCACCCGGGGCCCACGACTGGCAGGTCGTGCGGGAGGTGCGCGACTACGGGCGCTTCAACGCCGTGGTCCGTGAACGGCCCGCGCGGGGCCGTGTCCGCGCCGCCGTGCTGCGGTACTTCCGGGTACTCAGGGGAGGCGGCGCGCGAACTCCGCGACCGCTGCCATGACGTCGTCGGCGGTCCACGCCAGGCCAGGACCGTTCACGGTGACCTCCGTGACGGACAGGCCCGGCGGGCCGTCGGGGAACCAGCGCCAGAACAACTGGGTACCGGTCTCCTCGGCCTGCGCGAGCGTCGCCTGGTTCAGGACCTCGGGCGCGTACGGGAGCCAGCACTGGAACTGGTGGGTGTGCGGCGGATCGGGGTGCACGCGCGACCACGGCACCCGCGCGGACGCGAAGCCCTCGCGCAGCGCGTCGGCGACCACGCGCGCGTGGGTGATGTACTCCGGCAGGCGCGGCAGCACGTGCTTGAGGC
The DNA here is from genome assembly GCF_000720475.1 of Streptomyces aureocirculatus. Lineage (GTDB taxonomy): Bacteria > Actinomycetota > Actinomycetes > Streptomycetales > Streptomycetaceae > Streptomyces > Streptomyces aureocirculatus. The sequence goes on from NZ_JOAP01000033.1 coordinate 53,944, forward strand.
CGAGCAGCGCCGAGAGTGCCGTCGGGAACTGCTGGAACATCAGCCCGCCGTACCGGTGCCGCCAGGCGCGGGCCTCGTCGGTCAGGGACCGCGGGCCCGCGAGCGCGGCGCCCGCGATGCCTTCCAGAGACTTGTAGAACGACACGTAGACGCTGTCGGCGAGAGCCGCGATCTCCGTCAGCGGCCGCCCGAAGTGCGTCGTGCACTCCCACAGGCGTGCCCCGTCGAAGTGCACCACGGCGTCGCGTTCGCGCGCCGCCGCCACCACGTCCGTGAGCTCCTGCCACTCGGGCAGGACGAAACCGGCCTCCCTCTGGGGCAGTTCCAGCATCAGCGTGCCGAACGGCTCCTCGAAGTCGAGGATCTCTTCGGCCGTGGGCTGGCGCGGCTCGTCCGTGGGGTGCACGGTGCGCAGACCGCTCACCACGGAGAGGGCACCCGCCTCGTGCACCTCCGGGTGCGAGCGCGGGTGCAGGGCCACCGTCGCGTTGCCGGTGCGCCCCGCCCAGCAGCGCAGCGCGACCTGCTGGGCCATGGTGCCGGTGGGGAAGAAGACGGCGGCCTCCTTGCCGAGGATCCTGGCGACCTCGTCCTCCAGGTCGGCGACGACCCCGTCGCCGTACATGTCACCCGGCCGCCCCAGGTCCGCGACCTCCGCGGCACCTCCCGTCAGGGCGGTGAGGCGCTCCGCCAGGGTCACCGTCGTCGGGGGCAGCGCCAGGATCCGTTCGGCGTCGCGGGCGGCGGCGAACCGCCGCGCGCGCTCGTCCGGCTGTTCCTGCTCGTCACTGCCTTCGCGGTCGCCGTCGTCGCCTTCGCGGTCGTCACGCGGGTCGTGTGCGGTCATCCACAGATCATCGCGCGCGGTCCTACGAATGCCCACAGCCTGTGGACAGCCGACGGCGCGGCGCCAAGCAATAGCGTTAGCATGACGAGAAATCGTCCGGTACCCCGAGCGGACTGGAACGGAAGGCGTCATCGCGTGAACGCATCTCACCGGCCCGAGCAGCAGCCGGAGGCCCGGCCGGACCCCAGGAACCGCCCCGCCAGGCTCACCGTGGGCGTCGTCGGAGCGGGCCGAGTGGGCCCCGCGCTCGCCGCGTCCCTGCAGCTCGCCGGGCACCGCCCGGTGGCCGCGTCCGGTGTGTCCGAGAGCTCACGGCGGCGTGCCGCCGCGCTGCTGCCCGACGTGCCCCTCGCCTCGCCGTCCCAGGTCCTCGAGCGTGCCGACCTGGTGCTGCTCACCGTCCCCGACGACGCGCTTCCCGGCCTCGTCGAGGGCCTCGCCGAGACCGGCGCGGTGCGCCCGGGACAGCTCCTGGTGCACACCTCCGGGCGGTACGGCACGAAGGTCCTCGACCCCGCCCTGCGCGCCGGTGCGCTGCCCCTCGCGCTGCACCCCGCCATGACGTTCACCGGCACCCCCGTCGACGTACAGCGCCTGGCAGGCTGCTCCTTCGGCGTGACCGCTCCCGAAGAGCTGCGGCTCGCCGCGGAGGCCCTGGTCATCGAGATGGGCGGCGAGCCCGAGTGGATCGCGGAGGAGGCCCGCCCGCTCTACCACGCCGCCCTCGCCCTCGGCGCGAACCACCTGGTCACGCTGGTCGCCGAAGCCATGGAGCTGCTGCGTGACGCGGGTGTGAGCGCCCCCGACCGGATGCTCGGTCCGCTGCTCGGCGCGGCGCTCGACAACGCCCTGCGCTCCGGGGACGCGGCCTTGACGGGACCCGTCGCGCGCGGGGACGCGGGCACGGTCGCCGCGCACGTCGCCGAGCTCCGCAAGCACGCCCCGGGGACCGTCGCGGGCTATCTGGCGATGGCCCGCGCGACCGCCGACCGCGCGCTCGCCCACGGTCTGCTCAAGCCGGAACTCGCCGAGGACCTGCTGGGCGTGCTCGCGGGCGGGGTGACGGGGCCCGGCGGACCGGGTGGACCGGGTGGCCCCTCCGGCGGCCCGGACGGCTTCCGTGACGGTGGCCCGGGTGGCTTCCGTGACGGCGGTCCGGACGACGGAGAGCAGCGATGAGCACCGCACTCCTGCACACCGCCAAGGACCTGCGCGCCCGTACGCGGGCCGGGCGGCGGGCCGTCGTCATGACCATGGGCGCCCTGCACGAGGGCCACGCCACCCTGATCCGCACCGCACGGCGGACGGCGGGGCCCGGCGGCGAGGTCGTCGTCACGGTCTTCGTGAACCCCCTGCAGTTCGGCGCGGGCGAGGACCTGGACCGCTATCCGCGCACCCTCGAAACCGACGTCACGATCGCCGCGCGGGCCGGCGCCGACCTCGTGTTCGCCCCCGGCGTGGACGAGGTCTATCCCGGCGGCGAGCCGCAGGTGCGGGTCACCGCGGGTCCCATGGGCGACGTCCTCGAAGGGGCCACGCGCCCCGGGCACTTCGACGGCGTGCTCACCGTCGTCGCCAAACTCCTTCACCTGACCGCACCGGATGTGGCGCTGTTCGGCCAGAAGGACGCCCAGCAGCTCGCCCTGATCCGCCGCATGGTGCGCGATCTGAACTTCGACGTTGAGATCGTCGGTGTGCCGACGGTCCGCGAGGACGACGGCCTCGCCCGCTCCAGCCGCAACCGCTACCTCTCGCCGGACGAGCGCCGCACCGCGCTCGCGCTGTCCCACGCCCTGTTCGCGGGCCGCGACCGGCACGCCGCGCAGGAGGCGCTGCGCGCCCGCGCCGCCCTCACGCCCGCCACCCACGCGCGCGTGGACGGTCTGAACGCCCTCGGCGAGGCCCGCGCGGCCGCCGACGCGCACGCCGTCGCCGCCGCCCTGCCGACCGGACCCGCCGCCCCGCCGACCGGACCCGCCGCCCCGCCGACCGGACCCGCCGCCCCGCCGACCGGACCGATCGGCCCCGACGCCGTGCGCGCCGCCGCCCGGCAGGTCCTCGACGAGGCCGCGCGCCTGCGCCCGCCGCTCGTCCTGGACTATCTGGCGCTTGTCGACCCGTCCGACTTCCAGGAGATCGACGGCGGCCACCAGGGCGACGCCGTGCTCGCCGTCGCCGCCAAGGTCGGCACGACCCGCCTGATCGACAACATCCCGCTCACGTTCGGAGCCCCCGCATGAGTGCTACCGGCATACGCCTGTACGCCCCCGCTCCCGGCTGGTCGCTGGATGCCGACGTCGTGGTCGTCGGCTCCGGAGTGGCCGGCCTGACCGCCGCCCTGCGCTGCTCGGCCGCAGGACTGAAGACCGTCGTCGTCACCAAGGCGCGCCTGGACGACGGCTCCACGCGCTGGGCCCAGGGCGGCATCGCGGCGGCACTCGGCGAGGGCGACACCCCCGAGCAGCACCTGGACGACACCCTCGTGGCGGGCGCGGGCCTGTGCGACGAGGAGGCGGTGCGCATCCTCGTCACCGAGGGCCCCGCCGCCGTACGCCGCCTCATCGAGACCGGCGCCCACTTCGACGAGTCCGCGGAAGGCGCCCTCGCGCTCACCCGCGAGGGCGGCCACCACCGCCGCCGCATCGCGCACGCGGGCGGCGACGCGACCGGCGCGGAGATCTCCCGGGCCCTGGTCGAAGCGGTCCGCGCGCGCGGCATACCCACGGTCGAGAACGCCCTGGTCCTCGACCTGCTGACGGACGACGAGGGGCGCGCGGCCGGCGTCACCCTGCATGTGATGGGGGAGGGCCAGCACGACGGCGTCGGCGCCGTGCGGGCGCCCGCCGTGGTCCTCGCCACCGGTGGCATGGGCCAGGTCTTCTCCGCGACCACGAACCCGTCGGTGTCCACCGGGGACGGGGTCGCGCTCGCCCTGCGCGCGGGCGCCGAGGTCTCCGACCTGGAGTTCGTGCAGTTCCACCCGACCGTGCTCTTCCTGGGCGCGGACGCCGAGGGCCAGCAGCCGCTCGTCTCCGAAGCCGTGCGCGGCGAAGGCGCCCACCTGGTGGACGCCGACGGCGTGCGCTTCATGGTGGGGCAGCACGAACTCGCCGAGCTGGCACCGCGCGACATCGTCGCCAAGGGCATCACGCGCCGCATGCGGGAACAGGGCACCGCGCACATGTACCTGGACGCCAGGCACTTCGGCCCCGACATGTGGGCGACGCGCTTCCCCACGATCCTGGCCGCCTGCCGCGCCCACGGCATCGACCCCGTCACCGAGCCCGTCCCGGTCGCCCCCGCCGCCCACTACGCCTCCGGCGGCGTCCGCACCGACCTGCACGGCCGCACCACCGTCGCGGGCCTGTACGCCTGCGGCGAGGTCGCCTGCACCGGCGTGCACGGCGCGAACCGGCTCGCCTCCAACTCCCTCCTGGAGGGCCTGGTCTACGCCGAGCGCATCGCCGACGACATCGCCGCCCTGCACGCCGCGGGTGCACTCCCCGCGCGCGTGCCCGCCGACACGACGCCTCCGGAGCGCCCGGCCCACCCGCTGCTGCCCCCCGAGGCCCGCTTCGCCATCCAGCGCGTGATGACCGTGGGCGCGGGCGTGCTGCGCTCCGCCGAGTCCCTCGCCGAGGCCGCCGAACGCCTCGCCGCCGTCCACGCGGACGCCGCGGGCGCGCTCGCCGAGCACGGCAAGACCGCCGAGCCCGGCGTGGACACCTGGGAGACCACCAACCTGCTGTGCGTCGCCCGCGTCCTGGTGGCGGCGGCACAGCGGCGCGAGGAGACTCGTGGCTGCCACTGGCGCGAGGACCACGCGGACCGCGACGACGCGGCGTGGGGACGCCACATCGTCGTACGCCTCGACCCCGACAGGGCCCTCACCACCCGCACCACCGACAACGCCCGATTCCCGAGCACCCAGGAGCAGTGACCGACGTGAGCACCCCCGACCTCCCCCTCGCCGACGGCAACGGCGGCTGCGGCGACGCCTGCGGCTGCGGCGACGCGGCGCCCGACGCGATGGAGTGCGGCCTCGACCCGTCGCTCGCCCGGATGCTGGCCGACGCGGGCCTCGACCCCGTCCAGATCGAGGACATCGCGCACCTCGCCATCGCCGAGGACATGGAGTTCTCGCCGGACGCCGTGGACGTCACGACGGTCGCCACCATCCCCGAGGACGCCGTCGCCACCGCCGACTTCACCGCCCGCCAGGCGGGCACCGTCGCGGGCCTGCGCGTCGCCGAGGCCGTCCTGTCCGTCGTCTGCGAGGACGAGTTCGAGGTCGAGCGGTACGTCGAGGACGGCGAGCGCGTCGAGGCAGGAGACGTGCTCCTGAGCATCACCACCCGCACCCGCGACCTGCTCACCGCCGAGCGCAGCGCGCTGAACATCCTGTGCCGCCTGTCCGGCATCGCCACCGCCACGCGCGCGTGGGCGGACGCCCTTGAGGGCACCGGCGCCAAGGTCCGCGACACCCGTAAGACGACGCCGGGGCTGCGCTCCCTGGAGAAGTACGCGGTACGCATGGGCGGCGGCGTCAACCACCGCATGTCCCTCGCCGACGCCGCCCTGGTCAAGGACAACCACGTGGTCGCGGCGGGCGGCGTGACCCAGGCCTTCAAGGCCGTACGGGAGATGTTCCCGGGCGTGCCGGTCGAGGTCGAGGTGGACACCCTCCACCAACTGCGCGAGGTCGTGGACGCGGGCGCCGATCTGGTCCTCCTGGACAACTTCACGCCCGGCGAGACGGAGGAGGCCGTCGCCCTCGTCGCGGGCCGTGCCCTCCTGGAGTCCTCCGGCCGCCTCACCCTGGACAACGCCGCCGCCTACGCGCGCACCGGCGTCGACTACCTCGCCGTGGGCGCCCTCACGCACTCCTCGCCCATCCTCGACATCGGCCTCGATCTGAGGGAGGCCGCCGCGGCCTCCGCGCGCGAGGCGGAGTAGCCCGCCATGCTGTTGACGATCGACGTAGGCAACACCCATACGGTTCTCGGCCTGTTCGACGGCGAGGACATCGTCGAGCACTGGCGCATCTCCACCGACGCCCGCCGCACCGCCGACGAACTCGCGGTGCTGCTCAAGGGCCTGATGGGCATGCACCCCCTGCTCGGCGGCGCACTCGGCGACGGCATCGACGGGATCGCGATCTGCTCCACCGTGCCGTCCGTCCTGCACGAGCTGCGCGAGGTCACCCGGCGGTACTACGGAGACGTGCCCGCAGTCCTCGTGGAGCCCGGCATCAAGACCGGGGTGCCCATCCTCATGGACAACCCCAAGGAGGTCGGCGCCGACCGCATCATCAACGCGGTCGCCGCGGTCGAGCTCTACGGAGGACCCGCGATCGTCGTGGACTTCGGTACGGCCACGACGTTCGACGCGGTGTCCGCGCGCGGGGAGTACGCCGGCGGGGTCATCGCTCCCGGCATCGAGATCTCCGTGGAGGCGCTCGGCGTACGCGGCGCGCAGCTCCGCAAGATCGAACTGGCCCGGCCGCGCAGCGTCATCGGCAAGAACACCGTGGAGGCCATGCAGGCGGGCATCCTGTACGGCTTCGCGGGCCAGGTCGACGGCGTCGTACAGCGGATGGCACGCGAGCTCGCAGGGCCCGGCGGGGACCCCGAGGACGTGACGGTGATCGCCACGGGCGGGCTCGCCCCCATGGTGCTCGGCGAGGCGTCCGTCATCGACGAGCACGAGCCCTGGCTGACACTGATCGGACTGCGGCTCGTGTACGAGCGGAACGTGTCACGCGGCTGAGCATGATTTTGCGCCGGAGAGTGCGGCTCGTCGCCAACTTTTCGCTTACGTCGGACATGCTGTATCCGTCTCCAACAGGCTGTGCGGGGACGGATATTGACCGGGTGTCTGGTGCGGGTGTTCGAGTGAGCGTGGGGCGGATGAGGCGCAGGGTGCGGCTGGGTGTGGTGACGGCCGCGGTGGTGGTGGCGTGGGCGGGGGGTGGCGCCGGGGCCGGGTTCGGGTCCCCGGCCGCGACGCCACCCCCCGGCCCGCCCACAGTCACCGCCCCCGCCGCGCCACCCGGCACCGCATCCACCGCTGCCACATCCCACACTGCGTCCGCCACCGCATGCGCCGTGGCATCCCGTGCTGCGTCCGTCGCCGCGTCCACCGCCGCGTCCCACGCTGCGTCCACCGCCGCATCCACCTCGGCATGTTCCGTGGCATCCGGTGCCGCATCCGCCTCTCCCGCATCGGCACCGACGCGGACTGTGCCGCCGTCGTCCACTCCGCCGGTGGGTGCGGTGGCTGCGGTGGCAGCGAAGGTGCCGCCTACAGCGTTGACGGCAGCGACGGCAGCGAAGGTGCCCACAGTGGCGACGGCAGCGGAGATGCCGACGGCACCGAAGGCGCGCAAGGTGGCGACGGCATCGACGGCGCCCACGGCGGCGGCGCCCACGGCAGCGGCGGCGACGGTGCCGACGACGTCGAGGGCGGCGGCTGCGAAGGTGCCCACGGTGGCAGCGGCCGCAGCGGCACCCACAGCGCCCGCGGCTTCCGCCACCCCCGACCCGGGCACACCGACCGCACCGGATGCCCCGGGCACACCGGCCGCACCGGATGCCCCGGGCACACCGGCCGCACCGAACGCCCCGCGCGGTCGCATGGCGGACACCGGGGCCGGTGTCGTGCCCTGGATCGTGGCCGGGGCGGCCGGGGCCCTCGGGGTGGGGGCGGTCGCCTTCGCGACGACGCGCCGCCGCCAGGACTGACCTCGCCCGGCCGCCGGGCTCCGCCCCCAGGCCCGCCCGCCGGGCCTCGCACGCGCCCGGGCCCGCACAGCCTCCGCCCGCCGGGCCTCGCACGCGCCCGGGCCCGCACAGCCTCCGCCCGCCGGGCCCCGCACGCGGCCGGGCCCGCACAGCCCCCGCCCGCCGGGCCCCGCACGCGCACGGGCCCGCACAGCCCCCGCCCACCGGGCCCCGCACGCGCCCCGGACCGCACAGCCCCGCTCACCCCGGTGGGCCTCCGCGGCCCCGGACCGCGCACCCCCCGGTCCACCCCGGGGGCCTCCGCAAAGCCTCAGCCACGCCAAAAGTGTCCGTTAAGCAGATTTTGTCCCGTTTGCGCTTATCGTCGGTTCATGCCCACGCCATACGGATCCCGGGGCGGAATGGCCTTCGGTGCGCAGGAGCTGCGAGTGCTCCGCCGTGCTCTGGCCCACGCCCTGCACCCCAGTACCGTCCGTGCCCTTGACGACCAGGCCGTGCAGGACTGCGTGCGCCTCGCCGACGACATCGACGAGGCGGCGCGCGAGAGCGCCCGGCTGCGTGCCTTCCTGGTGGCCGACCTGGCCCGCTACCGGGCCGCGCTGCCCGGCACCACCGCCGGGTACCTGGAGCTCCTCGACACCGTGCTCGGCACCGGGTACCTGCCGGACGCCGACGACCTCTCGGCGCTGCGAGCCCTGCGCGGCAACCCGCGCGCGGCCACCCTCCTCGGCCGCTGCCGGACACTCGCCGAGCAGGCCGTACGGGAGCGCCTCGCGGCGGCCACGGCGGCCCGCGGCACCGCCGCCACGGCGGCCCGGAGCGCCGCCGGTCCCGCCCCGTACGGGCCCGTGGTGGTCCGCCCCCGGGTACCCGTCTCCCGCGCCCGGCTGCTCGCCCTGCCCGGCGGGCTCACCGCGGCGGACGAGAAGAAGCCCGCGCCCCGCGCGAAGCCGCCCGCCGAGCGCCCCGCGCCCCCGCAGGAGCGCCCCCGCCCGATGCCCACTCCGGCCGAGGTGTTCCCGCCCAAACGCCCGGAGCGACCCGCCGCCCCCGCGCAACGCCTCGCCGCGGGCTAGCTACGCTGGGGGCATGGACTACGTCTCCGCGCTCGTGCCCCCCGTAGTGATGGCCGTGTTCTTCGTCGGTCTCATCGTGACGATCGTCAAGACCCAGGGCGGCGCCAACAAGGCCAAGGAGGACGCCGCCGTGGACGCGGCGATCGCCCGCGCCGAGTCCGTTCAGCAGACCCCCAGGACCGGCGACGCCTGACCGTCCACCGTTTCGCGGCAGGCGGGAAGCCGTAAGGCAGGACGCTGCCTCGGCGTACGACCCGACACTCGGGTCGTACGCCCTTTTTGTTGCGAAAATGACCGGTATGCCACGTCCATCACGTCATTAGTGGTCTCGCCCACTATTGTTCCACTGTGCCTCGCCCCTTGGGAGAACTCGAAGACGCAGTGATGACACGGGTGTGGAAGTGGAACCGCCCCGTGACCGTTCGAGAAGTCCTGGAAGACCTTCAGCGGGAACGGTCCATCGCGTACACGACTGTCATGACCGTTTTGGACAATCTCCATCAGAAGGGCTGGGTGCGCCGCGAAGCGGAAGGCCGGGCCTATCGATATGAGGCGGTCTCCACCCGTGCCGCCTACGCGGCCGCACTGATGAACGAAGCATGGTCGCAGAGTGACAACCCGGCATCCGCACTCGTCGCGTTCTTCGGCATGATGTCGCCGCAGCAGCGGCAAGCGCTCAGCGACGCCGTTCGCATGGTCGAAGGCGACACGGTTCGCAACAACGAAGCCGAAGCCAACGCCGAAGCCGACGCCGAAGCCGAAGCCGCCCATGGCGAAGCCGAAGCCCGAGCGGCGGCGGCGGAAGAGGCGCAGAACCCCGCGGCCCCGGAGTCCGGGACCGAACGATAGCGTCCGCCCATGCCAGCACAGCCCGACGAACTGTCCCAGCCACCCGGCGAACCCGGCGGCCCATGCGAACCCGGTGAACCCGGTGAACTCGGCGGGCCCGGCATGCTCCCGGCAAATGCGGTCTCGGTGCGCAGGGCCCGTACCGCCGATGTGCCCGCGGTGCGGGCCCTGCTCGATCCCTACGTCCGGCGCGGCATCCTGCTCGACAAAGCGACCGTCACGCTTTACGAGGACATCCAGGAGTTCTGGGTGGCGGAACGCGTGTCAGGCCAAGGCAAAGCCGGTCCCGTGGTGGGCTGCGGCGCGTTGCACGTGATGTGGGAAGACCTCGCCGAAGTACGCACCCTGGCGGTGAATCCACAGGTCAAGGGCGCGGGAGTGGGACATCGGCTGCTCGGTGAGTTGCTGCGGACCGCTCGTCGGCTCGGCGTACGACGCGTTTTCTGCCTCACCTTCGAAGTCGACTTCTTCGCCAAGCACGGCTTCGTGGAGATCGGCGAGACGTCCGTCGATACCGTCGACCGAGATGTCTACACCGAGCTGCTGCGTTCCTATGACGAGGGCGTCGCGGAGTTCCTCGGCCTCGAACGAGTGAAACCGAACACCTTGGGCAACAGCCGGATGCTTCTGCATCTGTGATCGTGACCGAGCTATTCCGGGCAGTCACATGGCCGGTGGGCTATGTCCGAAACGCGCATGTTTCCCGGGATCCCGTCGAGCTGGTCTCTCCCAGGGGTTTGTGTTTTTCCGGGAAAAGCGGTTTGCTTTCCGACGTACTGCAGTGCTGCATATAACAGGGGGCGGCGAATCGGCGGCTCATGCCGCATGGTCCGGCCCTGAAGTTATCGATGAAAGGAAATCCGGTGGCACAGAAGGTTCAGGTCCTTCTTGTCGATGACCTCGACGGCGGCGAGGCGGACGAGACCGTGACGTTCGCGCTGGACGGCAAGACGTACGAGATCGATCTCACCACCGCCAACGCAGACAAGCTCCGCGGTCTTCTCGAGGCGTACGTGAAGAGCGGGCGTCGGACGGGTGGCCGCTCCAGCGGACGCGGCAAGTCCCGGACCGCGACGTCCGGCGGCAGCCAGGACACCGCGCAGATCCGCGCGTGGGCGAAGGACAACGGCTTCGAGGTCAACGACCGCGGCCGCGTCCCCGCGTCCATCCGCGAGGCCTACGAGAAGGCCAACGGCTGACTGCTCTGACGCCGCAGCCGGACCCGGTGGCACTGCGTTGCCGCCGTGTCCACGAGGCGTACGAGGTCGGAGCCCGCGGCGGAGCCGGAATGGGGGTCGGTTCCGCTGCCGTCCGCGCACAGGGCCGGGCTCGGCCCCGGGGCGGACGGCGGTGTCGGTGACGGCAAGGTCAGTGACGGCAAGGTCAGTGACGGCAACGTCGCCTCCACCTCGCAGTTGGGCTCGGGGGCCCGCAGCCACACGGCGGCCCCCGGTCGGCCGACCGCGCCGGGAGGGGTGGGCGCGTCCACGAGACCGCCCGCGCCGATCCCCTTGAGGTCCAGGGGGATGCCCCCCCACTCCAGCCAGTCGAGCAGTCCCGGCAGCTCGTCCGCGCTGCCCGCGGCCACGAAGAGCCGCATCGTCTCCCCGTGCAGGGCCACGGGCGCCTTCGGGCCCGCGTGCCGCAGCGCCGCGAAGCCCGCCTCCGCCGGCAGTTCGAGCACGTCGAAGCGCAGCCCCGTGAGCAGCCTGACGCCGGGGCCGGAAGCCACGGCCCAGCCCAGGCCGTTCTCGTACCAGCACCGCTCCGCCGCCGGATCCCACGGCCCCGGCGCCGGGGCGTCCCGCTGACGCGACACCGGCGGTCGGGGGTGGGGAACGCTGAGGGCCATGCCCGGAGCAACCGGGCGAGACGCACTGGGGTTACGGCCCTGTCACGATGGGTGTGGGTTCTGTCGCGCTCGGTGGTCGATCCGGGGGCGTATTGGCGCACTTCACGGCGCAAGGGTGTTCGCCCGTAGCGGAGCGAACCGGTGCGCGCTGCATGGAGAGTCAGTGCATACGGGTAAGACATCCCTAGTGGGGAGGGGCGACACGCGGCGTTCAGGTGTCCCACGTTCGCCAACGGCGTACTCGTAGCGAGGGTGACGGCCTGGCCTGCGGGAACATCATCTCCCACCATCAAGTTGTGGCATGTGTCGGCGTTGGAGCCGGGAAGCGTTCTCTACCGTAGTGAGGGTGATCCGGACGGGTGTCGGCAGTTGGAATGAGCGGTCCCCGCTTGCGGGACTAAGCTGCGGAAGGACAGGGAGGGGAGCGTCCCCTTACTGCCTGACCGCTCTGAGGAGCGATTAACGATGTTCGAGAGGTTCACCGACCGCGCGCGGCGGGTTGTCGTCCTGGCTCAGGAAGAAGCCCGGATGCTCAACCACAACTACATCGGCACCGAGCACATCCTCCTGGGCCTGATCCATGAGGGTGAGGGTGTCGCCGCTAAGGCCCTGGAGAGCCTCGGGATTTCGCTCGAGGCGGTCCGCCAGCAGGTGGAGGAGATCATCGGGCAGGGCCAGCAGGCCCCGTCCGGGCACATCCCCTTCACCCCCCGTGCCAAGAAGGTCCTGGAGCTCTCGCTCCGCGAGGCCCTTCAGCTCGGGCACAACTACATCGGCACGGAGCACATCCTGCTCGGCCTGATCCGCGAGGGCGAGGGCGTCGCCGCCCAGGTCCTGGTCAAGCTGGGCGCCGATCTCAACCGGGTGCGGCAGCAGGTCATCCAGTTGCTCTCCGGCTACCAGGGCAAGGAGACCGCCACCGCCGGCGGTCCTGCCGAGGGCACGCCCTCCACGTCCCTGGTCCTCGACCAGTTCGGCCGGAATCTCACCCAGGCCGCTCGTGAGTCCAAGCTCGACCCGGTCATCGGGCGCGAGAAGGAGATCGAGCGGGTCATGCAGGTGCTGTCCCGCCGTACGAAGAACAACCCGGTCCTGATCGGTGAGCCCGGCGTCGGCAAGACCGCCGTCGTCGAGGGCCTCGCCCAGGCCATCGTCAAGGGCGAGGTGCCCGAGACCCTCAAGGACAAGCACCTCTACACCCTCGACCTGGGCGCCCTGGTCGCAGGCTCGCGCTACCGCGGCGACTTCGAGGAGCGCCTGAAGAAGGTCCTCAAGGAGATCCGCACCCGCGGCGACATCATCCTGTTCATCGACGAGCTGCACACGCTCGTGGGTGCGGGTGCCGCCGAGGGCGCCATCGACGCGGCGTCGATCCTGAAGCCGATGCTGGCCCGCGGTGAGCTCCAGACCATCGGTGCCACCACGCTCGACGAGTACCGCAAGCACCTGGAGAAGGACGCGGCCCTCGAGCGCCGCTTCCAGCCCATCCAGGTCGCGGAGCCGTCGCTGCCGCACACCATCGAGATCCTCAAGGGCCTGCGCGACCGGTACGAGGCGCACCACCGCGTCTCCATCACCGACGAGGCCCTGGTCCAGGCCGCCACCCTGGCCGACCGGTACATCTCGGACCGCTTCCTGCCCGACAAGGCGATCGACCTGATCGACGAGGCGGGCTCCCGGATGCGCATCCGCCGGATGACCGCGCCGCCGGACCTCCGCGAGTTCGACGAGAAGATCGCGGGCGTGCGCCGGGACAAGGAGTCGGCGATCGACTCCCAGGACTTCGAGAAGGCCGCTTCCCTGCGCGACAAGGAGAAGCAGCTCCTGGCCGCCAAGGCCAAGCGCGAGAAGGAGTGGAAGGCCGGCGACATGGACGTCGTCGCCGAGGTCGACGGCGAGCTGATCGCCGAGGTCCTCGCCACGGCGACGGGCATCCCGGTCTTCAAGCTGACGGAGGAGGAGTCCTCCCGTCTGCTCCGTATGGAGGACGAGCTCCACAAGCGCGTCATCGGCCAGAAGGACGCCGTCAAGGCGCTCTCGAAGGCGATCCGGCGTACGCGGGCGGGTCTGAAGGACCCGAAGCGTCCCGGTGGCTCGTTCATCTTCGCCGGTCCGTCCGGTGTCGGTAAGACCGAGCTGTCCAAGGCCCTCGCCGAGTTCCTCTTCGGTGACGAGGACGCGCTGATCTCCCTCGACATGTCGGAGTTCAGCGAGAAGCACACGGTCTCGCGTCTCTTCGGCTCGCCCCCCGGCTACGTGGGCTACGAAGAGGGCGGTCAGCTCACCGAGAAGGTCCGCCGCAAGCCGTTCTCCGTCGTCCTCTTCGACGAGGTCGAGAAGGCCCACCCGGACATCTTCAACTCGCTGCTGCAGATCCTGGAGGACGGTCGCCTGACCGACTCCCAGGGCCGGGTCGTGGACTTCAAGAACACGGTCATCATCATGACGACCAACCTCGGTACGCGGGACATCTCCAAGGGCTTCAACCTGGGCTTCGCCGCCCAGGGCGACACGAAGTCCAACTACGAGCGCATGAAGAACAAGGTCTCGGACGAGCTGAAGCAGCACTTCCGGCCCGAGTTCCTCAACCGTGTGGACGACGTCGTCGTCTTCCCGCAGCTCAGCCAGGGCGACATCCTCGAGATCGTCGACCTCATGATCACCAAGGTGGACGAGCGCCTGAAGGACCGGGACATGGGCCTCGAGCTCTCCCAGTCCGCCAAGGAGCTCCTCGCCAAGAAGGGGTACGACCCCGTCCTGGGTGCGCGGCCGCTGCGCCGCACCATCCAGCGCGAGATCGAGGACACGCTCTCCGAGAAGATCCTCTTCGGCGAGCTGCGCCCCGGTCACATCGTGGTCGTCGACACGGAGGGCGAGGGCGAGACCAAGGCCTTCACCTTCCGCGGTGAGGAGAAGGCGGCTCTCCCGGACGTGCCGCCGATCGAGTCCGCCGCGGGTGGCGGGCCGAATCTGAGCAAGGACGCGTGACGCGGGCGCTTTGCCTGAGCAGCGCGTAGGGGCTGCCCCGGACCTTCGGGTCCGGGGCAGCCCCTTTTCCGTGTTTGTACGGTCGTGAGGGTGGCGTGTTCCAGGAGGTGTTCCGTTCAACTCGAAGAGCCGTAGTGTTTTGATTCCGGAGGGTGAATTCCCAGGTAGGAATGCGGTCGGACGCAAGCCGGGCAAGGGGTGGGCCCATGGATTCGGCGCATCCTTGCCGTACGGATATCGGCCGCCCAGTTCAAGACGGGTGACGGGGCGGTGCTGCGGCGTGGTCTTCCCAGTGGGCCGGGAGAGCCAGGTGTTCGATGCCGGGGAAAAGTGACCGGGCCCGTGCCAGGGCGGTCGCTGAGGCGGGCTCCCAGTCGCGGGTGCTGATCAGCAGCAGCTCGGTGATGCCGGGCATGCTCAGGTCATCGGGTGCGTGGGCGAGGCTGTCGGCAGGTACGGCCAGTCCGGTGAGGTGGCGCAGGCGGGCGAGGTTCCGCCACGCCGCTTGTGAGCCGGGGAACTCCTCCGTGTTGCTGAAGATGAGCCGGCGCAGCTCCGGCCAGCGGCCGATGAGGTGTAGATCCCGGTCCTCGATGCCGGTGTCCAGGAACAGCCCGAACGTGTGCAGCGGCGCCTCGGCGGGGATCTGGTCGAGAGCCCAGGGCTCTCGACTGCCCGCGACGCGCAAAGCCCGCAGGCGCCGCAACGCCACCAGAGCGTCCCGCGTGAGATGGGCGGGCGAGAGCCCGAGGAACAGATACGTGGGCTCGCACTCGACGATCAGGTGCGACGCCGCATCGGGGGACACGCCGTCGCGGATGTCCAGGTCCGCGGGTCGCAGACCGAGCCTCAGCACCTCGTCCACGTGCTCGTCCGCATGGAAGGTGAAGTGGGTCGAGCCGTCGTCCAGACGGGCCACGACCTGCTCGGCGTACGTACGGCAGTCGAAGCGGTGCCAGCCCCACATGAGCTGACTGCGGACCGCCTGGTCGGGGTGGTCCACGTACCGGGCGAGGAACGGGATCGCCGCGTCCGAGCGCACATGGGTCGCGGCGGTCACCACGTGCCGGGCGGCGTCGCCGGAGACCTCGTCCGGGCCGGGGAGCAGGTCGAGGATCATCGGCCCCGCGGCCGCGAGGTCCCGCGCGTCCTCCGGGCCACGCGGCGGGATCAGATCGGCCGTCCGCCGCTCGACCTCCTCCCGCGCCGAGGGCGCCAGCTCCGCCGCGTGCTCCAGGCAGGCCGCCGCGAGGAGGTGTGCGCGCCTGCGGGCGGAGGAGTCGGCGTGGGTGTCGCCGTACGCGAGCAAGTCGCCGAGTAGCTCGGCACGTTCGCGGGGGCGGGCCTGGGCGACCGCCATGCGGATGACGTCCTCCCACTGGTCGTCCGCACCGTGCCGGGCGAGCACCCCGAAGTCGCCCTCGTCCACGGCGGCCCGCGCGCCGAGGAAGTCCTGGAAGGTGCGGTGCACGAACTCCACGGTGTCCGGGCCGGGTTCGCGCAGCAGCCCACTGCGGTGCAGGAAGTGGGCGTACACCGCGTCGGCGTCGCCCAGGGCCGCGAGTTCCGGGACGGCGGGCAGGGCGTCCCGGATGATCGTGGTGGCGCGGGTGCGGTCCAGCTCCGTACGGCCGTTGCGGATCAGCCAGTAGGCGAGCCGCTGCAAAAGCTGGAGCTGGGGCTCCTCGCGGAGTTCGGGCACGTGCAGATGGCGCTCGCGGTCGCGGCGGATCAGGAGCATGGACAGGGCGGCCGTGTAGAGGTCCTTGCGGCCGAGCGGCAGAAAGCCGCGGCGGTCCCGGTGCAGGGCGCACAGCAGCCCGCACAGCAGCGGGTTGGTGGCGAGCCTGCCGAGCTCCGGCTTGCCGCGCACGGCGTCGAGGAGCTGGGTCCGGTACGCCGTAAGGGCCGCGTCCTGCTCCGGCGAGCCGGTCGCCGCGGCCCGGTGCCAGCGCGCGATGAACCTGGCCACGTCGGCCGCGCTCATCGGCGCGAGGGTCAGCTCCGTGAAGTCCTCGTCGGCGAGCCAGTCCTCGCGTACGGCCGAGGGCCGGGACGTCACCAGCCAGCGGTTGCCGGGGTAGGCGTCCATGAGGTCCGTCAGCCACGCGCGCGTGCGGGCGCGTTCGGCCTCGGGGACCTCGTCGATGCCGTCGACGAGGACCAGGGCGCGGCCCGCGGTCAGGACGCGGGCCTCCCAGCCGTCCGGCTGGGTCCCCGCGAGCGGTGACACGGCGGTCAGGAAGTCCTTCGGCGCGGGGAGGCGCTCGCCGTGGGCGGTCAGGGTGCGCAAGGGCAGGACGTAGGGGACGCGGTCGTGCAGATAGGCCATGCGCGCGCCGGGGCGCGGGGCGGCGGCGGAGACCGCGAGCCACTGGACGAGGGTCGTCTTGCCCGAGCCCGCCTCACCGCGGAGGAGTACGCGGTCGTGCGTGGCGAGGGCCTCGTCGGCGGGGCGGGGCGCCGAGTCGAGGTCCGCCTCGCGGATCGGGTACAGATCGTCCCCGATCCGCACCTCGCCCAGGGGCCGTCCCTCCCCGGTCGCCGTCAGGCTCAGATAGGCCGCGTCCAGGGGCCAGGTGCCCGGCGAGTCGGCCAGGTCGATCCCGAAGATCGTCAGCTTGCCGTGCTTCTTCGCGACATGGGCGAGGTAGCGCTGCTCGAACCGCACGTCCTCCGCCCCCGGGAGCGGGTTCCGCGCGATCAACTCGTCAACTTTGGCTATGAGTTCCGCCTGGTTGCGGCTCTGCTCCACCAAGGTGCGGGCCACGAAGGCCGAACGCTGCGTGAAGAAGTTCAGGACGTGCAGGCACGCCGTGGTCAGCAGCCGTTCGTAGAAGTACGCGGCGTCCGCCGACAGCTCCCTTGCCGGGTCCCCACCGGTACGGCGCAGCCGGTTCGCCAGCTCCTGATGGCCGAGGGACACCGCCTCCACGTCCGTGAGGGTGAGGGCGCCGAGCGCGAGCAGCGTGCCGGTCAGGGCGTGGACGACGGCTTCCTCCTCGTCGTGGGGGAGGGGGCGTTCGCCGTGCTCACCGGCGCGTACGGCCTGCCGGACCAGCTCGGTCACCAGGCCGCGCACGTCCTTCTCGGCGAGGTGGCGCCGCTCGCCGCGGAACGACACCAGGCCGTCGACGCGCACCGGTTCGTCCACCAGGCCCGCCCCCGGCCCCGGCCGCGCGAACAGCTTCCTGATCAGCGGGGAGACGACGCCGGACGCGATGCGGATGCCAAGGGCCGCGGGATCCATGCGCGAGAGCGTAGTGGGCGTAGCGCGCGTCACATTCCGGGGGTGCGGAATCGTGCCGTCCGGTGATGTGACGCACAGGGCATACGTCACATACGAGGTTTGATAGTGGTCGTTCCGGGCATCGCGGCCCGGACCACCCCTGCGGGATGACCGAAGAAACCTAAGGGATCGAAGAAGCCGCCGGAAACGGACGTCTCGGGTACGGCCACTCCTAGTAGAGGGGCTGTTTGAGTGCGGGGCGGGGTGGGGGTTACCAAGGGATAGCCGTCCGGCATGCGCAGTCCGTGTGCCGGATTCCCTTTTGCCCGTGTCACCCCTTCTTTGCCCGCTCCACCCCGTCCCCCCTGCCTTGCCCCGGAGGTTTCCCCATGCCGAAGCGCGCCACGACTCACTCTTTCGCCCCGTCCCCGCGTCGTACCCGGGCGGCCGTCCTCGCCGCCGGTGTCGGTGTCACGACGGTGCTCGGAGCCGGGGTCGCGGCCGCCGCCGACGCCAAGGGCTCGGTGCAGTCCGTGACCGCCTCGTCCGTGGGGGCGCAGGCCGCCGCCCAGGCCAAGGCGGCCGAGCACGCCAAGCAGGCCGCCGGCAAGAAGGCGGCGCAGGCCAAGCAGGCCGCCGCCAAGAAGGCCGCCGCCTGGCAGGACCCGGTCGAGAACTACCGTCTGTCCGCGAGCTTCGGCCTCGGCGGCAGCATGTGGTCCAGCAAGCACTCCGGCCAGGACTTCGCCGTGCCGATCGGCACCGTCGTGAAGTCCGTGCACGCCGGCACCGTCGTCAAGGCGGGACCGAACGGCGCCGGTGACGGCCCCGCGTACGGCAACGCCGTGGTGATCAAGCACGCCGACGGCACGTTCTCGCAGTACGCGCACCTGTCGAAGGTCGAGGTCCGCCCCGGCCAGGCCATCGGCACCGGCCAGCGCATCGCCCTGTCCGGCAACACCGGCAACTCCAGCGGCCCGCACCTGCACTTCGAGATCCGTACGACGCCGAACTACGGCTCGGCCGTGAACCCGGTCAACTTCCTCCGTGAGCAGGGCGTCCGCGTCTGATCCCCCGCGCGTGACGCCCCGGCTCAGGCGCGGTGAGTCTGGGTCGGCACAGGCGTGGTGAGCCTGGGTCGGCTCAGGCGTCGTGGTGCGCCTGGGTCACCAAGTCGATGGCGACCTCGAGGATGGCTTTCCGCTTCTCCTCGGGGTCGCCTTCGGCGTCCTTGAGCACGAACATCCCGCCGTGCATCGTGAACAGCGCGCTGAAGCAGCGCACCTGTGCGGTCATCGGCGTCGACGGGTCGTCGTGGCGGAGGATGTCCAGGAGCTGGAACATCCGGTCCTTGAAGCTCTCGCCCGTCTTCAGGTCGCGCATCGTCGCCTGGTTCTCCTGCATGAAGCGGAAGAGCGGGGCGCCCTCGTCGAGGATGCCGCTGTAGCGCGTCAGGATCGTGCGCTTGGTCTCCAGGGTGCGCGGCTGCTCCTTGCCCCAGGCGATCAGCTCGTCGATGGGCCGCGTCAGATCGTCGAAGATGCTGGTGAGGATGTCTTCCTTGGTCTTGAAGTGGTAGTACAGCGCCGCCTTCGTGACCTCCAGACGCTCGGCGATCTCGCGCAGGGACGTCTTCTCGTACCCCTGCTCGGCGAAGAGTGCGAGTGCCACGTCCTGAATGCGCTGACGGGTGTCCCCGCGACGCCGCTGCCTGCCTGTGCTGCCCATGGTGGCGATCCTCGCACTTCTCCCCGGCCCAGCCCGAACTTACTTGACGCCCGGCTAGTTAAGGGTCTACTTTCCTCTACTGTAGCCAACTTGCCGGGCGGCAAGTAAGTGCGGGGAAAAGGGGACGGGAACCATGGCGGGAACCAGCGTGGCGGTCGGGGCGGCCGGCCGGGATGCGCAGAAGAAGGCGGAGCAGGAGCACGGGGAGAAGAGGAAGAAGAAACAGCGGGGCGCGGAGCCGCCGGAGCCGCGCAGCGTACGCGTCGTGATCTTCGCGCTGATGGTCGCGATCCTGCTTGCGATGCTCGACAACATGATCGTGGCGCCCGCGATGCCGACCATCGTCGGTGACCTCGGCGGTCTTGAGCACCTGTCGTGGGTCGTCACCGCGTACACCCTCGCGACCGCGGCCTCCACCCCGATCTGGGGCAAGGTCGGCGACATGTACGGGCGCAAGGGCGCCTTCCTCAGCGCCATAGTCATCTTCCTGGTCGGCTCCGCGCTCAGCGGCATCGCCCAGGACATGGGGCAGCTCATCGCCTTCCGGGCCGTGCAGGGCCTGGGCGCGGGCGGTCTGATGGTCGGCGTCATGGCGATCATCGGGGAACTGGTGCCGCCGCGGGAGCGCGGCAAGTACATGGGCATGATGACCGGCGTGATGGCGGTCGCGATGATCGGCGGCCCGCTGGTCGGCGGCACCCTCACCGACCACCTCGGCTGGCGCTGGGCCTTCTACATCAACCTGCCGCTCGGCATCGTCGCCCTGTTCATGGTCAGCGCCGTGCTGCACCTGCCCAAGAAGCGGGCCGAGGGACGCATCGACTACCTCGGCGCGGCCCTGCTCACCGTCGGCATCACCTCGCTGGTGCTCGTCACGACCTGGGGCGGCACGGAGTACGACTGGAACTCGGCCGTGATCATGGAGCTCATCGGGCTCGGTGTCGCCTCCCTGGTCGGCTTCTGGTTCGTCCAGCAGAAGGCCGCCGAGCCGATCATGCCGTTCCGGATCTTCCGCAACCGCAACTTCTCGCTCATGGCCGTGGTCGGCTTCCTCACCGGCTTCGTGATGTTCGGCGCGATGCTCTTCCTGCCGCTCTACCAGCAGGCGGTCCAGGGCGCGTCGGCCACCAACTCCGGGCTGCTCCTGATGCCGATGCTGCTCGCGATGATGGCCGTCTCGATGTTCGCGGGGCGGTACACCACCGCCACCGGCAAGTACAAGGTCTTCCCCGTCGCAGGCAGCGTCCTGATGGCCGCGGGCCTCTTCCTCCTGTCGCAGATGGACACCGAGACCTCCCGCCTGACCTCCGGGATCTACATGGCCGTCCTCGGCGCCGGCATGGGCTGCCTGATGCAGATCACCATGCTCGTCGCGCAGAACAGCGTCGAGATGAAGGACATGGGCGTCGCCTCGTCCACGGCCACGCTGTTCCGTACGCTCGGCTCGTCCTTCGGTGTCGCGATCATGGGCGCGCTGTTCAACAACCGGGTCCAGGACGAGATGGCCGAGCGGTCCGCCGGGGCCGGCGGCGGCGTCGCCCAGGTCACCGAGCACTCCGCCCAGCTCGACGCGGACAGCCTCGCCAAGCTGCCGGAGGCGGCCCGCGACGCCTACCAGCACGCGGTGTCCTCAGGTACGCACCTGGCGTTCCTGCTCACCGTGGTGGTGGCCCTCGGCGCGCTCGCCGCGGCGGTCTTCGTGAAGGAGACGCCGCTGCGCGGGTCGGGGCCCGCCGACCAGAAGCCGGCCGGTGCCGCGGGTGGGGACCCCGCGCGCGGATAGCGGCGGCGGACGGCGGCAGAGGCCGTCCGATTCCGCGGCTTCCGCCCGGCCGTACGGCCCCCGGAACCGAGCGAGAGCTCGGCGCCGGGGGCCGTCGCCGTGGGGCAGGGCGCCCCCCCCCGTGTGCAGGGTGCCCCCGTGTGCGGCGGGTGCCCCGGTGTGTGCCGCGGTGTGTGCCGGGCACCCGGTGCGCGCCGGGTGGATACGGTCACCGGCTGCCGTTGTCAGTGGCTCGTGCCAGCATCGCAGCGTGGACAAATTGCGGCAGATGAGGCGGCTGCGCCTCGCGAAGGACGCGATGGACCGCGACTGGGCCGACCCCGCCCTCGACCTGGCCGCCGTGGCCGCGCACGCCGGCTACGCACGCCATCACTTCCTGCGCGCCTTCAAGGAGGTGTACGGGGAGACGCCCGGGCAGTACCTCTCGCGCCGCCGGATCGAGCGGGCCGGGGACATGCTCCGCTCGGCCGACCTCTCCGTGACGGACATCTGCATGCTCGTCGGCTTCACCAGCGTGGGCACGTTCTCGTCGTCCTTCAAACGGCAGACGGGCCTCACCCCGAGCGAGTACCGCGCGAAGCACGTGGGGCGCGGGGCGGCGCTGATCCCCGGGTGCTGGGCACTGCTGTGGGCGGGCGGGTTCCCCGCGCGGGCGGGTCTCGACGGCACGGGGACCGGACCCGTGAGAACCGACGGCGGGGAGCGCAATTCTTGAGAAGCGGGACGCGGGGCCCGCTGCCTACGGTGGCCGGGCAGGTACGAGAACCCCTCACCAGGAGCACCGGGAGCACGACATGATCAAGGGACTCGCCATTTCCACCGTCTGGGTCCTCGACCAGGACCGGGCCAAGGAGTTCTACACCGAGAAGCTGGGCATGGAGGTCCGCACCGACATGACCCTCGGTGAGGGCGGCATGCGCTTCCTCACCGTCGGCGCCAAGGAGCAGCCCGAACTGATGATCGCCCTGATGGTGCCGGGCGGTGCGGGCATGGACGCGGAGTCCGCCGAGGCGATGAAGAAGCTGATCACCAAGGGGGTGCTGGGTGGTGGCGCCCTGAGCACGGACGACATCCACGGGGACTACGAGAAGCTGAAGGCGCGCGGCGTGGAGTTCCTGCACCCGCCGCAGGAACGCCCGTACGGAATCGAGGCGATCTTCCGCGACGACTCCGGCAACTGGTTCTCCTTCACCCAGCCGCGCGAGGGCGAGCTCGACCTCGACAAGGACTGGGGGTGCTGAGCCGCTCCTGAACCTCGCCCGCGGGTCGGGGGCCGACGTCGGACGCCAAGGCCTATTTATCCCACTTGTCGGGGAACTGGAACATCGGGAAGCTCCCGGTGTTCGTCGGCGCGTGCTCGGGCAGCCAGAGCACCGCCACCGCCCCCTCGGCGGGCTCGTCGGGGGCGGACCCCGGCGGGCGTATGTTGCGGAAGGTCAGCCGCGCGCCGAGTACCTTGGCCTGGCCCGCCGCGATCGTCAGGCCCAGGCCGTGGCCGCGGCCCGCGCGGTCGGCGGAGCCGGTGCGGAAGCGGCTCGGGCCCTCGGCGAGCAGGGCGTCGGGGAAGCCGGTCCCGTGGTCGCGCACCCGGACGACGCGGCCCTCGACGCTGACCTCGATGGGCGGCTTGCCGTGTTTGGCGGCGTTGGCGACGAGGTTGCCGAGGATGCGTTCCAGGCGGCGCGGGTCGGTGGTGACCACCGACTCGTGCACGATCTGTACCCGTACGTCGTGGCTCAGGACGGCCATGCGGCGGCTGACGAACTCGCCGAGCGTGATGTCCTGCAGTTCGGCGCGCTCGGACGCGGAGTCGAGCCTGGCCACTTCCAGGACGTCCTCCACGAGTGTGCGCATCGCCTGGGCGCGGTCCTTGACCAGCTCGGTCGGGCGGCCCGGCGGCAGCAGTTCGGCGGCCGTGAGCAGCCCGGTCACCGGGGTGCGCAGCTCGTGCGCGATGTCGGCGGTCACGCGGCGCTCGGCTTCGAGGCGCTGCTTGAGGGCGTCGGCCATGGCGTCGACGGCCTGCGCGAGGTCGTCGGTCTCGTCGCGTACGTAGCCGCCGATGGCCTCCTGCACGGTCACGTCGGTCTGGCCCTGCGCGACCTGGCCCGCGGCCGTCGCGGCCTCGCGCAGGCGGCGGGCGATCTGGCCGCCGATGAGCACGCCGAGGGCGCAGCCGCCGAAGACGACCGCGATGGAGCCTATGACGAGGGCCTGGTCGAGGTCCTTCATGATGGCCGCGCTGCGGTCGGTGAAGCGGGTGTGCACCGACAGGACTTGGCCGTCACTCAGCGGCACCGCGCCCCAGATGTCCGGTACGCCGTCGGCGTGCTCCTGCACATAGGTCGCGCGGCGGCCGGTGAGGACCTTGCGCCGCAGCTCCTTCGGGAGCTGCGGGTCGTCGATCTTGGTGCCGTAGAAGGCGCTGGTGGTGCCGCGCGACTGGTAGTTGCGCTGGGCGATCTGGACACGCTCGTCCTGGAGGTCGCGGGCGTTGTCGAGCATCGAGACGCGGGCCGCGTTGTGCACGACGAGGCTCAGCGCGATGGCGACGAGCGCGCCGACCAGGGCGATGGCCGCCGCGATCTTCCAGCGCACGCCGGTGCGCAGCCGGGCGCCCGCGAGGTCCCGCAGGCGCCAGGTTCCGCGGGGGCGCCGCAGGGCTTCCAGCCGGTCCCGCAGCCCACGAAACGCCCCCGAGGCCACCCCCTCGGCCCCCGTCCGCACCGGTCCCGCTCCCCTTAGCGTCGGCTCCGCTTCCGTGCGTGCCGGGTCCGCTCCCGGAGGCACCGGTCCCGCTTCTGCGCGTGCCGGGTCTGCTGGCGTCCGCACCGGTCCCGCTCCCCTTAGCGTCGGCCGCGCTTCCGTGCGTGCCGGGTCCGCTCCCGGAGGCACCGGTCCCGCTTCTGCGCGTGCCGGGTCCGCTCCCGGGCGCGTGTTCGCTGCGCCTGCGCGCCCCGCGTCCCATCGGGAGCGCGCACCGCCCGGGCCGGGGCGGCCTGTGCCTGGGCCGGGCGGGTTTGCGCCCGTTCCGGGGCGTTCCGTACGCGGGCCGGGGTGGTTTGCGCTCGCCGCGGGGCGGGGCGCGCCCGTTCCGGGGCGGCCTGTGCCTGGGCCGGGTGGGTTTGCGCCCGTTCCGGAGCGGTCTGCTCCTTCTTCGGAGCGGTGTGCACCCGGCCCGTGGCGGTCCGTGCCTGGCCCGGGGCGGTGTGCGCCCGGCCCGGGGCTGTCTGCGCCCGCTTCGGGGCGGCCCGCGCCTGGCCCAGGGCTGCCCGCACCCGGCCCGGGGCGTTCCGCACCCGGCCCGGGGCGTTCCGCGCCCAGGTCAGGGCGCTTCGCGCTGCGCTCGCGGTGGGCTTCGCCCCGGCCGGGGGGTGTTGGCTCGTTCATGTCACCGCCCATGGCTGACCCCTGTGTCCCCGCCACGTCGCCGGCTCACGCCCTGAGCTTGTAGCCGAAGCCGCGGACCGTTTCGATGCGGTCCTGGCCGACCTTGGTGCGCAGGCGCTGGACGTGCACGTCCACGACGCGCGTGTCGCCGCCCCAGCCGTAGTCCCAGACGCGCTCTAGGAGCTTGTCGCGGGAGAGGACCGTGCCGGGGGCGGAGGAGAACTCCAGGAGCAGCCGCATCTCCGTCGGCGTGAGGCCGACCGGGGCACCGGCGCGGCGCACCTCCATACCCTCCGTGTCGATCTCCAGGTCACCGAAGGTGAGCACACCGCCGTCGGTGGCGCCGCCCGCCTCGGCGGGAGCCGCCGCGCCCACGCCGGGACCGCTGGCGTGCCCGAAGCGCCGCAGCACGGCGCGGATGCGGGCCACCAGGACGGCACCGTCGAACGGCTTGGTCACATAGTCGTCGGCGCCCGCCTCCAGGCCGAGGACCACGTCGATCGAGTCGGCCCGCGCCGACAGCATGATCACCGGCACCGTCGACTCGTCCCGGATGCGCCGGCAGAGGCTGACGCCGTCAAGGCCGGGCACCATCACGTCGAGCAGGGCGATGTCGGGCCGGTCCGCCCGGAACGCCGCCAGGCCCGAAAGGCCGTCGGGCATGGCGGTGACCACGAAGCCGTCGCGCTCCAGGGCGAGCTGCGTGGCCTCGCGGATGACGTCGTCGTCCTCGACGAACAGGACATGAGTGTGTTCTGCCATCGGGTGCTCTCAGTTCCGCTCTGTTCTGGGTTCGGGGACGGGTGGGGGTGCGGGGACGGGTGCGGGTGCGGGGGCGGTCAGTCGTCGTCCGGGGCGGCGGAGGCGCCGCTCACCGTCTTGCTGTAGTTGTTGTGCGTACGGTCCTGCTCGGTGAAGCGGTCCGAGGACCAGCGGTACGTGATGACT
The DNA here is from genome assembly GCF_000720475.1 of Streptomyces aureocirculatus. Taxonomy (GTDB): domain Bacteria; phylum Actinomycetota; class Actinomycetes; order Streptomycetales; family Streptomycetaceae; genus Streptomyces; species Streptomyces aureocirculatus. The sequence goes on from NZ_JOAP01000033.1 coordinate 79,377, forward strand.
TCCTCGCCCGACGGATCGGACTGCGAGCTGCCCTCCTCGTACAACTGCTTGCTCACCACCAGGTCGCCGCGGTCGATCTCCGCGTAGACCGGAGGCTGCTCGTCCGTGAAGACATTCTCGTACGTCTTACCGGTGGGGCGGTACACGTAACTCCCGATACCGACGGCGTCCCCGCAGGTCAGCACGTTGACGACGACATCGGACGAGGCCGCTCCCGTGATGTTGCCGTAGGACACGTCCACCGGGTACTCGTCCGCGACGCATGGCTTCAGGTCGCGCTTGACGGCCAGGCTGACCTTCGGGTCCTCCTTCACCAGGCGGACGGCGTCCACGCTCTTGGGGGCGGGCGACGCGGACGGGCTCGCCGAGGGCGTCGTGGTGCCCACGGGGCCCGAGCGGGCGGGGCCTTCGTCACGCGTGCCGGAGCCGCCCGTGGAGCAACTGGTCAGGGGGAGCAAAAGGCCGAGGGCGGCGAGCACGGCCACTGCCGTACTCCCCGCCTTCCACTGTCTCCACTGTGGTGTCGGCCGGCCTGGCCGACCGGCTCCGGCACTCAGGCCGCGCAACGCTCCCGCTCCTCACGTTCGAACGCGCGCGCATCGAGATCGCGGCTCTCCAGCTCCTGACGGAGCCGGGCGAGCGCCCGGTGCAGCGTGCTCTTGACCGTGCCGGCCGACATGCCGAGCGCGGCGGCCGTCTCCTCGGTGGACATCTGCTCCCAGTGTCGCAGCACGACGACGCTGCGCTGCTTCGGGGCGAGCACCTTCATGATGTCCATCAGGAGGGCGCGGTCCGCGTGCTGCTCGGTGGAGTCGTCGACGGAGGCGTCCGGGAGCTGCTCGGTGGGCACCTCTTCGAGCTTGCGGGCGCGCCACCACTCCGTACGCGTATTGATCATGACCCGGCGCAGGTAGGCGTCCGCGAGACGCTTGTCGGCTATACCGTCCCAGCGGCCGTAGGTCCGCACGAGCGCAGTCTGCAGCAGGTCCTGCGCGTCCACGGGGTCCGGGACGAGCCGTCGGGCGCTGCGCAGCAGGGCGTCCTGCCGAGTGCGGACGTACTCTTCGAACTCGAGCACCTCGCCGTGCGCCATATCCAACCGCCTCCGTCCGTTCCCGTTAAACCCCGGCTGCCCCCGGTCGACGCCGGTTGCCTCGCGACCGCGTTTTCCCTTGCCTGTGCGGTACGAGAATGAAGTTACGGAGGCCTTGTCACGGGGCTGTGCGGAGCAGCCAGCGGCGGACGCACGGCTGTACGTCGGTTGTGTAACAGAAGTAGGCCGGGCGTAAACCAGCAGGTGAGTGTGGGTGCTGATGCCCGTTATGTCGGCGGTTCGGGCCCGTCCGCCGCGGTACGGCGGCCGTGACACGGGGGCGTGACGCGGCGGCCGCGACATGGAGGTGTGGCGCGGCGGCTGTGGCGCGTCAGGTCAGCGGGAGCCGGTAGCAGCCGTCCGGCAGGGGTTCCACGAGTCCGTCCGCGACGAGCCCGTCCAGGGCGCGGGCCCGCTGCACGGCGTCGTCCCACACCCGGTCGAGTGCGGCCTGCGGTACGGGTGTCACGGCCTCGCGGAGCACGGCGAGGAGCTTGCCGCGGACCTGCCGGTCGGTGCCCGCGTACGTCTGACCGCGGCGCGCGGGGCCCTCGTGCGCCGGTTTGCCCGCCCTCAGCCAGGCGCACCGGTCGGCGAGCGGGCAGCGCGCGCAGTCCTCGTTCCGGGCGGTGCAGACGAGGGCGCCCAGCTCCATGGAGGCCGCGGCCCAGCGCGAGGCGGTGCGCTCGTCCCCGGGCAGCAGGGCGCGGGCGAGCTTGCGCTCGGCCGCGGTGGTGGCGTTCGGCGGGTACTGCACCCCGGTGACGGCGCGCGCGAACACCCGCCGGACGTTGGTGTCGAGCACGGCGTGCCGCTGCCCGTACGCGAACGACGCCACGGCAGCGGCCGTGTACTCGCCGATGCCGGGCAGCGCGAGCAACTGCGCGTGCTGTGCCGGTACGTCGCCGCCGTGCCGTTCCGTTATGGCGACGGCGGCCCCGTGCAGCCGCAGCGCCCGCCGCGGGTACCCGAGCCGCCCCCAGGCGCGCACGGCCTCGCCGGGCGCCTCCTCGGCGAGGTCGGCGGGGCGCGGCCATCGGGCGAGCCACTGCTCGTACACCGGGAGGACGCGGCTCACCGGTGTCTGCTGGAGCATGAATTCGCTGACCATGACCCCCCAGGGCCCGGCGTCCTGCCGTCGCCACGGCAGATCGCGCGCGTTGGCGTCGAACCAGGCGATGACGGGGGAGTGGAACTGCTCGTCCAGCGAACGGGCGTCGGCGGTGCCGTCGCTGACGAGATCGGCGGCGAGTGCGGTCGGCATGGGCACGATCCTGCCATGGCGGCCATGGCCGATACACCAACGGCGCGACCGGACGCCCCCCTGGCTCAGGGGTTGCTGTCGTCCCCGGTGCTCGGGGGCCAGTGGCCTCCCGCGGCTGCGCGCGGCATCTCCTACCCACCCGCCCGTCGCTGTCGGGCCTTGGCGTGCCGTGCGGCCTGCGGTGCGGGGGTTGCTGTTGTGCCCGGTGCTCGGGGGGCGTAGCGATGTTCCGCCGCTGCGCGGCGGTGTTCCCCACCCACCCGCCCATTGCTGTCGGCCTTGGCGTGCCGTGCGGCTTCCGGTGTAGTGGTTGCTGTCGTCCCCGGTGCTCGGGGGGCAGCGGTGT
>NZ_JOAP01000034.1 GCF_000720475.1 Streptomyces aureocirculatus
GCGCGGTGAAGGGCGGCGGCGGGGAACAGCCTGGCCGGTGTTGCGGACGAGTGCGTCAGCGTGGTGAAGGGCGGGCGGTGGGGGACAGCCTGGCCGGTGGTTGGGGGCGAGTGCGTCAGTGCGGTGGCAGGGCGGGTGGGTGGGGGAGTAGAAGCTGTTCGGCGGCTGAGGGCGGGGTGCCGGAGCCGGTGAGGTGGGACGGCCCCCGGCCGGGGGACAATGGTGCGTGCTTCTGGAACTGTTCAGCCCGTCGGTCCAGCACGCGCTGGACATCGTCGGCATCTTCGTCTTCGCGATCTCCGGCGCCCTCCTGGCCGTACGCAAGAACTTCGACGTCTTCGGCATCGCCGTACTCGCGGAGGTCACGGCCCTGGGCGGCGGCCTCTTCCGCGACCTGGTGATCGGCGCGGTACCACCGGCCGCCTTCACGGACCTCGGCTACTTCCTCACCCCGCTGCTCGCCGCCCTCCTCGTGTTCTTCCTGCACCCGCAGGTCGAACGCACCCAGTTCGCGGTGAACGTCTTCGACGCGGCGGGCCTCGGCCTGTTCTGTGTGACGGGCACCACGAAGGCGTACGACTACGGCCTCGGCCTCACCGCGTCCGCCACCCTCGGCCTCGCCACGGCGGTGGGCGGCGGTGTGCTGCGCGACATCATCGCCAACGAGGTGCCCTCCCTGGTGCGCTGGGACCGTGACCTGTACGCGGTGCCCGCCGCCGTCGGCGCGGCGATCGTCGCCCTGTCCATCCGCTTCGAGGTCCTGAACGGCCTCACCACGGTGCTCGCCGTCGTCACCGCGTTCGTCCTGCGGCTGCTCGCCCTGCACTACCACTGGCGGGCGCCGCGCGCCTGGAACCGCCGCTCCTCGGCGGAGGAACCGGCCGAAAGAAAAGCTACCGCTTAGTAGTTGCTTGTTGTACGTTGCTGCCATGGCGGAAACGGAGACAGTCGCGGCCCCGACGGCGCACGCGACGGTGGGGGACAGCGAGTTCGACCGCGACACGGCGGTCACCCGACGGGAGCCCGGCGTCTACGACACCGACCTCTCCGCGGGCTGGACCATCGTCAACGCCGTCAACGGCGGTTATCTCCTCGCGGTCGTCGGCCGTGCCCTCGCGCACGCGCTGCCGCACCCCGACCCGTTCACGATCACCGCGCACTATCTGACCGCGTCCGAACCGGGACCGGCCGTCGTGCGCACCGAGACCGTGCGCACCGGGCGCGGTCTCTCCACCGGGCAGGCCTCGCTCGTGCAGTTCGACGCCGACGGCGGTGAGGTCGAACGGCTGCGGGTGCTCGCCTCGTACGGTGACCTCGACGCGCTGCCCGACGACGTGCGCACGTCGGCGAAGCCCCCGGCGATGCCCCCGCCCGAGCAGTGCTTCGGCGCCGACGACGCGCCTGCCGATCAGCGGCCCATGCCGGGCTCGTCCGCGATCGCCGACCGGCTGTGGCTGAAGCTGGACCCGGCGACGCTGGGCTGGGCGCTCGGGCAGCCCTCCGGCAAGGGCGAGATGCGGGCGTGGTTCGGGCTAGCCGACGGGCGCCCCGCGGACCCGCTGTCGCTGCTGCTCGCCGTGGACGCGCTGCCGCCGACGGCGTTCGAGATGGGGCTCACGGGGTGGGTGCCGACCGTGGAACTCACCGTGCACGTCCGCGCGAAGCCCGCGCCGGGGCCGCTGCGTGTCGCCATCACCACCCGCAACCTCGCCGGCGGCTTCCTGGAGGAGGACGCCGAGATCTGGGACTCCACCGACCGCCTGATAGCCCAGTCCCGCCAGTTGGCCCGAGCCCGCCTCACCTGACGCGCACCGCATCGGACACGGCCCCCGCCCCCTCAGCCGGTCAGGCAGACCCCCGCATAAGAAACCCCGCCCACCACAACCCAAGCAAACAGCCCCACAATCCCCACCCGCCCCCCGGTACGCACCAGGGACCGGAGGTCCACCGCGCTGCCCAGCCCGAAAAGCGCCGCAGCGAGCAGCAACTCCTGAGCCACCCCGGCCCCGTCGAGGGCGGCGTCCGGCAGCCACCCGGTACTGCGGACGGCGACCATCCCCACAAATCCGGCCACGAACAACGGCACCAACGGCGGCCGCCGCTCACCCGGCACCCCCGCACTCCCGGCGCCCCGCGCACTGCGGGCCCGCACAGCAAGCGCCACCCCCGCCACCAGCGGCGCGAGCATCGCCACCCGCATTAGCTTGACGAGCACACCCTCCCCGAGGGCGTCACCCCCGGCGGTCTGCGCGGTGGCGACCACCTGCCCCACGTCGTGCACGCTCGCCCCGACCCAGCGCCCGAACTCCGCGTCACTGAGCCCCAAAGGCCCCTGGAGCAGCGGAAGTACGGCGATCGCCAGCGTCCCGCAGAGCGTCACCACGGCCACGGAGGCGGCCGTGTCCCGCTCCTCGCTGCGGGAGACGTCGCTGACCGCGCCGATCGCGGACGCCCCGCAGATCGAGTAGCCGGTCGCGATGAGCAGCGGCTGGTCGCCGGGGAGCCCGAGCTTCAGGCCGAGCCACCACGTACCGAAGAACGTCGCGGCGACCACCACAAGGACCATCGCGACGGTGCCCAAGCCCACCCCGAGCACATCGCGCAGGCTGAGCTTCAGGCCGAGCAGCACCACACCCACCCGCATCAGCCGCTTCGCCGCGAAGGTGAGTCCGGGCCGCGCCCAGCCTCGTACCCACACCTGGGTCCCTGGCAGTTGCGCGGCGGCGAGCCCGAGGACGATGGCGACCGTCAGCATCGGCACGCCGGGAAGCAGCCGGTGGATCCCCCAGGCGACGGCGACACCCGAAGCGGCCAGTGCGAGACCGGGCCAGGGCCCCGCGGCCCGTACGCGCACGCGCGCGACCCGCGCCGGCGTCGGCGCAGTCTTCGGCGGGCGGTGCCCGAGCAGTGCCATCAGCGGTCGGCCGGCAGGTCGTACACGCGTCGTACGCTGCTGCCGAGCCGCGAGATGTCCGCGCCGTAGACGTGCAGCGATATCGCGCGACCCGCGCCCGCGTTCCACACCCGGTGGATGTCCCCGGGCGGCGCGAAACCGCACACCGCGCCCTGCGGGTTCACCACGTCCTCGGTGGCGACGAGGTGCGCGGCGGTGCCGGGCCCGGCCGCGGGGACGAGCCGGTAGCGCCGCTCGTGCTCCTCGCCCTCGTGCACGCCCGTCACACACCACGACACGTGGTCGTGCACCGAGGTGTGCTGACCGGGCAGCCAGACCAGGCCGACGAGGGAGAAGCTGCCGTCGCTCTCGGCGTGCAGCAGGTGCTGGCGGTAGCGCTCGGGGTCGCCCTCGCACTGCTCGGGGGTGAGCAGGTCGGCGGCGCCCAGGTGCGGGGCGAGGCGCTCGCCCACCAGGTACGCGGTCAGGTCCGGTGGCAGGCCGCGGCCGACGGCCTCTCGGATGTCGGTGACGAGCGCGTCGAGGCGCTCCGTGGTGCGGGTCCTGGTGTGCGCGGTGGGGGTGGTCATACGGGCAGCGTCGACCTGGATCATCCATCACGTCCAACGACAGTTTCTTCGCGCAGCCCTAAAGATTGCTTATGGCCGGATGAGTGGACCTTGGGCGGCCGGTCGGGGTCAGCAGCCGACCCGGTTCGCCGCGACCGCCTTCAACTCGTCGAGCACCAGCGTGGTGGCCGGGATGCGCAGGTGCTCCCGCAGTACGTACGCGGACACCTGCCGCCGGGACGCCGGGTCGAGCGGGCGGCCGGTCACGGAGCGGTGGCACAGGAAGTTCAGGACGAGTCCGGGCATCATCGCGATGCCGAGCCCCTCCGAGACGAGGCTCTGGATGACGAGGTTGTCGTCGGTGGTGAAGGCGATGTCCGGGGCGAAGCCCTGTTCGGCGCACTCGTGCAGGAAGTTGGCGCGGCAGCGCAGACAGCCCGCTATCCAGCGCTCGTCGGACAGATCGGCGAGCCGCACCGAGCGGCGGCGCGCCATCGGATGCCGGGTGGGCATCAAAACCGTGAGCTGGTCCTCCATCAGCGGCACCTCGACGACCTCGTCCGGCACCTCCTCGCGCAGGCCGGGGTAGGTGAAGGCGAGCGTGACGTCCGCGTCGCCGTGCACCAGGCGCTGCAGGGACTCCGGCGGCTCGTACTCCTGGAGCTCGACGCGGATGCCGCGGTGGGCGCGGGCCAGGCGGGCCAGGGCCTCCGGTATCAGTGTGGCGGTGGCGCTCGGGAAGGCGCAGAGCCGCACCCGGCCGGTGCGCAGGCGCGTGATCGCGTTCATCTGCTGCTGGGCCGCGTCGATATTGCCGAGGATCACTCCGGCGTGCCGGGAAAGTGCCTCGCCCGCCTCCGTGAGCCGCATGCGCCGGCCGACCCGGGTGAACAGGACTGTCCCCACGGACCGTTCGAGCGCCTTCATCTGCTGGGTGATCGCGGGTTGCGTATAGCCGAGCGAGCGGGCCGCGGCGGAGTACGAACCGGTGCGGACCACTTCGTGGAAGGACCTGATGTGCCGGGAGTCGAACACGTCCGAATCATAAGCAGAATTTGGGAAGAGCTGACCAGCCTTTTCCGTCGCTTCTGGATGCGGACGCGCGCGATCCTGTTCCTTGTGAAGTCCGACCGTCTGCTCTCCATCCTGCTGCTGCTCCAGACCCGCGGCAGAGTGCCCGCGCATGAACTCGCCGAGCGTCTCGAGGTGTCCGTGCGCACCATCTACCGCGACGTCGAAGCGCTGTCCGCGTCCGGTGTCCCGGTGTACGCCGAGCGCGGCAGGCACGGCGGTATCGCGCTCCTGGACGGTTACCGCACGGACGTCACGGGTCTGACCGCCGACGAGTCCCGCGCCCTGTTCGTGCTCGCCGCGCAGGGCGCCCACGCGGCCCTCGGCCTGGACGCGGCGATCGGCTCCGCCCTGCGCAAGGTGATGGCGGCGCTGCCCGCCCCGCACCGGCCCGCCGCCGAGCTGACCAGGCGGCGGATCCTCGTCGATGCCACGCGGTGGGAGCGCGGGCCCGGCGCGGGACTGCCCGTGGACCATCTGGAGACGCTCCAGGAGGCGGTCTTCGCCGACCGGCGGCTGCGCGTGCGCTATGTGCACAGCGGCACGGACGCCGAGCGGGAGTACACCCTCGACTCCTACGGCCTCGTGTCCAAGGCCGGTGTCTGGTACCTCGTGGCCGACAGGGACGGGGAGCCGCGGCTCTTCCGCGCCGACCGGGTGCGCGCGGCGCGGCTCACGGACGAGCCCGTGCGCCGCCGCCCGGGCGTCGAACTCGCCGACGTCTGGGAGCTCCTGAAGCAGCAGGTGGAGCGGCGCACCGGCGGGATCGAGGTCACGGCCAGGGTGCGCCGCGACCGCTTCGGCCGCTTTCTGCGGCTGCACGCGGGGGCGCTCACGGAACTCGTCGAGGACGGCGCCGGGGGCGGTGCGGGGGAGTGGGTCACCGTGCGCCTCGTCTGGGAGGAGGTGCGCGCCGCCCGCGTCCTGCTGGCCTTCTCCGACGCCGTCGAGGTCCTCTCGCCGCCCGAGGTACGCGAAGAGCTGGCGCGGGCCGCCGCGGCCGTCAGTGACCTGTACGAGGGCCCGCGGTGAGGAAACGACCGAGCTCCGCCGTGAGTTCCGCGGGTGCGTCCTCCTGTACGAGATGACCGGCGCCCTCGATCAGGCGCAGCTCGGCGCTGGGGATCAGACCGGTGAGCTCGTGGCCGCGCGCGACCGGGAGCCAGGTGTCCTCGGCGCCCCAGCAGACGAGGACCGGCAGCGCCAACTCGCCGTACCTGTCCTGGATCTCGTCCGTGAAGCGCTGGTCGTTCTGCGCGATCTGCCGGTAGAACGCGGGTTGCCCCGCCGGTGTGCACCAGGGCGCCACGAGCCGGTCGAGGACGGCGGGGTGCAGCCCGTGGTGGCTCGCCGAGCCGACGTACTCCCGCACCATGGCCTCGTGCAGGGCCTGCGGCAACTGGGCGAAGACGTCCGCGTGCGCGCCGAGCAGCCCGTACGTGGGCGTGCCCCAGGGTGCGAGGGCCACCGGGTCGACGAGGGCGAGCCGGGTGTAGGGGGCGTCGTGCAGCAGGTGGGCCCGCAGCGCCACGCAGCCGCCGAAGTCGTGGGCGACGACGGCCGGGGGCCGCTGCCTGTCCAGGCCCCAGTGGGCGAGGAGTTCGGTGAACACCCGCGCCTGCGCGGCCAGCGAGACGTCCTGGCCGTTCCGCATCTCCGAGGCGCCGTACCCGGGCAGGTCCCAGACGTGCACGCGGTGGTCGCGGGCCAGCGCCCTGGCGACGCCGCGCCAGACGTACGACGAGAACGGGGTGCCGTGCACCAGGACGACCGGCGGCGCGTCGGCCGGACCGAGCGCGGCCCAGCGGACGGCGCCCGAGGAGGAGTCGAACGTCTCGGGGAGCTGCCAGTCGATCGGGAGGTTCGTCATGACCGTAAAGGCTAGTTGCCCCTTACTGATCCGTCGAGGCCGGTGTGGTGTCGAGCCAGTGTCGGCGTCCCAGGCCCACCAGGCGGAGCTGTCTGCGCGCGGTGTCCGCCACCGGCTCCGCGTCGGCGGTCTCCAGGAGCGCGGACGCGGTCATCACCATGTGGTCCACGTACATCCGGGCGAGCATCAGCAGATCGTCCTCGCTCCAGCCCGCCGCCTCCGGCTCCCTGGCGAACTGGGCCGCCACCTCCCGCGCGAACAGCGCAAGTTGCGCGCCTATGGCCTCGCGTACCCGGCGTACGCCGCCGTGCTGTTCCCGTGCGATGAAGCGGGCGTGTGCGGGGTACGCGCGTACGTAGGCAACGATCAACTCGACGGCGGCCGCGATGCGTTCCTCGCCGTCACCGGTCGCCGCGAGCGTGGCGACGAGTGTCGTGTGCAGGCTGCCGAGGGCCTCCTCGACCAGGGCCACGCCCAGGTCGGCGGTGTCACGGAAGTGCCGGTAGAAGGCCGTGGGGGCCACCCCCACGGCGCGGGTCACCTCGCGGAGCCCGAGGCTGGACAGGCTCTGCTCCTCAAGCAGGCGCAGGGCCGCGTCGAGGAGCGCCTGCCGGGTCCTCAGCTTCTGGGCCCGCCGGGCGCCCGGGGCCGGGGCCGGATCGTCGAGAGTGTGACTCATGCCATGCAGTTAACAACTGTTCTCCGAGTTTTGGAAGCCGTAGGCGGGCTAGACTCCATAGTCAGTGAACAGTTGTAACCACAGTCGTTCACCGAAGTGTCCACGGCGGTCATGTTGCGCGTTCATGTGACGCGTTCATGTGACGCTTTCATGTGCCGCGTTCATGTGACCTACACGGGAGGCATCCGCACCATGCTGTTCCTCGTCGCCGCACTGCTGCTTCTGGGCGTCGCCATGGGGACCGTGGCGCACGCACCGCTGCCCGTCACGCTCGTCATGGCCACCGTCATCGGTGCCTGGCTGCTGATCTTCACGGTGCGGGAGCGCCACGCACGCCACCGCTGACACGTCCGTTCCGTACGACGCCCGATCCACTCTTGAGGAGTCGCGCCATGGAACTCACCGCAACGGCAACAGACCGGTCCACGGCCGAGCGCCCCACGGCCGAGCGCCCCACGGCCGAGCGCCCCACGGCCGAGCGCCCCACGGGGCGCAGGGACACCGACGGCATGGCCGTGGCCTCCTTCGTACTCGGCCTCCTCGGACTGCTCGTCCTGAACATCGTCCTCGGCCCGATCGCCATCGTCCTGGCGTCGATCGCCCTGTGGCGCGGCACCGCACGCCGCGGCCGCGCGCTCCTCGGCCTCGGTCTCGGTGTGGCCGACCTCGTCGTCCTCGGCACCCTGATGGCGATGGACGACACGGTGTCCTGGAGCCTCTCGCTCTGACCGGGCGCCTCCAGGACCGCCTCGCGCTCCGACCGCGAAGCTCCGGGACAGCCCCGCACTCCGACCGTGAGGTCGGGCCCCCTGGCCACGGCTCGTAGAATCGTGGCCACCATGGCCTACCTCGACCACGCCGCGACCACTCCGATGCTCCCGGACGCGATCTCGGCGATGACCGCCAAGCTCGCCGTCACCGGCAACGCCTCCTCGCTGCACGCGGCGGGCCGCCGGGCGCGGCGCACCGTCGAGGAGGCCCGCGAGACGCTGGCCGAATCACTCGGCGCCCGCCCCAGCGAGGTGGTCCTCACCTCCGGCGGCACCGAGGCCGACAACCTCGCCGTGAAGGGCCTGTACTGGGCGCGGCGCGCGGGCAAGGACGGCGGACCGCCCCGCACCCGGGTCCTGGCCAGCCCCGTCGAGCACCACGCCGTGCTCGACGCGGTGGACTGGCTGGGCGAGCACGAGGGCGCCACCGTCGAGTACCTCCCCGTCGACGCGCACGGCCGCGTGCACCCCGAAGCGCTGCGCGAGGCCATCGCCCGCGACCCCGGCGACGTGGCGCTCGCCACCGTCATGTGGGCCAACAACGAGATCGGCACCCTACAGCCGGTACGCGAACTGGCCGACGTCTGCGCCGAGTTCGACGTACCGCTGCACGCGGACGCCGTTCAGGCCTTCGGGCAGGTACCCGTCGACTTCGCCGCCTCCGGGCTCGCCGCCATGACCGTGTCCGGACACAAGATCGGCGGTCCGTACGGCATCGGCGCGCTGCTCCTCGGCCGTTCCCACAGTCCCGTGCCCGTGCTGCACGGCGGCGGCCAGGAGCGCCATGTGCGCTCCGGCACCCTGGACGTGCCCGCCGTCGCCGCGTTCGCCGTCGCCGGGCGGGTCGCCGCCGAGCAGCGGGAGTGGTTCGCGCGCGAGATCGGCGCGCTGCGCGACGAACTGGTCGCCGCGGTGCGCGCCGCCGTCCCCGACGCGCTCCTCGGCGGCGACCCGGACCCGGCGGGACGCCTTCCGGCCAACGCCCACTTCACCTTCCCCGGCTGCGAGGGCGACTCGCTGCTGCTCCTCCTCGACGCTCAGGGCATCGAGTGCTCCACGGGCTCCGCGTGCACCGCGGGCGTCGCCCAGCCGAGCCACGTCCTCCTCGCCACCGGCACCGCCCCCGACCTGGCCCGCGGCACCCTGCGCTTCTCGCTCGGCCACACGTCGACGCGGGCGGACGTGGACGCGGTGGCGAAGGCGATCGGCCCGGCGGTGGAGCGCGCACGGTCGGCGGGCCTGAGCTAGCCCACTTCCCGAGCCCCAGCCCCTCCGGCAGTTGGTATTTCCAGCCCCTCCGGCAGTTGGTATTTCCAGCCCCTCCGGCGTTTGAGGAGCGGGGTCTGGGGCGGAGCCCCAGGATCGGGAAGGGGCGGGCATGGGGGCTCCCAGCCGGGCAGCACACCCGCCTCGGCAGGGGGCTAAGCAGGCGTACCGGTGCGAACCGGTCTGTCCCGCTCCCGCCGCACAAGGCGCATATACCGCCCCCAGTCCCAGTGCGGCCCCGGATCCGTGTGATCCGTCCCCTCCACCTCCACATGCCCGATGATGTGCTCCCGGTCCACCGGAATCTCGTACCGCCGACAGATCCCGGCGGTGAGCACCGCCGAAGAGGCGTACATCGCGTCCGTGAACGACGACTTCTCGTCGACGAACCCCTCGTGCTCGATGCCCACGCTGCGCTCGTTCATCGAGCGGTTCCCCGCGTGGAAGGCCACGTCGAGCTCGCGGATCATCTGGGCGACGTGCCCGTCCTTGCGGACCACGTAGTGCGTGGCCGCGCCGTGCCCGGGGTCCCTGAAGACGCGCAGCGCCGTGCGGTACCCGCCCTGGACGACGTGGATGACGACGCGGTCGATGTCGTAGTCGGCGGGGCGGTCGGCCCGGCGCCAGTTCGCCCCCGACGCCGCTATCCACTGGGCGCCGCGGGCGTCGACCACGCCGTCCTCGCGCGGCCTCGAGACCCGCGGTCTGCGCCCCCACAGGTCGCCGAGCTCGTCGTGGGCGAGCACGACGGCTCCGACGCCCGCGGCCACGGTGCCGAGCAGCAGGGCGCGCCTGGCCGGGCCGGGTCCCGCGCTCCCGGAGTCCGGTGTGCTCCCGGCGTCGGCTGCGTTCGAGGTGTCCTGTTCCCCCATGTGATCCTCAACGCTTACGCACGCGCGTCCGGTTCCCACGGACCCGTACCCTGTTAGGGCTATGACTTCGCAGACCCCGTCGGCCCCGCCGCGCACCAGCCGCCCGCTCCGCGTCCTCGCCGCCATGTCCGGCGGCGTGGACTCCGCCGTCGCCGCCGCCCGAGCCGCCGAGGCCGGGCACGACGTGACCGGTGTGCATCTGGCGCTCTCGGCGAACCCGCAGTCGTTCCGCACGGGCGCGCGCGGCTGCTGCACCATCGAGGACTCGCGCGACGCCCGCCGCGCGGCGGACGTGATCGGCATCCCGTTCTACGTGTGGGACCTCGCCGAGCGCTTCCGCGAGGACGTCGTCGAGGACTTCGTCGCCGAGTACGAGGCGGGGCGCACCCCGAACCCGTGCCTGCGCTGCAACGAGAAGATCAAGTTCGCGGCGCTCCTGGACAAGGCCCTGGCCCTAGGCTTCGACGCGGTCTGCACCGGCCACTACGCCCAGGTGATCGTGAACGAGGACGGCACGCGCGAGCTGCACCGCGCATCGGACATGGCCAAGGACCAGAGCTATGTCCTCGGCGTCCTGGACGACCGGCAGCTCGCGCACGCGATGTTCCCGCTCGGCGACACGGTCACCACGAAGGACGAGATCCGCGCGGAGGCCGAGCGCCGCGGGCTCGCCGTCGCCAAGAAGCCCGACAGCCACGACATCTGCTTCATCGCGGACGGCGACACCCAGGGCTTCCTCGCCGCACGCCTCGGCAAGGCGGAGGGCGACATCGTCGACGCCGACGGCAACAGGCTGGGCACGCACGAGGGCGCGTACGGCTTCACGATCGGCCAGCGCAAGGGCCTGCGCATCGGCACGCCCGCGCCCGACGGCAAGCCGCGCTACGTCCTGGACATCTCCCCGGTGGACAACACCGTCACCGTCGGCCCCGCCGCAGGCCTCGACGTGACCGCCCTGACAGCCGTCAGGCCCCGCTGGTGCGGCGCCGCCCCCACCGGAGCGGGCACCTACACCGCCCAGTTGCGCGCCCACGGCGGCGAGACCGAGGTGACCGCCGAACCGGTCGACGGTGGCCTGCACGTCACGTTCACCGAGCCGGTGCGCGGCGTGGCCCCCGGCCAGGCGATCGTCCTGTACGACGGCTCGCGCGTGGTGGGCTCGGCGACGATCGCCACCACCCAGCGGGCCGCGACGGCGCTCGCGTAGGCACCTGCGGGGCAGATGCCTTCGGAGCAGGTGCCCTCGGGGCAGGTGCCCTCGGGCAGGTGCCTTCGGGGCAGGTGCTTTCGGGCAAGGCGCCCGCTACTCGGCGACCGTGAGCACGATCTTGCCCTGGGTGCGGCCCCGTTCGCCGAGTTCGTGGGCCTTCGCGGCCTGTACGAGGGGCAGTGTCGCGGCGATCTCCGGGCGGAGACTGCCCTCGGTGACCAGGCGGGCGATCTCCAGCATGCCGTGCCGGTCCGGCTCCACGACGGTCCAGCCGGTGTGGATGCCGAGCTCCCGCGCCCGGTCGGGGTCCGGCAGGCCGCCGGGGTCGGGGAGCGTGACCAGGTGGCCGCCGCGGCGGAGCACGGGCAGCGAGCGGTCGCCGTACGCGCCGCCGACGCCGTCCAGGACCACGTCCACGTCGCGCACGGCCGCCGCGAAGTCCGTCGCCGTGTAGTCGATCAGCTCGTCCGCACCGAGCGAGCGCAGGAAGTCGTGCTTGTCGGCGCGCGCCGTCCCGATGACGTACGCGCCCCGCGCCTTCGCGATCTGCACGGCGAGGTGGCCGACGCCGCCCGCGGCCGCGTGGATCAGCACGCGCTGACCGGAGCGCAGGCCCGCCGTCTCGACCAGGCCCTGCCAGGCCGTGAGCGCGGCCAGGGGCAGCGCGGCGGCGCCCACGTGGTCGATGTTCTCGGGCTTGCGGGCGAAGCGCCGCGCGGGAGCGGTGACGTACTCGGCGTAGCCGCCCGCCTGCTCCGGGAAGCGCGGCATGCCGAACACCTCGTCGCCGGGCTCGAAGAGCGTCACACCGGGGCCGACGGCCTCGACCGTGCCGGACACGTCGTACCCGAGGATCGGCGTGTCGCCCCACGTGCCGAACTCCCCCGCGGCCCGCGTCTTCCAGTCGACCGGGTTCACACCGGCGGCGTGCACCTTGACCAGGATCTCGGTGAGACCCGGCTCGGGGCGGTCCACCTCCACGGGGACCAGGACGTCGGGGGCGCCCCACGCGCGCGGGCTGACGGCACGCATGGTCGTGGTCGTACGGGAGTTCATTCGATCTTGTCCTTACTGCTGGGTTCCGCTGGGTTCCGCCGGCTGCCGCTGACCGCTGCCGGGTTCAGGCGGGCTCTGCTGGGCGACCACCAGCGTGTGCCCGCGGGCCGCCTCGTGGTGCTGGCAGTTTGGCCATGATGTGACAGGATCTGGCCATGGCCTCCCGTAGTGCGCACCGCGTCGTCGTCCTCGCCCTGGACGGCGTGTACGCCTTCGAGCTGGGCATCCCCTCGCGCGTCTTCGGCGCCGCCGAGGACGGCGCGGGGCGCCCGCTCTATGACGTCGTCGTGTGCACGGTGGACGGCGGCCCCGTACGCACCGACGCGGGCTTCTCCCTCACCGGCGGGACGGGCCCAAAGGCCCTGGAGGGCGCCGACACCGTCGTGATCCCGCCCACCCGTGTCCTCGACCAGGGGCTGACCGGCGGCGCGCTCCCGGAGGCGGTGGCCGGCGCGCTCGGCCGGATCAAGACCGGGGCGCGCCTGGTGTCGTTCTGCAGCGCCTCGTACGTCCTGGCTGCCGCGGGGCTCCTCGACGGGCGCCCCGCGACGACCCACTGGCACCTCGCCCCGCACTTCCAGCGCACCTACCCACGCGTGCGCGTCGACGAGGACGTGCTGTTCGTGGACGACGGCGACGTGCTCACCTCGGCCGGTGTCGCCGCGGGCATCGACCTGTGCCTGCACCTCGTACGCCGCGACCACGGGAGCGCCGTCGCCAACCAGGTCGCCCGCGCCTGCGTGGTGCCGCCCTGGCGGGACGGCGGACAGGCCCAGTACATCGAACGCCCCGTCCCGGAGCCCACGCTCGCCACGACGGCGGCCACGCGCGCGTGGGCCCTGGAACGGCTCCAGGAACCGCTGACCCTCGGGGAACTCGCCGGGCACGCCCGCATGAGCCTGCGCACGTTCACGCGCCGCTTCCGCGACGAGGTGGGCACCACACCGGGCCGCTGGCTCACCGCCCAGCGCCTCGAACTGGCCCGCCACCTCCTGGAGACCAGCGACCTGCCCATCGACCTGGTCGCCCACCGCGCGGGCTTCGGCACCGCCAACTCGCTGCGCCAGCACATGCGTTCCGTCATCGGCGTGTCACCCGCCGCCTACCGCAGAACGTTCGCCGCGACGGCCGCCCAGGGCCTGCCCGACGCACCGGAGGGGCCCTATGCCGCCGGGATCTCCCGCGCCTCGTAGAAGCAGAAGTGGTCCTTGATCGAGACCACGGCGGGCTTCGGCTCGGGGTACCCCCACACGGTGTCCTCGGCGCCCGGCAGCGACCAGTAGGACGCGGTGCCCTTGAAGGGGCAGTACGTGTGCGTGGCGGACGGCGTCAGCAGGTCCGTGCGCACATCCTCCGGAGGCAGGTAGTAGCGCACCGGGTAACCGGTCTCGCGCAGCAGCAGCGGACGCGTGGACTCGGCGACCACCTGGCCGCCGTGCTCCACGCGCACGTGCTGCGTGCCCTGCTCGACCGTGATGCGGTGTCCCTGGACCATGACGCTGCCCCTTCCGGAGATCCTGTTACGGCTGCTGCCGCTCTCCTTCCTACAGTGTCGGTGCCGGAACGTACCGTGGGGCCATGAACATCTGCGTCTTCCTCTCCGCCGCCGACCTGCCCGAGACCTATACGCGCCCCGCCCGGGAGTTCGCCGAGCTGCTCGGCAAGGGTGGTCACACGCTGGTGTGGGGCGGCTCGGACGTAGGCCTGATGAAGGTCGTGGCGGACGGCGTGCAGGAGGCCGGCGGCTGCCTCGTGGGAGTGACGGTCGACTTCCTCGCCGCCAAGGCCCGGCCGGGCGTGGACGACATGGTGATCGCGGGGGACCTCGCCGAGCGCAAGGCACTGCTCCTGGAGAAGGCCGACGCCGTAGTGATCATGGTCGGCGGCACCGGCACCCTCGACGAGGCCACCGAGATCCTGGAGCTGAAAAAGCACGGCAGGACCACCAAGCCGGTGGTGCTCCTCAACTCGGCCGGGTTCTACGACGGATTGAAGGAGCAGTTCCGCCGCATGGAGGACGAGGGATTCCTGCCGGTGCCCCTGACCGATCTGGTCTTCTTCGCCGAGGAGCCGGTGGGCGCCCTGGCCCATCTGGAGGAGGCGATGGGCACGCGCTGACCGCCGGGCGGGTCGGCCGGCGCACCGCCCGCGCCGCCCGAGGCGCCCGCGTCACCTGCCGGAATGCGACCATGGGCGCATGGCAACTCATGTGATCACCGGGGCGGGCTCCGGCATCGGCGCGGCCCTCGCCCGCCGCCTCCACGCGCGCGGCGACGCGCTCGTGCTGCACGCGCGCGACGCGGGCCGCGCCAAGGAGCTCGCCGCCGAGTACCCCGGCGCGAGCACCCTCGTCGGCGACCTCGCGGACCCGGACAAGCTCTCCTGGGCCTTCTCGCACCAGACGCTCCCCGACCGCGTCGACTCGCTGCTGCACATCGCGGGCGTCGTCGACCTCGGACCCGTCGGCGAGCTCACCCCCAAGACCTGGCGCCACCAACTGAACGTCAACCTGATCGCGCCCGCCGAGCTGACCCGGCACTTCCTGCCCCAACTCCGCGCCGCCCAGGGCCACGTGATCTTTGTGAACTCCGGCGCCGGGCTGCGCGCGAGCGCCGACTGGTCCGCGTACGCCGCCTCCAAGCACGGCCTGAAGGCCCTCGCGGACTCCCTGCGCAACGAGGAGCACGGCAACGGCGTGCGCGTCACCTCCGTGTACCCCGGCCGCACCGCGAGCCCCATGCAGGTCAAGGTGCACCAGCAGGAGGGCAAGGAGTACGACGCGGGACAGTGGATCGACCCCGAGTCGGTGGCGACGACGATCCTGATGGCCCTCGACCTGCCGCGCGACGCCGAGGTCAACGACCTGTCGGTGCGGCCAGGACGGTGAGCGAGGCTGTGAGCACGTTTGTGTGGGGCGGTGCCACCGGCGTCGGATCGATGCCCGGCGGCGACGCACGCGAGACCGCGAGGACCGTCACCGGCACCTTCGAAGGGCCCGCGGGCCCCGCCGGAGCCGGGCACGGCATGCCGTACCTGGCGGAGCTGCCCGCGCGCGGACCCGGCGCCGACATGATCGGCCGCACCGCGGGGCTGCTCGTCGAGGTGTACGCGCGCGTGGAGCCGAGCGGCTGGCGCATCGGCGACCGGCCGGGACGCGACACGCGCCGCGCGGCGTCCTGGCTCGGCGAGGACCTCGATGCCCTGGAGGAGTTCACCCAGGGGTACGAGGGCCCGCTCAAGGTCCAGGCAGTGGGCCCGTGGACGCTCGCGGCCGCCCTTGAGCTGCGGAACGGCGAGGCCGCGCTCTCGGACCCCGGCGCCTGCCGCGACCTGACCGGATCGCTCGCCGAAGGCCTGCGCGCCCACCTCGCCGAGGTCGCGAGGCGGGTACCGGGCGCCCAGCTCGTCCTCCAGCTCGACGAGCCCTCTCTGACCGCCGTGCTGCGCGGGCAGATCAGGACCGCGAGCCAGTACCGCACGCACCGCGCCGTGGACCGCCAGTTGGTCGAGAGCGCGCTGCGCGACGTCATGGCCGTCCACGAAGGGCCGGTGGCCGTGCACTCCTGCGCGCCCGACGTCCCCTTCGCGCTGCTGCGCCGGGCGGGCGCGGACGCCGTGTCGTTCGATTTCGCCCTGCTCACCGAGCGTGACGACGAGGTGATCGGTGAGGCGGTCGAAGCAGGCACGAAGCTGTTCGCCGGTGTCGTACCCGGCACCGAGGGCCCGTTGTCAGACCCTGCCGGTAGCGTCATGGGTGTCAGGACGCTGTGGCGCAGGTTGGGGCTGGATCCGGGGACACTCGCGGAGTCGGTCACGATCACCCCGTCGTGCGGTCTCGCGGGCGCGTCGCCGGCGTACGCCCGCGCGGCGCTCGCCCACTGCGCCCGGGCGGCGAGATCACTCGCGGACAACCCTGAGTAACGGGTCTGAAGGCAACGGGAGGACGAGACGGTGGCTGTCGAACAGGAAGGCACGGTGCCCGCCGAGGCACGCGACGAGCACGCCCAACTGGCCGAGCAGATCGAGGAGCACCGCTTCCGGTACTACGTGAAGGACCAGCCGGTCGTCAGCGACGCCGAGTTCGACAAGCTGCTGCGCTCGCTGGAGGCCCTGGAGGAGCGGTATTCGGAGCTGCGCACGCCGGACTCCCCGACCCAGAAGGTCGCCGGGGCGTACGAGACGGAATTCACCCCCGTCGAGCACCGCGAGCGGATGCTGTCCCTCGACAACGCCTTCGACGACGAGGAACTGGCCGCCTGGGCCGAGCGCGTGGCCAAGGAAGTGGGCACCGGCGAGCACCACTTCCTGTGCGAACTGAAGATCGACGGCCTCGCGGTCAACCTGACGTACGAGAACGGCAGGCTGACCCGTGCGGCGACCCGCGGCGACGGCCGCACGGGCGAGGACATCACGCCCAATGTCCGCACGATCGCGGACATCCCCGAGCGCCTGCGCGGCGACCGCGTCCCGGAGCTCGTGGAGATCCGCGGCGAGGTCTTCTTCCCGATGGAGAAGTTCGAGGGCCTCAACGCCCGCCTGGTGGAGGCGGGCGACAAGCCCTTCGCCAACCCGCGCAACGCCGCGGCGGGCTCCCTGCGCCAGAAGGACCCGCGGATCACGGCCACCCGCCCCCTGCACATGGTGGTGCACGGCATCGGCGCCCGCAGGGGCCTCGACATCGACTGCCTGTCGCACGCGTACGAACTGCTGCGCGAGTGGGGCCTGCCCACCGCCAAGCACAACAAGGTGGTCGACGGCCTCGACGGCGTCCGCGAGTTCATCACCTACTACGGCGAGAACCGCCACTCCGTGGAGCACGAGATCGACGGAGTCGTCGTCAAGCTCGACGAGATCCCCCTCCAGGGCCGCCTCGGCTCCACCTCACGCGCCCCCCGCTGGGCCATCGCGTGGAAGTACGCGCCTGAGGAGGTCAACAGCAAGCTCGTCGACATCAGGGTCGGCGTCGGCCGCACCGGCCGCGTCACGCCGTACGCCGTGGTGGAGCCCGTCACCGTCGCGGGCTCGGAGGTCGAGTTCGCCACGCTGCACAACCAGGAGGTGGTCAAGGCCAAGGGCGTCCTCATCGGCGACACGGTCGTGCTGCGCAAGGCGGGCGACGTCATCCCCGAGATCCTCGGCCCCGTCGTCGATCTGCGCGACGGCAGCGAGCGCGACTTCGAGATGCCCACCGAGTGCCCCGAGTGCGGCACGGCGCTGCGGGCCATGAAGGAGGGCGACATCGACCTCCGCTGCCCGAACGGACAGACCTGCCCCGCACAGTTGCGCGAGCGCCTGTTCTATCTGGCGGGCCGCAAATGCCTGGACATCGAGAACTTCGGCTATGTCGCCGCCGCCGCCCTCACCGCGCCGCTGGAGCCCGCCACCCCGCCCATCGTCGACGAGGGCGACATCTTCGACCTGAAGGTGGAGGACCTCCTCCCCATCAAGTCCTACGTCCTCGACCAGAACTCGGGCCTGCCCAAGCGCGACCCGAAGACCGGCGAGGAAAAGGTGGTGTTCTTCTTCGCCAACCAGAAGGGCGAGCCGAAGAAGAACACCCTCGCCATGCTGGAGAACATCGCCGCGGCCAAGGAGCGCCCGCTGGCCCGTGTCCTCACCGGCCTGTCCATCCGCCATGTGGGTCCCGTCGCGGCCGAGGCCCTTGCCCGTGAATTCCGCTCCGTCGACCGCATCGAGCAGGCCACGGAGAAGGAGCTGTCGAACACCGACGGCGTCGGTGAGATCGTCGCGAAGTCCCTCAAGGAGTGGTTCGCCGAGGACTGGCACCAGGAGATCATCCGTAAGTGGCGCGCCGCCGGTGTCCGTATGGAGGAGGTCGGGGGAGAGGACGAGGGCCCCCGCCCCCTGGAGGGCCTCACCGTCGTGGTCACCGGCACGCTCCAGAACCACACGCGGGACGGCGCGAAAGAGGCGCTGCAGAGCCGCGGAGCGAAAGTCACCGGTTCCGTTTCGAAGAAGACGGGATTCGTCGTAGTGGGTGACAACCCCGGTTCGAAGTACGACAAGGCCATGCAAGTGAAGGTTCCCGTCCTCGATGAGGACGGCTTCGCGGTCCTGCTCGAACAAGGGGCGGAGGCCGCTCGGGAGGTCGCACTTCCGACCGAAGAATAGCGGTTGAAGGCCACCCGTTCAGCGCATATCAGATGCATACGGGTGGCCGGGGCGCATTCGGGCAACCATAGGCGACCGCTGCCCGTGGAAGCCCTCTGCGGCCTACTGTTGAGGTGTGCGCCTGCCGTGCCCCGCTGCGGATGGGGTATCCCCTGCTTGCCGAGAGCCGGGGAGGGTTTCGGACGTGGCTGTCCAAGGATCTTCAAGTCCGCGTGCTGCCGCGTGGCGTGGGCATCGCCGGCTGTGAGAGGGACGGGAATGGAACCGACCGAGAGCGTCGCCCCGGACTCATGGCTGCGGTCGCGCCTGCGTCGCCTGCTCGGCGGACGGCGGGGCCGCCCGGGCGACGCCGTTCGCGGCCCCGGGGACGTGCGGGTCGCGCCGGCCGGTGGGCCGCCCGGGCTCCGGCCCCGTGAGCGCGCCTGGACCTCGGGCGTTGGCCTGAACGAGGGCCTCTGGCCGGGTGGGACGGCCGTTTTTGGCCCCGATGACGTCGTACAGGAGGAAGCAACGGCTCCACGGGGTATGGCACTTGGTGAGGGACCGGAGCCGGGCGGACGACGCGTGCCCGTGCGGGGAACCGGATGTCGCGAAACGGTGGTCCCGGCGGAGGCTGGCGTGACGGCGAGTGCCGAAGAGGAACGACGGGGCCCGGACGGGCGCGGTGCGCCGTGGCCGGGCAAGGACGAGACTGACAGCGCCGCGCGGCCGGTCACCGCACCGCCCTTACCGAGCGGGGCAGTTGACACGACGACGGCGGTACGGGCCGCGAACGCGGACACCGCGACGGGCACCGGGTTCGGCGGGACCGCCGATGCGGGCGCTGCGGCGCCTTTGGCGGGTGCGGTCTCTGTGGGCGGTGCGGCGCCTTTGGTGGATGCGGTGACGTCGTCGGGCGGGGTGGCGACGGCCGGGGTGGCCTCGGGCGGTTTGGCCGCCGGATCGGCCACCGGTGTGGTGACGGGAACAGTGACCGGGATGGCGACCGGCGCGGTCGCCGGGATGGCGACGGGTGCGGTCGTGGGCGCCGTCGGTGGTGCGACGGCCGGAGCCGGGCCCGGTTCGGGTGGTGTCCAGCACGGTGCGGCCGACGGTGGGACGGGCCCCGCCCCGGTCCGGGCCGCCGCGTCCGGTGCCGGGGGCGGCGGGGACGCCGCGCTCGGCCGAGGTGCGGTTCAGGGAGACGGCGGAGCCGCAGGCGGTGAGGGCGCTGCGGGCGTACGGGGTGTGGTGAACGGTGTCGGCGATGCCGGGAACGGCGCGGTGGGTCGGGGTGCGGCACGGACTGGTGTCGGGGACGGCGTGGCGGGTCGGGGTGCGGCACGGACTGGTGCCGGTGGTGCCGGGAACGGCGCGGTGGACCAGGGCTCGGCATGGACCGGTGTCGGTGGTGTCGGGGACGGCGCGGTGGGTCGGGGTGCGGCGCGGACTGGTGTCAGTGGTGCCGGGGACGGCATGGCGGGTCGGGGTGCGGCACGGACTGGTGCCGGGGGCGGCGCGGAGGACCGGGGTGCGGCACGGACTGGTGCCGGGGGCGGCGCGAAGGACCGGGGTGCGGCACGGACTGGTGCCGGGGACGGCATGCCGGGTCGGGGTGCGGCACGGACCGGTGCCGGTGGTGCCGGGAACGGCGCGGTGGACCAGGGCTCGGCATGGACCGGTGTCGGTGGTGCCGGGGACGGCGTGGCGGGTCGGGGTGCGGCACGGGCTGGTGCCGGGGGCGGCGCGGAGGACCCGGGTGCGGCACGGACTGGTGTCGGTGGTGCCGGGAACGGCGCGGCGGGCCGGGGTGCGGCACGGACCGGTGTCGGTGGTGCCGGGGACGGCGCGGTGGGCCGGGGTGTGGTGGCCGGTGTCGGGGACGGCGTGGTGGGGCGGGGTGCGGTGCGGGCCGGGGCGGGGGCGGGCGCCGCGGGTGGTGGAGCGCGACGCGGACTGTGGCGCGGAGCCAGGGCGGCGGACGCACGAGGTACGGACACCCGGACCCCGGGCCTGGACGGCGGCGGCGTGGACGGCGACGACGAGGGCGGCCGCGGAAGCTGGCAGTTGCTGCCGACGGCCGTCGTCGCGGCAGCCGCGGTCGTCCTCGGCACCGGCTTCTTCCACGCGTTCACCGGCGGCCACGCGCTCTTCCCCGCCGGCACGGTCGGCTGGTCCCTGGCCATCCTGACCGGCCTCATCGTCGGCCATCTCGTCGCGCTCGGCCGCGACCGCTGGTGGGGCGGCACCGGCTCCGGCGGCGCACTGACCGTGGCGGTACTGCTCCTGTACGGCTGGATGCCCGCGGGCATGGTCAGCCTCACCGTCGTCGTCCTGGTGGGCGTCGCCCGCCGCCACCGCTGGCGCCAGGGAGTGCTGCACGGCGCCGTGGACATCCTCGGCATCGGCGCGGGCGCCCTCACGATGGCCGCGTTCGGCACCGCACCGTCCGCCGACTCCCCCTGGAACCCGGAGAGCTGGGACCTCTACACGGCGCCCGAGGTCGCCCTCGTCGCGGTCGCGTATCTCGCCGTCACCCGGGTCCTGCTCTGGTACGTGCACGCCCCGCGCACCGGCGCCCTGCCCACGGTCACCAGGACCGCCCTGGTCCGGCAGAGTCTGCTCGGTGTGGCCCTGCTCGGCATCGCCCCGCTGATCTGTGTCGTCGCGATGTCCCTGCCGCTGCTCCTGCCGCTGTTCACGATCCCGCTCGTCGCCCTGGACTCCACGCTGTGGATCGCACGGGCCAGAGCCGAGGAGCAGCTCCGCGACCCGCTGACCGGACTGCCCAACCGGCAGTGGCTCCTTGAGCGCACCTGGACGGCCCTAGACGACGCGGAACGCATCGGCGCGCGCTCCGCCCTGATGCTGATCGACATGGACCGTTTCCGTTCGGTCAACGACACCCTCGGCCATCTCGCCGGTGACCGGCTGCTCCTGCAGATCGCCGACCGGCTGCGGCTCGCGCTGCCGCGCGGCGCGGAGGCGGCCCGGCTCGGCGGCGACGAGTTCGCGGTGCTGCTCCCGGTCGCGGACTCCACGACGTCGGCCACGCGCGTCGCCCGCTCCCTGGTCGCCGCCCTCGGCTCGCCCCTCGACCTGGACGGCCTCACCCTCGTCCTGGAGGCAAGCGCCGGGCTCGCCGTCTTCCCCGACCACGCCCTGGACGCCGAAGGGCTGCTGCGCCGCGCGGACGTGGCGATGTACCAGGCCAAGCGGGACCGTACGGGCGTCGAGGTGTACGAGTCCAAGCGGGACTCCAACACCCCCGACCGGCTCGGCCTCCTCGGCGATCTGCGCCGCGCCCTGGACGCCGGCGACGTGGAGCTGCACTACCAGCCGAAGGTCCGCTTCGACGGGCAGGTGGCCGGCCTGGAGGCGCTCGTGCGCTGGGTGCACCCCGAGCGCGGCAAGGTGCCGCCGGACGAGTTCATCGCCATCGCCGAGTCGTCCGGCCTGATGCCGCACCTCACGGAGTACGTCCTGGAGTCCGCCCTCGCCCAGGTCGCGAAGTGGCGTGCGCAGGGTCTGTACGTGCCGGTCGCGGTGAACGTGTCGCCGCGTGACGTGCACACCCCCGGTTTCGCGGGATCCGTGGCCGCGCGGCTCGCCCGTCACGGGGTGCCGCCGGGCGCGCTCCAACTGGAGATAACGGAGCACGTACTCCTGGAGGACCCGCAGCGCGCCGCCGACACCCTCGCCGGTCTCACCGGGCACGGCGTGAAGATGTCCCTCGACGACTTCGGCACCGGCTACTCCTCGCTGGTCCACCTGCGCCGTCTGCCCGTCAGCGAGCTGAAGATCGACCGGTCGTTCGTGGCCCGGCTCGCCGTCGACAACGAGGACGCCGAGATCGTGCGCTGTACGGTCGACCTCGCGCACTCCCTCGGTCTGCTCGTGGTCGCCGAGGGCGTCGAGGACGACGAGACCTGGGAGCGCCTGCGGGACATGGGCTGCGACGCAGTCCAGGGCTGGCTGGTCGCCGCCGCGATGCCGCCGAGCGAGATGACGGCGTGGCTGCGCACGCGCGGTGAGCGCGGCTGGCACCGCCCCGTCGACCCGCCCGACGGCGCCCCCGCGCCGCAGCCCCCGGACCCCGCCCCCTCCTCCCCGAGCCGCGCCATCCCGTAGCCCGCACCGGCGCAGGACCCTCGGTCACGGACCGCCCCCACCCCGCCCCGCGAAGAAGTCGGGCGCGGGCAGTGCGGGCCGCCCCATAGGATTGGGGGTGAACCCATCACACTCACCCCTGAGGATCGCTGCATGCCTGGCATTACGCGCGAGGAGGTCGCACACCTCGCCCGCCTTGCACGTCTGGAGCTGAAGGAGGAGGAGCTCGATCACTTCTCCGGTCAGCTCGACGACATCATCGGCGCGGTCGCCCGCGTCTCGGAGGTCGCCGACCAAGACGTACCGCCGACCTCCCACCCGCTGCCGCTGACGAATGTCATGCGCGCGGACGAGGTCCGTCCGTCGCTCACCCCCGAGCAGGCGCTCTCCGGAGCCCCGGCCCAGGAGCAGCAGCGTTTCAAGGTGCCGCAGATCCTGGGGGAGGACTAACAAGTCATGACGGACAGCAACATCATCAAGCTGGGCGCGGCCGAGATCGCCGCGAAGATCGCCGCGGGCGAGCTGACGGCCGTGGAGGTCACCGAGGCCCATCTGGCCCGGATCGACGCCGTCGACGAGAAGGTGCACGCCTTCCTGCACGTCGACCGCGAGGGCGCGCTCGCGCAGGCCCGCGCCGTCGACGAGAAGCGCGCGCGGGGCGAGAAGCTCGGCCCGCTCGCCGGTGTCCCGCTCGCCCTGAAGGACATCTTCACCACCGAGGGCGTCCCGACCACGGTCGGCTCCAAGATCCTCGAGGGCTGGATCCCGCCGTACGACGCGACGGTCACCAAGCGCCTGAAGGCCGCCGACGTGGTCATCCTCGGCAAGACCAACATGGACGAGTTCGCCATGGGGTCGAGCACCGAGAACAGCGCCTACGGCCCCACCGGCAACCCCTGGGACCTGACCAGGATCCCCGGCGGCTCCGGCGGCGGTTCGAGCGCCGCGCTCGCCGCGTACGAGACCCCGCTCGCCATCGGCACGGACACCGGCGGCTCCATCCGCCAGCCCGCGGCCGTCACCGGCACGGTCGGCGTCAAGCCGACGTACGGCGGCGTCTCGCGGTACGGCATGGTGGCGTTCTCCTCCTCCCTGGACCAGGGCGGGCCCTGCGCCCGCAGCGTCCTGGACGCGGCCCTGCTGCACGAGGTCATCGCCGGGCACGACCCGCTGGACTCGACGTCCGTGGACGCCCCGGTGCCACCGGTCGTGGAGGCCGCCCGCAACGGCTCGGTCGCCGGGATGCGCGTCGGCGTCGTCAAGCAGTTCCGCGGCGAGGGCTACCAGGCCGGTGTCGTGCAGCGCTTCGACGAGTCGGTCGAGCTCCTCAAGGGGCTCGGCGCGGAGATCGTCGAGCTGGACTGCCCCTCCTTCGACCTGGCCCTTTCGGCGTACTACCTGATCGCGCCCTCCGAGTGCTCGTCGAACCTCGCCCGGTTCGACGCCATGCGCTACGGCCTGCGCGTCGGTGACGACGGCACGAAGTCCGCCGAGGACGTCACCGCGCTCACCCGCGAGGCCGGCTTCGGCGACGAGGTCAAGCGCCGCGTGATGCTCGGTACGTACGCACTCAGCTCCGGCTACTACGACGCGTACTACGGCAGTGCCCAGAAGGTCCGCACGCTCATCACGCGGGACTTCGAGAAGGCCTTCGAGCAGGTCGACGTGATCGTCTCGCCGACGACGCCCACCACCGCCTTCCCGATCGGCGAGCGCGCCGACGACCCGATGGCGATGTACCTGGCGGACCTGTGCACCATCCCGACCAACCTGGCGGGCAACGCCGCCATGTCGCTGCCCTGCGGCCTCGCGCCGGAGGACGGTCTGCCCGTCGGACTCCAGATCATCGCCCCCGCCATGAAGGACGAGCGTCTTTACAAGGTGGGTGCGGCCGTCGAGGCCGCCTTCGTGGAAAAGTGGGGCCACCCGCTGCATGAGGAGGCACCGTCGCTATGAGCAACAAGGCACTGTCCAAGGCCAAGGGCTTCAGGAAGTCCAGGACCGGCACGTATCTGTCCATCGGCACCACCGCGTTCGGCGCGCTGAGCACGCTCAAGCAGGTCAAGAAGGCCCGCGCCGAGAACGACGCGCTCAAGCTCGTCGACGCGGTCGTCTCCGCCGCCGCCATCGTCACGGGCATCGCCATCCTGGTGCGTGAGCTGAGGCGCATCGGCGACGACGACGTTCTGCTCGGCTGAGAGGGAAGTTCCAACACCGTGACTGTCACGACCACCCCCGATCTGGTGCCGTACGAGGACGCGCTCGCGACGTACGACCCGGTCATGGGCCTTGAGGTCCATGTCGAGCTCGGCACCAAGACGAAGATGTTCTGCGGCTGCTCGACCGCGCTCGGCGCGGACGCCAACACGCAGACCTGTCCCACCTGCCTCGGCCTGCCCGGCGCCCTGCCGGTCGTCAACGAGGTCGGCGTGGAATCCGCCATCAAGATCGGCCTCGCGCTGCACTGCGAGATCGCCGAGTGGTGCCGTTTCGCCCGGAAGAACTACTTCTATCCGGACATGCCGAAGAACTTCCAGACCTCCCAGTACGACGAGCCGATCGCCTTCAACGGCTATCTGGACGTCCAACTGGAGGACGGCGAGGTCTTCCGCGTGGAGATCGAGCGCGCCCACATGGAGGAGGACACCGGCAAGTCGACGCACGTCGGCGGCGCCACCGGCCGTATCCACGGCGCCTCGCACTCCCTGCTCGACTACAACCGCGCGGGCATCCCGCTCATCGAGATCGTCACCAAGCCGATCGTCGGTGCCGGTGAGCGCGCCCCCGAGGTCGCCAAGGCCTACGTCGCCGAGCTGCGCGAGCTCATCAGGGCGCTCGGCGTGTCCGAGGCCCGTATGGAGCAGGGCCAGATGCGCTGCGACGTGAACCTCTCGCTGCGCCCGCACGGCCGGGAGAAGTTCGGCACGCGCTCCGAGACGAAGAACGTCAACTCGCTGCGTTCCGTGGAGCGCGCCGCCCGCTTCGAGATCCAGCGGCACGCCGCGGTTCTCGGCGCGGGCGGCACGATCGTGCAGGAGACCCGGCACTTCCACGAGGACGACGGCTCCACCACGTCAGGCCGGGTCAAGGAGGAGGCGGAGGACTACCGCTACTTCCCCGAGCCCGACCTGGTCCCGGTCGCCCCGTCCCGCGAGTGGGTCGAGGCCCTGCGCGCGGAGCTGCCGGAGCTGCCGCTGACCCAGCGCAACCGGCTGCGCGAGGAGTGGGGCGTCTCCGCCCACGACATGCAGTCGATCCTCAACGCCGGTGCGATCGGCCCGATCGTCGCCACCATCAACGCGGGCGCGGACGCCGTGTCCGCCCGCAAGTGGTGGATGGGCGAGCTGGCGCGCAACGCCAACGAGCAGGGTGTGGACCTCGGTTCGCTGCCGATCACGCCGGAGCACGTGGCGCGCGTCTCGGCGCTCGTCGCCGCCGGTGAGCTGAACGACAAGCTGGCCCGTCAGGTCATCGACGGCGTCCTCAAGGGTGAGGGCACGCCCGACGAGGTCGTCGAGAAGCGCGGCCTGAAGGTCGTCTCCGACGAGGGTGCGCTGACCACCGCCGTCGAGGAGGCCATCGCGGGCAACCCGGCCATCGCGGACAAGATCCGCGGCGGCAAGGTCGCGGCGGTCGGCGCGCTGGTCGGCGCGGTCATGAAGGCCACCCGCGGCCAGGCCGACGCGGCCCGCGTCAAGGAGCTGATCCTTCAGCAGCTCGGCGTCGAGGGCTGACGCCCGGAGCTTTTCCGCAGCCGAGAGGGGCCCCGCGACTTCGACGTCGCGGGGCCCCTCTCGCGCAAGCGGAAGGCGTTCACCGCGACTTCGGTCCGCGGCCTTCCCTGTGCCATCGGGAGTCACTACCGTCCCAGCTCAAGAAGCCAATGGGTCAATGGACAACCATTGGGTGTCGACTGGAGGTTGGGCGTGGCGGAGATATCGCGCAGGCGAATGATGGCTGTGGGCGGTGGTGCTCTCGGGGCCGCCGCGGTGGGGTCCTTCCTGCCCCCGTCCCTCCAGGAGGCGCTCGCCAGGACGCCGCCGAAGGGCGGGCTCGGCGCGATCGAGCACGTGGTGATCCTGATGCAGGAGAACCGGTCCTTCGACCACTACTTCGGGTCCCTGCGCGGCGTGCGCGGCTTCTCCGACCGCAACGCCCTGCGACTTCCCAGCGGCAGAAGCGTCTTCGAGCAGCCCGCCGGACCGCGCACCGTGCTGCCCTTCCCGGTCCGCGAGGCCGCCGCCGCGCAGCGCAAGGACATCCAGTACATCGGCGCCCTCGACCACTCCTGGAGCGGCGGAGCCAAGGCCTGGCACGACGGCTGGATGGACGGCTGGGTCACCGCCAAGACCGCGGCCACGATGGCGTACTACACGCGCGAGGACATCCCGCTGCACTACGAGCTCGCCGACACCTTCACCGTCTGCGACGCCTACCACTCCTCCATCCACACCTCCACCAGCCCCAACCGCAACCACCTGTGGAGCGGCAAGACAGGCTTCGAGGCGAACGGCAAGCGGGCCGTCGACAACGACGCGTACGACGAGGGCAGGCACCCCGGGTACGGCTGGAGCACCTACGCGGAGCGCCTGGAGAAGGCCGGGGTGAGCTGGCAGACGTACACCGAGTGGGAGAACTTCACCGACAACCAGATCGAGTTCTTCGCCACCTTCAAGGCCATCGCGCGCAAGGTCCTCGCCAGGACCGGCCACACCTATATGGAGGCCTTCTACGCCAAGGTCCGCGACGCCAAGGACGAGGCGGAGCGCGGCAGGCTGCTCGCCGCGCTCGACGACGGCGTGAAGACGTTGAGCAGGCGCGAGCGGTCCCTGTTCGAGCGGGGCCTGCGCCGGGTGCCCACCGGCAAGCTGGCCGAGACGTTCGCCGCCGACGTCGCGGACGGAAAGCTCCCCCGGGTCAGCTATCTGGTGCCGTCCGCCCTGGACTCCGAGCACCCCTCGGTGTCCTCGCCCGTCCACAGCGCCACCATCGTCTACAAGATCCTCGACGCGCTCGCCTCGCACCCCGAGGTGTGGCGGCGTACCGCCGTCTTCATCAACTACGACGAGAACGACGGCTTCTTCGACCATGTGCCGCCGCCCGTGCCCGCGGCGGGCAACCAGGAGGAGTACTGGGAGGGACGGCCGACCGGCCTCGGCGCCCGGGTGCCGATGCTCGTCGTGTCGCCGTGGACCGTCGGCGGCTATGTGTGCTCCGAGGTCTTCGACCACACCTCCGTCGTGCGCTTCCTGGAGAAGTGGACGGGCGTGCGCGAGCCCAACATCGGCGACTGGCGCCGCACCGTCGCCGGCGACCTCACCAGTGCCTTCGACTTCCACCGCGGATACCGCCAGCCGGAGGTGGAGCAGCCCGGCGAGATCCCGGTGTTCAGCGGCCGCTGGCAGCCGAAGCCGCCGGAGAAGCAGTCGATGCCGGTCCAGGAGCCGGGGCTGCGCCGGGCCCGCCCGCTGCCGTACCAGCCGGATGCCGACCTCAAGCGGGCCAAGGACGGCACCCTGAAGGTGCGCCTGCGCAACGGCGGCCGCCGCAGCGCGCACTTCGCGCTGTACCCGTACGCGGCGGAGTTCCCCGTACCGCAGCATCAGGACGTGGCGCACGAGGGCTCCTGGGCCCTGCCCGAGAAGAGTGACGCCTACCACTTCACCGTCACCGGGCCGAACGGATTCCGCCGCGAATTCGTAGGACAGCGGGAAGGCGCGGCGGCACTCTCCTCGGCGATCACCCGGCGCGAGATCCACCTCACGCTGGCCAACCGTGGCAAGGCGCCGCTGGTCTTCACGGTCCGGCCGCTCGGCTATGTGGAGGAGGCGGACGTCCGGCGGCGGACCCGCACGGTACGGATCAAGGCGGGCAGCAGCCGCACCATCGCCTGGGCGACCGGTGACGAGCGCGGCTGGTACGACATCGAGGTGACCGCCGAGGGCGACAAGGGCTTCAGGCGCCGTCTGATGGGACACATCGAGAACGGGCGCGCGAGCGTATCGGGCTGATCTCCCGGGGCGCGCGACACGCCTTGTGACCTTGTGAGTAAGGACACGAAAGGGACCAAGGATCTCCACGGGCTGTCAAAGTGTCTGCGCATGGGTCATGTCCACTTCGGTGAAGATCGCGGCATAAGCGAAGATCTTCATGAAGATCGCGGCATAAGTGAATATCACGACCCATTTCCCCGCTCATGTTTCTCCTGCGTTCTTCACGGGCCAATCCGACGCTTCCCCGGTTGCTCCCGCTGAAGATCCGCGAATCACCCAGGGAGCCAGTTCGTGGCAGCACTAGCCCGGTGGTGCGTCCGGCACCGCCTTGTCGCCGTACTGCTCTGGCTCCTCGCCCTCGGCTCCACCGCCGCCGCTGCCGCCGCGGTCGGCTCCGCCTACTCGAACAACTACGAAGTTCCGGGTACGGAGTCCGACCGCGCGTCCCGGCTCCTGGCCGAGGGCTTCCCCGACCTCGGCGGGGACGGTGACCTCGTCGTCTGGCACACCGGCACGGACCAGTCGGTGCGTGCCGCCGCCGTCGAGCAGACCATGACCGAGACCCTCGACCGGATCGCGGAGCTGCCCGGGATCGCGTCCGTCGCCAGCCCCTACGCGGACGGGGGCGCGGACGGGGGCGCGGACGGTGCCGGGGGCGCCGCCCGGATCAGCGCGGACGGCCGCACCGCCTACGCCACCGTCACCTTCCGCGAACAGCTCGACTCGGTCGAACCGGCACAGGCCAAGGCCCTCGTCGACACCGCGAGGTCGGCCGCGACCGACGGTCTCGACGTCGAGCTCGGCGGCGGCGCGATCGGCCTCACCGAGACCAAGAGCGCCAAGACCGCCGAGATCGTCGGCGTGGCCGTCGCCGCGGTCGTCCTCTTCCTCGCCTTCGGCTCCCTGGCCGCCTCGCTCCTGCCCATCGCGACGGCGGTCGTCTCCGTCGGCACGGCGTACGCGGGCATCGTGCTGCTCGGGCACGTCATGACGGTCGCGGACTTCGCCCCGATGCTCGGCACCCTCATCGGGCTCGGCGTCGGCATCGACTACGCCCTGTTCATAGTGACCCGGCACCGCAAGGGCCTCAAACGCGGCCTGCCGGTGGCCGAGGCGGCCGAAAGGGCCGTCGCCACCACCGGCCGAGCCGTGGTCTTCGCGGGCGCCACCGTATGCATCGCCCTGCTCGGCATGCTGATCCTGCGCCTGAGCTTCCTCAACGGCGTCGCCATCGCGGCGTCGCTCACCGTGATCCTGACCGTCGCCGCGTCCGTGACGCTGCTCCCCGCGCTGCTCTCCTTCATCGGCCCGCGCGCCCTCAGCCGCCGCGAGCGGCGCAGGCTCGCCGAGCGCGGCCCCGAACCCGAGGTGCCGACCGGGCTCGCGGCCCGCTGGTCGGCGTTCGTGGAGCGGCATCCGAAGGCGCTCGGCGGGCTCGCCGTCGCCGTGATGGCGCTGCTCGCCGTGCCCACCTTCTCCCTTCACCTCGGCACCTCCGACCAGGGCAACAACCCGTCCGCCGCCACCACCCGGCAGGCCTACGACCTCCTCGCCGCCGGCTTCGGCCCCGGCGTGAACGGCCCCCTCACCCTCGTCACCGAGATCAACGGCGCCGCGGACCGTCTCGCCCTCGACAACCTCGGCGCCACCCTGAAGTCCACGCCGGGCGTCGACTCCGTGAGCCCCGTGACGTACGCGGGCGGCGACGGCGCGGCCTTCCTCACCGTCGTGCCGGACTCGGCGCCGCAGTCGCAGCGGACCAGCGACCTCGTCGACCAACTGCGCTCCGACGTGCTGCCCCGGGCCGAGACCGGCACCTCACTCGATGTGCACGTGGGCGGTGTGACCGCGGGCTACGACGACTTCGCGGAGATCATCGTCGGCAAGCTCCCGCTGTTCGTCGGCGTCGTGATCGGCCTCGGCTGTGTCCTGCTGCTGCTCGCGTTCCGCTCCGTAGGTATCCCGCTCAAGGCGGCCGTGATGAACGTGGCGGCCGTGGCGGCGTCGTTCGGGGTCGTCGTCGCGGTGTTCCAGTGGGGCTGGGGGAGCGAGCTGATGGGGCTCGGCAGGGCTGGACCGATCGAGCCCTTCCTCCCTGTGATCATGGTGTCGGTCCTCTTCGGCCTGTCCATGGACTACCAGGTGTTCCTGGTCAGCCGGATGTACGAGGAGTGGCTGGAGACCGGTGACAACCGCGTCGCGGTCCGGGTGGGCCTCGCCGAGACCAGCCGCGTCATCAACTCCGCGGCCGTGATCATGATTTCGGTCTTCCTCGCGTTCGTGCTCAGCGGGGACCGGGTGATCGCGATGTTCGGCATCGCCCTCGCGGCAGCCGTGGCCCTCGACGCCTTCGTACTGCGTACGCTCCTGGTCCCGGCCCTGATGCATCTGCTCGGCGGCGCCAACTGGTGGCTCCCCGAGCGCCTGGACCGCTGGCTGCCGCGCATCAGTATCGAGGTGCCCGAAACCCGGCCGCGTGCGAGGATCCCCGGGCGGCGCGATCGGCAGGACGAACCCTCGCGCCTGTCGATGTGACCGTCGAGCGGCACGGGGGCGCCCGGTAGGGCGCGCGGGCGTGCCGGAACGCGTGAGGAGCGGGGATGTTCGCGATATCCGTGGGAGAAGGGGCCGAGCTGCGGCCCATCGAGCCCTGGCAGGCCGAGGAGCTCCTGGCCCATGTGGAGCGGGCGCGCGAGTACGCGGGCCCCTGGGTCCCGTTCACCGTGAAGGTCACGGACCTGGAGTCGGCGCGGGCCCACCTTCAGCACTTCGCCGAACGGCAGGCCGCGGACACCGGCCGCTTCTACGGCATCTGGCTCGACGGCACGCTGGTGGGCGGGGTGCTGTTCCGCATCTTCGACACCGTCAGCGAGTCGTGCGAGGTCGGCGTGTGGCTGGAGCCGTCCGCCGCGGGCCGCGGCCTGATCACCAACGCCACGCGCGTCATCGTCGACTGGGCGGTCGACCAGCGCGGCATGCACCGCGTGGAGTGGCTGGCGTCCTCGCGCAACGAACGCAGCAAGAACCTGGCGAAGCGGCTCGGCTTCGTGCGGGACGGGGTGCTGCGGGAGAGCTTCCCCTGGCAGGGGATCCGGCACGACATGGAGGTGTGGTCGGTGCTCGCGCCGGAGTGGCGGGCGGCTCGGGCTGCTCGGGAGGCCGAAGAGGCTCAGGGGACCCCGGGGGCCGAGGGGGCTCGGTCGCCGCGTTAAGGCGGTTCTCAGAATGGGGCGGTCGCGGTAAGGGAGTTCTCAGACTCCGTCCGTACGGTGCGGGGCATGGGAACCAAGGCAGTTGACGAGACCGCGGACACCTCTGAGGCCGACGTGAAGGTCGGCGCCGAGGAGGCCCGCGAGGCGGGCGCGCAGGACGCCGCGGAGGGCGACGGCAAGGCGTCACCCGTGCGTGCGGGTGGGGTCGACGGAGCCGATGGGGTCACTGGGACGGACGCCGCCGATGACGCCGCCGATGGCGCCGATGGCGCCGACGGGGTCGATGGCGGGCTCGATGGCGAGGTCGATGACGACGACGTGGACGACGACGTGGACGACGTGGTGGCCGGTGCCGGTACGTCGGCCGCCGCGTCCGCCGGGGTCGGCCAGGGCGCCGGTGCCGTGGTCGCCGCGGGCCTCGGCGTCGTCGGTCTCTCCGGCGGCTGGCTCGGCACCGTCGCGTCCGCGCGCGAGTCCCTCATCGGCCAGCTCAAGACCTCGCAGAGCGCGAGCGTGGCCGACCAGGTCCAGCAGGTGTACGGCGACTCCTGGAAGACGACCGCGCTGATCGGCGGGTTCTTCGCGCTCGCGGCCCTGGTGGTCGGCGTCGGCGTGCTGCTGCGCCCGGCGTTCGGCGACCCGCAGCGGGTACAGGCTCCGTGGATCAAGTCGGTGGCGTGGGGCGGTGTCGCGCTCGGCGTGATCGGTCTCGTCCTCGCGACAGCGAAGTACACCGACCTGCTGCTCGGGCTCCCGTCGACGAGTTGACGGAAACCGCCGTACCCTAAGGACCCCGACCCCGGCCCCGACCCCCGGCCCCGGCACCTCAGACCCCGAGGACCGGGGCCTAAGGCTGTGCGGCCCCACCCCTAAGGCCCCCGCCCGCCCCAAGATGCGGCAGGCTCCCGATGTGTCGCACCCCCCTCACGGACGACAGTGGACCCATCGCAGCAAGCGATCACGGAACACACCACAGAGAAACCAGGGGAACGACATGTTCGAGTACGAACTGCACCAGATCCGCACCGCCGAGCTGGCCCGGCAGGCCCAGCGCGACCGCCTCGTACGGGAGGCACGCCGGGCCCGCCGTGCCTCCCGCCGCAATGGCGGCCACGAAGCCGGGGGGCGGGTGAGCGCGACGCGGGTAGTGGACCGCTTCACGCGCGCGGCATGACGACCGCGGGGGTGTCGTCGGGGACGCGACCGGGGACACGGCCGGGGGCGCCGTCGGGTGTGCCGCGTACGGCACCTGACGGCACCCCGGCCCAGGCCCAGGCTCCGGCTCCGGCTCCGGCCCCGGCTCCGGTCCCGGCCCAGGCTCCGGCCCCGGCCCCGGCTCCGGTCCCGGCCCAGGCTTCGGCCCCGGCCCCGGCTCCGGATCCCGCCCCCGATTCGCCCGCCGGAAAACGCGCTGCCGTGAAGCCGCAGGTCTGTGCCATGCTCACGACCGTGGAAACCAGGTCCGTCAGCCCGGTGTTCGTCGGCCGAGCCGGCGAACTGGGCGCACTCAACGACGCGCTCGCCCGCGCCGCAGCCCCTACCGCGGGCCCGGCCGGCGAGCCGCAGGCATTGCTGATCGGTGGGGAGGCGGGCGTCGGCAAGACCCGCCTCCTCGAGGAGTTCGCCGCCGGGGCCTGCGCCCGCGGGGCGATCGTCGCCGTCGGCGGCTGTGTGGAGATCGGCGCCGACGGGCTGCCCTTCGCCCCGTTCTCGACGGCCCTGCGCACGCTGCGCCAGAAGCTGCCCGAGCAGTTCGCCGCCGCCGCGTCCGGCCAGGAGGAGGAACTGGCCCGGCTGTTGCCCGAACTGTGCGACGGGTTCCCGCGCCCCGGCACCGGCGGCCGGCACGGCGAGGAGGCCATGGCCCGCCTCTTCGAGCTGACCGCCCGTCTCCTGGAGGCGGCAGCCGCCGAACACACCGTCGTCCTCGCCATCGAGGACCTGCACTGGGCTGACGCCTCCACCCGCCACCTCCTGTCGTACCTCTTCCGCACGCTGCGCCGCGGCCGCCTCGTCGTCCTCGCCACCTACCGCGCCGACGACGTCCACCGCCGCCACCCCCTGCGCCCCCTGCTCGCCGAACTCGACCGACTGCGCACGGTCCGCCGCGTCGAGGTGGGCCGGTTCAACCGCGACGAGGTCGGCCGGCAAATGGCGGGCATCCTCGCGGCCGAGCCCCGACCGTCCCTGGTGGACGACATCTTCGAGCGCTCCGACGGCAACGCCTTCTTCGTCGAGGAACTCGCCGTCGCCTCGCACGGCGGCAGTTGCGCGGGCCTCACCGACTCGCTGCGCGACCTGCTTCTCGTACGCGTGGAGGAACTGCCCGAGAACGCCCAGCGGGTGGCGCGCATCGTCGCCGAGGGCGGCTCGACCGTCGAGTACGGCCTGCTCGCCGAGGTCGCGCAGCTCAGCGAGGACGACCTGCTCGACGCGTTGCGGGACGCCGTCGGCGCCAACATCCTGATCCCCTCGCGCGACGGGGGCGGCTACCGCTTCCGGCACTCCCTCGTCCGCGAGGCCGTCGGTGACGACCTGCTGCCCGGCGAGCGCTCCCGCATCAACCGCCGCTTCGCCACCGCCCTGGAGGCCGACCCCACGCTTGTCGCCCCCGACCAGCGCGCCACCCGCCTCGCCAGCTACTGGTACCACGCCCACGACGCCGCCAAGGCCCTGCCCGCCGTCCTCAACGCCTCCGTCGAGGCCCGCCGCAGGCACGCCTACGCCGAGCAACTACGGCTCCTGGAACGCGCGATGGAGATCTGGGACGGCGCCCCCGACGACGTCCGTGTCCAGCTCCGCCCCGTCGACTACACCGAGGTCTACCCGCCGTGCGGCTGCGACCCCGAGACCACACCGCTGCGCTATCTGGACCTGATGGCGGAGGCCGCCGTCGCCGGTCGTCTTTGCGGCGAGCGCGAACGCGCCCTGAAGATCACCAAGCGGGCGCTGCGGATCCTGGAGGACGAGCCCGACGAGCCGGACGCGCTGCGCGCCGCCTGGTTCTGGGTGCAGCGGTCCCGGCTCGTGCAGAGCCTCGCCCGCGGCGACGGCTGGAAGGAGCTCGCCACCGCCCAGGACCTGGTGCGCGGCCTCCCGCCTTCGGTCGTGCACGCCGAGGTGCTCGCCGTGGTCGCCGGCTGGTGGATGCTCCACGAGCCGGGGCCCGAGGCCTTCGCCGCCGCCGAACAGGCCTTGGAGTACGCGCGCATGGTCGGCGCCCGCGACATCGAACTGACCGCCCGCCTCACCCTCGGCGGCCTGATGGTCGACGCGGGCGACATCGACGCCGGTTTCGCCGAGCTGTTCGACGTCCGGGAGCAGGTCGTCGCGAGCGGCAGCATCGGCCAGCTCGGCCGCACCTACATCAACCTGCCCTCCGCACTCGAAGGCGCGGGGCGCTCCCGTGAGGCCGCCGAGCTCCTTGACGAGGGCGTCCAGCTCGCCCAGCGGTACGGGCTCCTTGAGGCCGAGCCCTGGATGTGGGCCAACCACGCCGAGTCGCTCTACGCCCTCGGCCGCTGGCAGGAGGCCGTCGAGTCGGCCCGCCGCGCCGGACTGAGCGCCAAGCCGCGCGGCAGCGCCTGTCTGCGCCTGGCCCATCTGGCGCTGGCCCGCGGTGACACAGCCGAGGCGGGCGGGCGGCTCGCCGAGGCCCGCAAGCACTTCGGCACCCACGTTCCGACACCGCAGAACTCACTGCCGCTGCACCGGGTCGCCATCGGTGTCGCCGCGGGCGAGGGCCGCATCCTCGACGCCCGTGCCGAGCTTGAACAGGCCGTCGCCGAAGGCTTCCCGCCCGGCACCCAGCGCTACGGCTGGCCGCTGCTTCTCGCCGCCGCGACCGCTGAGGCCGACGCCCGCGGTCTGGCCGTCGCCGAGCCCGGGCGCGCCGACACCCTGCGCCTCATCCGCTCCACCGCCAAGGCGCTGCCCGCGAACGTTCCCGTCTGGCAGGCGTACGAACTCTGGGTACGCGCCGAACTCCTGCGTGCCGAAGGTCGCACCACCCCCGAGGACTGGCTGGCGGTCCTCACCGCCACCGGTCCCCTGGAGCGGCCCTACGACCTCGCCCGGGTGCGCCACCGGCTCGCGGAGTCGCTGCTTGCGACTGCGTCGGGCTCCGCGTCGGGCTCCGCGTCGGGCTCCGCGTCGGGCTCCGCGTCGGGCTCCGCCTCCGGCGGGGGTGACGCCGACCGCGACCGGGCCGCGG
The DNA here is from genome assembly GCF_000720475.1 of Streptomyces aureocirculatus. Taxonomy (GTDB): domain Bacteria; phylum Actinomycetota; class Actinomycetes; order Streptomycetales; family Streptomycetaceae; genus Streptomyces; species Streptomyces aureocirculatus. Next base: position 35,896 of record NZ_JOAP01000034.1, read on the forward strand.
AACTGCTCCGGCAGGCCGGTGCCGTCGCCGAGCACCTGGGCGCCCGGCCCCTTTCCGAGGCCGTTGCCCGGCTCGCCCGGCGGGCCCGCCTCTCCCTCACCGGCGCGCCGCCGCCCATGCCCGCCGACCCCGTCGAGGCGCTCGGCCTCACCTCCCGTGAGCGGGACGTCCTGCGTCTGGTCGCCGCGGGTCGCACCAACCGCCAGATCGCCGAGGAACTCTTCATCTCCCCGAAGACCGCGAGCGTCCACGTCTCCAACATCCTCGCCAAACTCGGCGTATCCGGCCGCGGCGAAGCCGCGGCCCTCGCCCACCGCCTCCAACTCTTCCGTGCCCCGTAGGGACGCCCCGTCAGGGGCGCGGGGAACTGCGCGACCAGCCACGGTCAAGCCGCAGACGCGTCTGCCGAGTGAGCAGGCAGACGGGTCTGCGGCTGTTCTTGGGCTGAGCGCGCAGTTCCCCGCGCCCCTGACGGGCGCCCTCGCGGCGGAGCCGCAGATCGAAACAGCCCCGCGCCCCTGACGGGGCGCCGCACCGCGGCCCGTTTCCCGCGGGCTCGCTTACGCTAGGAAGGGCAGGACCCACCGTCCGGCCTTTGGAGGCGCAGTGTTCAACGTGTTCGAGCAGCTCTTCGCGCCGGGGCGCAAACACACGGACGACGAGAACAAACGCCTCGAACTGTCCAGGGTCGACGTCGACGACGGCGACCCTGGCCGCGGCCCGATCGACCTCACCTCCGGCACAGTCGTCGTCCGGGTACCCCGGCAGAGCACCACGGAGGACGCCGAGCCCCGGGAGGACGGCCCGGAGGAGCGGCACGATCCGGAAGACGGCGACGCATAGCCCTCCCAGCACAGCACAGCACAGCACAGCGCAGCGCTACTTCACCCGTACCTCCAAGATCTTGTCGTCGCCCTTCTCCGGCGTCCCCCGGGAATCCGTCTCGTTCGTGACCAGCCACAGCTTGTCGCCGCCCGCGGCGACCACCGTGCGAAGGCGGCCGTGCTTCTCGGTGAGGAAGGCCTCCGTCTCGGGCTCGCCGCTCACACCGCGTACGGGGATACGCCAGAGGCGCTGCCCGCGCAGGCCCGCCATCCAGACCGAGCCCTCGGCGTAGGCGATGCCGCTGGGCGAGGCCTCGGAGGTCTTCCACTGAGCAACCGGGGCGTGGAAGTCCCCCGAGTCGCCGTCGCCCTTGCCCTCGACCTCCGGCCAGCCGTAATTGTCGCCGGGCGTGATCTCGTTCAGCTCGTCCCAGGTGTCCTGGCCGAACTCCGCGGCCCACAGGCGCTTGTCCTCGTCCCAGTCCAGGCCCTGGACGTTGCGGTGGCCGTACGAATACACGGGGGAGTTGCCGAAGGGGTTGTCCGGGGCGGGCTCGCCGTCCGGGGTCAGGCGGAGGATCTTGCCGCCGAGAGACTTCTTGTCCTGTGCGAGGTCCGTCTCGCCGGTCTCGCCCGTGCCCGCGTACAGCATCTTGTCCGGTCCGAAGGCGATCCGGCCGCCGTTGTGGATCACACCCTTGGGGATGCCCTTGAACACCGTGTCGGGAGCGCCGAGTTGCTGTCCGGAGGGCTTCTTCTCGTCGTACAGCATCCGGGCGATGCGGTTGTCGGACTCGGTGGTGAAGTACGCGTACACCTGGTGGTCGGAGGCGTACGTCGGGGAGAGCGCGAGGCCCATCAGGCCGCCCTCACCGGCGGCCGCGACCCCGGGGACCGAGCCGACCTTCGTCTTCTTGCCGGTCCCGCCGTCGACACGGGTGATCGTGCCCTCGTCGCGCGAGGACACCAGGAGATCGCCGCCGGGCAGCGGGGCCAGGCCCCAGGGGGACTTCAGGTCCGTGGCGAGCGTCTTGGTGACCTCGGCCGAGCCCTTCTCCGGTGGTGCCCCGGCACCGTCACCCGGGCTTTCACCCGAAGGGGACGCCCCGGACTCGGCGGAGCCGGACTCCGCGCTCTTGCCGCTCCAGGGCCCGTCGCCGTCGTCGTCGGACGAGCATCCGGTGGCCAGGAGCGCGGCGACGGCCAACACAGCGGTGACGGCGGCACGTTGTGAACGGCGGACACGGTGGGTAAGGACAGAACTCAGCACGGTCAGGATCCCTTCGACGCGGCGCTTCTCCTGTTCATACACCGCAGCCGCCCCTCAGGTTCCCCACCACCGCGCCCAATTTGGATCCGCAATTCCGATCCGCCCGCGATCCGCTCCCGGATCGGCCCCGTGCGCCCCCGGTCGGCTCAGCGAAACGGCAACGGAGTGTCCGGGCACCGTGCGCCGGCGCCGCCGACCTCAGTCCCACGACCCCCGTGCCGGCGGCAACGCCGCGAGCTCCGCCCAGTCCTCGGCCGTGAGCCGAAGCCCCGCCGCAGCCGCGTTCTCCCGTGCCCACCGCTCCCGCTTGGCTCCGGGCACCGGCACCACCTGCGGCCCCTGCCCCAGCACCCACGCGAGGGCCACCTGCGCGGGAGTCGCGCCGTGCCGTTCGGCCACCCGGCGCAGGCCCACCACGAGCGGCTGGTTGGCGGCCATCATCTCGGCGGTGAACCGGGGGTGCCTGGCCCGCAGATCGTCCGGCTCGAAGCCCTGCCCCGGAGTCAGCGTGCCGGTGAGGAAACCGTTCCCCAGCGGCATCGCCGCGAGCAGCCCCACGCCGCGCGCGGCGCACCACGGGAGCAGTGACTCCAGTGCCTCCGGAGACCACACCGAGAGCTCGGCCTGCACCGCCGTCACCGGAAAGACCTGCTGGACGCGTTCCAACTGCCGGATCGTCGCGTCGTACAGGCCGGCGCGCGCCCCGGCGCGCTGTCCTGCCCTGCGGCCCGCCCGCGCCCCCACCGCGCACAGCCCGAGCGCCCGCACCTTGCCGGCCGTCACCAGGTCGGCCATCGCACCCCATGTCTCCTCGACCGGCACTTCGGGGTCGGCGCGGTGCAACTGGTAGAGGTCGATGGTGTCGGTCTGCAGGCGCCGCAACGAGGCGTGGCAGGCCCGTTTCACATAGCCGGGGCGGCCGTTGGCGACGATGTGCTGCTCACCGACGAGCAGTCCGCACTTCGTCGACACGAAGGCCTCCGCGCGGCGCTCCTTGAGGACGCGGCCGAGCAGCAGCTCATTGGTGAAAGGGCCGTACATGTCCGCCGTGTCCAGGAGCGAGGAGCCGAGGTCGAGCGCCGCGTGCACGGTCCGCAGCGAGTCGTCGCCGCGCTGCCGCGAGCCGGTGTACGCCCAGTGCATCGGCATACAGCCGAGTCCGACGGCACCCACCCCGAGCGCCCCGGCGCCGATCGTCCTGCGCTCCACCTGGCCGTACCCTCCCCTGTCCGGTGATCTTCGTCCGGGCGGCCCCCAACGTAACCTCTGCGCCCGCGCGCGCCGCGTGCGGCCTGTGCGCACTAGCCTCCTGACCATGACGACAGACGTGTGGCTGCCAGTGGAACCATCCGACGTGGACGGGCTGCCCGACGCCTCCGCAGCGGGCCTGACCTACCGCTTCTGGAACGGCGGCGCGGACTACCCCGCCGACCCCGCCGACTGTGTCTTCTACGGCGTTCCGTACCTGATCGACCCCGAGATCTGCGTACGCCCGCTGTCCAGGATGACCTCACTGCGCGTAGTACAGACGCAGACGGCGGGCGTCGACCACGTGCTGCCCGCGGTGCAGAGGCTCGCTCCGGGAGTGAGTCTGTGCAACGCCCGCGGGGTGCACGAGGCGAGCACCGCCGAACTGGCGCTGACGCTGACACTCGCCTCCTTGCGGGGCATTCCGCGCTTCGTGGAGGGGCAGCGGGTGCAGGAGTGGCGACAGGGGTTCTATCCTGCGCTCGCCGACAAGTCCGTTCTCATCGTCGGCTACGGAGCGATCGGTTCGGCGATCGAGGACCGGCTCGCGGGTTTTGAGTGTGCGCGGGTGGCGCGCGTCGCGCGCTCCGAGCGCACAACGGAGCGCGGTCTGGTGCACCCGCTCGCCGAGTTGCCTCGACTGCTGTCCGAAAGCGACGTCGTCATCCTGTCCACGCCCCTCACCGAAGGGACTCGTGGCCTGGTCAACGCCGGTTTCCTGGGCCATATGAAGGACGGCGCACTCCTTGTCAACGTGGCCCGCGGTCCGGTGGTCGACACCAAGGCGCTCCTCGCCGAACTGGAGACCGGCCGCATCACCGCCGCCCTGGACGTGACCGACCCGGAACCGCTGCCTCCGGGGCACCCGCTGTGGCAGGCCCCCGGCGTCCTCATCAGTCCGCACGTCGGCGGTCCCACCTCGGCTTTCGCCCCACGGACCAGGCGCCTCCTGGCCGCTCAGGTGAACCGCTACGCCGCCGGAGAACCCCTCGCCAACGTCGTCCTGACCACCTCATAGCCAAGGGGCGCGGAAACGGTGGGGACCGGTTTCCGTACGCTCCGCAGCCGCCCGCGTGCGCCGCGTGTCTGTATTGACGCCGACAGTCACGCAGAGTAGAGCGACCCTGTCCCTGAGTGACGAGACTGGTGTATCGTCCCCGGCAAGGGGCTGCGCCGGGACATCGTCCGGCGCTGGGGATTGAGCAACAGAACTGCGTAGGGGGGCGACGGGCGATGCACGGCCTATGGGTGAACGATCCGACGCGGCGGGACGACCGCCGACGACTCTCGCGCACACCGACCCGCAGACACCGGCCACGTGTCCGGCGCCGTCACCTCCTGTGCCGGTCCGGCCGACGGGACACACACCCGCAGAGCCGGCGACCGCCGGGCGCGGGCGGAGTGCTCGGCCACGGAGCGTGCCCGAGCGTGCCGCCTGCGAACTCACCGTGTGCGTCCCGCCGAAGGACCGCAAGGCGGATCAACGCCTACCGTACGGTGAGCCCGCCCTGCCGCGGCCCCGCACCGCGCCGCGCCACCACACCGGCCTTCGCGGCGACCCTCGCGCAAACCTTCGTACGGACCTTCGCACGGAGCGGAGCGGGTCGGTGAGCGGGCAGTCGGTCTCCGTGACCGTCATGGAGAGCGGACTCAGGTCGCCGCTGCCGGCGCCGGGGACGCCGATGGCCCGACGCCCGGCCCCCGGTGCCGGCGGCGGACTCCTCTCGCAGGTCATGCTCCTGTTCGTCTGCGGCGCGTACGCCACCGGATCCGCGCTCGGCTGGGGCTCGGACCGACTCGCGCTCATCATGGGCGACTTCGGCCTCAGCGCCGCCGCCGCGACCGCCGCCGTCTCCTGCTTCCGGTACTCCCGCACCCGGCGCAGCCGCTTTCGGCCCGCATGGCTGCTGTTCGCGCTCTCCTCCGCGATGGCGGCCTGCGGCAACGGCGTCTGGGGATGGTACGAGGTCGTCCTCGGCAAGCCCGTGCCCAGCCCGGGCTACGCGGACCTGTTCTTCCTGTGCTTCGCGCCGCCCGCCATCATCGGGCTGCTTGTCCTCGCCAAGCGGCCGGTCACCAGGGCCGGCTGGGTGTGCCTCGGACTCGACGCCTGGCTCATCGGCGGCTCGCTGCTCACCCTGTCGTGGAGCCTCGCCCTCGCGCACAACGCGCAGTTCGAAGGCCCGAGCGTCGCGCACGCCGCCCTGTCGCTCGCGTATCCGCTCCTGGACATCGCGCTCGTCAGCATGGTCCTCGCGCTGCACTTCAAGCGCTCGTCGGCGAACCGCACGGCCGTGAACACCGCAGTCGGCGCCCTCGCCCTCACGGTGATGTGCGACGCGCTGTTCACCTCGCCGCTGCTGCACTCCAGCTACCGCTCGGGACAGCTCCTCGACGCAGGCTGGTTCGCGGGCTCACTGCTGCTCGCGTACGCGCCATGGGCGACGTCCGGGCACACCCGCGGCGGCGAGAGCACCACGCGCCAGGCATACCGGACGTACGCGCAGGAACGCCTCCGGGACGTACGGGTCCGAGGGCTCACCGACGTACGGGGCCGCGAGCTCGCCCCCGGCCGCGACCGTGACATCCCGGGCGGACGCGGCCATGAGATCTCGGACGGACGCGGCCATGACACCCCGGACGGACGCGGCCGTGATGTCACGGGCGGACACAGCCGCGACATGCCCACCGGGCTCCCCACCGCCATGCCCACCGGACGCGGCCGCGAGCACGACGGACGTGGCGCGCGGCCGGGCGAGCGGCAGAGCGAACGCCCGGCGGAGCACGGCGACGGCCGCGGACGGTACGCGACCACCCGGCCCATCGCCGGATCGCTCGCCGCCCTCACGCCCTACCTGGCCGCCGCCGTCTGCACGCTGGGGATCCTCTACAACGTCCTCAACGGCCGCAGCGTCGACGAGGTGGTACTGCTCACGGCAGGCACGGTCGTCCTCGCCCTCGTCGTGCGCCAGGGCATCATGCTGCTCGACAACATCACGCTCACCCAGGAACTGGCCCAGAAGGAGAACCACTTCCGCTCCCTGGTGCAGGGGTCGAGTGACGTCATCATGATCGCCGCGCCGAGCGGCATCCTGCGGTACGTCAGCCCCGCCGCCGCCGGAGTCTACGGCCGCGAGGCCGACGAACTCATCGGCTCCGAACTCGCCACGCTCATCCACCCGGAGGACCTCGGCCGCGTCGTCCACGAGGTGCGGCGCTTCCTCACCGCCAACCCGGTGGAGGAGCCGACGACCCGCATCGAGTGCCGCTTCAAGTCCGGCACCGGCGACTGGCTGAACGTGGAGTCCACGGTCAACCGACACCACGGCGGCCTCATCTTCAACAGCCGTGACGTCACCGAACGCGTCCGCCTGCAAGCCCAGTTGCAGCACAACGCCGAGCACGACCCCCTCACCGACCTGCCCAACCGGGCACTCTTCACCCGCCGGGTCGCCGCCGCGCTCGGCGGTCGCAGAGTCACCGACCGGGGCACGGCGGTCCTCTTCATCGACCTCGACGGATTCAAGGCCGTCAACGACACGATCGGGCACCAGGCGGGCGACGAGCTGCTCATCCAGGCCGCTCAGCGCCTCCAGGAGGCCGTCCGCACCTCGGACACCGCGTCCCGGCTCGGCGGTGACGAGTTCGCCGCCCTCATCGTCGGCGACGGCACCCGCGACCAGGCCGCGCGCGAGAAGCACATCTTCGAGCTCGCCGACCGGCTGCGGATCCGGCTCTCCCAGCCCTATGAGATCGGCGGCAACGACGTCCGGGTCGCCGCGTCCATCGGCGTAGCCTTCGCCGAACCGGGCGTCGGCGCGGGCGAGCTGCTCCGCAACGCCGACCTCGCGATGTACCGCGCGAAAGCCGCGGGCAAGGGCCGCGTCGAGTTGTACGCGCCCCAGATGCAGGCCGACGTCGCCCGCAAGGCGGAACTGGCGACCCGGCTGCGCAGCGCCCTGCACGACGGCGAGTTCGTGCTGCTCCACCAGCCCGTGGTCTCCCTGGAGACAGGCAGGATCACCTCGGTCGCCGCCCAGGCCCGCTGGCGCTCGGCCCAGGGCATCCTTTTCACGCCCGCCGAGTTCCTGCGCACCGCGGACGGCGGCGACCGCGCCGCCGAGCTCGGCCGCTGGCTCTTCGAGGAAGCCGTGAAGCAGGCGGCCGAGCGCGGCAGGACCGGCCACGCCGTGCCCGTCAGCGTGCGGGTCAGCGCGCGCCGTCTGGTGGACCGCTCGCTGCCGCTCGGCTCCGTCGAAGCGCTGCTGACCCGGCACGGCCTGCCCTCCGGCGGCCTCATCATCGAGCTGGCGGACAGCGACCCGAGCGTCCCCCTGGACGATCTGGAGCGCCGTCTCGCGTCCTTGCGGAGACTCGGCGTCCGCATCGCGCTCGACGGCTTCGGCAGCGGCTGCGCGGCGATCGGCGCGCTGCGCAGGCTCCCCGTCGACGTACTCAAACTCGACCGCGGACTCGTCGAGGGCGTCGTGGAGTCCGCGCGTCTGCACAAGATCACGTCCGGGCTGCTGCGGATCGCGGGCGACCTCGGCCTCCGCTCGGTGGCGGAGGGCGTCGATCTGCCCGAGCAGGTCACGGCCCTGCGCGGGATGGGCTGCACGCACGGCCAGGGCATGGCGTTCTCGGGACCGCTCGACGAGTACCGGCTGCGGCGCGCTCTGACGGTGGCGGAATATCCCATTCCGGTTGGTCCCGTCGGGGCCGTCCGGGTGGGCGCGTCCCTGGCCGAAAGCGTGGGCTACCGCGACGGTGCACCGATCCTCAAGGCGGCCTCGGTAGCGTACGGAGAGTCGGCGGCGCAGTTCGTCGGGCCCACCACGGCCTTCGGTGGCGCGGGCACCTGCGTGGCTGGGTCGGCGGCCGGTTCCACGTCCTACGCGCGCTCACATAATGAGACGCCCGTCCCACCTACTTGACAGGTGTGGCGGGCCGGAGGGAAGGTCAGAGCCATGCGCACCCGAATTCTCGTACTTGGAAAGCGCGTCGGCTGAAGCTGGGACGCCCCGGTCCGGACACCGGAGACCACCAGCGACCGCACCCGGCGCGCTCCCCTCGCTTGCCTCACGGCACGAGGGGTTTTTTGTTGCACCGGAACCTGCCAAACCCTGGCAAAAACCCCGCGACACCCCCGCAAAGACCCTCAGCTTCGAGAAGAGAATGCCGATGACCGAGCAGGCCACCGGGGCCCATCCGCAGCCGCGGCCCCGATCCTCTGGACCGCAGTCCGCCCCCGTCGAGCACGTCACGGGCGCGCAGTCCCTGATCCGTTCTCTCGAGGAAGTCGGGGCCGACACGGTGTTCGGCATTCCCGGGGGCGCGATCCTGCCCGCGTACGACCCGATGATGGACTCCACCCGGGTGCGGCACGTCCTGGTCCGCCACGAGCAGGGCGCGGGTCACGCGGCCACCGGGTACGCGCAGGCCACCGGCAAGGTCGGGGTGTGCATGGCGACCAGCGGCCCCGGTGCCACCAATCTGGTCACGCCCATCGCGGACGCCCACATGGACTCCGTCCCGCTCGTCGCGATCACCGGCCAGGTGGCCTCCAAGGCGATCGGCACCGACGCCTTCCAGGAAGCGGACATCGTCGGCATCACGATGCCGATCACCAAGCACAACTTCCTGGTCACCAAGGCGGAGGACATCCCGCGCACCATCGCGGAGGCCTTCCACATCGCGTCCACCGGGCGCCCGGGTCCGGTGCTTGTGGACATCGCCAAGGACGCGCTCCAGGCCCGCACCACCTTCTCCTGGCCGCCGCAGCAGGAGCTGCCCGGCTACCGCCCGGTGACCAAGCCGCACGCCAAGCAGATCCGCGAGGCCGCCAAGCTGATCACCGCCGCCAGGCGGCCGGTCCTGTACGTCGGCGGCGGCGTCATCAAGGCCGGGGCCACCGCCGAGCTGAAGGTCCTCGCCGAACTCACCGGGGCGCCCGTCACCACCACCCTGATGGCGCTCGGCGCGTTCCCCGACAGCCACCCGCTGCACGTGGGAATGCCGGGCATGCACGGAGCGGTCACCGCCGTCACCGCGCTGCAGAAGGCCGACCTGATCGTCGCCCTCGGAGCCCGCTTCGACGACCGCGTCACCGGCAAGCTGGACAGCTTCGCCCCGTACGCCAAGATCGTGCACGCCGACATCGATCCCGCCGAGATCGGCAAGAACCGCGCCGCGGACGTCCCGATCGTCGGTGACGCCCGCGAGGTCATCGCCGACCTCGTCCAGGCCATCCAGGCCGAGCACACGGCGGGCCACACCGGCGAGGCCGCCCGGTCCAGGTACGCAGCCTGGTGGACCGATCTGAACCGGTGGCGCGAGACGTACCCGCTCGGCTACGACCACCCGGACAACGGCCAGCTCTCGCCCCAGCAGGTCATCGAGCGGGTCGGCCAACTGGCGCCGGAGGGCACCATCTTCGCCGCGGGCGTCGGCCAGCACCAGATGTGGGCCGCGCACTTCATCCAGTACGAGCACCCCGCCACCTGGCTCAACTCCGGCGGCGCGGGGACCATGGGCTACGCGGTCCCCGCCGCGATGGGCGCCAAGGCCGGCCGGCCCGAGCGTACGGTCTGGGCGATCGACGGCGACGGCTGCTTCCAGATGACCAATCAGGAACTGACCACCTGCGCCCTGAACAACATCCCGATCAAGGTCGCCATCATCAACAACGGCGCGCTCGGGATGGTCCGCCAGTGGCAGGCGCTCTTCTACAACCAGCGCTACTCCAACACCGTGCTGCACAGCGGCCCGGACGCGGACGGCAAGCAGCCGAGCGCCGGCACCCGCATCCCGGACTTCGTGAAGCTGTCCGAGGCCATGGGCTGCTACGCGATCCGCTGTGAGGACCCGGCCGACCTCGACAAGGTCATCGAAGAGGCCAACGCCGTCAACGATCGCCCCGTCGTGATCGACTTCATCGTCCACGAGGACGCCCAGGTCTGGCCCATGGTCGCCGCCGGCACCTCCAACGACGAGGTCATGGCCGCCCGGGGTGTGCGCCCCGACTTCGGCGACAACGAAGACGACTGAGAGCCACCGAGAGCCCAGGAGAGGTACCACCCCGCCATGACGCCCATGTCCAAGCACACGCTCTCGGTCCTCGTCGAGAACACCCCCGGCATCCTCGCCAGGATCGCCGCCCTCTTCTCCCGCCGCGGCTTCAACATCGACTCCCTCGCCGTCGGCGTCACCGAGCACCCCGACATCTCCCGCATCACCATCGTCGTGAATGTCGAGGGCCTGCCGCTCGAACAGGTCACCAAGCAGCTCAACAAGCTGGTCAACGTCCTGAAGATCGTCGAACTCGAACAGGGCTCGGCCGTGCAGCGCGAACTCGTCCTCGCCAAGGTGCGCGCCGACAACGAGACCCGCTCGCAGATCGTCGAGATCGTCCAGTTGTTCCGCGCCAAGACCGTGGACGTCTCCCCGGAGGCCGTCACCATCGAGGCCACGGGCAGCAGCGACAAGCTGGAGGCCATGCTCAAGATGCTGGAGCCCTTCGGCATCAAGGAGCTGGTGCAGTCCGGCACCATCGCCATCGGCCGTGGCTCGCGCTCCATCACCGACCGCAGTCTGCGCGCGCTCGACCGCTCCGCGTGACCGCGCTCCACCGGACCGCGCCACACTGACCCTGTGCGTGCGGGAGCAGCACCTGGCTCCCGTTACGCGCCCGGGGCCGGTCCCGGACGGCGAGACGCTCCGGAACGGTGAGACGGTCCCGGACGGCGAGACGGTCCCGGATGGCGAGACCCGACAACTTCCCTCATCCAGCCCGCCGTACGGTGGGACGCAACACCAGCACACATAGGAGATTCCCAGTGGCCGAGCTGTTCTACGACGCCGACGCCGACCTGTCCATCATCCAGGGCCGCAAGGTCGCGGTCATCGGATACGGCAGCCAGGGCCACGCCCACGCCCTCTCGCTGCGCGACTCCGGTGTGGACGTGCGGGTCGGCCTGCACGAGGGCTCCAAGTCCAAGGCGAAGGCCGAGGAGCAGGGCCTGCGTGTGGTCACGCCGGCGGCGGCCGCCCAGGAGGCCGACGTCATCATGATCCTGGTCCCGGACCCGATCCAGGCCCAGGTCTACGAGGAGTCCATCAAGGACAACCTGAAGGACGGCGACGCGCTGTTCTTCGGTCACGGCCTGAACATCCGCTTCGGCTTCATCAAGCCCCCTCAGGGCGTCGATGTCGCCATGGTCGCCCCCAAGGGCCCGGGTCACCTGGTGCGCCGCCAGTACGAGGAGGGCCGTGGCGTCCCGTGTATCGCGGCGGTCGAGCAGGACGCCACGGGTAAGGGCTTCGAGCTGGCCCTGTCCTACGCCAAGGGCATCGGCGGCACCCGCGCGGGCGTCATCAAGACGACCTTCACCGAGGAGACCGAGACCGACCTCTTCGGCGAGCAGGCCGTGCTCTGCGGCGGCACCGCCGCCCTGGTCAAGGCCGGCTTCGAGACCCTGGTCGAGGCGGGCTACCAGCCGGAGATCGCCTACTTCGAGTGCCTGCACGAGCTGAAGCTCATCGTCGACCTGATGTACGAGGGCGGCCTGGAGAAGATGCGCTGGTCGGTCTCCGAGACCGCCGAGTGGGGCGACTACGTCACCGGCCCCCGCATCATCACCGACGCCACCAAGGCCGAGATGAAGAAGGTCCTCGCCGAGATCCAGGACGGCACCTTCGCCAAGAACTGGATGGACGAGTACCACGGCGGTCTGAAGAAGTACAACGAGTACAAGAAGCAGGACGAGGACAGCCTCCTGGAGTCCACCGGCAAGGAGCTGCGCAAGCTCATGTCGTGGGTCGACGACGAGGCGTAGGCCTTCGCGGCGCGGGTACGGTGCCGGGGTTGCCGGTGCCGTGTCCGCGCCGTCGTCGTGGGTTTCCGGGGCGCTGCCCCGGACCCGGCTCCTCGATCGCCGGAGGGGCTTGATCCTGCCGGGCCCGGGCTTGATCCTGCCAGGGCCGGGCCCGATCTCCCGCACTTCGCTTTGTCCGCGGTGGCCAGCCACGTCCGGGTGATCCTTCCGGTCAGGCGCAAGCGGGGCCCCGACGCGCCACTAGACTGCGCACCACATACGCGTCAGGCCCACAGCGTCGTGCGTCTTCCACGCGGCAAAGCGACACCGAGGAGGAGCAGGCACATCCCCGGTGCCGCTGCCCTCCACCGCCTGCGGCCGTCGGGACGGCCGTCCGCATTGGACTTGTGAGGACTCACGTGAGCACTGCTGCCAACGGCAAACCGGTCGTACTCATCGCTGAAGAGCTGTCGCCCGCGACTGTCGACGCCCTGGGCCCGGACTTCGAGATCCGGCACTGCAACGGCGCGGACCGCGCCGAGCTGCTGCCCGCCATCGCCGACGTCGACGCCATCCTGGTCCGCTCCGCGACCAAGGTGGACGCCGAGGCCGTCGCCGCCGCACGCAAGCTGAAGGTCGTCGCCCGCGCGGGCGTCGGGCTCGACAACGTCGACGTCTCCGCCGCCACCAAGGCAGGGGTGATGGTCGTCAACGCCCCCACCTCGAACATCGTCACCGCCGCCGAACTGGCCTGCGGCCTGATCGTCGCCACCGCGCGCAACATTCCGCAGGCCAACACGGCCCTGAAGAACGGCGAGTGGAAGCGCTCCAAGTACACCGGCGTGGAGCTCGCCGAGAAGACGCTCGGCGTCGTCGGCCTCGGCCGGATCGGCGCGCTCGTCGCGCAGCGCATGTCGGCGTTCGGCATGAAGGTCGTGGCCTACGACCCGTATGTACAGCCCGCGCGCGCCGCCCAGATGGGCGTGAAGGTCCTCTCCCTCGACGAACTCCTCGAGGCCTCCGACTTCATCACCGTGCATCTGCCCAAGACGCCCGAGACCCTCGGTCTCATCGGTGACGAGGCGCTGCACAAGGTCAAGCCGTCCGTGCGCGTCGTCAACGCCGCCCGCGGCGGCATCGTCGACGAGGAGGCGCTGTACTCGGCCCTGAAGGAGGGCCGCGTCGCGGGCGCGGGCCTGGACGTGTACGCGAAGGAGCCCTGCACCGACTCCCCGCTCTTCGAGCTCGACCAGGTCGTGTGCACCCCCCACCTCGGCGCCTCCACCGACGAGGCCCAGGAGAAGGCGGGCATCTCCGTCGCCAAGTCGGTGCGGCTCGCCCTCGCCGGTGAGCTGGTGCCGGACGCCGTGAACGTGCAGGGCGGTGTCATCGCCGAGGACGTGCGCCCCGGTCTTCCGCTCGCCGAGAAGCTCGGCCGGATCTTCACCGCCCTCGCGGGCGAGGTCGCGGCCCGGCTCGACGTCGAGGTGTACGGCGAGATCACCCAGCACGACGTGAAGGTGCTCGAACTGTCCGCCCTCAAGGGTGTGTTCGAGGATGTCGTCGACGAGACCGTCAGCTATGTGAACGCCCCGCTGTTCGCCCAGGAGCGCGGTGTCGAGGTGCGGCTCACCACGTCCTCGGAGTCGCCCGACCACCGCAACGTGGTCACCGTGCGCGGCACGCTCGGCGACGGCGAGGAGATCGCCGTGTCCGGCACCCTGGCCGGGCCCAAGAACCACCAGAAGATCGTGGCCGTCGGTGAGTACGACGTCGATCTGGCGCTCGCCGACCACATGGTCGTCCTGCGGTACGCGGACCGGCCCGGCGTCGTCGGCACCGTGGGCCGGGTCCTCGGCGAGGCCGGGATCAACATCGCCGGGATGCAGGTCGCTCGTGCTGACGTGGGCGGGGAGGCGCTTGCCGTCCTCACGGTCGACGACACGGTGCCGCAGCCTGTGCTCGGTGAGCTCGCCGAGGAGATCGGCGCCACCTCCGCCCGCTCCGTCAATCTCGCCGACTAGGGCTGTGTGGCGACCTCGGGTCCGTTGTGGGGGAATCGGCCTTCGGCCTCGTCCTCAAACGCCGGACGGGCTTGAAGGGCACGCCGTCACTCGTCCCTGAACGAGCGCCGCCGCCCGCCCCTGAACGGGGCGGGCGGCGGCGCTCGTTCAGCGCAGGCGTGCTGCCTTCAGGATCATGTGGAGGAGCAGCCGGTCCTCGCCCTCGTCCAGGTCGAGTTTGGTGAGCTGTTCCACGCGGGAAAGGCGGTAGTACAGGGTCTGGCGGTGGATGCCCAACTCCGCCGCCGTCCGGCCCGCCTGGCCCGCGAGGTCCAGGAAGACCTCCGCGGTGCGGGCCAGTTCGCGGTGCGCCGGGGTGAGGAGCGCGCGGGCCGCCGCGTCCTGCGCGGCCTCCGCGGGCAGCGCCGTCAGGAGGCGGTAGGGACCGATGTCCGACCAGCGGGCGAGCGGTCCGAGCCGGGGCTCGGCGAGTGCCGCCCGCGCCGCCGCCGCGGCCTCGCCCCAGGCCGCGCCCAGGTCCTCCAGGCCTGCCCTGGCGTCCGCGACCCCCGCCGCCGCCCCCCGGCCCGCCGAGTCCACGAGCCGCGACGCCGTCGTGACCGCCGGGGTCAGGGCATCCGCCGACCGCAGCCGCACAAGGACCGCGAGCGACTGCCCGGCGCCGGCCCCCATGGCCCAGGGCACCATGCACAGCGCCGTCGCCCCCGGCACGGTGCGCAGCGCGGGCGCGTCCTCGGGGTTCGCCACCGGCCACGGCGCCACGCACACCACCGCGTGCAGGCCCTCACCACGCGTCCCGAGCGCCGTGCGCAGTTCCGCCACCGCCATGTCCCGCTGCCAGCCCCGCTCGGCCGTCAGGACGGCACGGAACTCCCTGGTGAGGTCCGCGCCCGCCTGCGCCTCGTCCGCGAGCAGCGCCCCGATCCGGGTGGCGACCTCCATGGCGGCGGCCAGCTTCGCGTCCGTCGGCCCCGGCTCGTCGTCGAGCAGCCACACGTAACCGAGGGCGTACCCCCGGTGCCGTACCGGTAGGCAGATCCGGCCGCGGTGCACGCCCGCCTCCGGGGTGGGCGGGATGCGGACGGGGGTGGTGGCGCGGGTGATGCCGAAGCTCTCGAACCAGGAGCGGACCTGGGCGGTCGAGCGGCGCGTGAGGATCGAGCGGGTGCGGACCGGGTCGAGGTCGGGGGCGTCGAGGCCGTCGCCGCCGTCGTGCGCGCCGAAGGCGATCAGCTCGAAGTCCCGGTTCTCCAGCGTCGCGGGCGCGCCGAGCAGGGCGGAGATCTCGTCGACCAGTTCCTGGTAGTCGCCCTTCACCCGTCGTGGCCCTTCGCTCGTGCCGTGCTGTATCGCGCCGTGGCAGGTCCATTGTCGCGCAGTCCGGGACCGGGTTCATACATCTGTCTGAGATCCAGCGCACGAATGCGTGACAGGTGTCGATGGCCCAGGATCGGCGGGATCCATAAGTTTCACGGTGGTTCTCCGTGCCGTACCGGTTTAGTCGCAAAACGACGCAGGTGCGACACTCGTTCGTACTCCCGTGGAGGTGCCCGTGCTGGGTCCCGTGATCCTTGCCGCGTCGCGCAGTGACAAGATGCGCCGTTTCGTGTCGGCGGCGCCGGGCACCAAGCAGGTCGTGGCCCGGTTCATCGCCGGTGAGACCGTCGACCAGGTGGTTCCGGTGATCGTGGACTCCGCCGACAAGGGCCTTGAGGTCACCCTCGACGTCGTCGGTGAGGACATCACGACCCCGGAGCAGGCCACCGCCGCCCGCGACGCCTATCTGGAGCTGGTGGGGCGCCTGAAGGACCTCGGTCTCGGCGAGCGCGCCGAGATGTCCGTGAAGCTGTCCATGTTCGGCCAGGCGCTGGAGAACGGCCACGAGCTGGCCCTCGCCAATGTCCGCCCCGTCGTCGAGGCGGCGGCCGAGATCGGCACCACCGTCACCCTCGACGCCGAGGACCACACCACCCTCGACTCGATGTTCGCCATCCACGAGGAGCTGCGGAAGGACTTCCCGAAGACGGGCTGCGTCATCCAGGCCTACCTCTTCCGCACCGAGGACGACGCCCGCCGCCTCGCCGCGAACGGCAGCCGCGTACGCATCGTGAAGGGCGCCTACAAGGAGCCCGCCTCCGTCGCGTACCAGGACAAGGCCGAGACCGACAAGGCGTACGTCCGTATCCTGAGGATCCTGATGGAGGGCTCGGGGTACCCGATGATCGGGTCCCACGACCCGCGGCTCATCGCCATCACCCAGGAGCTCGCGCGCCGCGCCGGGCGCAAACTGGACGAGTACGAATTCCAGATGCTGTACGGCATCCGCAGCGACGAGCACCTGCGGCTCGCCGCCGAGGGCCACCGGATGCGTGTGTACACCGCGTACGGCACCGACTGGTACGGCTACTTCATGCGCCGTCTCGCGGAGAAGCCGGCCAACCTGCTGTTCTTCGCACGGTCCGTCCTCACCAAGGGCTGAGCCCGCCCGGCCGCCAGATTTTCCCCGCACTAAGGAGTTACGGAACTCATGGACGCTGTGACCCAGGTCCCCGCCCCGGTCAACGAGCCGGTCCACGGCTACGCCCCCGGCTCCCCGGAGCGCGCCCGGCTCGAGACCAAGCTCAAGGAGCTGTCCGAGAACCCGATCGAGCTGCCGATGACGATCGGCGGCGTGAAGCGCCTCGGCGGCGGCGAGCCCTTCCAGGTCGTGCAGCCGCACAACCACAAGGCCGTCATCGGCACCGGCCGCCACGCCACGCAGCAGGACGCCCAGGACGCCGTGGACGCCGCCCTCGCGGCCGCCCCGGCCTGGCGTGCGATGTCCTTCGACGACCGCGCCGCGATCATCCTGCGCGCCGCCGAGCTGCTGTCCACCACATGGCGCGAGACGCTGGCCGCCTCGACCATGCTGGGCCAGTCCAAGACCGCCCAGCAGGCCGAGATCGACACCCCGTGTGAACTCGTCGACTTCTGGCGCTTCAATGTGAAGTACGCCCGTGACCTGCTCGCCGAGCAGCCCCCGGCGAACTCCACCGGAGTGTGGAACCGTCTGGACCACCGCCCGCTGGAAGGCTTCGTCTACGCGATCACGCCGTTCAACTTCACGGCCATCGCGGGCAACCTCCCGACCGCCCCGGCCCTGATGGGCAACGTCGTCGTGTGGAAGCCGTCCCCGACGCAGACGCACGCCGCCGTGCTCCTCATGCAGCTCCTGGAGGAGGCGGGTCTGCCCAAGGGCGTCATCAACCTCGTCACCGGCGACGGCATCGAGGTCTCCAAGGTCGCCCTGCACCACCGCGACCTGGCCGGCATCCACTTCACCGGTTCGACCCCGACCTTCCAGCACCTGTGGAAGACGGTCGGCGAGAACATCGCCAAGTACCGCACCTACCCGCGTCTCGTCGGTGAGACGGGCGGCAAGGACTTCGTCGTCGCGCACCCGAGCGCCGACCGCGCGATCCTGAAGACCGCGCTGACCCGCGGCTCCTTCGAGTTCCAGGGCCAGAAGTGCTCCGCGACCTCACGCGCGTACATCCCGGCCTCCATCTGGAACGACGGCTTCAAGGAGGAGTTCGCGGCCGAGGTCGACGGCATCAAGATGGGTGACGTCACCGATCTGTCGAACTTCATCGGCGCCGTCATCGACGAGCGGGCCTTCGCCAAGAACAAGGCGGCCATCGACCGCGCCAAGGCCGACGAGACCTGCACCATCGTCGCGGGCGGCACCTACGACGACTCCGTCGGCTACTTCGTGCGCCCGACCGTCGTCGAGTGCACCGACCCGGCCAACGAGGTCTTCTCGACCGAGTACTTCGGCCCGTTCCTCGCCGTGCACGTGTACGACGACAGCAAGGCCGACGCGTACGAGGAGATGCTGACCCAGATGGAGTCGGCCTCCGACTACGCGCTCACCGGCTCGGTCATCGCGGGCGACCGTGCCGCGGCCGCGTACACGATGGAGAAGCTCCGCTACGCCGCGGGCAACTTCTACATCAACGACAAGTCGACCGGCGCCGTCGTCGGCCAGCAGCCCTTCGGCGGCGGCCGTGCCTCCGGCACCAACGACAAGGCCGGCGCCCCGCAGAACCTCCAGCGCTGGACCCTGACCCGCGCCATCAAGGAGACGCTGGTCCCGCCGACCGAGTACGGCTACCCGCACATGGGCTGACGCCCCCGCGGGGTGCCTGCCCCCTGAATCCCGCCCCCGGCCTGGGCCCCACCCCGGCCGGGGGCGGTGTTGTGTGCGCCTGTGCCACTTTCCGTACGAGGAAGTCGTCCATCAGGCCCGCGATCTGCTCGGCGTGCGTCTCCAGGGCGAAGTGTCCCGTCGGCAGCAGGTGGATCTCCGCCTCCGGCAGGTCGCGCTGGAAGGCGAGCGCCCCGGCGGGGACGAAGATCTCGTCGTGGCCGCCCCACACCGCGAGCAGCGGCACCTGACGCTCCCGGAAGTACGCGTGGAAGTCCGGGTAGAGGGCGATGTTGCTGCCGTAGTCGGTGATGAGGGCGAACTGGATCGCGTCCTGGCCCTCGCGGGCCATCAGGGCCACGTCGTGCTCCCAGGCGTCCGGGCTGATCAGGCTCTGGTCCGGGACGCCGTGCGTGTACTGCCACTTGATGCCCTCGGGGGAGCGGATCGCGTGCACGGGCGCCGCCGTCTCCTCGCTCGGGGCGGCCGTATGGGCGAACACGGGCGCCCAGGCCTCCTCGCCGAGTCCTTCCTCGTACGCGTTGCCGTTCTGCGTGACGATCGCCGTGACGCGCTCGGGGTGGGCGAGCGCGAGCCGCAGGCCGATCGGGGCGCCGTAGTCCTGGACGTACAGCGCGAACCGGTCCAGGCCGACCGCCTCGGTGAACTCGGCCGTCACGGCGGCGAGTTCGGCGAACGTGTACGAAAAGGCGTCGGCCGCGGGCGCCGACGAGCGGCCGAAGCCGATGTGGTCGGGGGCGAGCACGCGGTAGCGGTGGGCGAGGCGCGGGATCAGGTCGCGGAACATGTGCGAGCTGGTCGGGAAGCCGTGCAGGAGCAGCAGGGCGGGGGCGTCGGCGGGGCCCGCCTCGCGGTAGCAGACCTCGTGGCCGCGGACCCCGACGGACCGGTAGTGGACCTGGGCGCTCATGTCTAACCCCTCATTGCCGTTTTGGCGGTTGACGATGAGATGATTCGAGCATGCCTACATCTAACCAGTCAAGCGCCTTTTACTGGTTACGCTGTCTTCGGCTGGTCACGCCTCCTGGTCGCGCCGCCCGGTCACACCTCCACCAGGACCTGGTCCAGGGACTTGCGCACGAGGTCGGGGACCTCGCAGTCCGGGGCCGGGTAGCCGACGGGGATCACGGCGAACGCCTTCTCGTTCTCCGGGCGGCCGAGCACCTCGGACAGGAACCGCATCGGGCTCGGCGTGTGCACCAGGGCGGCGAGGCCCGACAGATGCAGCGCGGAGAGCAGCATGCCGACGGCGATGCCGACGGACTCGTCCACGTAGTAGTGCTTGTGCTTGGTGCCGTCCTGACCGAGCCAGTACCGCTGCTGGAAGACGACGATCAGGGCGGGCGCGTCCGTCAGATGCGGCTTCACCTCGTCCGTGCCGAGCGGGCGCAGCGCGGCCAGCCACTCCTCGCCGAGCCGCCCGTCGTAGGAGATCTGCTCCTCGTGCTCGGCCGCCTCCCGTATCAGGCGGCGCACCTGCGGGTCCCGTACCAGGACGAACGTCCACGGCTGCTGGTGCGCGCCCGACGGCGCGGTCGCCGCGCAGGCGACGGCGTCCCGCACGACCTGCGGGGGCACCGGGTCCGTGGAGAACTGCCGTACCGTGCGCCGCTCACGCATACGGGACTTCAACTCGGCGGCCTGCGCGAGCGATTCGCTCGTGGGCATGCGGGCGGGGCGGTAGGGGACGGAGCGGTAGGGCTGCCCGTGGATGGGGGTCCAGGGCGCGTCGGGCTGTGCGTCGGGGCGTCCGGTCTCCGGCTTGCTCTGTTCGGTATCAGGCATGCTGCGATTCTGGGGCGGCGGGCCCGGGAGCGCCATGGTGCGTACCGATGTCCGCGCGCCGAACGCCCGGTCCGTCAGCGCCAGTTCGCGACGACGACCGCAAGGCCCGCCGTGAACCCGCTGCCCAGCAGTACCAGATACGTGCCGTAGAAGCGGCGGAGCCGGTGCGCGAGGAAGCCGGAAGCGCCGAACATCAGGCCGACGGTGAGGGTGCGGGAGCCGCGGGAGAGGGCCGACTCGGTCAGCCAGTCGCGGGTGGCGGTCCCTGCCCGGGCACGGGAGTCGCGCAGGGGCTCTCCCGCGGTACGGCGGTGGAGTTCCACCACGGCCGCGCGGGCCTCGGCGGGCGTCACCGTCGGCGGCAGCGGCTCGCCCACGGTGACGCGCACCAGGGCCGGGCGCAGCCTGCCGTGCTTCGGCAGGAGGCGGTCCGTGCCCGCGATGCCGACGGGGACGACGGGCACGTCCGCCCGCCGGGCCAGGACCAGGGCGCCCTTGTGGAACGTGCCGATGTCGCCCGCGCGGGCCCGGGTGCCCTCCGGGAACAGCACCACCGCACGGCCCGCGCGCAGCGCGTCCGCCTTGGCCAGGAGGTCGTCCGTGCCGCCGCCCGTGCGGCGCACGGGGAACCCGGCGGCGAGGCGGGAGCAGACGCGGCTGCGCCGGCGTGAGGCGAACCAGTAGTCCGCCGCCGCGGCGATCGTGGGGGAGTGGGCCGCGTCGAGGGCGGCGAGGAGGGCCGCCGTGTCGGCGTGGGAGGTGTGGTTGGCCACGACCACACAGCCGCCGCGCGGAAGGCGGCCGCGGCGGGACACACCTCCGGTGAGGGTGAGCAGCGTCCACCACAGCGCTCGGCGGAGGCGGGCGGCGACGCGTCCGGCGGCCCGTGGGCGCGGGGTGTGCGTACGCGGTTCGCCGTACCGGACCTGTTGGGTGCTCACAGCGTCACCGCCATCGCCATCGGCAGCGCGAGGAGCAGGGAGTCCACCCGGTCCAGGAGCCCTCCGAAGCCGGGCAGCCAGGTGCCCGCGTCCTTCACGCCCGCCTCCCGCTTGACCATGGACTCCAGGAGGTCGCCAAGGACGCAGCCGGTCAGCACCGCCGCCCACAGCGGGGGCGTGCAGGCGCCGACCGCGGCGAGCCCCGCGGCGGTGGCGACGGCCGAGCCGAGGACGCCCGCCCACGTCTTGTTCGGGGACAGCGGGGAAAGGGGGCGGGCCAGGGGGCCGCGGCGGCCCAGGGCCGTGCCGCCGCACCACGCGCCCACGTCGCCGAACGCCACCGCCACGCCCACCGCGACCGCCGTGTCCCCGAGCAGCACCAGGCCGGTCAGGGACAGCGGGATCCACAGCAGCCCGAAGATCGCCCGGCTCGCCCGGGTGAAACCGTGCGCGGAGTCGCCGGAGAACAGGGCGGGAAGCACCGCGAGGAGCAGCATCGCCCCGACGGTCCGCGCGTCGAGCCCGGCCACCGCGTCGAGCCCGCCCACCGCGTGCGGGAAGTCGGGGCCGCCCCACGCCGCCGCGGGCAGCAGCACGGCCGCCGCCCACAGCACCGCGCGTTCGCCCCGCGGCAGCCCGGTCATCCGCGCGTACTCGGCGACGGCGACCACCCCGAGCCCGGCGGCGAGCACGAACGCGCCCGCGGGGCCCGCCCAGAGGGCGCCGAGGAACACCGGCGCCGCAAGGGCCCACGTCCGCCAGCGCCGGCGCAGTTCGGCGCGCATCCGCACCCGGGCGGGCAGCGCGGCCACCGCGACCCCGCCGGCCCCGAGGACCCCGGCCACCACGGGCACGGCCCGCGCCGCCGCCTCACCCGTGAGCAGCGCGAGACTCATCGGACCCCCAGCCCCCCGCACAGTTGGACGCACCGGGTCACGGCCGTGAGGGCCGAGCCCGCCGCGATCACCACGAGCACCGGCACCCAGAAGCCGGAGACCGCCGCGACGACCACCAGGGCGCACCGTTCCGTCTTGCCGACCGGGCCGCCGTTCAGGCGTCCCGCGCCCGCCGCCGCGCCCGCGAGGGACACCCAGGACGGGAGCGTCGCCGCCAGGGCCGCCGTCGCCACCAGCCACAGCGGGGCGAGGTGGAGGAACCCCGCGAGCATCACCAGGTCCGCGGCCCGGTCGCCGAGTTCGTTGAACAGGGCGCCGCGCCGCGTGCTGCGGCCGGTGTCGCGGGCGAGGGCGCCGTCGAGGTTCGCGAACGCCAGGCGTGCGGCGAGCAGCACCGCCACCGGGAGCGCGGCGAGCGGCGCGGGCAGCCACGCGAGGGCCGCCGCCGCGCCCGCCGCGCACCCCACGCCCGCCGCCGTCAGCGCGTCCGGCGACACCGCACGCCGGGCCAGGGCCCCACGCACACCGCAAAGGCGCCGCGCGTACCAGGGCTTGAGCGCGTAGAGGCCGAGACCGGTGGGTGCGGGGGAGCGCGAGGGTGCGGGAGAGCCGGAGAGCCCGGGTGGGCCGGTGGGTCCGGCAGGACCGGTGGGCCCGGCAGGACCGGTGGGCCCGGGCGAACCGGAGAGTCCGGGAGAGCCGGAGGAAGCGTTCATGCTGTCGACTCTGCCGCCGCGCGGGGCACCGAATAATCGGGATGCGTACTCAAATGGGCCCTGAGTACGGTGAGCCCGTGACCGCACCCCTCACCCCCTCCGAGAGCCTCGGAGCTCCCCGCACCGTCCTGCGCACGGCCCACACGGCCGACCTCTCAGCCGCCGAGCTCGTCGCCGCCCGCGCCCTGATGGACCTGGCCTTCGAGGGCGACTTCAGCGACGAGGACTGGGCACACGGCCTCGGCGGGATGCACGCGCTCCTGCATGACGCCGACGGCACCCTGCTTGCCCACGGCAGCGTCGTGCAGCGCCGCGTCCTGCACAACGGCCGTTCCCTGCGCGTCGGTTACGTGGAGAACGTCGCCGTGCACCCCGAACGGCAGCGCCAGGGCCTCGGCGGACGGGTGATGAGCGCCCTGGAGCGGATTGTCGGCGGCGGCTACGACCTCGGTGTCCTCTCGCCGTCCGACGAGGGCGAGAAGCTGTACCGCGCGCACAACTGGGTGAGCTGGCCGGGCCTCGTCGGCACGCTCGGCCCGCGGGGCGTCGAGCACATGCCGGACGAGGAGGCCCCGATGCTGTGGAACGCCGACCTCGACCCGGCGCATCCCCTGCTCATCGACTGGCGTGACGGCGACGTGTTCTAGTTCCGGGCGAGGCGTTCCGGCGGGCCCGGGGCGCGGGTGCGCCGGCGGCGGTGGGAAGCGGAACGCCGGCCGGTCGGCCGGGTGGCCGCCGTCTCAGATAGTAGGAAGCCCGACTATTTGTAGAGACAAGCAGCCGAAGCTGTCCTAGCGTTGTAGGAGCCGAACGTCTCGCTCGATCAAGCGAATGGCGGTCGTGAGCCGGGCACCAGCGCAGGCGAACCCTGTGGCCCGCGCTCCCCGCCCCTTCCGGCGTCTCGTAACCCGCCGCTTCCGCGCCGCTCCCCGAGCCCGCGGAACCGCACTCCCGGAGCCTGATCTAAGGAGTCGATTTCTCATGGCCGAGACGACCGTCCGCCGAGTCCGCCACACCGCCCGTGGCAACGAGTCGGAGCGCAAGAACGCCGCCGCCGCCCTCCAGCGCGCCCTCGACCGCAGGGACAACGGCGGCGAGACGGGGCACTGAGCCCCGCCCGCGTCACCCGTCCGCGGTCTGCTTCCCGCGCGCTATCTCGAAGTGGTCGATCCGCTCGCCGCTCTCGGCGAGCGCCGAGACCGTGAGCTTCGGGCTCGCCCCGGCACTCACCTCCACCGCGAGGAACGAGAAGCCGGTGTAGCGCACCCGTGACCACTCCACGGTGTCGGGGTCGGGCAGGCGCTGCTTGGTCCAGTGGAACGTGAGGATCGTCCCCTCGTCGTGCTCGTGGCCCTCGTAGCTGTCCTTGACGCCGACCGGGAAGCCGTACAGGTCCTTGCCGGCGCCGCCCGCGGTGACGTACACGATGCCGTCGCGCGTCGGATCGGTCGACGCGCCGACCGGCACCGGCTTGCCGACCTCGCCGCCCTTGACGGCGTCGGTCCGCTCGTACACGTGGTTGTGACCGTTGATCACCAGGTCCACCTGGTGCTTGGTGAACAGCGGCAGCCACGCGTCGCGCACCCCGCCGTCGGAGGCGTGCGTCGACGTCGAGTACACGCAGTGGTGGAAGAACACGACGACGAAGTCGATGTCGTCGTCCGCGCGCAGCAGGCCGAGCCGCTCGTCGAGCCAGGCCGTCTGCCTGCCGTCCGAGTAGCCCTTGTTGGCGGTTATCTCGTACGAGACGTCGTTGGCGTCGAGGGCGACGACACCGACGTTGCCGTAGCGGAACGAGTACACGCCGGGCGCCCGCTCGGGGTCGAAGCCGTTGGCGGGCAGCGACCAGCGCGCCGACTGGCCGCCGTAGCCGTTCGGCGAGTACCACGCCTCCATGTCGTGGTTGCCGGTCGTCACCATCCACGGCACGGACTTCGCCACCGACTCGGTCTGGGCGAGGAACTGGTCCCACACCCGCGCGTCGTAGGTGTCGCCCTCCTTGCCGTGGCCCGTGGTGTCCGCGTAGCAGATGTCGCCCGCGTGCAGATGGAACGCCGGGTTCTGCCCCAGGATCAACTGGTCGTTGGCCAGCGCGTCATAGCTCACGCCCTGGTCGCCGAAGGCCGTGAAGACGAACGTCTCCGGCCGCGCCGGAGCCGTGCGGAACGAGCCGATGCTGGACATCCGCTCCGGCGACGCCGGGTCGAAGCCGTCGTGGCCGACGCCGTAGTAGTACGTCGTGCCGGGCCGCAGACCGTCGAGGGCCGCGTGCAGGTAGTACTGCTCGACCTTCGGCAGCTTGCGGGAGAGCGCGGGTGTGTGCAGGTCGCGCACCTCCGCCTCGATCTTCCGGCTCAGCTCCCAGGGCTCGGTCCCCACCCTGATGTACGGGGACTTCACCGCGAACGGCACCTGCCAGGAGACGCGCATCTGGGTCCGCGGGTCGCCGCCGAAGGCGAGATGCCGGCCGAAGGGCGCCACCATCGCGCCGTCGACCCGCACCGCCCGGCGCGGCGCGGCGAGCGGGGCCGAGGCGGCGGCACGCTCCGCGGGGGCGCCGCCCGAACTGCCCGCAAGGAGTCCCGTACCGCCCGCGACGCCCGCGGTGACCATGGAGGAGACGAGGACCTTGCGGCGTGACAGCCTCCGGCGCAGGTACTCGTGCTGCTCCGGCATGGTCAGGCGCTGCGCGAGGTGCTCGGGGATGCCGACGTTCGGAGTGTCCATGACCAGTAACTTCCCAGCGGCGCCCCACTCCCGTCCCACACCGCGGTGAACTCCCGCCGACCGGTGGGAAACCGGCCGATGGCGCGCGGCCGCCCGTCCATATCCTGGACGTCGCGTGTCATGGGATGGGACGAGGAGTACGGTGCCGACATGTCTCGCAGCATCGATCTCGCAGTGATCCCCGGTGATGGGATCGGCCAGGAAGTCGTGGCCCAGGGGCTCAAGGTCCTCAACGCCGTCCTCCCGGAGGACGTGAAGCTGGAGACCAAGGAGTACGACTTCGGGGCCCGCCGGTACCACGACTCGGGTGAGACCCTCACCGACGCCGACCTCGTGGACCTCAAGCAGCACGACGCGATCCTGCTCGGCGCCATCGGCGACCCCTCGGTCCCCTCCGGCGTCCTGGAGCGCGGCTTCCTGCTCAAGCTCCGCTTCGCCTTCGACCACCACGTCAACCTGCGTCCTTCGCGGCTCCTGCCGGGCGTGGCCACGCCGCTCGCGGGCCAGCCCGAGATCGACTTCGTCGTCGTGCGCGAGGGCACCGAGGGCCCCTACACCGGCAACGGCGGCACGATCCGCAAGGGCACCCCGCACGAGGTCGCCACCGAGGTCTCCGTGAACACGGCCTTCGGTGTGGAGCGCGTCGTCAGGGACGCCTTCGCCCGCGCCCAGGCCCGCCCGCGCAAGAAGCTGACCCTGGTCCACAAGAACAACGTGCTCGCCTTCGCAGGTCACCTGTGGACCAATGTCTTCAACGCGGTGGCCGAGGAGTTCCCCGAGGTCACCACGGACTACATCCATGTGGACGCGGCGACGATCTACCTCGTCACCGACCCGGGCCGCTTCGACGTGATCGTCACCGACAACCTCTTCGGCGACATCATCACCGACCTCGCCGCGGCCGTCTCCGGCGGTATCGGCGTCGCCGCGTCCGGCAACATCAACCCGAGCCGTGAGTTCCCCTCGATGTTCGAGCCCGTGCACGGCTCGGCTCCCGACATCGCCGGCCAGGGCAAGGCCGACCCGACCGCGACCGTGCTGTCCGTCGCCCTCCTTCTGCGGCACCTCGGCTACGACGACGAGGCGATCCGGGTCGAGGAAGCCGTCTCCGCCGACCTCGGCGCCCGCGGGGACACCCCCCGCTCCACCGACGAGATCGGCGACGCCCTCGCCGTACGCGTAGCGGGCTGATCCGCCGGCTGCCACCACGTCACAGCAAGCCGCCGGGTCGCACCAGCACCCGGCGGCTTCTCGTTTGCGGCCACCGGGTGTCACCATCGAACCCAGGGCCGCAAGGACCGCCGTTTCATTCGAGCCGCGCCACGAGCGATAATCGGACGTGGGGCCGCGAAGCGGCGTATGCCCGTACGCCGTGAGAGCACGCGTACGAGTACGAGCGCGGTCCGTCACACACAAACCGGTGAAGGACACGCAACCATGACGACGCCCTCGATCGAGCTCAAGCCATCCTCGACCCCGGCCAAGGCCGCGGAGCGCGAGGCGATCCTGGCAAGCCCCGGGTTCGGCCGCCACTTCACCGACCACATGGTGACGATCCGGTGGACGGAGGGCCGCGGCTGGCACGACGGGCAGCTCGTGCCGTACGGCCCGTTCTCGCTCGACCCGGCGACCACCGTCCTGCACTACGCCCAGGAGATCTTCGAGGGCCTGAAGGCCTACCGTCAGCCCGATGGCTCGGTCGCCCTGTTCCGCCCCGAGGCCAACGCCCGGCGCTTCCAGTCCTCCGCGCGCCGGATGGCCATGCCGGAGCTGCCCGTCGAGACCTTCATCGAGGCCTGCGACGCCCTGGTCGCGCAGGACATCGACTGGGTGCCCGCGCACGGCGGCGAGGAATCGCTCTATCTGCGCCCGTTCATGATCGCCACCGAGGTCGGGCTCGGCGTGAAGCCCGCCAACGAGTACCTCTTCGCCGTCATCGCCTCGCCCGCGGGCGCCTACTTCCCCGGCGGCGTCAAGCCCGTCTCCATCTGGCTCTCCGAGGACCGCGTGCGCGCCGTCCCCGGTGGCATGGGCGACGCCAAGACGGGCGGCAACTACGCCGCGTCCCTGCTCGCCCAGGCGGAGGCCGCCGCGAAGGGCTGCGACCAGGTCGCCTACCTCGACGCCGTCGAGCACAAGTGGGTCGAGGAACTGGGCGGCATGAACCTGTACTTCGTGTACGAGGACAAGATCGTCACCCCCGAGCTGACGGGCTCGCTGCTCGCGGGTATCACCCGCGACTCGCTCCTGTCCGTGGCCCGCGACCTCGGCTACGCCTCCGAGGAGCGCCGCGTCTCCATCGACCAGTGGCAGGCCGACACCGAGAACGGCACGCTCACCGAGGTCTTCGCCTGCGGTACCGCCGCCGTCATCACACCGGTCGGCACGGTGAAGTCCGCCCGCGGCGAGTGGACGCAGAGCGGCGGCAACCCCGGCGAGGTCACCATGAAGCTGCGGGACGCGCTGCTCGACATCCAGCGGGGCGTGGCGGCGGACCCGCACGGGTGGATGCACCGCCTGGGCTGAGGCCCTCCCCCCTTCATCGACCGGTCACGGAGGCCGGGCCCGGCAGCGACACCTCGCCGGACCCGGCCTCCGCGCCGTGTCAGGAACTCCGACGGGCGGGCAGGGCACCTTCGCCGACGGGTTAGCCTTCGCAGGGCGGGCAGGGTCTTCGCCGGTGTGGCGCACATGTTCAGCCCCTCCGGCGTTTGAGGAGCGGGGTCTGGGGCGGAGCCCCAGGATCGGGCACGATCGCGTCGAGGTCGAGCCCCATGGAGTACAGCATCAGACCGGCGTTGCCCACGGACCCGGCGGACGCGGCGAGCAGCAGCGGCACCAGGTACCAGCCGGGTGCCGCCGACACCAGCGGCTCCGCGTAGTCGAGCGCCGCGCCCGCCGCGTACGCCGTGAACGTGCCGAACAACTGCGGCACGAGCAGTCCCGCCGTGAGCCCCACACAGGTGGCCCGCAGCACCGTGCGGGACGAGTGCCGCCGCGGTGAGACATAGCGGGTGTAGTCGCCGAGCAGCGTGATGAAGGCGATCGGCCCCGAGAGGCCCGCTGCCATGAGGTCGACAGGTTCGTCGCCGTGCGCAGCGAGACGAGGGCGAGCGGCGCGGTCAGCGCCGCGCCGAGCAGCGTGCCCGCCACCACCGCGGTCACCGACTGCCAGAAGCCGAGGCCGAAGGAGACCGGCAGCCAGCCGAAGACGATCACCCCGAGGCAGAGGTTGGAGCCGAGCAGGATCGAGACCACGTCCCGCGGGCCGCTGGTGCGTTCCTCCTCCGGGACGGTGTCGACTCCGCGCTGTTCTATCGGCATGGGGCGCCCCTGACGCTCGCTCGAAACGGACCAGATGTCGGATTGATGTCGGACGTGGTGTCGGACGTGGTGTCGGACCAGAGGTCGGACCAGATGTTTGAGTGGCGTTCAATGTGGGCGAGATGTTGCTGTTCCGTCAATGGTTTCGTACAAGGGGACAGCCGTTTAGAGTGTCGTTCTAAACCGTGGCCGATGGTGGCCACGGACGGTGACTTCCGACCCACGATGCGAGGTGTCGCGGCGTGCGACTGACCCCTACGGAACGCGACCGGCTGCTGCTCTTCGGCGCGGCCGAGCTGGCCAGGGCCCGCAGGGCGCGCGGCCTCAGGCTGAACGTCCCCGAAGCGACCGCCCTGATCGCCGACACGGTGTGCGAGGCCGCCAGGGACGGGGCCAGGCTCGCGGAGGCGATCGAGCGGGCGCGGTCGGTGCTCGGCCCCGACGACGTGCTGCCTGGCGTCGCCGACGTGGTCACCGAGGTGCATGTGGAGGCCGTCTTCGAGGACGGTTCGCGGCTCGCCGTGGTCGCCGACCCGGTGGGCGGCGGCTCGCTCGGCCCGGACGCGCCGGGTGCGCTGCGGCCCGCGCCACCGGACCCGGAACCCGTCCCCGCCGTCACCGTGACCGTGCGCAACACCGCGACCGTGCCCGTCAGCGTCACCTCGCACTTCCACTTCTTCGAGGCCAACCCGCGGCTCGACTTCGACCGCGGTGCCGCCTACGGCATGCGGCTGTGCGTGCCCGCCGGGTCGTCGGTGCGGTTCAGCCCCGGGGGCACGGCCGACGTCGGGCTCGTCCCCATCGGCGGCGACCGGATCGCGATCGGCTTCGCGGGCCTGGTGGACGGCCCCCTGGACGCGCCGGGAGCACGGGGCGAGGCCCTGCGGCGGGCCGCGGCCTGCGGATATCTGGGGGCGGACACCCCGCGGCACCCGGGGACGCCCCAGATATCCGGGACAGCCGAGGCCTCCGGGTCAATCGAGTCGCCTGGGGTCCCCGAGATCCGCGAGATCCCCGAGATCCCCGAGATCATCGAGGCCCCCGAGGCCCCCGAGACTCCCGGCACCCCCGGCACCCCCGGCACCCCCGGCACCCCCGGCACCCCCGAGGAAGGCGAGTGATGGACCCCTACGAGTACGCCTCCGTGCACGGCCCCCGCGCCGGCGACCGCCTCGTCCTCGGTGACTCCGGGCTCGTCGTGCGCGTCGAGTCCGACGCCCAGCGGCCCGGCGACGAGTTCCTCGCCGGATTCGGCAAGACCGCCCGCGACGGGCTGCACCTCAAGGCCGCCGCGGTCCGCGAGACCTGCGACGTCGTCATCAGCAACGTCGTCGTCATCGACGCCGTGCAGGGCATCAGGAAGGTGTCCATCGGCATCCGGGAAGGGCGCATCCACGCCATCGGGCGGGCCGGTAACCCGGACACCCTCGACGGCGTCGACGTGGTCGTCGGGACCGGGACCTCCATCGTGTCCGGCGAGGGCCTCGTCGCGACCGCCGGAGCGGTCGACACCCACGTACACCTCCTCTCGCCGCGCATCATGGAGGCCTCCCTCGCCTCCGGCGTCACCACCGTCATCGGCCAGGAGTTCGGCCCCGTGTGGGGCGTCGGCGTCAACGCGCCCTGGGCGCTGCGGCACGCCTTCAACGCCTTCGACGCCTGGCCCGTGAACATCGGCTTCCTCGGCCGGGGCTCGTCCTCGCACGAGGCACCCCTTGTCGAGGCGCTCGCCGAGGGCGGGGCGTCCGGGTTCAAGGTGCACGAGGACATGGGCGCCCACACTCGCGCCCTGGACACCGCGCTGCGCGTCGCCGAGGAGCACGACGTACAGGTCGCCCTGCACAGCGACGGCCTGAACGAGTGCCTGTCGGTCGAGGACACCCTGCGCGTCCTGGACGGCAGGACCATCCACGCCTTCCACATCGAGGGCTGCGGCGGCGGCCACGTACCGAACGTCCTGAAGATGGCGGGTGTGCCGAACGTCATCGGCTCCTCCACCAACCCCACCCTGCCCTTCGGCAGGGACGCCGTCGCCGAGCACTACGGCATGATCGTGTCCGTCCACGACCTGAAGACCGACCTGCCCGGCGACGCCGCCATGGCCCGCGACCGCATCCGCGCCGGGACCATGGGCGCCGAGGACGTCCTGCACGACCTCGGCGCCATCGGGATCACGTCGTCGGACGCGCAGGGCATGGGCCGCGCGGGCGAGACCGTACGCCGCACCTTCGCCATGGCAGGGAAGATGAAGGCCGAACTGGGCCCCGTGGACGGCGACGGCCCGCACGACGACAACGGGCGTGTCCTGCGCTACGTCGCCAAGCTGACCGTCAACCCCGCCATCGCCCACGGCCTCGCCCACGAGATCGGCTCCATCGAGGTGGGCAAGCTCGCCGACATCGTGCTGTGGCGCCCCGAGTTCTTCGGCGCGAAGCCGCAACTGGTGCTCAAGTCCGGCTTCCCCGCCTACGGCGTCGTCGGTGACCCCAACGCCGCCACCGACACCTGTGAACCCCTCGTCCTCGGGCCGCAGTTCGGGGCGTACGGCGCCACCCCCGCCGACATCTCCGTGGCCTTCGTCGCCCAGGCCGCCCTCGACCAGGGCAACGACACGATGCCCACCCGGCGCAGGCGGGTCGCCGTGCGCGGCACCCGCGGCATCGGCCCCGCGGACCTGCGCCTGAACTCGCGTACCGGAGCCGTCGACGTGGACCAGCGCACCGGCCTCGTCACCCTCGACGGCGACCCGCTGCGCTCCGAACCCGCCGACTCCGTCTCCCTCAACCGCCTGTACTTCCTGTGAGAGCCCGTACTCCCTGTGCGGACCCCTACTTCCTGTGAGGACCCCGCGATGACCTTCCGCATGCCCCCCGAGTGGGCCCCGCACGAGCGCACCTGGATGGCGTGGCCGGGCCCCAACCCCACCTTCACCAATGAGCGGGAACTCGCCGACGCGCGGGCCGCCTGGGCGGCCGTGGCCCGTGCCGTGCGCCGCTTCGAGCCCGTCACGATGGTCGTCGGCACCGGCCAGAGCGAGTCGGCCCGCGCGCTCCTCGGCCCCGACGTGGAGCTCGTCGAGCGGGAACTCGACGACGCGTGGATGCGGGACATCGGCCCCACCTTCGTCAGCGACGGCGACCGGCTCGCCGCCGTCGACTGGACGTTCAACGGCTGGGGCGCCCAGGAGTGGGCCCGCTGGGAGCACGACGCGAAGATCGCCCGGCACGTCGCCGACCTCGCGGGCGTGCCCGTGCACCCCTCGCCCCTCGTCAACGAGGGCGGCGGCATCCACGTCGACGGCGAGGGCACCGTGCTGCTCACCGACACCGTGCAGCTCGGCCCCGAGCGCAACCCCGGCTTGACCCGCGAGCAGGTCGAGGCGGAGATCCACGCCCGGCTCGGCACGACCAAGGCGATCTGGCTGCCGCGCGGCCTCACCGCCGACTACCCGGGCCACGGCTTCGGCACCCTCGGCCACGTCGACATCGTCGCCGCGTTCGCCGCGCCCGGCGTCGTTCTCGTGCACTCCCAGCGGGACCCCGCGCACCCCGACTTCGAGGTCAGCAAGCAGGTCGTCGCAGCCCTGCGGGGGCAGACGGACGCGCGCGGGCGCACCCTGCGGATCGTCGAAGTGCCCGCGCCCACCGTCCTGAAGGACGACGAGGGCTGGGTCGACTACTCGTACATCAACCACTACCTCTGCAACGGCGGCGTCGTCCTGTGCGCCTTCGGCGACCCCCACGACGAGATCGCGGCGGGCATCTTCCGCGGCCTCTTCCCCGACCGGACCGTGACGCTCGTCGACGCCCGTACGATCTTTGCCGGGGGTGGCGGCATCCACTGCGTCACCCAGCAGCAGCCGAAGGTGTGATCAAGGAGTACGGGATGGCCGGTCGGGCCCGCGCGCGGAAGAACGCCCCACCGCGTGAGGACGTCATGGCGGCCGCCATGGAAATGATCGCCGAGCGTGGCCTGGAACAGCTCACCATGGCCGCGCTCGGCCGCGAGGTCGGCATGAGCAGCGGTCACCTGCTCTACTACTTCGGTTCCAAGGACGAGCTGCTGCTGCGCACCCTGGAGTGGAGCGAGGGCCGCCTCGGCGCCGAGCGGCGCACCCTGCTCGCCCGGGACGCCACGGCCCGCGCCCGCCTGGACGCCTACGTCGAGCTGTACGTCCCCGAGGGCCACCGCGACCCGCACTGGATCCTCTGGCTGGAGGTGTGGAACCGGTCCCTGAACGCGGACGAGGCGGGCCGCGACCGGCAGGCGGCGATCGAGCGGGCCTGGCACCGCGACCTGGTGGCGCTGCTCGCCGAGGGCGTCTCGCGGGAGGAGTTCGGTGCCGTCGACGCCGACCGGTTCGCGACCCGGCTGCGGGCGCTCCTGGACGGCTTCTCCATCCATGTGGCGATCGGCCTGCGCGGCACCGGACGCGACCAAGTCCTCGTACACGCAAGGGAGTTCCTGGACGAATCGCTGCGCCCGCGGGACTAGGGCCTGTCGTTGAACTCCGGCCGGTGCCGTGCACACGGACGCGTGCGGGCCCGTCGAGGTTGTACGCACTCCTGCGGATTGCGGGGCCCGCGGGAAGGCGCTTGTATCCCGATGGACCCTCGGCGCCGGGCCGGGGGAGGCGCGCCCAGAGGACTTCGGGCGCTCTGAGGGGATTCCGGGGGGAATCATGCACAGAGCCGCACGGGTGGCGTCCGCAGCCGCTCTCACCACGGCGCTCGCCGTCGTCGCGTCACCTCCGGCGGCGCGGGCCGCTCCGTCCGACGACCGCCGCGCGCCACGCGTGGAGCGCGTCAGCGTCGCAGCCGACGGCGCCGAGGCCAACGGCTCGTCCGGCGCGGCGACGGTCACCACGAACGGCGGCCACATCGCCTTCAGCAGCGCGGCCACCAACCTCACGCCCGACACCCACACGCGGCCGCAGAGCTCCGCGCACGTCCGCGACCAGGAGTCCGGCAAGGTCACCAGGGTCCGGGACAGCCTGACCGCCCCCGACATCAGCGACGACGGCCGGTTCGCCACGTACCTCGACTGGGGCTCGCACACCACGGCCTCCTACGTGGTGGACCTGAGCACGGGGGAGAAGCGCCGGGTCGACGCCAAGGGCTTCAAGGAGAGCTCCGGCGAGGCCGTGATCAGCGCCGACGGCCGCTACGTCGCCTACGTCCTGCGGCCGCGGCACCCCGCGGACCCGTACCGCGTCGAGGTCTACGACTGGACCACGAACACCCGCGAAGTCGTCAGCGACGGCCCGCCCGACGCCGCACGCGACATGGTGAACCCCTCCATCAGCGCCGACGGCCGCCAGGTGGCGTACGAGGACGCGGGCACCAAACAGGTCTGGGTCCGCGACCGCGAGACCGGCAGCCTCCAGCGCGTCGACGACGGCACCGCCGCCAAGCTCGTCGAGATCAGCGGCGACGGCCGCACCGTGGCCCTGAACTCCGCGGACGGCGCCTACGTACGCGATCTGCGCACCGGCAAGGTGAAGCACTACTCCGGCACCACCGCGAAGGCACTCGCCCCGGAGGGCACGCACCTCCTCCACTCCGACGACGCCTCCACGCTGCGCCTGCGCGACCTGCGCACCGGCCGTGTACGCGTCGTCGGCACCGGCTCGGCCGTCCCCGGCTCGGTCGGCGCCAAGGGCCGCACCGTCGTCTTCTCCTCGGCGGAGACCGACGTGGTGCCCGGTGACACCAACGACCTGACCGACGTCTTCAAGTGGACGCGGCGATGACGCGACCGCGCGGGCGGTCGCACCCGGCGGCCCTGTGGACGGCGGTGCTCGGCCTCGCGCTGAGCACCGCCCCGCTCGCCGCGGCCGCCACCGCACACGCCGAGTCCGGGACCGGCACGGCGCGGACCGCCACCGCACACGCCCCCTTCACCCAACGCGTCAGCACCACAGCCGACGGTGCCCAGCTCGACGGCGCCTCCGGCAGCGGCTCGATCAGCGCCGACGGCGGGCACGTCGCGTTCGTGACCCAGGCGCCCGCCCTCGGCTGCGCGCAGTATCTGCACTGCCTGAAGGTCAAGGACCTGACCACGGGCGCCCTGACCGGCATCGACCTCGGCAGCGGCCACCTCTACGGCAGCCCGCTCCTGAGCGCCGACGGCAGCCGCGTCGCCTTCACGGCCACCAAGCGGTTCGCCGCGCCCTACCTGTACGACCGGGCCACCGGCACCGCGACGCGCCTCTGGCCCCAGGACCCGCCGGGCCGCAACGAACTGGGCGCCGTGGCCGCGATCAGCCCCGACGGCACCCGCGTCGCGTACACCCTCGGCAATCGCAACGGCAATCAGAACGCCCGCCTCCTGTACGTCCGTTCCACCACCACCGGCACCGACGAGCTGATCTCAGGTCCGGAGGAGGGCGACAAGGGCGGGGCCTCGGTCACCGACGACGGCAGTCGGGTCGCGTACCAGATCGGCGGCTACAGCGAAGGCCCCGACGACCGCGGGGACGTCTTCCTCAAGGAGCCCGCCACCGGCGCCCGCACCCAGCTCGACACCGGCCTCGGCACCGGCGAACTGGTCCGGCTCACCGACGACGGCCGCCGCGTCCTGTTCAACGCACGGGGCGGCCTGTACGTCCACACCGTGCGCTCCGGCACCACCGAACGCGTCGCGGACGGCCGCGCCAGGTCGGCCACGGCGGACGGCCGGTACGCGGCGCTGTCCGGCGCGGGCGGACTGCGCCTGCTCGACCTGCGCACCGGCCGCAGCGAGGACGTCGGCCCCGTGGACGCGCGGGCCGGTCTCGGCGCCGTGGCCGCCAAGGGCCGTGCCGTCGTGTTCGGTTCGGAGGCCGGCGACCTGGTGCCGGGCGACACCAACGGCCACCCGGACGTCTTCGTACGCACTCTCGCGGCCACGGGGGGAACCAAGGACCCCGTCGCGTCCGTGTGTCTGCGTGAACGGTGAAGTACAGCCAGTAACAACCTGCAACATCTCACGGGGGAACCATCCATGCGTCTCACCACCCGCGCTGCCCTGGCGGCCGCGCTCGCCGCCGCCGTCACCGGCGCCGTCCTCCCCGCGGCGGCCGCCGCGGACACCCGCGCGCCCGCGCCGCGCACCGAGCGGGTGAGCGTCGCCGCCGACGGCACCCAGGCGGACGGCCCGTCGGACGCGGCCGACATCAGCGCCGACGGCCGCTACGCCGTCTTCCAGTCCGAGGCCACGAACCTGGTGCCCGGCGACACCAACCAGCGCCCCGACATCTACCTGCACGACCTGCGCACCAAGAAGGTGGAGCGCGTCAGCCTCCGGGACTCCGGCGCGCAGTACACCTCGGGCGCGGGCGACCCGTCGATCAGCGCGGACGGCCGGTACGTCACCTACTCCGCGCAGGTCGAGGAGGCGGGCGGCCTGTACAGCGGCACGTTCCTGAAGGACCGCAGGACCGGCCGCACCGAGATCGTCAGCCTCTCCGACGACGACAAGCCGGTCTTCGGCGACTACGCCACCGGCGCGCGGATCAGCGCGAACGGCCGGTACGTGGCCTTCGTGTCCGCGCTGAAGGACCACGGCGACGGCGGCGGTGACGGCATGTGGACCGGCGTCTACCTGCGCGACCGCGAGGAGGGCAGCACCCGCAGGGTCAGCGAGATCGTCACGGGCCACCCCGCCTGGATCGTCGCGGGCCTCACCCTGAGCGCCGACGGCCGCCACGTCGGCTACGGCATCGGCCAGGTCCGGCCCGGCCTCGGCGGCAGGACCTACGTCCACGACGCGAGGACCGGCACCTCGAAGCGGATCGACCTCTCACCGACCGGCAAGGACCTGCGGATCGGCGTGCCCTCGCTCAGCGAGGACGGCGGGTACGCCGCCTTCGAGTCCGCCGAGCCGCTGGTCGGCGGCGACACCAACGGCAAGAGCGACATCTTCCGCCTCGACACCCGCACCGGAAAGATCAAGAAGGTCACCCGGCGGGCGGACGGCGGCCAGACCGACGACCACTCCTACCAGGCCCGCATCACCCCCGACGGCCGCCAGGTGG
This sequence comes from Streptomyces aureocirculatus, assembly GCF_000720475.1. Classification (GTDB taxonomy): domain Bacteria; phylum Actinomycetota; class Actinomycetes; order Streptomycetales; family Streptomycetaceae; genus Streptomyces; species Streptomyces aureocirculatus. The sequence continues at coordinate 72,688 of NZ_JOAP01000034.1, forward strand.
CGTTCACCTCCTCGGCGTCGGGCCTCACCGCGGGCGACCCCGCCAAGGGCCCCCTGTACGTACGGGACCTGAAGTCGGGCACCACCCGTCGCGTCAACGTGCCGCAGGGCGGCGGCCAGAGCGAGGACCAGGGCTTCACCGCCTACGCGTCCAGCGGCGACGCGCGCACGTTCGTCTTCACCTCGGACGCCACGAACATGGTCCCGGGCGACACGAACGCGGCACGGGACGTCTTCGTACGGCGACACGTCCGCTGAACCCGGGACGTCCGCTGAACCCGGTCCGCCGCGCCGCCCGCATCGTGAGACGGGGCGGCGCGGTCGGCCCCGGCTGTGGCACCCTGCCGTGCATGCTCGTGTTCGCCATGATTATTGGCAGCAAGCGCGCCGGTCCGCAGTGATCGCCTCGTACACATCACGTACAGGCGGACACCGTCGTCCTCGACCCGCGCGCAGACCTCTCGCACCGCGAGGGGTTTTTTCGTTTTCCGGCCCACCCACGACCGGGAGACGGGCGCGAGGGATCATGGGGGGCGGTGGAGCCGGTCCTTCCGGTACACCGAGATCCGACACAGGAGCCAGACAGCATGACGGAAAACAGCACGCCGGACGATTCCTTTCATGTGTTCGACACCACGCTGCGCGACGGCGCACAGCGTGAGGGCATCAACCTGACCGTCGCGGACAAGCTGACCATCGCCCGGTACCTGGACGACTTCGGCGTGGGCTTCATCGAGGGCGGCTGGCCCGGCGCCAACCCCCGCGACACCGAGTTCTTCGCCCGGGCGGCGGCCGAGATCACCTTCAAGAACGCGCAGCTCGTCGCGTTCGGCGCCACCCGCAGGCCGAACGCCAAGGCAGCCGACGACCCGCAGGTCAACGCGCTGCTCACGTCCGGCGCCCCGGTCGTCACGCTGGTCGCCAAGTCGCACGACCGGCACGTCGAGCTGGCCCTGCGCACCACCCTCGACGAGAACGTCGAGATGGTCCGCGACACCGTCTCCTATCTGCGCTCCCAGGGCCGCCGGGTGTTCGTCGACTGCGAGCACTTCTTCGACGGCTACCGCGCCAACCCCGGCTACGCGAAGGCCGTGGTGCGCGCCGCCGCGGAGGCCGGCGCCGACGTCGTCGTGCTGTGCGACACCAACGGCGGCATGCTCCCCGCCCAGGTCCAGGCCATCGTCGCCACCGTCGCCGCCGACACCGGCGCCCGGCTCGGCATCCACGCGCAGGACGACACGGGCTGCGCGGTCGCCAACACCCTCGCCGCCGTCGACGCGGGCGCCACCCACGTACAGTGCACGGCCAACGGCTACGGTGAGCGCGTCGGCAACGCCAACCTGTTCCCGGTCGTTGCGGCCCTTGAGCTGAAGTACGACAAGCGGGTCCTGCCGCAGGGCGCCCTGCGGGACATGACCCGCGTCTCGCACGCCATCGCCGAGGTCGTGAACCTCGCCCCGTCCACGCACCAGCCCTACGTGGGTGTCTCCGCGTTCGCCCACAAGGCGGGCCTGCACGCCTCCGCCATCAAGGTCGACCCGGACCTGTACCAGCACATCGACCCCGAACTCGTCGGCAACCGCATCCGCATGCTGGTCTCCGACATGGCGGGCCGCGCCTCCATCGAGCTCAAGGGCAAGGAGCTCGGCCTCGACCTCGGCGGCGACCGCGAACTGGTCGGCCGGGTCGTGGAGCGCGTCAAGGAGCGCGAACTGCGCGGCTACACCTACGAGGCGGCCGACGCGTCCTTCGAGCTGCTGCTCCGCGAGGAGCTGTGCGGACGGGACGGCGGCACCGGACCGCAGCAGTACTTCAGGACCGAGTCCTGGCGCGCCATCACCGAGGACCGCCCCGACGGCACGCACGCCAACGAGGCCACCGTGAAGGTGTGGGCCAAGGGAGAGCGCATCGTGGCGACGGCGGAGGGCAACGGCCCGGTCAACGCCCTCGACCGGGCCCTGCGCGTGGGCCTGGAGCAGATCTACCCGCAGCTCGCCAAGCTGGAGCTGGTGGACTACAAGGTCCGCATCCTGGAGGGCAAGCACGGTACGTCCTCCACGACCCGGGTGCTGGTCTCCACGGCGGACGGCGAGGGGGAGTGGTCCACGGTCGGGGTCGCGGACAACGTCATCGCCGCCTCCTGGCAGGCGCTGGAGGACGCGGTGACCTACGGTCTGTTGCGCGCGGGGGTCGAACCGGCCCCGTAAGGGGCGCGGGGAACTGCGCGGCCAGCCACAAGAAAGCCGCAGACGCGTCTGCCGAGCGAGCTGACAGACGCGTCTGCGGCTTTTCGTGCGCTGAGCGCGCCCACGCGGCGGAGCCGCACATCGAAACAGCCCCGTGCCCCTACGGGGCACATTCGGGGGCCGGAAGAGTTAGCGTGAAGTATGAGGCCCACCAGGCAGGCGGCGTCATGGCTGGCCCTGGCTCTGTCCGGACTGCTCCTGGCCCTGGGCGCCACGCTCGCCGCGGCGCCCGGTGCCCAGGCCGCGACGGACGTCCAGGCGGTGGCCGACGCCTTGAAGAAGAACCCGGTGTACGTCGACGAAGCGGCATCCGCGCAGCTCCCCGCGGCGGAAGCGGACGCACTCGCCGACCGGATCGAGAAGGCGGGCAAACCGGTGTTCGTGGCGGTGCTTCCCGCCTCGTTCCCCGATCGCGACAACCTCTTCCGCGACCTGCGCACCGCCACCGGCATCACCGGCGTGTACGCCGTCCGCCTCGGCGACCGCTTCGACGCCAGGGCCGACGGCTCCGTGCTCTCGCGCAACGCGGTGCGGAACCTGTCCGCGCTGGTCCAGGGCGAGAGCGCGCAGACCCAGCTCGACCGGTTCGTCGACCAGGCACTCGCGCAGTCCTCCGGATCGGCCCCCGCCTCCTGGGGCGGCGCCGCGGGCGAGGACGACGGGGCGCCCGTCGGGGCGCTGATCGGCGTCGGCGCGGTGGTGGTCGCGGGCGGCGCGGGCGCCTACACGATCGCCCGCCGCAAGCGCCGCAGGCACCATGAGGAGCAGCGCGCGGCCCTGGAGAAGCTGCGGGTGGTGGTCGACGAGGACATCACCGCCTTCGGCGAGGAACTGGACCGGCTCGACTTCCACCCGGCGGAGGCAGGCGCGGACGACGCCATGCGCGCGGACTACGAACGCTCCCTCGACGCCTACGAGAAGGCCAAGTCGTTCATGGCGGCGGCCGAGCGCCCCGAACAGGTCAGGGCCGTCACCCAGGCCTTGGAGGACGGCCGGTTCTCCCTGGCGCTGCTCGCCGCACGACGGGAGGGACGCCCCCTGCCCGAGCGTCGTGCCCCCTGCTTCTTCGACCCGCGGCACGGCCCCTCGGTGAAGGACGCCGAGTGGACCCCCGCCGGGGGCAGTACCCGGGAAGTGCCCGTGTGCGCCGCCGACGCGGTGCGCCTCGCCGACGGCGACGACCCGATGGCCCGCACCGTGACCACCGAGTCCGGCGACCGGCGCCCCTACTGGGAGGCCGGACCCGCCTACGGCCCCTGGGCGGGCGGCTACTTCGGCGGCGGCATGCTCCCTGGCCTCCTGCTCGGCACCGCGCTCGGCACGATGATGGCGAGCCCCGCCTACGCCGCGAGCTACGGCGCCGGGTACGGGGACTTCGGGCCCGGAGCGGGCTACGAGGGCGGCGACGTGTCCGGGGCGGACTTCTCACCGGGTGACTTCGGCGGCGGCGACTTCGGCGGGGGCGGCGACTACGGAGGCGGCTTCGGCGGCGGGGGCGACTTCGGGGGCGGCGGGTTCTGAGGGGCGCCCTCGCGTTCGGGGGCGGATCCTGGGGGGTGCCCTCATGTCCGGGGGCAGCTCCTGGGGGGTGCCCTCACGTTCGGGGGCAGCTCCTGGGGGGTGCCTCACGTCCGGGGCGGCAGCTCCTGGGGGTGCCCTCAAGGCGCGGGGGTCCTGTGCGCGGGCAGTTCCCAGCGGCCCGAGTGCCCCGGCGGCAGCCCCAAGTCGTCGCGTACGGCGGCGTAGTACCCGGCGCGAGCGGCGCGCTGGCGGGCGAGCAGCGCCGTCCACGCGTCGGGGTCGCGCGTGCCGGCCCGCAGGAACCGCTCCATGGCGATCACGACGACCACCCACTCCCGCGCCTGCTCCACCACGGCCGCCGCACCGAGCAGCAGCAGCGCCTCGCCCGCCGGATCGCGGGCGTCGGCGGCCTCGGTGAGCAGCGGTTCGGCCTCGGCGGCGGACAGCGGGTGCGGGTGCGGGTCGTTGCCCTGGTGGGCGGCGATGCGGTACGTCAGGGTGACGTTCCGCTTCAGCACGCGCGCGTAGTCGCTGTAGACCGCGAGACGCCGCTCTTCCCAGCGGGACTCGCGCTCACGCCGGAAGCGGATCCGTTCGCCGCGCATCACCGCGACGTACGACCCCATGGCACCGATCACCACGCCTATCAGGGCGGGCAGTTGAGAGAGGAACTCGGACACCGGCGAACGGTACCGCGCCCGCGGCAGGGTCAGACGGCGCTCTTGACCGCGGAGATGTCGAAGGTGAGCTTGATCTTGTCGGAGACGAGGACGCCACCGGTCTCCAGGGCCGCGTTCCAGGTCAGACCCCACTCGGAGCGCAGGATCTCCGCCTTGCCCTCGAAGCCGACGCGCTCGTTGCCGAACGGGTCCTTGGCGGCGCCGTTGAACTCCAGGTCGATGGTCAGCGGTTTGGTGGTGCCGAGGATCGTGAGGTCGCCGGTGATGCGGAACTCGCCGCCGCCGAGTGCCTCGGCCTTGGTGGAGCGGAAGGTCATCTGCGGGAACTCGTCGGTCTTGAAGAAGTCCGCGCTCTTGAGATGGCCGTCGCGGTCCGCGTTGCCCGTGTCGATGCTGTCCATGGCGACGTCGAGGGTCGCCGACGACGCGGACGGGTCGCCGCCGTCCAGGTACAGCGCGCCGGTGAACTCCTTGAAGGAGCCCTTCACATTGGTGACCATCGCGTGCCGGGCGGCGAAGCCGATCGTCGTGTGCGCGGGGTCGAGGGCGTACTCGCCGGTCAGGGCCGTCAGGTCCGCAGCGGCCTCGGCGGGGGTGGCGGCGGTGGCGGTGGCGGTGTCTTCCTTGCGGCTGAAGAATCCCATGGCGTGCTCCTCGGCATGACTAGTTGAGTGTTCAACGAGTTCCACGGTAACGCTATCCAGTTCAATATTCAACATCAAGCGGAGCGTGTCGAGGCGATTACGCGTCGAGTGCGAGTGGGTGCACGGCCGCATGAGGGGCGCGTTGCCGCGTGGGGGATGTGCAGCCGCATGGGGGACGCGTAGTCGCACGGGGGGCGCGCAGCCCATGGGGGACGCGCAGCCGCATGGGTGCGCGCTACCGCTGGGGGGGCCGTCGCACGGGGGAATCGGGCCAGGGGGCGTTCGGGGGTGGCCGGTCGGCCTGATCGGCGGCGGCGGGTTCGGGTTCCGCTTGGGGGCGTGGTGCCACGTATGGCACCATCGCGCATTCTCGCGCGAAACCACACTTCGCGTGGCGTTGCGGCTTGCTATGGCACCACTATGGTGCCATAGTGGTGTCATGAACCTCACGCCGTATGTCGCCCAACTCCGGCAGGAGCTCGCGATCGCCGCGGAGGCCGGAGGTGAGGACGCTCGCGCGATCGCCGAGCGTCTGATCGCGCCGCTTGAGTCGGCCACCCGGCTGACCATGCTGAATGTGCTGTCCGCGGCCATGGACGAGATTACCCGAGACCTGGCCCCCGGCTCGGTCGACGTGCGGCTGCGCGGGGGCGACCCGGACTTCGTGGTGACGCCCGCGCCGACCGGCGAGGGCTTCGAGGGGCCCCCGATGGAGGTCCGCGCGGCCCGCCCCGCACCCGCCCCGGCGCCCGTCCCCGAGTCGGACGAGGGCGGCACGGCCCGGATCAACCTCCGGCTTCCGATGCACCTGAAGGCCCAGGCCGAGGAGGCCGCGGCCGCCGAGAGCCTGTCGGTCAACGCCTGGCTGGTCCGCACCGTCGCCGACGCCCTCAAGCAGGGCGACGCGAGCAGGCAGCCCGCGTCGCACGCCTCCCCGAGCGTCGGGAACAGCTTTACGGGATGGGCGCGCTAGGGGCTTCGCGCCCGCGCGCAGCCACGCCGCCGCCCTGTCCGGATCCGGCCCGTACGGTCCACAGGACGCGTCGGGACGACGATCCGGACGACCCATCAGGATGAGGACAGCCCCATGCCTACCTTCGACACCGCCAAGCCCGTCTACGCCACGGTGATCGTGGAGATCGGGTCGCTGCGGATCGCCGCCTCCGACCGCACCGACACCGTCGTCGAGGTGCGCCCCACCACCGAGTCCCGGCAGGCGGACGTGCGGGCCGCCGAGCAGACCCGGGTCGAGTGCTCCGGCGGCCGGCTCCTGGTGAAGGGCCCCAAGGAGCGCTCCCTGTTCAGCAAGGGCTCGTCCGTCGACGTGGAGATCCTGCTGCCCGAGGGTTCCCACCTCCAGGTGAACACCTCCATGGCCGACTTCAGCGCCGAAGGCCGCCTGGGGGAGTGCGAGGTGAAGACATCGGCCGGTGACATCCGGATCGACTGGGCGGGCTCCGCGCGCCTGCACACCGGGTACGGCCAGGTGGTGGTCGACCGCGCGGAGGGCCCCGTCGACGTCACCACCGCGTCCGGAGAGGTCCGGCTGCGTACGGTCGGCGGCACCGCCGTGGTCAAGAACTCCAACGGCCCGACGGAGATCGGCGAGGTCACCGGCGACGTCCGCGTGAAGGCGTCGAACGGCACGATCACCATCGGCCGCGCCCACTCCGACGTCAACGTCAGAACGGCCAACGGCGGCATCAGCGTCGGCGAGGTGGTGCGCGGCACGGTCGTCCTGCAGACCGGCATGGGCGGCCTGGACATCGGCATCCGCGAGGGCACCGCCGCCTGGCTCGACGTACAGACCAAGGTCGGGGCGGTGCGGCAGGCGCTGGGCAGCTCCGAGGGGCCAGGGGACTCGGGGGAGACGGTTCAGGTGCGCGGGCGCACGGGGGCCGGGGACATCCTGATCCACCGGGCCTGAGGGGCCTCGGAACGCGCTTCCCGAACGCGCTTCCCGAGGCGTCACTGGGGGCCGTTTCCCGTCCCCCTCCGGTGGTCGGACGGTTGTCGGGCCCCGCCAATTCACCTGCCCCTCGCCAGCCGGAAGGTCCGTGGCCGTGCCGGTGACCGGTCGTGCGGATGCGACCCTGGCGGTGCCTGGGGTTCCGACCGATGGCCTGCGGCGACGGCGAAGGACCGCCGGGCGGTGTGGCGCCGCCTCCCGGACGGGCCGCGCGCGGCCCCAGGATGCGCGTCGGCTCCGGCCCGATGTGAGCGGACTCTCACTGGCGCCGATTGTGGAATCTCTACAGCCGCATGGGCCTCTGAGCAGTCACTTCGGCTGCATCCCCGAAGCATTCTGTCCGGGGGTGCCAGGAAAACGGTCCCGAGACTGTGCGGAGTCGACGGTCCGTTCTCCCCCTGGTCCTCCGTAAGGTCGAGAGCATGACCGTTTTGGACGAAGCTGGATCTTCGGCGGGCGAGCCCGCGGACGCGCGGGGCCGAGTCGCCGAATTGGCGGAGATCCGCGCGCAGGCGCTTGCCGGACCCGGTGAGAAGGCGACCCGGGCGCAGCACGCCAAGGGCAAGCTGACGGCCCGCGAGCGGATCGCGCTGCTGCTGGACGAGGGTTCGTTCCAGGAGGTCGAGCAGTTGCGCAGGCACCG
>NZ_JOAP01000035.1 GCF_000720475.1 Streptomyces aureocirculatus
TTCCCTTCGGTGTTTCTTTTGTTCTTGCGTTTCCGACTCTATCAGATCTTTCCGGCTTCCCGTTCCGATCCGATTTCCTCGGTGCTTTCCGGCCTTTCGACCTTCCGGCGGTGTCGACTCTATCAGATCCTTTCGGGCCTGATTCCCAGTCAACCGGGGTTGTCTTCGCGGCTGTTGGGCCGTTCCGACGTCCCAAACTTTAGCGGATTCTCCTGGCAGTTCCTAATCGGGCCGTTTACCGGTCGCGACAGGATCCGGGGAATGCATTCGGGCGCGCCGAAAGCAGTCCCAGAAGGAGATCGTGCAGGTGGTTTGAGTGGCCGCGTGAGCGGCGGAAGTCGCTGTCGCAGAACCGTTACGGCTCGGCGGCAACCCGAAGAACCTTACGGGTCGATCAGGTGACTGTCAACCTCGGGCCCCGGCGCCGTTCAGTCGAGGTCGCTGAGGCGTCCGCCCGCGTCCGGCTGGGCGTCCTCCACGCGGCGCAGGAGTCGGGTCAGCACCTCGCCGAGGACGCCGCGCTCCTCCGGGGAGAGGTCCTGGAGGAGGTCCTCCTCGAAGACCGTGGCGAGGCGCATCGCCTCCAGCCACTTCTCGCGGCCCTCCGCGGTCAGCTCGACGATGACGCGGACGCGGTTGGTCTCGTCGCGGTCGCGGGTGACCAGGCCCTCGCTGACCATGCGGTCGATGCGGTGGGTCATCGCGGCCGGCGTGAGGCCGAGGCGCTTGGCCAGTTCGCCGGGGCCCAGGCGGTAGGGGGCACCGGACAGGACCAGGGCCTTGAGGACCTCCCACTCCGCGTTGCTGATGTCCAGCGTCGCCGTCTGGCGGCCGTACGCGACGTTCATACGGCGGTTGAGCCGCCCGAGGGCCGAGACGATCTTCTCGACCTGGGGGTCGAGGTCCTGGAACTCCCGCTGATAAGCGGCGATCTGCTCTTCGAGTGTCGGCTCCGAGGGGCCGGGGGTGTCGCCCATGGCGGCAGTATGGCACGGGGCCGCTTGCCGTTGAAGTCCTTCGATGTGTATTGTTTAGATCCTAACTTTAGCTTCGAAGTCTTCACTCCTAAGGCAGGTGAAAAGTGACCACGGCGACGGGCGCGATGCGCCGGATCCACGTGGGCAACGCGCTGAGCGCGTTCGGTCTGGGCTTTACCGTCCCCTTCCTGTACGTGTACGTGGCGCAGGTACGGGACCTGGGCGCGGTGACAGCAGGTCTCGTGCTCGCCGCGTTCGCCGTGGCCGCGCTCATCGTGCTGCCGTTCTCCGGGCGGGCCATCGACCGGCGCGGGCCACTGCCCGTACTCGTGGCGGCGCTGCTCGCCGCCGCCGTGGGCGCGCTCAGTCTGGGCCTGGCCGACAGCGCGCCGCTGGTCCTGGCCTCGGCCGGAGCGCTCGGCGCCGGGCAGGCGGTGATGCAGCCCGCGCTCGCCACGATGATCGTGGAGTGCTCCACCCCCGACACCCGCTCGCGCGCCTTCGCCATGCAGTTCTTCCTGCAGAACCTGGGCCTCGGCGTCGGCGGCCTGATCGGCGGCCAGCTCGTCAAGCACGAGCGGCCGAGCGACTTCACCCTCCTGTTCGCCATCGAGACCGTCATCTTCCTGGTGCTCATCGGCGTCATGCTGACGACCCGCATCCCCCGCTCGCCGCGTATCACGGACGCCACGCCGCAGTCCGGTGCCAGCATGAGGGACGTATTCCGCAACCCCGTGATGCTGCAGCTCTGCGTCCTCGGGTTCGTACTGTTCTTCGCCTGCTACGGCCAGTTCGAGTCGGGTCTCTCGGCGTACGGCGTGGAGGCCGCGGGAATCTCCCCGTCGACGCTCGGCATCGCCCTGGCCGCCAACACCGGCGCCATCGTGATCGCCCAGTTCGCGGTCCTGCGGTTCGTCGAGCGCCGCAAGCGCTCGCAGGTGATCGCCGCCGTCGGCCTCATCTGGGCGGTGGCGTGGATCGCGGCCGGGTACGCGGGCATGGGCCAGGGCAGCCAGGCCATGGCGACCGCCGCGTTCATCTCCACGTACGCGCTCTTCGGGATCGGCGAGACGATGCTCGCGCCGACCGTGGCGCCGCTGGTCGCCGATCTGGCGCCGGAGTCGATGGTCGGCCGGTACAACTCGGCCTTCGCCCTGGTCAAACAGCTCGCCCTGGCGATCGGCCCGGCCGTGGGCGGGCCGATGGGTGCCACGCTGCACGCTCCGTACGTGGTGACGTTCCTGCTCTTCTCGCTGGGCATCACCGTGCTCGCGCTACGCCTCGGACGGCACCTCAGCCCGGCGCAGAACCACCCGTACCAGCAGCAGAGCCGCGTGGTGGCGCAGGGCTCACCGGACGCTCCGGAGACCGTCACCGCGCACTCCTAGGGGGTGGCCTACGCGCGCGGCAGCGCGAACTCGCACCAGACCGCCTTGCCGCCGCCGGGCATGCGCCGCGAGCCCCAGTTCGAGGCGATCGTGGCGACGATGGCGATGCCCCGGCCCGCCTCGTCCGCGGGCTCGGCGCGGCGGCGCCGCGGCAGGTGGTCGTCGCCGTCGGTGACCTCGATGATCAGTCGGCGGTCCGTGCGGCGCAGGCGCAGGCGCATCGGTGGCGTGCCGTGCTGGAGCGAGTTGGCGACGAGTTCGCTTGCCGCGAGGACGCCCAGATCGTGCAGCTCGGGCGGGAAGCGCCAACTGGCGAGGACGCCGGTGGCGAAGGCACGCGCGCGTGGGGCGGCCTCCACGCCGCCGAGCAGCTCCAGGGCGGCGTTGCGGAACAGCTCCGCGTGCACACCCGTACGGGCGGGCTGCTGGAGGACGAGGACCGCCACGTCGTCGTCGTGGTCGGCCGTCACGCCCAGGGCGCGGATGAGGCGGTCGCAGACCACCTGGGGCGTGCCGGTGGCCCCGGCAAGAGCGCGCTCCAGGGCGGCCACGCCCTCGTCGATGTCCTCGCTGCGGCGCTCGACCAGGCCGTCGGTGTAGAGCACGGCGGTGGAGCCGGGGCCGAGCGGCACCGAGCCGGAGGCGTGCAGCCAGCCGCCGGTGCCGAGCGGCGGGCCCGTGGGCTCCTCGGCGCGGTGGATCGTGCCGTTCTCGTCGCGGACGAGGATCGGCAGATGACCGGCCGACGCGTACGTGAGGCTGCCCTCGTTCGGGTCGTGCACCGCGTACACACACGTGGCGATCTGGTTGGCGTCGATCTCGGCCGCGAGGCCGTCCAGGAGCTGCAGGACCTCGTGCGGCGGCAGGTCGAGGCGGGCGTAGGCGCGCACGGCGGTGCGCAACTGGCCCATGACGGCGGCCGCGCGCACGCCGCGCCCCATGACGTCGCCGATGACCAGGGCGGTGCGGCCGCCGCCGAGGGTGATCACGTCGTACCAGTCGCCGCCGACCGCGGCGTCCGTGCCGCCCGGTTGGTATGTGGCGGCGATGCGCAGGTCGTCGGGCTGTTCCAACTCCTGGGGCAGGAGTGAACGTTGCAGGGTGACGGCGGTTTCCCGCTGGCTGCGTTCGCTGGCGCGCAGGCGTTCGGCGGCCTCGGCGTGGTCGGTGACGTCGGCGGCGAAGACCAGGACGCCGCCCGATCCTTCGCCCTCGGCGGCGCCGAGCGGCAGCGCGACCGGGGTGCACGTGAAGGTGTACGAGCGGCCGCCGGGGGCCTTGCGGGACTTGACCGTGCGCGGTCTCGCGCTGCGCAGGACCTGGTCGAGGAGCGGCAGCAGACCGACCGCCTCCAGCTCCGGCAGCGCCTCGCGCGCGGGCACGCCGAGGGGGCGGGCGCCGAACGCGGAGGCGTAGGCGTCGTTGGTGTACGCGACGCGGTGCTCGGGGCCGTGCACGAGCGCGACGAGGGCCGGGATGCGGTCGAGCACCTCGCGGGCCGGCAGTTCGTCGACGCCGGCGGCGGGCGTGTCCGTGAGGCGCTCGGCGCGGGCCGCGGGGACGGAGCTCTCGCCCCGCTGTGCCGGGGATCCGCCGGTCTCGGTGCGCGCCGCGGCGCGGCGCTGTGTTCCGGGGAGCCGGGCGCTCCAGCGCGTGAAGTTCACTGCGGTAGGCCTCGTGGTGTCGCTTCTGGATCGGGCGGGGGTGGGCCGGCCGGGGGTCCGGCCGGTGGCGCGGCTGCTGTCGACGCCGCCTCCCGGGAAGACACTGCATGGCACTGCATAGGACTGCGTGGCACTGCATGGCACTGCGTGGGACTGCACTGCGTGGGACTGCGTGGCGTGGAGCGGATCACCCTCTTGGGGTGTGCCCGCCCATCATGGTCACACGCACAGTCTGGCCGACGGGACTGACATCCGTCAGACGCCGGACCCGCTTGCGGAGTTCCTGTACGGAGTGTTCACGACTCCTTCGGCCGCTCGCCTCCGGCCGCGAGTTCGAACTCCGCACGTGGGTGTTCGAGCGACCCCAGGGAGACGATCTCCCGCTTGAAGAGGCCGGACAGGACCCATTCGGCGAGCACCCGGGACTTGCGGTTGACGGTCGGCACCCGGCTCAGGTGGTAGACGCGGTGCATGAACCACGCGGGATAGCCCTTGAGCTTGCGTCCGTAGACGTGCGCGACGCCCTTGTGCAGCCCGAGGGACGCCACGGAGCCGACGTATTTGTGCGCGTACTCCTGGAGGGGCTTTTTCCGCAGGGAAGCGGCGATGTTCTCGCCGAGGACCTTGGCCTGGCGCACGGCGTGCTGGGCGTTGGGCGCGCACTCCTTGCCGGGTTCGCCGGCGGTGACGTCGGGGACCGCGGCCGCGTCACCGGCTGCCCACGCGTGGGGTGCGCCGTCGACCGCGAGTTCGGCGGTGCACTTCAGGCGGCCCCGTTCGTTGAGGGGCAGATCGGTGGCGGCGAGCAGGGGGTGCGGTTTGACGCCTGCGGTCCACACGACCGTACGGGTGGGGAAGCGGGCGCCGTCGCTGAGCACGGCGACCCGGTCCTCGCAACTGTCGAGGCGCGTCTCCAGGCGTACGTCGATGTTGCGTTTGCGCAACTGGCTGACGGTGTACTTGCCCATCTCCTCGCCCACCTCGGGCAGGATCCGCCCGGAGGCCTCGACGAGGATCCACTTCATGTCCTCGGGCTTGACGTTGTGGTAGTACCGCGCTGCGTAGCGGGCCATGTTCTCCAGCTCGCCGAGCGCCTCCACGCCCGCGTAACCGCCGCCTACGAAGACGAAGGTCAGTGCGGCGTCGCGGACGGCGGGGTCGCGGGTGGAGGAGGCGATGTCCATCTGCTCGATGACGTGGTTGCGCAGGCCGATGGCCTCTTCGACGGTCTTGAAGCCGATGCCGTGGTCGGCGAGGCCGGGGACGGGCAGGGTGCGGGAGATGGAGCCGGGGGCGAGGACCAGTTCGTCGTACGCGATGTCGAGCGGGCCCGTGCCCTCCTCGGCGGTGGCGAGGGTCGTGAAGGACGCCGTGCGCTTGGCGTGGTCGATCGCCCGCACCTCGCCGACGATCACCCGGCAGGCGCCGAGGACGCGGCGCAGCGGTACGACGACATGGCGCGGTGAGATCGATCCTGCCGCCGCTTCGGGCAGGAACGGCTGGTACGTCATATACGGATCGGGTGAGATCACCACGATCTCCACCTCGCCGTGCTTCAGCTCCGGCTTCAGTTTCCGCTGGAGGCACAGCGCGGTGTACATCCCGACGTAGCCACCACCGACAACGAGAATGCGCACAGGTTCCGTCACCATCCCATGACGCACCCGCACTTCGTGTTTGTCCACAGGCTCGACAATTTGTATGACCGGAAGCGAGTGGTGCGACCGTGTTGCCCCGCCGCCGGAGCGAATGGAATGTGTGCAGGTCAGAGCGTGGTGCCGGGGTGGTTGTGCGGGGTGCAATCGGGTGGGAAACGGTGCGTACTCCGATCGGGGGGCGCTGTGTGCGGAACCCACCCCTTCTGAATTGACTCTGGCTCAACTATGTTCGTGTGACGTCGGGGTGTCGGGGGATGCGCTCGTCGGGTCCGGTTTGTCGGACTCGCGTAGAAGCTCGCTCTCGCACGCCGTTCAAGTATGGCGGGGAGAGTCTCCGGGGGGAGACGTCATTACCGGGGGAACGTATATGCACATTCAGGACACTCACTGGACTTCTGCCACAGCGTCGGCTACCGCCGTCGCCCACGGCGGAAACGGCCGCGAGCTCAGCGACGGACCGCGTTCGACACCGCTGCGCGTGGATGCGCAGCGCAATCTCGAACACGTGCTGCGGGCGGCCCGTGAGGTATTCGGAGAGCTGGGGTACGGCGCGCCGATGGAGGACGTGGCACGGCGCGCCCGGGTAGGAGTGGGCACGGTCTACCGCCGCTTCCCCAGCAAGGACGTACTGGTGCGACGGATAGCCGAGGAGGAGACCTCCCGGCTGACGGAACAGGCCCGGGCGGCACTGGGCCAGGAGGACGAGCCGTGGTCGGCGCTCTCGCGCTTCCTGCGGACGTCCGTGGCCTCGGGCGCGGGGCGGCTGCTTCCGCCGCAGGTGCTGCGCGTCGGAGTCGACGACGTGGCCGACAGCGGCGACATGCCCGGAGCCCGGGTGCCGCAGCAGCGGCAGGTGTCCTCGCTGTCGTCGTCGCCGGAGCTGCGCCTCGTGGAGCAGCGGACGGCGCCGGCGGTGGAGCACGACGACGCGGGCGCCTCGGCGCTGCTCGACGTCGTGGGACGCCTGGTGGAGCGGGCACGGGCCGCGGGTGAGCTGCGCGCGGACGTGACCGTGTCGGACGTGCTGCTCGTGATAGCCACGGCGGCACCCTCGCTGCCGGATGCGGCGCAGCAGGCGGCGGCTTCGTCGCGGCTGCTCGACATCCTGCTCGAGGGGCTCCGGTCCCGGCCCTCGTAGCGGAGGCCGGGCCCGCCGTAGCGGAGTATCACCTTCGGGTTGCTCAACTCCCGTTTATATGACGGGAGTTGAGCTTGCCCCGAATGGGTGAACAGTAGCCCCCGATTGCGGGAACTCACCCCGGACGGGTGGTTGCTCGTCGTCGCTATTCGACGGAGCGCGGCCCTGTGGCACTCTTGCCCGGTGTTCGGGTCCGAGTGTGCATGCGGAGGCTTTCCGCGATGAGTGTTGACGGGCGGGACGAGCCCACCCCCGGCGGGGGTGAGCCGGGCGGGTCCTCGCACCGGCAGGTGCCGAACCAGGGCGGTCCCGGCGGCGGCAGCGGCGCCATGGGCCCAGGAGCCGCGAGTTCGGGCCCCGCGGGTTCCGGTTCCGCAGGTTCCGGTTCCGCAGGTTCCGGTCCCGACCCCAGCGTGCCCAGTCAGCGGGAGCGCGGCCCCGAGGACGACGGTCCGGTTCCGGTGCCGGTTCCGCAGGGAGGTCCCCCGGCAGATCCGGCAGGCGGGTCCTCCACAGGTACGGAATCCGGCATTCCGGGTGCTCGGACCGGTTCCGGTGGCGCCCCGCCGCCCGACGCGGACCTGATCGGCCGGATGCGGGCGGGCGACGACTCGGCGTACGAGGAGCTGTACCGCAGGCATGCCGAAGCCGTCCGCCGCTACGCCCGCACCTGCTGCCGCGACGCCCACACCGCGGACGACCTCACGGCCGAGGTCTTCGCACGGATGCTGGCGGCCGTACGGTCCGGGTCCGGGCCCGAGCACGCGGTGCGCGCCTATCTGCTGACCACGGTGCGGCGCGTCGCGGCCAACTGGACGAAGTCGGCGAAGCGCGAGCAACTGGTCGACGACTTCGCTGTCTTCGCCGCGCAGGCCTCACGTGGCTCCGAGACGCTCGACGACGACACGCTGGACCTCGGCGCCGATGTGCGCGCCATGCACGAGGCCGAGCAGTCCCTCGCCATGCAGGCCTTCCGCAGCCTGCCCGAGCGCTGGCAGGCCGTGCTGTGGCACACGGAGGTCGAGGACGAGTCGCCGAGCGAGGTCGCCACGCTCTTCGGCCTGGACGCCAACGGCACCCGGGTGCTCGCGAGCCGCGCCCGCGAGGGCCTCAAGCAGGCCTACCTCCAGGCGCATGTGAGCACCACCCTCACCGAGAACGAGGAGTGCGCCCGCTACGCGGACCGCCTCGGCGCCTACGCCCGCGGCGGGCTGCGCACCCGGGCCGAGCGGGGGCTGCGCAAACATCTGGAGGAGTGCGCCGACTGCCGCCTGGCCGCGGGCCAGATCAAGGAAGTCGCGAACGGCATCCCCGCGGTCGTGCCGATCGCCGTCATCGGCTGGTTCGGCACCGCCGGGTACGCGAAGGTGGCCGCGCTCGTCGGCGGTGGCGCCACGAGCGCGGGTGCGGCGGGCGCCGCCGGGGCCGCGGCGGGCGGCGGCGGTTCGGCCGGGGGCGCGGCCGCGTCCGAGGGGCTCGGCGCGCCCGCCAAGGCCGCCATCGCCGCGGGAGTCGTCGTCGCGGCCGCGGTGGCCGTGGCTCTCGCGCTCGCCGGTGACCCGAAACCGAAGGAGAAGCCCGCGGCCAAACCGCCCGCAGTCGAACCCCGCCTGCCCGGCAATCCACAACCGCCGCCCCCCAGGGCCGAACCGAAGCCGAAGCCCCCCGCCCCGGAAGTGCAGCCCAGGCCCGCACCCGAGCCCGCCCAGCGGCCGAAGCCGAAACCCACCCCTGAGCCCACCCCAGAGCCGACCCCGAAGCCGACCCCGAAACCGAAGCCGCCGCCGGAGAAGCCCCGGCCGAAGCCGCCGCCCCCGCCGAAGCCGACGCCCACCCCGTCCGAGCCCCGGCCGAAGCCGCCGCCCCCGCGGCCGCCCGCGCCGGTCGTCTACCACTGGAACGAGTTGCGGTACGGGATCTTCGGCGACGGCACCAAGCCGGAGATGCGGCTCGGCGAGAGCAGTTGGGTATGGCAGCGCTGGGGCATGAACATCGGCGACAAGCACTACGGCCACGGCGTCACCGTGCACGGCAAGTCCTCGGTCACCATCGACCTCAATCGCACCTGCTCGTCCTACGACGCGTTCGTGGGCGTGGACGACATGACGATGGGGCTCGGCAGGGTGCGTTTCTCCGTGTACGCCGACGGGGTACGGCTGTGGAGCTCCCCGCTGGTCAAGGGCGGCGACCCGGCAGTGCCCGTACGGGTCGGACTGACCGGACGCAAGACGATCCGCCTGGTCGTCGAACCCCACACCGCGTTCGACACGGTGGCCCTTGCGGGCTGGGCCCAGTCACGGCTCAGTTGCGGGTAGGCCCTCCGGGGGCGGTCCGGCGGGCCGCGGTCGTCAGTTCGTCCAGGACCTGCTCCATGGTCAGCGCGCGGCCCGCGGCCGACTCCCGTTCGTAGGCGCTCTCGCCGAGCGCCGCGCCGATCTCCCGCACCGTGCGTTCGACGTCGGCCCGTTCCGGCATGGGGCGTGCGAGGTCGCCGAGCCAGTGGGTCGCGAAGGCGAGGAGCCGGGTCGCGCGCGCGTGGTCGCCGGAACGGGACATGAGCACGGCCGCCGCGTCCACCAGGGTGGCGACGACCGCTTCCGAGCAGCGGCCGCGCAGCGCCTGCGGCAGGACGTCGACAAGGACGGCGAGCCCGGCCCCGGGCCCGGACTCGGCGGCCGTGATCCGTGCCCGCACCGCGCCGAGGCCGGCGGCGAACTGCGGCGGCGGGGTCCCGCGCCCCGCCTCGTCGCGGGCCGCGTCGCACAGGGCTCGCGCCCGCTCCACATCGCCGTCGCGCAGCGCCATGTCGGCGCTCATCAGGCAGATGAAGGCGCGGGATTCCAGCACGCCGTACCGGTCGGCCGCCGCGGCGGCGGCCTCCAGGCCCTTCTCGGCGAGGTCACGGTCGCCCGCCCGGTAGGCGATCTCCGCGAGCCTGGCGATCAGGAAGGGGCCCTCGGCGTAGGCGCCCACCTCGTACGCGAGCCGCAGGGCCTCCTCGTACTGCAGTCGTGCCTCCTCGTGCAGGCTGCGTGCCATCGCCGCCTCACCGGCCGCGCCGCACACCTGCGCGCGCAGCCAGCGGTCACCCACCCGCCGGCTCAGCTCCCGCAGCTCCGCCAGGTCCCTGTCCACCTCGAAGAGGTTGCCCTGCTGGTCAACGGCGGTGTGCACCCGGAACATCAGGGTGATCGCGACCTCCCAGTCGCCGCCGAAGCGGCGGCAGTTGGCGGTGGCCCGGTCCAGATACGCCAGTACCTCGTTGGCCTCCTCAACGAAGTACAGCGTGAACGGCCACACCAGTCCCGGGAACCGGCCGCTCGCGGGCACCGGCCGGGTGAACACGTCGCGCACCCGCAGGATGTACACCTTGTCCGGTTCGCTGCCCAGCACCTCCGCGGGCCTCGACTCCATCGTCAGGAACACATGCAGCAGCCGCAGGCTCATGCGCGGCCAGAACCGCGGGGCGTCCTCGTCCGCGCGGTAGGCGTCCAGGTCAGCGTCGAGCCCGGCGGCTCCCGCGGCGAACGGTGACGTACTGGATGGGCCCGCCCCGCTCTCCCCGTCGCTCACGTCCCGCCCGGCCCCGGTCGCCTCCGGCGGCACCGTCAGGGCCAGCACCCGCTCGGCCCACTCCGACCCCTCGACGCGGTAGTTGCGCAGCCACCAGAACCAGCCCAGGGCCAGGGTGAGCGCGAGGGCGAGGTCCTCGTCGCGGGACTCCAGGGCGCGCTGCAGCACCGCGCGCAGATTGTCGAGCTCGGTCTCCAGGCGCTGGATCCACGGCAGTTGCTCGCCGGAACGCAGCAGCGGCTCGGCGGTCTCGGCGAGCGCGAGGAAGTACGCGGCGTGACGCCGCTCGGCCCCGGCGCGCAGGGCGGGGGCTTCGGCCGCGCGTTCCACCGCGTACTCGTGGATGGTCTCCAGGAGGCGGTAGCGCATGCCGGTGGCAGGCTGCGGGGGCGGCGCGTGGCCGGTGTCCATGACGGCGGGACGCGCGACGCCGGGGCCGGGCCCACCGGCGTCCGTGACACCGAAGTCTCCGGCTCCGAGGTCCCCGACACCGAGATCCCTGTCACCGAGGCCCGTGGCATCGCGGTACGAGGCATCGCGGTACGAGGGATCTGGGTACGCGGGGTCGTACGGCGTGGCGATGACCAGGGACTTGTCGACGAGGGCGCCGATGAGGTCCGCCGCGGGGCCGGAGCAGACGGCCTCGGCGGCCTCCAGGTCCCAGCCGCCCGCGAAGACGGACACCTCACGCAGCACCGTGCGCTCGGCGTCGTCGAGCAGGTCCCAGGACCAGTCGACGACGGCACGCAGGGTCTGCTGGCGCGGCAAAACCGTGCGGGCGCCGCTGGTGAGCAGGCGGAAGCGGTCGTCGAGGCGGTCGGCGATCTGCCGGGGCGTGAGCAGCCGCAGACGGGCGGCGGCCAGCTCGATGGCCAGTGGCAGGCCGTCGAGACGGCGGCAGATCTCGGCGACGGCCTCGGCCTGGCCGACCGGGTCGAAACCGGGGCGCACGGCCGCTGCCCGCTCGGCGAACAGGCGGTGCGCCGGGTCGGGCGGCAGCGGCTCGACGGGACGCACGCGCTCACCGGGCACGCCAAGGGGTTCGCGGCTGGTCGCGAGAACCGTGAGCCCCGGGCAGCGAGTGAGGAGGGTCTCCACCAACTCGGCGGCGGCACCGATGACATGCTCGCAGTTGTCAAGGATCAGGAGCAGGCTGCGCTGGGCGCAGTACTCGACGAGCTGGGCGACCGGGTCGCCCTGCGGGGCGGTCAGCTCACTGGTCCGCAGCACGACCTCGCGCAGGCCGAGCGCGCTGACGACCGCACCGGGCACCGCCTCCGGCCGGTCGAGCGGGGCGAGCTCGGCCAGCCATGCGCTCGGATGCCCGGCGGCGGCTTCCTCGGCGAGGCGGGTCTTGCCGGAACCGCCAGGTCCGGTGAGCGTGACGAGGCGGGCTCCGCACATGTCCGAACGGATGGCGGCGAGTTCGGGTTCCCGCCCGACGAAGGACGTCAGGCGGGGCCGGAGGTTGCCTTTGCGGTCGGTGGGGGGCTGGGGGGCGGGGGTGCCTGCCGTGTCGCCGGTGGCCGCCGTACCTGCCGCTGCCGTCGCTGCCGTCGCTGCCGTCGGTGCCGTCGGTGCTGTCGGTGCCGCCAGGAGCTCGGCGTGCAGGGCCCGCAGGTCCTTGCCCGGGTCGGTGCCGAGGCCCTCGGCGAGGGTGCGGCGGGCGTCCTCGTACGCGGCGAGCGCGTCGGCGCCGCGGCCCGCGTCGCGCAGGGCGCGGATGAGCTGGGCGCGCAGGGCCTCGTCGTACGGGTGGTCGGCGACGAGTTCCTTCAGCTCCGGCAGTACGTCGGTGCCGTGGCCGAGCAGCAGGTCCGCCGTGACCCGCGCGCGGGTGGCCTCCTGGCGCCGGGCCTCCGGGCGGGTGGCCGCCGTGCGGTCGGGCAGGTCGGCGAGGGCGGGGCCGTGCCACAGGGACAGTGCTTCGCGGAGGACGCGGGCGGCTGTCGCCGGGTCGTCGCGGTCCAGGGCGGCGATGCCCTCGCGGGTGAGGCGTTCGAAGCGGTGCAGGTCGACTTCGTCGGGAGTGGCGGTGAGGCGGTAGCCGCCGGGGGCGGAGGCGATGGCGTGGCTGCCGAGGGCTCGGCGGAGGCGGCCCACCAGGGCCTGGAGGGCGGCGGGGGCGTCTGTGGGGGGACTTTCCGCCCAGATGTCGTCGATGAGGGTGGGTACCGGGACGGTGCGGTTGGGGTGGAGGGCCAGCGCCGCGAGGAGCGCCCGCAGGCGGGGGCCTCCCACGGGCAGGGGTGCCCCTTCGTCGTCGTGCGCCTGCGTGGCGCCCAGGATCTGGTACCGCACGGGGCCATTCTGTCCTGCCCCCGCGGCCCCGGTACGGGTCGCACCCCTCCCCCCACCTCCCGAAGCCACCGGACGGCGGCGGGCACCGTAGGAAACGGGGTTACCCCTCCCCCCACATCGACGTCACCGTAGGCGTGGGCTGTGCCCACCCGTTCCGCCCCTGGCGGACCAGTTGCCCACAGGGAGGGAGCGGGGTTCGGGCCCTGGCCCGCCGGAGGGCCCTGGGCGGGCCCCGGGGGCGGGGGGCGGGCGCCGGGGCGGCGGTAGTGGCACCGGTGGCGGGCGGTGCACGCGTGGCGGGCGGTGCACGCATGGCGGGCGGTGCACGCATGGCTCGCGGTACACGCATGGCGCGCGGTACACGCATGGCTCGCGGTGCACGCGCGTGTGGGTGGGCGGTGGCGTCGCCGTCGGCGTGGAGGCTGCTGTTCCAGTAACGGGTGGGCGGGTGGGGGAAGACCGCCGCGCAGCGGCGAGCCGGAACACCCCGCCCAGCCCCGCGCAGCGGTCAGCGGTCAGCGGCCGGCCCCGAGCGCCCCCCGCTCCGGCACCACAGTCCCCGTAGGCACAGCCCGCTGCCGAGCGGGGGTCCCCGTCCAGCAGGTGCCCCTGCGGGCAAGGAGCCGCCGCAGCCAGATCTCCACGGCGACGAGGTCGGCGAGGCCGTCCAGGGGAACGGGCTCGCCCTCCGCCGCGGCCCGCAACGCCTTGCGGACGACACGGGCCTCGACCAGACCCGCCTGCGCGAGCAGCGGCGTGTCGAAGAGGCCGACGAGGCCTTCCACGGCGACCCGGAGCCCCGTACGGGCGGCCGCCGCGGCGGAGGCGTGCGAGGGGGCGCCCCAGTTGGGCGGGAGTTCGGTGACGCCGGCGCCTTCGAGGACCGTACGGAGAATGGCGGCCCGGGCACCGGGCTGCACCCGCAGGGACTCCGGCAGCGCCCGGCACGCGCGCACCACCTGGTTGTCGAGGAACGGCGCGTGCAGCCGCTGGAAACGGATCTCGGCGGCCTGCTCCAGGACACGCAGATCCGCCGCGTGCCGGAAGAGCGCCGCCCGCGCGCGGAACTCGCCGGGGCGCTGCCCGGGCCCGGGACCGGGCCGGATCGCCGTCTCCTGGAGACGAACCGATACTTCTGCGAGGGCCTCACCGGTGAGCCAGCGCGCGGCGGGACCGGGTCTGGCCCACGCGAGCGCGGCGAGCGAGGCCCCCACGGCCCCGCCGGGCTCGTCGAAGGAGCGGTGCAGGAGACGTTCGGCGAGCGCCTTGACGCCCGCGCGGTGCGTCGTACGGGCGAGCCTGCGCGCGGCCCCGTACACGCGCGCGGGCACCATGACGGAGCCCTCGGCCTTGGCGAGGGCCGTCATGGGCCGCACCAGATGCCGCCGTTTGCGGTCCATCAGGAGGTCGGCGAGGCGGGCCGGGTGGGCGTCGAGTACCTGCCGGGCGCCGTGGCCCGTGAAGTGGTCGGCGCTGCCCGCGGCGAGCCGCAGGCGGTGCCGCTGGGCGGTGACGATGACGCCGCTCGGCTCGTCGGTCAGGGGCCCGTCGAGGTCGGCGTACGGGAGCGCCTCCTCGCCCGCGGCGACGACGACGTGGTGCAGCCGCGGGTTGGCGGCGATGGCGCCCGCCCGCTCCAGCTCGGCCTCGCGGCCACCCGTCACCAGGTCGTTGAAGGTGACGGCGAGCAGCCGCTCCCCGGCCCCCGTGCCGTGCCCGAGGACCGTTCCCGGCATGCCCGGCAGACCGGCGGCAAGGAGGGCGAGGGTTCCCGACGCGGGCCCTCCGGAGAGGTCGGCTCCGATGCCGGGCACCGGCATGCCGCGGGCGGCCCGGCGCTCGGCGGGCCCCATGCCGGGCACGGGCCCGGGGTCGATGTCCGTTCCGGGTACGTGGCGTGGCGCGCGCAGCCGTGCGCGTACCGCGTCGACGAGGGCGTCCCTGACCCCGCCGAGGGCGTCCGTCTCGTTGGCGGCGGGCGCGGCGACGGCGAGCGAGGCGACGGGTTCGTAGCCGGCGATCTCCCGTGCGCCCGCGCGGAGGATGAGCGCATGCCCCGGCGGCACCCGGCGCACGTCCTGGTACGGGGTCGAGTCCTGCAGTGCCTCCGGGACGTCGGGGGCCGCGAGCAGCGCCGCCAGGTGCCCGATGTCCAGGTGGGCCTCGATGAGGTCGGCGAGGGGCAGCGCGGCCGTCGCGTACGCGGTGCCGTCCGCCCAGGGGGTGTGGAACACCGGCCGCGCGCCCGCCAGATCGCCGACGATCATCACGCGGCGGCCGACCTGGACGACGGCCGTGTAGCTGCCGGGCCAGGCCGTCAGGTGCCGCAGGGCGCCGCCGCGGGCCGCGAACAGGCTGACGCGCAGTTCCTCGTCGCTGGCCCCGCAGGTGCCGAGCACGGCGATGCGGGTCTGGTCGTCGGCCTTCACCATGCGCACCTCGTCGGGGCGCCAGTCGCCGACCGCCCACAGGGGGTCGGGGTCGCCCCACAGGAGCTGGGAGCCCACGGGTTGCAGCGTCTCGCCGTCGTCACCGGTGGCGCCCGCCGTGCCGAGGGCGGCTGAAGGCCTCGTGGTGGTACTGCTCCACCCCACCAACCACCGCATCGCCGCCTCCACAGGCTGTGGACGGCCGGTACGCGCAGGAACCGGCCCGCACCTGGTCCGCCCGAATACGGAAACCGGGTGCGGGGACCGTGAATGGCACCAGTGCGCCCGGGAACCGAGGGACCGGGTCCCATGCTGCCACGAAGGAGGCGCACAAGAGGGGCACGGGAGGAGCCCGGACGGCGCTCGCACCGGCGCGAACGCGCCCTGAGTGATCCCTTGTTGATGTGGCAACGGCATCAACAAGGCGACGTAGGACGGCTTGGGCACACTTTCGAGGGGTCGCTTTTCGGCCAATTCAGCCCATGGCCGAACACGCCCCGCCCCGCTGTGGCACCCACGTACAGCCCGGGAGGCGGCATACGCCTCCCGGACCGGTCCGCCGCCCGCGGGGATGGAGGCGGCGGTGTCCCCCAGCCCGCTGACTCCAGCGCAGCGGGCCGACCCACGCCTCACCATGGAATCGCTCCCCATCTGGCCGGAGAAGAGCGCACACACAGGCGCACGGCCACACGGCCGGAGCACACCGCGAAAGCGCCGTACTCCCGTACGGACAACAATCTCGCCATCCGGAACTGCGCCTCTTAACGCTTGGGATCCGCCGAACTACGCTGGGTGTGCTGCTGTTTTCGCGGAGGCATATTCCTGGGGGCTCGGCCAAGTGCTCTTGCGGCCGGGGAACGGGCCGTGGTGCACGACACGCCGCCGGTCCTTGCACCCAGTCGCTGTCCCCGGGAGAACACAGCACGAATGCCGCGCGGTCCAGCCACTGCCCGGCAGCCGTCTGTGTCGAGGGGTGGCGCATGTCCAGGGAGCAACGCGGGCCGAACGAAAAACTCGGCACCGTTCTCGCCCTCGCGGGAATCAGCAACGCGGGACTCGCCCGCCGGGTCAACGACCTCGGCGCCCAGCGCGGGTTGACGCTTCGTTACGACAAGACATCGGTGGCCCGGTGGGTGTCCAAGGGCATGGTGCCGCAGGGCGCCGCCCCGCACCTCATCGCCGCCGCCATCGGACAGAAGCTCGGCCGCCCCGTGCCGCTGCACGAGATCGGTCTCGCCGACGCGGACCCGGCGCCCGAAGTGGGCCTCGCCTTCCCGCGCGACGTCGGCGCCGCGGTGAAGTCGGCCACCGAGCTGTACCGCCTCGACCTGGCGGGCCGCCGCACCGGCGGCGGCATCTGGCAGTCCCTCGCGGGCTCCTTCGCGGTCAGCGCGTACGCCACGCCCGCGTCCCGCTGGCTCATAACCCCGGCCGACAGCTCCGTCGCGCGCGACGCCTCCCAGGACGGGCCACGCGACACGGCCCACCATGACGACGGCGGACCGCCGATGAAGGTCGGCCACAGCGACGTGCTCAAACTGCGGGAGGCCGCCGAGGACGCCCGCCGCTGGGACTCCAAGTACGGCGGCGGCGACTGGCGTTCGTCCATGGTCCCCGAGTGCCTGCGGGTGGAGGCGGCGCCGCTGCTCCTCGGCTCGTACTCCGACGAGGTCGGCCGCGCCCTCTTCGGGGCCAGCGCCGAGCTCACCCGGCTCGCCGGCTGGATGGCCTTCGACACCGGCCAGCAGGAGGCCGCCCAGCGGTACTACATCCAGGCCCTGCGGCTCGCCCGCGCGGCCGCCGACGTGCCCCTGGGGGGATACGTCCTCGCGTCCATGTCGCTCCAGGCGACCTACCGCGGCTTCGGCGACGAGGGCGTGGACCTCGCGCAGGCAGCGCTCGAACGCAACCGAGGGCTCGCCACCGCCCGCACCATGAGCTTCTTCCGCCTGGTCGAGGCACGCGCGCACGCGCGCGCCAACGACGCACCCGCCGCCGGCGCGGCCCTGCGGGCCGCGGAGGGCTGGCTGGAGCGGGCCAGGGAGGGCGACAACGACCCCTCGTGGCTCGGCTTCTACGGCTACGACCGCTTCGCCGCGGACGCCGCCGAGTGCTACCGCGACCTGAAGGCGCCACGGCAGGTGCGGCGCTTCACCGAGCAGGCCCTGTCCCGGCCCACCGAGGAGTTCGTGCGGTCGCACGGGCTGCGGCTCGTGGTGTCCGCGGTGGCCGAGCTGGAGTCCGGGAACCTCGACGCGGCGTGCGAGCAGGGCGTGCGCGCCGTGGAGGTCGCCGGGCGCATCTCCTCCGCGCGCACCACCGAGTACGTGAAGGACCTGCTGCACCGGCTCGAACCGTACGGGGACGAGCCACGGGTGGTGGAGCTGCGCGAGCGGGCACGGCCGCTGCTCGTCGCGCCCGCCTAGCCGCTGGGGGCAGCGGCCCACCGCGGGTGTGCCGCACGCCTCAGTGCCGCCCCTCCCCCGGCAGGTTTGCGGACGTTGTCAGTGGTGCAGGGCAGTATCGGGGGCGGGAGGTGCAAGGGTGATGGGTCGGGGTGCAGCCGTGACGTACGACTGTGACGTGCTCGTGATCGGCGGCGGGATCGTCGGGCTCGCGACGGCGTACGCCCTCACCCGTGCCCGCCCCGGCACCCGCGTCACCGTCCTGGAGAAGGAGGCGGGCCCCGCCCGCCACCAGACGGGGCGCAACAGCGGCGTCATCCACAGCGGGATCTACTACCGCCCCGGTTCCCTGAAGGCCCGGTACGCCGCGCGCGGCGCCGCCGAGATGATCAAGTTCTGCGCGGAGTACGGCATCGCGCACGAGGTCACCGGCAAGCTGATCGTCGCCACCGACCGCGCCGAGCTGCCCCGCCTGCACGCCCTGGTCCAGCGCGGCCGGGAGAACGGCATCCCGGTCCGCGAGCTCGGCCCCGCCCAGATAGCGGCGTACGAGCCGTGCGTGCGCGGCCTCGCCGCCATCCACGTGGGCACCACCGGCATCTGCGACTACGGGGCCGTCGCGGCCCAGCTCGCCCAGGCCTCCGGCGTCGAGGTGCGGTACGGCTCGGAGGCCGTGCGGATCGACCGCCGCGCGGACCTCGGGGTCGCCGTGCGCACCGCCGCGGGTGACGTCGTCAGGGGGCGGGTCCTGGTGAACTGCGCCGGGCTGCACTGCGACCGCGTCGCCCGTATGACCGGCGACGACCCCGGCATGCGGATCGTGCCCTTCCGCGGCGAGTACTTCACCCTCGCCAGGCCCGGGCTCGTCCGCGGCCTGGTCTATCCCGTCCCCGACCCCGCCTTCCCCTTCCTCGGCGTGCACCTCACCCGAGGCATCGACGGCGGGGTGCACGTGGGGCCGAACGCGGTGCCCGCGCTGGCCCGTGAGGGGTACGACTGGTCCGTCGTCCGGCCCCGTGAGCTTGCCGGGACGCTCGGCTGGCCCGGGGCCTGGCAGATCGCCCGGCGGCACTGGCGGTATGGCGCCGGGGAGCTGCGGCGCTCCCTCTCCAAGGGGGCGTTCGCCGAGGCCGTGCGGCGGCTGCTTCCCGCTGTGCGGGGGGAGGATCTGGTGCCCGCGGCGGCCGGGGTGCGGGCGCAGGCCGTCCTGCGGGACGGGACGCTCGTCGACGACTTCCTCTTCCGGGAGTCGGCACGCGCCGTGCACGTCCTGAACGCGCCCTCGCCCGCGGCCACCGCTTCGCTGCCCATCGGCAGGGAGGTTGCCCGGCGGGCGCTGGCCGCGCTGTAGGCCTTGCCGGGGGCTACCCGATCCCGCCCCTTCCCGATCCTGGGGCTCCGCCCCAGACCCCGTTATCGGCCTGCGGCCTCGTCCTCAAACGCCGGACGGGCTGTGATGAGCGTCCTGGTTACGGTGAAGGGGCGCCCGCGCGCGGAGCGCGCTGATGGATACAGCGGGGCGCGCCGCGAGGCCGCCGCCCCGACTAAAATCGACGCACTGTGTCTGAGAACTCCCGCCCGAAGGGCACCCCGCGCTTCCCCGAAGGACCCACCCCCGACCCCACGGGGTCCCAGTTCGAGCGGCGGATCCGCAGCTTCACCCCGCGCCGCAGCCGCGTCACCACCGCCCAGGGTGACGCCCTGCGCCGCCTGTGGCAGGCGTGGGGCCTGGACATCGACGGCAAGGAAGTCCTCGACCTCGCCGCACTCTTCCAGCGGCCGGAGGGCTCACGTCCGGTCGTCCTGGAGATCGGCTTCGGCATGGGCGAAGCCACCGCGCAGATGGCTGCGGCCGACCCGGACACCGACATCCTCGCGGTGGACGTGCACACCCCCGGCCAGGGCAACCTGCTCAACCTCGCGGAGCGCAACGGGCTGAGCAACGTCCGGGTCGCCAACGGCGACGCCGTCATCCTGCTGCGCGAAATGCTCGCCCCGGAGTCCCTGGACGGCGTCCGCGTGTACTTCCCTGACCCCTGGCCCAAGGCCCGGCACAACAAGCGCCGCCTGATCCAGCCGGAGTTCCTCTCCCTGCTCGCCCCCCGCCTGAAGCCAGGCGGACTGCTGCACTGCGCCACGGACTGGGAGCCGTACGCCGAGCACATGCTCCAGGTCCTGACCGCGCACCCGGACTTCGAGAACACCCGGGAGGACGGCGGGTTCGCGCCCCGGCCCGGCTTCCGGCCGCTCACCCGCTTCGAGGGCCAGGGCCTCAGGAAGGGCCATGTCGTCCACGACCTGCTGTTCCGCCGCGCGGCCACCCTCACGGAGCGCCCGGAACCGGACGTTCAGTCCCCTGCGGCCCCGCAGGACCCCAAGGCCCCGGCAGGCGACTGAGACCCAGGGTCCCCGAGGCACCGTCGCGGTCCGCCGCAACCCTCGTTACTGTCGAAGCCGTGGCCACCAGTCCCGCCTACCCGACATACCCGACGCAGCCCGCCGGGCCCGCCGGGTCCGCGGGGAACGCGGGGAACGCGGGGAACGCGGGGAACGCGGGGAACGCGGGGAACGCGGGGAACGCGGGGAACGCGGGAAAGACGAACCGGCATCCGCGCTGGTGGCAGCTCAGAGCGCTCCGGGTGGGCGGGCTCGTCACCCTGCTCGCGCTCTCCGGTCTGGTGATCCTCGCCCTGGTGCGCGAGCAGACCGGCACCGAGGGGTTCCTGGTCGGGCTCGGTCTCGCCACGCTGCCGGTGCCGCTGCTCATCGCCGCGTTCCGGTGGCTGGACCGGGTGGCTCCCGGGCCCCGGCGGAACCTGGTGTTCGCCTTCGCCTGGGGGGCCTGCGCGGCCGCCCTGATAGCGATCGTCGCGAACAGCTTCGCGACCCAGTGGATAGCCACCGCCACCGCCGACCCGACGAGCGCCGACACGCTCGGCGCGACCGTCATAGCCCCGATCGTCGAGGAGACCGCGAAGGCCGCGGCCGTGCTGCTCGTCTTCCTCTTCCGCAGATCCGACTTCACCGGTGTCGTCGACGGCTTCGTCATAGCGGGCGTCACCGCGACCGGCTTCGCGTTCACCGAGAACATCCTCTATCTCGGCAACGCCTTCGGCACCGACCAGCTCAGCGGCGAGAGCGGCCTCGCCTCGGTGACGGCGGCGACCTTCTTCGTCCGCGTCGTCATGTCGCCGTTCGCGCATCCGCTGTTCACCGTGCTCACCGGCATCGGCTTCGGCATCGCCGCCCTCAGCGGCGAGCGGCACACGACGCGCCGGGTGCTCCTGCCGCTCGCGGGACTGCTGCTCGCGATGGGCACGCACGCCTTCTGGAACGGCTCGGCGAGCTTCGGCGAGTACGGCTTCTTCGTCGTCTACGCGACCTTCATGCTGCCGGTGTTCGGGCTGCTCACCTGGCTCGCCGTCTGGCTGCGCCGGCGCGAGCTCGCCCTCGTGCGGGCAGAGCTGCCCGCCTATGTGGTGGCCGGCTGGCTCACCGCGGCCGAGCCGTTCGCGCTCGGCTCGATGCGCGCGCGGACCCTCGCCCGTGACTACGCCGCGCACCACCTGGGCAGACCCGCGGGCCGTGCCGTCGTCGACTACGAGACGTACGCGACCTCCCTCGCCCTGCTGCGGCACCGGGCCCACCGCGGCCGGGCCCGCGCCGACTTCGCCGTACGGGAGCGGGAGCTGCTTGACGCCCTGTGGGAGCGGCGCGAGGTGGCGCGTCCCGCGCTCGCGTACGCGGCCCGGGTGACGGCGCCCGTCGTGCTGCCGCTCCCGTACGCCGCGTACGGGCCCTTCCACACCGCGTACGGGATGCCTCGTACCGCGTACGGGATGCCTCGTACCGCGTACGGAACGCCGCACGCGCCGTACGGGCAACCCCACGTCGCGCACGGCCCCCCGGCGGGCCCCGCCTACCCCTCGTACAACCCCTACCGGACCTGAGGCACGGCGGCCGTGATCACGCCGACGCGGCGGTCAGACGGGCCACTTCTTCCTGCGTCAGCTCCAGGTCGGCCACCGCGAGCAGCGCGGGAAGCTGTTCCACGGAGCGGGCGGAGGCGAGCGGCGCGGCCACCGTCGGCTGGGCGGCGAGCCAGGCGAGGGCCACCGTGGCGTGCTCGGCGCCGCGGTCCGCGGCTATCTCGTCGAGGGCCGCGAGGACGCGCTGTCCGCGCTCGGTCTCCAGGTGCTGCGCCGCTCCCCCGGCCCGGGCGCTGTCGACCTGGGTGCCCGGGCGGTACTTGCCGGTCAGGAAGCCGGCGGCGAGCGCGTAGTAGGGCACGGCCGCGAGACCCGAGCGGGACGCGACCTCCTGGAGCGGGCCCTCGTAGGTGTCGCGCGAGACGAGGTTGTAGTGCGGCTGGAGCGCCACGTACCGCACGAGGCCCTCGCGGTCGGAGAAGTCGAGGGATTCCTGGAGGCGTTCGGCGGTGATGTTGGAGGCGGCGATCGCCCGTACCTTGCCGGACCGCACCAGTTCGTCGAGGGCGGTCAGGAACTCCTCGACAGGCACGGACGGATCGTCGTAGTGCGTGTAGTACAGGTCGATGTAGTCGGTGCCGAGGCGGCGCAGCGACTCCTCGGCGGCGGACTTGATGGTGCTCGCCGAGAGGCCCTTGTAGTCGGGGTGACCGCCGACCTTGGTGGCGATGAGGACGTCGGAGCGGTTGCCGCGCGCGGCGAGCCAGCGGCCGATGACGGTCTCGGACACGCCGCCGTCGTTGCCGGGCGCCCACGCCGAGTACACGTCGGCGGTGTCCACGAAGTTGCCGCCCGCCGCGGTGTAGGCGTCGAGGACCGCGAAGGACTGCTGCTCGTCGGCGGTCCAGCCGAAGACGTTGCCGCCGAGGGCGAGGGGGAAGACTTCGAGGTCGGAGGAGCCCAGTGGGCGAAGAGTGGTCATGGGGGGATCAACGCACACGCGGAGTCGGTAATTCCGGCGGCCCTGGCGTCGGGGGGGGGTGTCGCCAGGGCCGCCGGGGCCTCGGGTGTTACGGGTTGAGACCCTTGCCCTGGAGCCAGCCGAGCGGGTCGATGTTGGCGCCGCCGCTCGTGTGGACCTCCATGTGGAGGTGCGGGCCCGTGACGTTGCCGGTGGCGCCGACGCGGCCGATGACGTCGCCGGTGGTGACCTTCTGGCCGGCGCTGACGCTCAGCGAGGACTGGTGGCAGTACCAGATCTCGGTGCCGTCTTCGAGTTCGAGGATGGTGCGGTAGCCGTACGCCCCCGCCCATCCCGCCTCTTTGACGGTGCCGGAGTGCACGGCCTTGAGCGGGGTACCCGTAGGGGCAGCGAAGTCGAGACCGGTGTGCTGACCGGAGGACCACATGGAGCCGGAGTCACCGAAGTGCGAGGTGAGGGTGTACGAGGAGGTGGGCAGTGAATAGCTCTTGGCGAGCTTGGCGAGACGCTCCGCCTCGGCCTTCTTGCGCGCGGCCGCTGCCTTCTCGCGCTTCTCCTCGGCCGCCTTGGCCTTGGCCTCGGCCTGCGCCTTGGACTGCTGGGCCTTCGCCTGCTCGGCGGCCTTCCGCACGGCCGCGTCCTCGGCCGCCCTGCGCATGGCGTCGTCCGCCTGGCTCTGCTGACTCTCGGCCTGCTGCATGATGCGGGCCCGCAGTGCCTCACCGGCGCCGGTGGTGCCCTGCTCGGCGTCGGCGGCGCTCACGCCCGCGGAGCTGAGGGGTGCGGCGGCCGCGACGGTGGTGGGCGCCTCCGGCGCTTCGTCCGACATCAGGGCGCCCACGCCCGGCAGGGACCCCGCGTCGGGCAGCGAGTCCGTGACCGCCGACATGTCCGGCATGGCTATGGAGACGGGCGGCTTGCCGCCCTGCGCGGTGGCCATGCCGCCCGCGCCCACGGCCGCGATGACGCCGACGCCGAGGACGGTGGAGCTGCGCGCGAGGCCGCCGCCGCCCTTCTTGTGGACCCGGTGCCGGCCGCGCACGGGGCGGACGGACTCGGCGGTGGGGTTCCACTCCTCCCACGGCTCCTGGGGGGCGTACCCGCCGAATCCCGCAGGGCCTTGCGGGCCTTCGCCGGAGTCGTCGTTCGGTACGTAGAGCGCTTCGGGGGCAGGCCGGTTGGACGCCACTGGGGCGTACTCCTTTCCTTCCTTCTCGCCTACCGGGTTAGCTGACGGGTTCGGAGCAGGAAGGTCTCCTACGGGCACGGATCATGCCCGATTCACCCCAATGTGGTGGTTCCCCGGCTCCCTTGCGGGATTAGGCGTGTGCGCACGGAGCCGACTTGAGTGTCGACTGGGACGACCGCGCTGCGTTATCGAACGTTAATAGACAGCGGGTCGGTATTCCAAGCTGTTCCGACTGATCGTTAACGCTTACGCCACTAACACAAGGGACATCTGCGTTGTGAGTGGGGCGAGTTGAACGGCGCCCATGACGCACCGCAGCGAGGTGGACCTTGGGGGCTGGCTGATGCCGCGTCAGCTACTGTGCGGAGGGACGCCGTTCAGTCACCGGTTGTGACGGGTCGTCGTACGGCGAGCAGGGCCATGTCGTCCGTGGCGCCGTCCACGGTGTGTTCGCGGACGTCGTCCACGAGGGCGGCCAGGAGCGCGTCGGGGCCGCCGGGGCCGGGGAAGACGCGGCCGCCGAGCCGGACGGCGGGGTCGAAGAACTCCCCGTCCGCGTTCCTGGCCTCCGAGAGCCCGTCGGTGTAGAGCAGCAGTGTGGCCCCGGGCGGGAAGTCGACGTAGTCGGCGCGGTCCGGCCAGGTGCCGAGGTCGCCCATGCCGAGCGGCAGCGCGGGCTCGGCCGGGGTGAGCACGCATAGCCGCCCGTCACCGCGCAGGACCAGCGGCTCCGGGTGCCCCCGGTTGATGATCCGTACGATGCCCTCGCCGCCCCGCGGGATCTCCGCGAGTACGGCCGTGGTGAACCCCTCGAAGGCGTCGAGGCCGTCCCGCCGCATCCCCTCCCTGGCGAGTGCCCGCTCCAGGCGCTGTGCCACCGCCTCCAGGGTCGACTCCTGCTCGGCGGCCTCCCGGAAGGCCCCGATCACCACGGCGACGGCGGCCACGGCGCCCATGCCCTTGCCGCGTACGTCACCGACGATGACCCGTACGCCGTGCGGGGTGTCCTGCACCGCGTACAGGTCCCCGCCGATGAAGGCGTCGGCCTGCGCGGCCTCGTAGCGCGCGGCGATGTCGAGGCCGCCGATGCGCGGGTCGGGCTGGGGGAGCACCGCGCGCTGGGCGGTCTCGGCGATGGAGCGGGCGGAGGCGAGGCGGGCGTCGCCGCGGCGCACGACGCGGTTGATGACGACGGCCAGGATGCCGACGGTCAGCATGGTCAGGAACTCGGTGACCACCTCGACGGCGGCGCCGGCGCTGCCCCCGCGAAGGCGCAGGCCGAGCACGGCCGCGCAGGACACCGCGGCGACCGCCACGGTGGTGCGCAGCCGGAAGAACGGGGCGGTGATCAGCGGGGCGGCGGCGAACAGCGGGGACGCGGTGAACTCGGGGGGGGTGAGCGCGTCGAAGCAGATGCCGACGACGAGGAGCAGCGGGGGCAGCCCCCGGACGAGGGCACGCTCCCGC
This sequence comes from Streptomyces aureocirculatus, assembly GCF_000720475.1. Classification (GTDB taxonomy): domain Bacteria; phylum Actinomycetota; class Actinomycetes; order Streptomycetales; family Streptomycetaceae; genus Streptomyces; species Streptomyces aureocirculatus. Next base: position 25,101 of record NZ_JOAP01000035.1, read on the forward strand.
GGCAGATCCCGCGATCCCCCCGACCCACGCCCGGCCCCCGTGCCCCGCACACCACCGAGCCCACGCCCGCCACCCGCGCTCCGCCCACCGCCGGGCACACGCCCGGCACCCGAGCCCCGCTGGCCACGCACACCACCAGGCTCACGCCCACCACCCGAACCCCGCTCGTCACGCACACCACCAGGCTCACGCCCACCACCCGAACCCCGCTCGTCACGCACACCTCCCGGCCCGCCTCCGGCATCCGAACCCCGCTGGCCCCGCACACCACTCCACTCACCCCCGGCACCCGAACCCTGCCCGCCGCGCGCATCACTCGGCCCCCCACCACGCACAGCAATCACCACCGCTCCGCTCTCACCGCAACCCGCGCCGCCTCGGCCTACCCAGGCTTCCCGTAGCGGGGCCGGGAAGCGACCTGATGTGGGCCGAGTGGGTTAGGGGGCTACCGGCGGTGGAAGGCGCCCGGGGGCGCGGGCCGAGCGGGCGGGCTCGGCGCGCGCCCCGGGCGCGTACGGGGCGGGCACGGTCACCTCCGAGCGCCGGTAGGGGTCAGGCGGGGTCACCTCCGAGCGCCGGTACGGGTGCCGTGAGCCGACCCGACCGCCCGAGCGAGCGCAGCGCGAGCGCGCAGCCCGCGCCGAGTACGGCGAGCACCAGCCACGGCACCGCGGGCAGCCCCCGGCTCCGGCCCAGGTCGAGCAGGACGCCCATGGCGAGGTTCCCCACCGTGATCCCGATGCCGCACACCGTGTTGTAGAGGCCGTAGTGCGTGGCAACCCACCGCTCGCGGGCGAGCGAGACGACGGTGTCCATCTCGAACGGGTAGAGCACGGCGTTCGCGGCGGCAAGCCCCGCCGCGCACAGCAGCAGCGCGGTGACGCCCGCGTACCCGGGCCCGCCGAGCGCGGGCGGCAGGAACGCCACGCCCATCAGGCCGAGCCCGGCGACCAGGCACTGCTCCCGCGTCCACGTCCGCTTGCACCAGTCGGTGATCCGCAGTTGGCCGACGAGCGCGACGAGCCCGGACACGACGAACAGCGCGCTGGTCGCGACGGTCGTCGCGGTCCCCGCACCGAGCAGCCGCTCCACCTCCAGGGGCAACGCCAGGTACACCTGGAACGACAGGACGTACGACCCGGTCATGGCGAGCGAGAACAGCCAGAACGGCCGGTTGCCGAACACGACACGCCACTGCCCACCCCCGGCACCGGCACCGGCGTCGGAGGAGGCCGCCTCCCCCCGCCGCACCGGAAGCCGCAGCACCTGCACCACCGAGAGCACGGCGAAAAGCACCGCCGCCACCGCGCAGGTCAGCTTGAAGTCCACGCCGGTCAGGGCGAGCCCGACGAGTGGGCCGAGCAGGATACCGGTCTGGTAGAAGACGTTGAACAGCGCGAACGCCTCCACGCGCCGCTCCGGCGTGCCCGCCTCGGCGGCGACGTACGCCCGTACCGCAGGATTGAACAGCGCCCCCGCGAGCCCGGTCGCCGCCGAGGCCGCGATGAGCACCGGCAGCGTCTGCGCGAAGGCGAGGGCGGTGAAGCCCCCGGTGCGCAGGGCGCAGCCGGCCACGATCATCGGCTTGTACCCGAGCCGGTCGGCGAGCGCCCCGCCGACCAGGAACATCCCCTGCTGGGAGAGGTTGCGCACGCCGAGCACCAGGCCCACCGCCCAGGCGGCGAGGCCGAGGTCGCCGGAGAGATGAGCGGCGAGGTACGGCATCAACATGTAGAACCCGAGGTTGATGCTGAACTGATTGACGAAGAGCAACTGCACGGCGGGCTCGAAGGCACGCACACGAGCCCGGACCCCGCCCACGGAACCGACTCGGCTGCCGGGGCTCACTGGGCACCTGCCCCGGCCGGAACCCCGGCCTGCCCGCTCGCCGCCCCCGCTTCCCCGCAGGTCCCGGCCCGCGCGCGCCGCTCGGCCCGCCACCGGCTCCACTCCACGATCCCCTCGCCCGGCCCGGCGACTTCCCGCGGCTCGTCCGGGACGGAGCCCGCACCACCGAGCAGCCCCCGCTCATGGCAGTACTCATCGTTGAAAACGGTGTCGAAGTACCGCTGCGGCCCGTCGGGGAATACCGCGGCGACGCGCGTCCCGCGAGGCCGCGTACGTGCCAGCCAGCCCGCGACGAGCGCGACCGCACCGACACTCCAGCCCCCCGTGGCGAACTGCCGCCCGGCGAGCAGCCGGGCACTGCGCACGGCCTCGGCCGGGCCCACCCAGTGGACCTCGTCGAAGGCGGCGTGGTCGACGTTGCGCGGATGGATCGACGAGCCGAGCCCCCGCATGAGCCGGGGCCCCGCGGGCAGCCCGAAGATGGTCGAGGCGACGCTGTCCACGCCGACGAGTTCGAGCCCGGGCAGGGAGGCGGCACGCAGCGTGCGCGCGATCCCGGCGGAGTGCCCGCCGGTACCGACAGCGCACACCAGCACGTCGAACTGCCCGATCTGCCGCACGAGTTCGGCGGCAAGGCCTCGATAGGCTTCCGGATTGTCGGGATTGTGATATTGGTTCGGGCACCAGGCACCCGCGAACTCGGGCCGTTCGAGCAGCGCCTCGACCCGATCGACCCGGGCCTGCTGCCAGCCGCCGACGGCACCGGGTTCGCGTACGAGGTGGACGCGGGCGCCGTGCGCGACCAGCATCCGCTCCACGATGGGTTCGAGGCCGGGGTCGGTGACGATGTGCACGGGGTGGCCGTAGTGCACGCCGGCGAGGGCGAGCCCGAGCCCGAGGGTGCCGGACGTCGACTCGACGACGGGCGCGCCGGGCCGTAGTTCGCCGCGGGCGCGGGCGCGCTCGACCAGGTGCAGGGCGGCGCGGTCCTTGATGCCGCCGAAGTTGAAGCCTTCGAGCTTGGCCCAGTAGCCGCGGCCGCCGTCGGGGGCGGGTTCCTCGATCCAGAGCACGGGCGTGTTGCCCACGGCCGCCGCCGCGGGCTGAAGCTTTCCGATCATGGGGGGTGCGTCCTTCGGTGCTTCGGTACGTGGATGGGGGGGTGGCTCGGGGGTCCGCGCGGCCAGGGCGTTACGAGGTACGCGCCGGCGCCCGCGGGACCGCGGGGCCACTCAGTTCCGATCCACTCCGATGGCGACGAGGAGTCGCTGGCCGAAGGCGGGGCACGGGGGCCCGTCCCGGGACATGGCCATGGCTCCCGGGACCGGGGCGGGGGGCGCGAGGTCGTCGGCGCCACGCTCACCGCCCCTGCCGCCGCCCGCGCCTTCGGGCCGCTCCCGGTCGGCGGGCTGGGCGGCGAGGGCGGCGCCGTGCGCGGAACCGGCGTGCTCGCCGTGCGCGGGTCCGGGGCAGACGTGGTGGGCGGGGGCGGCGGCGGCCGGGCTCGTGGCGGCGAGCCCGTGCGGCCCGTGGCACACACCGGCGAACAGCGCGCAGATGGTCAGCAGCACCACTGACAGCACGTACCGCACCCGACTCATGGTGACCACAAAGCTACGCACGGCACACGAGTCAACGCAAAGCCCGCTGCGGACAACGGCGCGAAACGGCGCCACGGACAGCCGAAAGCCGCCGGAGCGGGCCACCGGAGCCAGCCACCGAAGCGGGCCACCGGAATAAGCCACACATGCCGAAGGCCCGGAATCGATGAACGATTCCGGGCCTTCGGTTTCAGTAGCGGGGACAGGATTTGAACCTGCGACCTCTGGGTTATGAGCCCAGCGAGCTACCGAGCTGCTCCACCCCGCGTCGGTGAACCCAACACTACGCCATACGGGACGCAGATAGCGAATCGGTTCCCTGTGGCCCCACACCTCACTCGGCCGTACGGCACCGGCGCCGGTAGTAGCCGTACGTCAGGGCGAGGATCAGCGGCCCCCACAGCGCCATCAGGCCGCTGACCACGGCAGCCAGCAGTTGCCACCACACGCTGGTGTACGCGACGTCGGAGAAGCCCGCGAGATGGAACGTACAGAGCACCCACTGGACAAGCAGCGCGGTGAAGAGCAGCCCCATGAGGGCGGCGGGCACGATCACCGCGAACGGGGGTATGCGCCTGCCACCCAGCACCGGCACCCACCGCGGCACCACCTCGCCCCACGGCCGCACAAGACCGCGGCAGAGCAGCGCGAACACCTCGGACAGCAGGCTGAGCGTGACGACGTAGGACACGTTGGCCCACCGGGACCACGACATCGTGGCGGCGTCCGCCCCCATCAGAAAGTCGAACCCGATGGGCAGCCGCCACAGGCACACCGGCAGGGCGAGCAACGGCAGAACCCGGGCGATACGTTCCGCCCACTCCGGGCCTGTTGAACCCACCGTGGCCGTCGGAACCGTAGCCGTAGCCGGAGCTGTCGAAGTCGGGCCCGTGGAAGTCGAAGTCGAAGTCGTAACCGTCGAAGTCGTAACCGTCGAAGTCGGAGTCGTCGCGCTGATCGCCATGCGTCCACTCTGGACGGCCGTGGGCACACGGAAATCACGCGCACGCAGGAACCGACTCCCCCCTGCGGCGGAGGCGCCACGCCCTGAAGTAGCCCTGGTGCGCGGTAGCGGGGGCGGAGGGTCAACGCAAGGCGAGCAGCATCACGTCGTGAAGCTCAGCGCCCTCCCAGGGCAGGGAACCAATCACCGACAGCCTGACGCAGTTCGGCGAGCAGGGTTGCGAGCCCTGTCACCCCGGCCAGTGCACCCGCCAGGGCGTGCACTGCTCCCCACAACCGCCCAGGCTCTGGTTCGAGATCGGACGCCTCGTCAACCGCATCGGTGATCGCTTGATCAGCGGTCTGTCGGCTGTATCCGTCGAGTTGGGTGTCCTGCAGTTGATCACGCATCTGCCCCAGCAGGCTCACCACTCGCTCCGCTTCAGCGGACACTGTCTCGGCAGCCACTGGCGCCTGGTTGTGCTGCGTGGCCCGAGCTTGGCGCCCGGCGGCGACCGGGCCAGAGACCCTGGCTCCGCCGGAAATCTGCACTCCCTGATTGCCCCGCTGTCCGTCGCTGGGCAGTTCTGGCATGGGCGTCACCGCGGTTGCCTCCTAGCGCCTGACCTTGCCTGGTTCAAGGGGGAGCGCGACTGTTGGGCCCTCGCCCTGCTTCCGGCGGCGATCGGGCCGGAGACCGTTCCGCCGCTAATTTGGATGCCGTTGTTGATCTGGATATCTTGCCGGGTTTCATATTCGCCCAGCGTGTACCCGCCGGCGCGCAGACAGTTGAGCAACGCCGTATGTACGCGCCGCTCGACCATCGCGGTCAGTCGCGCGACATCCATTTCTTGGAATGGATGTGAGAAAACTTTGGAGGCCGCCGCTTCTCGTACTGAGAAACGAGGGCCGTGGTCGACAGGGCGGCCCTGATCACGCATCATGCTCTGCCACTTCTCGTTACGGCGCACCTGCCAGGCAGTTCCCATCATCCGCCATGGCTCCGATATGGATTGACCGAGCGTGCGGTTCATGTTGGTGAAGGCATACCAGGCAGCGACCAGCTTTTCCTCCAGGCGGTCCGGCGGCACGAGAGTGTCGACAACATGGAATCGGCTGTCAATGGGCAGCAGCACGAACCCTACACTCTCCACCTGAAGCTGTTCACCTTTGACGAACACGCGAAAGAACAGGCTAATTACCACCTCTTCCTCCCAGCAGCCAATACGCACTGCCACAAAGTGGCGCAACCGTTCGTTTGCGGCTAGGTCCACCTCGTTCGACCAGCCTGTGATGCTGTCATCTTGGCCTGCTCCGGAGAAGCGTTGCCAACCACTTGAATGGGCAGTCCTCGAATCCCAACGGAGTCCAGGCTTGAATATGAAGTCCTTCACTTCGATCTCATTTAGGCGGTCACCCGGGTAGTCCGGGCCTGCACCTAACGCGCGAAGTTCCGCCTTCACCGCAGCGTGCAGCTCGGGAACACTGAGAGGCTTCACCTCCTGCCCTTCAGTAAGTGATTCCGAGGGAACCAACTCGATCGCGAAGGACCAGTCGGAGATCAGCACTCCCGCACCCACAAAGGGACCGAAAGCTGCGTAGACAATGTCTCGCCGATCATCCAGCAACCCGAGGTCCTTGCAGCGATCAGCCCCCGCCTGGGATAGGTTTGTCTCGTGGTTTTGCCGTGTAGTCAGAGCACGCAGAGTCCATAGCCGCTGCACATAGCCGGTGAGAGCGAGTGTCCCGAGCACCAGCAGGGCCGCCCCGAGCACCTCCCCTGTGAGGGCACTGCCGAACAAGACAGCCAGGCCGACTCCGATCAGAAGGACGACCGCTGCAACCGTCTGAAGCGGGACAAGGGCGGACCGGCTGCTGCGCTGGCCACCACCCCAACCGAGCCGACTGCTCGGGCTGAGCAACTGCACAAAGGTGCTGATGACGAATGCGACCAGCATGCCACTGGGCGAAAGGACGCCAGCCACAACGATTGCTGGTACGACGAACCAGGCTTGGAGTGCGATTGTTTGTCGTACGGCGAAGCATTCTCGCAGCACCTGACTAAGGTCGAAACCGAATGAAGGCGGCGGCACACGGTGCCGGTGTACTGCGAGTTCCTTGATCGTGCGCGAGCGAAATATCTGATCAAGATGGGCAGCCGCACGCAGGTACGCGGTGGCGTTCCCACTCTGCGGGCCTGCCTCCACATCGATCAGTTGCCTCACACCATCGGGAGTCAACCGTGGTGGCGTTGGCAGAGGTGGCACCGGCGGTACTGATGGGGGCTTCGGAATATCTCGCCCCCACTCATTGGATGGCCCTTGATATCCGGACCCTTGCCCAGCGTACGGATTTCCCATGCCAGTCCCCCTGGTGCATCCATCCCGTTCTCCACGCCCCTGCTGCCAGCAGCATGGCAGGAGATTCTCCGGATAGAACCGGGGGCATCGATGGCCGACAGGGCGTAAAGGCGCCATTACCCGGCGCACAGCCATAACGCGCACGCCCCCCAAATGGGGTGCCAGTAGACAGAAGTTCCGGGTGAACAGGAAGTTCCAAACAGACGGGTAATGAGATCGCCGTCCTCGCCGAGGCAGGACTTGTGTACGCGGTACCGGGGCGCGGCACGTACGTGGCTGTGCAGGCACCGGAGGGTCCCGCCAAAGGCGAGGTATGACGCTCCAGCGGGCAAGGGGTCAACGCAAGGCGAGCAGCATCACGTCGTGAAGGTCAGCGCCCTCCCAGGGGCGTGCCTCGCCGACCTTTCGGTATCCCCATGCTCGGTAGGAGGCCACCGCTGCCTTGCTCTCCGAATGGACATTCAGCAGCACCCGTTCCGCCTCGACACCGTCGAGCAGAGCGCCATGCAGCCGCCGGGCGATACCGAGCCCCCGCCAGTCCACACATACGGCAAGCTCCATGAGCCCGAAGGTCCGGCGCCCGTCCTCGCGCCGCATGTCGTCGTCCACAGGCGTGGTGAGTGCGGAGTGCGGCACCTTTTCGCTGCACTGGACCTGGCAAAGGACAAGCTCTACGGCCACATCAAGCCGGTCAAGAGGCGGACACAGTTCCTGGAGTTCTGCCGCTACTTACGCACCCTCTACCCGTGAGAGGTCCGGATCGCGATCGTCAGTGACAACTTCTCCCCGCACCTGAGCACGAAGAAGTGCCAGCGTGTCGGCACCTGGGCTACGGCGAATAACGTCGAGATGGCCTACACCCCGACCAACTCCTCCTGGCTGAACCGCATCGAGGCCCAGCTCACGGCCCTGCGCTACTTCACCCTCGACGGCACCGACCGCGCCGACCACAAGGAACAGGGCAGCATGATCCGCCGCTACATCATCTGACGGAACCGCCACGCTGACGACCAGCACCTGCGAGCCGTGGTCGCCCGGGCCAACATCGCATGAATCAGGTGACGGCCCGGCGATAGACCTGCCGGGAACCGCCTTCCGGTCCCGGACCGGCAGCCTCGGCAGGGGCGAAGCCCAGACGCTCGTAGAAGACACGCGCGCCGCTGACGACAGCACCGGGGTGTTCGGCCCCGAAAGTGACCACCTCAATGGTGCCCGGGCCCTGCACCCACCTGCGCATCGCGTCCGACATCAGTGCACGACCGACGCCCATCCCCCGTGCCTGCTCCGAGACGACAAGCCAGTGGACGTGGTAGGTCGACGCCTCCGCCCCGAACAGCATCCCGCCGAGGAGTTCCGGCCCCGAGGAAACAGCGACGAGCGCCCTGGACCGACGCACGTGCTTGCGCACAGCGTCATGGAAACCGACGTCCTCGACCATCGGGCCGAACCAGTGCTCAACCTGGGCCGCCAGGCCAAGGAAGCCGGGAAAGTCTTCATCTTCCGCGAGTCTGACGATCATCCAGGCAGTCTGGCATGAACGCGGCGAACGTTGTCTGATACGGCACTAGCTTCACGCGATACGAGGCACTGTTGCGGGCCAGGTCGCCACCGATCCCGCGCACGGCAGCCCGCAGGAACGGCACGGCTCGCTTCGGTTGCTCCACACGTACGTACATGTCGGCCGTGGCGTAATCGACCTCGAAGGGGCCGACGAACTGCGTAAGAGGCGGCACCGAGGGCTCCCGTGATCTCCCCCTCGATGCGGTGCGCCTTCTTCATCGCCGGGACGCTGCCCGCCGTGTGGTCCGTCTGATAGAGGGCGTCCAGTCGAACACGCAGTCGACCGATGTCAGCCGTGCCGATGCGCGGCCCCACCCGGGCTGGAACGAGTGCCGCCGCAGCGAGGGCGCCCGTGTCGGCAACGAACGTTCTCCGCTTCACATCTCCAGAGTCGCCGATCGGTGCCGCAACCGACGAACGATGGGCAGGGACTACGAATCCCATCTCCGCGAGGGGCACACCGAAGACGGCTTCCAGTACGACCTGTTGGCTCGGATGCGGAAGCGGGGGTGGCGTCTCACATTCCCACCTGCGTAGTTGCCGGACGCTCAGGGAGGCGTCGAGGCCCAGGCGCGCGGCCTCCCGCAGGAACATCTCTACGAACGATGCCTGCGTGTGCCCCTCGGCCCGCCGCAATCGGGCTAGGCCGCTCGTGACCTCGCCTTTCATGCGCTACCCCTCGCGACCGCGCGTCGTCTGCCCACGGTAGTGACTTGGCCCACGGGTCGCAGGTGAAAACGTCCGCCTACCAATCCGCGCGTGCAGCTCGACCCCGAACTCTCCGTCTCCGCGTGGCTGGCCGTGACCGACGCGACCACCGTCAACGGCTGCTTGCAAGTGGTCCCCGGCTCGCATGCCGCCGGATACCTCGACTACGGCCGCGAGGAGAGTGACGCACGGCGCGGCAAGGCGCTCGGCGTACAGGGGATGCCCAACGGCCCGCACGAGCGGGGCGTATGGCTGCCGCTCGACGCCGGACAAGCCTGCCTGATGGACGTCCGACTGGTCCACCGCTCGGACAGCAACATGACCATCGGCGCCCGCGTCGGCCTGAACATCCGCTACGTCGCTCCCGGCGCGATCCGCCCGAGCGGCCCCCACAGCCCCAGCCTGTACCCGCTCACCGGGGCGGACTGGTGACCCAAAAGGCACCACCGAGTTCGAGAGGAGCACCAACCGTGACCATCCTCGACACCGTCGCCCCACCGATCACCCGCATCCGCGTCCTCACCGGAGAGGACGCCGACCCGGCTCGCCGGGGCAGTAAGAAGGTCATCGCGTTCAGCGACTGCCGCTACTACTGCCCTGCCGCCGCCACTGTCGAGCGGTGCATCGAGCACCTGCGAGCCAGCAACCGACGGCGCGGCAGGCCCGCCCGGATCACAGGGCGAGCCCGGGCCCGCAGGCCCGGCGGGCGAGCAAGGTCCGCGCGGCGAGCAGGGCCCCGCGGGCGAGCCCGGCCGGGACGGGCAGACCTGCCCCGACGGGTACACCCTCCAAGCCCCGGCCAGCGATCCTCATGCGCTCGTGTGCCGCCGCGACGGCGCTCCCGACCCTGGGGCAAGCGAGCCTCCGCCGCAATCTGCGGCACTCGATCCGGCACGACGCCAGTACTGACGACGACCCCGCCCTCCTTCGGGAGGACGGGGCCGCTTCGTCATGTCCGGGGTCAGGTCACGCGCGGCTTCATTCTGTGAAGACGGTGTGCACGCCCAGGCAGGTCGGGGCCCCGCACATGACCTGAACGCCCAGGCCCTGGACGGCGCTGATCGTCGCGCCCTCTTCGCTACCGCAGGTCCGGCACGCCAGGTCCCCCATGCGTCGCAGCACGGCGGCCATGTTCGCGCTGTTGTTGGTCTGCGCGGCACGGCGCAGTTGTGCGATGTCCGCCATGGTCGTGGTTCGTCGATTGGTCATCCGGAACCTTCCGTGATCACTTCGTCCACGCCGCGCCGCACTTGCACATGCAGAGGAATGTGCCGTCTTCCTGCGGGTACACCTCGATGTCGCCGCCGCCGCACACTGGGCATTGCATGACGCCACGGTATGGCCCGAGCACCGGCCGGCGCAGGCGGCTGGCAGAAAATGGCTAGGTCTAGCTAGCCGCTATGTCGCCAGCCGTACCGGCCAGCCAGGCCGGGCCGTTCCGGTCGATGGCGCGCAGCACCTTCCGCAGCCGCTTCCTGTTGCGGGACGACGCCACGTTGCGCAGGATCGGGCCCAGGCGTGTCAGCGGTTCCTCGACCTCCTGCCAGGCGCCGAGCCGTACAAGGGCATCGAGCTCGGCAGTGGCGTAGTACAGAGCGCCCCGCCCGGTGGGATTGATCGCGTCGACCAGGGTGCGGGTCCGCTCGAAGCGTGGCACCGCGCGGACAGGCTCCGCCAGGAGAAGCGCCACTTCCGCCTCGTGACCGGTCACCTCCAGGTCGTTGACCCACCATGACCACTCGGGGTCGCGAGGGTGCAGAGAGTCTTCCGGTCTGCTGCGCGCCCTGCTGAGTGCCTGCTGCGCTCGTGCGCGATCACCGACAGCGGCCAGGGCGCGGCTTCGCCGCAACTCTGTGAGCAGCGCTACGCGCGGCGGCACTCCACGGCCGGTGATCTCATCGCACAGTGTCAGTGCCTCGCCCGCACGCCCGCTCTCCACGGCCTCCATGGCTAACAGGTCCATGGCAAACCACTGCATGGGCCGGTCCCCGGCAGCGCGGGCGAAGTGCAGGGACTCCACCCATACAGCGCGGGCTGCTTCGGGGCGTGCTGCATCGAACAGCAACCATCCTGCGATCTCCGCGAGTTCGGCAACGATGCTCAGTTGTGCCTTGTCCTCGCCAGTGATCTTCGCGCGCTCTGAGCGCCACACCTGGTTCGCCGCGTCCGCTACGTGGTCGCCGCCGTGAGCGTTGTCGTGGGCAAGGAGCCAACCCGCTCGCTCCTGCACGACGGCGTGCGGGCGGCTGTCCTGCGGCTCATCCGCCTCACCCCTCGCCTCCGAGGCCGCCCGCTCCAAGTCCCCGACCGGCACGTCCAGCACAGAGGCGAGAGCGGAGCTACCGATCTTCAAGGGTCCTGAACACGGCGCAGGCCCAGGTCGCGTATTCGCTGACCTGGGCCTGAGTCGTAGACCGTGTGGGACTCGAACCCACAACCAATGGATTAAAAGTCCACTGCTCTGCCAATTGAGCTAACGGTCCTCGCCGACGGGACGTCGGCGCACCCATGAGCATAGCCGGACGGGCCTCGGCTTCCGATCGGGTATCGCCGACTGGGTGTCCACGCGTTCTCCGCGGGCGCTGCGGGAGGTACGGGGAAGGCCCGTACGACGCGTGCGTCGTACGGGCCTTCCCTCGCTGCTGCTCGCTACCGCGGGCCCGCGTCAGCCGTTGCGCTTCCAGCGCGGCTTGTCGTCGCGGCGGCCGAAGGAGCCGGTGCCGGTGCCGGTGCCGGAGCCGCGGTTGTAGGACGGGCGGTCGTGGCCGCCGGCGCGGTGGCCGCCGGCGGGGCGGTCGTCGCGGCGGTCACGGTTGAACGGGCGGTCGCTGCCCCGGTGACCGGACGGGCGGTCGTCACGGCGGAAGCCACCGCGGTCGTCACGGCGCTCGAACGGGCGGCCGCCACGCTCGTCACGACGCTCGCCGCCGCGGAAACCACCACGGTCGCCGCCACGGTCACCGCGGTCGTCGCGGCGGTCGCGGTTGAAGCCGGAGCCGCCACGGTCGTCACGGCGCTCGAAGGGGCGGCCGCCACGGTCGTCGCGGCGGAACCCGCCACGGTCGCCGCCACGCTCGCCACCGCGGTCGTCACGGCGGTCGTCACGGCGGAAGCCGCCACGGTCGCCGCCACGGTCACCGCGGTCGTCACGGTTGAAGCCGCCACGGTCGTCACGACGGTCGTCGCGACGGAAGCCGCCGCGGTCGTCACGGCGCTCGAAGGAACGGCCACCGCGGTCGTCGCGGCGGTCGTCACGGCGGAAGCCGCCACGGTCACCACCGCGGTCACCGCCGCGGTCGTCACGGTTGGAGGGACGGCGCTCGTAGTTGCCGCGCTCGTCACGGGCCGGACGGCGCTGCTCGTACGACGAACGGTCCTCGCGGGCCGCCGGGCGCTCGGTGCGCTCCGGCGCCGACTGCTCGGGCACCGAGGCCACGGCGGGCTCGGCCACGGCCCCGGCGGGGGCCTCGGCAGCGGCGGCAGCGGCCTCGGCGACTGCGACCGCCGGGTCCTCGCCGCGCTCGCGGGCGGCACGGGCGGTCAGCCGGTCGGCCTCCTCGCGCAGCTCGGCGGCGCGGCGCTGGGCGCGCTCAAGCTCCTTGGTGAGGTCGCGGACCTCACGCTCGGCCTGGGTCGCGGCGTTGCCCGCGGAGTCGGCCTGCACCTCGGTCATGGAGCGGGCGCCGGTGATCTCGGCGACCTCCGGGTCGAAGGTGCCGCCGCCGTTGATGATGTGGCGCGTGGCGTCGACGCCCGCGTCCTCCATCAGGCGGAAGATCTGGCGGCGCTGGTGCGGCAGGGAGAGGGAGACCACGGTGCCGCTGCGGCCGGCGCGGGCCGTACGACCCGAGCGGTGCAGATAGTCCTTGTGGTCGCCGGCCGGGTCCACGTTCAGGACCAGGTCGATGCCGTCGACGTGGATGCCGCGGGCGGCGACGTCGGTGGCGACGAGGGCGTTGACGTAGCCCTTCTTGAAGTCCTCCAGGACACGCGTACGAGCGCCCTGCGTCATGCCGCCGTGCAGCGCGTCGGCCTTCACACCGGAGTCGCAGAGCTGCTCGGCGATGCGGTCGGCGCCCAACTGGGTGCGGACGAAGATGATCGTGCGGCCCTTGCGCGCGGCGATGGCGGCCGTGACGGGCGCCTTGTCGCGGGGCTTCACGATGAGGATGTGGTGCGTCATGGTCGTGACGTTGCCCTGGGCGCTGTCGACCTCGTGCGTCACCGGGTTGGTCAGGTAGCGCTTGACCAGCGTGGAGATCTCGTTCTCCATCGTGGCCGAGAACAGCATGCGCTGGCCGCCGGACGGGACCTGGTCGAGCAGCTCGGTGACCTCGGGCAGGAAGCCCAGGTCGGACATCTGGTCGGCCTCGTCGAGCACCGCGATCTGGGTGTTCTCAAGGGAGCAGGCGCCGCGGCTGATGATGTCGCGCAGACGGCCCGGGGTGGCGACGAGGATGTCGACGCCGCGCTCGAGGGCGTAGATCTGGTTGCCCATGGACGTACCGCCGCAGACGACCTTCATCTTCAGGCCGAGCACGTCGCCGTAGGGCTGGAGGGCGTCCGCGACCTGCATCGCGAGCTCGCGGGTCGGGGTGAGGATGACGCCGCGGGGCTTCTTCTTCTCGGTGCGGCCGCCCTCGGCGAGGGTCGCCAGCATCGGCAGGCCGAAGGAGAGGGTCTTGCCGGAGCCGGTGCGGCCACGGCCGAGGATGTCCTTGCCGGCCAGGGCGTCCGGGATGGTCGCGGCCTGGATCGGGAAGGGGGAGGTCACGCCGTTCTGCGCGAGCTTGCGGACGATGCCCTCGGGCAGACCGAGGTCGCCGAAGGTGAGACCGGCCTCGGCGTCGCCCTCGGTGGCGTCGGCGGCGGCCACGGCCTCGTCGGCGGGGGCCTCGGAGACGTCGGCAGCCACGGCCTGGACCTCTACGGCCTCGACGGACGCTACGGCCTCCACGGCCGACACGGTCTCGACGGCCGCTACGGCCTCGACGGACTCGGTGATCTGGTTCTCGTCCTGGACCTGGACCTGGACAGCCTGAACGTCAAAACTGGAAATGGACATGCGAAATGCGAAACCTTCCGGAGTCTCGGCACGCGCCCACAACTCCGTGATTTCGCAATGGACCGCCTCTATGCGGTCAGCCACGGCAAGGGAGAGTACGCGCCACGCGGCGCTCTCTTTGGCGGCGCCGGGCAAATGGGATCAAACGATCTACCACCATACGCACCCCCCACCCCATATGGCAAACGCCCACCATATCGGGGCTTCACACCCCCCACCAGCCTTCCGCGAACCCCCGCATCCCGCTAGGCGGGACCGGCCTGCGGCGAGGGCTCCCCCCGCCCCGCCGGCTCCCCCACCCCGCCGTGCGCGGACGAGGAGGGCTCGGGCGATGTGGGCGCCTGCGTGGGGGTGGGAGTGGGGGACGAGGGCTCGGGCGGGGGCGTGCTGCGGGTCGGGGCGGGGCCCGGGCGGGTGCGGGAGGGGGTGGGGCGGCCGCCGCCGCTGGTGGGGGTCACGCTCGAACCGCCGCGGTTCCCGCCGCGCGAGGGCTCGCCGTCCACAACGGCGCCTTTACCGTGCCCGGCGGTGGCCTTCTTGCCGTCGCCGCCACCGCCACGGTCCCCCCGCCCCTTCTTCCCGTCCTTGCCACCCTTGCCGCCCTTGCCGTCGCCGTCCTTGCGGTCGCCATCGGCCCCGGGCCCGCGCGCTCCTCCGGGTGACACGGACCCCCCGTCGGGGACGGCGTCGCCGCTTCGCTCACCGGCGGACCGTGCGGGGGCGGGGGTGCCGCTCCCGTCGTCGCCGATGCTCATACAGCCCGTGGTCGCCGCGACGGCCACCGCGGCCGCGGCCCACCTGACGGTTACGTACAACTGGCGCACGGCCGAGCACCTCCGAAGGCGCTGGGGAAAGGGACGCCCTGCCCAACTCCCGCGCCCCGCGGGAGGACACGGACGCGTACGGCTCCGCCGTGGAGCCGTGACCCGGCCCCGGCCACCGCGTCACCGGAACCCGGGACCGTGGGTGTGCCCACACGGGAGGCGGGCGGCAGCCGGAAACCGAACGGGCTCAGCCGTAGCCCAGGGCATGGAGGCGGTCGTCATCGATCCCGAAATGATGGGCGACCTCGTGGACGACGGTGATCTCGGTCTCGGCGACGACGTCCTCGCGGGACTCGCACATCCGCAGGGTGGGCCCCCGGTAGATGGTGATGCGGTCGGGCAGGACACCCGCGTACCACTCGCCGCGATCGGTCAGCGGAGTCCCCTCGTAAAGACCAAGGAGCTCGGGGTCGTCGCTGGGCGGTTCGTCCTCGACGAACACCGCCACGTTGTCCATGAGCCGCGTCAGCTCAGGGGGGATCCGGTCGAGCGCCTCGGCCACCAGTTCCTCGAACTCCTCGCGCGTCATCTCCAGCACCCGCCCATTGTCGGCCACACCCGGCGACTACCACCTCCCCGGAAGGGCATGGTGACCGCCGGGTACGGGCATACGGGCCCAATGGGGCGCGAAGTGCCGGTCGTTCTACGCAAACTGAGCAGCCTGCGCGGGGCGCCGACAGCTCTGGTACGCCGCTACCGCGCAGGTCGCCCACCGCCGACGGCGGACCTCACCCGCACCCCGCACCCGTTCGGCCGTGCGCTCGGCCTGGTGGCGGTGGTGGTGCTCGGGGCCTGGCTGGGCCTTCTGGTGGTGGGCAGTGTCCGCACCTCGGTGGGGCCGATGGACACCCGGATGCAGTTGCGCCCGTCCCTGACCGGCGGAACGAAGATCGACGTCTCCCCCCTCGGCGCCCTCGAACTGAACTCGCACGTGGCGCCGATCCGCCTGGACGTGGAGGTGGACCGCCTCGACCCGGTGCGGTCGGAGGCGCTTGTGGACCACCCGGAGCGGATCTCGGGGATGCAGGAGGAGGTGGCGGGGGACGTCGCGCACGGGACGCTCGACCTGGCGGTACGGTCCTGCGCCGCCGTGGTCGCGGGCGCGACGGCACTGGGCCTCGCGGTGTACCGCAGGCCGCGCAGGGCGCTGGCGGCGGGCGGCCTCGCGCTGACGCTCCTGGCGGCGTCGGGAGGGGTGGCGTACGCGACGTGGAACCCGAAGTCGGTCCTGGAGCCGAAGTTCTCCGGGCTGCTCAGCAGCGCCCCCTCCGTCGTCGGCAACGCCCGCAACATCGTGAGCGAGTTCGACGTCTACCAGCGGGAGTTGGCGCGCCTGGTGACGAACGTGACCAAGCTGTACGACGTCACGTCGACGCTGCCCGCGTACGAACCGGACCCGTCGACGATCCGCGTGCTGCACGTGTCGGACATCCACCTCAACCCGGCGAGCTGGAAGATCATCTCTTCCCTGGTGGAGCAGTACGAGATCGACGTCATCGTGGACTCCGGGGACACGATGGACCACGGGACGGCGGCGGAGAACGCGTTCCTGGACCCGATCGAGGACCTCGGGGCGCCATACGTATGGGTACGGGGCAACCACGACTCCCTCGCCACCCAGAAGTACCTCAAGAAGCTCAAGAACACCCACGTCCTGGACGGCGGGAAGGCGGTGGACGTCGCGGGCCTGCGGTTCGCGGGCATCGGGGACCCCCAGTTCACGCCGGACCGCTCGGAGAAGCAGGAGGGCGACGCGGTGGAGGAGATGGCGGGCATCAACCTCGCCACGTCCCTGTTCGAGGAGGCGGCGAAGAGCAGGCCGGTGGACGTGGCGGTGGCGCACAACCCGACGGCCGCGAGGAAGACGGACGGGGCGGTGCCGCTGGTGCTCGCGGGGCATGTGCACCACCAGGAGATGGAGGTCATGGAGAGGGGCACACGGCTGCGGATCGAGGGCTCCACGGGCGGCAGCGGCCTGCGGGCGGTCGAGGGGGAGCACCCCGACCCGGTCGAGACGTCCGTCCTCTACCTGGACCGCGCGACCAAGCGCCTCCAGGCCTGGGACGAGATCAAACTGGGCGGCCTGGGCCTCACGAAGGCCGAGGTCAGCCGCCACCTCCCCAAGGAGAACCAGCCCGGCGCCGACCCCTCGACACCCCCGCCGGCGCCACCGTCGTAAACCGTTTTGGCGATCCCTCCCCCCATCCCATATGCTTCTCACGTCCCCGACGCGCTGCAAAGCGCCCACGGCGGGCCCTTAGCCCTCATCGTCTAGTGGCCCAGGACGCCGCCCTTTCAAGGCGGTAGCACGGGTTCGAATCCCGTTGGGGGCACGCAACACCTGTGCGAGACTAGTGCTCGCACAAAGCTTGGTCCTGTGGAGCAGTTTGGAGTGCTCGCCACCCTGTCAAGGTGGAGGCCGCGGGTTCAAATCCCGTCAGGACCGCTTGCGATTTCCGCTCGCGGGGTCGCGTGGCTGGGTAGCTCAGTTGGTACGAGCGATCGCCTGAAAAGCGATAGGTCGCCGGTTCGATCCCGGCCCCAGCCACCTTTCCCCGAAGGCCCCGTCCACCTGGACGGGGCCTTCGGCGTACCCCCCCCCGGGGTCGGCCTGGGCTACGCCCCACCCCCTAAAGAACGGGCACCCGGCAGGTGGGCTGTGCCCACCCGTTCCGCCCCTGGCGGACCAGTTGCCCACAGCGAGGGCGGACCAGTTGCCCACAGCGAGGGCGGGGTAGTTGGCCGCGGCGGGAGCCACAGACGAGCCGGGAGTCGCCATCGAACCGGAGGGGTCGTGGCGGTATGACCGAGCGCAGCGTGCCAAGCAACACACTTACGGTGCGGGGAAGCCAGGGAGTGTCCACTACGCGAGCACGGCCATACCGCCACGACCCCGCCACCCCCACAACCGGAAAGGCGAAAACGACCGTCGCCGCAGACGAGGCCCAGATCTCAGGCGTCCGACTCGGACTCGACGGAACGCCGCCGAACAAGCACCACCAACCCCACCACCACCACGACCCCCACCAGCAGCACCCAGTCAGGCACCGCGTCCCCGAACCGCGAAGCCCACTCCTGCACGGCGAACGAGTCGTCCACATCCAGCAGCCCCGGCAGCGCGGCAGCCCCGTCGTACGCCAGGAACAACCCCCCGAGCAGCACGAAGAACAGCCCCGAGAGCACCGACGTCGTATGCAGCTCGAACCGCCCGACCCGGAACACCCGCCCCCGAAGCCACCCCCGCCGCCCCAGCTCGAACCGCTCCCACAACACGGCAAGCACGAACAGCGGCACAGCCATCCCGAGGGCGTACACGGCAAGGAGCGCGCCCCCGTACACGGGAGAGCCACTCACGGCCGCCACGGTCAGCACGCTCCCGAGGATCGGCCCGGCACAGAACCCGGCAAGCCCGTACACCGCCCCGAGCGCGTACACGGACAGAGCCGTGGTCGGCCGGATCCGCCCGGACAGCTCAACCATGCGCCGCGAGGCGAATCCAAGCCCCACCACCTGCGCGACACCCAGCGCGATGATCAGCCACCCGGCCCAGAAGACCAACTGCTCCCGGTGCCCGAAGAAGAACCGCCCGGCCACGGACCCGGCGGCCCCCAGGGGCACCAGCGTCGTGGCGAGCCCGGCGTAGAAGATCCCGGTACGGGCGAGCAGCCGCGAAGTGGAATCGATCGAGTAGGCGAAGAAGGCGGGCAGCAACAGAGCGCTGCACGGACTGACCAACGCGAGCAACCCCGCCAGAAAGGCAGCGAAGTACCCCACATCGGAGGTCACTTGCCGCTCCCCTCACCGGAGGAGGGGGAGGAAGGGGAGTCGGGAGAGGAAGGAGAGGCGGCAGCCGCAGCCTCGATGGCCCGCTCGAACACGGCGTCAGGCTGCGCCCCGGCAATAGGCTGCCCGTTGACGAGGAAGGACGGCGTGGAGGCGGCGCCGAGCTTGTACCCCTCTTCCTGGTCCTTCTTCACGGCGTCCCGAGCAGCCCCACTGTCCGCGTCCTCGGCGAACCGCTCCACGTCCTTGACCCCGGCCGCACGGGCGAGCTCCTTCAGGCGCCCCTCCCCGAAACCCTTGTCCTTGGCGCCGTCCGCGTACGCGGCTTCGTGGAACTGCCAGAACCGCCCCTGCCGCCCGGCGGCCCAGGCGCCACGGGCGGCCCGCTCGGAGTCCTCACCGAAGATGGGGAAGTTCCGCCACTCGATGCGCAGGGTCCCGTCCTCCACGTATTTTTTCACCAGGTCGGGCTCGGTGTCGCGGGCGAACTTCCCGCAGAAGCCGCACTTGAAGTCGGCGTACTCGATCATGACGACGGGGGCATCGGCCTTGCCCTGGGCGAGCGGGTCCTCGGCGTCGCGCCGGGCGAGGGCTTCGAGCTCGGGGTAGGCACCCTTGCGGGGGGCGGCGGAGGAACCCCCGGAGGACCCGGAGGACCCGGAAGACGCAGCCGAGTCCCCCTTCTCGGCGGTGGCGACGGACGGCTCTTCCGGCTTGGTGGCGGTGTACGAGGCGAACCCGAGCAGACCGGCGGCGAGGGCCACGCCGACGACGACGGCGATGTTCTTCTTCTTACGGGCGGAAGGCGACGTTTTGCGGGCGGAAGACGACATGGGGCTGCACTTCTCCTGTTACTGCATGTATGCGTGACAAATGGGACTTCCAGGACATATGGCGATGTCCTACACGCGCAGAACGGAGAGATCTATCGGCGAGGGCGGCACAAGGCCGGGCGGGGCCCGCCCAGGCATGAGGCACAGCACGGCCTGGTCGGCGCCCCAGGCGGAAGAAGTGGCGGCACGGTTGTCGTAGAGGGCGGGAAGCAACTCGTAGGAGGAGGGGAACCGCGGCGGAGCGGCGGGCCGCTGCCCGTCGTCCTTCGGGCTTCGCCCGCAGCCGGGCACATCGCGCTGATCCCCGGCCCCGGCACGGATCGTGTCACCGCCCCCAGCCCGCACATCAGCAGAGCTCAAAGCCGAAACGGAACGCAGAGCCCCGGCGGAGCCCAGACCCCCGGCACCCGGACCGGAAGCCCCAGCGGAACCCGGAGCCCCGACAGAACCGCACAACACCCCCACCCCGAGCACAACGACCAGCACCCCCACCAGGGAGCACCACGCAAGCCGCGCTCGGGACCACATGCCCGGAATCGTACGTGCTCTCCCGTGCCCCACGGGAAATCAGTTGGCCGTTCCCGAGCCGCGGGTGAGATCCTGGACTGCGTATGTCTACGCAGCCCGCCCTCACCCTCGACGCCCTCGCCCCCCGCCTGACGGAGCTCTCGCTGCGCGACGAGCACCGCATCGGCCGGCGGCTCGAAGGCGCGCGCCGCATCCGCAAGCCCGAGGCCCGTGCCGCCGTCCTCGCGGAGGTCGCGCAGGACGTGGAGAAGGCGGCGGCCAGGATGGCGGGCCGTGCCTCGGGCGTGCCCGCGATCACGTACCCCGAGCAGCTCCCGGTCAGCCAGAAGAAGGACGACATCCTTCAGGCGATCCGCGACCATCAGGTCGTGATCGTCGCGGGCGAGACCGGTTCGGGCAAGACCACGCAGATCCCCAAGATCTGCCTTGAGCTCGGCCGCGGCGTACGCGGCCTGATCGGCCACACGCAGCCGCGCCGCCTCGCGGCCCGCACGGTGGCGGAGCGGGTGGCGGAGGAGCTGAGAACGCCGCTGGGCGAGGCGGTCGGCTGGAAGGTCCGCTTCACCGACCAGGTGAATCAGGACAGCACGTACGTGAAGCTGATGACGGACGGCATCCTGCTGGCCGAGATCCAGACGGACCGCGAGCTGCGCGCGTACGACACGATCATCATCGACGAGGCCCATGAGCGCAGTCTCAACATCGACTTCCTGCTCGGCTACCTCGCCCAGTTGCTGCCGAAGCGCCCGGACCTGAAGGTCGTGATCACCTCCGCGACCATCGACCCGGAGCGTTTCTCGCGCCACTTCGGGGACGCCCCGATCGTGGAGGTGAGCGGACGGACGTACCCGGTGGAGGTCCGCTACCGCCCGCTCCTGGAGGAGGAGGGCGACGACCCGGACCGCGACCAGATCACGGCGATCACGGACGCGGTGGAGGAGCTCCAGGCGGAGGGCAAGGGCGACATCCTGGTCTTCCTGTCCGGCGAACGCGAGATCAGGGACACGGCGGACGCGCTGAACAAGAAGAACTACAAGTTCACGGAAGTCCTCCCCCTCTACGCCCGCCTGTCCCACGCCGAGCAGCACCGCGTGTTCCAGCGGCCCGGCGCGGGAACAGCCCGAAGAATCGTCCTTGCGACGAACGTCGCCGAGACGTCCCTGACGGTTCCTGGCATCAAGTACGTGATCGACCCGGGTACGGCCCGCATCTCGCGCTACAGCCACCGCACGAAGGTGCAGCGCCTGCCGATCGAGCCGGTCTCGCAGGCCAGCGCCAACCAGCGCAAGGGCCGCTGCGGCCGCACGTCGGACGGCATCTGCGTCCGGCTGTACTCCGAGGAGGACTTCGAGGCCCGCCCGGAGTTCACGGACGCGGAGATCCTCCGTACGAATCTGGCGTCCGTCATCCTCCAGATGACCGCGGCCGGCCTCGGCGACATCGAGAAGTTCCCGTTCATCGACCCGCCGGACCACCGCAACATCCGGGACGGCGTGCAGCTCCTTCAAGAGCTCGGTGCGCTCGACCCCACCCAGAAGGACCCGAAGAAGCGGCTGACGCAGCAGGGCCGCAAGCTCGCCCAGCTCCCCGTGGACCCCCGGCTCGCCCGGATGGTCCTGGAGGCCGACAAGAACGGCTGTGTGCGCGAGGTCATGGTGATCGCCGCGGCGCTGTCCATCCAGGACCCGCGGGAGCGCCCGGCCGACAAGCAGACACAGGCCGACCAGCAGCACGCCCGCTTCAAGGACGAGACGTCCGACTTCCTGGCGTATCTGAACCTGTGGCGGTACGTGCGCGAGCAGCAGAAGGAGCTCGGCTCGTCCGCGTTCCGCCGCATGTGCAAACGCGAGTATCTGAACTTCCTGCGCATCCGCGAGTGGCAGGACATCTACTCCCAGTTGCGTACGGTGGCCAAGCAGATGGGCATCCATCTGAACGACGAGGACGCCGCCGACCAGCGCGTGCACGTCTCGCTCCTCGCGGGCCTGCTGTCCCACGTGGGCATGAAGGACGTGAAGGAGGGCGCGAAGAACGACTACTTGGGCGCCCGTAGCGCGAAATTCGCGATCTTCCCGGGCTCCGCCCTCTTCAAGAAGCCCCCGCGCTTCATCATGTCGGCCGAGCTGGTGGAGACGTCCCGGCTGTGGGCCCGCGTCAACGCGAAGATCGAACCGGAGTGGATCGAGCCGCTCGCGCAGCACCTGCTCAAGCGCACCTACAGCGAGCCGCACTGGGAGAAGGACCAGGCGGCCGTGATGGCGTACGAGAAGGTCACGCTGTACGGCGTCCCGATCGTCACCGACCGCAAGGTGAACTACGGCCGCATCGACCCTGAGACGAGCCGCGACCTTTTCATCCGCAACGCACTCGTCGAGGGCGACTGGCGTACGCACCACAAGTTCTTCGCCGCCAACCGCAAGCTGCTCACCGAGGTCGAGGAGCTGGAGCACCGCGCGCGGCGCCGCGACATCCTCGTCGACGACGAGACGCTGTTCGACTTCTACGACCAGCGGGTGCCCGCACATGTGGTGTCGGGGGCGCACTTCGACTCCTGGTGGAAGAAGAAGATCCACGAGGAACCGGAGCTGCTCGACTTCGAGCGGTCGATGCTCATCAACGAGCGCGCCGGTGATGTGTCGAAGAACGACTATCCGGACACCTGGCGGCAGGGGCCGCTGAAGTTCCGGGTCACGTACCAGTTCGAGCCGGGCGCGGACGCGGACGGCGTGACCGTGCACGTACCGCTCCAGGTGCTCAACCAGGTCGCGCCCGACGGCTTCGACTGGCAGATCCCGGGCCTGCGCGAGGACGTCGTGACGGAGCTGATCCGCTCCCTGCCGAAGCCGATCCGCCGCCACTACGTCCCGGCGCCCAACTACGCCAGGGAGTTCCTGCAGCGGGCCACGCCCTTGCAGGAGCCCCTGCACGTCACGCTGGCGCGTGAGCTGCAGAGGATGGTCGGGGTGCCGGTGCACGGCGACGACTTCGACCTGACCCGCGTACCGGACCATCTGAAGATCACCTTCCGGATCACCGACGAGCGGCGCCGCAAGCTGGCCGAGGACAAGGACCTGGAGGTCCTGAAGCTCCGCTTGCAGCCGAAGGCCCGCAAGGCCCTGTCACAGGCGGCGGCCGCGACGGCCGAGCGCTCGGGCGGAGAGTCCGTGGAGCGCGCCGGCCTCACGGACTGGACGATCGGCACGCTCTCGCGCGTCTTCGAGGCCCGCCGGGCGGGACAGCCGGTGAAGGCCTATCCGGCCCTGGTCGACGACGGTGACACCGTCTCCGTACGCCTCTTCGACACCGAGGCGGAGCAGGCGCGAGCGATGTGGCGCGGCACCCGCCGCCTCATCCTGCGCAACATTCCGGTGAACCCGGGCAAGTTCGCCCAGGACAAGCTCACCAACCAGCAGAAGCTCGCCCTGTCGGCGAACCCGCACGGCTCCATGCAGGCGCTCTTCGACGACTGCGCGCGGGCGGCGGCGGACAAGCTCATGGGGGACTTCGGCGGGCCCGCGTGGGACGAGGAGTCGTACCGCAAGCTGTACGAGAAGGTGCGCGCCGAGATCGTCGACGCGACCGTGCACACGGTCACGCAGGTCCAGCAGGTCCTCGCCGCCTGGCAGGCCTGTGAGCGGCGCCTGAAGTCCACGAAGAGCCAGGCGCTGCTTCCCAACCTCGCGGACGTGCGCGGGCAGCTCGACGCCCTCGTCAAGCCCGGCTTCGTCACGGAGACGGGTGTGCGCCGGATGCCCGACCTGATGCGCTACATGGTCGCCGCCGACCGTCGGCTCCAGCAGATGCCGACGAACGTCCAGCGCGACACCACGCGCATGGAGAAGGTCCGCGAGATGCAGGACGAGTACGCCTGGCTGCTCGAACAACTGCCGCAGGGGCGGCCGGTGCCGCGGGAGGTCCTGGACATCCGTTGGATGATCGAGGAGTTGCGGGTCAGCTACTTCGCGCACGCGCTCGGCACGGCGTACCCCGTCTCCGACAAGCGCATCGTGAAGGCGATCGACGCCGCCGCACCGTAGCCACGGAGCCGTGACCGTCCACTCACACAGAGCGAGTTCGACCAGGGACCCGAGCTGCTGTACAGTCTTTTTCGCAGCCCAGAGAGGCAATCGGAGCTGCGAAACCTGGTCCTGTGGAGCAGTTTGGAGTGCTCGCCACCCTGTCAAGGTGGAGGCCGCGGGTTCAAATCCCGTCAGGACCGCAGTAATGAAGTGGGCCGTACCCTCCGGGGTACGGCCCACTTCGGCGTCCAGCCCGAGCACGCCACACAGCCCGGCCCCTCGCCACCCTGCCAAGGTGGAGGCCGCGCCCGCGGCGCAGCCGCAATCGACACAGCAAATCCCGTCAGGACCGCAAGAACCAAGCGAGCCACACCCTCCGGGGCGCGGCCCACTTCGGCGTTTGCCTGCGATGCGCGCCCCGCGAGGGAACGGCAGGCTTGACGGCGTCACATTCCGCCGGTACCCCGGAGAGGGGAGCGAGCCGCGCGCTCCCGAGGAGGTGGCGCATGTCCGCAACCGCCCGGCACGAGACCCGTGCCCTGCTGCGCGCTCATCTCGCAGCGGCCACCCGCTATCGCCATCTGACCCGGCACTGTCCCATCTGCCACCGACTCCTGCGCCTCGCCATGGAGCCCTCCAGTGAGGCCACAGAGGCTCCTGAGGCGGATGTGGCATGTGAGGACGAAAGACCCCCCAAGGCATGACCAAAGGCGCCACGCGGACCGCCTGCCGGGTGGGAAGCTGAGCGGGTGAGCGGGCGGCCCCACCGGGCGCCGACGCCCCGCGCCGACCCGCGCCGGCCGGCACCGAACGCACCGCCGACCCCAATAGCGCACCGGCAGCGGGGCCAACAAGCTGCGGCCCGTGTGACGGTAGTCACCGAACGAGTTTCAAGAACCCCGGAACTTACCCCCGCCCTACACCACGTCAATCAAATATGTGCCATTGCACCTGCCGCCGCGCCGCCTTGACGACGCGCCGACAGGGCCGCCCAGGGATCAACAGGACGGCCCACAGAGGCCCCCAACAGCGCGCACAGGCGTCCACGGGGACTCCTGCCCAGGGGGTGCGGGCACAAAAAAAGATCGCGCTGGACCCGGCGGAGTCCAGCGCGATCGACGACTCACCCAAGCGGTTCGGGCGTGGGGCCCGTTGGGGCGGGTCCCGTGTCGCGTAGAGCCATATGTCGGACGTTACGGCCAGGTTGGGGGACCCGGCAGCGGTGGAACCTGTCGTCCCATGTGTACTGCTTACTACTGCTTACTGCACAAACGCCCTGCTCAGGCCTCGCTGCGCTGCTGCGGGATGCCCGCAAGCAGAGCGCGGACCTCAGCCTCGCGGTAACGACGGTGCCCGCCGAGCGTACGAATCGACGTGAGCTTGCCAGCCTTGGCCCAGCGCGTGACCGTCTTCGGGTCGACGCGGAACATCGTGGCAACCTCAGCCGGGGTCAGCAGCGGCTCGGCATCAGGGGTGCGAGCGGTCATGAGCGGCCTCCTCGGGAGAACCGAACCTTCTCGGTTCATTCCTCTAAATTCTGCACCTTGACCCGCGTTGCCCGAAATGGCGGACGCGGGTCGAGTCGGTTATAGGACGAACGGCTTGTCCTCGGCACTACAACTACACCATCCGTCCAGCCACGTCGGCCAAACCGATGGAATTGCCCTCCCAGGTGTCCATCCGCGACGGAAGCCGATGGACCATGCCATAGCGGACAGTCACGTCACAGTGACGATCAGTCACAGAGCGATCAGGAGTCAACAGACCCCCCATAGCGCGCAATGCCAAGTATTCCGCCCTTAGTTGGACGGAAGGAACCCTGTCCGGACTCCTTGTCCTATTTTGGCATGAGGAGGGGCGATCAGCGCAAGAGCGAGTTAAGTGCGGTCCATCACCCTTGAGGCAAAGGCCCGGATCGGGACCTACGTCCCGTTGCCGGGACACGGCCGTCCGGAGCCGGGCTCATCAGTTCGAGAACTGTCGCTCCCGGACCGCCCGCCAGCGCTCCACGAGCCTCGCATACGCCTCGCCGGCCCCCACCCCGTCGCCGGCCCGCAGCGCCTCGATCCCGGCGGCCACATCCCCCGCCGAGTGGTCGTCGGCCAGCATGTCGTCCGGCAGCGCGTGCACCAGACCGCCGTAGTCGAGCTCCACGAGGGAGCGCGGGTGGAACTCCTCCAGCCAGCGCCCCACGTCCACGAGGCCGTCGATGAGCGCCCCCTCGTCCATGGCGTCGCGCAGCGCCTTCAGGCCGCGCGCCACCCGGCGCCGCGCCTGCACCATCGGCGTGCGGTACCGCAGCACCGGCGCCCCGCTCCCGGGGGGCTCGGCGGCGTGCGCGGGCTCCGCGGCGTCCGCGTCCCCGGTGGCGGCCTTGGGGAAGGGCTCGTAACAGCGCTCCTCGTCCGTGACGAGCACGAACCACGGCATCGGCACATGCCAGGTCGCCGAGCGGATCCAGGGGCGTGCGTCGGGGTTCTCCGCCAGCCACTGCTCGTAGTCCGCGGCGGCCTGCCGGCGCACCACCGGCGGCAGGACCGCGTCGAGGACCGGCGTCGGCAGTTGCCCGCCGAGGTCGCCAAGGGCCTGCCAGCCCCGCAGCCGGGTGCGCCAGGGGCAGACGCACACCACCCCGTCGAGCTCCACCACGAACGCGTCGCTGCTCTCGTGCACCGGCACGGGAACGGGCGGCGTGGGCACCAAGTCGGCCAGTGAGCGGCGGAGTTCGTCCTGGTACGAGGGGCGGTCCGGGCGCCGGGCGTAGCGCGCCCAGTGGCTGCGTTCGGGCTCGGGGAAGGCAGCGAGTGGCTCATACACACGCAAGTACGACGCGTACGGGACGATCACCGAGGACACCTTGGGCACGGCTCCTCACCTCCCCCGCGGACCAACTGGAAAACACTGCAAATCGTGCCATGGCCGAACAGCGCCGCACTCCGTCCCGCAGCCCGCGCGCGTGAGGGCGGTGGCGGCCGGACAGAGTGATGCCGACCGCCGTGCGGCGGACGGGTCCCCTCAGGCTCTACTCTCTTGGCACACGGCGCCCGCCACCCGCACGGGCCACCCGTCCAACCGCCGCTATGTAACCGGGAGTCACCACCGTGACCGATGTAACCGACGGCGTCCTGCACACCTTGTTCCACTCGGATCAAGGGGGTCATGAGCAGGTCGTGCTGTGCCAGGACCGCGCCAGCGGACTCAAGGCCGTCATCGCCATCCACTCCACCGCCCTGGGCCCCGCCCTCGGCGGCACGCGCTTCTACCCCTACGCCACCGAGGAAGCGGCCGTCGCCGACGCGCTCAACCTCGCGCGCGGGATGTCGTACAAGAACGCCATGGCCGGACTCGACCACGGCGGTGGCAAGGCGGTCATCATCGGTGACCCCGACAAGATCAAGAGCGAAGAGCTGCTGCTCGCCTACGGCCGCTTCGTGGCCTCACTCGGCGGCCGGTACGTGACGGCCTGCGACGTCGGCACCTATGTCGCGGACATGGACGTGATCGCGCGCGAGTCCCGCTGGACCACCGGGCGCTCCCCGGAGCACGGCGGCGCCGGGGACTCCTCGGTGCTCACCGCCTTCGGTGTCTTCCAGGGCATGCGGGCCTCCGCCCAGCACCTGTGGGGCGAGGCGTCGCTGCGCGGCCGCAAGGTCGGGGTCGCGGGCGTCGGCAAGGTCGGCCACATCCTCGTGGAGCACCTGCTCAAGGACGGCGCCGAGGTCGTGATCACCGACGTCCGCGAGGACTCGCTGCTGCGCATCACCAGCAAGCACCCCGAGGTCACCGCGGTCGCCGACACCGAGACGCTGATCCGCACCGAGGGACTCGACGTGTACGCCCCGTGTGCGCTCGGCGGCGCGCTCAACGACGACACCGTGCCGGTGCTCACCGCCAAGGTGGTCTGCGGCGCCGCCAACAACCAGCTCGCGCACCCAGGCGTCGAGAAGGACCTCGCGGACCGCGGGATCCTCTACGCGCCCGACTACGTGGTGAACGCGGGCGGTGTCATCCAGGTCGCCGACGAGCTGCACGGCTTCGACTTCGACCGGTGCAAGGCGAAGGCCTCGAAGATCTTCGACACCACGCTCGCCATATTCGCACGTGCGAAGCAGGATGGGATTCCGCCCGCCGCGGCGGCCGACAGGATCGCCGAGCAGCGGATCGCGGAGGCCCGCGGCCGCTGACCCGTCCGGCGCCCGGAGCACGCCCGGCGCCCCTCGGTTCCAGGCCCGCCGACGCCCTCGGGAGACAAGACTCACCCCCGTCGGCGGGTCGCCTGCCAAGAAGAGGTTAAAATCGCTGCTGACCAGCGAGGGAAGGGCACCTTGCCGGTCGTGCGCCCAGGCGCGTCCTGCGGGCGACGTACCGTACGGCCGCAGGAGC
Source organism: Streptomyces aureocirculatus (assembly GCF_000720475.1). GTDB lineage: Bacteria > Actinomycetota > Actinomycetes > Streptomycetales > Streptomycetaceae > Streptomyces > Streptomyces aureocirculatus. The sequence goes on from NZ_JOAP01000035.1 coordinate 53,555, forward strand.
AGGTACCGTGGGAGCCCTACGGACCGGTCTCTCCATGGAGAGTCCGTTCTAGATCATGAACGCGTGTCAAGACTCTGGGGCCATGAAGCCCCGATACCGAGGGGGTCGAGCCATGGGGCGCGGCCGGGCCAAGGCCAAGCAGACAAAGGTCGCCCGCCAGCTGAAGTACAACAGCGGCGGGACTGACCTGTCGCGTCTGGCCAATGAGCTGGGCGCTTCGACTTCGCAACAGCCGCCGAATGGCGAGCCGTTCGAAGACGAGGACGAGGAAGACGACCCGTACGCGCAGTACGCGGATCTGTACAACGACGTCGAGGACGAGGACGAAGAGTCCGGCCCCTCGTCGCAGCGCCGCGGCGCTTGACCTCGCGGTTCTCGTACGTCACAGACATTCGCAGCTCGCGCATTCACCTGTAGCGACTGCACTTCACCCGGTCCGGGGTGGCAACACCGCCGGACCGGGTTTTGTGCTGTCCACGGCTGTGTACGTGAGCGGGTACGCGGGGTGCGGTGCGTGCCGCACCCCTGCGGTCCGCGGTGGCTACTTCGCGTAGTCACCCGTGAGCTCGGCGCCCGTCGCGTGGTCGCCGCGCTCGGTGATCTCGCCCGCGATCCAGGCGTCCACGCCGCGGTCGGCCAGGGTCGTCAGGGCCACGTCGGCCGACTCCTGCGGGACGACGGCGATCATGCCGACGCCCATGTTCAGGGTCTTCTCCAGCTCCAGGCGCTCGACCCGGCCCGCCGTGCCGACGACGTCGAAGACCGCGCCGGGCGCCCAGGTGGAGCGGTCCACGGTGGCGTGCAGGGCGTCCGGGATCACCCGGGCGAGGTTCGCCGCGAGACCGCCGCCGGTGATGTGGCTGAAGGCGTGCACCCGCGCCGTGCGCGTCAGCGCCAGACAGTCCAGGGAGTAGATCTTCGTGGGCTCCAGGAGTTCCTCGCCGAGGGTGCGGCCGAACTCGGGGACCTCGCGGTCCAGGGACCAGCCCGCGCGGTCGAAGACCACATGCCGGACCAGTGAGTACCCGTTGGAGTGAAGACCCGACGACGCCATGGCGATCACCGCGTCACCCTTACGGATGCGATCGGAGCCGAGCACCTGGTCCGCCTCCACGACGCCCGTGCCCGCACCCGCGACATCGAAGTCGTCGGGACCGAGCAGACCGGGGTGCTCCGCGGTCTCGCCGCCGACGAGCGCGCAGCCCGCGAGGACGCAGCCCTCCGCGATGCCCTTCACGATGGCGGCCACGCGCTCCGGGTGGACCTTGCCGACGCAGATGTAGTCCGTCATGAACAGCGGTTCGGCGCCGCACACCACGATGTCGTCCATGACCATGGCGACCAGGTCGTGGCCGATCGTGTCGTACACACCGAGCTGCCTCGCGAGGTCGACCTTCGTGCCGACGCCGTCCGTGGCGGAGGCGAGCAGCGGGCGGTCGAAGCGCTTGAGGGCGGAGGCGTCGAAGAGGCCGGCGAAGCCGCCGAGGCCGCCGAGGCCCGCGACCTCCGGGCGCTGGGTCTTCTTGACCCACTCCTTCATCAGCTCGACGGCGCGGTCGCCCGCCTCGATGTCGACGCCCGCGCTTGCGTAGCTGGCACCAGTGGTCTCAGACATGACGATGAGAACTTTCGTGTCGTACTGCGTGGGGTCTTACGGGCGGCGGATCGCGTCCGCCGCGGCGGTGGCCGCCGGGCCCGCTGCCAGCTCGGTCTCCAGGAGCTGCTTGCCGAGGAGCTCCGGGTCCGGCAGGTCCATCGGGTACTCGCCGTCGAAGCAGGCACGGCACAGGTTCGGCTTGTCGATGGTGGTGGCTTCGATCATGCCGTCGATGGAGATGTACGAGAGCGAGTCGGCGCCGAGCGACGTGCCGATCTCTTCGATGCTCATGCCGTTGGCGATGAGCTCGGCGCGGGTGGCGAAGTCGATGCCGAAGAAGCACGGCCACTTCACGGGCGGCGAGGAGATCCGGATGTGGACCTCGGCGGCGCCCGCCTCGCGGAGCATCTTGACCAGGGCGCGCTGGGTGTTGCCGCGGACGATCGAGTCGTCGACGACCACCAGGCGCTTGCCCCTGATGACTTCCTTCAGGGGGTTCAGCTTCAGCCGGATGCCGAGCTGGCGAATGGTCTGCGAGGGCTGGATGAAGGTCCGGCCGACATAGGCGTTCTTGACCAGGCCCGCGCCGAAGGGGATGCCGGACGCCTCCGCGTACCCGATCGCGGCGGGGGTGCCTGACTCCGGGGTCGCTATGACGAGGTCGGCGTCGACCGGGGCCTCGGCCGCGAGCTTGCGGCCCATCTCGACCCGCGAGAGGTAGACGTTGCGGCCCGCGATGTCGGTGTCGGGGCGCGCCAGGTACACGTACTCGAAGACACAGCCCTTGGGCTTCGCTTCTGCGAATCGGGAGGTGCGCAGGCCGTTCTCGTCGATGGCGACGAACTCGCCGGGCTCGATCTCGCGCACATAGCTGGCGCCGCAGATGTCGAGGGCCGCGCTCTCGGAGGCGACCACCCAGCCGCGCTCCAGGCGGCCGAGCACCAGCGGGCGGATGCCCTGCGGGTCGCGGCCCGCGTACAGCGTGTGCTCGTCCATGAAGACCAGGCTGAAGGCGCCCTGGACCTGGGGAAGCACCACGCCCGCGGCTTCCTCGACGGTCAGCGGCTTGCCGTCGGCGTCGGTCTGCGCGGCGAGCAGGGCCGTGAGCAGGTCCGTGTCGTTGGTGGCCGCCACGCGCGTGGTGCGGCCCTCCTGCTTGGGCAGCTCGGCGACCATCTCGGCGAGCTGCGCCGTGTTGACGAGGTTGCCGTTGTGGCCGAGGGCGATGGAGCCGTGGGCCGTCGCGCGGAAGGTGGGCTGGGCGTTCTCCCAGACGGAGGCTCCAGTGGTGGAGTAGCGGGCGTGACCGACCGCGATGTGTCCCTGGAGAGAACCGAGCGAGGTCTCGTCGAAGACCTGGGACACCAGGCCCATGTCCTTGAAGACGAGGATCTGGGAGCCGTTGCTGACCGCGATTCCCGCGGATTCCTGGCCCCGATGCTGGAGGGCGTAGAGCCCGAAGTACGTGAGCTTTGCGACCTCTTCGCCCGGAGCCCAGACACCGAAGACGCCACAAGCGTCCTGGGGGCCTTTCTCGCCGGGGAACAGATCGTGATTGAGTCGACCGTCACCACGTGGCACGACACCGAGTGTAGGCGAGATCGACCACTGGTCCGAATTGGGGATACGGGGTCGGTACGGAGGGTGAGCGTGCCGCCGGCGGCGTCAGCCGTGCGGCACGCCTGTGAACTGCGACGACAGCCTTCCCCTAGCCGGTTGCTTGCGCCTTCACCACCGTCTCGCCGGTCGTCAGCGTCAGCGTGCGGTGGTCCACCGCGTACTCGACCTTGCCCTCGAACAGCTTCAGGAGCGTGCGCTCGGTCGGCATCACGTCGCCGGGGCACATCTTCCGGGTCACCCTCGGCATGCCAAGCGCGATCTTGCCGTCCCGGGCGTCGGCGTCCGCGGTGACCGCGTTGCAGCCCAGGTTGCCCCGGACCGTGCCGTCCTTGCCGAAGGTCAGCTTGACCTTGTCGTTCAGGGCCTTCGGCAGGGAGGTCGCCGCGCCCTTGTCCCCGACCGAGGTCACGGTCCACTCGGTGCCCTTCAGCGGGGCACCGGACTCCGCGCTCAGCGCGATGCGGTCGCCTTCCGCCGTCGTCAGCGTCAGGCGTTCGTCGTCCACCTTCGCCTTGAGCTTGCCGTCCATGGCGCGGGCCAGGCGCTTCTCGAAGTCCAGGGCATCGCACGCCATCTCGGTGTGCGGGCCCGGCTCGAAGTGGACGGTGTCGCCTTCCACCGAAGCCTTGGCGCCGTATCCGTTGCAGCCGAAGTTGCCGCCGGTACCGCCCTTGCCGCCGAACTTCACGTAGGCGCCGCTGGGTGCCTGGTGTTTCCTGCCGTCGACCGTGAGGCTGTCCACGTTCCAGCGCACGCCGGTCAGGGGTGCGTCCGTGCCGCCCTTGCCGGGGGTTTCCTTGCCGGAGCCCGCTTTGTCGGAACCGCCGTCGCCGGAGCCGGACTCCGAGCCGCAGGCAGCGAGCAGCCCGGCTGCGGCGATGGCGGTGAGGGTCTGGGTCACACGCTGCTTGTACATGTCATTGTGACGAGGCGGGTCCGGGACCGGTTCCCCTGCCGTGCGTGCCGCCGGCTTCAGGACATGATCGGCAGGAGCCCGCTCAGGTCGGCCCGTTCGCCGCTCGCGCTGACCTGTGCCGCCGCCCGCGCCGCCGCCCAGGTCGTGCGCCCCGTCGCCAGCCTGATCCAGGTCAGCGGGTCCGTCTCGACCACGTTCGGCGGGGTGCCGCGCGTGTGCCGAGGGCCCTCCACGCACTGCACCACCGCGTACGGCGGCACGCGGACCTCCACCGCGCCGCCGGGGGCCTTCGCGGCCAGGGCGTCCGTGAGCAGGCGGGTGCAGGCGGCCAGGGCCTGGCGGTCGTACGGGACGTCGAGGCCGGGTAGCGCGGCGTTCAAGTCGTCGGTGTGGACGATCAGTTCCACGGTGCGGGTGACCATGAAGTCGGCGAGCGTCATGCCGCCGAAGCGGGAGGGCACCAGGCGGGTGCCGGGGGCCTCGGGGAGGGTGTCCGCCAGGCGGGCGGTGGTGTCCGCGAACAGGGCGTCCAGCGGGGTGTTCGCCGCGGCGGTCAGGGCGTGTACGTCCTCGTCCACCTGGTTCGCCGCGGACGATGTCCGGAACGGCCAGTCCTCGAGCGGGACTTCCAGCTTCTCCGGCTCGGGTGTCTCCAGGTAGCGGGCCAGGGTGCCGAGCACCATCGTGAGGTGCGCGGCCAGTTCGCGTATGGTCCAGTCGCCCAGGCGGGTGGGCGCGGCGAGTTGCTCCGGGGTGAGGCCCGCGATCGCTTCGCGCACCGTGCCGAACTGGGTGAGCACGGCTGTGCGGATCTTCGTCTGGTCGTAGCTGCGGGTGCGCTTCTTGGCCGGGGGCATGGGGGGAGCCTATGCCTTGACCGCGTATCCGCTGAGCCCCTTTTCCACCAGGGCGAAGGCGTTCCTTGCGAGGGTCGCCGCGTCGGCGGCGACCTCGTTGAGCGGGGTGCCGGCCATGCGGCGGCGGTGCACTTCGGCGAACACGGCGTTGCGGACGCCGAACAACTGGGCGGCGGCGACCTCGGCGAGGACGGCGTCGCCCGTTTCCTCGGCGAGGGCGGTGGCCAGGAGTTGCTGGCTGCGGTGGTGGAAGGCGTGGGCGCGGTGCAGGAGTACGGGGGTCTCGGTGACCAGGCGCAGGACCTGGAGGGTGCGGGGGCTGTCGCTGAGGCCTACGGAGGGGTCGCGGGCCTCGATCAGGTCCAGGAGTTGGCGGCGCAGGGCGTCGGCGGCGGATTCGCCGGGGGCGCGGGTACGGACGGCTTCGGCGGCGTCGGACACGTGCTCTTCCATGGGGGCGAGGAGTACGTCTTCCTTCGTGCCGAAGTAGTTGAAGACGGTCATCTTCGAGACGTCCGCGGCGGCTGCGATCTCGGCGACGGACACCTTGTCGAAGCCGCGCTCTACGAAGAGGTCCACCGCGGCGTGCCAGATCCGGGAGGCGGTCTGCCGCTTCTTGCGCTCCCGGAGGCCGGGGGTGGGGGCGGGGGCAGGGGCGGGGGTTGTCGGCTTGTGCGCCGCTGCGGGTCTCCGTGCTGGCATGGGCATATTATGCCAGGATGAAATATTGACCTAGGACATGTTTGACACGGTTTTCGCCTTTCCGTTTGTGGGGGTGGCGGGGTCGTGGCGGTATGGCCGTGCTCGCGTAGTGGACACTGCCTCGTTCACCGCGCCGTAAGTGTGTCGCTTGGCACGCTGCGCTCGGTCATACCGCCACGACCCCTCCGGTTCGATCGCGACTTCCCGCTCGTCTGTGGCTCCCGCCGCGGCCAACTACCCCGCCCTCGCTGTGGGCAACTGGTCCGCCAGGGGCGAGGGGGGTACCTCCCTGCTCGAGCGGAGCCGAGAGCTTGGGGGAGGGTGGGCACAGCCCTGCTGCCGGGTGCCCGTTATGTAGGGAGAGGGGTGTCGCCCAACCCAGCGGCCACGGACTGGTCCGGCGTGAATACCTCCCGGTTGGCGGGTACGCCGAGACCCCGCCAGCGGAACGGCACCCCCTTGGCCGTGTCCAGGTCCGGCCCGTCCATCAACTGGAAGTGGACGTGCGGCTCAGTGGAGTTGCCGGAGTTGCCGCAGCGGGCGATGACCTGACCCGCCCGGACACGTTCCCCGACGCGTACGGCGAGCGAACCGCGCTGCACATGCGCGTACATGGCGTACGTACCGCCGCCAAGGTCCAGTACCACGGTATTGCCGACCACCCGGCGAGCCGGGGCCACGCCACGCACCGTGCCCTCGACGAAGAAGAAGTAGAGCAGCGCGAGCAGCGAGTTGCGGCTGAAGTGGTCCCGCTGGACGTCCTCCGCGTGGACCACCGTCGCGTCCGCGACAGCGAGCAGCGGCGCCCCGAAGGCGGGGAACGCACGGGGGCGGCGGGCGATCGGCCACAGCCAGGCGAAGCCAGGGCGGGCACCCTTCCCGGACTCCTCCGGCTCGGCCGTGATGTCGATGGCGTACGTCTGCGCCAGGGCATGGGTGCCGTGGCTCGGCACCTTGTCGGCCGGGCTGTTGAGCGCCGACCAACGGCCGGTGACCGGCGCCTCCACCTCGACGGCCGCCGGCGGCGCGGTCGCGATCTGCCGCCGCGCCGCCCGCCCCAGCAGCAGGCTGAGCCCGATGGCGGCCACCGCGGGCAGCCAGCCCAACCAGTAGTTGTACGGAAGGTCCACGAAGAACCCGGCGACCGCCTGCACGAAGAAGGCCAGCCACAGGACGCGTCTGAGGACAACGGTCAGTTTGCGTATGGACACGGTGGATGTGGTTGACACGGTTGTTCCCCCTGGCGATTCGTCGCGTGCGTGTGACTTCAGGCAGGGCGCGCCGCGGTCAGGACCACGAGGAGCGGCACCACCCGCCCCGCCGGAACCTCGTAGCGGCCGCGAGCCGTGGTGTGCAGCCAGCCCGCGCCGGTCAGATGGCGCAGGTGGTGGTAGATCTGGCCGGTCGTGCCGACCTCGTCGAGCGCGGCCAGTTCCGCGGCGGTGCGCCGGCCGCCGAGGATCTCCCGGAGCAGCCGCAGCCGTACGGGATGGCCCAGCGCGGCCAGTGAATCGGCGGCCTCGGTCCAGTCGCCGTCCAGGAGCACCTCGGTGAACTGGCCGGTCTGCCAGTCGTACCGCTCGCCCGTCGGGAGCCGCACCGTACCCGTGTACAGCACGCCACCGTCGGCCGCCCGGTGCTGGGCGAGCTGCGCCTTGAGGCCCTCAAGGGCCCAGAAGTCGCTCTCGCTCACGGAGGGCGCGTCCACGTCGCGGTCCGCGCCCTCCAGCGCCGCCATGCGCCGCTCCAGCTCGGCGACGCGCTCTTCCAGCTCCATGATCGTAGGTTACGTAATTACGTAACTTCCGACAAGGATGTTTGGGTGAGGATTGGTTTGGGGGTGCGATTCACTACAGCAGAGCCCCCGGCCGGGATCCGAACTGGTCCGGGCGGGGGCTCTGGCTTGGCGAGTGCAGGGGTCGGTCAGGCGAACAGGCCCGGGATCGTCTGCGTGTGCGCCGTCCGCAGCTCCTCCAGGGGCAGCGCGAACTCGCCCTGCACCTCGACCACCGCGTTCGCGTCGGACACCGTGCCGTCCACCACGCCGATGCGCGTGGCCGGCAGGCCCCGCGCGCCGCACATGTCGGTGAAGCGCAGTTCCTCGCTGCGGGGCACGGAGACGACCGCGCGGCCCGCGGACTCGCTGAGGAGGAACGTGAAGGCGTCCAGGTCGTCCGGTACCACCAGGCGGGCGCCGGTGCCGCCGCGCAGGCAGGACTCGACGACCGCCTGGATCAGGCCGCCGTCCGAGAGGTCGTGCGCGGCGTCGATCATGCCGTCCCGGGACGCCGAGATCAGGATCTCCGCGAGAAGGCGCTCGCGCTCCAGGTCGACCTTGGGCGGCAGGCCGCCGAGGTGGTCGTGCACGACCTGCGACCAGGCCGAGCCGCCGAACTCCTCGTGCGTCTCGCCGAGCAGGTAGAGGAGCTGGCCCTCTTCCTTGAACGCGATCGGCGTGCGGCGCGTGACGTCGTCGATCACGCCGAGCACGGCGACGACCGGGGTCGGGTGGATCGCCGTCTCACCGGTCTGGTTGTAGAGCGAGACGTTGCCGCCGGTCACCGGGGTGCCGAGCTGGAGGCAGGCGTCCGCGAGACCGCGCGTGGCCTCCGCGAACTGCCACATCACGTCCGGGTCCTCGGGCGAACCGAAGTTCAGGCAGTTGGAGATGGCGAGCGGCTTGGCGCCGGACGCCGCGACGTTGCGGTACGACTCCGCGAGCGCCAGTTGCGCGCCCGCGTACGGGTCCAGCTTCGCGTACCGGCCGTTGCCGTCCGTCGCCATCGCCACGCCCAGGTTCGTGTCCTCGTCGACGCGGACCATGCCCGCGTCCTCGGGCTGCGCGAGGATCGTGTTGCCCTGGACGAAGCGGTCGTACTGGTCCGTGATCCACGCCTTCGAAGCCTGGTTCGGGGAGGCGATCAGCTTGAGGACCTGGTCGCGCAGTTCGGTGGCGTTCGCCGGGCGCGGGAGTTTGTTGGCGTCGTCGGCCTGGAGTGCGTCCTGCCAGGTCGGGCGCGCGTAGGGGCGCTGGTACACCGGGCCCTCGTGCGCCACCGTGCGCGGCGGCACGTCCACGATCTGCTCGCCGTGCCAGAAGATCTCCAGGCGCTCGCCCTCCGTCACCTCACCGATGACGGTCGCGATGACGTCCCACTTCTCGCAGATCTCCATGAACCGGTCGACCTTGCCCGGTTCGACGACCGCGCACATGCGCTCCTGCGACTCGCTCATGAGGATTTCCTCGGGAGAGAGTGTGGAATCGCGAAGCGGGACCGTGTCCAGGTCGACGCGCATACCGCCGGAGCCTGCCGAGGCCAGCTCGCTGGTGGCGCAGGAGAGCCCTGCGCCGCCCAGGTCCTGGATGCCCGCTACCAGGTTCTCCTTGAAGATCTCCAGGGTGCACTCGATCAGGAGTTTTTCCTGGAAGGGGTCGCCTACCTGGACCGCCGGGCGATTGGCGGTGACCCCGTCGGGATCGGCTGCCTCGAAGGTCTCCGAGGCCAGTACGGAGACGCCGCCGATGCCGTCGCCGCCCGTGCGGGCCCCGTACAGGATGACCTTGTTGCCCGTGCCCGACGCCTTCGCGAGGTGGATGTCCTCGTGCTTCATGACGCCGATGCAGCCCGCGTTGACCAGCGGGTTGCCCTGGTAACAGGAGTCGAAGACGACCTCGCCGCCGATGTTCGGCAGGCCCAGGCAGTTGCCGTAGCCGCCGATGCCCGCGACCACACCCGGGAGCACGCGCTTGGTGTCGGGGTGGTCCGCGGCGCCGAAGCGCAGCGGGTCCACGACCGCGACCGGGCGCGCGCCCATCGCGAGGATGTCGCGCACGATGCCGCCGACACCGGTCGCCGCGCCCTGGTACGGCTCGATGTAGCTGGGGTGGTTGTGCGACTCGACCTTGAAGGTGACCGCGTAGCCCTGGCCTACGTCGACGACGCCCGCGTTCTCGCCGATGCCGACGAGCATCGCGTCGTTGGCGGGGACCTTCTCGCCGAACTGCTTCAGATGCACCTTGCTGCTCTTGTACGAGCAGTGCTCGGACCACATGACCGAGTACATGGCGAGTTCGGCACCGGTCGGGCGGCGGCCGAGGATCTCGCGGATGCGCTCGTACTCGTCCGGCTTCAGGCCGAGGTCCGCCCAGGGCTGGCCGGCCTCGGGGGTCTGCTCGGCGTTCTTGACGGTGTCCAGGGTCATCGTGCACCCACCAGGTTCTTCAGGATCGAGGTGAAGAAGCCGAGGCCGTCCGTGCGGCCCGTGCCCACGAGGGGCTCCACGGCGTGCTCGGGGTGCGGCATCAGGCCCACCACGTTCCCGGCCTCGTTCGTGATGCCGGCGATGTCGCGCAGCGAGCCGTTCGGGTTCACGTCCAGGTACCGGAAGGCGACCCGGCCCTCGGCCTCAAGCATGTCGAGGGTGCGCTCGTCCGCCACGTACCGCCCGTCGATGTTCTTCAGCGGGATCGAGATCTCCTGGCCGGTCTCGTAATCGGCCGTCCAGGCGGTCGAGTTGGTCTCCACGCGCAGCTTCTGGTCACGGCAGATGAAGTGCAGGTGGTTGTTGCGCAGCATCGCGCCGGGCAGCAGGTGCGTCTCGGTCAGGACCTGGAAGCCGTTGCAGATGCCGAGTACCGGCATTCCCGCCTTGGCCTGCTCGATGACCGACTCCATCACCGGCGAAAAACGGGAGATGGCACCCGCGCGCAGATAGTCGCCGTAGGAGAAACCGCCCGGCAGGACCACCGCGTCGACCTGCTTCAGGTCCTTGTCGCGGTGCCACAGCGGCACGGCTTCCGCGCCCGCGACACGGACGGCGCGCTGGGTGTCCCTGTCGTCGAGCGTTCCCGGAAAAGTGACGACTCCGATTCGAGCAGTCACTTCGCCTCCACCGCGGGCTCTTCGACCTTTACTACGAAGTCCTCGATCACGGTGTTGGCGAGGAAGGTTTCCGCCAACTCGTGGATACGGGCGAGCGCGGCGTCGTCCACCGGCCCGTCCACCTCGAGTTCGAAGCGCTTTCCCTGACGTACGTCGGAGATCCCCTGGAATCCGAGGCGCGGCAGTGCACGCTGCACCGCCTGTCCCTGGGGGTCGAGGATCTCCGGCTTGAGCATGACGTCGACTACGACGCGTGCCACTGGCACTCCCGGTGTGTGGTGCTGAGCAGGTTCCTTCAGACTACCCGTACGAAATTTCTACTCGCGTAGATTCGTGGGAACATACGTGACCGCAGTCACTTGACCAGGGGTCGGCCCGGCGTCGGACAGGACACGTACGCGAAAAATCCTGGAAAAGATCACAGCTCGGCATTGCGTCCGCCGCCCCGCCGCACCACCCTGCTGGAGAAGCGCCCGGCAAGACCGTATTCTCCCGGGACGCGTCACCGGAACACGCGGTAAGTTTTCCACCGCTCCATCATTCAATGCCAGGCACTGTACAAAGGAATTGGCAATAGCCGATACTTTGTCCCATAACTGCCGGACAGTCGGCATCACCGGACGTCGTCGCACGTCAATGCGGTGAGGTCGCACGAAAGGACCGATATTCGTGGCGCAGCGTGTCGTGGTCACTCTCCATGACGACATGGACGGCTCAGAAGCGGCGGAAACGGTCGCGTTCGGTCTTGACGGGAAGTCGTACGAGATCGACCTCAACCAAACCAATGCCGAAAAACTCCGCAAGGTCCTTGCCCCCTACCTGGAGGCGGCCCGCAAGCAGTCGAAGTCCGGCAAGGTCTACCGGCACACGGCGGTGACACCGGACCCCGCCGCCGTGCGCGCCTGGGCCCGCTCGCACCAACTGGACGTGCCGCCGCGCGGCCGGATCCCGAAGAAGGTGTACGAGGCGTTCGAAGCCGCCAACTGACCCGGGCCGGGGAACCTCGGCGGGGGTGCTCACGCAACCGCGCCGAGGAACCTCGGCAGGTGCTCGCGCAACCGACTTGCGCAGCACCCCCGCTGGTCAGCTAGAGTCTGGAGCACGCCGAGGGGCGAAGCCGAAAGGCCAAAACCCCGAGGAGTCGTGCGGGTGTAGTTCAGTAGTAGAACATCCCCCTTCCAGGGGGAAGGCGCAGTGTGCAATTCCTGTCACCCGCTCCGCACCGCTCACCGACCACCCATCCGGGTGCGGTAAGCTGGTGCTCGCGCCGATCAGTGAGAGCTGGTCGGAGGCAATGCGAACGTAGCTCAGTTGGTAGAGCGCAACCTTGCCAAGGTTGAGGTCGCGAGTTCGAACCTCGTCGTTCGCTCCACAGAGAGAACCCCGCTGTCACCGACAGCGGGGTTTTTTGCTACCGCTGCCGCGCGGGCACACTGACATTTGTCATGTGCGCTGATGACACCGCGCACTGCCGGAGCTCCTCGCCGCCGACGAGCCTTGAGTCATGACTGATCAAGTGATCGACGTGACCGACCTGCGGCGCAGCTACACAGGCGGCTTCGAGGCGGTCAGGGGCACCTCCTTCACCGTGGGCCGCGGTGAACTGTTCGCCCTGCTCGGCACGAACGGCGCGGGCAAGACGTCCACCCTCGAAGTCCTCGAAGGCCTCGCCCGGCCCACCGGCGGCACCGTGCGCGTGCTCGGGCACGACCCGTACCGGGAGCGGGCCGCGGTCCGGCCGCGGACCGGCGTCATGCTCCAGGAAGGCGGCTTCCCCTCCGAGCTGACCGTCGACGAGACGGCGCGCATGTGGGCCAACTGCACCAGCGGCGCCAGGGCCACCGCCGACGTCCTCGCGTCCGTCGGCCTCAGCGGGCGCGGCGGTGTCCGGGTCAAGCAGCTCTCCGGCGGCGAGAAGCGCCGCCTCGACCTCGCGATGGCCCTCATCGGCGACCCCGAGGTGCTGTTCCTCGACGAGCCCACCACCGGCCTCGACGCCGAAGGCCGCCGCGAGACCTGGGACTTGGTGCGCGCCCTGCGCGACCAGGGCACCACGGTGCTGCTCACCACCCACTACCTGGAAGAGGCCGAGCAGCTCGCCGACCGCCTCGCGATCCTGCACGAGGGCCGGATCGCCGCCACCGGCCGCGTCGCCGACGTCGTCGCCTCCCAGCCGTCGCAGATCTCCTTCGAACTGCCCGACGGGTACTTCCCCGGCGACCTCCCGCCCCTCGCGCAGCTCGGCGTCACCGGACACGACGTACAGGGCCGCACCCTGCGGCTGCGCACCGACGAACTCCAGCGCGCCGCCACCGCGCTGCTCACCTGGGCCAAGGACACCGGGGTCGAACTGCGCCGGCTCGACGTGCGCGCCGCCTCCCTGGAGGAGGCGTTCCTCCAGATCGCCAAGGACGCGACGAACGAGAAGGAGACCGTGCGATGAGCGCCACGGCCACACCCACGACCGGCCCCCGGGGCCCCGGGTCCGCCCGCTCCGCCGCCCTCACCACCCCGGCATGCCGCCTCCTCGCCCTGGCACGGGCGGAGCTGACCCTGCTCGGCCGGGCCAAGGGCACGCTGTTCGCGGCGCTCTTCGTGCCGCTAGTGGTGCCGTTCACCATGAAGTCGACGGTCAAGAACATGGACCTCGACGGCACCGGCCTCTCCATGGGCTCGGTCCTGCTGCCGTCCGCGATCGCCTTCTCGCTCCTGTTCGCCGTGTACTCCGCACTGGTCAGCGTGTACGCGGCCCGGCGCGAGGAACTCGTGCTCAAGCGCCTGCGCACCGGCGAGGTGCGGGACGTGGAGATCCTCGCGGGCGCCGCGCTGCCCTCCGTCGCCATCGGGCTCGTCCAGTCCCTCGTCCTGATGGGCATGTGCGCCGCCCTGCTCGACGTGGGCACGCCCGGCGCCGCGCACTATGTGGTCCTGGGGCTCCTCCTGGGGCTCGTGATGTTCCCGCTGCTCGCGGCGGTCACCTCGATCGTCAGCCGGAGCGTGGAGAGCGCCCAGGTCATGGTGATGCCGCTGCTCTTCGCCTCGCTGCTCGGCTCCGGCGCGACCCTGCCGCTCGAAGTCATGCCGGACAAGCTGGCCTCCGTGTGTGAACTGCTTCCGCTGTCTCCGGTGATCGCGCTGATCCGCGGCGGCTGGACCGGGGAGCTCGGCGCGGGCGAGGGGCTGCGCGCCATCCTGATCGCGGTGGCCTGGATCGCCCTCGGCGTGTTTGCTGTGAAGAGGTGGTTCCGCTGGGAGCCGCGGCGCTGACCGCCGCGTCGGCCGCGTCGGCTGCGTCAGTCGCGTCGGCTGCGTCAGTCGCGTCGGCCGCGTCAGTCGCGTCGGCAGGGGGGCCGCAATCGGCCGGGAACCCGCAAAGGGACCGAAAGGGACGAAGGAGTCACGCGGTGGTGGGCCGGATCGGGAAGCTGCGGAGCGACTGGCGCGGCCTGCGGAAGATCAAACAGGTCGAGCTGCAGAGCCTGATCATGTGGCACACCATGCCGTGGATCTTCCTCGTGAGCTGGTGTGTGCTGCCGGTGGGTCTGAGCCTGCGCCACGAGACCTCCGTGCAGCTCGTCGGCTGGTCGATGATCGTGGTGGCCGCCTTGCAGTGCGCGCAGGTCAACCGCATGCTCCGGCGGTCGCTCGACCACTATCTGGGGCAGGCGGACTACCCGCGCCGCGACCTGGCCGTCATGTTCGGCCTGACCCTCGTCGTGCTCGCCCTCACCCTCTCGCTCCAGCGCTTCGACGGCGTCGAGGGCGGCGAGGGCGGCGCCCTGAAACTGGCCGCGCTGTTCCTGATCAGCCCGTACGCCCAGATCCTCGCCTTCCTCGTCCCCGTCCCGAGCTACTGCCGCCGCCTCGGTCTGGTGGCCGCCCTGCTTGTGGCGGGCGCCGCCGCCGTCGGCCAGCGCGGTGGGCAGCTCGTCGGTCTGGTCATGCTCGTAGCCCTGGGCGGCGGGATCTCCCTCCTGGCCTCCCGGTGCGGAGCCTGGAGCCTGGCCGTGATGTGGGAGGCCGAACGGGCCCGCGAGACCGAGGGGCGGCTCGCCGTCGCCGAGGAACGGCTGCGCTTCGGCCGCGACCTGCACGACGTCATGGGGCGCAACCTCGCCGTCATCGCCCTCAAGAGCGAACTCGCCGTCCAGCTCGCCCGGCGCGGGCGGCCCGAGGCGGAGGACCAGATGGTCGAGGTACAGCGGATCGCCCGGGAGACCCAGCGGGAGATCCGGGACGTCGTCCGCGGCTACCGCGAGGCGGAGCTCGGCGCCGAACTCGCCGGAGCCCAGGGCGTCCTGGAGGCCGCGGGGATCACCTGCCGGGTGACCGGCACCTCCGCGGGACTGCCCACGGCCGTACAGGCCGCGCTCGGGTGGGTCGTGCGCGAGGGCACCACCAATGTGCTGCGGCACGGCAACGCGCAGCACTGCACCATCACGGTAACGGCGACGGAAGGACGTACGGAGTTGACCATCGAGAACGACGGAGCGCCCGAGGCTGCCCCCGTCAGCGGCGGCCCCGCCCGAACCGGCGGCACCGGACTCAACGGCCTGCGCGAACGGCTCACCACCGTGAACGGCACCCTGGAACACACCTCGGCGGACGGCCGCTTCCGGCTCACGGCACGGGTGCCGTTGCCCGAGGGGGATGACGGGGGCGGAGGCGGTTCCGGGGGCGCGACTCGGGTCGCCGGTGGCGGGGCAGGCTCCGGGGGCGCGGTGGCTTCCGGTGACGGGGGCGGTGGTGCCTCCAGGGGCGCGGCGGCTTCCGGTGACGAGGGCGGTAATGCCTCCGGCGACGCGGGCGATGTGCGGGTTTCGGAGGGCACCTCATGACCATCGTGCGTGTGCTGCTCGCCGACGACGAGCATCTGATCCGGGGCGCGCTCGCCGCCCTCCTCGCCCTGGAGGACGACCTCGTGGTCGTCGCAGAGGCCGCGTCCGGACCCGAAGCCCTCGCCATGGCCCGCGCCCACCGGCCCGACGTCGCCGTCCTTGACCTGGAGATGCCGGGCGCCGACGGTGTGAGTGTCGCCACATCCCTACGAGGTGAACTCCCCGCCTGCCGCACCATGATCGTGACCAGCCACGGCCGCCCGGGACACCTCAAAAGGGCCCTCGAAGCCGGTGTGCGGGGGTTCGTCCCCAAGACGGTCAGCGCCCAGCGCCTCGCCGAGATCATCCGTACCGTCCACGCGGGAAACCGCTACGTGGACCAGGAGTTGGCCGCCGACGCGATCTCCGCGGGCGACTCCCCGCTCACCGTCCGCGAGGCCGAAGTGCTCGAACTCGCCGCCGACGGCGCACCCGTGTCGGAGATCGCGGAGCGGGCCGCCCTGTCCCAGGGCACCGTCCGCAACTACCTCTCGTCGGCGGTCAACAAGATCGGTGCGGAGAACCGGCATGCGGCGGTGCGTCTCGCGCGCGAGCGAGGTTGGGTATAGTGGCTTTCGCGCTTCGGCGCAGCGCGGACGTAGCTCAGTTGGTAGAGCGCAACCTTGCCAAGGTTGAGGTCGCCAGTTCGAACCTGGTCGTCCGCTCCACAAGAAGCCCCCCGGTTCTCGGAACCGGGGGGCTTCGTCGTGTCCGGGGCTTCATCGCGTCCGGGCCGCGTCCGCGCGGCGGCGTCCTACGCCCAGGGCAAGCCCGTCAGACGCTCGTACGCCTCGATGTACTTGGCGCGCGTGGCCGCCACGACCTCCTCCGGCAGCGGCGGAGGCGGCAGCTCGCCCTTGCGGTCCCAGTTGGACTCCGGCGAGGTCAGCCAGTTCCTGACGTACTGCTTGTCGAAGGACGGCTGTGCGTGCCCCGGCTCCCAGACGTCCGCGGGCCAGAAGCGGGACGAGTCCGGCGTGAGCACCTCGTCCGCGAGCACCAGGACGGGCTCCTCGCCCTGGTCGCCCGTGGAGTGGCCGAACTCGAACTTGGTGTCCGCGAGGATCACCCCACGCTCCCGCGCGATGTCCCGGGCGCGGGAGTAGACGGCGAGGGTCGTCTGGCGCAACTGCGCCGCTGTCTCCGCGCCGACCTGCCGGGCGACCTCCTCGTACGTCACGTTCTCGTCGTGCTCGCCGACCTCGGCCTTCGTGGCCGGTGTGAAGATCGGCGCGGGCAGCTCGGAGCCGTCGACCAGGCCCTCGGGCAGGGCGAGGCCGCAGACGGTACGGGTCTCCTGGTACTCGGCGAGCCCTGACCCCGTCAGATAGCCGCGGGCCACGCACTCCACCGGCACCATCGCGAGGGACTTGCAGATGAGGGTGCGGCCCTCCCAGTCGGCGGGCGCGCCGGGCGGCAGCTCCGTCGACACGACGTGGTTGGGGGCCAGGTCGGCGAGCTGGTCGAACCACCACAGCGACAACCGGGTCAGGACGCGCCCCTTGTCGGGGATCTCCGTCGGCAGCACCCAGTCGTACGCGGACATGCGGTCACTGGCGACCATCACGAGGTCGCCCGCCTCGTTCCGGTACAGCTCGCGCACCTTTCCGGTGTGCAGATGCACCAGACCCGGAACCTGGAGCGGCTCGGGCTTTTCGACGAATCCGGACACGGTTCCTCCCCGTGGTTCTGTCCAATGGCCTCGATTGTCCCGTACTCGGAGGACAGTTTTGGCCAGGGGTTGTCCCAGCGGTCGGCTGTACGTTCTTCGTTCGCGGAGTCAGTCGCGCTTGCAGATGCGATCCAGGAGGTTGGCCGTCGCCCGCTGCACCCTGGCGTCCACATGGCCCGGGCGGTCGAGCGCGGGTGACCAGGCGAAGGTGCCCGCGGCGAAGACCAGGGCTCCGGACGGGGCGCGGTACAGCGACGTCTCCTGGTGGCGTGCGGTGCCCTCGCCGTCCTCGTACGCGGAGTGCGCGAGCAGGATGCGGTCCCGGTGCTCCGGGAGCGCGGTGCGTGGGAAATAGCGGTCGGCCTCGCCCGCTACCAGGCCGTCGATCTCGTCGCCCTCGTGCGCGCCGGTCGCCTCCCACAGCCAGTGGTCGGCGTTGCGGACGATCAGCGGGTGCGGTTCCGGGACCCGGCCCGCGTACTGGATGCCGATCAACTGCTGCTCGGGGACGTCGATCTCACGCCACAGCGCCGCTTTGCCCGGGCCGCGGCGTTTTCGGCACGTCAGCAGGCGGTCGGGGACGCCGGAGGGCGAAGGGCCGAGCTCCACCTGCCAGTACATGGTGTTCGCGGACAGGAAGACGAGGGACGTGCCGTGCTCACGCGCGTCCTCCGTGGTACGGCGCATCGCCGTGGACCAGTACTCGTCGTGGCCGGGGAACACCAGGCCGCGGTACCGGGTCGGGTCGATGCGGCCCGCGTGCAGGTCCCGGGTGTCGGCGTACGCGAGGTCGTAGCCGTACCGCTCGGCCCAGCGGATGAAGTCGTAGGCGTGGCCCACGTGCAGGGGCAGGCCCGCGCCCGCGTAGGGGCGGTCGAAGGAGACCGTGATCGCCGCCTCGCTCTCGCCGAGCAGGCCGCCGTGCTCGTCCCACGCGTGGTACAGGCTCGCGCCCGTGCGGCCGTCCTCCGGATAGAGGTTGTACGCCTGCCACGTGATGTCGGGCAGCACCACGAGCAGGTCCGCCGTGGGCGCGCCGAGGGCACCCGTACCGGGGTGGACGCTGTCCCTGACCGTGAACGGGACGTGCGAGCGGTAGCCGTCGGTGGTCGTGAGGACGGCCACGTACGCCCCGATGTTCCAGTACGACGGGATCTGCAGGCGCCAGGACAGCCACCAGTGGTGGCAGGAGACCGTGCGGTCGGCCGTCAGCGGGGGCGGCTGCACGATGCCGGAGAGGCGCGGGCTCGTGGTGATCTTGCGGGCGCCGTCGCCGCTGTAGTGGCCGATGCGGTAGATGTCCACGCTGAATTCCTGTGGCGGGTCGACCGTGATGTGGAAGTCGATCGCCTCGCCGGGGGCGGCCGCGCCGGTGCCGGTGAAACCCTTGATCTGACGGCGTACGTCGTCGGCCGTGCGGGGTCCCGCGCCTGCGGTACGGGGGGCGGGCACCGGCCTCGGCCGCGGCCCGGTGGCGCCCGGGGCCGGGGCGTGGTCGACGTACCAGGGGACGACCTGGCCGGTGTCGTCGAAGTAGTGCTCGGCGCCGCGGAGCCAGGGCAGCGGGCCCTGGCCGAACGGGTCGGTCACTGCGTGGGCGAGGGCGCCCGACTCCCAGCGGCGGATCGGCTCCGGTCCCATGCGTGTGTCCCTCCCTCGCTCCGCCGAGCCTGGTCGACACCGCGGGTACGGCGGGTCGGCCACTGCGGGACGCCGGGCTTCCTCGCGTCCTCACGAGGCGCGGCGGCCGGTCCGTCCCGCACCGCGGGCGCCGTCCCGACGCCCCTCGGCACTGTCCGGCGCTGCCGCACGGCGCTGCTCGGCACCTCCGGCGTGGCTCTGTCAGCTACCGGTCCCAGCACATCACATTACGCACGCGCGCCGTCACCGTTCGTCGTGAATTGACGCGTGTGGGAGGGGGTGGTTCCGGTCCGGCGCGCGGCCGCGAGGGGCGGGGTCAGACCAGGCGGACGGGTTTTTCGGGGCGGACGCCCAGGTCGGTGAGCCAGGAGCGGAGCGGCTCGGGGTCGCCGTCCTCGACAAGGGTGAGGACGCGCGGCGCGAGATCGGCCGCCCGCTCACCGTGTATCAGGAGCGAAGGACCGTCCAGCCAGTCGAGCCCGGGCGCCGCCCCCGCCGTGTCGACGGCCGCACAGCACACCATCGCCGTGACGTGGTCGGCCAGCAACTCCCTGCCCGACCGCGGCGGCTGCAAGGGGAACAACGGCAGCACGCCGTCGTCCCACAGCGCCTCGTCAGGCCCCTGCCCGGGCGGCGCGGACCGCGGCGGCGCGGCGGCCTCCTCGCGGGCCACCTCCGCGCTCAGACCGGCGGCCAGCGTGCCGCCACGCCCCTCGGAGGGGTCGTCCTCGGTCCCGGCGTCCTCGAAGTCGGGGGCGGGGCCGGGGTCGGAGTCGGAGTCGGCTGCTTCGGTCCCGGCGGCCCCGGCGGCTTCGGCGGTCCCGGCGGCTTCGGCGGTCTCGGCGGCTGCGGAGGCTTCGGCGGCTCCGGCGGTCCCGGAGGCTCCGGAGGCTTCGGCGGTCCCGGCGGTCCCGGCGGTCCCGGCGGTCCCGGCGGTCCCGGAGGCTCCGGAGGCTTCGGCGGCTCCGGCGGTCCCGGCGGCTCCGGCGGCTCCGGCGGCCCCGGCGGCTCCGGCAGCGGCCCCCGCGTCGGGATCCGTCAGGTGATCGAGCACCCGGCCGAGCGTCGGCCCCTCGGGGTCGCCCCCCGCCACCCCTGAGGACGGGCCGACCCCGAGCGAGTCGAGAACCCGGTGCAACCGCGCCGCGTCGGCCCGCCACTTCCGGTCGACGACCTCGTCCGGATACTCCTGCCAGGCCACCGGCGCCCAGTCGGGCCCCGGCTCCGCGGGACCACCGTGGAACAGCCGGGCGGCGAGCAGCGAAGCCGCCTCGTCCACCACCCCCGGCTCCTCAAGGAGGTCGCACGCGGGCCGCTCCCCGAGCCGGGAGGCGAAGCCTTCGGCGAGGCGGTCCCTGCGGGAGAGTTCGGTGAGGGCGGACACCACGCCCGCGTCGAGCCGCGACGGCCAGCGCCCCATCCGCCAGGCGGGCAGCGCGACCCGGGTCAGCAGCCGGTCCCACCCCGCGTACGCGAGGCCGACCTGCTCCTGGGCGACGATCCGCACGCCGTAGTCCACGGTCTGGGCGCGTTCGGACGCCGCCGCCGCGACCCCGCGCTCCATCTCCGCCGCGTGCACCCGGCAACTGCGCAGCAGCAGCCGCGCCACCCTGCCGACGCCCCCGAGGACGGGACGCGCCAGCGGGCCGCGCCCCGGCGCCGCCGAGACGGCCACCGCCGCGTCGAGGCCGCGTACGAAACGGCGGGCCGCCGCTATGTCCGGGTGCGCCGACGGGCCCGTACCCGCGACGACCGGGGCGAGGACCGCCCGCAGCTCGCCGACCCGCATCCACCACAGGAACGGCGAGCCGATGACCAGGACCGGCGCGGCAGGGGTCCGGCGCTGCGGCGCACCCGCGCCTCGTATCGCCGTCGCCTCACCGCGCTCCCGGCCGGGACCCGCACCGTCCCGTCCGGCGCTGTCCCGTCCGGCGCCGCCCGCTCCCGCCGCGGGCCCGCCGACGTCGGCCGCAGCGCCGTGTGCCCGGTGCGTGCGGTCCTCCAGCCAACTGTCGCAGTCCGGCGTGAGCGCTATGGCCGAGGGCGCAGGCACTTCCAGGCGGTCCGCAAGGTCCCGTACCAGGCGGTACAGGTCGGGGGCGGACGCCTCCGTGATCGGGATCGTCGGGCTCATGGCCGGTCTGGCCCGCGCGACGACCAGCGCGACGACTCCCGCGCCGAGCAGCACGAGCACCGCGAGCACCGTCACGGCCCAGCGCACGGCGGTCCAGCCGCCGCCCTCGATGTGCCCCATGGCCGCGGCGGCGATCAGCACGACGGCGCCGGCCGCGGGCAACAGGGCGACGGCCAGCGCCCAACTGCGGATACGCAGCACGGCGAGGGCCCGGGAGCGCGCTGCCCGCGCGCCCACCTCCACACCCATCCCTGACACGACCTGAGTCACCCCCTGCTGCCTACAGCTCGGCCGGTGACCGGAGCCGACGGCGCACGTCGATGGCTTTGCACACTCCCCCACTGTGGCACCCGTCACTGACATCGCAATGCCGGTGGGCTGTTTGGCTCTGGGTGCCGGAATGCCTGCGCCGAACCCTAGTTGGGGCGCCGGGCACCGTCAGCCGGATGGCGGAGCGGTCACTCGATGGAATGGCTTTGGGTAAAGCTGGCCCAGGGGGTGGAGAGGTCGGGAGGCGGGGTGGTACGGGGCGGCGCCGACATCCACCGCCCGGCGCGGCGCCGGTCGGTACGCCTGTCGCCGTCCTACGACCGTCGTACGGGCGTAGGACGGACGGCGTACGGGCGGCGTAGGGCGGGCGTACGGCCCGCGGGCACTCATTCGTACGGCAACGCCACGCGGTGGAACGTCGTCGGCGACGCGACAATCGGCGGGCCCCGAACGCCCTGGGGCTACGTGCTCCGGAGGGGCGGTCACTCCGGCAGGGCGGTCTGCTGCCGAAGGGCGGTCTGCTCCGGAAGGCGACCTACTCCCGCAGGGCGACCTGCTCGGGTGCTCAGGCCTGCGCGCCCTCGTCCGCCGCCGCCTTCTCCGCGATGTCCGTACGGTGCTGCGAACCGTCCAGGCGGATGCGGGACACCGCTGCGTACGCGCGCTCGCGCGCCTGCGCGAGGTCGGTGCCGGTCGCCGTCACGGAGAGCACGCGCCCGCCCGCGCTGACCACGGCGTCGCCCTCGCGCCTGGTTCCGGCGTGCAGGACGTACGCGTGCGGGGCGTCCTCGGCCGCCACGTCGGCGAGGCCCTCGACGGTGTCGCCGGTGCGCGGCGTACCGGGGTAGTTGTGCGAGGCGACGACGACCGTGACGGCCGCCTCGTCGCTCCAGCGCAGCGGCGGCAGATCCGCGAGCGTGCCGGTCGCGGATGCCATGAGGAGGCCGCCGAGCGGGGTCTCCAGGCGGGCGAGGACGACCTGGGTCTCGGGGTCGCCGAAGCGTGCGTTGAACTCGATGACCCGTACCCCGCGGCTGGTGATCGCCAGACCCGCGTAAAGCAGCCCCGAGAACGGGGTGCCGCGGCGGCGGAGCTCGTCGACGGTGGGCTGGAGGACACTCGTCATGACCTCGTCGACCAGCTTCGGGTCCGCCCACGGAAGCGGCGAGTAGGCGCCCATGCCCCCGGTGTTGGGGCCTTCGTCGCCGTCGAGGGCGCGCTTGAAGTCCTGGGCGGGGCGCAGCGGTACGACGGTCTCGCCGTCGGTGACGGCGAAGAGGGAGACCTCGGGGCCGTCGAGGAACTCCTCGATGACGACGCGCCCGCAGGCGAGCGCGTGGGCGCGGGCCTGCTCGACGTCGTCGGTCACGACGACGCCCTTGCCCGCGGCCAGACCGTCGTCCTTGACCACGTACGGAGCACCGAAGGCGTCGAGGGCCTCGTCGATCTCCGCGGGTGTGGTGCAGACGTAGGAGCGGGCGGTGGGCACGCCCGCGCCCGCCATCACGTCCTTGGCGAAGGCCTTGGAGCCTTCGAGCCGCGCCGCCTCCTTGGAGGGGCCGAAGCACGGGATACCGGCCGCGCGCACGGCGTCGGCGACCCCGGCGACGAGCGGCGCCTCCGGCCCCACGACGACGAGCTCGGCGCCGAGCCCCGCGGCGAGCGCGGCCACGGCGGCGCCGTCCAGGGCGTCCACCTGGTGCAGCTCGGCCACATCCGCGATGCCGGCGTTGCCGGGGGCGCAGTGCAGGGCGGTGACCGCGGGGTCGAGGGACAAGGAGCGGCACAGGGCGTGTTCGCGGGCACCGCTGCCGATGACGAGGACCTTCACGGGGTCAGCCTAGCCCGGCGGGCGGGGTGGGTTTGTTCGGGTGTCCGAGGCGGCGGGCGACGGGGCGCTGTAGCTTCCTCCAGGCCCTTGCTCCGGGCCAACGCCTCAGGCCCTTGCTCCAGGCCCTTGCTCCGGATCTTTGTTCCAGGCCCATACACGTTGCCCCTGCACGGGCCCTTCCTCGTTGTCCTTACTCGTTGTCCTTACTCGTTCGTGTACTCCTCGACCACCGTCGCGCCCAGCTCGCGGACGATCAGGTCGTGTCCGGACAGGGCGGAGTCGACGAGGTCCGGGTCGTCGTCCGCCGGGATGTCGTCCTCCGGAGACACATGTTCCGGCGCCCAGGGCGGGCTGGACCGGGAGGAGGAGCGGGAGGGCTGGGCGGACTGGGCGGACGTCCGGGAGGAGGGGGACGAAGGGGCCGCGGAGCCTTGCTGCTGCTGGGTGGGCGGGGGCGATTGCTGGTCCCGCTGCGGCTGGTACGACGCCGAGGACTGGGCGGGCGCCTGCTGCGGCGCGGACTGCTGGGGCGCGGGGCGTGGGGCCGCCGGAGCGCCACCGCCGAACCCGCTCGCGGCGGGCGGCGGCGCGGAGCCGCCCGACGGGTCGACGATCGCCTCGACCTTCCACTGCACCCCGAACTGCTCCGTCAGCGCCTGCCGCAGCACGTCCTCGCTGCCGCTGGAGGCGAAGTTGTCCCTGGCTCCGGCGTTCACGAAGCCGAGCTGGAGCGTGGTCCCGTCGAAGCCCGCCACCTGGGCGTTCTGGCTCAGCAGGATCCAGGTGAAGCGGCGGCGGTTCTTCACCGCCTCCAGGATGTTCGGCCAGAGGGAGCGGGGGTCGGGGCCGCCGCCGGTGTACTGCGCGGCGGGGGCGGCCGGTGCCGGTGCGCTCTGCGCCGGGGGCGCGGCGGGAGGCACGGCCTGGGCGGCCGGTGGTGTGGCGGCGGGAGGCTGCGCGGCCCCGCTGCCCGCAGGGGCCGCCGTCGGCCAGCCTCCGGGGCGGTTGGCCGCGGGTGCCGGGGCGGGGGACGGCGCGGCCGGGGCCGGGGTGGCGGTGCCGCTGCCGGGGGTGGAGGCGGTCGGCCAGCTTCCGGGGCGGTTGGTCCCCTGGGCGGGGGGGGCCGCGGGGGCGGGGTTGCCC
>NZ_JOAP01000036.1 GCF_000720475.1 Streptomyces aureocirculatus
CGGAGCGCGGATGTACCGCACCGGGGACCTGGCCCGCCTCACCCCCGACGGCCACCTCCACTACCTGGGCCGCACCGACGACCAGATCAAGATCCGCGGTTTCCGCATCGAACCCGCCGAGATCGAGACCGCCCTCACCACCCACCCCCACATCACCCAGGCCGCCGTCCTCACCAGGAGCGACGGCACCGCGACCCCCTACTTGGCCGCCTACTTCGTCCCCACCGACGGCCACCCCGTGCCGGACCCCGCGCAACTGCGCGCCCACCTGGCCGAGCGACTGCCCGAGTACATGATCCCCACCGCCTGCGTCCCCCTGCCGCGGCTGCCGCTCTCGGCGAACGGCAAGCTCGACCACCAGGCCCTGCCCGCCCCCGACCGCACCACGAGCACGGCGTTCCGGACGCCCCGCACCACCCAGGAGGCAGCCCTCGCCGCCCTGTTCGCGGGCGTGCTCGGGGTCGACAAGGTCGGCATCGACGACAACTTCTTCGACCTGGGCGGGCATTCGCTCCTGGCGACGCGCCTGGTGAACCGGGTGCGTGCCGAGTTGGGCGTGGAGGTTCCCGTACGGGTGGTGTTCGAGGCGGCGACGGTGGCCGGGCTCGCGGAGAGCCTGGGTATGGGGGTGCGGTCGTCCCGCCCGGTGCTGCGGCGGGCCGAGCGGCGGCCGCAGCGGGTGCCGCTGTCGTTCGCGCAGCGCCGTCTGAAGTTCCTCGACGAGCTGGAGCCGCTGCCGACCTACCACCTCCCGTTCGCCGTACGGCTCAGCGGCACCCTGGACGCGGTCGCCCTCGCGGCGGCGCTGCGGGACGTGGTGGTGCGGCACGAGAGCCTGCGCACGCTGTTCGTACCTGACTCTCTGGGCGTGGTGGCCCAGGTGGTGGTGCCCGCTGCCGACGTCACCCTGGACGTGCCGGTGCGGGATGTGGCGCCGGACGCGGTGACCGCCGAGGTGTCCCGTGAGGCCGCCCGCCGCTTCGACCTGTCGGCGGAGATACCGGTGCGGGCCTGCCTGCTGCGGTGCGCCCCGGACGAGCACGTACTGGTCCTTCTCCTGCACCACATCGCCGCCGACGGCGAGTCGATGGCACCGCTGGCCCGCGATCTGAGCACCGCCTACGCCGCCCGGACGCGTGGCGGCCCGCCCTCGTGGGACGAACTCGCGGTGCAGTACGCGGACTACGCGCTGTGGCAGCGGGAGCTGCTGGGGGACGAGGGGGACCCGGAAAGCCTCCTCGCGACGCAGTTGGCCTACTGGCGCGGTGAGTTGGCGGACGTCCCGCAGCCCTTGCGGCTGCCCCTGGACCGGCCGCGGCCGCCCGTCGCCGCGCACCGCGGGGACACCGTGGAGTTCGTCATCGGACCCGAGGTGCACGCGGCGGTGCAGGAGGTGGCGCGCGCCCAGGGGGCCACGGTGCCGATGGTGCTCCAGTCCGCGCTCGTGGTGCTGCTGCGGCTCATGGGCGGCGGTGACGACGTGACGGTCGGGTCCTCCATCGCGGGGCGCACGGACGAGGGGCTCGCGGACCTCGTCGGGTTCTTCGTCAACACGTGGGTGCTGCGGGCGGACCTGTCGGGCAACCCGTCGTTCGCGTCCGTGGTGCGGCAGGTGCGGGGCCCGAGACCGTCGTCACCGGCACCGCCAAGTTCGACCTGCTCTTCCAGGCGGGGGAGTCCTCCCAGTGGGGCGGACAAGGGCTCACCGGACTCGTCGAGTACGCCACCGACCTGTTCGACCGCGACACCGCGGAACATCTCGCGGAGCGCTTCGTACGCCTCGTCGAGGAGTTGGCGACCGGACCGCTGACCCGCGTCGACGGCGTGGACGCGCTGCTGCCCGCCGAGCGGCGACGGCTGCTCCACGACGTCAACGACACGGCCGTGCCCGTACCGGACCTGACGGTGCCCGCCCTCTTCGCGCGGCAGGCCGCCGCGACACCCGACGCCGTCGCGGTGGTCAGCGGCACGGAGACGCTGACCTACCGGGAGCTGGACGCCCGCACCGACCGGCTCGCCCGGCGCCTGGCGCACCGGGGGGTGGGCCCGGAGTCACCCGTCGCCGTGGCCGTACCCAGGTCCTCCGCGTACGTCGTTGCCGTCCTCGCCGTCCTGAAGGCGGGCGGCGTGTATGTGCCGCTGGCCCACGACCACCCGGCCGAACGCCTGGAGTTCATGCTGCGCGACGTGCGGCCTGTGCTGCTGCTCACGACGTCGGCGGTGGCGGCCGACCTGCCTGTGGGCGGCTGCCCGCGGCTGCTCGTCGACGACCCGGACGCGGAGCCGGACGCGGCCGTGGACGCGGGTCCCGTTCCCGGCGTCCGCGTGGGCGGCTCGGTCCGTGCCGCCGTGCGGCCCGATCAGCTCGCGTACGTCATCCACACCTCCGGGTCGACGGGCGTGCCCAAGGGTGCCGGGGTGAGCCACCGGGCCGTCGTCGGTCTCGCCGCGGACCGGAGCTGGCCCGGCGGCGCCCAGGACCGGGTGCTGCTGCACTCGGCGCCGACGTTCGACATCTCCGGCTACGAGCTGTGGGTGCCGCTCCTGAACGGCGGCCGGATCGTGGTGGCACCGCCCGGCGCCCTCGACGTCGACACGCTCGCCGCCGTCATCGCCGAGCAGCGGGTCACCGCGCTGTGCATGTCGGCGGGGCTCTTCGCCGTGCTGGCCGATGCCCGCCCGGAGAGCTTCGCCGGTGTGCGGGAGGCGCTGACCGGCGGTGAGCCGGTGCCCGCGGACGCGGTGGCGCGCGTCCTGCGGGCCTGCCCCGCGACTACGGTGATCAACGCGTACGGGCCGACCGAGGCGACCGTCTTCGCCACCACGCACCGGATCACCGCCGCTTCCGGGGTCGGCGCGGAGGTCCCGGTGGGGCGGCCCATGGACAACACACGTGTGTACGTACTCGACGACCGGCTGCGGCCCGTGCCGACCGGCGTGGAGGGCGAGCTGTACCTCGCGGGGCCGGGCCTGGCACGCGGCTACGCGCACCGGCCCGCGCTCACCGCCGAGCGGTTCGTGGCCTGCCCGTTCGGCGGCGGGCCCGGGGAGCGCATGTACCGGACGGGGGACGTGGTGGCGTGGACGAAGGACGGTGACCTCGTGTTCAAGGCACGCGCCGACGACCAGGTGAAGATCCGCGGGTACCGGGTGGAACCCGGCGAGGTGGAGGCGGCCTTGGTGACGCATCCCGCCGTGGCTCGGGCAGCGGTGGTCGCACGGGAGAGCCCGGGCGGGGCAGGGGGGCGGCAACTGGTGGCGTATGTGGTGCCGGTGGGGGACGGGGGCGCCGAGGGTCTCGACGCCGCCGAAGCCGTCGGCGCCGTCGAGTCCCATGACACCGTCACGGACGAGGGCACCGCCGGGGTGCCGGGTACCGCCGAACCTTCCGGTTCCGCCGAATCTTCCGGTTCCGCCGAATCTTCCGGTTCCGCCGAATCTTCCGGTTCCGCCGAACCTTCCGGTTCCGCCGAACCTTCCGGTTCCGCCGAACCTTCCGGTTCCGCCGAACCTTCCGGTTCCGCTGGGCACCCCGGTTCCGCCGGACACCCCGGTTCCGCCGGACACCCCGGTTCCGCCGGACACCCCGGCTCCGCCGGACACCCCGGCTCCGCCGGACACCCCGGCTCCGCCGCACCCCTCAACCCCGCCGAGGCCGAGCCCCTGCGTGCTCACCTGGCGCGGTGCCTCCCCCCGTACCTGGTGCCCTCACTCTTCGTGTGGCTCGACGAACTGCCGCTCACCGAGAACGGCAAGGTCGACCGGCGGGCCTTGCCGGATCCGCGCGGGCCGGGGGGCCGTGCCGGTGTCCTCGGGGGGGCGCCGCGTACCGCCACCGAGCGCGCGGTCGCCGGGATCTGGGCGGAGCTGCTCGACCGGGACGACATCGGTGTGCACGAGAAGTTCTTCGAGGCAGGCGGGACCTCCCTCTCCCTCCTCACGCTGAGCAGCCGCCTGACCGAACTCGGCGGCCACAAACTGCCGTTGAGCGCGCTCTTCGAGCACACCACGGTCGAGGCGATGGCCGGTCTGGTCGACGACGCGGCCGCCGGTGACACCACTGACGAAATGGGGTTCGAGCTATGACACACCCGAGCCATCCCGCCCCGGAGGCCGTGGCGGTCATCGGGGTGGCCCTGGCCCTGCCCGACGCCGACGACCTGGACACGCTGCACCAGAACCTGCTCGAAGGGCGGAGCAGCATCCGGGAGCCCGACAAGGAACGGGTGCACTACGCCGGGGCGCCCACGGGCATCGACTACCTCAAGATGGGCTACCTGAGCCGGATCGACCTGTTCGACCACCGGTTCTTCGGTCTGTCGCTGCGCGAGGCCGAGCTGATGGACCCGCACCAGCGCATGGCCGCGCAACTCGCCCACCAGGCCTTCGAGAACGCCTGCTACGCGCCAGGGGCCCTGAAGGGTTCCCGCACAGCCGTCGTCCTGAGCGCCCCAGAGCCGCACTACGCGACCCTGTACACCGGGGACGATCCGCAGCAGCTCCTCGGCGCGCACCCGTCCGCGGTCGCCGCGCGCGTCGCCTACCTCTTCGACCTCGCCGGGCCCTCGCTCGTCGTGGACACCGCGTGCAGCAGCAGCCTCACCGCGATCGCCGTCGCCGTGGAGAACCTGCGGAGCGGACAGGCCGACCTGGCGCTCGCGGGCGGCCTCAGCCTCTACCCGGTCATGATCCCCGAGCAGGACCGGGTGCCGATGCTCGGCCTGGAGTCCCCCGACGGCGTCTGCCGTCCCTTCGACGCCCGCGCGGACGGCTCCACCGGCGGCGAGGGCGGCGGGTTCGTCGTCCTCAAGCGGCTGTCCGACGCGCTCGCCGACGGGGACCACATCCACGGCGTCCTGACGGGTATCGCCCTGAACCACAACGGGTTCCGCGCCACCAGCATGAGCGCGCCCAGCGCCCGCGGCCAGGCCGAAGTCATCGTCGAGGCCTGGCGGCAGGCGGGCACACCCCGGCTCGACCACATCGAGTGCCACGGCTCGGGCACCCGGCTCGGCGACGTCATCGAGGCGGAGGGCCTGCGGCAGGCCTTCGCCGACGCGGGCCTCGGCGACGTCTCCGGGAGCAGCGGTGCCGTGACCGGCATCAGCGGTATCAAGGGCAACATCGGGCACCTCAACCACGCCGCCGGCGTCGCGGGTCTCTTCAAGGTCCTGGCCGGGCTGCGGCACGGCACCCGGTACCCCAACCCCAACTTCGAGACGCCCAACCCGCTCATCGACTTCACCGGGCCCGTCCAGGTCGACGCGCGGGCCACGCCCTGGCCGGGCACCGGGAACGGCACACGCCGCGCGGGCATCAGCTCGTTCGGCCTGACGGGCACCAACGTGCACGCCGTCGTCGAGGAGCCGCCCACCCCGGCCGTGGCGGAACCGGAGGCCGCGGAGCCCGACGCCGAACTGGTCACCCTCTCCGCGAAGTCCCCGCAGGCACTCGCCGCCTACGCCGAGCGCGTCGCCGCCTTCCTCGACCGGACCGGACACCCGCTCCCGCAGGTGGCGCACGCCCTGAACCGGGGCCGCGACGACCACCGCCACCGCTGGGCGGGCACCGCACACGACACCCGGGAACTGGCGGACCTGCTGCGCACGGCACACCCCGGCGAGCACGAACCTCCCGCCGCCGCACCCCTGGTGCTGCTCTTCTCCGGCGACGCCGACCTCGGCGACGACACATGGACGGCCCTTGGCGAGGCCTTCCCCCAGCTCACCGAAGCCGAAGCCGACGCCGACGCCGCCGCTGAAGCCGCCGCCGACACCCCCGGCGCCCGCCTCCTCGCCCGGCAGCACGCCGCGTACCGCCTCGCGCGCTCCCTCGGCCTGACCGAGGCCCGGCTCGTCGGCTCCGGCATCGGCAACCTCGTCGTCCGCGGCATCCAGAACCCGGCGACGGCGGCCGAGGCCCGCGAGGCAGCGGCCGAAGCCCCCCTGACCGGCCAGGTCGACGAGGCCGGGCTCCGCCGTGCGGTGCGCAGCCTCGCCGACGAGGGCGCCGTCCTGGTGGAGATGGGCGCCGACGGCACCCTGGCCCGGGAGATCTCCCGCGTCGCCCCCGAACTGCCGCTCGTACGCCTCTTCGCGGACCCCTCCCGCGAGGGCGTGCTCGGTGGCCTCGCCGCGCTCTACTCGTACGGCGTCGACATCGACTGGAGCCGCTACTACGCCGGTGACCGGGTGCGCCGCATCGAGCTGCCCACGTACCCCTTCGACGCCGACGAGGTGTCCTGCTGGTGCCGGCCGCCGGGCGCGCCGCTGCTCACCACGGCGACCGGCACGGCCCCCGCGGCAGTGGAACCGCGGCACCCGCACGCACCCGGGACCGCGAACGGACAGGGCGGCGCCGACACCGAGGAGCAGTTGGCAGCCATCTGGGCACGGGTCCTCAAGGCCGACGAGGTCCGGCCCGACTCCAACTACTTCGAGCTGGGCGGCACCTCGATCGCCGGGATCACCGTGCTGCGCGAGGCCGAATCCCACTTCGGCGTCCACCTCACCTTCGCCGACCTGCACCAGCACCCCACGCTCCGCGGCCTCGCCGCACGCGTCGACGCCATGCGCTCGACGGGGCGGGAGCAGGACGACTGGACGATCACACCGGTCACCCGCCCGGGACCGCTGCCGCTCTCCTTCAACCAGGAGCAGCTCTGGTACCTGGACCGCCTGCAGCCGGGCACCCCGCTCTACAACATCCCCACCAACACGCGCTACGTCGGCGACTTCGACCTGGCCGCGTTCCGCGGCGCGCTGCGTGACGTCGTGGACCGGCACGAGGTGCTGCGCACCCGCATCCTGGACAACGACGGCAGGCCCTACGCCCTCGCCGACCTGACCGAGCCCCGGGTCACCTTCCTCGACCTCGCCGCCCTCCCCGACGCCGAGCGCGTCGCGGAGCTCTCCCGCGCCATGACCGCGGAGGCCACCGAGCCGTTCGACCTGGGCAGCGGCCCGCTCTTCCGCACCGTCGTCGTCAAGATCGGCGTACGGGAGCACGTCGTCCTGCACACCTGGCACCACATCGTCTTCGACGGCTGGGCCCCCGCCGTGTTCTACGGCGAACTCTCCGCCTGCTACACCGCCCGCCGCACGGGCCGCACCGCCGAGCTGCCCGAACTGCCCGTGCAGTACGCGGACTTCGCGGCCTGGCAGCGCACGTGGCTGGACGCCGAGCGGACCGAGCGCGGCCTCGCTTACTGGCGCGGACAGCTCAGCGGCCTCACGGTCCCCGAACTGCCGACCGACCACCCGCGCCCGGCGGTGCAGTCCTACCGCGGCGCCTACGTGAAGTTCGCACTCGACCAGGAACTCGCGAGCCGCATCAGGGAGTTCAGCGTCGGTGAGAGCACGACCAGCTTCGTCACCATGCTCGCCGTGGTCGACGCGGTCCTGCACCTGTGGGCCGGACAGCGGGACGTCGTCGTGGGCGCCGCGACCACCGGCCGGTTCAACCCCGCCACACACGGCCTGATCGGCTACTTCAACAACCTGCTTCCGTTCCGTACGAAGATCGACCCGGACCTCGGGTTCCGGGACCTGGTGGCCCGGTGCGCGACCACCGCGACCGGGGTCCTCGACCACGAGGAGATCCCGTTCGCGAAGATCGTCGCCGACACCGACCACCGCGACCCGTCACGGCACCCGGTGTTCAC
The DNA here is from genome assembly GCF_000720475.1 of Streptomyces aureocirculatus. GTDB lineage: Bacteria > Actinomycetota > Actinomycetes > Streptomycetales > Streptomycetaceae > Streptomyces > Streptomyces aureocirculatus. The sequence continues at coordinate 7,664 of NZ_JOAP01000036.1, forward strand.
GGTCTGCTACACCCACCAGAACACCGTCTCGGCCTCCCTCGAACTCGCGGGGCTCACCCCCGAGAGCGTCGGCGATGACCTCTCCGGGGTCTCCGGCGTCGCCCCCGGCACGTCCAAGTTCGACCTCACCTTCGGCCTGTACGACCAGGACGGCGGCCCGATGGCCGGATATCTGGAGTACGCGGTCGACCTCTTCGAGGACGCCACCGCGCACCGGCTCGTCGACCTCTTCCAGGAGATCGCCGCCGCCGTGATGAGCACGCCGGACCGGCCCCTCGCGGAGCTGCTCACGGCCCCCGCGCCGAGCGGCCCTTCCGTCCTCGTCGGCGACCGGCGCGAGTGGGCGGGGACGCGCCTTGTCGCCGAGGCCTTCCAGGAGCACGCGGCGCTGCGCCCCGACGACGTCGCCGTCGTCGACGCCGCGGGCGAGCACACCTTCGCGGAGCTCGACCGGCGCGCGAACCGCCTGGCCCACCGGCTCCTCCCGTACGGCGTCGGCCCCGACACGGCCGTCCCGGTGCTCACGCCCCGCAGCGCCGAGCTCGTGGTCGGCTGGCTCGGCGTCCTGAAGGCGGGCGGCGCCTTCGCCCCGCTCGACCCGGCGGTCCCCGCGGGGCGAAGGCGCTCCATCCTGTCCGGGATCACCGCGCCCGTCCTGGTCCTTGGCGAGGGCATGGCGGCCGAGGACGACAGGGGCATGCCGGTCGTCCGCATCGGCGACGTGGCTGCCGACCCCGCGTACGGCGACACCGCGCCCCCGCAGCGGGCCGGTGCCGCCCACCTCGCTTACGTCGCGCACACCTCGGGCTCCACCGGGCACCCGCACGGCTGCGAGGTCGAGCACGCGGGCCTGCTCAACCTCCTGCACTGGTTCGGTGAGGAGGCGGCCCTCACGGCCGGGGACCGGATCGCCCAGATGGCCGCGCCCGGCTTCGACCTGGCGGTGCTCGAAGTGATGTCGGCCCTCTACCACGGGGCGACTCTCTGCTTCGTACAGGAGGTCCTGCAGACCCCCGAGGTGTTCCTCGGCGTCCTCGCCGAGCACGGCGTCACCGTGGCCGGGCTCCCGACGCCACTGGCCGAGCTGCTGCTCACCGACCTCCCCGAGATACCGGGGCTCGCCCTGCGGTTCCTGCTCACCGGCGGCGAACAGCTCCGGGTCAGGCCTTCGCGGCGGACGCCGTTCACGCTGCTCAACATCTACGGGCCCACGGAGTGCGTGGTCTGCGCCACCGGGGGGCGGGTGGCCGCGGCCGGTACCGCGGGCGCCGGTGCCGCACGGTCCGGTGCCGGGGCGGACCTGCTGCCGGACATCGGGCGGACCATCCCGAACGCCCGCGTGTATCTCCTCGACGCCGCGGGGCGGCCGGTGGCGCTGGGCGAGCAGGGCGAGGTGTACCTCGGCGGCGTGGTGACCGGGCGCGGCTACCACGGCAGGCCGGGCCTGACCGCGTCGCGGTTCGTCGCCGACCCCTTCGCGGACGTACCGGGGGCCCGGATGTACCGCACCGGGGATCTGGCCGCCGTCCGCGCCGACGGCACCCTCGTCTTCCGGGGGCGCACCGACGACCAGCTCGAACTGCGCGGCCACCGGGTGGAACCGGCCGAGATCGAGCGGGCCCTGATGGCACACCCGGGGGTGCGCGAGGCACTCGTCGTCGCCGAGTGGCAGCCCTCGGGGGCACCGCTCCTGGTGGCCCACGTCGCCGGTACGGACGCGCCCGACGAGGCCGAGCTGACCGCGTGGGTGGCGCGGACGCTGCCGGACCACATGGTCCCCGGCCGCGTACTGCACCACGACGACCTGCCCAGGACGAGCCACGGAAAGCTCGACCGCAACCGGATGAGGAAGACGGAGATGCTCGACCGCGACACGAAGCACGAGACGACGGCGGAGTTGTCGGCGGAGACGACTGCACAGATGCCGGGGGAGGCGACGGCACAGATGACCTCACAGATGCCGGGGGAGGCGACGGCACAGACGACGCCACCGGTGCCGGGGCGGACGACGGCACAGTTGTCGGAGGAGAAGAGGGCGCGGATGTCGGCGGAGATGTCGGCGGTCACGACCGCCGTGACGTCGGCGGCGGTCGTCGGCGACGCCGCGCGCGAGGCCGAGCGGATCCTCGGCGGGATATGGGCCGAACTCCTCGGCGTGGCCCGGGTGGCGCCGGGCGACAACTTCTTCCAGATCGGCGGCGACTCGCTCCTGAGCGTGGGCATCGCGTCCCGAGCCACCCGCGCCGGACTGCCCCTCACCCCGCACGACGTCCTGAGCCACCCGACCCTGCGCGAGCTCGCCGTCCTCGCCGCCGGGGCCGCGGGAACCGTGCCCCGGCCCGCCACCACCGGCACCGCGACGGCGCCCGCCGCGACCGCGGCACCGGGCGCGGGCAGCACCGCGGGTACCGCTCCGGCCACCACCGTGACCGCCACGGTGACGGTGCCCGACGAGCCCGTGCCGCCCGCCCCGCTGGTGCACGCCCTGCTCACCGACTCACCGGACGGCGCGAAGGACTTCGTCACCCCCCTGATCCTGGAGACGGCCCCCGGCATCCGCGCCGACGCGGTGCGCGCGGCGTTCGAGCGCCTCGTCGAGCTCCAGGAGCCGCTGCGCTACCGGTTCCGGCACAACAGCCTCGGCTGGCGCATCGACTGCGTGGAGCGGGAGAGCGCCCGGATCGTGGACGCCAAGGTCCTGCCGCCGCTCGACGAGGACCAGTTGCACGCCTGGCTCACCGCCGACCTGGACGATCTTGTCGCCGCCGTCGACCTCGACCGCGGTCCCGTCCTGCGAGCCAGGTTCTACGACCGCGGCGCCGACCTGCCGGGCGTCGTCCTCATGGTCGTCCACCACTTCGTCTCCGACTCCACCTCGCTGGTGCCGCTGATGGAGGACCTCGACGCCGCACTCGCGGGCCGGGCACCGACCGCGCCGCGCAAGGCCGCCTGGCGGGAGTGGACCCACCTGCTGCGCGCCATGGCCACCTCCGACGAGGTCGCGGGCGAACTCCCGTACTGGAAGGGCATCCTGGGCGCCGCGGCCGACGCCCGACCCGTGCCCGAGAACGCCGCCGACGGCGCGCCGGCGGGCCTGGTGCGCCGCACCCTCGACGGGGGCCTGGTCGGCTCGCAGCTCACCGAGAACGGCCCCGCGGGCCAGCACGCGGCCCTCGCCGCCGTCGCCGTGGCCTGGTCGCGGTGGCGCGGCGAGCCGGGCGCCTTCCTGAGCACCGTCGGCATGGGCTCCGCGCCGAACGCGCTGTGGAACGGCGACCGGACCGAGTCGATGGGCTGGTTCACCCACATGTTCCCGGCGTACCTGCGCGTCGCGCCGGGCGCCGGTGCGGCCGAGACCCTGCCCGTCGCCGCGGCGGCGCTGCGGTCCGTGCCCAACGACGGCATCGGCTACGGCGTCCTGCGCCACCTCAGCCCGACCGGCCCCGAGGTCGAGGCGATCCGCGCGCTGCCGGAGCCGCAGGTCCTCGTCGAGCACGTGGCCAGCGGCAACGACGGCCTCACCAAGCTGGGCGGCGCCTCCATCAGGCCCCGCCCGATGACCCTGGTGACCCTGCCCGACTCGCTGCTCGGCCAGGTGCCGATCGTCGTCGAGACCCATGTGCGGGGCGGGGTGCTCGAACTGGGCGTGGTGCACCGCGGCTCGATCGCCGCCGCGGACATGGAGGCCTTCGCCGACCACCTCGTCGAGGCGTTCGCCGAGTACGCGACAGGCCCCGCCTCCGCCTCCGCCGAGGCGCCCACCGAGCCCGCCGCTCCCGCCGAGGCGCCCACCGAGCCCGCCGCTCCCGCCGAGGCCCCCACCGCGCCCGCCGCCTCCGCCTCAGCCGAAGCAGCCACCGGCACCTCCGCCGACCCCACCGCCGACACCGACGGGGGCCGCTGAATGGCCACGGCCGCCGCCCTCAAGGCAGTCGCCTGCCACCAGCCCGAGAGCGTGCTGCGCGTCGCCGAACTGCCGGGACTCGACGGCCTCGGCGACGCCGAGCGGGAGACCTGCGCGCAGCTCGGCATCGACGAGGTCCGCGCCGACGACTCGCTGTCCGCGTTCGATCTCGCCGCCCGCGCATCCCAGCGGGCCCTGGCCGACGCGCGGCTCACCGCGGACGATCTCGGCGCGATCGTCCTCATCGACGCCCGCGCGCCGGAGACCCTGATGACGTCCGCCGCCACCCGGCTGCAGGCGCTCATCGGCGCGAAGCGGGCGGTGACGTTCTCCGTGGGCGGCCTCGGCTGCGTCTCCCTGACTCCGGCGCTGCTCGCCGCCCGCGGACTGCTCGCGGCCGACCCGGACCTGGACCACGTCCTGGTGGCGCACGGCAGCAAACCGCCGACACCGCTGCGCTACCGGCACCCGGTGACCGTGAGCGGCGACGGCGGCGCGGCGGCGATCGTCTCCCGGAGCGGGCCCGTACGGATACGCGACATCGTCCAGGAGACCAACGGCGACTACTGGGACCTCTTCCACGTCGACTACCGGGACCGGCCCACCGGCGAGTGGCGCGAGGAGTGCCGGGACATCCCCGGCTACTCCTTCCGGCTCGCCGTGGAGACCCGCAACCAACTGCGCGACCTGTACCGGCGCCTCCTGGAGCGCAATCACCTGCGGCCCGAGGACATCGACTGCCACCTCAGCCACAACCTGTCCACGGGCGCCTTCCGGTTCACCGAGGAGGCCCTCGACATCAAGATCGCTTCGTCCTGCTACGACAACCTCCGGCAGTACGGGCACCTCGGCCCGAACGACGTCCTGCTGAACCTGCACACCGAACGGGAACGCGGCGGCCTCCACGACGGCGAACGCGCGGTGCTCCTGAGCGCGAGCCCGGTCGCCGCGTGGAGCCTGCTGCTCGTGGAGACCGGCGAGGGCGGCACCGCGCAGACCCACTACCTGTGACCGCAACCACGGGACCGAAGGGACTCAAGGGAGATCGCATGGGAACACCGAACAACGCCGACGCGCTCACCGGGCCGGTCGTGACGAAGGAGCTGAGCGAGTTCCTCACCGCGAACCTGGGGCAGGAACTGGCGCCCGACGACGACTACTTCACGATGGGCCTCGTGAACTCGCTCTTCGCGATGGAGCTCGTGACCTTCGTCGAGCGGCAGTACGGCATAGAGGTCCAGGTCGAGGACCTCGACCTGGACAACTTCCGCTCCCTCGGCAGGCTGCGCGACTTCGTCCTCGCCAAGACCGCGCACCGCGGCGCGGCGGCGTGAGCAGCACCGCGCGTCCGGCCGCCGCCGACCTGGACACCCTGGGCGCGGACCTCGCCCGATCCCTGCGCGAGGACGCCGCCGCCTGGGACGCCGAGGGAGAGCTGCCCGCCGAGGTCAGGCTCGCGGTGGCACAGGCCGGGCTGCTCGCGGCGGAGCTGCCGCGGGACCACGGCGGGCTCGGCGCGTCCCCCGCCCAACTCGGGGAGCTGTGCGCCCGGCTTGGCGGGGTGTGCTCATCGCTGCGCGGCCTTGTCACCGTACAGAGCATGGTGGCGGCGGCACTGCTGCGCTGGGGTACCGCACAGCAGCGTGAGCGGTGGCTGCCCGGCCTCGCGCGGGGCGAGCTGATCGCCGCCTTCGCCGCCACGGAGACGGAGGCGGGCAGCGACCTGGCGGCGGTCGGCACGGCCGTCGAGGAGCACGGCGACGAGCTCGTCGTGACCGGTGAGAAGCGCTGGATCACCTTCGGCGAGATCGCGGACGTGTTCCTGGTCCTCGGGGTGTCCGGCACCGCGGGCGGGCGCCCGGCCGCGGTGCTCGTGGAGGGCGACCGCCCAGGTGTCGTACGGGAGCCGGTGCGCGGCCAGCTCGGCATGCGGGCGGCGCAGTTGGCGCACGTACGGTTCGACCGGGTCCGGGTGCCGCGGGCGAACGCGGTGGCTCCGGCAGGGTTCGGTCTGTCGCACGTGGTGGCCGGAGCCCTCGACCACGGCAGGTTCACGGTCGCCTGGGGCTGTGTCGGGATGGCCGAGGCCTGTCTGCGCGAGGCCGCCGGGCACGCCGTGCGGCGCAGCCAGGGCGGCGTCGCGCTCGCCGAGCACCAGCAGGTGCGCTCGCTGCTCGCCCGCGCGGTGGTGGACAGCAGGGCCGCACGCGAACTGTGCCTGCGGGCCGCGCGACTGCGGGAGCGAGGCGAACCCGACGCCATCGCGGAGACCGTCGCCGCCAAGTACGCGGCGGCCGCCGCGGCGTCCTCGGTGGCCGGGAACGCGGTCCAGGTCCTCGGCGCGGCGGGCTGCGCCCCGGACAGCACGGTGGGCCGCTTCTACCGGGACGCCAAGATCATGGAAATCATCGAGGGTTCGGCGCAGGTGTGCGAGCTGCACATCGCCGACCACCTGCTGCGCGCCCACGGCCACCGGCAGGCCCCGCGGCCCCGGCCGCGGGCCGGGCAGCGGCCTCGGGGAGCCCAAGAGAACGGGGAGGCGCGATGACGCAGCAGAAGGTGTCGCGGCAGAAGGTGTCGCGGCAGAAGGTGTCGCGGCAGAAGGTGAAGTGCCTGGTGTGGGACCTCGACGACACCTTGTGGGACGGCGTCGTCCTCGAAGGCGACGAGCCGGTCCCCTTCGAGGCCGCGGTGAAGGCCCTGCACAGCCTGGACCAGCGGGGCGTCCTGCACGCCGTGGCCAGCCGCGGCGAGCACCACATCGCCGCGGGCCACCTGGCGGCGCAGGGCCTCGACGACCTGTTCACCGTCCTGGAGGTGAGCTGGGGCGCCAAGTCGGCGGCCGTCGAACGGATCGCCGCCGAGCTGAACATCGGACTCGACACCATCGCCTTCATCGACAACGACGCGGTGGAGCGGGCCGAGGTGGCCGCCGCGCTGCCCGCCGTACGGTGCTACGCCGCCGACGCGGTGGGCGAACTCGCCGCGTACGAGGAATTCTCGCCGGAGTTCGTCACGGACGAGTCCGCTCAGCGCCGCCGCCTCTACCGCACCGAGCGCCGCCGCAAGGACGCCGAGACCGAACACACCGGCCCGCCCGCGGAGTTCCTCGCCTCCCTCGGCCTGGTCCTCACGGTCCGGCGGGCCACCGGGGCCGACCTCGCGCGGGCGCACGAGCTGACGGTGCGCACGCACCAGCTCAACACCACGGGCCGCACCTTCGACCTGGAGGAGCTGCGGCGGCTGTGCGCGGACCCCGGGCACGAGGTGATCGTCGCGAGCCTGGAGGACCGCTTCGGCTCGTACGGCACCATCGGCCTCGCGGTCACCGCGCTCCGCGACGGGGCGACGGTGCTCGAACTGCTCCTGATGTCCTGCCGGGTGATGTCCCGCGGCGCCGGGGCCGTCCTCATCGACCACATCGTCGCCGAGTCCCTGGCCGCGGGCCGCCGCCCGGTCGCCGAGTTCGTCCCCACCGACGTCAACCGGCAGATGCTGGTGACCCTGCGCTTCAGCGGCTTCGCCGTCGTGGAGGACACCGGTGAGCGGGTGGTCCTGGCCATCGACCCGGACGACCCGCCGCCCGTCCGCAAGCACCCCGTGCGGGTGGTCACCGCGTGAAGGGCCCCCGACGAGAACAGGACAGGAAGCAGCAGATGAACGAGCCAAACAGCGCACGCGCGGAAGCCGGTGCGTCCGGTGCGCCCGATGTGGCCGGTGCGTCCGGTGCGTCCGGTGCGTCCGGTGCGTCCGGTGTGGCCGGTGTGGCCGGTGTGGCCGGTGTGATCGGTGTCGTCGGCGCGGGCACGATGGGCACCGGCATCGCCCAGTGCCTCGCCGAGGCCGGACACCGTGTGATCGTGGTCGACCCCGAGGAGGCGGCACTGGCCACCGCCCCGGCCCGGCTGCGCGACGGCATCCGCCTCGCCAGGATGTTCCGCAAGCGGCCCGCGGCCGTACCGATGGACGCGGCCCTGGACGCGGTCACCTGGGCGCGGCGTCCGCAGGAGCTGGCCGACGCGCGGTTCGTGCTCGAATGCGCGCCGGAGCGCATCCCGCTGAAGGAGAAGGTGTTCCGCGAACTCGACGAGGTGTGCCCGCCCGACGCCGTGTTCGCCACGGTGACCTCGGCGATCCCGGTGGAGCGGCTCGCCGCGCACACGGGCAGACCGCGGCGGGTACTCGGCATGCACTTCATGAACCCGGCGCCGCTGAAGGAGGCGGTGGAGGTGATCCGGGGCCCGCGGACCGCGGACGAGACCCTGGACACCGCCCTCGCCCTGCTCGCGGGCATCGGCAAGACCGGCATCGTCGTCTCGGACGCGCCCGGCTTCGTCTCCAACCGGATCCTGATGCTCACGATCAACGAGGCGGCCACGGTGGTGCAGCAGGGCACCGCGGACCCGGCCACCGTCGACCGGATCTTCCAGGACTGCTTCGGACACACCATGGGCCCGCTCGCCACCGGCGACCTCATCGGCCTCGACACCATCGTCGACACCCTGTACGTCCTCCTCGAATGCACCGGGGACGAACGCTTTCAGCCCTGCGGCAAGCTGCGCGAGATGGTCGCCGAGGGCCACGTCGGCCGCAAGTCCGGCCACGGCTTCCACCGCTACGGCACCTCGTAGCGGGCGGCGGGGTGCCCCTCCCAGGGGCGCGGGGAACGCCGCGGCGAGCCACAACGATGCCGCAGACGCGTCTGCGGCTTTTCTTGGGCTGAGCGCGCAGTTCCTCGCGCCCCTTGCGGGGCGGTGTGAGCACCCCCTAGGGGCGCGGGGAACGGCGCGGCGAGCCACGACGATGTCGCGGACGCGTGTGCATGCTTGCTGGGCAGACGCGTCTGCGGCTTTTCTTGGGCTGAGCGCGCAGTTCCTCGCGCCCCTTGCGGGGCGGTGTGAGCAGCCCCTAGGGGCGCGGGGAACGGCGCGGCGAGCCACGACGAAGTCGCGGACGCGTGTGCACAGTTGCTCGGCAGACGCGTCTGCGGCTTGTCGCGCGCTGAGCGCGCAGTTCCCCGCGCCCCTTGCGGGGCGGTCAGGCCGCGGCCAGGGCTTCGATGAGGGTGGCCCGCGCCCGCGCCACGCGGGAGCGCACCGTGCCGACGGGACAACCGATGGCGGCGGCCGCCTCCGCGTAGGGCTGCTGGAGCAACTGCGTGAGCACGAACGCCTCGCGCCGCTCGGCCGGTATCGCGTCGAGGAGTTCGGCGAGCGCGATGCCGTCGTCGAAGCCCGGCAGACCGCGCGGCTGCGCCTGCTCGGCGGCGGTCTGCCAGTCGTCGCGGTCCGAGAGCTGGGGCCGCGCGGCGGCGTGCCGCAGGCTGTCGACGACGGTGCGCCGCGCGATGGACAGCAGCCAGGTCCGCGCCGACGACCGCCCCTCGAACCGGTGCAGGCTGCCGAGCGCGCGCAGGAACGTGTCCTGCGCGAGGTCGTCGGCGGCCTGCGGATCGGCGCTGAGGTGCGCGACGTAGCGCAGCACGTCGCGGTGCAGGGCGCGTACGAAGCGCTCCACGGCTTCGGGATCGCCGTCGCGGGCGGCGAGAGCGAGCCGCGTCACGGGTTCGTCGGCGGCGTCGGTGCGGCGGGTGCGTGCCGGGGCGCCGGACGCAGCTTGAACGGTGCTCGCGGTGCTCGCGGTGCTCGCGGTGCTCGCGGTGCTCGCGGTGCTCGCGGTGCTCGCGGTGCTCGCGGTGCTCGCGGTCTTCTGGGTAGGAGGTGCCGTCAGGGCAGGAATCATCGCCTGGTGTCCTTCTGGAGTCCGGAGGAGCTCGGGATCCGGCCGCGCGCGGGCGTGGCCGGGGCGGTGTCGTTCGGCCCGGCGGCGTCGAGTGCGGTCGCGCTCCTCGACGAGCCGTGCGGGCCGTGGCAGTCCCGGCGCGCGGGCGCACGGCAGGGCGCGGAGCGGCGGCAGGGCACGGCAGCACATGGCGCGGGCCTGCGGCGCCGTGCCGTGTGCGGAGGAAGAGAGCCGTACCGAGCCGTGCGAGCGCCGTGCGGCGGTCGTGGCGGGCCGGGGAAGAACCGGCTGCCGGCCGACAGCGGTCTTTGTCAGCCGACAGCGATCCCGAGGGGCGGACCCCTGGACGTGATGGCGTACACGAGCAGCAGCCGCCGCGCGTTGCGAGCGCCGAAGTCACGGCGCGGGCGCAGGCGCGGCCGGTGCGGAGGCTGCGGAAGCCGCAGCGCGAGCCGCAGGGGCGCGACGATCCAGCCCGCGACGGCACGGCCCACGCGGAACGCGGCACGTTCGCCGTACGCGAGCCACAGACCGCACAGGAGCGCGGCGAGCAGATGCGCGGCAAGCATGCCGAACGGGGACATGCCGCCCATGTCATGGCCTGCGTGCATGCCCGCCATGTCGTGGGCGCCGACCGCGTGCGAGCCCGCCCCGAACCCACCGTCGGGGGTTCCCGACGCGATCGTCTCCTGCATGCCCATGGAGTGCTGGGTGTGCCCGGGCGGCGGCCCTGTCAGCCGGTCCGCGAGGCCCGCGTCGGTGACGGCGCGCACCGCGTCCGCCTCCGACATGGTCCCCGGACCCGCCGCCCCGCACAGCAGATGGCGCGCCCACTCCTGTGCGAGCGACGCACCGCCGGACGGCGCCTGGTGCAGGGCCTGGGCCAGCGAGAACCAGGTGTGCAGCGCCGCCTGGGTCACGACGGACGCGGCGGTGACGACGAGGACGCCGCGTTCGCGCCCGGCCAGGAGCCAGGCGCCCGCGAAGGTCGTGACGGCCGCGCCGGGCAGCGCCCACCAGGGCAGCGGCGTACTGGACATGAGTGCGTGGCCGGTGCCCGCGAGCAGCACACAGGCGGCCGCGAACACCGCAGCCCGTACCGCGCGACAGCTTCGGCCCCCAGTCATGGCGGCCTCATCTTTGCATCCGACCCGCGGCGACAGCGGCCGGGTCCGTAATGTTCCGCCGCCGACGCGGGGGTGTGGCCCGGGTCACGAAGACCGCCGGGAACCAGCGGGGGCGCGCATCCGACTCCTGCGACGGCCTGTTCGGCGGTACGGGATGTATCCGTGCGTACGGTGATGGTTCGGGTGTACGGGACTTGGCGGGGGGCGGGTGCATGGATCCGGAGGGTGAGAGCGGCGGTGCCGGAGCGGGTGCCGGGGCCGGGGCCGGGGGCGGTGCGGACGCGCAGGCGACCGGGGCCCCGCCGCCGCCCTCGCCACCGGCCTCGTCACCGTCACCGCCACCGGCGGAGGGGGCGATGGCAATGGCGGGCGCCTCGGTGCCCACCGCCCTCCTCACCTGCGCCATGGCCTTCTCCATGCTCCAGTTGTTCCTCCTGGGGGCGCTCGGACCGCGTCTGGTGGACGAGTTGGATATCTCACCCACCGTCCTCGGCCTGACCACGACGATCGGCTTCGGCACCGCCGCGGTCCTCTCACCGGTGGGCGGCAGGATCGTCGACCGGGTGGGCCCGCGCCGCGCCCTGGCCGCGCTGCTGCTGCTCTCGGCCGCGGCGCTCGCGCTGATCGGCGCCGCTCCCGGGGCGGGCTTCCTGCTGGCGGCGGTGGCCCTGGGCGGGCTGCCGCAGGCGCTCGCCAACCCGGCGACGAACAAGGCGATCCTGGCCGCGGTGGAACCCGCGCGCCGGGGCGCGGTCACCGGTATGAAGCAGTCCGGCGTCCAACTGGGCGCGTTCGCCGCGGGCCTGCCGCTCGCGGCGCTCGCGTCCGGGATCGGCTGGCGGGGGGCGGTGTGGACGGCGGCGGGCGCGGCGGTGGTGACGGCGGTGTGGGCGCTGCGGACGCTGCCCGCGGACCCGCGGACGGACCCGTCCGCCCGTACCGGCGCCGGGCCCGCCGCCGCTCTGGTCCCACGGGGCGCCATCGCCTGGCTGACGGCCTTCTCCCTGCTCCTGGGCTGCGGTATCGCGTCCGTGAACACGTACCTCGCGCTGTACGGGGCCCACCGCCTGGATCTGGGGTCCGGCGCGGCGGGTGCGTTGGTCGCGGTGCTCGGGGTGGCCGGGGTGGTGGGCCGCGTGGCCTGGTCGAGGGCGGCCACGCCCGGACGTGCGGAGTGGCTGCCTGGCGGGCTCGCGGCGGGCGCGGTGGGGGCGGCGCTGCTGCTTGCCGGGGCGACCGCGGTGGGGCCACTCGTCTGGCCCGGGGCGGTGGCGGTGGGCGTGTTCGCGGTGTCGGCCAACGCGGTGTCCATGGTCCTGGTCATGCAGCGCGCGGCCCCCGGCCGCGCGGGCCAGGACTCCGCCCTGGTCTCGGCAGGCTTCTTCACCGGTTTCGCAGCGGGCCCACCCCTGTTCGGCCTCCTCGCCACGGCGGGCCACTACGGATGGGGGTGGACCCTGGTGGCCACGGAGTTCGCCGCGGCGGGCGCGGTGGGGTTGGGGTGGGCGGTACGAGAGCGGGGGCGGCTCCCGAGCGGGGGTGTTGGCGTGCGGGGCGGTTAGGGGGCGGGGGTGCGAGCGGGGTGAGTACCGGTGCCCGCGCACCCAGCCGGGGCGCAAGCCGCAAGTCGCGTCCGCGGGTTTTCTGGGGCTGAGCGCGCCGTTCCTCGCGCCCCTGGCGGGGTGCCCCGCAAGGGGCGCGGGGAACTGCGCGGCCAGCCATCGACAAGTCGCGGTCGCGTCTGCGGGGTTTTCGGCAGTCGCGTCCGCGGGTTTTCTGGGGGCTGAGCGCGCCGTTCCTCGCGCCCCTGGCGGGGTGCCCCGCAAGGGGCGCGGGGAACTGCGCGGCCAGCCATCGACAAGGGGGGGAACGGGAAGTGTTGGAGGTCCGGGTGCGCAGGGGTGCCGGGGGCGTCGGGCGCGTCGGTGGCGTGCGGAGTCAGGGAGGACGGGGTGGGTGGCGGGTGGAGCGGGGTGGCGTTGGGCGCCGTGCTCGGGCGGGTCGCCGTCAGCCTGGGTGAGGTGGGGGCGCGGTTCCCGCTGTCCGCCGATCCCGGCACCGGCACGTGGACGACGACCCGGCGCGGTTCCTGGACCGGCGGCTTCTGGGCGGGACTGCTGTGGCTGCGGGCCAGGCACACCGGCGCGGTGGCCGACCGGGCCGCAGCCGAGGCATGCACGGCCCGGCTCGCCGACTGGGCCGGTGCCGACACCGCGACGCGCGGTCTGATCCTCTGGTACGGCACCGCACTCGCCCCGGACTCCGGGCCCGAGAGGCGGCTCCGCGACCACGCGGCACGCACCTGCCTCACCGCGTACGACCCCGAACTGGGCCTCGTCCCCTGGGGCGCGGCGTTCGGCGGCCCCCGCACGCTGGCCCGCGCGGACGCCGTACCGGGTCTGGTCCGGCTCCTCGCGTCGGCGGGCCCGCACGGCAGGGAGGCGGCGATGTCCCATCTGTACCGGCACTTGGACCTCTGCCTCGGGGCCGAGGAGCCCGCGCCCGGGCAGGACGAAGCGCCCGCCCCGGCACCGCTGCGCGCGTCGGCCTGGCGGCACGACCCCAGCACCGGCTGGCACCCGCTCACCGACCCACCCCCGGGCTGGAGCCGCGGCCGGGCCTGGCTGCTGCTCGCCGTCGCCGACGCGCTGACACTGCCAGGGGGCACCGCCGGGGCGGCCGGGACCGCCGGGACCGTCGAGGGCCTCGCACGGCTGCGCGCGGCGGCGAGACACCTGGGGGCACCACTCGACACCGCCCCGCCGCCCTCGGGGTCCGCGCCCGACGCGCCCACGCCCGCCCCGCCACCCCTCGTCCCGTCCGCCGACGAGGCGCACCCCGGCGGGCCGGTGGACACCTCCGCCGCGGCCATCACCGCCGTCGCCCTGCTCAAGCTCGCCTCCCTGCCCGGCGGCGAGGACTGTGGGCGCCGGGCGGAAGCCGTCCTCCGCCGTCTGGTCACCGCGCACCTGAGCGACGGCGGCGGCGACGGCGGCAGTGGCAGCGGGCGGCCGCCGGCCGGCATGTTGCTCGACGGGTGCCACGACGCCACGACCGGGACCGCCGTGCGGCACGAACTCGTCTGGGGCGACTTCTTCCTGGCCCTCGGCCTCGCCGCGCTGACGGGCCTGGTGGACCCGCGCGACGTATGACGCGGAATGACGCGGAATGACACGGACGTACGTGAGTGCGCGCCGGGGGGCGGGAAAGCACGCGGCCGTCAGACGTACCCGCGCAGCACCCGCCGCGCCACCGACGTGATGTGCAACTCGTCGGGACCGTCCAGGATGCGGGCCGCCCGCCCCGTACGCAGCAGCGCGGGCAGCGCGGTGTCGGGGCCGAGCCCGGCGGCGCCGTGCACCTGGATCGCGGCGTCCACGACCTGCTGGAGGGTGCGTGCCGCCGCGACCTTGGCGAGCCCCACCTCGACGTGGGCGTCGGCACCCGCGGCGAGCAGCGCCACCGCCTCGTGCACCAGCGGACGCGCCGTACGCAGCGCGAGCAGCGACTCGAAGACATGGGCCTGCACGAGTTGGTGGTCACGGAGCGGGCCGCGGACCCCGGTGCGGGTCGCCGCGCGGGCGGCCATCAGGTCGAAGGCCCGCTGTGCCTGCCCCAGCCAGCGCAGACACCGCAACGTCCGCCCGAGCTGCAACCGCTCCCCGGCGACGGCGAGAGCGGCACCGCGCTCGCCCACGAGCCGGTCGCCGGGCACCCGTACGTCCTCGAACGCGATCTCCCACTGCCCGCCCGCGCCGCTCGCCCCCAGGACGGGCAGTTCGCGTACGACGCGGAAACCGGGCGCCGAGGTGGGCACCAGGAAGAGGGACAGGCCACCGCGGTCCGGCGGCGCGCCGTCGGTGCGGGCGAGCACGGTCACGAGGTCGGCGCCCGCCGCGCCGGAGGTGAACCACTTGCGGCCGGTGAGGCGCCAACTCCCGTCCGGGCGGGCGGTCGCGCGGGTCGTGGTGCGGACGGGGTCCGTGCCGGGTACGTCGGGCTCGGTCATGGCGAAACAGGTGCGGAGGTCGCCCGTGACCAGGCGGGGCAGCCACTCCTCGCGGATGCGCGGGGTGCCGTGCCGGCGCAGCATCAGGACGTCGAGGAGGGGCGCGGAGCCGAGCGCGGCGGGCCCGTGGTCGCTGGCACCCTCCGCCTCCGCGTACGCGGCGTACCGCGCCAGACCGAGCCCCTGCCCGCCGAGTTCGGCAGGCAGCGGCAACGCCCACAGCCCCGCCCGCCGCGCACGCTCCTGCAACCCCCGAAGCACGGCATCGGCCTCCGGCCCACCGGCGTCCAGAACGTCCTCACACGGCATGACGTGATCACGCAGGAAGGCGGAGACCCGGTCCCGGAGCCGATCGGGACCAGGGCGGGCACCGGTGCCGTCCGCCACGGTCCCGCACACCCCGCTACCGTCCCCGCCGGAGCCGGAGCCGGAGCCGGAGCCGGAGCCGGAGCCGGAGCCGGAGCCGGAGTCACAGCCACAGGCCCCGCCCACGCTCCCGCATCCCACGTGCCCCGCGCCGTCCTCCCCCTCGCCCGGCCCCGACACCGCTCCCACCGATCCCTGCGCCCCGCCCACCGCATGCACCGCTTCCACCGCATCCACCGCTTCCACCAGTTCCTCCCGTTCGCCGGGAACCCGCGGGCCCGGGCGCCCGACTGTCTCTGCATGGAACTGGTCGGCTGCCGACGGCCCCGGGTTCCCGTTCGGAACGACCCCGGCGGGGGCTGCCCCGCGTGGGAAGAGGAGACACGACCGACATGACGTCACCAGCCCTCACCACCGCACAGGCCGCCGCCCGCCCCCTGGACGCGCTCCGCTGCGACGTCGCCGGGCCGCCGGAGCTGACGTGGCTCGCCGCCGAACACCTGCGACTGCTCGGTGCCACGCCCCAGGAGGGCACGCAGGGCGCCGACAAAGCGGCGGGCCCGTACGCACTGTCCGGCGGTCACGTCACCCTCGACGGCGCCGGGTTCGGGCCGGTCACGGGGGACGTTCTCTGGGCGGATCCGGCTGGACCGGCTGGACCGGCTGGACTGGGAGGGCCAGGAGGGCCAGGAGGGCCGGGAGGGCCTGGCCTGGATGGCGCGGCAGGCTCGGTCGGCTCCGAAGGTGCGGCGGCGTACGGCATAGCCCCCCGGCACGGGGAACCCCACGCCGCGGCCGCCCACGACGAGGCCACCGCGCAGGCGGCCACCGGCGTCATGGCCGTGCACGGCCGCCGCGACGGCACCCCGAGGGGCCTCGCCGCCGACTACACCGCCACCGCCGCGGGCGTCCTCGCCGTGCAGGGCTTGCTGGCCCAACTCTTCGCCCAGGCCCGCGGCGGCAACCCCGGTGCGAGCGGAACCGCCGGGCCGGGGGTGACCGTCAGCGCCACCCGCGCCGGACTCCTCTCCGTCTCCCAGTACTTCGCCGCCACCGGTGCCGACGAGGCCGAAGCCGCCGAACTCGCCCCCGGCGGACCCCCCTTCACCTCCGCCGACGGCACCCTCTTCGAGCTGGAGACCCTCGACCCGGGCGCCTGGGCCGCGTTCTGGCGGGCCCTCGGCGCCCCCGCCGAGGCGATACGCGCGGGGTGGCGCCCCTTCCAGTTCCGGTACGCGACCGCCTGCGCGCCCCTCCCCGACGCGCTGCACGCCACCGCCCGCGGCCACCGCTGGCCGCGTCTCCTGGAAGCCGCCGCGGCCTCCGGCGCCGAGGTGTGCGCGCTGCGCACCCTCGCCGAGCGCGCCGCGGAGCACGACGCCGCCGCCCCCTGGTCGCTGTCCCGGCTCGGCCCGGCCGCCGTCCCCGCGGGCCGCCCCGGCTCCCACCCGGCCACGCCCGGCCGCCCGCTGGCCGGGGTCACCGTCCTGGAGGCGGGCCGCCGCATCCAGGCACCGCTCGCCGCCCACCTGTTGCGCCTCCTCGGCGCCGACGTCGTACGCATCGAGCCCCCGGGCGGCGACCCGCTCCGCGGCATGCCGCCCGCCTGCGGCGGCGTCTCGGCCCGCTGGCTGGCCCTCAACCGCGGCAAGCGCGCCGTCGAGGCCGACATCAAGTCCCCCTCCGGGCGCCGCCGCCTGCGCGAACTCGTCGCGGAGGCGGATGTGTTCCTGCACAACTGGGCGCCGGGCAAGGCCGCGCAACTCGGCCTCGACGCCGCCGACCTCTCGGCCGTCAACCCCGGCATCGTGTACGCGTACACCAGCGGCTGGGCCGGTCGTCTGGACCCCGCCCCCATGGGTACGGACTTCATGGTGCAGGCCCGCACCGGCGTCGGCGCGGCGGTGCGTCCCGCCGACGAGCCGCCCGCGCCCTCCCTGATGACCCTTCTCGACGTACTCGGCGGCCTGCTCGGCGCGGAAGCCGTCCTCGCGGGACTGCTCCTGCGCGAGCGCAACGGCGGCCGCGGCGTACGCGTGGACTCCTCCCTGCTCGGCGCCGCCGACGTGCTCACCGCGCCCGCCCTGCACCGCGCGGCCCGCGGCGCCGAGCCCCGGCGCCCGGCGGGCTTCCGCCGCCCGCTGCGCACGGCCGACGGCTGGGTGGCCCCGGCCGACCGGTACGCGACCGCCGCGGCGGCGTACGACCTGACCGGTCTGCCCACGGCGGAGGCGCTGCGCCTGCTCGGCACGCACGGCCTGACGGCGACGGCCGTCACCACGGATCTCGCGTCCCTGCACGGCGACGCGCGCTTCGCGGGAACCATCGGCCGCGACTCGCTCGGCGCACCGACGGTCCCGGCCCCCTGGACCTTCACCTGACCCACCAGCCACCACTTGACCCACCGGACCCACCTGACCCATCCGTCCTATCCGACCCACCTGACACCGACCAGCACCTGAACACCGGCCATCCGGCGCCGATCACGCGACCACCGAGCACCTGGCACCGGCCACCTGACGCGGCCGCCAACCCGCCCTCGGCCCCGCACCGCCCGGCCGAGGGCGCGCCGCCCCCTCAGCGCTCACCTCCCGGCGCCCACCTCTGGCCCCCGGCGGTGGCGTGATCACCGGTGACCGGGTTCCGCAGCGCCCCACCCCGCCCGACCCACCCCCAGGAGCCCCGCATGCCCCTCCCCCTCCCCGATCTGCTTCCCCCCGCCCTGCGTCGCTCGTGGGCGCTCGACGGCACCTGTCCCGACCTCGACCTGTACAGCCTTTTCCGGGCACGGCAGATCAGCGACCTGCACCGCACCGCGGTCGTCGACGCCAAGGGCAAGCTCTGCTACACGGCGCTCGACCGCAAGGTCCGATGTCTGGCCGTCGGGCTCAGAGAGCTCGGCGTCGAAGCCGGTGACGTCGTCGGCGTGCAACTGCCCAACGGACGCGACGCAGTGATCGCCGATCTGGCGCTCGCCGCGGTCGGCGCGGTCGCGCTGCCGTTCCCGGTGGGCCGGGGGGCGGCGGAGGCCGCGAGCCTGCTGCGCCGGGCCGGAGCGGTGGCGGTCGTCGCCGCCACGGAACACCGTGGCGCCCGGCCCGCGGCGGAGCTCTTGGCCTCGGTGGCCGCCCCCGCACCGGCCCCGTCAGCGGGTCCCGCCCTCCGCCACGTCATAGCCGCGGGCCCGGGGAGGGCCCCCGAAGGGGCCGTGCCCTTGGGGGAGTTGCTGCGGCGCAGCGATCCGACGGCGTTCGTGTCCGCGCGGCCCGACCCGGACGGCGCGGCCCGCATCCTCGTCTCCTCGGGGTCCGAGGCAGAGCCGAAGATGGTCGCGTACTCGCACAACGCCCTGGCAGGCGGCCGCGGCAACTTCTTCGCCTCGCTGATGCCGGACCCGGCCACCCCGCCGCGCTGTCTCTTCCTCGTGCCGCTGGCCTCCGCCTTCGGGTCCAACGGCACGGCCGTCGCCCTCGCCCGGCACGGCGGCACCCTCGTACTGCTCGACCACTTCACCCCGCGGGCGGCGATCGACGCCGTCCGGGAACACGAGCCCACCCACATCCTCGGCGTACCGACGATGGCCCGCATGATCCTGGACCTCCTGGAACAGGAGCGGCGGGAGCAACACCCGCAGGCCGGGAAGCTGCCCGCGCCGACCGCCCTGGTCCTCGGCGGCGCCCCGCTGGACGCCACCACCGCGGCCGAGGCGCGCCGCGCGTTCGGCTGCGCCGTGGTGAACCTGTACGGCTCCGCGGACGGCGTCAACTGCCATACGGGCCTGGGGGCCGCCCCGGACGGGCCGGACCCCCTTGCCGAAGGGCCCGACGAAGGCTCCGCGGACCGGGGCGTCGTCGCGGGCCGCCCGGACCCCCGCGTCGCCGACATCCGCGTGGCCGACCCCACCACCCACGAACCCCTGCCCGCAGGCACGGTCGGCGAGATCGTCGCGCGCGGCCCCATGACCCCGCTCTGCTATGTGGGCGCCCCCGAACTGGACGCCCGCTACCGCACTCCCGAGGGCTGGGTACGCACCGGCGACCTCGGCCTCCTGGACGAGCACGGCGTGCTGCACGTCGTGGGACGGCTCAAGGACGTGGTGATCCGGGGCGGCGCGAACATCAGCCCGGCGGAGGTCGAACGGGAGCTGAGCGCGCATCCGTCGATACGTGACGTGGTGTGCGTGGGCGTACCCGACCCGCTGATGGGCGAGCGCCTCGCGGCCTGCGTGGTGCCGTCCGCCCACGCCGCGGGCGCGGGTGCGCCCACCCTCGACGACCTGGGCCGCCACCTCACCGACCGCGGCCTCGCACGCGCCAAACACCCCGAACGGCTCCTGCTCGTCCCCGAAATGCCCCTGACCCCCGCGGGCAAACCGGACCGCACGGCCCTGCGCGAGCGCGCCGCCCACGCCTGAGCCCCGGCCGCCGTACGTCCCCGAAGGAGCGTACGGCGGCCCCACCGGGCTCAGGGCGGGCGCTCAGGCGCTCTTCATCGCCTTCTTGAGCTGCTCCGCGGCCTCCCGGTACACCGGCAGCAGGTCCATGTCCTTCCCCGGATAGTTGACGATCTTCACCTGCTGGGCACCGGAGTCCGGCAGGACCTTGCCGGTGGACATGTGCGCGTTGTCGAGGACGAGCGCCGGCTTCTTCGCGGACAGGCCGGCGAGCTGGGAGGCGGTCACGGCCTCCGGGCCGTACGTGCCGACGGTCCGCGCGCCCGCCATGCGTGCCGACCACGTGGTGAACACCTGGCTGACGACGGCCGGGCTCTTCCCGCCGGGCCAGGACGCCTTGAGGTCCGCGGACAGCCGCGCGTACTCGCGGTCGAAGGTCCTGCGCCAGTTCGCCGCCGCGACCTCGGTGCCGAAGAGCTCGCCGAGGCGGGCCACTTCGTCCCGCACCTTCGCGGCGTCGTTGTCCAGGTTCACCCGCACCAGGTCGGCCTTCGAGCCCGCCGCGTCCTTGATCTTCCCCGCGTACGGCTCGAACGGCGCGTACAGCACGAAGTCCGCCTTCGTCACCGCCGCGAGGTCGGACGGCTTGGGGTCGTAGTCCGGCGCGTGCTGCGTGGAGGGCGGGACCAGGACCGTGACGTCCTTCGCGCCCGCCGCCTTCGCGAACGCGCCCTCCCACGTGGTCGTGGCGACGACGACAGGCCCGTCCTTCTTGCCGCCGGAGTCCCCGGAGCCGCCGCCGGAGGAGTCGTCGGAGCAGCCCGCGGCCGTCAGGGCGAGCACGGCGCTCAGCGCGATCAACGGGACGCGGGCGGAGACGCGGGAGGTGGGGCGGAGGGGAGGGGTGGGGACGCCGGTGCGCGCCATGAGGTGATGCTCCGTTCGGGGATGAGATGGACGGCGAGGACGACGGCCCCCGCGGTCAGGACGAGGACGGGCCCGGGCGGCCAGTCCAGCCACAGGGCGATGAGGAAGCCCGTGACGTTCACGGTGACGCCGATGGCCACGGCCCACAGCGCGATGGTGGTGAGCCGCCTGCCGAGGCGGCGCGCGGCGAGCGCGGGCAGCAGGGTGAGCGCGTCCACGAGCAGCGCCCCGGTCAGCTTGATCGCCCCTGCCACCGCCACGGCGACGAGGACGAGCAGGACGAGGGTGAGCGCGCCGACGGGAACGCCGGAGCACTGGGCGAGTTCGCGGTCGTACAGGAGCAGCGCCAGGTCGCGGCGGCGCCACCAGAACAGCACGGGGACGACCACGGCGAGCACCCCGACCACCACGAGGTCGGCGCTGCCCACGGACAGGATCGACCCCCACAGCAGCGCGAACGCGCCGGACGCGTTGACCCCGGACACGGACAGGACGAGCAGGGCGGCCGCGATCGCCATGCTCATCAAGAGCCCCATCGCCCCGGACAGACCGGCGGGGGACCCGGCCAGGGGGGCGACACCGGCTCCGGCGAGCGCGCAGGCCACCAGGGCGCACAGCATCGGGTCGAGGCCGGTGAGCAGACCGACGGCGATGCCGAGCAGCGCGACGTGCATCATCGCGAACCGCACCGGCATGATGTCGAGCCCCACGATCACGACCCCGACGATCGGAAGCCCGACGGCGGCGAGCAGCAACGCCCACCCGGCCCGCTGCACCGGCACGAGGTGCAGCAGCGCGCCGACATCGGCGGTGGCGAGGGTCATCGGGGGTCCTCCGGAGGGGGAGTCATGGCGACGGGGCCGAGCGCGGGCGTCGCCGCGTACGTCACGGCGACGGGTCCGAGCGCGGGCACTGCCGTGTACGTCACGGCGTCACCTCCCGCAGCTTCCCCGCCGCCATGTCGAAGACCCGGTCGCAGCGGGCGGCGAGCTCGCGGTCGTGGGTGACGACGACGAGCGTGACCGGCAGTGCCGTGAGGGCCGCCGCGGCCTCCTCCTGGCCCGCGAAGTCGAGGGCGGCGGTGGGCTCGTCGGCGAGCAGCACGCCCGCACCCGCGGCCACGCACCCGATGGCGCGGGCCAGGTACACACGCTGCAACTGGCCCCCGGACAGCGTGTCGAGGGGCCGGCGCCGCAGCTCGCCCACGCCGAGGTCGCTGGCCGCGTCGGCCGTCTGCTCGGGCGCGCCCGCGGAGTCCAGGAGTTCGCCCGCGAGCAGCGGGAACCGTCCGGTCGCGGGCTTCTGCGGCACCCAGGCGCAGGCCTGGCGCCGCCACGCCCGGTCCGCCGCCGACGCCGTACCGCGGCCGCCGACGAGGATGCTGCCCGTGTGCCGCCGGTGCAGTCCGAGGACGGCCCGCAGCAGTGTCGACTTGCCGGAGCCGTTCGTCCCTGTGAGGGCGACGCGCTCCCCGGCGGCGATGTCGAGATCCACCCCGTCGACAGCGACCACGCGCCCATGACCGCAGGTCACGCCCCGCATACGTACGTCAAGACCGCCCATCCGCTTCCCCGCACCCCTTCCAGGACCGCCCGTCCGGCGGCTCCCCGCGCGCCAGTAGTCGGACGGGGGGCGCGGGGAGTTCCCGTACACGTACGGCGGATCGGCGGCGCTCAGCTACCGGGCCGGACCACGACCGCCCGCACCCGTACGTCCCCGCCGTGCCGGAAGCGCAGCACGAAGGGCACCTCGTCGCCGAGCCGCAGGGTCTTCTGGGGGCGCAGCATCACGTCCAGGCCCTCGGGTGTCATCCGCACCACGGAACGCGCGGGCACCGCCGCGGAGCCGACCATCCGCATCGACTCCACGTTCCCCGCCCGTTCCACGGTCCGGCTCAGCATCACGTCGCCGGCCGCGGGCGAGGCGACGGACAGCAGGGTGTCGCCGGACTCCCCGCTGTTGGTGATCCGGAAGAAGGCCGCCGTCTCCGCCTTGCCGCCGTACGGCAGGAACACCCGGGCGTCGCCGACGGCGATGCGCGCGGGCCCGCCCGCGGCCCCGGCGGCGACCCAGGCCGAGAGGCCGGTGAGGGCCACCGCGCAGGCGACGACGGGGGCGAGCACACCGGGCAGATGCCGCCGCGCCCACGCGGCAGCGGCGGGCCTTTCGCCGCCTCTGGCGGCCACCGGCTTCTCCTCGCTCACCGAAGCCCACCTCCGCGCCGCGCCGCACTCCGCGGCGCCGCACTCCGCCGCGCCGGTTCCCACGTACGCAGCCGCAGGCTGTTCCCGACCACTAGCAGGGAGCTGAGGGACATCGCGACGGCCGCCGTCATCGGCCCGATGCGGCCGACCGCGGCGAGCGGCACGGCGAGGGCGTTGTAGCCGAACGCCCAGATCAGGTTGGTGCGGATGGTGGCCATGGTGCGGCGGGCGAGCCGCACCGCGACGGCAGCGGCGCCGATGTCACCGGCGGCCAGTGTCACATCGGCCGCGCCGATCGCGGTGTCGCTGCCGCAGCCCATGGCGATGCCCAGGTCGGCGCGGGCGAGCGCCGCGGCGTCGTTCACGCCGTCACCGAGCACCGCGACCCGGCGGCCATCGGCCCGCAACCGCCCGACGAGCGCCGCCTTGTCCTGCGGTGTGCAGCGCGCGTGCACCTCGTCGATCCCCAGGTCGGCGGCCACGGCGTGCGCGACCGCGGGGCGGTCCCCGGTGGCGAGCACAGGGCGCACACCGAGCCGCCGCAGTCGGTCCACGGCGCGGTAGCTCTCGGGCCGCAGCACGTCGCCCACGGCCACGACGGCCTCGACGACGCCGTCGACGCGCACCAGGACCACGGTCCGCGCGGCCGACTCGGCCTCAGCGAGGGCGCGGCCGAACACACCGGGCAGCACGCTGCCCGGGTCCGAGCCCGGCGAGCACACCTCCACCTCGCGCCCCTCCACCGTCCCGCGGACACCCTGCCCGGGCGTCGCGTGGAAGTCGGTGACCTGGGGCAGCTCGGTGACCAGAGGCAACTCCGCCGCCGCCAGTTCCTGTCTGGCGTACGCGACGACGGCGCGCCCCAGCGGGTGCTCGGAGCCGCCTTCGACGGCCCCGGCGAGCCGCAGCACCGCGTCGCGGCCGAGGCCGTCCGGTGCGGCGGTGACGTCGGTGACGGTCATACGGCCCGTCGTCAGCGTGCCGGTCTTGTCGAGGACGACGGTGTCGATCCGGCGCAGCGTCTCCAGGGCGCGTGGCCCGCTGATCAGCACGCCGAGCCGGGCACCGCGCCCGGTGGCGGCGAGCAGCGCGGTGGGCGTCGCGAGGCCCAGTGCGCAGGGGCAGGCGACGACGAGGACCGCCACGGACGCGGTGACCGCCGCCTCGGGTGCGGCGCCCGCGCCCAGCCAGAACCCGAGGACGGTCACGGCCAGCGTCAGGACCACGGGGACGAAGACGCCCGCCGCGGCGTCCGCGAGCCGCTGGGCGCGCGCCTTGCCCGCCTGGGCGTCCGTCACCATGCGTGTGATGCGGGCGAGTTGCGTGTCGGCGCCCACCGCGGTCGCGCGGACCGTGAGGAACCCGCCCGCGTTCACGGCGGCGCCGACGACGGCTCCGCCGGGCCCGGCCGCCACCGGCTCGCTCTCACCGGTGACGAGCGACAGGTCGAGCGCGGACGTGCCGGACACCACCACGCCGTCGGTGGCCACCCGCTCCCCGGGCCGCACCACGAACTCCTGGCCCACCCGCAGTTGTCCGGCGGGGATCCGCCGCTCCGTGCCGTCCGCGTCCCGTACCGCGACGTCCTTGACGGCGAGCGAGGCCAGTGAACGCAGCGCCGCACCCGTGCGGTGCCGCGCCCGTGACTCCAGGAAGCGTCCCGCGAGCACGGAGAGCGGCACCCCGACCGCCGCCTCCAGGTACACGTGGTGGGCACCGCCGCCCGCGGCCGGAAGCACCTCGAACGGCATCCGCGTCCCCGGCTCGCCCGCGCCACCGATGAACAGGGCGTACACCGACCACGAGAAGGAGGCGGCGACACCGAGCGACACCAGGGTGTCCATGGTCGCGGCGGCGTGCCGCAGCCCGCGCAGCGCCCGCCGGTGGAACGGCCACGCGCCCCACACCGCCACCGGCGCCGTGAGCACGAAGCACAGCCACTGCCAGTTGCGGAACTGCCAGGCGGGCACCATGGGCAGGACGAGCACGGGCAGCGAGAGCGCGGCGGTGACCAGGAGCCGGTGCCGCTCGGCACGCCGCTCCCTCGCGTCCCTCGCGGCGTCCGTGTCCTGTGTGCTGTCGGTGGCGTGCCGGGCGTCGATGCCGTCTGTGCCGTCTGTGGCATCTGTGGCATCTGTGGCATCTGTGGCATCTGTGCCGACGGTGCCGTCTGCGGTCGCCGCGTTGACCGGCGTCACTCGTTCCGGTTCCGCGGGCGGGGGCGGCAGTTCGGCGGTGTACCCGGCCCGTACGACGACGGCGACGAGGTCGTCCGGCGAGGTGCCCGTGGGGTGGCGCACCCGGGCCCGACCGGTGGCGAGGTTCACGGTGGCGCTGACCCCGGGGAGCCCGCCCAGCTTCTTCTCGACCCGGTTCACGCAGGCGGCGCAGGTCATGCCGCCGACGAGCAGGTCGGTGGTCGTGCCTTCGCCGGTTGCCGGGGCCGTGGTCCCGGCGGTCACCGGCCGTGCCCCCCGTGCGAACCGCCGTGCCCGCCATCGCCACCGGTGCCGCCTTCGCGGCTCGTGTCGCCGCCGGGGTCCGACGACCGCATGCCCGGCGCGACCGGCCCCACCGCCGAGCCGACCTGGTGGGCGACGGCGAAGACGACGACGAGCAGCACGACGAAGCCGAGCAGCGCGGGCGGCGGCCGCCACCGCCGCACACCGCCCGGTGCGCGGTCGGAACCCGCCGTACGCGCGGTGGTTGAACGCTCGTCTGCCATCGACGCTCCCGTGACTGGTTTGGGGGTACGGGGCCGCGGACACCCGGCACCGGGCAGGTGGTCGTGCGGGCGGGGCGGCGGGTTCCCGGGTGTTCTCGTGGCGTTGGCGCGCCGCTCGCACATGTGACACGTGCCATGCGACCGTGTCGTGGTTGGGCCGATCGGGTGAGTTGCGTAAGAATTGCCAGGTGCAGACGTTGAGGACGAGCCAGGACGGGGTTGCTCTGTGACCAGCCACGAAGCCACCGACGAACAGTGGGAGGGGCTCGCCCAGGTAGTACCGCTGCGCGGCCGCAACGAGTGGCCGTCATGGCCAGGGCACGGCGCGCTGCCCGACGCGGAGACGGAGGCGCGCCGGCGCTTCATCGTCACGCGCGTGAACATCTTCGCGGACGCCCGCGACGTCGCCGAGTACCTGATGGCGCAGACACCGGTCCTGCTCGACCTGTCCGGCGCCGAGGCCGAAGTCGCCAAACGCGTCCTGGACTTCAGCAGCGGCGTGGTCTTCGGCCTCGGCTGCGGCATGCACCGCGTGGAGAAGAACGTCTTTCTCCTGTCACCGCCCGACACGGAGGTCCAGGGCCTCGTGGAGGCGGCGACCGGCATCTGACCGGCGACCGGCATCCGCCCGGTGCCTGTGCGTGGCCCGGTGCCTGTGCGTGGCTCAGCGACCGTGCGTGGCCCGGCGACCGTGCGTGGCCCCGCGACCGTGCGTGGCCTGGCGTGATCTAGCCCACCACACCCCGCCACGTGGGACTTCGGGCCGTGATCCCTCGATCGTGCGAAGGTCCGTCGGGCGGAACGGTTCGGCTGGAACGGCAGCCATAACGTCCGGTCATGAGTGTGCACTCCCGCCGGGCGCTCGCGCAGGATCGGACGGCCCGCGCCAGGCCCCGCGTCACCGAGCTGCGTCTTTCCGCCTTCGAGGGGCACCGGGGCGCCGCGTTCCCGCTCGGTCCGCTCACTCTGTTCGCGGGGCCGAGCGGCAGCGGAAAGACCAGCGCGCTCCGGGCGTACGAGGCGCTGGCGCTGCTCGGCGCGGGAGCCGAGCTGATCGACGCCTTCCCGCAGCCCGCCCGCTGTGTGCCCGAGCGGGCGCGGGCCGACGGCCAGGCCCGCCGCGGCTTCCGCATCGGCTGCACGGTCGACGGCCCCGCCGGACCCGTACGCCTCGACGTGGCCGTCCAGGCCGAACCGGAACTGCGCATCGCGGGCGAACGGTTGACGCGCGACGGACTCACGCTCCTGGAGACCGCCCTGCGCGACCCCGGCCGCCGCGCCGTCCAGGCGGCCTGGCACACCGCGGGCGCCGCGCCCGTCACCCGCGCGCCCCTGCCCGACGACCGCCTCGGCACGGCCCTGCTGCCGCTGCGCGTCGCGGGCAAGACCGACGGCCAGCGCCTGGTGCTCGCCGCCGCCGAGCAGGTCGTCGTCGCCCTGCGCTCGGTGTTCGCCTGCGACCCCCGCCCCACCCGCATGCGCGAGCCCGTGCCGCCAGGACTCGTCGGCACCGGGCGCCTCCTCGGGGGCTGCGACAACCTCGCGGAAGTCCTGTGGCGCACCCGCTCCGAGTGCGGTACCCGGCACGCCCAGCTCGTGACCGCGCTGCGTGCCGGGTGCGCGGGGCCCGTGGCCGACGTACGCGCCGAGGAGACGCGGGACGGCGCGCTGCGGGCACTGCTCGACCGCGGTGACGGCGTGCGCACCTCCATGGGCCGCCTCGGCGACGGCGAACTGCGCTATCTGGCCCTCGCCCTGGTCCTGCTCACCGGCCCCCGGGTCCTGGAGGTCGACCCGGCGGCGGAGGTCCCCGAGGCCTACCAGAGCCTCACGGTCCTCGCCGACGGCTTCGACCGCTGTCTGGACCAGCGCCAGAAGCGGGCCATCGCCGACCTCGCGGCCCGTATGTGCGCCCGCGGCCACCTGCGCCTGATCGGTGCCGTGGCCGACGCCACCTGGGCCGCGACGGCGGACGGCGTGACCGTGGTGGACCTGGGGCGGCCCGGACCTGCCGGGATGTAGTTGACTTGGGGCCGTGACAGATCATGACGTAGCGGGACTGCAGCGCAGGCTGGCCGAGTTCGCGGCCGCGCGCGACTGGGAGCCCTACCACACGCCCAAGAACCTGGCCGCCGCGCTCAGCGTGGAGGCCGCCGAACTCGTGGAGATCTTCCAGTGGCTGACCCCGGAGGAGTCGGCACGGATCATGGACGACCCGGAGTCGGCGCACCGCGTCACCGACGAGGTCGCCGACGTCCTCGCCTATCTGCTGCAGTTCTGCGGCCGACTGGGCATCGATCCGCTCACGGCGCTTGCGGCGAAGATCGACCGGAACGAGCACCGCTTCCCGGCGCCCTAGCCCCAGCCCTGGACGGCTCCACCGCGCAACCGCTCCACGGCGCAACCGGTGCTGAGCCCCCGGCATTCACGGCGCACACGGCGCGCACCCCCGCCCCTCAAGTCCTCTCAAGTCGTGTGCCGTCACCACCCGTTGGACATGCCGAAAGCCCCCCAAAGACACCTCATCGTCACTCTCCGCAGTCAATGCATTGTCCATTGGCGAATTTTTGTCCACAGATTTCAGGCTTCCTCTGGCTTTTCGTCCTGAAGGCGCTCACTGTGGGTAGTGGTTAGGGGAGTTCGGTTGCACGTGCTGTGTGAGGGCGCGGGATGAATGGGGACGGCGCATGGATGCGATGCGGCTCATCGAGGCGAGCAGGTGCGCTCTGGCGCGAAGTCGGGAGCCCGCCTCCCTCGTGGCGGAGGTGTGGCAGTCCCAGGCTCTGGCGCAGGCGATCGGCAGCCGCCTCGCGGTCGCGGGGCCTCCGGAGTTACGGGGCGAGGCGCTCGGCCTCAGCGAACTGAGCGGCAGGGGCTGCGCGGTCCTGAGCCACCCCCCGCCGACACCCCAGGAGATACGCGCGGCGAAGCTGACGACGATAGGCGATGCCCACGACACCCTCCTCGGCCTCGGCGTGCTCCTGGGTGAAGTGGGCATCGCCCTGGTCACGGTGGCGATGGGCGCCGACGACGAGGGGGTGTACTGGCAGTGCATGGAGGCCATCGACGCGGCCGACGAGGCCAGGGACCGCGTCCTGGAGATGCTCCGCAGACTCGCCGCCAGAGCGCGCGACACCCCGGAGCCCTCGGGGACCCGCCCCGTCTGCTGAGACGAGCCACCGCCCCGGCCATCCTCAGGCGCCGCCAGACCCACCGCCCACCGTTCCGCGCTCGCCTGCCGTTCCGCGCCCGTCCGCCGTTCCGCGCTCGCCTGCCGTTCCGCGCCCGCCCGCCGTTCCGGCACCGTCCGCCGTTCCGCCGCCGCCCACCGGCGGATGCCCCACCGGCGGATGCCCCGCCGCGGGGGCGCGCCCCGGCCGGGCAAGGCGGTTGCTGCGGGGGCGCCCCGGCGAGGCCGCCGGCGCGGGTGCCGGGCGGTCCGGCTCCGCACCGGCCAACGATCTTCCGTACGGCGTAGTCACTGGGACGGCCACGCCCCGGCCGCCGCACGCGAGGATTTCACCCGACCGGGGCGGCGGCGCCCTGCCCGGACGGAGAACGTTGACGGGTGTTCGAGCGTGCAGGATGGACCCATGGATCTTCGCATCTTCACCGAGCCCCAGCAGGGGGCCACTTATGACACGCTGCTCACCGTCGCCAAGGCCACCGAGGACCTCGGCTTCGACGCCTTCTTCCGCTCCGACCACTATCTGCGCATGGGCTCTGCCGACGGTCTGCCGGGGCCCACGGACGCCTGGATCACGCTGGCGGGCCTCGCGCGCGAGACGAAGCGGATCCGGCTCGGGACGCTCATGACGGCCGGTACCTTCCGGCTGCCGGGTGTGCTCGCCATCCAGGTGGCCCAGGTCGACCAGATGTCCGGCGGCCGGGTGGAACTCGGACTCGGAGCGGGCTGGTTCGAGGAGGAGCACAAGGCGTACGGCATCCCGTTCCCGAAGGAGAAGTTCGCGCGCCTTGAGGAGCAGTTGGCGATCGTCACCGGGCTGTGGGCGACGGAGCCCGGCCGCACGTTCTCCTACGAGGGCACCCACTACCAGCTCACCGACTCGCCCGCGCTGCCCAAGCCCGCGCAGACCAAGGTGCCGGTCCTGATCGGCGGCCACGGCGCGACGCGCACGCCCCGTCTCGCCGCGCAGTACGCGGACGAGTTCAACATCCCGTTCGCCTCGGTCGAGGACAGCGAGCGGCAGTTCGGCCGGGTGCGGGCCGCGGCCGAGCAGGCCGGGCGCAAGCCCGACGACCTGGTGTACTCCGCCGCCCTTGTGGCGTGCGTCGGCAAGGACGACGCCGAGGTCGGGCGCCGCGCGGCGGTCATCGGCCGCGATGTTCAGGAGCTGAAGGCCAACGGCCTCGCGGGCTCCCCGGCCGAGGTCGTCGACAAGATCGGCCGGTACGCGGAGATCGGCGCGAGCCGTGTCTACCTCCAGTGCCTGGACCTGGCCGACCTGGACCACCTGGAGCTGATCTCGGCGCAGGTGCAGTCGCAACTGGCCTGACCCGGGCAAGCCGGTCCGACCCGGGCAAGCCGGTCCGACCCGGGCAAGCCGGTCCGACCCGGGCCGCGGGTGGTCGCCGCACTCGGCGACCGCCCGCGACCTGCGGCCCTGCCCGCCCGTGCCGGAGAATCCTGGGTGCGGCCCGGGGGGCTTCGCTGTACGTTTGTGCAGGTGTTTCTGACCCTCACCACCACCGGTTCCCCCGAACGCCCCGCCACCGACCTCGGGTTCCTGCTGCACAAGCATCCCGGCAGGGCGCAGGCGTTCGCCACGTCCTACGGGCAGGCGCACGTCTTCTACCCCGAGGCGACAGAGGAGCGCTGCACGGCGGCGCTGCTTCTCGAAGTGGACCCCGTGGCGCTGGTGCGGCGAGGCAGGGGCGGTGGGGGCAAGGGCCGCGGCGCCGCCCCGGACGCGGCGCTCGCGCAGTACGTGAACGACCGGCCGTACGCGGCGTCCTCGCTGCTCGCCGTCGCCCTGGGCGGAGTGTTCTCCAGCGCGTTGCGCGGTGTCTGCAAGGCCCTGCCCGAGCGGGCCGGACAGCCGCTTCCGCTGCGCGTGGAGGTGCCCGCGCTGCCCGCGCGCGGCGGCCCCGAGCTGGTGCGGGCACTGTTCGAGCCGCTGGGCTGGACGGTCACTGCCGATCCTGTGCCGCTCGACGAGCGCTTCCCCGACTGGGGCGACTCGCGGTACGTGCGCCTCGTCCTTCAGGTGCCGGACGGCGTGCTGACCCTCGGCGCCGCACTGCGCCACCTGTATGTGCTCCTTCCGGTGCTCGACGACGCCAAGCACTACTGGGTCTCGGCCGACGAGGTCGACAAGCTGCTTCGCGCGGGCGAGGGCTGGCTCGCGGGCCACCCTGAGCAGCGCCTGATCACCAGCCGCTATCTCGCGCGCCGCTGGTCCCTGACGCGTGCGGCCATGGAGCGGCTCGAACTGGTCAGGCTCGCCGACGCCGACGACACGGACGTCGACGAGATCGACAACGCCGTCACCGACGAAGGGCCGGACGAGGAACCGCAGGTGCCGCTCGCCGTGCGGCGCCGCGAGACGCTCCTCGCCGCCCTCGAGGCGTCGGGCGCCACCCGCGTGCTCGACCTCGGCTGCGGCCAGGGCCAGTTGGTGCAGGCGCTCCTGAAGGACACGCGGTACACCCAGATCGTGGGCGTCGACGTGTCGATGCGCGCCCTGACCGTCGCCGCCCGGCGGCTGAAGCTGGAGCGGATGGGCGAGCGTCAGGCGGACCGCGTGGCGCTCTTCCAGGGCTCACTCGCGTACACCGACAAACGCCTCAAGGGGTACGACGCGGCGGTGCTCAGCGAGGTCGTCGAGCACGTCGACCCGGAGCGCCTGCCGGCCCTGGAGTACGCGGTGTTCGGCTCGGCGCGTCCGCGCACCGTCCTCGTCACGACGCCGAACGTCGAGTACAACGTCCGCTGGGAGACCCTCCCGGCAGGCCACGTCCGGCACGGCGACCACCGCTTCGAATGGACCCGCGAGGAGTTCCGCGCCTGGGCGGACGGGGTCGCCCGGCGGCACGCGTACGCGGTGCGGTTCGCACCCGTGGGCCCCGACGACCCCGCGGTGGGCCCGCCGACGCAGATGGCGGTCTTCACACGTACGGACGAGGGTTCCACGCGTACGGACGACGGTTCCACGCGTACGGACGACGGTTCGACGCGTACGGACAACAGCACCGGAAACGGGAAGGGAGCGCAGGCCGCATGACGAAGGAAAGAATCCGCCTCGCCGTCACCGACCTCTGCCTCGTCGTGCTCGTCGGCGCCACCGGATCGGGCAAGTCCACCTTCGCGCGGCGGCACTTCGCGCCCACCGAGGTGCTTTCGAGCGACTTCTGCCGGGGGCTCGTCGCCGACGACGAGAACGACCAGAGCGCGAGCGGCGACGCCTTCGACGTACTGCACTACATCGCAGGCAAGCGGCTCGCGGCCGGGCGCCGTACCGTCGTCGACGCCACCAACGTGCAGTCCGACAGCCGCAAGCAGCTCATCGACCTTGCCAGGCGGCACGACGTGCTGCCCGTCGCCATCGTGCTCGACGTCCCCGAGGAGGTGTGCGCCGAGCGGAACGCCGCGCGCGCCGACCGCGCCGGGCTCCCGCGCCGCGTCATCCAGCGCCACCAGCGCGAACTGCGCCGCTCCTGCAAGCACCTGGAGCGCGAGGGCTTCCGCAAGGTGCACGTCCTGCGGGGCGTCGCGGAGATCGACCGCGCCGAGATCGTCACCGAGCGGCGCTACAACGACCTCAGACACCTCAGGGGGCCCTTCGACATCGTCGGCGACATCCACGGCTGCGCGAGCGAACTGGAGACGCTGCTCGGCAAGCTCGGCTACGTCGACGGCGCGCACCCCGAGGGCCGCACCGCCGTGTTCGTCGGCGACCTCGTCGACCGCGGCCCGGACAGCCCCGGCGTCCTGCGCCGCGTCATGAGCATGGTCGCGAACGGCACCGCCCTGTGCGTACCGGGCAACCACGAGAACAAGCTCGGCCGCTATCTGAAGGGCCGGGGTGTCCAGCACACCCACGGCCTCGCCGAGACGATCGCGCAACTGGAGGCGGAGGACGCCCGCGACCCGGACTTCCGGACGCGGGTGCGGGAGTTCGTGGACGGCCTCGTCAGCCACTACGTCCTCGACGGCGGCAAGCTGGTGGTGTGCCACGCGGGCCTGCCGGAGAAGTACCACGGCCGCACCTCGGGCCGGGTGCGTTCGCACGCGCTGTACGGCGACACCACCGGCGAGACCGACGAATTCGGTCTTCCCGTGCGCTACCCGTGGGCCGAGGACTACCGCGGCAAGGCCGCCGTGGTCTACGGCCACACACCGGTGCCGACGGCGACCTGGCTGAACAACACCATCTGCCTGGACACCGGCGCGGTCTTCGGCGGCAGGCTCACCGCGCTGCGCTGGCCGGAGCGCGAGCTCGTCGACGTCCCCGCGGAGCGGGTCTGGTACGAACCGGCGAAGCCGCTGCGCACGGACGCGCCCGGCGGGCACGACGGCCGCCCGCTCGACCTCGGTGACGTGCACGGCCGCCGTGTCGTGGAGACCAGGCACGCAGGGCGCGTCACCGTCCGCGAGGAGAACGCGGCGGCGGCCCTCGAGGTCATGAGCCGCTTCGCAGCCGACCCGCGCCTGGTGCCGTATCTGCCGCCGACGATGGCGCCGACGGCCGCCTCGCGGCGCGAAGGCTACCTGGAGCACCCGGAGGAAGCCTTCGCGCAGTACCGGGCGGACGGCGTCGAGCGCGTCGTGTGCGAGGAGAAGCACATGGGCTCCCGCGCGGTGGTCCTGGTGTGCAAGGACGCGGACGCGGCCCGCGCGCGCTTCGGCGTGGACGGCCCCACGGGCGCGCTCTGCACCCGTACGGGGCGCCCCTTCCTCGACGACCCCGCGCTCACCGACGAGCTGCTCGCCCGGGTGCGGGCGGCCGTCGACGCGGCCGGGCTGTGGAGGGACCTCACGACCGACTGGCTGCTGCTCGACGCCGAGCTGATGCCGTGGTCCCTGAAGGCCAAGGGCCTGCTGCGCACGCAGTACGCCGCCGTGGGGGCCGCCTCCCGCGCGGTCTTTCCGGGCGCGCTCGCCGCCCTGGAGGCCGCCACCGCGCGGGGCGTCGACGTCCAGGACCTGCTCGACAGGCAGCGTGAACGCGCCGCGGACGCGTCCGCGTTCACCGACGCCTACCGCCGCTACTGCTGGCCCACCGACGGTCTCGACGGTGTGCACCTCGCACCGTTCCAGATCCTGGCGGCCCAGGGCAGGAGCCTCGCCGCGCTGCCGCACGACGGGCAACTCGCCCTGATCGACCGCATGGTGGAGCACGACGGCACCGGCCTGCTGCGCACCACGCGCCGCCTGTACGTCGACACCGGCGACGAGGAGTCGGTACGGGCGGGTGTCGACTGGTGGCTGGAGATGACGGGGCGCGGCGGCGAGGGCATGGTCGTCAAGCCCGTCGGCGCGCTGGTGCGCGACGGCAAGGGACGGCTCGTACAGCCCGGCATCAAGTGCCGGGGCCGCGAGTACCTGCGGATCATCTACGGCCCGGAGTACACCCGTCCGGAGAACCTGGAGAAGCTCCGCGGCCGCTCCCTCGGCCACAAGCGCTCGCTCGCCGTCCGGGAGTACGCGCTCGGCCTCGAAGCCCTCGACCGGCTCGCGGACGGTGAGCCGCTGTGGCGGGTGCACGAGGCGGTGTTCGCGGTCCTCGCCCTTGAGTCGGAGCCGGTGGACCCGCGGCTCTGAGTGTGTGTGGCCGTCCCCCTCCGGGCTCTGTCCCGGCGGGCAGGACGGCCGCCCCGGTGCGTGCCGGGTGTCACTTGTCGCGGTTCGGCGCGTGCGGGGGCGCCGGGCAGGTGAGGATGGAGGCATGGGATTTCACGTCGACTCCGAGGCAGGGCGGCTGCGCCGCGTCATACTGCACCGCCCCGATCTGGAGCTGAAACGGCTCACACCCACCAACAAGGACGCGCTGCTCTTCGACGACGTCCTGTGGGTGCGCAGGGCACGGCAGGAGCACGACGGCTTCGCCGACGTGCTGCGCGACCGCGGGGTGACGGTGCACCTCTTCGGTGATCTGCTGGCCGAGGCCCTCGACGTCCCGGCGGCCCGGCTCCTCGTCCTGGACCGTGTCTTCGACGAGAAGGAGTACGGCCCGCTGGCCACCGACCACCTGCGGGCCTCCTTCGACCCGCTGCCGTCGGCGGAGCTGGCCGAGGCGCTGATCGGCGGCATGACGAAGCGGGAGTACCTGGACCGGCACCCGGAGCCGACGTCCGTGCGCTTCCACTGCATGGACATGGACGACTTCCTGCTCCGGCCGCTGCCCAACCACCTGTTCACGCGGGACACCTCCGCGTGGATCTACGACGGCGTGTCCATCAACGCGATGCGCTGGCCTGCCCGGCAGCGCGAGACCGTCCACTTCGAGGCGATCTACCAGCACCACCCGCTCTTCCACGGCCAGGGCTTCCACCTCTGGTCGCAGGGGCAGTCCGACTATCCCTCCACCATCGAGGGCGGTGACGTCCTGGTCCTCGGCAACGGCGCGGTGCTCATCGGCATGAGCGAGCGCACCACCCCGCAGGCCGTCGAGATGCTGGCGCACAAGCTGTTCGCCGCCGGGTCCGCGACCTCGATCGTGGCGCTCGACATGCCCAAGCGCCGGGCCTTCATGCACCTGGACACGGTCATGACGATGGTCGACGGGGACACGTTCACGCAGTACGCGGGCCTCGGCATGCTGCGCTCGTACACCATCGAACCGGGCGTCGACGAGCGCGAGTTGAAGGTCACCGACCATCCGCCGGAGCACATGCACCGCGCCATCGCCGCCGCGCTCGGCCTCGGCGGCATCCGGGTCCTCACGGCCACCCAGGACGTGCACGCCGCCGAGCGCGAGCAGTGGGACGACGGCTGCAACGTACTCGCGGTCGAGCCGGGCGTGGTCGTGGCCTACGAGCGGAACGCGACCACCAACACATATCTGCGCAAGCAGGGCCTCGAAGTGATCGAGATCCCCGGCAGCGAGCTGGGCCGCGGCCGGGGCGGGCCGCGGTGCATGAGCTGTCCGGTGGAGCGGGGGCCGGTGGGCGGCTGAGGCGGGGCGCCGGTGGGCGGCCTGAGCTGAACGCGGGCGGGCGGGCGGCGCGGGCGGGGCCCGGGTGGGTGGCCGGGACGGGGCTCCGATGGAGTCTGCATATAAATGTGAAAGGTCGTATAGACTTTCAAGGGTTCCCCCGCCCGCCTCTCCGCATGTGTACCCCAGGAGCGCCCTATGGCGACTGCCACGACCGGCCTCACCGGCCGCCACTTCCTCAAGGAGCTGGACTTCACCGCCGAGGAGTTCCGCGGCCTGCTCGCCCTGGCCGCGGAACTGAAGGCGGCCAAGCGGGCCGGGACGGAGACACGGCGCCTGAGCGGGCGGAACATCGCGCTGATCTTCGAGAAGGCGTCGACCCGCACCCGGTGCTCCTTCGAGGTGGCCGCCGCGGACCAGGGTGCCACCACGACGTACATCGACCCCACCGGGGCGCACATCGGCAAGAAGGAGTCCGTGCGGGACACCGCCCGGGTGCTCGGCCGGATGTACGACGCCATCCAGTTCCGCGGTGACGCCCAGGCGACCGTCGAGTCGCTCGCCGCCCACGCCGGGGTGCCCGTCTACAACGGCCTGACCGACGCCTGGCACCCCACCCAGATGCTCGCCGACATCCTGACGATGACCGAGCACTGCGCCGAGCCCCTGGAGCGCGTCGCCTACGCCTACCTCGGCGACGCCCGTCTGAACATGGGCAACTCCTACCTGGTCACCGGCGCCCTGCTCGGCATGGACGTCCGGATCGTGGCGCCCCGCGCGTACTGGCCCGCCGAGGCCGTCGTGGCCCGCGCCCGGGCGCTCGCCGAGGTCAGCGGTGCGCGGATCACGCTCACCGAGGACATCTCCGAAGGCGTCGTGGGCGCCGACTTCGTCGCCACCGACGTCTGGGTGTCGATGGGGGAGCCCGCCGACGTCTGGGACGAGCGCGTCGCGGACCTCGCGCCGTACGCGGTGACGATGGACGTGCTGCGCGCCACCGGCAACCCCGATGTGCGGTTCCTGCACTGCCTGCCCGCCTTCCACGACCTGTCCACGCAGGTCGGACGGGAGGTCTGCGAGCGCCACGGGCTCTCGTCGCTGGAGGTGACCGACGAGGTGTTCGAGTCGGAGCACTCGGTCGTCTTCGACGAGGCGGAGAATCGGATGCACACGATCAAGGCGGTCCTGGTGGCGACACTCACCTGAGCACCTCCCGCCTCCCGCCTCCTGACTCCTGACACCGACTCCGAGGCAGCTCACGCGTCACCGCACGACCGCACCACCCGCACCACCCGCACCAGAATCGAGTACCACCCCATGGGCCCCAACCGCCCGCCCGCCACCACCCCGGCCCCTTCCCGGCCCGGACGGCGCCTCAAGTCCCCCGATCTCCTCGTCGCCGAATCCGGCGCGGACCTGGAGGGGCACGGCCTCAAGCGCACGATGGGACTGTTCCAGCTCGTCTGCTTCGGTGTCGGCGCGATCGTCGGCACCGGCATCTTCGTCGGTCTGTCCGACAGCGTCGCCGAAGCCGGGCCCGCGGTCGCGGTCTCCTTTGTCCTGGCGGCTGTGACCTGCGTCTTCACCGCGTTCTCGGTCGCGGAGCTGGGCGGCGCGATCCCCGTGTCGGGCAGCTCGTACTCGTTCGCGTACGCGACGTTCGGCGAGCGCACCGCGTTCCTCGTCGGCTGGTGCCTGCTGCTTGAGTACGGGGTCTCGGTGTCGGCCGTCGCGGTCGGCTGGAGCCAGTATCTGAACGAGCTGCTCGACAGCCTCACCGGGTGGCGGTTGCCCGCCGCCCTGTCCGCGGGCCCGGGGGACGGCGGTGCCGTCAACCTCCCCGCCGTCGTCGTGATCGCCCTCGCCGCCGTGCTCCTCGCCCGCGGGATGCGCGAGAGCGCGCGGGCCACCGCCGCGATGGCGGTTCTGAAGATCGGCGTCCTGCTGCTGTTCCTGGCCATCGCCTTCACGGCGTTCCGGGACGGCAATCTCACGCCGTTCGCGGGTGCCGGGGTCTCCGGTGTCACGGCGGGCGCCTCGCTCGCGTTCTTCTCGTTCATCGGCTTCGACGCGGTGACGACGGCGGGCGAGGAGGTGCGCGACCCGCGCAGGAACATCCCCCTCGCCATCCTGATCTGCATCGGCGTGGTGACCCTGCTGTACGTCGCCGTGGCGCTCGCGGCCGTCGGCGCGCTCGGCGCGGACGAGGTCGCCGCCAGGCCCGCGGCGCTGTCACTGATCGTCGACCAGGTCACCGGGTCCGCCGTGGGCGGCGGCGTCATCGCCTTCGGCGCGGTCGTGGCCATCGCGTCCGTGGTCCTCGCGGTCATGTACGGCCAGACCCGCGTCCTGATGTCGATGTCACGGGACGGCCTGATGCCGCGGGTATTCGAACGGGTCTCGCCGCGGACCGCGACACCCGCCGCGGGCACGTGGATCGTGGCCGCCGCCGTCGCCGTCCCCGCCGCCTTCTCGTCCCTGGACGTGGTCGTCGGCCTGACCACCATCGGCACCCTCGCGATCATGGCCGTGGTCAATGTGGCGGTGCTCGCGCTGCGGCGTACGCACCCGGGCCTCAAGCGGACGTTCCGGGTGCCGCTGTACCCGCTGAGCCCGCTCGCCGGCGTGGGCTTCTGTCTCTACCTGATCTGGGGTACGGGCTGGTCCACCTGGACGCAGTTCGCGGTGTTCCTGGCGGTGGGGGCCGGGGTGTACGCACTGTACGGGCGCGGGCACTCGCGGCTCGGGCGCGCGGAGGGCGCCGGGGGTCCCGGGGACTTCGGAGAAGCGGCCGTCAGCGGTCCGCCGGCGCGGAGAGGGTGAACCAGACCGCCTTGCCGGACGCGGTGGGGCGGTGCCCGCAGGACGAGCTGAGGGTGCGGATCAGGAGCAGGCCGCGCCCGTGCTCCTGCCAGGGGTCGGGCGCGGAGTCCGCCGCTGGGTCGGTCAGGTCGTACGGGGGGACGGGGCTGGAGTCGCGCACCTCGACCTGGCAGAGCGTCGG
This sequence comes from Streptomyces aureocirculatus, assembly GCF_000720475.1. Lineage (GTDB taxonomy): Bacteria > Actinomycetota > Actinomycetes > Streptomycetales > Streptomycetaceae > Streptomyces > Streptomyces aureocirculatus. The sequence continues at coordinate 46,183 of NZ_JOAP01000036.1, forward strand.
AAGCAGCTCGATGACCAGCTCTATCGGGTCGTGGCCCGCCGTGTGCTCGACGGCGTTGGCGACCAGCTCGGCCGTGAGCAGCTCCGCGGTGTCGGTGTCCGCCGTGGAGCCGATGTCCGTGAGGGCCGTGCGGACCAGGGCACGTGCGATCGGTACCGCTGCCGTGGTGTGCGGCAGGGCGATGCGCCACGAGGCGGGGGAGTGATCGTCGGCCAAGGCGGGTCCGTTCGAGGTGCAGGTGGTCCGAGCAGGCGGCCCCTGTGCGGTTCTGCCTTCAACCATACGAATCCTAAGCGGAGCGGCGACAGAGACCACCGTCGGCCGGTTCGGCGACCCATGCGGGGAAATGAGGGGACGTATGCCCCTAGTCATATCGCGTACTCATGACGACAGTCATGGATGAGTGATAACTTCGGGTGAGAACCGGCACGCCCCCGTCACCGTCGGCACCGCCGCCCCCGCCCGAGGAGGCCGCACGTCATGAGTCCCTTCACCGGCTCCACCGCCCGCACCCCCGAGTGGCGACATCTGAACCTGACGGTCGACGACGGCGTCGCGACCGTCACCCTCGCCCGCCCCGAGAAACTGAACGCGCTCACCTTCGGCGCGTACGCCGATCTGCGCGACCTGCTCGCCGAACTGTCCCGGGAGCGGTCCGTGCGGGCGCTCGTCCTCGGCGGCGAGGGGCGCGGCTTCTGCTCCGGCGGTGACGTGGACGAGATCATCGGCGCGACGCTCGCCATGGACACCGCGCAGTTGCTCGACTTCAACCGCATGACGGGCCAGGTCGTGCGGGCCCTGCGCGAATGCCCGTTCCCGGTGGTGGCCGCGGTGCACGGGGTGGCAGCGGGCGCGGGGGCGGTGCTCGCGCTCGCCGCGGACTTCCGGGTCGCCGACCCCTCGGCCCGGTTCGCGTTCCTGTTCACCAAGGTCGGGCTCTCCGGCGGTGACATGGGCGCCGCGTATCTGCTGCCGCGCGTCGTCGGGCTCGGCCACGCCACGCGGCTGCTGATGCTCGGCGAGCCGGTGCGGGCGCCCGAGGCCGAGCGGATCGGCCTGATCAGCGAGCTCACGGACGAGGGCGGGGCGGCCGAGTCCGCCGCCGCCCTGGCCCGCCGCCTCGCCCAGGGCCCCGCCCTCGCGTACGCCCAGACGAAGGCGCTGCTCACCGCCGAGCTCGACATGCCGCTCGCGGCGGCCGTCGAAATGGACGCGGCCACCCAGGCGCTCCTGATGAACGGCGAGGACTACGCCGAGTTCCACGCGGCGTTCACCGGCAAGCGGCCGCCGAAGTGGCGGGGGCGGTGACCGCGGTGACGCCGGGGGAGCAGGGCGCGGGGCGGGCCGCCCGCCGTGTCGCCGTCATCGGGGGCGGCCCCGGCGGCCTGTACGCCGCGGCCCTGCTCAAGCGGCTCGCCCCGGAGCGCGAGGTCACCGTCTGGGAGCGGAACGCCCCCGAGGACACCTTCGGCTTCGGCGTGGTCCTCTCCGACGAGACCCTCGGCGGCATCGAGCACGCCGACCCGGTGGTGTACGCGGCGCTGCGCCGCGAGTTCGTCCGCTGGGACGACATCGACATCGTGCACCGCGGCACCCGCCACACCTCCGGCGGCCACGGCTTCGCCGCGCTCGGGCGGCGCACCCTGCTGGCGGTCCTGCACGAGCGCTGCCGCGACCTGGGCGTCGACCTCCGCTTCCGTACGAAGGCGCCGCCCGCCGCCGAGCTCGCCACGGAGTACGACCTGGTGATCGCCGCGGACGGCGTGCACAGCGCGACCCGCGAGGCGCACGCCGACGCCTTCCGCCCCGCCCTCACCACGCACCGCTGCCGCTACCTCTGGCTCGCCGCCGACTTCGCCTTCGACGCCTTCCGCTTCGAGATCGCCGAGACCGAGCACGGCGTGATGCAGTTGCACGGCTACCCGTACGAGGCGGCGACGGAAGCGACCTCCGGCGCGTCCACGGTCATCGTCGAGATGCGCGAGGAGGTGTGGCGGGCCGCCGGGTTCGCGGACCTGGACGCCGCGCAGTCCGTCGAACGCTGCGCCAAGCTCTTCACGGACACCCTCGGCGGCCGCCCCCTGCGCACCAACAACTCCTCCTGGCTCACCTTCCGCACGGTCGTCAACGACCACTGGTCGCACAACAACATCGTTCTGCTCGGCGACGCCGCCCACACCGCGCACTTCTCCATCGGCTCCGGCACCAAGCTCGCCGTGGAGGACGCCCTCGCGCTCGTCGCCTCCCTCCACGAGCAGCAGGACCTGCCGGCGGCCCTCACCGCGTACGAGGCCGAGCGCCGCCCCGTCGTCGCGTCCACGCAGCGCGCGGCCCGCGCCAGCCTGCAGTGGTTCGAGGAACTGCCGCTGTACGTGGACCAGCCGCCCCGGCAGTTCGCGTTCAACCTGCTCACCCGCAGCCGCCGGGTCACGCACGACAACCTGCGCCTGCGCGACGCGCACTTCACCCAGGCCGTGGAGCGGGACTTCGGCTGCCCGCCCGGCACACCCCCCATGTTCACGCCGTTCCGCCTGCGCGACCTGGAACTGCGCAACCGCGTCGTCGTGTCCCCCATGGACATGTACTCCGCCGTGGACGGTGTGCCCGGTGACTTCCACCTGGTCCACCTGGGGGCGCGGGCGCTCGGCGGTGCGGGCCTGGTCATGACGGAGATGGTGTGCGTGAGCGACTACGGCCGCATCACGCCGGGCTGCGCCGGCCTCTACACCGACGAACAGGCCGCCGCCTGGACCCGGATCGTCGACTTCGCCCACACCCAGGCGCCCGGCACGGCCCTCGGTGTCCAGCTCGGCCACTCCGGCCGCAAGGGCTCGACGAAACTGATGTGGGAGGGCATCGACGAGCCGCTGCCCACCGCCAACTGGCCGCTCCTCGCCCCGTCCCCCCTCCCGTACGGCCCCACGAGCCAGACCCCGCAGGAACTGGACGGGTCCGGACTCGCCGCCGTCCGCGAGGAGTTCACCGCCGCCGCCCGCCGCGCCGCCGACTGCGGCTTCGACCTCCTCGAACTCCACTGCGCCCACGGCTACCTCCTCTCCAGCTTCCTCTCCCCGCTCGCCAACCACCGCACCGACGCCTACGGCGGCTCGCTCCAGGCCCGCCTCCGCTTCCCCCTGGAGGTCTTCGACGCCGTACGCGACGTCTGGCCCGCATCGCGCCCCATGACCGTCCGCATCTCGGCCACGGACTGGGCGGACGGTGGCACCACCGCGGACGACGCGGTCGCCGTGGCCCGCGCGTTCGCCGCGCACGGTGCCGACGCCGTCGATGTCTCCACCGGCCAGGTCGTCCCCGACGAACGCCCCGCCTACGGCCGTTCCTACCAGACCCCGTTCGCCGACCGCATCCGCAACGAGACGGGCATCCCCGTCATCGCCGTCGGCGCCATCTCCTCCTGGGACGACGTCAACTCCCTCCTCCTGGCAGGCCGCACCGACCTCTGCGCCCTCGCCCGCCCCCACCTCTACGACCCCCATTGGACCCTGCACGCGGCAGCGGAACAGGGCTATGCGGGCCCGGGAATCTCCTGGCCCGTCCAGTACCGCGCGGGCAGCCGCCGCCCCCAGACGGGCCGCACGGACGCCCCGAAACCACGGCTCTCACTGACACCGTGACACGGCAAGGCCCCGCCAGGCCGCACCTGGCGGGGCCACCACCCGCGTTACGCCCGTCCTCCCGGTGGGGGACCGTAGTTGGCGGTCAGGGCCGCGGCGTACCGGTCCGGCACCCTCCGACCCGCGAAGGTCACCGGAAGATATGACTCCAGGGCCCCCGACACGTCCAGGAACGGCCCGAACCGCGCACGCCATTCCTCCCGCTCGGCCGCACCCGGAAACCCCCTGAAAACCGCGACCTCGGGGTCTCTTTCCCCCCAGCACCCCCACTTCCCGGAAGGCCCGGTCACAGCGATGACATCGGCCGAGATGGCGATCGACCCCATGACGTCACCGTCCGGCTCGTAGCCGATCGCCGCCCAGTAGTCATCCGCGTCGGCCTCCACGGACAGCGAGACGGCCGGGTACATTCCGTACTCCGCCACGTAGAACGCAGCACCGTCCGGCTCCAGGACCAGCAGGTCGACGTACGGATCCCCGTGCCACCGCGCCATCGCCCGGAGGGCGGGCCAGAACTCCGGAGTGAGGACGGCATCGAACTCACAGAACAGCGAGTCACCCGCGTCCCCGGCGAAGGGCTGGTCGGGCGACTTGAAGACCAGGCCCGGCAACCTGGCACGCAGATCGAAAGCAGCCGCGCCACGGCCGCGAACATCCGCATACCCGTCGCGATCGACCACGATCGAACCCCTTCTTGTCCTCCTGCGACAGGTTGTGCCAGGCGTGGCTACAGTTCCCTCTGCATTCTTCAATGCCCCGCCACGAACTCCGCCCCCGCCCCTCGCAACCGCCCGTCCAGCCCCCGGAACACCTCCGCCGCCCTGCCCCCCGGCCACCCCTCCGGCAGGAGCTCCGCGGGCAGGCCCGGGTCGGCGTAGGGGAGGTGGCGCCAGGAGTCCAGGGCCAGGAGGTGGTCGCGGTAGGCCTCTTCGGGTGGGGTGTCGGGGCGGGACTGCCAGGCGCGCAGGACCGGTTCGTGGCGGTCGAGGAAGGCCTCGTGCTGGTTGGCGAGGGAGGCGAGGTCCCACCAGCGGGCCACGGCTTCGGCGGTGGGGGTGAAGCCGAGGTGGGTGCCGCGGAACAGGTCGACGTACGAAGTGAGGTGCAGGCGGGCCAGGGTGTGGCGGGTCTCCTCGTGGAGGTGCGCGGGGGCGATCCACACGCCGGGTGCCGCCGAGCCGAAGCCGAGCCCCGCGAGGCGGGAGCGCAGGACGTGCCGCTTGCTGCGTTCGGCCTCGGGGACCGAGAAGACGGCGAGGACCCAGCCGGAGTCGGGTTGGTCCGCGCGCGGGGCGTAGATGCGGCGGTCGCCGTCCTCCAGGAGCTGGCGGGCCTCGGCGGAGAGGGCGTACCCCGCCCCGCCCGTCTCCGTACGCGCGGGAAGCAGCAGGCCCCTGCGCTTCAGGCGCGACACCGACGAGCGCACGGACGGCGCGTCCACGCCCACCGGGGCGAGGAGGCGCACCAGTTCGGCGACCGCGACGGGCCCGGGCGCGGCCCGGCCGTACGCGCCGTAGAAGCTGACGATCAGGGACCTGGGAGTGTGCTGTGGGTGCTGCTCGGACACGTGATCACTCTAGGCCCCGCCCGCGGGCCCCGGCCCCCGCAGCCGGAACCGCTGCAGCTTGCCCGTAGCCGTCCGCGGCAGCGCGTCCAGGAACACCACCTCGCGCGGGCACTTGTACGGCACCAGCTCCTCCTTGACGAACTCCCGCAGTTGCTCGGCGTCCGCCACCGCGCCCGCGCGCAGCACCACGTACGCCACCACCACCTGCCCGCGCCGCTCGTCGGGACGGCCCACGACAGCCGTCTCCACCACGTCCGGATGGCGGAGCAGGGCCTCCTCCACCTCCGGGCCCGCGATGTTGTACCCCGCCGAGATGATCATGTCGTCCGCGCGGGCCACGTAACGGAAGTAGCCGTCGGCGTCCCGTACATAGGTGTCGCCGGTGATGTTCCAGCCATGGCGGACGTACTCCCGCTGCCGCGGGTCGGCCAGATACCGGCAGCCGATCGGGCCGCGCACCGCGAGCAGCCCCGGCTCGCCGTCCGGCACCGGCGCGCCGGAACCGTCGACCACGCGCGCGTGCCAGCCGGGCACGGGCAGGCCCGTCGTGCCGGGGCGGATCGCGTCGTCGGCCGCGGAGATGAAGATGTGGAGCAGCTCCGTCGCGCCGATGCCGTTGATGATGCGCAGGCCCGTGCGCTCGTGCCAGGCCTGCCAGGTCGCGGCGGGCAGGTTCTCGCCCGCGGAGACGCAGCGCCGCAGCGAGGACACGTCCTGGGGGGAGGCGGCCTCCTGCAACGCGTCCAGCATCGCGCGGTACGCCGTCGGCGCCGTGAACAGCACGCTCACCCCGTGCTCGGCGATCGCGGGCAGCAACTGCCTGGGCCCCGCCTGTTCGAGGAGCAGCGAGGACGCGCCAACGCGCAGCGGGAAAACGACCAGGCCGCCGAGGCCGAACGTGAAGCCCAGCGGGGGACTGCCCGCGAACACGTCGTCCGGGCCCGCCTTGAGGACATGGCGCCCGAAGGTGTCCGCGATCGCGAGCACGTCCCGGTGGAAGTGCATACACCCCTTGGGGCGGCCCGTCGTACCCGAGGTGAACGCGATGAGCGCCACGTCGTCGGCCGCCGTGTCCACGGCCTCGTACGCCGACTGCGGCGCGGCCGCCGTACGGGCGAACAGGTCGTCGGGACCCTCGCCGCCGTACGTCGTCACGCGCAGGCCCGGCACCCCGGCCTTGGTCAGGTCGTCGACCGCGCGGACGTCGCACAGCGCGTGCGAGACCTGCGCGATCTCGCAGATCGTGGCCAGCTCCTGGGTGCGCTGCTGCGCCAGGACGGTCACCGCGACCGCGCCCGCCTTCATCACCGCGAGCCAGCAGGCCGCGAGCCACGGCGAGGTGGCGCCGCGCAGCAGCACGCGGTTGCCGGGGACCACGCCGAGTTCGCCGGTCAGCACGTGCGCGATCCGGTCGACCCGCTCCTGGAGCCCGCCGTACGTCCACACGGTGCCGTCGCCCGCGCGGAACGCCGGGCGGTCCGCGCCGAACCGGCTCGCCGTGCGGTCGAGCAGTTCGCCACCGCAGTTCAGGCGGTCAGGGCAGTGCAGCTCGGGCCGGTCGCGCACCAGCGCGGGCCACTGCTCGCGGGGCGGGAGATGGTCGCGCGCGAAGGTGTCGACGTGACCTGAACGCTCCATGGTGCTTCGCCCCCTCGCCGGTCGGGCGTACTGGCCGGTCGGGCGTGGTGGTGACCGGCCGAACGAGCGTATCGTGATGGTGACGACAGTCAACGGTGCGCGATAAACCCGCGCGAGGGGAGAGGCCCGGGATGACGGCATTCTCGCTCGATCCTGAACAAACCGCCCGCTGTGCCCGACTGCGGGAGCAGGCCGCCGAACGGCTGCTGCCACTCGTGGAGAAGGCGGACGAGGGCGCGGGAGCCGGTGCGCCCGGCCGGGTGAACCGGCCGCTGGTCGCCGCGCTCGGTGAACTCGGCCTCCTGGAGGACCTGTTCACCTCCGGCGCCCTCGATCTGTGCCTGATGCGCGAGTCCCTCGCCCGGGTCTGCACGGAGGCCGAGACCGCCCTCGCCCTACAGGGCCTCGGCGGGCACCCCGTGCACGCGTACGGCACTCCCGCGCAGCGCGAGCGCTGGCTGCCCGCCGTGGGGGCGGGCCGCGCGGTCGCGGCCTTCGCCCTGTCCGAGCCGGGCGCCGGGTCCGACGCGGCGGCCCTGGCCCTGAGCGCCACCCCCGACGGTCCTTCGGCCTGGCGCCTGACGGGCGAGAAGTCCTGGATCTCGAACGCGCCGGAGGCCGACTTCTACACCGTCTTCGCGCGCACCGCACCGGACGCGGGCGCCCGCGGCGTCACCGCCTTCCTGGTCCCCGCCGACCGCGCGGGCCTCACCGGCGCCCCCCTCGCGATGCTCTCGCCGCATCCCATCGGCACGCTCTCCTTCGACGGCGTCCGTGTCGGCGCCGACGACGTGCTCGGCGAGGTCGACCGCGGGTTCCGGGTCGCCATGACGACCCTCAACCGCTTCCGCCCGAGCGTCGGCGCGTTCGCCGTCGGCATGGCGCAGGCCGCCCTGGACGCCACCCTCGCCCACACGGCGGCCCGGGACGCCTTCGGCGGCAAGCTCAAGGACCTCCAGGCGGTGTCCCACCAGGTGGCGGAGATGGCGACGCGCACACAGGCGGCACGCCTGCTCGTGTACGCGGCCGCGGCGGCGTACGACCGCGGCGAGCCGGACATCGCCGGGCGCGCGGCGATGGCGAAGCTCTTCGCCACGGAGAGCGCCCAGTTCGTGGTCGACACCGCGGTCCAGTTGCACGGCGCCCGCGGCCTCCTGCACGGGCACCTCCTGGAGCACCTGTACCGCGAGGTGCGGGCGCCGCGCATCTACGAAGGCGCGAGCGAGGTCCAGCGCACCGTCATCGCCAAGGAGCTGTACGGGGCCCGGCCCCAGGAGCCGCAGCGGGAGAAGGGGACCCCCACCGCATGAGCCTCGACCGCCTCAACCCCGCCGGCCTCTCCCCGCCCACCGGCTTCTCGCACGCCGTCGTCGCCACCGGCGGGCGCCTGGTCTTCCTCGCCGGGCAGACCGCCCTGGACACCGAAGGCAAGGTGGTCGGCGCCACCCTGCCCGAGCAGTTCGCAAAGGCCCTGGCCAACCTCCTCGCCGCCCTCCACGCCGCGGGCGGCACCCCAGCCGACCTGGCCCGCGTCACCGTCTACGCCACCGACGTCGCCGACTACCGCACCCACGCCCGCGAACTCGGCCGCATCTGGAAGGACCTCGCGGGCCGCGACTACCCGGCGATGGCGGTGATCGGCACGGTGCGGTTGTGGGACGAGGAGTGCCTGGTGGAACTGGACGGGTTCGCGGTGCTGCCGTGAGAGCTGGGTGGCGTCAGGACTGAGGCGCCGGAAGCGTGGGTGAGCTGTCCGTCCAGGCTGTGTCGAACTGCTGCAGAGCGATGGAATACAGGAGCCCGGGCGCCCGGGCGTACAGACACGGGGAGTTCCTGCCGTGCGCGGAGCTGCTGTAGAAGGTGAGGTAGGCCGCCCGGTCCGTTGCGATCACGCGGCAGATGTTGGGCAGGTTGAAGCTGCGGAGCGCGAAGTTGCTCTGTGTGCGGGCCACCTGGGCGAGATAGTCCATATTCGTCTGGACCTGGCTCCTGAGCAGCTCCGGTGTGAAGCCGGGGTCGAATCGGCCCACGTCACGCGAGCGCCGGTCGAGCCAGGAGTCGCCCGGGGTGCCGGGGTCGGGCAGCAGGACTTGAACGCACTCGGGAGTCAACGCCCCCGACCACAGAGGAAAGAAGGCCTCACGAGTGAGTACGTTGCCACGCCCCGCCATGACTTTGATCCAGCGAGCCCGGCCGAGGTCCCGTGCGACGTCCTGATCGGCGGACGACTGATGACGGTACACACGGCCGAGCCCTGTGCCCGTGCACCAAGAGCAGGCGGCGATCAGCCACCACAGTGGTCGTGAGCCGCGCAAAAGGCCGAGGACGAGTACGATCGCGCTGGCTGCGAGAGAGCTGAGTACTCCGAACAGGAAAGCATTCATGCGAGCCATCTCCCTGTGCTGGATTACCTCGATTGATTGACTTCACGGTCAGCAGAGGTAGGGCAGAAGTCGTCGCAGCATGTGTGCGGCGTTTCGGGCCGCGAGTTCGTGATGTCCGTGGCCCTTCTCTTCGTCGGCGTTGTCGGACACCCCGCGGATGACGATCCAGCCAGGGTTGATGCCGCCGTAGACAGAGTTCTCCTGCCAGTATTGGCTCAACCCTCCGGCTTCCATGTCCACTGCCAGAACCTTCTCGTGATAGTTCGTGAGGTAGCTGCGGATTTCGTTTTCGCGGTCGGTGATGACGGCCTCGCCGGACCCGATCACTCCCGGGTAGACATCGAACTCTTCCGAGGCGTGTGTAGAAAGCTGACCGGCTATGCGGGCCGGAGTGCCGTGATCGGCAAAGAAGGCGTTCACCGCATGGACGACCGGTGCCGGCGCCTGCCGGTGCTCACCCCGGCGGCGGACGTCCCCACGCGGATTGATCTTGCGATTCTCGTAGTAGACGATGTCGGTGGAGACGATGACGTTGCCGATGCGAGCGTGGTCGTCATGGATGCCGCCACCCACTCCGACCAGGGCCCACAGCCGAGGTTCGTAGTGACGGCGCAAGTTTTCCAACGCGGCCATCGTTGACCGTTGTCCCTGGCTCTGGCTCTGGGTGGCCACGATGCGAACGGTCGCTTGCGGAGAGGCGTGTTCGCCCCGGTAGAAGTAGAGTCCACCGGGCTCCTTGTGACGCTGCAGCTTCAGCTCGTCCACGACGGACCGCAGTTCCTCGCTGAGGATCGTGACCACTCCGACGTCCCACGCGGAGGTCCGTTCCTCGGCCGCCCCGGCGTCATTGGGGTGGGCGGTGCCGTGAGAGGGGACGGCAACGGAGACATGGGCGTGTTCTCCGACGGCGTTGTTGCTGAAGTTGTTGTTGTCGCCGTGGCTGGTGATGCCTCGGTTGGCGCTCACTGGCTTCCTCCACCGCTGGTGTTGTGGGGTCCTGCCGACTGGTTCACGGAAACGCCGACCTGGGCTGCGTCGCCCACGGCGTTGTTGCTGAAAGTGTTGTTGTCGCCGAAGTTGAAGATGCCGCTGTTGATGATTTTGAGTGCACGGTCGTTGAACTCGGATATGTCCACATTCTTGCTATGCAGAAAATCTCCGGCGGCTCTGAGCAGCCGCTGCTCTATCGTCTTCATCCGGCCCAGGATGTCGGTCTTCTCCAACTGAATTTTGGACCACGCCTGCGCCGAACTTTCCCGTATGCTCACCCGGCTGCCGATCAGGATGTTGCGGATCGGCGTGGAGGTGAGGTCACGGGGGAGCAGTGTTGCCTTGCCCAAGGTGTAGACGTAGCGGATGATCCGCCATGAGTACTGGATCTCCGAGGACAAGATGGCCAGTTCGCGAAACGCCGCCCAGATTACGGCCACGGCGCCGTGGTGGCCGAATTCCTCGGTACGTTGGAAGGATCTCGGCGTATGGGCGAGAACGCAGGCAGCCGTGGAGATGCTCAAGGTGCGACCTTGCAGGCTGATATGCAGCAGGACGGTCGCGACGAATTCCGATCCTTCTGCGGGCGTCGAGATTTCGAGGAAGTGATGCTGCCTGGATCCGGGTGTGTTGATGATGTCACGCAGGTCGGCCTCGGTGAACTTCTTCGGAAGAAGGGAATGGTCTACTGCCACATCAGTGTCGGCCATGTAGACACGGTCGCGGACCTGCGCGGGAAGCCGCACATCCTCGCTGTCGGTGTTCAGCAGTCGTACGGCATCGCGCAGGTAATCGACCAGCTCATGTGCCTGGAAGGGGGGCACGGGGTGCTCGCGCTCATGAAGCGGTGCTTTGCCCTCATCGTCGGGGCGCAGCAATTGGATGCTCATCGGCGGGTTCCACTGGTAGACGAGTTCACCGGCCCCGATGAACGGTGACTCGTCCCCGAAGAGCGTGAACATGGTGAGGTCGTCGTCCTCGTCCTCGTCCTCACTGTGACGGGGGCGGCGGTACACGGCACCGACGTGTTGCTGCTGTTGGTCCGCAGCTCGTTGTCGGCCTGACAGGCGTGCAGGCCGAAGGGACGGCGCGCGCAGGATGTGGTTCAGCATGAGCTGGCGTGTGGCTCCGACGCCGAGGCACATGAGCGAGATGCCCACCGCCACGTGGAGGGCCGCCTCGGCGTGGCCTGGGTGGGTGAGCGCGGTGGTCAGCCCCGCTAGCGTCAAGGAGAGAGAGGCCACCCCAATGCGTCGGAGCGCGCGCGTCTTCTCCGAGTGCCTTCGGGGAAAGAGCAGTTTGAGGAGGCGCCGATCGCCTCGTGCCACCGGTCCGAGACCGCGGCGTTTGGACTTTCGTCTGGGGCTCGGCTGTCGGTCGGCGTCCCGGAGCGCCGTGGCGAGGCGGAGCAGCCACAAGAGGGCAAGGCCGCAGGCGACAAGGATGGCCGTGGGCAGGGCGTTCGCACAGGCGGGGGCGACTACTGCCCCCACAACCGTTATGCGCAGTAGCGCGCTGAGCGTGGCGGCCAGCCATGCGTGGTGCATGACGGGAACGATGTCGAACCCATAGGACGGGGCGACTCGTCGGTGCGGCGCGGTGCACACCTCGTCGATCACGAGGTCGCGAAATCGTTCGTCCACGTACACGCCGGCGCATAAGTGACGGGTTGCGCCAGTGGGTTCGCCGGTTGCTTCCTCGATCGGTGGCGCATGGGAAGTGATCATGACTTGCCCTCGCCTCGCAGAGTTATGGTCAATGGGACCATAAGGCGCGCAGGTGTTTAAGTCAATATGACCTTTAGGAGTTCTCGTGGATGCCTGGCTCAAAGACTCCACCGAGGTGGAGGCGTCATGGGTGACGGTGGACTTGGCGATCTTCACGGTCAGGGGCGATCAGCTGATGGTTCTCCTGATCGAGCGCGGGCTGGAGCCTTTTGATGGCTGGCCCGCGCTTCCCGGCGGCTACGTACAGAAGAGCGAGACGTTGCGCGAGGGGGCGCTGCGTGAACTTCGGGAGGAGGCCGGGATCGACGGCAGTCGCCTGCACCTGGAGCAACTCGGCGCCTATGGAGACCCGCTACGGGACCCGAGGGGAAGGGTGGTCACCATCGCCTATCTCGCGCTGGGGCCGGATCTCCCCACTCCAGTGGGCGGAACCGATGCCAGGCGTGCCTACTGGGCCTCATTGTCGCAGCTAGTCAGTGAGGCGAAGGAGTTGGCGTTCGATCACCCGGTCATCCTCGCGGATGCTCTGGAGGAGGTCCGCAGGAAGCTCGAGTACACCGCTGTCGCCACGGCCTTCTGCGGCGAGTCGTTCACCTTGAGTGAGTTGCGCGCGGTCTACGAAGCGATCTGGGGGCAGCGTCTGGACCCGAGCAACTTCCGCCGCAAGGTGCTCAACACCGCAGGGTTCGTGCAGCCCACTGGGGAGCAACGGCTGCCCCCCACCGGCCGCCCGGCCGCCCTCTACCGGCGGGGGAGTGCGTGGCTGCTCAACCCGCCCTTGCTGCGCGGCAACGGGCACGCCGCATAACCCTCCGCAGGCGCCGACCGACTCGCAAGGAGCGATCCTGGATGGAGTCAGAGGCGCCGCCGCGCCCCATCCGGACTCGCATTCGTTGCAGGCCAGACAGCACGCGGCGGCATCCGTCGCTCAGATGTCCCGGAACGTCTCGATCTGCGCTCCCACCGAGTTGAGCCGCTCCGCCAGGTCCTCGTACCCACGATTGATCACGTAGACGTTGCGCAGCACGGACGTGCCCTCGGCCGCCATCATGGCGAGCAGCACGACCACGGCGGGGCGCAGCGCGGGCGGGCACATCATCTCGGCGGCGCGCCAGCGGGTGGGGCCCTCGACCAGGACGCGGTGCGGGTCCAGGAGCTGGAGGCGGCCGCCGAGGCGGTTGAGGTCGGTGAGGTAGATCGCGCGGTTGTCGTAGACCCAGTCGTGGATGAGGGTCTTGCCCTGGGCGGCCGCGGCGATCGCCGCGAAGAACGGGACGTTGTCGATGTTCAGGCCGGGGAAGGGCATCGGGTGGATCTTGTCGATGGGCGCCTCCAGCTTGGAGGGCCGCACCGTGAGGTCGATGAGGCGGGTGCGGCCGTTGTCCGCCGCGTACTCGGGCGTGCGGTCGTGGTCGAGGCCCATCTCCTCCAGGACCGCCAGCTCGATCTCCAGGAACTCGATCGGCACCCGCTTGACCGTCAGTTCGGACTCGGTGACGACGGCGGCGGCCAGCAGGCTCATCGCCTCGACCGGGTCCTCGGACGGCGAGTAGTCCACGTCCACGTCGATGGTCGGCACGCCGTGCACGGTCAGGGTCGTGGTGCCGATGCCCTCGACCTTGACGCCGAGCGCCTCCAGGAAGAAGCACAGGTCCTGGACCATGTAGTTGGAGGACGCGTTGCGGATGACGGTCGTGCCGGCGCTGCGGGCGGCGGCGAGCAGGGCGTTCTCGGTCACCGTGTCGCCGCGCTCGGTCAGCACGATCGGGCGGTCGGGCGTGACGTCGCGGGCGACCTCCGCGTGGTAGAGACCCTCGGTGGCGGCGATGTCCAGACCGAAGCGGCGCAGCGCGATCATGTGTGGCTCGATCGTGCGGGTGCCGAGATCGCAGCCGCCCGCGTACGGCAGCCGGAAGTGGTCCATACGGTGCAGGAGCGGGCCGAGGAACATGATGATCGAGCGGGTGCGGCGGGCGGCCTCCGCGTCCATGGCGTCCATGTCGAGCCGCGCGGGCGGCACGATCTCCAGGTCGACGCCCTCGTTGATCCAGCGGGTGCGCACCCCGATGGAGTTGAGCACCTCAAGGAGGCGGTAGACCTCCTCGATGCGGGCGACCCGGCGCAGCACGGTGCGGCCCTTGTTGAGCAGCGACGCGCAGAGCAGCGCCACGCACGCGTTCTTACTCGTCTTGACGTCGATGGAGCCGGAGAGGCGGCGGTTGCCGACGACCCGCAGATGCATCGGGCCCGCGTAGCCGAGCGAGACGATCTCACTGTCGAGCGCCTCGCCGATACGGGCGATCATCTCAAGGCTGATGTTCTGATTGCCGCGCTCGATGCGATTGACGGCGCTCTGGCTGGTGTTGAGCGCCTCGGCCAACTGCGACTGGGTCCAGCCACGGTGCTGCCGGGCGTCACGGATGAGCTTGCCGATGCGTACGAGGTAGTCGTCTGCCATGGGCGCAGGTTATCTCAGATATGAGATGACGCACGCGCTGGGGTAGGCCATTGGTGGAGTGACCGGTTCCGGTCCCACGCGTTCGATTTCCGGTCCCGCGCGTTCGGCTTCCCGGTCCCGCGCGTTCGGCTTCCCGGTCCCGCGCGTTCGGCTTCCCGGCCCGCGTGTTGGCCCGAGTGGGGCTCAGGTGTCGCGGCGTACGCGGGAGTTCACTCGCGGCGCGCGCCGCCCGCGTCACCCGGGCGGCGCCGCGCTGCCTCGACGACACATCGCCGCCGTGCACCACTGTGCATCCGGCCACGGCGTGCCGCACTCCCGGACCGTCGGTATTCGGCCATCCGACGGTTCGCCACCCGCACCGGGGCGGCGCATGCTGGAGGGGTGCGTGAAAAGCGGAGCGCGCGGAAAAGCGGGCGCGCGGAGAGGTGGGCGCGCGGAAGAGATGACCGCGCGGGCGCGCGGAAGGGCGACCGCGCGGGCGTGCGGGCACGCCGATATGGCGCACAGCACAGCCGCGCCTCGTCGCGACGCGCGGTGATGTACTAGAGTTATCTCGACATCGAGATATCTGCCGAGGCGCACCGCGGCCGCACGCATCGCCAGTCCGATTGGTAAGGGTTACCTAACTTAGCCTTACCTTAGCGGATCGGCCGGAAGTCGTGGCGGCAGGATGCGGTGGAACGCGCACACATATGAAGGAGACTGTCGTGTCGGCGAACAGCTTCGACGCCCGCAGCACGCTGCGCGTGGGCGACGAGTCGTACGAGATCTTCAAGCTGGACAAGGTCGAGGGCTCCGCACGCCTTCCCTACAGCCTGAAGGTTCTCCTGGAGAACCTGCTCCGCACCGAGGACGGCGTGAACATCACCGCCGACCACATCCGCGCGCTCGGCGACTGGGACTCCCAGGCCAAGCCGAGCCAGGAGATCCAGTTCACGCCGGCCCGCGTGATCATGCAGGACTTCACCGGCGTCCCCTGCGTCGTGGACCTCGCCACGATGCGTGAGGCCGTGAAGGAGCTCGGCGGTGACCCGGCGAAGATCAACCCGCTGGCCCCGGCCGAGCTGGTCATCGACCACTCCGTGATCGCGGACAAGTTCGGCACGGCGGAAGCCTTCGGCCAGAACGTGGAGCTGGAGTACGGCCGCAACAAGGAGCGCTACCAGTTCCTGCGCTGGGGCCAGACCGCCTTCGACGAGTTCAAGGTCGTCCCGCCCGGCACCGGCATCGTCCACCAGGTCAACATCGAGCACCTGGCCCGCACGGTCATGGTCCGGGGCGGCCAGGCCTACCCGGACACCCTCGTCGGCACCGACTCGCACACCACGATGGTCAACGGCCTCGGCGTGCTCGGCTGGGGCGTCGGCGGCATCGAGGCCGAGGCCGCGATGCTCGGCCAGCCGGTCTCCATGCTGATCCCGCGCGTCGTCGGCTTCAAGCTGACCGGTGAGCTGAAGCCGGGCACGACCGCCACCGACCTGGTGCTCACGATCACCGAGATGCTGCGCAAGCACGGCGTCGTCGGCAAGTTCGTCGAGTTCTACGGTGAGGGCGTCGCCGCCACGAGCCTCGCCAACCGCGCCACCATCGGCAACATGTCGCCGGAGTTCGGCTCCACCGCCGCGATCTTCCCGATCGACGACGAGACCCTGAAGTACCTGCGCCTGACCGGCCGCGACGAGCAGCAGGTCGCGCTCGTCGAGGCGTACGCAAAGGAGCAGGGCCTGTGGCTGGACCCGGCCGCCGAGCCCGACTTCTCCGAGAAGCTGGAGCTCGACCTGTCGACGGTCGTGCCGTCGATCGCCGGTCCCAAGCGCCCGCAGGACCGCATCGTCCTCGCGAACGCCGCCGAGCAGTTCAAGACGGACGTCCGCAACTACGTCGACGACGTGGACGAGGCGGGCAAGGAGTCCTTCCCGGCCTCCGACTCCCCGGCCGTCGCCCCGAACGGCGCCCCGTCGAAGCCGGTCACCGTGACCGCCCCCGACGGCTCCACGTACGAGATCGACCACGGCGCCGTCACCGTCGCCGCGATCACCTCCTGCACCAACACCTCGAACCCGTACGTGATGGTCGCCGCCGCGCTCGTCGCGAAGAAGGCCGTCGAGAAGGGCCTGACCCGCAAGCCGTGGGTCAAGACCACCCTCGCCCCGGGCTCGAAGGTCGTCACCGACTACTTCGACAAGGCGGGTCTCACCCCGTACCTGGACAAGGTCGGCTTCAACCTCGTCGGCTACGGCTGCACCACCTGCATCGGCAACTCGGGCCCGCTGCCCGAGGAGGTCTCGAAGGCCGTCAACGACCACGACCTGGCCGTGACGTCCGTCCTCTCCGGCAACCGGAACTTCGAGGGCCGCATCAACCCCGACGTCAAGATGAACTACCTGGCGTCCCCGCCGCTGGTCGTCGCGTACGCCATCGCGGGTTCGATGAAGGTTGACATCACCACCGAGGCCCTGGGCACCGACCAGGACGGCAACCCGGTCCACCTCAAGGACATCTGGCCGAGCGAGGCCGAGGTCAACGACGTCGTCGCCAACTCCATCGGCGAGGACATGTTCAACAAGTCCTACGCCGATGTGTTCGCGGGCGACGCCCAGTGGCAGGCCCTGTCGATCCCGACCGGTAACACCTTCGAGTGGGACAGCGAGTCGACCTACGTCCGCAAGCCCCCGTACTTCGAGGGCATGACGATGGAGACCACCCCGGTCTCCGACATCACGGGCGCCCGCGTCCTGGCGAAGCTGGGCGACTCGGTCACCACCGACCACATCTCCCCGGCCGGTGCCATCAAGGCCGACACCCCGGCCGGCCAGTACCTCACGGAGCACGGCGTCGCCCGCCGCGACTTCAACAGCTACGGCTCGCGCCGCGGCAACCACGAGGTCATGATCCGCGGTACGTTCGCCAACATTCGCCTGCGCAACCAGATCGCGCCGGGCACCGAGGGCGGCTACACCCGCGACTTCACCAAGGAAGACGCGCCGGTCTCCTTCATCTACGACGCCTCGCGCAACTACATCGAGCAGGGCACCCCGCTGGTCATCCTGGCCGGCAAGGAGTACGGCTCGGGCTCGTCCCGCGACTGGGCCGCCAAGGGCACCGCGCTCCTCGGCGTCAAGGCCGTCATCGCCGAGTCCTACGAGCGCATCCACCGCTCGAACCTCATCGGCATGGGCGTCCTGCCGCTCCAGTTCCCGGAGGGCGCGACCGCCGAGTCCCTCGGTCTGACCGGCGAGGAGACCTTCTCCTTCACCGGCGTCGAGGAGCTGAACAACGGCACCACGCCGAGCACCGTGAAGGTCACCACCGACACCGGTGTGGAGTTCGACGCGGTCGTCCGCATCGACACCCCCGGTGAGGCGGACTACTACCGCAACGGCGGCATCATGCAGTACGTGCTGCGTTCGCTGATCCGCAAGTAGGCGACGGCACACAGCAGGTGAGGGCCGCACCCCGGGGCAGGGGTGCGGCCCTCGTCCGTGGGGCCGTCAGCCCAAGGGCAGGCTCTTGACGGCGGTCAGGATCGGGATCAGGACGTAGTCGCCGTTGCCGGGGCCGCAGACGGGCCTGGTGTCGGCGGTGTCGGAGACGTTCGTCCCGGTCGAGTACCGGGTGTCGGGTGCCGTCACCACGCTCGTGAGGTGGCTCTTGTGCCGCTCCGAGTAGTACACGCACTGGTGCAGGTTGAGGTAGCGGCCCGCGTTCAGGTCCAGGGCCTTGACGCCCGAGAGCCCCGGATTGGGTACGTGGTTGCCGTTGCCCGGGCCGCAGGTGGGGCTGGTCTCGGGGGAGTTGGACACCTTCGTGCCGGTGGAGTACCGGCCGTCGCCGCTCGGCGTCACCAGGGTGGTGAAGCGGTCGGTGCTCGCGCTCCGGTAGTAGTCGCACTGCTGGAGGTTGAGGTAGCGACCGCTGCCGAGGTTCAGGGCCTTGACTCCGTGCAGGATCGGAATGGGTACGTGGTTGCCGTTGCCGGCGCCGCAGTTGGCGGTGGTGTCGGCGGTGCTCGATCGCTTGGTGCCGGTGGCGTACCGGTTGTCGGCGCTCGGCGTCACGAAGGTGCTGAAGTGGTCGTCGAGGGTGCTCGCGTAGTACGCGCACTGGTGCAGGTTCAGATAGCCGGAGGCGGCGGCGCCGTCTGCCGCCCCCGCCGCCGTCCCCTCCGCCGAAGCCGCGGCGCCCGTGCCCGTGCCCGTGAAAGCGCCCATGCCGAGTACGACCGTGAGCACCGGTCCCGCCACGCGTCCGGCCGTCCATCGCCTCATGTCCTGGTCCTCCCGCTGTAGTGGTTCGTGCAGCAAAGTTCGCAGGAGTGGGTGGGGCGCCGGTATCCCGAGATCTGGGGGATTGACTCGACGGCTTCGCTGGTGTTCGCGCGTCACCATGTGTACGGCTCCACCGGTCGCAGCGAACGCGTCAAGCTCGGGGACGCGTTCTTCCGTAACGGGCCGCTGGGACTGTCGGCGAAGAGTACGGGCGGTGTGGACACCGGATTCAACCGGGAACCCGGGGGCACCCTGAATCGCGTCAGGGCCTTCGATGTCGCGAAGGCGCAATCGGCGTCCTGAGTGACCGTGCGGAAGGGTGGTTCTGGTGGGGAACGGTAAGGGTTCATTAGCGGCCCGGGAAATGGTCGATCTCGTTTACCGCGCGCGTGGGGGCGGGGGTGGGAGCGGAGGCGGAGGCGACATGCCCGGGTGGCTGATCGTGCTGATCGTGGTGCTCGCCGCCGTGGCCGTCGTTCTCACGCTGCGCGCCAGGCGCAAGTAGGCGGCCCGGCTCCTTGCCCTGATCGCCCCGCGCGGCGGCACATCGCTTGTCCGGATGGACGTACCGATACGTACGTGACTCCGCCTACGCTCGGCAACGGACGCTTCGGAGTCCCCGACGATCCCCTCGCCCTTTTCTGAGGGATGGGAGGGCGAGGAGCCGGGGGGTTGCACTACCTGTGGGGGGAGTGCAACCCGCCCGTGCGCCCTGGCGCCGCCGTGAGCCCTACCTCTGCGGTAGGCCGCCGTACGGCACTGTGATCAGCTCCATGTAGTGACCCGCGGGGTCCGTGAAGTAGACCCCCTTGCCGCCGTCATTGCGGTTGATCTCACCGGGCTGCTTGCCGTGCGGATCGGCCCAGTGCTCGGTGCCGCGCGCCGTGATCTTCTCGTACGCCGCGTCGAACTCCTCCTCGGAGACGAGGAAGGCGTAGTGCTGCGGTGCGATGTCGGTTTCGGGGACGGTGGCGAAGTCGAGCGTGACGCCGTTGTCGAGTTCGACCGCGACGAACGGTCCCCATTCGGTACCGACTTCGAGTCCCAGCAGGTCCGCGAAGAAGGCGGCGGACTCCCGGTTGTCCCGGGCGTGGACGATCGTGTGGTTGAGCTGTACTGCCAAGGAATGCCTCCGAGGGCATCTCCCACACCTCCATGCCTCACCCGGACGGTGACCGGCACGCGATGCTGCCGGGGATCTTAGGCAGGGATCCGTCACGCTGTCGCGGCACGGCACTCGTGCTGCCTCGCCTCAGAACTCCAGCAGCGCCGCCAGATCGATCTCCACGGGGAAGGGCAGCTCGGTGCTCAGCTTGTCGCGGTGCACGGGGTGCATGGGGGCGGGGATGTAGGCCCGGGTCTCGGCGTGCTGCCAGTACTCGTGCACGGCGAGGCGGTTGTCCCTCTCCAGCTCCACGCGCCAGTAGCACGCCACTTCGGCCTCGGCGAACAATGCGGGCTTGCGGACGCGGTCGTCCTGACGTGAGCCGGGAGAGACCACCTCGACGGCCAGGGAGACCCGGTCGACCGGCACGCACTCGATCTCGAAGAAGTCGAGTCCCCGGGGGTCGAACACGATCACGTCGGGCTTCGGGACGTTCTGGTCGCCCACCATGACGCACTGTTCCAGGACCACGGAGTACGGCTCGGCGTGAGCTGCCTTCAGCGCGTCCGCGATGCCGTCCCGCACCCGGTTGTGCCAGAACCTCGTCTGCCCACGAAGCGCAATCGCTCCGTCCACGAGTTCCCAGTCGAAGGGCAGCTCCAAGTGCTTGACCTGGTCGAAGTTCCAACCGTCGGCCGGCGGGAACATCCAGGTCTCTTCGGTGGCCCGCCCCTGCCGGTGTGTGGTCATCACCGCTCCCATGGGTGCGAGTGTGGACGCGGGTACGCGCCGTGGTCTTGTGTACGACGGTACCGTCACCCGAAGTGATGACGGGTGGGCCCGGGGCGCGTCGTGCCACGGTCGGCCTGCCTGGCTAGGGCCCGAGCCGGATCCCGCGTGCCGCGGCGACGGCGTCCAGGGCGCCGACGTGCCAGGTGTAGAAGTGCTTCGTCCCGTAGCAGAACGACAGCACGTGCTCGTACGCCTCCTCGGTGCCGATCCGCAACAGGGCCTGTACGGCGGGCTCGTGGGCGCCGAACCAGGAGTCGGGGCCCAGGAGAGCCGTCAGGGGGGTGAGGTCCCGTGCCGAGCCGCGTTCGGTGAGGGCGAGGGACGCCACCTCCCGGACCGGCGTCGATCGGGACAACCGGCGCGCACCGGAGGTCACGTACGCCTTCCCGTCCCGCAAGCCCGGCGGCGGCGCCGTGGCGAGCCCGAGCAGCGCCCCGGTCGTCTCCGCCCCGGGGTGGGCGGCGAGCGCCCCGACGAGCCGGTGGCCCACGTCCTCGGGCAGGCCGTCCGCTCCGGCGGCGAGCTGGACGAGGACCGGCAGCGCCGGGCCGCCGATCTCCCGCAGCGCCTGCACGGCGGCACGCGCGAGGTCCGGTTCGGCGCCTGGCGTGACGAACTCCCCGAGCGCGCGGGCGGCTTCCGGCACCGGGAAGGCGCCCAGGGCCACGACGGCCCGCCCCCGCACCGCCTCGTGCGGCGACCACGCGCAGGCGAGCACCACCGGCAGCGTGTCCGGCGCCCCGATCGAACCGAGGGCCCGCACGGCGTGCGCCCGCAGGGTGCCGGGCTGCTCCTCGTCCGTGGCCAGGGCCGCGAGGGGCGGGGCGGCGGCATCGTGCCGCAGGGCGCCCAGCGCGTCGGCGGCGGACGCGCGTACCCCGACCGGAGTCGTGTCGTCCGCCAGGGCCGACAGGAGCACCGGGGCCGCGTCCGTGCGTCCGGCGAGCCCCAGCACGCGCGCCGCGCCCCGCCGTCGGGCGACGGATTCGCCGGGGCGTGTGAACAGGTCGGCCAGTGCGGGCAGCACCAGTTCGGACAGCACCGGCTCCGGCAGCGCGGCCACGAGGTCCGCCACCGTGTCGCCGATGTGCGCGTCGCCCAGCGCCGCCACCAGCTCACCGGCGGCCCCGGCCCCCGCGTACGCGGCGAGCGCCCCGGCGGCGGCCCGGCGCACGGGCGGTGCCGCCGCCGCACGCAGATGGTGCGTGAGCAGGGCGTGGTGTTCGCCGGGGTCCGGTACGGCGAAGAGGCCGGGTTCCGCCGCGATGCGCGCGCAGACCGCCGCCACGGCGTGCGGCGGGCACTCGGGGCCGTCCTGCTCCGACGCGCCGCGCAGCACGTCCCACAGGTGGGCCCGGCCGTCCTCGGTCCTGGCGAGCAGGGCCGTGGCGAGGCGGGCCGTGTCGGGGTCCGGGTCGCGCTGGGGGATGTGCAGGAGCTGCTCGACGGCCGGGTGGCGGTGCGGGGGCGGCCACTCGGCGGCGGGCAGCGCGTGCAGCGCCTGGACCGCGGCGCGGCGCAGGTGCGTGTCCGAGGCGGGGGAGTGCGCGAGGACGAGCAGGGCGGAGGCGGCCCGCGGGTCCCCGATCGCGCCGAGGGTGCGCACGACGCGTACCGCGAGCTCGGGCAGATACGCCCACAGCAGGGCCAGGAGGGGCGTCACGGCCTCCGGCGCCCGCAGCGCGGCAAGGGCGTCGAGCACCCGCACCGTCCAGTACCCCCGGCCGGACCGCAATCGCTCGCACAGGTCCACGAGACCGCGGACGACCTCCGGTCCACCGATGGCCAGCAGGGCTTCGCACGCGGGCTCGTCCAGTTGTTGACGGTCGTGGTCCGACTCGGCCAGGGTGCGAAGGATCAGGGGCACGGCCGACTCCACGCGCAGCCTGCCCAGGGACACGAGGGCGTGCCAGCGCAGTCCGGGGAGCGGCTCGTCCTCGCGAGTGAGACAGAGGCGCAGTGTCCTGACGACTTCCGGTGTGCGTACCGCGCTGCCCAGCATCGCGGTGGCGTACACGGCGGCGTCATGGTTCTCGGACCGCGTGGCCCGGCAAAGCCCCGCCACGTCGCCCGCCATACGCATGCGCATCACCTCGGAGATGGACACCGCGCGCTCCACTCAGGCCCCCTCGCCCTCGTGCACCTGGTCCGACATCGCCACGTACAGCGGTGTCCCGACGACGATCGTCAGCTCCTCGCCGTCGTCCCGCGTCACGGTGGAACGCATCAACTGCCGCGCCAGGAAGTCGCAGTACACGGGCGGCACCGTCAGTCCCTCGGCCGCCTGTAGCACGTCGTGCGCCACCATTCCCCGGCTCGGCATCCGGCCACCGCGCGACCGCACGTTGAACTGGCCCTCCCACTCCGGAGGGGCGTCCTGGAGCAGCCGGAAGAGCGACGGCAGCCCCGAGAAGCCGATCAGGCCCATCTCCGGCGGCGCCTCGTAGCCCACCAGGTGGTGGGCGGAGCCGATCAGCGCGACCACGGTGTCACCGTCGCGGCCCGTCATCAGCGTCGGCGTGTTCACCTCGCCGTACCCCGCGATACGCAGCGCCAGGTCCCCCCGGAACCAGGCGGTGGGCTCCGACATCCAGCCGACGTCGGACTCCCGCTCCAGGTAGGACTCGACGATGTCAAGGCGGTCGTAGCGGCTGGTTTCGGTACGGGGCGACTGTACGGCCAGGCTGAGGACCTTCAGGTCGACCTTGGCCTCGACCGCGAGGCGCTTGAGCAGCTTGGGCGGGATCTGCTCGTACAGCATGTCCACCTTGGCGGTGGAGACGTAGAGGTAGTAGCGCATGGGGGGTCAGGCACCGTCCTTCCCGGCGCGGGCGGCGGCGATGGCCGTCAGCGCGTCGAGTTGCTCCCGTTGCGGGTACCGCGTCGCGCGACAGTACGCGAGGACGTGCTCGACGGCCTCCTCGGTGCCGATCGCCGTCAGGCCCCGCAGCCCGGCGGCGTAGGTCGGGCCGTACACCCCGTCGTCGACGACGAGGGCCCGCAGGGGTGCCACGGCCTCCGGGGAGCGGCGTTCGCTCAGTTTCTCGGCGGCGTACACCTGGGACGCGTACGTCACCGGGGTCGTGGCCAGGCGGCCCAGGGCGGCGGTCGCCTCGGGCTCGGGGCGGTCGGCGAGCGCACCGACGAGGTATTCGGCGAGATCCGGCGGCACCCGGTCCGTCAGCGCCGTCAGGGCGGGCAGCGCGGGGGCGCCCATCCGGTCGAGGGCGTACAGGGCGGTCAGCGCGACGCCGTCGTCCGTGCCGTCGTCCGTGGCGGATGCGACGAGCGCCCCGAGCGCGTCGGCCGCCTCGGGCACCGGGAACGAGCCCAGGGCCCGCACGGCCCGCTCCCGTACCGTCTCGTGCGGCGAGCGCGCGCAGGCGAGCACGACCGGCAGTGTGTCGGGCGCGCCGATCAGGCCGAGGGCGCGTACGGCGCGGGCGCGCAGCGCGCCGGGCTGCTCCTCGTCGGCGGCCAGAACCCCGAGGGGCGCGGCGGCCCGCGTGTGCCGCAGGGCGCCGAGCGCGTCGGCGGCGCCGGTGCGCACCGCCACGGGGGCGTCGTCGTCCGCGAGGGCCGCCAGGAGCGCGGCGGCGGCACCGGTGTGGCCCGCGAGGCCCAACGCCAGTGCGGCGCCCCGGCGTTGTGCGGTACCGCGCGAGCGGTCGGTGAGCAGGTTCAGGAAATCCTGGACAGGAGGTTCGGGGAGGGCGGCCAGGACGTCCGCCACCGTCTCGGTGAGAGGAGGGTCGTCCAGAGCCGCCAGGAGGTCCCCGGTCGCCGCCGCCCCCGCGCGGGCGCCGAGCGCGCGGGCCACCGCACGGCGCACGGCCGGGAGGGGCGACGTACGCAGTTGGGTGGTGAGCAGAGCGATGTCCCCGTGTAGGTGGGGGCTGGTGAAGCGGCCCGGGTGGTCCGCCATGCAGGCGCAGGCGGCGACGACGGCGTGCGGCGGGTACTCGTGGCGGCGCGATGTCCCCGTGGGGGGCTTCAGGGCTTCGGACAGGAGGTAGCGGCCCTCGTCGGTCCTGGAGAGCAGGTCGGCGGCGAGGCGTGCCGTGCCGGGGTCCGGGTCGCTCCAGGCGCCGCGCAGGAACTCTTCGGGGTGCGGCGTCTGGACGGGTGGCGGCCAGGGCGACGCGTGCAGGGCTTCGACGGCGGCGCGGCGCACGGCGGCGCGGTCGGAGCCCGCCAGGTCCAGCAGGGCGGCTCCCGCGCGCCGGTCACCGATCGCGGCGAGCGCCCGCACCACAGGCAGCGGGTTGGTCGGACGGAACTGCCAGAGCGAGGCGAGGAGCGCGGGGACGGTGTCCGGTGACCGCAGATCGGCGAGGACGTCGACGATCTGCTTCGCTCTGTAGAGGTCCGCCTGCAAGGCCTCCAGGACGTCGATGAGCCCGGCGACGACCTCCGGGCCGCCGATGCTGGTCAGGGCCCGGTACAGCTCCCGGTCGAGGTGGGGGCCGTCGACCGGCTTGCCCAGGTTCAGGAGTTCGAGGAGTACGGGCACCGCGCGGCGGTCACGCAGTTTCCCCAGGGCGATGACGGCCGACCTGCGCACGCCCCGGTACCGGTCGCCCTCCCGTCCGCAGCAGCCGATGAGCGTGTCCACCGCCTCGGGCACCGCGCAGCCGCCCAGCAACTCCACGGCCTGTACGGCACGGCGGTCGTCGTCGGCCCGTGCCACCCGGCACAGGCCCGCCACATCGCCGTCCATCCGCATGTCCACCAACTCGCCCAGCGGCGCGAACTCAGCCATGTTCCTCCGCCATCGCCACGTAGAGCGGCGTGCCGACGACGATGGCCAACTCCCGTCCGTCGTCCATCGTGACGGAGCCGTGCGTCAGCCGACGCGCGAGGAACTCGCAGGACACCGGCGGCACCTCCAGCGCCTCGGAGAATTCCAGGACCTCGTGGAGCACGCCTCCCCGGCTCGGGCGTTCCGCTCGTCGGTCGGCGTCGTCCCGGAGGAGCTGGAACATCGAGGGCAACGCGGAGTGGCCGATCCGGTGCATGTCCGGTGCGGGCTCGTAGCCGATCAGGTGGTGGGCGGAGCCGATCAGCGCGACGAGCGTGTCGCCGTCGCTGCCCGTCATGAACGTCGGGCTCACCATGGCGCCGTACCCCGCGATGCGCAGCGCCAGGTCGCCCCGGAACCAGGCGGTGGGTTCCGTCATCCAACTGACGTCGGACTCCCGCTCCAGGTAGGACTCGACGATGTCAAGCCTGTCGTACGTGCTCGCTTCGGTACGGGGTGACTGTACGGCCAGGCTGAGGACCTTGAGGTCGACCTTGGCCTCGACCGCGAGGCGCTTGAGCAGTTTCGGCGGGATCTGCTCGTACAGCATGTCCACCTTGGCGGTGGAGAGGTAGAGGTAGTACCTCATGTGCCGGTCAGGCGTGCCGGTTCGCCAGGAAAGCTGCCCAGGCGGCGCGCGTGACGGTGAGGTAGGGGGCCTCCGGGGTTTTGGAGTCCCGGATGTGGACGGCAGTGGGTGCTTCGGCTATCTCCAAGCAGACTTGCCCTTCCTCGTCGCTGTAGCTGGACTTGAACCACTCAAGCGCGGTGTTGTTCCTCATCGCTCTCCTAGCAACTGGTCCAACAGGCCCTTGCTTTCCTCGGAGTTGAGGGCCTCGGACCGCAGCATCCCATACTTGCAGGCCAGGTTCGCCACCCCGTCCGGATCGGCGATCAGGTGGCTTCCGCGATGGGTTTCGCTGTAGGCAAGCCGCTGGTGATCGGGTGTCTCCAGCACGATCAGCGGGCTCGTGACTGAGGGGCCGGAGGGGTGGCGCAAGGGCATGATCTGCAAGCAGAGGCCTGGTAGGTCGGCATACTCGCGCAGGTGGCGCAGTTGCTCGATGTGCACAGTGTCCCCACCCATACGGCTGAGCAGTGCCGCCTCCCGGATCACGAAGCTGACAGCGGGCGGCTCCTTGCGGTGCAAGATGTCCCGCCGCTCGATCCGCTGGGTGACGAGTTCCTCGATCCTTTCTTCGGTGAACGCCGGGATGCGGCCACGGAAGAGCGCCCGTGCGTAGGCCTCCGTCTGGAGGAGTCCGGGCACCAGCATGGTCTCGTACCAGTCGATCACGATGGCTTCCCGCTCCTGATCCAGGTACTCCTCGCTGAACCGAGGGATCAGGTCGACCTCCGGCATGTTCTCCACGGCTGTCTCGAACGTGCCCTTTGTGCCCAGGAGTTCGTCCAACTGCACCGCCAAGTCCATCTTCAGGGTGCGCCGCCCCTGCTCGATGGACGCGATCTGCTCCTCGCCGATGACGAACCGCTCGGCCAGGGATCTCTGGGTGAACCCGGCCGCCTCCCGGTGAAGCGCGAGCAACGCCCCCACAAGCTTCCTCGCCGATGCATTCTTACGTGACCGTCGTGAGCCGCTCATGCGGGTACAACTCCCCACCGGAACCCGTCCATCCACCGATGTGAACCCGTACAACAAAGCTGTACGGCTTCACGCACTGCATCATGATGGCAACGCCCCGTGACTCTCGTCGCGTGAATGATGAAACTTCCCCCACGCCCCCGGCGCCTCTGTTCTCCCGTTTCTACCCGCGTGTGCGCCGCTCCGTCCCCGACGCCCGGGCCTTCGCGAGCCTCGCCCTGGCCACCTGGGGGGTCCAGGGCCCCGCCGCCGACGCGGTCATCCTCTGTGTCAGCGAGCTGACGACGAACGCCCTCCTGCACGGAGTCCCCCCGGGGCGCGGCTACTTGCTGCGGATCGGCAGGGCCGGGACCGCAGTACGCGTGGAGGTGCACGACAGCGGAGACGGCCGGCCCCGGCTCGCCAAGGGGGGAGTGGGCGAGTCGGGGCGCGGCCTGCTACTGGTGTCGGCGCTCGCCGACAAGTGGGGCGTCGAGCCACGCGACCCGGGCAAGGTCGTGTGGGCCGAGTTCACCCACGTCAGTGGAGCAACTCCACCTCCGCGAGGGTGGCCCGACCGCCGGTGAACACCAGGCGGTACTTCTTGTAGGAGCCGGGCTTGCCCACGGTGAAGGGGCGGGTCTGCTTGTCCCAGGCGAAGGACTGGCCGGACCGCTTGTCGACGGTGGACCACTTCTCGCCGTCACGGGAGCCCTGAAGGACCCACCCGCGCGGCGCGGACGCCTTGTCGGCCGAGGTGAGCGTGTACTGCACGGCCTTGGTGCGGGCCTGCACAGGCAGGACGACGGACGCGGCGTTCGCGCTGGTCGCGGAGGAGTCGTCGAAGAGTTCGCCCTCCACCCGGAGGGCGTCCTTGCGCGGCGAGGGAACCTTGTCGTCGTCCGTCACGGACACCGGCTGGGCACCCTTGCCGGTCGCCCAGGCGGACGGCTTCGGCCCCATGTCGAATTCGAGGACCCCGCCCTTGGCGATGGCACTGTGCGGCAGGGCAGTCGAGTTCCACCGCTTCCCATTGACCTTAAGACCCTGCACGTACACGTTCTTCGCGCTGTTCTTGGGAGCCTTGACGACCAGGTCCCGGCCGTTGTCGAGGTGCACGGTCATCTTCTTGAACTGCGGCGACCCGATCGCGTACTCACCACTGCCCATGACCAGCGGGTAGAACCCGAGGGAGGAGAACAGATACCAGGCGGACTGCTCGCCGTTGTCCTCGTCGCCGTGGTAGCCCTGCCCGATCTCGCTGCCGGTGTAGAGGCGGGCGAGGACCTCGCGGACCTTCTCCTGCGTCTTGAAGGGCTGCCCGGCCGCGTCGTACATGTACGCGGCGTGGTGCGCGACCTGGTTGGAGTGCCCGTACATGCCCATCCGTACGTCACGGGCCTCCGTCATCTCGTGGATGACGCCGTTGTACGAACCGGCGAACTCGGGTGACGCGGTCTCCGGCGTCGCGAAGTACGTGTCGAGCTTCTTCGCGAGGCCGCCCCGGCCCCCGTACAGATTGGCGAGACCGCGTGAGTCCTGCGGCGCGGTGAAGGCGTAGCCCCACGCGTTGGTCTCGGTGTAGTCGTGGCCCCAGATACGCGGGTCGAACTTCTCCGAGGGGACGCGCCAGTCGCCCTTCTTGTTCTTGCCCTGGAAGAACCCGGCCTTGGAGTCGAAGAGCTTGACGTAGTCACGGGCGCGGTTCAGGAAGTAGGAGGCCTCTTCCTTGTAGCGCTTCTTGCCCGTCTTCTTGTAGAGGGCCTCGCCCATCTTCGCTATGCCGTAGTCGTTGAGGTACCCCTCAAGCGCCCACGACAGGCCCTCGTGCGTCTCGGACGGGGTGTAGCCGAGGAACGGCGACGTGCTCATGCCCTTGCGGCCGTAACCCGACTTGTCGGGGGCGACCGTCGCGTTCTTCACCGCCGCGTCGTACGCCGCCTTCGCGTCGAAGCCCTTGACGCCCTTCACGTAGGCGTCGGCGAACGCCACGTCGGAGGACGTGCCGGTCATCAGGTCCGCGTAGCCGGGCGAGGACCAGCGCGACGTCCAGCCGCCGTCCTTGTAGTGCTGCACGAAGCCGTCCACCAGCTCACCCGCCTTCTTCGGGGTGAGCAGGGAGTACGCGGGCCAGGTGGTGCGGTAGGTGTCCCAGAAGCCGTTGTTGACGTACGGCTTGCCTTCGACGATCTTCGCGCCGGTGTGGGTCGGCGTGTCGGGGCCGGTCTGCGCCGAGAACGGGGACGCGTACTTGTGCTTCGAGCCGACCTTCTCGAAGCCCGAGTTGGGGTAGAGGTAGAGGCGGTACAGGCTGGAGTACAGGGACGTCTTCTGCCCCTCGCTCGCGCCCTCCACCTCCACCCGGCCGAGGATGTCGTCCCACTTGTCCTGCGCCCGCTCCTTGACCCGGTTGAAGGAGGTGCCGGAAGGTATCTCCTCGTCCAGGTTGGCCTTCGCCTGGTCGACGCTGATCAGCGAGGTCGCCAGGCGCAGCGAGACACTGCGGTCCTTGCCGGGCGAGAAGCGCAGATAGCCGGTGGCGTCGGTGGTGCCGCCGCCCTTCAGCTTGCCGCCGTCCGTGACCGGGCGGTCGAAGGTCCCGTACACGAACATGCGCGTCGCGCCCGTGGACAGGCCCGACTTGACGTCGGAGTACCCGGTCACGACCCCCTTCTCCTTGTCGAGGGTCAGACCGACGTCGTGCTTGGTGTTGCCCGTGACCTCGATGTTGTCGAAGATCATGTTCGCGTCGTCACCGGGATAGGTGAACTTGAACATCGCCGCGTGGTCGGTCGGCGTCATCTCGGCCTTCAGGCCGTTCTCGAACGTCACGCCGTAGTAGTGCGGTTTCGCCGTCTCCTTCTCGTGCCGGAACGGCAGCGCCCGCTTGGCGCGGTCCGCGTCCGGGGCGCCCTTCGCCGCCGACGGCATCACCTGGAAGGTCTGCCGGTCGCCCATCCACGGGCTCGGCTCATGGCTCGCGCTGAACGCCTGCACGGTGGGCAGATTGTCGTCATTGTTGCCGCGGTGGTAGTCGTACAGCCAGCTCACGGAGCCCGCGTTGGTCACCGGCGTCCAGAAGTTGAAGCCGTGCGGGACGGCCGTCGCCGGGAAGGTGTTGCCGCGTGAGAAGCCGCCGCTGGAGTTCGTGCCGCGCGTGGTCGAGGCGTAGTCGGAGGGGCGCGCCTTCGGCTTCGCGGGTGGGGTCTCCTTCAGCGACACGTCGTCCAGCCAGCCCCGGAACTTCGCGGGCCCCTTGGGGGAGTCGTAACCGACGAGAATGCGGTCCACCGTCTTCCCCGCGGCGACCTCCCCGATACGCCCGACGACGTCGTTCCACTGGTTGACGTACAGGACCTTCGCGTCGCCCTGCCCGCGCGGAGTCAGCGGGAAGCCGTGCTGGTCGGTGGCCTTGAGGTCACTCAGATAGGTGCCGTCCGTGAAGGCCAGGTCGACCGCGACGTTCGTGGCGTCGTAGTCGAGGTCGCCGTCCGCCATGGACGGGAACACGCGGTACGACAGCGCCGTGTCCCGCCGCACGTCCACGTTCACGTCGAAGACCTTGTTGTACGAGAACCCGCGCTTCTCGGCCGTGTGCGTGCCCGCGTACCGCAGCGCCTGCCTGCCGGAGAACCCGGCGCGCGCCTTGGCGGTCGGGGACCCGGCGGGGCCGCGGTCGATCAGGCTGAGCATGTCGTCCGGCGGGGCCGGGGTGTCGCTGCCGCCGACGGAGAGCTGCACGTCGGCGAGTTGCAAGGCGTCACCCGCGCCGTTGTTGGCGGTGATCTCCAGGCGGTAGTGCCGGTACGCCGTCGCGTTCTCGAACTCGTACTTCTTCGTCGTGAACGGGCTGGCGAACTTCTCGCCCTCGCGGCTGTCGAGGTCCTTCCAGTCCTTGCCGTCACTCGACCCCTGGAGCTTGAAGTCCTTCGGGTCACGCTCCGGGTGGTCGTTGGCCGAAGTGAGCGCGTACCGCACCACCTTCGCGGGCGCGTCGAGCTCGAACTCGACCCAGCCGGTGGGCTTGAAGGTGAGCCACTTGGTCGACTGCTCGCCGTCGACCAGCTTCTCCTTGGTCTCCCCGGAACCGGCGTTCTCACCGCTGGCCCGCACGTCCACGACGCGGTCGTTGACGCTGCCCGGAATCCCGGAGCTGAAGCCGCCGTTGACGCCGCCCGCCCTCTTCTTGCCGTCGGGCCCCGTCTCGACCGTGTCCAGCCAGTCGGGCTGCGCGTCGTCCCTCTCGAACGAGGAGCTGAACGCCCGCTCCGCCTTCGGAGTCCGCTCCGGCCCGGCCACGGCGACGCCCTGCGAGGCCGCGAGCACCGCGAGCGCGGTGAGGCCGACGGCGGCCGGGGTATGACGTCCGATCCCGCCCCTGCCGCCGTGCCGAGACGCCCCTCGGCCTCCGTGTCGAGGTCTGTGTCCCATCCCCTGAGTCCCCTCCAAGCACGATCCGGACAACGTTGTCAGTGGTTGCGCCGGGTCCAGTAGGGCGGTAAGTGGGCGCTGGTGTCAAGGGGGTTGAAGGGAGTGCTTGAGGCGGTTGCGGACGCGGTTCGTCGGGGCCCTGCTCCGCTTGCTTGGAGTGCACTCCAAGGCCATAGCGTTGAGAGAGCTGAACCGAACACCAAACCGGTCGACGCGTCATCCCGCACGGCCAACGCGAAAGGCGGCAAGTGGTAGACAACCAATTCACCACGCATGCAGAACTTTTCGATCTGAGTGGAAAGCGCGGGCTCGTCACCGGCGGCACCCGAGGCATCGGAATGATGATCGCGCGTGGCCTTCTCCAGGCGGGCGTCCGCGTGATCATCAGCTCACGCGACGCGGAAGCGTGCGCTCAGGCGCAGGAACAACTGTCCATATTCGGTGAGGTGCGGGCCATACCCGCCGACCTGTCCCGCCACGACGAGTGTCGGCGACTGTCCGACCTCGTCACCGCCGAATCGGAGCATCTCGACATCCTCGTCAACAACGCGGGCACCATGTGGGACGAGCCGCTGGCGACGTTCCCGGACGCGGCCTGGGACACGGTCGTCGACCTCAACCTGAAGTCGCCGTTCTGGCTGGTCCAGGCGCTGCTGCCCGCACTTCGCAGGGCGGGCACCGCCGACGATCCCGCGCGGATCATCAACATCGGCAGCATCGCCGCCATCCACATCCCCCAGCGGCCCAACTACTCGTACTCCAGCAGCAAGGCCGCACTGCATCAACTCACCAGAGTGCTCGCCAGGGAACTAGGACCGCAGCACGTCACGGTGAACGCCGTGGCGCCGGGACCGTTCCCGTCGACGATGATGGCCGCGACCCTCGATGAGTTCGGCCAGGCGATCGCGGCGTCGGCCCCACTGCGCCGGATCGGCCGCGACGACGACATGGCGGGTGTCGCCGTGTTCCTCGCCAGCCGGGCAGGCGCATACCTGACAGGCGCCGTGATCCCCGTCGACGGCGGCATCGCCACAACCGCGTAGGCCGCCCAGGGGTCGACCTGGCTCTGCACAACGTTCCCGAAGACACCCCACAAGCTCAGACCAGGAAGCGCTCCACCTCCTGCGCGCGCTGGTCCATCTGGTCCGCGATCCGCTCGGCGACATCGGTGACGAGGCGGTCCACCTCGGCGGGGTCGAGGGCGGCGCGGTGCACAGTGGTCTTGATGAGTCGGCGGGCACCGAGTTCGGCGCCCTTCGGCAGGGCGACGACGACGACCGCCGTGGCCGCGGCCGCGCCCGCCTTCGCCGGGGTCACGCCGCCCCGCAGCATGCGCTTGAGGAACATCATGCCGACCTGCGGCACCCTCGTGGCCGTGGCGAGCACCGTCTGGGAGCCGCGCAGCATCATCCACAGCGCGCGGATGCG
This sequence comes from Streptomyces aureocirculatus, assembly GCF_000720475.1. Classification (GTDB taxonomy): domain Bacteria; phylum Actinomycetota; class Actinomycetes; order Streptomycetales; family Streptomycetaceae; genus Streptomyces; species Streptomyces aureocirculatus. The sequence continues at coordinate 78,989 of NZ_JOAP01000036.1, forward strand.
GCGGCTGATGGTCGTGCCGATGATCTCGGGCAGGGCGATGTCCAGCGTGAACTGGTCGTCACGGATGCCGTACGAGCGGCAGATGCCGAGCACCAGTGGCATCAGCGTCTCTTCCAGCGTGCCGCGCAGGTCGGCCAGGACCGTGTCCATGCCGGTGAGTTCGCGGATGAGCGCGTCGAGGTTCTGCTCCCCTTCCGCGTCCTCGCGCTCCGCGCGTTCCAGGAGGCGCGCGAGGAGGGTGGCCTTGGCCTGGTCGAACGCGGTGAGCAGCCCGGCGCGGATGGCCTCAACGAACTCCGGGCGGTCCTTGAGTACGAGGATGTCGCGACGGAACCGGGCCACGTTGACCCGGTGCCGACCGATGCTGGCGAGGCCCCGCGTCACCGACAGGGAGGGCTCCGTGTCGTTCTCCACGGTGGCCTGGGAGAACGCGGCGGCGCACAGCTCCCGGACGACGGGCATGCGGGAGCCGCCGCCGGTGAGGACGACCAGCTCGGGCCCCGGCGTCCCGAGGTGCCCGCGCACCTCCGCGAGCGTCGCCGCGAAGCGGTCCGCCCAGCCGCCCGGCGCCCGTACGACGCGCTCGCGCACGTCGACGCCGCGCAGGCGTTCCACGCTCAGGGTGACCAGGGGGACCAGTGCGTCGGCACAGCCTTCCTTCATGTCCTGCAGTTTCAGGTCCCGGCGGGTGAACTGAGCCTCCTTGGCCCGGCGGCAGACCAGCATCAGCATGTCGGGGCCGCCGTCCCTGGCCAGGGCCTCGGTGAACTCGGGGGTGTCCGCGAAGTCCTTGCGCAGGATCGCGGCGAGAGCGGCGTCGATCTCGCGGCAGCCCAGTTCGGCGCCCACGGGCAGGTTCCTCGGGATCAGGTCCTCCACGACGGTGAAGTCGGTCGTGGAGGAGCCCACGTCGACGACGAGGACCCGGTCGAGCCCGCTCCCGTCCCGGCCCTTCGCCCTGCGGTCCCGTACGTGCACCAGGGCCGACTGGGACTCCGCCACCAGGCGCACCGGCACCTCCATGGCGCCGAGCTGCCGCTGGTAGGCCCGTACGGATGCCCGGTCCCAGCCCGCGGGGTGGCCTACGTACAGGACGTAGTCCTCGCGCACCTTGGGGTGGGCGGCGAAGAACTCCGCGAGGAACACCTGGGCGAACTGCACCGCTTGCAGGTCCGTGTGCCCGTGCCGGTTCTTGAAGTTGACGCTGAAGTGCAGGCAGTTCCTGGCGAGTACGGCGTCCTCGCCGATGACGACGCGGTGGCCGAGGTCCGGGTCGGGCACGCGCCCGAGCGCGGTGACGACCGAGGGCCCTTCGGTGCCACGGCTGTGCACCTTCGCCTGGCCGCGTCCGGTCGTCGGCAGCCAGCACAGTGAACTCTCGCCGTCCCCGAGGTCCAGGCCGACCGCGTACCGGACGTCGCGTTCCAGGTCGTCCGTCATCGGCCCGGCCCCTCTCCGACGGTTCCTCCGGTGGTGAACGCCGGGGCGGGGGCCGCGCTGCCGTTCGGCGGGCCGCCGGTCACCGTCAGCACCTGGGTCAGGACCCGGATCTCGGTCGGGGTCGGCGGATCGGGGAACGCGAAGCCCTCGCGCCGGTGTGCGACGGCCGAGAGCAGCCGCCGCACCCCGGGGTTCTCACCGGCGAGCAGCACGTCTTGGCCGCTGAGTTCGGTTCTGTCGAAATCGGCCTGGTCGTAACGCCTCCAGACGTCCGGGTCGGACTGGAGGGCCGTAAAGAAGCCCGGGTGCCTCATGCGCAGGGCGAGCAGCGTGCCCGCGTGCAGCAGCAGCCGGTGCGAGGGCGGATCGTCCGGGTTGAGGCGCAGGGTCATGACCGTCACGTTCAGGCCGTTGACGAAGCGGCGGACGCGGCGCGGGTTGGCCGCGAAGGCCACCTCGATCAGCTCCCACAGCTCGCGCGAGCCGGCAAGACCGGAGTCGGTGATCTTGTCCTGGAGGTGGCGGACGATGGCCTCGAAGGAGACCCCCGGCAGGTGGTAGGGGAAGTGGATGAGCTTTTCCAGGTACTGGCGGCCGCGTGCCGCGTCCGGCTTGTCGCTGTGGAACCGCCGTGCGGCGGCCTCCGCGACCACCTGATAGTCCATGGCGAGGACGAACACGCAGGACGCCTCGCCGAGGAACAGCTTGAGGGAGTCGAGGACGGTGATCGCCGCGTCCGGCGTGCAGCGGTCGAGGTCGTCGACGAACAGCACGAGCCTGCCGCCGTCGGTGTAGGTGCCCACCACCTCGGCGAAGTCCTGCTCGAAGCGGTTGACGTGCAGGTATGTCTCCGTGCCCGGTTCGGTGAGCGCGGCTTGCGCGGCGTCCACGTCGTCGGCGGTCAGGACGCCCGCGGTGAGCGGTGCCGCGCTCCGGCGGGCCAGGAGCCAGGCAGCGGCCTGGCTCAGCCGCCGTACGGTCGCCAGGGCGCCCGCCATCCGCTCGCGCAGGGCGAGGTCCCCGGACATCCGCCGTCGCTCCAGCTCCTGGGCTATCTCGGTGAGCACGCTCTGGATTAGGGCGTGCCAGATCTCGTCCTTCTGGTCGTACTTCCACGGGTTGAACCACACGGTCGGCAGGCCGCGTTTGCCGAGCAGGTCCTGGCAGACCTTCATGAAGCTCGACTTGCCCGTGCCCCAGGGGCCGAAGACCCCGACGGCCAGCGGCAGGTCCTCGGTAGTGATGATCGCCGAGCAGAGCACATCGGCGTGTGCCCGGAATCCGAAACGGTCCCCGTCCGCGTCCGCGATCGGGTTGTCGGTCAGCAGCATGAGCCCCCCATGCGTCGCGACAAATCAGCCACGGTGACCGATTGTCGGCGGCATACCGCTCATGGTGCCCGAATCGGTCCTTCCGCGAGCGAAGTTCGCCGAAGTGCCCGGCGGTCGAAGGGCCCGGAAAGGGCGGGCGGTCCGAAGGCGCTCGAAAAGGACCGGTTCACCTTCGTATTGGTACGGACTATTCCGGGGCCGGGGCCGCGCCGGAATCGGAGAAGCCGCACGACTCCGTGAGGTCTCAACTCGGAAAAGACCGCAGTCCAAACCTGCATTCGATCTTGCTTGCCAGACCTCAACTGGACTATACCTGTCGGCGTCCGTACCGCGCCGGTTCGACCGGTCCCCGTAACGACCGACCGCGGGGCCGTTCCAGTCGTTCCACCGGCGGCGGACACATCCCGCACCATCGCACGAACCCAGCTTCACCACTCCGCGGTGCCGGGGAGGATCCGGTTCACCGCCTGAGTCCTGGAAGAAGGCGAGGACTTGAGCATGGGATCCACCCCTGGGACCTCCGGCAGGCCCGACGCGAGCGGTGTCGGCCGCCGCGACCTGATCAAGCGCGCGGCCGCCCTCGGCATCATCTCCGTACCGACGATGAGCTTCCTGTCGGCCTGCGCCTCCGGCGGCGGCGACGACAACGACAAGGCCGAGACGGTCAAGAAGACGAAGGAAAACCCCTTCGGCGTGGCCAAGGACAACGACCTCGACGTCTTCATCTTCAAGGGCGGTTACGGCGACTCGTACGCCAAGGTCTGGGAGTCCTCGTACGAGAAGAAGTACGGCGGCTCGGTCGCGCACAGCGGTGAGCAGGACGTCACCGGCAAGCTCCAGCCCCGCTTCAACAAGGGCAACCCGCCGGACGTCGTCGACGACTCCGGCTCCAAGAAGATGAAGCTGGACACCCTGCACAAGGAAGGTCATCTGACCGACCTCACGCAGTTGCTCGACGCGCCGTCCATCGACGACCCGAGCAAGAAGATCCGCGACATCATGCTGCCCGGCACCATCGAGCAGGGCACCTTCGGCGGCAAGTTCCACGCGCTGTTCTACGTGTACGCGGCCTGGGGCCTGTGGTACTCCAACAAGCTGTTCAAGAAGCACGGCTGGAAGGTCCCGAAGACCTGGGACGAGCTCCTGGACGTCATGAAGGACGCCAAGTCCAAGGGCATCGGCGGCCTCGCCCACCAGGGCAAGTACCCGTACTACATGAACATCGTCATCATGGACCTGATCGCCAAGACCGGCGGCATGGACGCCGTGAAGGCGATCGACAACCTCGACAAGAAGGCCTTCGTCGGCAACCCGGCCGCCGAGCAGGCCATCGAGGCGGTGTACGAGATCGTGGAGAAGGGCCTGCTCATGCCGGGCACCAACTCCCTGGAGCACACCGAGGCCCAGACCAAGTGGAACGAGTACAAGGCGGTCTTCATCCCCTCGGGCTCCTGGCTGGAGAACGAGCAGGCCAAGCAGACGCCGGCCGACTTCGAGATGACGTTCCTGCCGCTGCCCCTGCTGCCCGGCTCCAAGATGAAGCTGCACGCCGTGCGCACCGGCGCCGACGAGCCCTTCATCGTGCCCTCCAAGGCCAAGAACGTGCCCGGCGGCCTGGAGTTCCTGCGCCGCATGCTCTCCAAGGAGGGCGCCACCGCCTTCGCCAAGGAGGCCAGTTCGCTGTCGGTGCTCGGACCCGAATACGTCGACGAGAGCGTGGAGTTGCGCCCCGGCATCAAGACGGCCCTCGCCGCCGTCGACGCCTGCCCGGTCGACGAGCGCTTCAACTTCCGCTACTCGGAGTGGTACGGCGAGCTGGACGTGGAGATCCAGAACGCCACCGGTGAGCTGATGGCCAAGCGCATCACGCCCAAGCAGTGGCTCCAACGCTGCCAGAAGGCAGTCGACAAGGAAGCCGCGAAGAACCCCGGCAAGAAGCGGAACTAGTCGTCGTCATCCGCCGGCCGGGACCGGGCGGTGCGGCCGGGCCCGGCTCCGCCCAGGGGCCGGCCGGCGGTGCGGCGCGGCCGCGGCCCGGCCACGGCAAGGCCAGGAGCAGGGTGTCATGCATCGGAAAAAGTACCCGTTCATCGCGGGATTCCTCATTCTTCCCGTCGGGCTCTACGTATTGCTGGTCATCTGGCCCTACATCCAGACCATCAGCTACTCCTTCACCGACTGGAGCGGCGCCTCCCAGAACTTCAATTTCGTCGGCCTCGACAACTACAAGGACCTGGCGGACGACGACGTCTTCGTCAAGGCGCTGCAACACAATGCCCTGCTCCTCGTTCTGGTGCCGACCCTGACGATTCTGCTCTCGCTGTTCTTCGCCTTCATGGTGAATGTCGGCGGCCGCGGCGGAGCCGGCGGAGTGTCCGGCGTCAAGGGCTCCGGTTTCTACCGCATCGTCTTCTTCTTCCCGCAGGTCCTTTCCATCGCCATCCTCGCCATCCTCTTCAAAGCGGTCTACCGCGGCGACGACTCCGGCCTGATCAACGGCACGCTCCAGGCCGTCGGCCTCGGCGACAAGAGCAGTCCCACGGAGTGGCTCAACGACCCCGACCTGGTGCTCTGGTGCATCGTCTTCGTGATGGTCTGGGCCGGGGCGGGCTTCTACATGGTGCTGTTCTCCGCCGCCATGCAGTCCATTCCCCGGGACATCTACGAAGCGGCGCTGCTCGACGGCGCCGGGCGGCTCCAGACCTTCTTCCGGGTCACGCTGCCGCTGCTCTGGGAGACGATCCAGACGGCCTGGGTGTTCCTTGCCATCCTCTCCATGGACGCGTTCCTGCTCATCTCCACGCTCACGTCACAGGACTTCGGCGGTGGCCCCGACCACAGCAGCGAGGTCATCTCGACGTACCTGATGCGCAACTTCCAGACGTACAGCAAGAGCGGGTACGCCTGCGCCATGGGTGTGGTGATGCTGCTCCTCACCCTGATCGTGTCCATCGTCACGCTGCGGCTCAGCCGCCGTGACCGCATCGAGTACTGAGGGAGGCGCGAGCGATGACGGCTCCCGCGACTCAACCGCCGGTCACCAAGGTCAAGGTGCCGGGCCAGCGGGGCGGCGGCAGCGGCCCCGGCCGGGACGGCATGGAGGGCAGGACGCTCAACGCCTTCTCGCACGGCTTCCTGGTGCTGTGGGCGGTCATGATCGTGCTGCCCCTGTTCTGGATCCTGCTCGGCAACTTCAAGACCGACTCCCAGATCAAGTCCAGCGCCTGGACCTGGCCGACCGAGTGGACCTTCGACGCCTTCCAGCGCGGCTGGGAGAAGGGCGTCGGCGACTATCTGCTCAACACCCTGATCGTCATGGTCGTCTCGGTGCCCCTGACGATGCTGCTCGGCGCGATGGCGGCCTACGTGCTCGCCCGCTACGACTTCGTCGGCAACCGGTTCGTGTACTACTTCTTCGTCGCCGGATCGATGTTCCCGGTGTTCCTGGCGCTCGTGCCGCTGTACTTCATGGTCGACCGGCTCGGCATGCTCAACACCTACCAAGGACTGATCCTGGTGTACGTGGCGTACTCGCTGCCGTTCACCGTGTTCTATCTGCACTCGTTCTTCCGCACCCTGCCCACGGCCGTGCACGAGGCCGCCGTGATCGACGGAGCCTCGCACACCCGGGTGTTCTTCCAGATCATGGTGCCGATGGCGAAGCCGGGCCTGATCAGCGTGGGGATCTTCAACGTCCTCGGCCAGTGGAACCAGTACATCCTGCCCCTCACCCTGATGCAGAAGCAGAGCGGCGGCGACGAGGACCGCTCCATGCTCGCCCAGGGCCTGGTGAGCCTGATGAACCAGGGGAACTACGAGACCGACCTGCCCGCTCTGTACGCGGGCATGACCATCTCCATGATCCCGGTGCTCGTGGTGTACCTGTCCTTCCAGCGGCAGGTACAGTCCGGCCTCACGGCGGCCACGATCAAGTAACGACGGTCACGGTCGAGCAGTGGACCCGATCAAGTAGTCGAACGCGATCATGTACAGGAAACGCCCCGTACGCGGGGCGTTTCGTGTGTGGGGTGTGACCGCCTGGATTTCCGTCAAGGACTTGACTGCGGCAACCCGTTCAGCAGAGCTTGGAGTTCACAACTTGTACGGGCGGCGACGATGCCGTCCGCCATAGGCGGGAGTGGATGAGTCGATGGAGACTCCGGGGTCGCAGTCGTCACTGCACCGAGCAAATCTGGAGCGGGTCGTGCGCGCGGTACGGCTCGCCGGTTCGCTCACGCAGGCGGAGATCGCCAGGACGACGGGCCTGTCCGCCGCGACGGTATCCAACATCGTCCGTGAACTGAAGGACGGCGGCACCGTCGAGGTCACCCCCACCTCGGCGGGCGGCCGCCGGGCCCGCAGCGTCTCCCTGAGCGGCGACGCGGGCATGGTCATCGGCATCGATTTCGGCCATACGCACCTGCGCGTCGCCCTCGGCAACCTGGCCCACAAGGTGCTCGCCGAGGAGTCCGAGCCGCTGGACGTGGACGCCTCCGCCGCCCAGGGCTTCGACCGCGCGGAACGCCTGGTCGGACGGCTGATCGAGGCCGCGGGGGTGGACCGCTCCAAGGTCGCGGGCGTCGGACTCGGCGTGCCCGGGCCCATCGACGTGGAGTCCGGCACGCTCGGCTCCACGTCCATCCTGCCGGGCTGGGCGGGCACCAAGCCCGCCGAGGAGCTCAAGGAGCGGCTCGGGGTGCCCGTGCACGTCGACAACGACGCCAATCTGGGCGCGCTCGGCGAGCTGGTCTGGGGGAGCGGGCGCGGGGTCAGGGACCTGGCGTACATCAAGGTCGCGAGCGGTGTCGGCGCCGGTCTGGTGATCAGCGGCCGGATCTACCGCGGCCCCGGCGGCACCGCGGGGGAGATCGGGCACATCACCCTGGACGAGTCGGGGCCCGTCTGCCGCTGCGGCAACCGTGGCTGCCTGGAGACCTTCGCCGCCGCCCGCTACGTCCTGCCGCTGCTGCACTCCAGCCACGGCACCGACCTGACCATGGAGCGCGTGGTCGGCCTGGCCCGGGACGGGGACCCCGGCTGCCGCCGGGTGATCGCCGACGTCGGCCGGCACATCGGCAGCGGTGTCGCGAACCTGTGCAACCTGCTCAACCCCAGCAGGGTGGTCCTCGGCGGTGCCCTCGCGGAGGCCGGGGAGCTGGTGCTCGGGCCGATCAGGGAGTCGGTGGGGCGGTATGCGATCCCGAGCGCGGCGCGCCAACTGTCGGTGCTTCCCGGGGCACTTGGCTCGCGGGCCGAGGTGCTCGGGGCGCTCGCACTCGCGCTCAGCGAGATGGGGGATTCGACCCTTTTGGACGGGAGCCTTCCGGCCACCACACCCGCCTTCACTTAGATAACGCATGGCACCGTTGTCATCTCGTTAAGGATTTACTCCTTGACGCGTGTCGGGTGGCCGAGTTGACTTCGAGCCACCTCGGCCGCAACGACGCGGCCACGTCAGGGAGGCACCCCCAAATGAACGCATTGACGCGCCGCGTCGGCATAGGCACCGTCACCGTTTCCATGGCGCTGGCCTTGGCCGCGTGCGGAGAGGCCGGAGACGGCGACGACAAGGGCAGCGACGGTGACGGCAAGACCATCGGCCTGCTGCTGCCGGAGAACAAGACCACGCGTTACGAGACCTTCGACCGCCCCATCATGGAGTCGAAGATCAAGTCGCTGTGCGGCGACTGCGAGGTCAAGTACAACAACGCCGCGCAGGACATCGAGACGCAGAAGAAGCAGTTCGACGCGCTGATCACGCAGGGCGTCAAGGTGATCATCCTGGACTCGGTGGACTACAAGTCCACCAAGGGCTGGGTCGAGCGCGCCGAGAAGGAAGGCGTGCAGGTCGTGGCGTACGACCGGCTCGCCGAGGGCCCGCTGGCGGCCTATGTCAGCTACGACAACGAGAAGATCGGCCGTCTCCAGGGCGGCGCCCTCGTCAAGGCGCTCGGCTCGAAGGCCAAGAGTGCCAACGTTGTCATGATCAACGGCTCGCCGACCGACCCGAACGCCCCCTTCTTCAAGAAGGGCGCCCACTCGGTGCTCGACAAGAACGTCAAGAAGATCGCGTACGAGCAGGACATCCCGGACTGGTCCCCGGACGAGGCCAACAAGAAGATGGCGACCGCCATCGACAAGCTCGGCAAGGACGGCATCGACGGCGTCTACTCCGCCAACGACGGCATGGCGGGCGGCATCATCACCGCCCTCAAGCAGCGCGGCATCGACGTCCCCGTCGGCGGTCAGGACGCCGAACTCGCGGGCCTGCAGCGCCTGCTGAGCGGCGACCAGTCCTTCACGATCTACAAGCAGATCAAGCCGGAGGCCGAGACCACCGCCGAGATCGCGGTCCGCCTCCTCAAGGGCAAGAAGATCGACGACCTCACCGACCGCAAGGTCGACTCGCTCAGCGGCGACTACAAGGGCATCCCCGCCAAGCTGTACGACGCGCAGGCGATCACCAAGGACGAGGTGGCCGACACCATCGTCAAGGACAAGGTGTACAAGGTCGGCGAGATCTGCACCAAGCAGTTCAAGAAGGCCTGCGACGAGGCCGGGATCAAGTAACTCCCGGCACCTGCCGGGGTGTTGTGCCCGCCCTTCCCAGGGTGTTGACGCGGCGCGAGTGCCGCGAGACACCTTCCCCAGCGGTCCGGTGCCCGCCGAGCCACATCCTGCCCCGCAGCCGGAGGGCGGGCACCGGCCACCTCGACCCGTCCCAGCTCTTCCCCTGCTCCCGCAGTTCTTCCCCTGCTCCCGGAGCTATTCCTCTGCTCCCGCAGCTCTTCACCATCCCCGCCGGCCAGGCGGCGAAGGAGATGATTCACGTGTCCGCTACGCCCGTGCTGGCGTTGCGCGGGGTCTCCAAGCGATTCGGTGCCGTCCAGGCGCTCACGGACGTAGACCTCGAGATCCACACCGGTGAGGTGGTCGCCCTCGTCGGCGACAACGGCGCCGGCAAGTCCACCCTCGTCAAGACCATTTCCGGGGTCCACCCCATCGACGACGGCGCCATCGAGTGGGAGGGCACCAAGGTCGCCATCGGCCGGCCGCACGACGCCCAGAACCTCGGCGTCGCCACCGTCTACCAGGACCTCGCGCTCTGCGACAACCTCGACGTGGTCGCCAACCTCTTCCTCGGCAGCGAGCTGAAGAGCGCCGCCGTCCTCGACGAGATCAAGATGGAGAAGCGCGCCCGGGAGCTCCTGGACACCCTGTCCATCCGCATCCCGAGCGTCCGCATCCCCGTCGCCGCGCTCTCCGGCGGCCAGCGGCAGGTCGTCGCCATCGCCCGCGCCCTGGTCGGCGACCCCAAGGTCGTCATCCTCGACGAGCCCACCGCCGCCCTCGGCGTCGAGCAGACCGCGCAGGTCCTCGACCTCGTGGAGCGGCTGCGTGAGCGCGGCCACGGCGTGATCCTCATCAGCCACAACATGGCCGACGTGCAGGCCGTCGCCGACCGGGTCGCGGTCCTTCGCCTCGGCCGCAACAACGGCGTCTTCGACGTCGCACAGACCTCGCCCGAGGAAGTCATCGCCGCGATCACCGGCGCCACGGACAACGCCGTCACCCGCCGCAGGGCGCGCACGGCCACGGCACTGAAGGAGGACGCGAAGTGAGCGACCTCGCCAAGACCCCCGAGCCCACGAAGGCCCGCGCGGCCTCGGGCTCCGCCGTGGACGCCGAGCCGTCCGCGGCCCCCGCGGCCGCCGTCGACCCGCGCCTGCTCGTGCGCGAGCAGGGCTTCGCCGGGTACTGGACGGAGTTCATCCGCAAGGTGCGCGGCGGTGAGCTCGGCTCGCTGCCCGTCGTCATCGGCCTGATCGTCATCGGTCTGGTCTTCCAGTTGCAGAACGACAAGTTCCTGTCCGCGAGCAGCCTCGCCAACATCGCGGTGTTCACCTCCGGCGTCGGCATCATGTCCGTCGGCATCGTCTTCGTGCTGCTGCTCGGTGAGATCGACCTGTCCGTCGGCTCCGTGGCGGGCGTCGGCGCCGCCGTCTGGGCGGTGCTCAGCGTCAACCACGGGTGGGGCGACTGGCTGTCGGTGTTCGTGGCGATCGCCTGCGGCACGGTGATCGGCGTCCTGCACGGCTTCTTCTTCGCCAAGATCGGCGTACCGGCCTTCGTGGTCACCCTGGCGGGCTTCCTCGGCTGGAGCGGTCTGCAGATCTGGATGATGGGCAAGGAGGGCAGCATCAACACGCCCACCGGCTCTGTCGTGGAGGACCTGACCACGCACTTCTTCGCCGACAAGGCCGCCGCGTACGGGCTCGCGCTGGTCGCGGTGCTCGCCTACGCGGGCTCCCAGCTCCTGGACGCACGCCGCCGCAAGACCGCCGCGCTGCCCTCGCGCCCGCTCAGCGAGATCCTGCTGCGCACCGGTGTGCTCGCCGTCCTGGCCCTCGTCGTCGCGTACTTCCTGAACGAGCCCAAGGGCGCCCGCGGCCTGCCGCTCGCCCTGGTGCTCTTCCTGGCCGTCCTGGTGATCGCGGACTTCGTGGCCCGGCGTACCACCTTCGGCCGTCAGGTCTTCGCGGTCGGCGGCAACGCGGAGGCGGCCCGCCGCGCGGGCATCAACGTCGACCGGGTGCGGATCACCGTGTTCGCGATCTCCGGCATGCTCGCGGCCTTCGGCGGGCTCTTCATCGCGAGCCTCTCCGGCGGCGCGACCAAGAGCCTCGGCAGCGGCAACACCCTGATGATCGTGATCGCGGCGGCCGTCATCGGCGGCACCAGCCTCTTCGGCGGCCGCGGCAAGATCTGGTCCGCCATGCTCGGCATGCTCGTGATCCAGTCGATCCAGCAGGGCCTGAACCTGGAAGGCATGGCCAGCGAGATCCAGTACATGATCACCGGCGCGGTGCTCCTCGCCGCCGTCGTGATCGACTCGGTCTCCCGGCGCACCCAGAAGTCCGCGGGCCGCGCCTGATCCCGCAGGTCCGTGCCCGGTACCGGTGTCTCCGGTACCGGGCACGGCCATGTCCGCCCCCGGGCCGGGGATAGGAACATGCGTTCCCCTCGCGGTCGGGGTGTGCCCGGTCCGACAGGTCGTACCAGTCGATTTACGGCCGATCGCGTGACGCGGGACTTCAGGGCCGGACTCCGCCGTCAGCGGCGGAACATTAGACTCGACAAGCCCGGCAATGCTCGAACAGCGCTACACGCTCAGCGCTACCGCTCTACTGCAAGGAGGCACGGGTGCCGCTGCTGACCCGCATCACGGGACCGCGCGATCTGGACCCGCTCGGCCCGGAACAGCTCAACGAGCTGGCGACCGAGATCCGCGGCTTCCTCGTCGACGCGGTCGCCAAGACCGGCGGCCACCTCGGCCCCAACCTCGGCGTCGTCGAGCTGACCATCGCCCTGCACCGCGTCTTCGAGTCGCCCAAGGACAAGGTCCTCTGGGACACCGGACACCAGGCCTACGTGCACAAGCTGCTCACCGGCCGCAAGGACTTCTCCGCGCTGCGCGCCAAGGGCGGCCTCTCCGGCTACCCCGCGCGCGCCGAGTCCGACCACGACGTGATCGAGAACAGCCACGCCTCCACGGTCCTCGGCTGGGCGGACGGCCTCGCCAAGGCGAACGAGGTGCGCGGCAAGGATGACCACGTCGTCGCCGTCATCGGCGACGGAGCGCTCACCGGCGGCATGGCATGGGAGGCCCTGAACAACATCGCGGCCGCCAAGGACCGCCCCCTGGTCATCGTCGTCAACGACAACGAGCGGTCGTACGCCCCCACGATCGGCGGCCTCGCCAACCACCTCGCGACCCTGCGCACCACCGACGGCTACGAACGCTTCCTGGCCCGCGGCAAGGACCTCCTGGAACGCACCCCCGTCGTCGGCAGGCCGCTGTACGAGACGCTGCACGGCGCCAAGAAGGGCCTGAAGGACTTCATCGCGCCGCAGGGCATGTTCGAGGACCTCGGCCTGAAGTACGTCGGCCCGATCGACGGCCACGACATCGAGGCCCTGGAGTCCGCCCTGACGCGCGCCAAGCGCTTCGGCGGCCCGGTCATCGTGCACTGCATCACCGAGAAGGGCCGCGGTTACCAGCCCGCCGAGGAGGACGAGGCCGACCACTTCCACGGCATCGGCCCCATCCACCCCGACACCGGCCTGCCCATCGCCGCCGGCGGCATGGACTGGACCTCCGTCTTCGGTGAGGAGATGGTCAAGCTCGGCCGGGAGCGCGAGGACATCGTCGCGATCACCGCAGCGATGCTCCAGCCGGTCGGCCTGAAGAAGTTCGCCGACGAGTTCCCGGGCCGGGTCTACGACGTCGGCATCGCCGAGCAGCACGCCGCGGTCAGCGCCGCGGGTCTCGCCACCGGCGGCCTGCACCCCGTCTTCGCCGTGTACGCCACCTTCCTGAACCGCGCCTTCGACCAGCTCCTGATGGACGTGGCGCTGCACAAGTGCGGCGTCACCTTCGTCCTTGACCGGGCCGGTGTCACCGGCACGGACGGCGCCTCGCACAACGGCATGTGGGACATGTCGATCCTCCAGTGCGTGCCCACCCTGCGCATCGCCGCGCCCCGCGACGCCGACCAGGTACGCCTCCAGCTCCGCGAGGCCGTCGAGGTCGACGACGCGCCCACCGTCGTGCGCTACTCCAAGGGCGCCGTCGGCCCCGCGGTCAAGGCCGTCGCCAAGGTCGGCGGCATGGACGTGCTGCGCCGCGCCGACGCCGACAGGCCGGACGTGCTCCTGGTCTCCGTCGGCGCCCTCGCGCCGATGTGCCTGGAGATCGCCGCCCTGCTCGACAAGCAGGGCATCTCCACGACCGTCGTCGACCCCCGCTGGGTCAAGCCGGTCGACGAGGCGATGGCGCCCCTCGCCGAGCAGCACCGCGTCGTGGTCACCGTCGAGGACAACTCCCGCGCGGGCGGCGTCGGCTCGGCCGTCGCCCAGGCCCTCAGGGACGCGGGCGTCGACGTGCCGCTGCGCGACTTCGGCATCCCGCCGCGCTTCCTGGACCACGCGTCGCGCAAGGAGGTCATGGCCGAGATCGGGCTCACCGCCCCCGACATCGCCCGGCAGGTGACCGGCCTGGTCGCGAAGCTGGACGGCCGCTTCGAGCGTGCGGGTGCGGGCGTGGACTCCGTGGAGCCCGCGCGCGACTGACGGCCGCTACGGGGTCACGCACCGTATCCGGAACGGCCGGGGTCACACACCGATCCGGTAGCGACCCCGGGGTCACGCACCGATCCGGTAGCGACCCCGGGTTCACGCACCGTATCCGGATGGGCCGGTTCCGCCACCGTCAAGAGTGGTGAAACCGGCCCATCCGCGTGAATCCGCCCGCGTCGGGGCATCACCTCTCCGCCCCCTCTCGATCATGTCGAGGACGACAAGCGTGGGAGGTACCCCGTGAGCAGCACCCTCTTCCGGACGAAGAAGGTCGAGCAGTCCATCCTCGACACCGAGGAGCCAGAGCACGCGCTCAAGAAGTCCTTGTCCGCGTTGGACCTGACCGTCTTCGGCGTCGGTGTCATCATCGGCACCGGCATCTTCGTCCTCACCGGCACGGTCGCCAAGAACAACGCGGGGCCCTCCGTCGCCCTGGCGTTCGTGGTCGCCGGGGTCGTCTGCGCGCTCGCCGCGCTCTGCTACGCCGAGTTCGCCTCCACGCTCCCGGTCGCCGGGTCCGCGTACACGTTCTCGTACGCGTCCCTCGGCGAACTGCCCGCCTGGATCATCGGCTGGGACCTCGTCCTGGAGTTCGCGCTCGGCACGGCGGTGGTCGCCGTCGGCTGGTCGGGGTACATCGCCTCGCTGCTCGACAACGCGGGCTGGCAACTGCCCGAGGTACTGAGCGGGCGGGACGGAGCCGACGGCTTCGGCTTCGACATCCTCGCCGCCGCCCTCGTCCTGGTCCTCACCGGCATCCTCGTCCTCGGCATGAAGCTGTCCGCGCGGATCACCTCGCTCGTCGTCGCGATCAAGGTGGTGGTCGTCCTCGTCGTGATCGTCGCGGGCGCCTTCTTCGTCAAGTCCGAGAACTACGACCCGTTCATCCCGAAGGCCCAGGAGGTGGAGGCGGGCGGCGGACTGCACTCACCGCTGATCCAACTGATGTTCGGCTGGGCGCCCGCCAACTTCGGCGTCATGGGCATCTTCACCGCCGCCTCCGTCGTCTTCTTCGCCTTCATCGGCTTCGACATCGTCGCCACCGCCGCCGAGGAGACCAAGAACCCGCAGCGGGACATGCCGCGCGGCATCCTCGGCTCGCTGCTCATCTGCACCACGCTCTACGTGGCCGTGTCGATCGTCGTCACCGGCATGCAGCACTACAGCAAGCTCTCCGTGGACGCCCCGCTCGCCGACGCGTTCAAGGCCACCGGGCACCCCTGGTACGCGGGCTTCATCAGCTTCGGCGCCGCCGTCGGCCTGACCACGGTCTGCATGATCCTGCTGCTCGGCCAGACCCGGGTGTTCTTCGCGATGAGCCGCGACGGACTGCTTCCGCGCTTCTTCTCCCGCGTCCACCCGCGCTTCAGGACCCCGCACCGGCCGACCATCCTCCTCGGTGTGATCATCGCGGTCGTGGCCGGGTTCACCCCGCTGAGCGAACTCGCCGAGCTGGTGAACATCGGCACCCTGTTCGCTTTCGTGATCGTCGCGCTCAGCGTGATCATCCTGCGCCGGACCCGGCCCGACCTGCCCCGCTCCTTCCGCACCCCCTTGGTCCCGCTCCTTCCGATCCTGTCCGTGTGCGCCTCGCTGTGGCTGATGCTCAACCTGCCCGCGGAGACCTGGATCCGCTTCGCCGGCTGGATGGCCGTGGGCGTCGTCGTGTACTTCCTCTACGGGCGCTCGCACAGCCTGCTCGGACGACAGCAGAAGACGACAACTCATCACGATGAGTGACCAATCTCCTTGACACTTCGGCCCCGTACGTTCCCTTTTGGCGGGACCTGCGGGACCTGCGGGACTTGCGGGACTTGCGGGACCTGCGGGACCTGCGGGGCCGGATAGCGTGCGGGCCATGCTCGTCGAGCACCTTGTGCCACCACGCTCCGTAGCCACTGCGGTCACCCCCGGACAACGGACGTACTGGACCCGGCTGCTGCCCGCCCTCGCCCTGCTGGCCTGCGCCACCCGGCTGCCCTCCTTCGCCAGGCCGCTGTGGAACCCCGACGAGGGATTCCTCGCCGTTCAGGCACGGCTCCTCGCGGACGGGGGCGAGCTGTACGAGACGGTGGTCGACCGAACGTGGCGGCCTGCGCGTCCTCGGGGTTGAGACCGACGGAGAGCAGCAGGTACAGGACACCGGCCGTGCGTCCCGCGCGGTCCCCCCCAGCGGCGGCGGGCCAGGGAGGCGAGCAGCGCGGCGGTGAGCAGGTGCGCCCCGGGGCTCGCCGGGACGGCGGTGGCGTGCGCGTTCCTGGCCAAGCAGACCGGGGGAGCGGTGCTTGTGCCGGTGGTGTGGCTGCTGTGGGGAGCGGGAGCGGGGGCGGGGGGTGCCGG
>NZ_JOAP01000037.1 GCF_000720475.1 Streptomyces aureocirculatus
CCCCTCATGCCCCTCATGCCCCTCACACCCCCCACACCTCCCGCTGATCCCCGCACCACCCGCTCTTCCCCCTCCCGGAGGTTCACCCGTGTCCCGCACCACCGTGTCGAGCTCCGTCCCGGCGTCAGCGCTCCCGGACGAGGAACAACGGCTCAGAGAGCTCGGCTACCAACCCGTACTCGCCCGCCGCATGGGCGGTTTCGGCAACTTCGCCATCAGCTTCTCCGTCATATCCATCCTGTCCGGCTGCATGACGCTGTACGGCTTCGGCCTCGGCACCGGCGGGCCCGCGGTGATGATGTGGGGCTGGGCGGGCGTCGGTCTGATGGTCCTGTTCGTGGGTCTCGCGCTCGCCGAGGTCACCAGCGCCTATCCCACGTCGGGCGCGCTGTACTACATGGCGGACCGGCTCGGCGGGCGCCGCTGGGGCTGGTACACGGGGTGGCTGAACCTGCTCGGTCTGCTGGGGGCGATCGCGGGCATCGACTACGGCGCTGCCCTGTTCAGCGGCGCGCTCCTGAGCATGCACACCGACTTCCACCCGACGGCCGGGTCCACGTTCGTCATCTTCCTGTGCATCCTGCTCCTGCACGCCCTGTTGAACCTCTTCAACGTCCGTCTGGTCAGCCTCTTCAACTCCATCTCCGTGTGGTGGCACCTGACCGGTGTCGCGGTGATCGTCGGCGTCCTCACGATCTTCCCCGACAGCCACAAGTCGCCGTCGTTCGTCTTCGGCGAGTTCGTCAACGACACCGGCTGGTCGAACCCGCTGTACGTCACCATGATCGGTCTGCTGCTCGCCCAGTACACGTTCTCCGGGTACGACGCCTCCGCGCACCTGTCGGAGGAGACCAACAACGCCTCCGTGACCGCGGCCCGTGGCATCGTGCGGGCCATCTGGGTCTCCTGGGTCGCCGGTTTCGTCCTGCTCGCCGGTCTCACCTTCGCGATCCAGGACTACGTGGGCACCCAGGAGAGCGCGACCGGCGTGCCGCCCGCGCAGATCTTCATCGACGGCCTCGGCACGTCAGGGGCCACCGCCCTGATGCTCATCGTGATCGTGGCGCAGTTGTTCTGCGGCAACGCCGAGACGGCCGCGGCCAGCCGCATGGTGTTCGCGTTCAGCCGTGACAACGCGCTGCCGGGTTCGAAGATCTGGCGGAAGGTCAACGCCCGTTCGCAGGCGCCGGTGCCCGCCGTGTGGCTGTCGGTGGGCCTCGCCGCCGTCATCGCGCTGCCCTCGCTGTACTCCGCGACGGCCTACGGCGCGGTCACGGCCATCAACGTCATCGGCATCACGCCCGCGTACGCGATCCCGGTGTTCCTGCGCCTGCGGGCGGGCGACCGCTTCCAGCCTGGGCCGTGGAACCTCGGCCGGTGGAGCAAGCCGATCGGCTGGGTCGCGGTCTGCTGGGTCGCCTTCGTGACCGTCCTGTTCTGCCTGCCGCAGGCCTCGCCGGTGACCGCGGACTCGATGAACTACGCGTCGATCGCCCTCGCCGTGGTCCTGGTCCTCGCCACCGTGTGGTGGTTCGTGGCCCGCCGCACCTACAGCACACCGTCCGCGTACGGCACCGACAAGGAGCAGGCGGAGATCGCGGAAGACATCATCTGACCGGGTCGTCATGGCGTGCGGTCGTTGAGGATCCGCTGGAAGAGGCGGTGGTCGCGCCAGGCGCCGTTGATGTGGAGGTAGTCGCGGGCCAGGCCGTACTCCTCGAAGCCGCACTTGGCGAGGACGCGCTGCGAGGCCGTGTTGTCCAGGAGGGTCCCGGCCTCGACGCGGTGCAGCCCCAGCCGTCCGTCGGCCACCGCGCACACCGCGGTCACCGCGGCGGCGGCGAGGCCGCGTCCCACCTGGCCGGCGTCGATCCAGTAGCCGATGGCGGCGCTGCGGAGGGGGCCGAGGGAGATGCCGTTGAGCGAGACGCCCCCGGCCACCTCCCCGGTGCCCTCGTCCCACAGGTACCAGCGCGCCGTCCTGCCCGCCTCGTGCTCCTCCTCGTAGGCACGCATCCGCTCGGCCTGGCCCTCGGGGGTGTAGAAGGACTCGGGGCGGACCGGGTCCCAGGGGCCCAGGTGGGCACGGTTGCGGCGGTAGGCGCGGGCCAGGGCACCGGCGTCGTCCTGGGACGCGGGGCGCAGGACGACGGCTTCGGTGAGCCGCGGGGTCCGTGTGGTCATGGCGTCAGCGCCTCACATTCCGCCCGCGACGCGCAGGACCGCGCCCGTCGTGTACGACGCGTCGTCCGAGAGCAGCCACGCCACGGCGCCTGAGATCTCCTCCGGTCGGCCCGAACGCCCCATGGGGATGGTGGCCGCGAGCTTCGCCGGGCGCTCGGGGTCCTGGTGGAACTCGGTCCAGATGACGCCGGGAGCCACGCAGTTGACGCGGATGCCGAGCGGGGCGACCTCCTTGGCCAGGCCCACGGTCATGGTGTCCGTCGCGGCCTTCGTGGCGGCGTAGTGGACGTACTGTCCGGGGCTGCCGAGGGTCGCGGCGCCGGAGGAGATGTTCACGATGGCGCCGCCACCGGCACGGGTCATGTCCCGCACGGCGCGCCGCGCGCAGAGCAGATAGCCGAGGACGTTGACGTCGATGGCCCGGCGCATGCCCTCGGCGTCCGCCTCGGCGAGCGGGCCGTTCGGGCCGCTGACGCCCGCGTTGTTCACCAGCCCTGTGACGGTGCCGAGTTCGGCGGCCGCCTTCTCGAAGAGGCGGTCCACGTCGTGCTCGTCCGTGGTGTCGATGCGGACCGCGACACACCGGCGGCCGGCCGCGCGGACGGCCTCCGCCGTGCGCTCGGCGGCCGCCTCGTCCGAGCGGTAGCCGACGGCGACGTCGTGGCCGTCCCGCGCGAGACGCAGGGCGATCGCGGCGCCGATGCCGCGGGTTCCTCCGGTGACGACGGTCACGTACTGCTGCATGGGGCCTCCGGCCGGGTCGCTGGGGTGGGTCATGCCGGAAGGCTGTCCATGAAGCTGCTCACCGAGAAGACCGCGTTGCCGGGGCCCGCGGGGCCGTAGCCGGGAGGCGAGGACAGGCCGAACTCCGCCATCGTGGCGCGGTACTCCTGGAGCAGCCGCACGTGGTACTCCAGGGGCGCGCCCAGTGGGTTGGCCTTGCCGAGCGGCGTGGTCGGCTCCGGGCACCAGGTGGTGAACCGCGGGGTGATCCCGTGCCCCATGAAGTACCGCAGGCCCTCGACGGTGGAGTCGATGGCCTCGTCGACCGTCGTGAAACCGAAGGGCTCGGCCATCTCGACGCCCGCGACGAAGTTGGGGATGACGTTGCGCGGCCCGAAGACCTCGGCGGAGTCCAGGATGCGCCGGTGCCACTCGTCGCGGCCCACGTAGCGCTCCTTGCCGGGGCAGAACAGCTCGAACAGGCGCCGGTCCCACACCTCGTAGTTCGGGTGGTAGATGCGCACTCCGTAGTCGTGGAAGCGCTGCACGTCCTCCTTGGGCAGCGCCTGCGCGACGACCTTGCCGATCCAGCGGCCGGGGAAGCGCTCCTCGATGGCCTTCGCGTACTGGCCGTAGAAGTCGGCCTCGTCCTTGCCGCCGATCTGCGAGGTGACCGCGCCGCCGGTGAGGGTGTACGCCGTGGACGCCTTGGCGGTGTCGTACTTGTCGATGATCTCCAGGGCCTCCAGGACCTCCTCCACGGGCTTGACGCCGGTGTAGGGGCGGCCCGCCGCCTTGTGCTGGCGCCAGTTGTGATTGATGTCGCAGTACTGACACTCCTCCTTGGCGCCGAAGTACTGGCAGACCCGGAAGACGGTGAGGTAGATCAGGTAGCCCCACTGGATGGTCGGCGCGACCTCCATGACGGACTTGCCGTTCGCGAGCTTGTGCCGGTAGTAGTCGGGCATCGGCGGCAGGCCCACGTCGGAGATGCGCTGCCCGTCCAGGTAGAGGCCGAGCAGGCCGTCGGCGTCGGCGGCCACGCGGTACGGCGACGAGGGGTTCACCCGCACCGACACCACCGTGCGGCGCAGCTCGTAGGGGCCGCCGGTGAGCACGATCTCCTCCGGCGGGCGGCGCAGGGCGGCCTCGCCCAGCTCCGGCAGGGTGCCGTGGTCGAAGGAGAAGATGAAGTACGACTTCGGTTTGACATCGCCTGCGGCCTCGTTGGCGCTGTCGCTGAGCGCCGACTGGTCGAAGGCGATCCCGCCGCGCAGCAGGTCCTCCTTGATCACGGCCTCGCGCGGCACCTGGGAGTGCCGCTGCATGAGTCCTTCGATCAGCTCCGTACGCCTGGGCATGGGGCGGGCACCTCGGATCCTCTTGAGCTTTGACATTATTTGTCGCCATTTGCCGACTTTTGTCGAAAACAGCGCATTACGTCCGGTTTTGCGGTAGCGCTCGGGATCACCGCGCGCAAGGTCCACGCTAATACCGTGCCTCGCCGCGCCGAATCCGGCTCCGGTCCGAGGCGGAATCCCGGGAACCCGGTCGCCCCGGCCGTGCGTTCTCCAAGTCACCGCACGTGGTCACGTGGTCACGGGGCCGCGGCGGCCCGGTCCCGACCGACGCGCAGGGGGCGGGCGCTGATGAACGAGCTGGTGGCGGGAGGCAATCTGCCTCTGCCGGACGGCACTCTCACGCTGCGCGTGCCGGGCCCCTTCGACCTGTCGGTCCTCATCACCGGCGACGGGGGCAAGGTCGCGGGCGATGCCGACTTCGTCTTCTACAACCAGCCCGCCGCGTCCGGCGCCCGCCTCAGCGGCGACACGATCACGGTGGACGCGCGCCGTCTGCGGCCCGGTGCGAGCCGCGTCACCGTCGTCGTCAGCCCGGCCGAGCCCGGCACCCCGCTGGGCAGGCTGCCCGCGGTGGCCCTCCAGGTCATCGGCCCACGCGGCGAACCCGTCGCCCGCTTCACGCCCCCGCGTCCCGCGCACGAGACGGTGCTCCTGCTCGCCGAGATCTACCGCCGCGGCCCGGCCTGGAAGCTGCGCGCGCTCGGCCAGGGGTACGCGGACGGGCTCGCCGGAGTGGCAAGGGACTTCGGCCTGGAGGTGGCCGACGACCCGGCTCCCCCGCCGCCGAGGGTGCCCCCGGCGGCGTCGCCGCCCGTGCACACGCCCCCGCGAAGCGACCCCTTCCTCGGTCTCGTCAACGCCGCGCGCGCCCGCGTGGGCGCCGCGCCCGTGCGGTTCGACCCCCGCCTCACCGACGCGGCCCGCGCGCACGCCGCCGGGATGGCGGCCCGCGGCAGGCTCGGCTCCGAGGGCCCCGACGGCGTCTCGCTGCACCAGCGCGTGGCCGCCGGAGGCTACGCCTATCTGACGGTCGGCGAGCACCTGGTGTCAGGACCGCGCACCCCCGCCGACTTCCTCGACCACTGCCTGGGCGACGACCGCTCCCGGCAGACGGTCCTCGACCCGGCGTACGTCCACGCAGGGGTGGCGCACGTGCCCGACGGGCGCACCGGGGACGTGTTCTGGACGGCGCTGTGGGCCGAGCCGCTCACGCCGCAGGGCCTGGCCCGCACGGCGGCCGACGTCCTCGCGCTCACCAACGGCCACCGCGCCGCGGCCGGACTGCGGCCCCTCGCCCCCGACGCCCGCCTGGCCGCGGCCGCCCAGGCCCACAGCGCCGACATGGTCGCCCGCGGGTTCTACTCCCACACCGCGCCGGACGGCAGCGAACCCTGGCACCGCGCCGCCGCCGCGGGCAGCACCCGGCGCACGATCGGCGAGAACATCGCCTGCGGCCAGCGCTCGGCCGCCGAGGTGGTCCAGGGCTGGATGGACAGCCCCGGACACCGCGCCAACATCCTCAAACCCGCCTTCACCCACCTCGGCGTCGGCTTCGCGGGCGGCGGCCCGGCGGGGACGTACTGGACCCAGCTCTTCGGCGGCTGACCCGCTCCTCGGGACTGACCCGCTCCCGGCAGCGGGCTCGCTCCCCGGCGGCGGGCTCGCCTCAGCCGCCCGCCACGGCCACCGCCGTGCCCCGCCGCGCCGACTCGTACCCGGCCTCGACGATCCGCAGGGTCCGCAGGCCGCCCTCGCCGTCCGCGAGGTCCATGCCGTCGGGGCCGGGGCCGAACAGGAAGGCGCGCAGCATGCGGGAGTCGAGGTCGGCGCCGAAGGAGAGTTCCAGGGGCCGGGCGTGGCGTTCGCTGTGGCCGTGCACCTTCTGGTCGAAGGCGTCCATCTCCAGGGTGGCGTGCTCGCCGACGAGGGTCATCTCCAGGCCGCCCCAGGCCGGGTGGGACCGCGGGTGGGACCAACTGCAGTCGATGGTGGCGACCGTGCCGTTGTCGTACTCCACGGTGACGAGGCCCGCGGTCTCCGCGGCGACCTCGTCCGCGTACAGGAGGTTGTTGGTCTGGGCGTAGACCTCCACCGCGCGGGCCGCGAACAGGTCGTCGAGGAGGTCGGCGATGTGCACGGTGTGGTCCATCAGGGCGCCGCCGCCCGCGAGTTCGGGGTCGGCGAACCAGCGGCGCGCCCGCGTCGGCAGATGGCCGTTGTTGGCGCCGGACACGGTCAGGACGCGTCCGGCGTCACCGGCGGCGACGGCCCGCTTGACGGCCGCGTACGCGGGACTGAAGCGCACCGGGAAGGCGACGGCGAGCCGCACGCCCGCCGCCCGGCACGCGGCGACCATGGCCTCGCCGTCCGCCACGGTGGTCGCGAGCGGCTTCTCGCAGAGGACGTCGACGCGGTGGGCGGCGGCGAGTTCGACGAGCGGGCGGTGGCGGGCGTTCTCGGAGCAGACGACGACCGCGTCGGGCCCCCGGGCGAAGGCCTCCTCGTACGTGTCCACGTACGGCACTCCGTGCTGGTCGGCGAAGGCGCGGCCGCGGGTCTCGCCCGGGGCCGCGGCGGCGGCGCCCTCCGGGTCGGAGCCGACGACCTCCACGCCCGGCATGTCGCGCAGCAGGCGGAGGTAGGCGGCCGCGTGGACGTGGGCGAACGAGAGGACGGCGACCTTCATCGGGTGGGCTCCTCGGGGTCGGTGGCGTGGGTGGTCGCGGCGGTGCCGCGTTCCGGTGCGGCGGGGCGGGAGGCCGGGGGCAGTTCGACGGCCTGGCCGGTGCGGCTCGACTCGACCGCGGCGCAGGCGATCCGCACCGCCGCCGTGCCGTCGTGGGCGTCGACGCGCGGCCGGGCGGCGGGATCCTCCCAGGAGGTGGCGAACTCGCGGAGTTCGGTGAGGTAGGGGCTCTCCGTCATGGGGCTCGACGGGATGCCCTCGTTCGCGGCGCGCACGCCCTGCGCGGTGATGCGGAAGCCGGGCACGGCGAGGGAGTCGTGGCACAGCAGGCCGTCCGCGCCCGCGACCCGGAACGTGGTGCGGAACCGCTGGTCGGGCAGTCCCCAAAGGCCGGTGACATGGCTGATGGCGCCGGAGGCGTGGGTGAGCACGGCCGTGGCCGTCACCACGTCGGCCGGGGCGCCGGTGGCCCGCTCGGAGCCACGGGTGCGGGCGTGCACGCGCACCACGTCACCCGCGACCCAGCGGGCGATGTCGATGTCGTGCACCATCAAGTCCATGATCACACCGCCGGACTTGGCGGGGTCACCGAACCACGGCGCCCACTGCGGCCGCGCGCCGCCCCGGGTGAAGCGCAGGACGGCGAGGTCGCCTAGCTCCCCGCGGACGACGGCGTCCCGCATCGCCGCGTACGCCGGGAAGTAGCGCACCACGTGCGCCGGGTGCAGTTGTACTCCGGCTTCCGCGGCGGCGGCCGCGATCTCCTCGGCGTCCGGCACGGTCAGGGCGAGCGGCTTCTCGCAGACTACGTGCCTGCCCGCGGCGATCGCGGCGAGCGCGAGGTCCTTGTGGGTCGGCGTCGGCGTGCAGATGTCGACGGCGCGGCACCCGGCGAGGAGGTCGTCGAGGTCGGGCACGGCGGTGACGTCGTGGCCGAGCTCCGCGTACTCGCCCGCGAGCTTGTCGGCTGAGCCGTCCTGGGTGTGGACGCTGACCCGCGCGCCCAGTTCCAGCCAGCCGGGCAGATGAGCGCGGGCGATACCGCCCGCGCCGAGCAGGCCGATGTGCAGGGGTGGCATGGATGACCTGGCCTTTCTCGGTACGTGAGGTCGTGTGTGCGTACGTCGTGTGCGTACGTCCTGTGCGTACGTCCGTGACAGTTCGTGCCGTCAGCCCTTGGCCCCGGAGAAGGCGACGCTCTGTACGAAGTGGCGCTGGAGGAATACGTAGACGAGCAGCATCGGAAGGCTCGCGATGAGGGAACCGGCCATCATCACCGGGTAGTTCGTCTCGTACTGCCCTTCCAGGGAGGACAGTCCGGCGCTGATCGGCATGGTCTGGGGGTCGGTGTTGACGATGAGGGGCCACAGCAGGTCGTTCCAGGCGGTCATCGCGGTGATGACGGCGAGCGCGGCGAGCGCGGGCCTGATCAGCGGGAGCATGATCGACCAGAAGATGCGGAAGGTGCCGGCGCCGTCGATGCGCGCGGCCTCCTCCAGTTCCCTGGGCAGGGCGAGGAACGCCTGCCGCAGCAGGAACGTGCCGAAGGCGCTGAACATGCCGGGGAGGAACAGCGCGGGCGTCGAGTTGAGCAGCCCGAACTGCTGGATGATGTCGTACTGCGGCAGGACGAGCAGGGAGCTCGGCACCATCAGGACCGACAGGAAGAGCCCGAAGAGCACGTCACGGCCGCGGAAGCGCAGCCGTGCGAAGGCGTAGGCGGCGAGGGAGCAGAACACGAGCTGGCCCGCGGTGCGCCCGGCCGTGGCGAGCACGCTGTTGGTGAGCATCTCGCGGAACGGCAGCGCGGTGAACACCTCGTCGAAGCTCGTCCAGTTCCAGTCGTCGGGCAGGAAGGTGGGCGGGACCCGGGAGACCTCGGCGAGCGATTTGACCGCGGTGAGCAGTTGCCAGAGGAACGGGAAGACCATCACGAGCGCGCCGAGCGAGAGCGCCGCGTGGGTCGCCACGGAGCCCGCGTTCACCCGCGGCGGCCGGGACGCGCCGGCCCCGCCCCCGACCGGGGCCCGTACGCCGTCGGTCCTGGTGTCAGCCATAGTGCACCCACTTCCGCTGGAGCCGGAACTGCAGATAGGTGAGACCCGCGATGAGCAGCATCAGCAGGAAGGCGAGGGCGGCCGCGGCGCCCTGGGCGTTCTCGATGAACGCCCATTTGTAGAAGAGGCCGACGACCGACTGGGTGTCCCCGACGGCCGGGTTCTTCTCGCCCATCATGATGTAGATCAGGTCGAAGGTCTGCAGGGACTGGATCATGCAGATGACGGAGGCGAAGAACAGCGTCGGGCTCAGCAGCGGCAGCGTGATGGTGAAGAAGCGGCGCAGCGCCCCGGCGCCGTCCAGTTCCGCGGCCTCGTAGTAGTCCTGTGGGATCGACTTGATGCCGGCCATGAAGATGACCAGGTAGTAGCCGGTGGTCGACCAGACCATCACCGCGCCGATGGCGAGCACCGCCGTCGAGGGGTCGGACACCCAGTAGTGCCGGTCGACACCGAACCACCCGAGGATCTCGTTGAGGAGGCCGAAGTCGCCGCTGTACAGCCAGTTCCAGACCAGGCCGACGGCGACGGGCAGGGTCACGAACGGCACGAAGTACAGAGCGCGGTAGACGGCGACCCCGCGCAGCCCCCGCCGGTTGAGCAGGGCGGCGACGACGATGGCGAGGGGCAGCGCGAGAAGCCCGATGCCGCAGTAGATCAGGGTGTTGCCGAGCGCCTGCCAGACGGTCACGTCGCGCAGCACGCGCGCGTAGTTGTCGGTTCCGGTCCAGGTGTGGCCGCCGAAGGGCCCGAACTTCGTGAAGCTGAAGTAGAACGTCTGGATCATCGGCCAGAAGTAGAAGACGGCGAAGCCGAGGCCGAGGGGTGCGATGAACCAGTACGCGGTCCGCTGTCCGCGCGGTGCGGGCCGCGCGGTGGAGGTGGGGGACCTGCGTCCTGCCGACTTCGCGGCCGCCGTGGCGGGAAAGACACTCATGACTGGCGCTCCTCCTTCAGGGCCCGGTCCATCTGCTCGCCCAGGGTGCGGGCCGCGCCCTCGATGCCGCCCTTGCCGCTGAACGCGGCGCCGAGGAGCGGGTACTGGAGGTTCTCCCAGACGGCGGTGTTCTTGGAGCTGGGGTACGGGGCGGCGGACTTCTCCATGTCGAGGAAGTGCCTCAGGTCGAACTCCGGCATCGACTTCAGCCAGGCGTCCTGGGTGCCCGCGTAGCTGGAGATGGTGACGCCCGACTTCGCCTGGATCTCGGCGGCCCTGCGGCCCGCCATGAAGTGCACGAACTTCCAGGCCGCGGCCTTCTTTTCGCTCTTGGCGGAGATCACGTTGGCGAGGCCGTGGATGATGGTGGTGCGCTCGCGGCCCTTGGGAAGGACGGTGACGCCGCCGTGGTCCTTCAGGGCGGGCACCGCGTACATCTGCCCGGCCATCGCCGACAGGTCGTGCACCATGGCCGCCTTCTCCGACCAGTAGCGCACCCGTGCGGTGCTCTCCACCATGGCGCTCTGCGGCGGCGACCAGCCGCGGTCGATCATGTCGGTGAGGAACCGCAGCCCCTCGATGGAGCGTTCGTCGCCGAAGCCGGACTTCCCGTCGCGCAGGACGTGGCCGCTCGCGGCGTGGATCGCGGGGTAGAGCACGAACTGGCGATGCATCTCGGAGCAGAAGCCGTGTACGCGCTCGCGCGGATTGGTCAGCTCGGCCGCGGCGTCCCGCAGATCGTCCCAGGTCCAACTGGTGTCGGGGTACTTGATGCCCGCCTTGTCGAAGAGGGCCTTGTTGTACCAGAGGCCGACGGTGTCGAAGTCCTTGGGCAGCCCGTACTGGGTGCCGTCGTAGGCGTAGAGCCGCACGAGCTGCTCAGGGTGGCGGTCGACCGGGGTGCGGTCGCGTTCGATGTGCTCGGACAGCGGCTCCAGGACGTCATGGGCCGCGTACAACTGGAAGTTGACGGCGTTCATCCAAAAGACGTCGGGGGCGGTGCCGCCGCGCATCGAGGTCTTCAGGGTGGTCCAGTAGTTCGCCCACGGCGTCAGCTCGACGCGCACCCGTATGTCCGGGTGCTCCTTCTCGAACGCGGCGATGATCTGCTCCATGCCGGGAACCTGGGCGGGGTCCCACATGCCGTACGACAGCGTGGTGCGGCCGCCGGCGTCGGTGCTGCCGCCCTCGTCCGAGCAGGCGGCGAGCACGGGTGCCGACGCCGCCGCCAGGCCGGAGCAGAGGAGGGTCCTCCTGTGCATATGTGCCTCCGCTTGCGTTGCGTTGGGGGTGGTGGGGCG
Organism: Streptomyces aureocirculatus; assembly: GCF_000720475.1. GTDB lineage: Bacteria > Actinomycetota > Actinomycetes > Streptomycetales > Streptomycetaceae > Streptomyces > Streptomyces aureocirculatus. The sequence goes on from NZ_JOAP01000037.1 coordinate 11,250, forward strand.
GGCGGGGTCAGCCGGCCGGGTCGGTGAGCAGTTCCTCCTCCACGCGGTCGAGTGCCTTGCGCACCGCGCCGAGGGCGACGCCGCGCTCGCCGAGGCCGCTCAGCGCGATCCGCGGGACGTGCAGGGTCAGCGGGCGCAGCCGTTCCTCGATGAGCGGTACGAGATGCGGGCCGAGCGGGGTCGCGCCGCCGGTGAGGACGACGAGTTCCGGGTCGACGGCGAGCGCGAGGGCGGCGATGCCGGGGGTGATGCGGTCCGCGAAGTCGCCGAGGGCGGCGAGCGCCCGGGGGTCGTCGGCGCCCGCGGCCCTGGCGAGCGCGGCGACCTCGGACTCGCCGGGGCGCGGGTCCTCCTTCCACCGCAGTGCCTCGTGCGCGGTGTTCATGCCGAGCAGCGGGAGGAGGCCGAGTTCACCGGCGCCGCCGCGGCCCCCGCGGTGCAGTCGGCCGCCGATGGTCAGGCTGCACGAGACGCGGTGGCCGGTGAGGACGCACACCACGTCACCGGCCAGGGTGGCGGCGCCCTGCCAGCGCTCGGCGAGCACGGCGAGGTTCACGTCGTTCTCGACGAGCGTGTGGCCCGACTCGCCGTCGGCGAGGAGCCGGCCCAGGTCGACGCCGGACCACTCGGGCACCACGACGGAGGTGATGTGGCCGCCCCCGTCCACGACGCCGGGCACGCCGACGCAGCGGGCGAGCACCAGGTCGCGCCGGACGGTGTGGGCGTCGAGGAAGGCGTCGATGCCGTCCTGGAGGAGGGCGAGCCGGGGACCGCCGCCCAGGTCGGGGTCGACGTCGCGGCGTTCGGCGGCGAGGACGGTGCCCGCGAGGTCGGCGAGGAGCAGCACCATCTTGTGCAGCCCTATGTCGGCGCCGACCACGTAGCCTGCCTCGCCGCGGAACCGGAACCGCCGTGCCGGGCGCCCCCGCGCCCGCTCCCCCGCCGCCGCCTCCGTGACCCACCCCTGTCCGGTGAGCTCCTCCAGGGCGGCGTCCACGGTGGGCCGGGACAGGCCTGTGCCTGCGGCGAGTTCGGCGAGAGTCTGGGGGCTGCGGCGGTGCAGGGCGCGCAGGACGACGGTGGTGTTGAGGCGGCGCAGGGCGGCCAGATCATGGCCGCGCGTTCTTTTTCGCATCAGCTCTGCACCTCGGTGACATGGCGGGGCAGCCCGATGACGGACCGACTGGTGGGGGACCGACCGTCTCGCGCCGAGATTCGGTAGGAGAGTTGCATAAAGCGGGGCCGCCGGGAAGACCCCGCGCGGCCACCGTCTCGCTGCCGGGGCCGGCGGCCCCGACGAGCCTTGGCGTCACGGTGCGGGCCACGGTGACGTACCGGGCGCCCTGCGCCGGAGCTGACGCGGTACCGGGTGCCCCGGAGGGGGATGGCGGACGCCGGACCGGCCCGGGACCCCACGGCGACGGCGAAGCCCCCTCCGATGGCGGTCCCGGGTACGAAGATCGCAGGTGGGGGCCGGTGTGAAGGGATCGTGTGGATAGGGCAGGATGGGCGGCCGTGTCGCCCGGCGCGGGAGTGTGCGCGGCGGTGGGCACGGAGCGAACCGGCCGACCACGGGAGCGTATTGATGGACCGAGCCCTCACCCTGCACGACTGGACGATCGCCGGCGTCGCGGTGCTCTCCGGACTCGCCGCGGCCCTGCTGCTGCGGACGACCCTGCGCTGGCTCGGCGAGCGCGCGAGCCGTACCCGCTGGGGCGGGGACGACGTCATCGTCGACGCGGCGCGGGCCATCGTGCCGTGCGCGGCGGTGGCGGCGGGCCTGGCCGCGGCGGCGACCGCGCTGCCGCTGACCCCGCACACCGGGCGCACCGTCAACCTCGTCCTGTCCGCGCTCCTGATCCTCGCGGCCACGGTCACCGCGGCCCGTATCGTCGCGGGGCTCGTCAAGTCCCTGGCGCAGTCACGCTCCGGCGTGGCCGGCTCGGCGACGATATTCGTGAACATCAGCCGCGTCGTGGTGCTCGCCATCGGCTTCCTCGTCGTGCTGCAGACGCTCGGCGTCTCCATCGCCCCGCTGCTCACGGCGCTCGGCGTGGGCGGACTCGCCGTCGCGCTCGCCCTCCAGGACACCCTCGCGAACCTCTTCGCGGGCGTGCACATCCTCGCCGCGAAGACCGTGCAGCCGGGCGACTACATCGAGCTGACCAGCGGCGAGGAGGGCTACGTCGTCGACATCAACTGGCGCAACACCGTGGTGCGCAACCTCTCCAACAACCTCGTCATCATTCCGAACGCCAAGCTCGCGGGCACCAACATGACCAACTACAGCCGCCCCGAACAGGAGCTGTCGATCATGGTGCAGGCGGGCGTCGGCTACGACGCCGACCTCGACCGCGTCGAGAAGGTCACCGTCGAGGTCGTCGACGAGGTGATGACGGAGATCACCGGGGCCGTCCCCGACCACGAGGCCGCGATCCGCTTCCACACGTTCGGCGACTCCCGGATCGGCTTCACGGTGATCCTGGGGGTCGGCGAGTTCAGCGACCAGTACCGGATCAAGCACGAGTTCATCAAGCGGCTGCACCGCCGCTACCGGGCGGAGGGCATCCCGGTCCCCGCGCCGACGCGGACGGTGACCGTCCGACAGGGGCAGGGGGAACTGCCCGTGCTGATCCCCCACCAGCGGGACGCGTCCGCGCAGCCGGTGCCGCACAGTGAGAAGGCGGTCTGAAAACCCTTTCCATAAGGGGCTTTTGGAGGGGGGCGAACACCCCGTAGGGGGGCAGATCCGGCCGCATATGCCGTCTGGGCATGTGGAAGGCATCGAGGGGCGGCCACGGATCCGCCGCTCGGGGAGCGGCATCCGCCCCGTCCGACCAGGAGTACGGTTTTTTCCGGCCTAGTGCCAAAAGTAGTTGAAAAATTACACCTTGTGGTCATGGATCCGCACGAAGACGATCGGCCCCTGCCCGTCTTCGAGGAGGACCCCGTGACCGAACGCCTTTCGCTCTCTCCGGACGCCGCACGGCAACTCGCCACCGCCACCAAGACCGCGCCGCAGATGCGCGGCACCACGCCCCGCTATCTGATGCGCGCCCTCCCCTGGGTGGACCTCAAGTCCGGTGTGTACCGCGTGAACCGGCGGCGTACGTTCGTGCTCGGCGACGACCGCATCGCCACCCACACCGACAGCGGCTCGCCCCGTGTCGTCCCGGGCGACCTGCGCGAACTGCCCTATCTGCGCGACGCCGAAGAGTCCTGTCTCACCGAGCTCGCCGACGCCTTCACCGAGGTCTCCTTCGAGGCCGGGCAGGTGCTCGCGCAGGAGGGCGACCCCGCGGACCAACTGTGGATCATCGTGCAGGGCCGTGCCGAGAAGCGCGTGACCGGGCGGTACGGCGAGGAACAGCTCATCGAGGTCATCGGCGACGGCCAGTTCTTCGACCTCGGCGCCTGGACCCGCGAGGAGACCTCGCCGTACCGCGTACAGGCCCTGACGCCCGGCATCGCCCTGTGCGCCGAGCGCAGCGCCCTCGCGTCGCTCGCCGACCGCGACGAGCGGGTGCGGTCCTCCCTCACCACGTACGTGGCCGGCGACGGGGCCCGCCCCGGCTCCGAGGTGCCCGTGGACCTCGCCGCCGGTCACATCGGCGAGCCCGACCTGCCCGCCACGTACGTCGACTACGAGGACATGCCCCGCGAGTACCACATGACGCTCGCGCAGACCGTGCTGCGCGTGCACACCCGCGTCCACGACGTCTACAGCGGCGACGTCGACCAGACCCGCCAGCAGGCCCTGCTCACGGTCGAGGCGCTGCGCGAGCGGCAGGAGTCGGCGCTCCTCAACCACCCGGAGTTCGGCCTGTTCAACAGCGTCGCCCCCGGCCAGCGGGTGCAGTCGCGCACCGGCGCGCCGACCCCCGACGACCTCGACGAACTCCTGGCGAAGGTGTGGAAGCAGCCCTGCTACTTCCTCGCGCACCCCAAGGCCATCGCCGCGTTCGGCCGCGAATGCACCCGGCGTGGGGTGCCCCCTGTGACCGACAACCGGCTCGGCAGCCCGCTGCTGACCTGGCGCGGGGTGCCGCTCCTGCCGTCCGACAAGGTGGCGTTCAGCAACGGCGTCGGCTCAGGCGGCTCGGCGGCGGCGATCGGCACCACCGAGATCCTCCTGATGCGGACGGGCGAGGCGGACCGGGGCGTGGTCGGTCTGCGGCCCTCCGAGGTCGCCGATGAGCTCGAACCCGGTCTGTCCATGCGGAACATGGGGACCGACCGGAAGGGCATCACCTCGTACCTGATGACGGCGTACTTCAACACGGCGGTGCTCGTCGACGACGCCCTCGCGGTGCTCCAGAACGTCGAGGTGAACAACTACCATGACTACTCCTGATCTCAGGACGCTGCTGCGGGCCCCTGAGCAGACACTGCCGCCGGTGACGCCTGCCGTACCGACGGTTCCTGGCGTACCGGTGCCTTCCGCCGCCGATGTGTCCGGCGGTGTCCCCGCGGCGCCCTCGGTCCCGGCGGCGACGCCCGTACCCGTGCCCGACACCGCCGGGCTGCCCGCCCCGACCCCGCCGGGCGGCTTCTCCCCCGAGGCCGCCCGCCAGGACGTGCCGATCCTGCACCGCACCGTCAACGGCCACTCGCTGATCTGGCTCGACAACGGCGCGACCACACAGAAGCCGCGCCAGGTCATCGAGGCCGTGAGCGCCTACTACAGCGCGGCCAACTCCAACATCCACCGCGGCGCGCACACCATGGCCAGGGAGGCGACGGAGCTGTACGAGGCGGGGCGCGCCGCGGTCGCGCAGCTCCTGGGAGCGCCCTCACCGGACACGATCATGTTCGTACGAGGTACCACGGAGGCCATCAACCTCGTGGCGCAGAGCTGGGGCCGCACGCGTCTGGGCCCCGGGGACGAGATCCTCGTACCCGTACTTGAGCACCACTCGAACATCGTCCCCTGGCAGTTGCTCGCGGACGAGACCCGCGCCCGGGTGGTCCCGGTGCCGCTCACCCCGGACGGCTCGATCGACCAGAACGCCTACGCCGACCTGCTCTCGGCCCGCACCCAACTGGTCGTGGTCAGCCAGGCGTCGAACGTGCTCGGCACCGTGCCGCCGGTGCGTGAGATGGCTGCCCTCGCCCACCGCTACGGCGCGAAGGTCCTGGTCGACGGGGCGCAGGCGGTGGCCCACATGCCGGTGGACGTGCAGGAGTTGGGTGCGGACTTCTACGCCTTCTCCGGGCACAAGCTGTTCGCGCCGACCGGCATCGGGGCACTGTTCGCGACGCCGGAGGCCATGGCGGCGATGCGGCCGTGGCAGGGCGGCGGCAACATGATCGAGTCGGTGAGCTTCGAGCGGACGACGTTCGCGGCGATGCCGCACATGATGGAGGCGGGCACCGGCCACATCTCGGGCGTCGTCGGCCTGCTTGCGGCCATCGACTGGCTGCGCGGATTCGACCAGCAGGCCGTGGCGGCGTACGAGCAGGCGCTGATGTCGTACGCGCGGACGGCCCTCGCCACCGTGCCGGGGGTCGAGGTCATCGGCTCGGCCGCCGAGCGGATCGCGGTCCTGACGTTCACGCTCGCGGGCCACGATCCGGCGTCGGTGGCGGACTGGCTGGACCGGGACGGGATCGCGGTGCGCGCGGGCCACCACTGCGCGCAGCCCGCGCTCGCCCACTACGGCCTGGAGTCCGCGGCCCGCGCCTCCCTCGCCCTGTACAACACCTCCGGCGAGGTGGACCAGTTGGTGGCGTCCCTGCGGCGCCTCCAGGAGGCCGGGCCCGGCGCCGGCGAGGGATAGCCGGGAGGGACGCGGTCCGGTTCGGGGCCCGGGGCCGTCAGCGCGTCGGGCGGCGGCTCCGGGTCCTGAGGTGGAACACGATCAGACCGATGACGGCGAAGGACGCCGCCCAGATCAGACCGAAGCCGAGATAGCGCCACATGACGGTGTCGCCGAGCGAGCCGCCGACGGAGAACTGCATCGGCCCGAAGGACGGGAAGTACTGCAGGACCGGCTTGTTGGCGGCCGGGTTGCCGAGCGGGTTCTGCAGGAACGTGTCCGTGAGGCCGCCCATGATGATCAGGAAGAAGCCCTCGAGGTCGTTCTTGACCAGGACGCCGAGCAACAGCCCGAGCGAGCCGTAGGTGAGCGTCATGGCGACGAACCCGGCCAGGACGGTCGCCCAGCCGGAGAGCCCCGGGCGCCAGTAGATCAGCAGGGCGAGGGCGGTGTAGAGCGCGATCGTGCCCGCGACGATGCCGATGGCGAGCATCTTGGCGCCGATGAGGGTGGACTGGCGGAACCCGGCGAAGGCGAGGCGCTTGTCGAAGTTCAGGGCCTTGCGGACCGCGTCGAAGACGACGAAGCCGGAGATCATCGTCAGGGAGTTCATGCCCGCGGTGATCAGCGTGACGTGCGTGCCGTCGACGCTCAGGAGCTCGCCGGTCGCGTAGAGCTTGAACTCCAGGTCCTTGTCGCCCGCGATCGAGGTCATCAGGAGATACCAGAGCGGTACGAACAGGACCAGGAGCAGCGCGGCGAGGCGGTTGCGGCTCTGCTCGCGCACGGAGAACCCGAGCGCGGTCGGGAACTGGCCGTACAGCGGGGTGCTCGGGGCACTCCGGGTGCTGGGGGTGCCCTTGAGGGCCTCAGGCGCCGACATTGCTGTGCTCCTTCGCTGCCACTGCCGCTGCCGTACGCGGGGTGAGACGGCCGTCGACGAGGTCGGCGAGCACGTCGAACCGCTCCTGCTCGAAGACGAGATGGGTGATGACGACGACTGCCTTGTTCCGCTCGTGCAGTTGGTCGACCAGGTCCCAGAAGCGCAGATACGTCTCCCAGTCGAAGCCCTGGTACGGCTCGTCGAGCAGCAGGACGTCCGGGTCGTGCAGCAGCGCGAGGGTCAGGTTGAGCTTCTGCCGGGTGCCGCCGGAGAGGTCGCCCGCGGCGGTCTCGCGGTACTTCTCGTAGCCGAGCAGGCCCAGCAGTTCGTCGGCCCGGTCCAGGCTGTGGAGCTTGTGGGCGGCGGCGAAGTACTGAAGGTGCTGGTCCACGGTGAGATTGAGGTTGAGGACCGGGTCCTGCGGGCAGTAGCCGAGCTCGCCGCCGAGGCGGACCTCGCCGCTGTCGACGGCCAGGGTGCCCGCGATCGCCTTCAGAAGGGTGGACTTGCCCGAGCCGTTCTCACCGACCACGGCGACCAGTTGGCCCGGTTCGACGGTGAGGTCGGCGCCCCGCAGGACCTGGTGTTTGCCGAATGCCTTGTGGATGTCCCTGGCGGCGAGTGCGGGCTGTGGCCTTGGGGTCATGCCTGGCCTCCTACTGCTTCGGGTGCCTGTGCTGCTTCCGGTGCTTGGTGCGATGCCTGTCCCGGCGCTTCTTCCGGCGCTGTTTCCGGGGCTTCCGGGGCTTCCGGGGCTTCCGGGGGTATCTCCGGTGCCGGGGCGTCCGCGTTCAGGCCGCCCGCGTAGATGCTCAGGAGTTCGGGTCCGAGGCGGGCGAGACCGGCAGCGGACAGGGGGTCGATGCCGAGGACCGCGGTGAGCTGATCGCGGAGCAGAAACACCGAGAGGTCGTTGACCAGCAACAACGCGGCGCGCACCTGCGGGTCCTTGCCGCGCGACGCGGCGCCGGCGTCGGCGAGGGCGTCCAGGGTCTCCCGGCTCACGGCGTACAGGCGGCGGAACAGGCCGCGGCCCGCGTCCGTGTCGGAGAGCAGCAGCATGCGCAGATAGCCGGGCAGCGGCGAGCCGACGGGCAGGTGCTGCAGGAAGATCTCGCCCAGGGAGCCGGTCGCGGCGCCCGCGTCCTCGAACGAGACCGTGCCGTCTCCGGTCAGCTCGCTCAGCAGGCCCTCGAAGACGGTGAGGACGTACTGGTCGACCTCCTGCCGCAGATTGTCCTTGGAGCGGAAGTGGTGCACGACCAGTCCCGGCGATACCCCCGCCGCGGTCGCGATCTGCCGGATGGTGACGGCTTCGGGGCCCTGTGCGGCGAAGAGTCTCAGGGCCTCGTCTCGGATGACCGCCCGGGTGGTGCGGTCGTCGGGCATTGAACGCATGTACAGCAGACTAAACAACTGTTTAGCCCGCTGTCCAGCAGGGCGGAACGCCGGACTCCGCGCGGATCACGCGCCCACCGCTCCGGCGTACCGACACACCCGGGGCGCACCCTTCTCAGCCGTCCGTTGAGGTGCGCTCCGTCATTTCTCCACGAATGATGGAGGCGGTTCTCCGGAAATTGATCGGGACACATATCAGGTAAACCCGTCAGGTGATCGATGGCCGCGGTACAGCGCTCCCTGCGAAAATCGTGCACAGCCGAACAGAGGGGGCCGAGGGGACCGTAGAGGGGACCAAGGAGCCTATGGGAATTCCGGTGCCCGCTCCCCTCGGAGCGGCGAGTGCTGCCCTTTGCTGCCCTTTGCTGCCCAGTGACGTCGATTGCCGCACCGGGGGAACATCATGCACATCAATGTCCTGGGGCCCGTTTCCGTGGCCGCGGACGGAATGCGCCACGGAATCCAGTCCAACAAGGTACGGGCCATGCTGGCCACGCTCGCGCTCGACGCGGGCCGGGCGGTCTCGCACGCGGACCTCGCCGACGAGCTGTGGGCGGGCCAGCCGCTCGGCAACGCACGCAACGCGCTCCAGGCGCACGCCACCCGGCTGCGCAAGGCGCTGGACGGCCACCGTCCGCAACGATGCGGGGCGACCGTGCTCCGGGCGGTGCGCGGCGGCTATCTGCTCGACGTGCCGCCCGCCTGCGTCGACGGCAATCGCTTCCTCGACCTGGCCACCCGTGGCGCGGCCGCGCTGTCCGTGCAGCCCGAGCGCGCCATCGAGCTGTTACAGGCGGGCCTGGAGCTCTGGCAGGGGCCCGCGCTCCTCGACGCCGGGGACGGGCTGCGCTGCCGGGGCGCGGCCGCGCTCTTCGACGAGCGGCGCCTCACCGTCTGGGAGGACCTGGTCCGCGCCCGGATCGCGGTCGAGGACACCTCACGGGCGGTGGCCGAGCTGCGCCGTCTGGTGGCCCAGCACCCCCTGCGCGAGCGCTTCTGCGAACTGCTGATGCTCGCCCTGTACCGGACGGGCCGGCAGGCGGACGCCCTGGAACTGTTCCACGCGACGCGCCGGCGTCTCGACGAGGAGCTGGGGGTGCGGCCGGGAATCGTACTACAGCGGCGGCACACGGAAATCCTTTCGCAGGATCCGGCGCTTTCCCTCTCCACCGCCACAGCCGCCCCGTGAGTCATTTCTCCTGCCACCGAAACCTTCCGGCACCACCGGCCGCCATCAGTCCCGCTTTCTCCGCACACTCCGACAGGGCGGCCGACCCCATTTCTCCACACTCCCTCCACAAACTGCTTGCCCTTTGAATTGCGTTGTTCTCCGCACGCCGGAGTGCGCGCTGGCGCAAGCCCGCCGACGACCGCAGGAGCAGCCGCGTGACGACGTTTGATCCGCAAGCGCGCCGGTCCTGGCCCGCGCGGCCAGGGGAGCCCATCGCGATCGTCGGGATCGCCGAGCTCGATCCGGGCACGCTCGACGACGTCGTCGTCGACGTGGCCCGGTTCGGCATCCCGCCGATGCAGGCCAAGTCCATGAACCGGATGCAGCTCCTCATGCTGGAGGCGGCACGGCGGTGCCTGGCCGACGCGGGCCACCCGGACCGGCCGCTGCCCGCCGAGCGCACCGATGTCATCACCGGCCTGTGCTTCGCCCTCGACCGGCAGCACGCCAACGCCCTGCGCGTCGAACTGCCCCGGTACGCACGCGAGGTGGAGCGCGCCGCGAGCGCCGCGGGCGCGGAGCCGGACAGCGCGGCGCGCGCCGCCGAGGAACTGCGCGCGATCCTCACGCGACGGCTCGGCGGCTCGCCGCACGACCGGGTCGGCGAGATGGCGAGCACCATCCCCGCACGGATCGCCGCGGCCTTCAAGCTGCGCGGCCGCACCCTCGCCGTCGAATCGGCGGAGGCCACGTCGTTCGTGGCCGTCTCACAGGCGGTGCGGCAGTTGCGTGCGGAAGTGTCCGACGCGGCCCTCGTGCTCGCGGGGCAGCGCCGTGAAAGTCCGTACGTGGCGCGGGCGTTGGCCGCGAAGCTGCGCGGGGGGTCGGAGGTGGGCGGGCCGGAGCGGCCCGGCGGCGAAGGGCCGCCCGCGCTGCCGCTCACCGAAGGCGTCGGCGCCGTCCTCCTCAAGCGGCTCCCGGACGCCGTCCGTGACGGGGACCGCGTCTACGCCACGATCCTCGACTGCACGCTCCGCCACGATCCGCTGCCCGGCTGCTTCCGGCCGTCGCGCTCCACCGCGCTGCGGCGGCTCGCGGCGGAGGAGTCGCTGCGGGCGGCGGGTGCCGATGCGGACACCGTGCAGTACGTGGAGGCGGTGGAGTCCGCACTCGGGCCCGGCGTCGACACCGGCCACCCTTCCTTGGCCGCCGATCGCCCCTCCGCGGACGTCGGCCACCTCTCCGTGGACGTGAGTCGCCCCTCCGCGGACGTCGACCGCCCTTCCGTGGATGTGGATAGTCCTTCCGCGGACGTCGGCCACCCCTCCGAGGACGTCGGCCACCCCTTCGCGGACGTCGGGCACCCCTCCGTGGACGTGAGTCGCCCTTCCGTGGACGTCGGCCGCCCTTCCGCGGACGTGAGCCGCCCTTCCGTGGACGTGGATAGTCCTTCCGCGGACGTGGGTCACCCCTCCGCGGACGTGAGCCGCCCCTCCGCGGACGTCGGCCACCTCTCCGTGGACGTGGATAGCCCTTCCGTGGACGTGGGTCGCCCTTCCGCGGACGTGGGTCACCCCTCCGCGGACGTGAGTCGCTCCTCCGCGGACGTGAGTCGCTCCTCCGCGGACGTGAGTCGCTCCTCCGCGGACGTCGACCGCCCCTCCGCGGACGTGGGTCACCCCTCCGCGGACGTGAGCCGCCCTTCCGTGAACGTGGATAACCCTTCCGTGAACGTGGGTCACCCCTCCGCGGACGTCAGCCACCCCTCCGCGGACGTCGGCCACCCCGTGGACGTGGATAGCCCTTCCGCGGACGTCGGCCACCCCTCCGCGGACGTGGATAGCCCCTCCACGGACGTGAGCCGCCCCTCCGTGGACATCGGCCACCCCTCCGTGGACGTCGGCCGCGTCCTCGCCGGCGCTGTCCTCGGCACCGGTGACGGCCGCGCGTTCGCCCATGCGGGGCTCGCCGCGCTCGCCAAGGTCGCGTCCGCGCTGCATGACCGGAGGTATCCGGTTCCGGGCGGGGCTGTCGCCGTGGGTCCCGGCACACGTACGGGCGCACCGTGGACGGCGGGCGTGCGGGCCGGTGTGCCGCGGCGGGCCGTGGTCCATGGGGCGTCGCTGACCGGGACGTTCTGCCATCTCGTACTGGAGGAACACCCGGGCACGGCGTCCGGCGGCACCGCATCCGTGGGCAGGGGCCCCGCCCCGGTTCCTGGGCGCACCGGGTGGCTCACGCCGGGACGCCCCCGCGCCCGGCGTACCTGGGCCGCCGCCACGCGTGCCGTGCCGATCGCGGTGGTCGGGCTCGGTGGGCGGTTCGCCGGGGCCGACGACGCGGCCGGGTTCTGGCGTGTCGTGCGATCGGGCCGCACCCGCATCGCGCCCGTACCGGACAGCGTCCTCGACCGGGAGCTGTACCACTCCCCCGGCGCCCTCAGCCTCACCCACACCTATACCGACCGCGGCGGCCATGTGCCGGTGCCCGCCGAGCCGCCGGAGGACCCGGCGGTGCTGCCGCCGCGGTACGCGGTGCTCGACGGCGCGCAGCAGCTCGCGCTCACCGTCGCCGCGGAGCTGTTCGCGCCGTGCCGCACCCGGGGGCGGCCCACCGGGCGCGGCATCGTCGCCGTCGGCGGCACCCTCGGGCCGACACGGGAACGGCGCGCCCACACCGCGCTCGCCCTCGGCGGCCTCGACGACACTGTCACCGGCCTCGCGGCGCTCGGGGGCCTGTCCGCGCTGCAACGCAAGAAGCTCCTCGAGCGGCTGCGGGAACGGACCGGCGCGACCGGCCAGGACGAGCGTGGCGACGCCCTCGCCCCCGCGCTCCTCGACGGCTGTCTGGCCAGCGGCGTCGCCGCGCTGCTCGCCAACGAGTACGGGCTCGAAGCGGTGCCGCTCGCCGTGGAGGCCGCCTGCGCGTCCTCGCTCGCCGCACTCGACATCGCCGTCGGCGAACTGCGCGCGGGCACCGTGGACTACGCCGTCGCGGGCGGCGTCGAACTCGCCTGCACCGTGAGGGACATGGTGTTGTGCTCGGCGCTCGGCCTCCTTTCGCACGGCACGAACGCACCGTTCGACGCCACGGCGGACGGGTTCACCCCCGGTGACGGCTGCGGTCTCTTCCTGCTCAAGCGGTACGACGACGCGCGCCGCGACGGCGACCCGATCCACGGTCTGATCCGGGCCGTCGGCGCGTCCAACGACGCCAAGTCCCTCATCGCACCGGACGTCGACGGCCAGGTGCGCGCCATGCAACGGGCCTTCGCTCAGGTCGACTTCGAGCCCTGCACCGTCGACTACCTGGAAGCGCACGGCACCGGCACCAAGGTCGGCGACCGCGTCGAGATCGCCGCGGCGGCCCGGCTGTACGCGGGCGGGCCACGGGCCGAACCCCTGCGGATCGGCTCCGCGAAGTCGTTTTTCGGCCACACCTTCGCGGCGGCAGGCAGCGCCGGGCTGCTGCGCACCCTGCTTGCCCTGCGGGCAGCGACGCTGCCGCCCAACACCTCGCTGCGGACGCTCAATCCGGCACTCGGCCTCGCCGCCATCCCGGCCGAGATCCTCACCAGGCCCGAACCATGGACCCGGCCGCCCGGCAGGCCGCGGCGCGCGGCCGTCAGCTCCTTCGGCACCGGCGGCATCAACTACCACGTCCTCGTCGAGGAGCAACCCGACGACCGCCATGTTCGTGACGTCCGCGACGTTCGCGACGACGGCGACGAAGTCCAGGAAGAGGAGGTCCGGCCGCGATGAGCCGCACCCACAGCACCACCACCGAGGCCGAGACGCAGGACATGTGCGCCGAGACGCAGGACATGTGCCGCGCGGTGGAACAGTTCGCCCGGCGTGATCTCGGCGAGCCGCCGCAGCCTTCGGATCACGCGGAGTTCCGGCGGCGCTGGCTGCTCGCGGGCAGGCAGGGCCTCGTCGGCAGTGTCGTACCCGAGCGCTACGGCGGCAGCGGCCTGGACGCCGTGGCGGCGACCGCCGTCCTGGAGGCACTGGGCCACGGCACGCCCGACACCGGGTTCGCGTTCTCCGTCGCCGCGCACCTGTTCGCCGCCGTGATGCCGATCGTGGAGTTCGGCACCGAGGAGCAGAAGCAGCGCTGGCTGCCCGCGCTCTGCTCGGGCGAGCGGATCGCCGCGCACGGCATCACGGAGCCGGAGGCCGGTTCGGACACCCTGGCCCTGCGGACCCGGGCGGTGCGCGAGGGCGACCACTACGTCCTGGACGGAGCCAAGGCGTTCACGACGAACGCGCCCGTGGCGGACGTCCTGGTGGTGCAGGCGGCGACGGCGCCGGGCGGGGGCTTCTTCGGGCTCACGGCGTTCGTCGTCGACGCGGACACGCCGGGGCTCACGGTCGGGCCCCCGTACGACAAGGTGGGTCTTCGCGGCTCGCCGACGGCGGATGTGCGGCTCGACGGGTGCGTGGTGCCCGCGGACCGTGTCCTGGGCGCCGAGGGCGCGGGGGCCAGTGTCTTCGCGGGGTCCATGAAGTGGGAGCGCACCTGTCTGTTCGCGGTGTACCTGGGCGCGATGCGGCGGGTGGTGGAGTCCACCGTCGACCATGTGCGCGAGCGCGAGCAGTTCGGCGTACCCATCGGCGGCTTCCAGGCGGTGAGCCATCGCGTCGTCGACATGGTCCTCGCCCTGGAGTCGGCGCGGCTGCTCCTGCACAAGGCGGCGCGGGGGCTCGCGCGGGGCAGCGAGGACGAGGTCGCGCCCGCCCTCGCGAAGCTCGCCGTGAGCGAGGCAGCCGTACGGATCGGTCTTGACGCCGTGCAACTACGGGGCGCGCTGGGCGTTCTGACGGGTAATGACGCCGAGACCCTGCTGCGGGACGCACTGCCCGCACGCATCTTCTCCGGGACCAACGAGATCCAGAAGAACAACATCGCCCGCGCGCTCGGTCTCGGCGGCAGCCGCCCCACGAACCGCCGCCGCGCCACCACCCCAACTAGCTGACGGGATGTCACCCACCATGTCCTCCGCCGCTCCCGAACACGGCTCCGCCACCCCCACCGTCATCGTGCACCGCATCCGCCTGCACGAGGGCGTGGCACCGGAGCGCTTCGAGTCCTGGGTCCGTGACGTCGACTACGCGACCTGCCCGCAACTGCCGGGTGTGGTGGCGTTCGCGGTGCTGCGCGTACCCGACGCCGAAGCCACATCGCCCGGTGAGTACTTCGAGATCATCGAGGTGACCGGCCGGGAGGCTTTCGAACGCGATATGCGAAGCGAGCCATTTCGTCGGCTGGTTGCCGATTTCGAGAAGATGGCCGTGGTGGTGGCCGAGTCGACCGGCGAGCGTGTGGGTTCCGGATACCGATCCCGCTGATGTTGCGAACCGAAAAACCGGGCGGTCGGAACAGGCCGCGGAAACGCGCGGTGAATAAAGTTCAACCGTCCCGACCGGGAACGGCCCCGTTCATCCTTCTTGGCCCCGGAATTCAGCGGTCCGTCCAATGGCCGCCATTAATCCTGTTTCATAGGCGATGGCGACTGCCTGGGCGCGTGTGCTCACACCCATCTTGCGGAGCACATGGTGAACATGGGATCTGACGGTCGCGAGGGACACCGAGAGTTCCGCGGCGACTTCCGCATTCGACTTGCCCTGCGCGAGCAGCACGATCACCTCGGACTCGCGCGGGGTGAGCTCCGCCGCCATCTCCGCGGAGCGGCTCGTCCACCCCTGCCGCTCGGGCAGCCGCTGCAGGCTGCGCCGGGCGGCGGCCGGCATCACCATGGTGGCGCCCGCGCTCACCGTACGGAGCACGTGAATCAGGTCGTCGGCGGAGGAGTCCGGGGCGAGGACCGCTCTGACGCCGATGCACAGGGCCTCGACGGAGCGGTGCGCGGACTCGGCCTTGGCGATGAGGATGATCTTCGTCAGGGCGGCGAGCGCGGCGAGCTCGCGTTTGTCGTCAAGGCCGAGCGCGGGGGCCACCACGATCATGACGTGGGGTGCCATCTCGGCGACGGCCGCGGCGGATTCACGGCCGGTGGCATAGCCCGTGACCTCGATGTCCGGCTGCTGATCGAGCAGCGCACGCATCGCCGCGGACATGATCGACTCATCGCAGCACACCAGGACTCGGATCTTCATGGGTCGCCGCCTCACCACATCCCGTTCGGCAGCGTCCCGCCGCCGCGCCGGTCGCACCGGACCGCGCCTTCCGTCACGGCAGCACACCGGGGCAGACCGGCCGCACCGGCCCGGCGGTGACTTCCGGAAGGTGCTCCTTGCAGCAGTTCCCCATCTCGCCGCCCCCTGTTGAATGACACGACCATGCGCCTTCGGGTACCCCTCGTCGCCGCCGCCCGTAAACCCGTAAACGAGTCCGCCGCGTGTTCGATTTGCGCTTTACCCTGCCCCTCCTTCGCTCCGCCGACGTATCGGGGCAGACGTGCGGGTGCGGAATATTCCATCCGCACTGCAACAGTATGTGGCCGCAACTGGTCTCTGCGCGAGGGTTAATGAAAGAAGCATGAGAATGGCTCGAAACGGCGCGGAGCGAAAGTCAGATCCAGCGTATGGGTGCGCCTGCGGAGCGCCGCGGGGAGCGCGGGAACTCGGTGGTGGGCCACCCCAGACGGCTCACGAAGAAGGCGCGCCCAGGAATATCGAGGCGCGACTGGAAGGCGGCCCGCACGTCCTCGTGCTGGAGTACGACACTCACGGGGTGCAGGACGAGCCCGGCCCGGGTGGCACACAGCCAGTAATCGGCCAGTCGCGCTCCGCCCTTCACGGCGTCCTCGACCGTCGGCGCGTGCTCGACCGTCGGCGCGTGCTCGGTGGTCGGCCCGCGCCCGGTCGTCGGCGTGCCCCCGGCGGTCGGCTCGCTCCGGGTGAAGCTCATCGCGACGACGGCCGGGGTGGGCCGTACGACGAGCGCGAGCCTGCGGGCGAGCAGGCGGTCGTAGCCGGCGTGGCTGAGCAGTCGCATCGTCGCCGGGGCAAGCGCCACGCGCAGTGCCTGCCGGCGCGGCCACGGAAGTGGCCCGAAGAGCTGGTCGAGGGCGAACCCGTCACCGCGCGCGGTGGCCGCCGCCGCGGTGGGCCGCAGATAGGCGTGGGTCTCGCGCCAGGCCGTGCGGTGGCTGAAGTCGCGGCCTCCGTACCGCGCCACCAGGTCCGCGAACGCCGCGCGGTCGGCGCCGGAGGTCAGGTGCCGTACGCCGACCTCGGCGCCGCGGGCCGCACCGCGGCCCGACGGGGTCGCCAGGCCGTCCAGGAGGGCGGGGCGGACCGGATGGGGGCGGTAGGGCGCCCGATTGGTGCGGCGCGCCCTCGCGGCGGTGCGCAGGGCCGCCAGCTCCCCGGCGCGCTCCGCCGTCCCGGCCGTGGGCCGCAGTTGCACGACGCACAGGGCCGCCCAGGCGTGGGGCCAGTCGGTGCCGGGCAGCCGTAACCCTGGCACCGGCTCGCCCTCCGCAGGACCTGCCGCGAAGCGCAGGGCGTCCACGGTCCAGCCCTGCGCGTCGAGGGCCCGCAGCAGGAGCTGCCCGTACAGGCCGCAGCTCAGTAGCATCTCGACGGCGTGCGCGGGCAGCGCGCGCAGACTGCGGCCACCGTCGAGCCCGAGTACGAGGTACTGACACGTTCCGTCGGCACCCTCTCCCGAGGACGGCGGTTCGTTGCCGCCCTCCTCCAGCAGCCGCGCCGCCGCCGCCCGCGACTCGGCGCCGCGCGCCCACGCGAGCGCCCAGGGCTGGCAGTTGTGCGACGAGGGACTGAGCACGGCGATCCGGGCCGCCGTGTCCAGGGCGTCGGCGAACCGGACGGTTCCGGCGGGTGCGGCGGCGGGGCGGGGGGCCCGGTCGGTGGTCATCGTCGTGTTCTCCTCAACTCCACACGAGGGCAAGGGAGTAGCCGTCGACCTCTCTGGCCCAACTGTCCAGGCGGGCGGCGTTCGCGGTGGGGGCGTAGCGGCGCAGCCCGGGGCCGGGGCGCCAGGAGAAGCGGCCGTCGGCACGCCAGGCGGTGAGTTCGACCTCCCGGGTGTCGACGCGCAGGCCGAAGCCGAAGTGTTTGAGCACGGCCTCCTTGCAGGCCCAGCGCAGCGAGAGCGGCATGGTGGCGAGCAGGGGGCAGTTGGGCGCGGTCGGGGCCAGGAGCTCGGCGAGCGCCCGGGGCACCTGGCGGGTGCGTTCCAGGTCGATGCCGAGCGTACGGGGGCCGCAGGCGGCCACGGCCAGGTCGCCGGAGTGGGTGAGGCCGACCTCCACCGGCGCGTTCACCGTGGGCTTGCCCGCCCTGATGCCCCGGGGCACCGGGTCCACGCGCACGTCCCGGGTGTGGACGTGGCCGCCGCCGTGGCGGCGCAGATACGCGCTGACGCCGTGCTTGAGGGCGAGGCGCCCGGCCGTCCACTCCACGCGCCGCTTGGGTACGGGGAGTTCGGCGGCCCGGGCCGCCTCCTCGGCGGACAGGTGTCTGGCCTGGATCGCGGCGCGGTCCGCTTCGTCGCGGGCCCGCATCCAGGCGATGGACACCACGGCCAGGGTCAGGGGGCCGCGGACATGGGTTATCCGCAGGGGGCGGGTGGGGTCGAGGGTCACGCCGTCGTCGAGAGGGGGCGCCGCGGTACGCGCGATGAGGGCCATGGGGTCAGCGGTCCACCGGGGGCGGGAGCAGGAAGGGGTAGGGCTTGCGCCGCACGGTGCGGTGCCAGAACCGGTCGACGGCGCGCAGCCGCTGGATCAGCTCCCACATCCGGGCGTCGCCCCGGTAGTACGCGGCGACCTCGTCGGCGGTGAGCGGCTTCTCCAGGCGGGCGTTGGCCTGTTCGAGGAACGCGGGGATCAGGGCGCCGAGGCGTTCCTTGTGGAGGTTGCCGAGGAAGTCGAGCAGTACGCCGCGCGTCTCGTAGAACTTGTCGAAGATCGACTTGGCCATGGAGACGCGTACGGCGTCGCGCAGGATCCACGGCAGCGAGGTGAAGAAGAGCCGCACGTCGAGGCGTTCGCGGCCGCGGGCGTCGCGCATCAGCGGCGTGGTGACGTCCAGATAGGTCAGCTCACCGCCCACGTCCATCCAGTTGGATGCCTGCGCGTCGAGGCCGAGCCCGGGGTGTACGGCGGCGTCGACGCCGTCGAGGAAGCGGGCGAAGAAGTTCTTCGCCCAGGTCTCGTCCTGTGTGTGGAGCAGCCGCGAACACAGCCGCTCCCGCGGGAGTTCGCGCTGCACGCAGTAGGCGATGACGCGTCCGCCGGGCCCGCGGGTGTGCCACACCTCGGTGGGGGCCACGGTGAGGCCGCGTTCGGTCAAAAGGCGCAGGTACTCGTCGAGGGAGCGGCGGTAGCGGTCGAAGCGGTCCTGGCCCGGGAAGGCGGGCAGCCGTTTGCAGGCGAAGGACCCCTCGGCGGTGCGGAGCCGCAGGACGAGGGTGATCTCGCCGTATCCCAGGACGTCGAGGGTGCTGTTGGCGCCGCCGCGGGCGTTGTCGTCGGGGGCGCGCAGGGCGTCCTGGACCTGTGTCTCCAGGCGCGCCAGAGCGGTGTGCGGGACCGTGAAGGTCATGGGGTGCCTAACTCTCGGCGCGGTTCGTTCCGGTGTCGGCGGCGCGGGACCGCCTCACGCCGCGGTCACCACGAGCACGGCGTTCTGGCCCCCGAAGCCGAAGGAGTTGCTGACGGCGGCGTCGAGCCGCCGCTCGCGCGGGGCGCCCGCGACGATGTCCAGTTCGACGTCGGGGTCCTGGTGGCACAGGTTGGCGGTCGGCGGCACCCTGCCGTGCTGTACGGCGAGGACGGTGAGCGCCGCCTCGATCGCGCCCGCGGCACCCAGGGTGTGGCCGAGCACGCCCTTGGTGGAGGTGACCGCGGGGCCCGCGCCGAGGAACTTGCGAAGGACCGCTGCCTCGGCCGCGTCGTTGAGCGGTGTGGACGTGCCGTGCGCGTTCACATGGTCGACCTCGTCCGGCATGACGCCCGCCCGTGCGAGCGCCGTACGCAGCGCCAGGAGCACTCCGGTGCCCTGCGGGTCGGGTGCCGTCATGTGGTGGGCGTCGGCCGACGCGCCGTACCCGGCGATGCGGGCCCGTACGGTGGCGCCCCGCGCGCGGGCGTCGGCGACCCGTTCGAGGACGAGCATGCCGCTGCCCTCGCCGATGACGAATCCGTCCCGGTCCCGGTCGAAGGGGCGGGAGGCGGCGGCGGGTTCGCCGGTCCGTCGCGAGAGGGCGCCCATCTGCGCGAAGCCGGTCACCATCAGCGGGGTCACACCGGCCTCGCCGCCGCCCGCGACCACCACGTCGCAACTGCCGTCGCGGAGCAGGGCGAGCGCCGTGCCGACGGCGGTGGCGCCGGAAGCGCAGGCCGTGGCGGTCACCAGGTTCGGTCCTGTCGCGCCCAGGTCCATGGCGAGGTGTCCGGCGACCATGTTCGGCACCAGCATGGGGATCAGGAGGGCCGAGACCGCCTGCGGCCCTTCGCCGAGCATGCGGCGGTGCTGGGTCTCCCAGGTCGCGACGCCGCCGAGGCCGCAGCCCACGACGACGCCCACCCTGGCCCCGTCCCACGTACGCGGATCGAGCCCGCTGTCCGCGACGGCCTCGCGCGCGGCGGCCAACGACAGTTGGCTGAACCGGTCGTGCGTCAGGGCGCTGCGCCGGCCGACGTGCTCGCGGGAGGAGAAGCCGGGCACGGTGCAGGAGATGTCGACGGGGAGCCCCGCGAGGTGCGGGTCCGTCGCGGCGGTGGAGCGGCCCGCGCACACCCCGGCCCAGGTGGCGTCCACACCGATGCCTGCGGCCGTGACAAGGCCCAGGCCGGTGACGGCGATGGCGTCAGTACTGTCGGCGGTGGTGCTGTCGGCGGCCGCGGTGTCGGTGGCGGCGGTGTCGTCGACCGTGTCGTCGCCGGGCGGTGCCGCGTCATCGCCGACGGCCGCGCCCGGTTCCTTCCGGATGGCCCTGCCGTACCTCGTGCTCATCGAATGCGCCCCACCTCTCCGGTCGCTTGAGGTCGAGTCTGCGGGCCGTGCCTGACCGGTCACGCCGCCGAACGCTGACCGATGGCTGACCACGCGGGCTTCGGGCGGGCCGCGCCGCCGCTCCCGGCCCGATCAGCGTGCCGTCAGCGAGCCGTCAGCTTCCGTGACCGTGTCCTGTCAGCCCGCCCCGCGACACTCGAAGTGCACCGCACGGTTGCACGGCGATGCCTCCGACACCGCGGCACGCACCCGGGCCGCGCCCGGGACGCCACAGCCCGAGCCGTCAGCCGATCACCGGCAACCAGCAACCAGCAACCAGCAACCAGCAACCAGCAACCAGCAACAGCTCAGCACCGCCACATCAGTCACACCAGCCACACCAGCGTCCTGCCGTCCGGGAGACCGAGGAGCACGCGTGACCGCACCCCCACCGAGTCAGCCGCCACCGCAGCGGGCCGCGGTCCTCACCGGGGTCGGCGGCTGTCTGCCGCCGACCGTCGTCAGCAACGACGAGCTCGCCGCGCGTCTCGACAGCTCCGACGCGTGGATCCGGTCCCGCACCGGCATCCGGCAGCGGTACTTCGCCGCACCCGGCACCGCCACCTCCGACCTGGCCGTCGGCGCCGGAGCCAAGGCACTCAAGTCGTCCGGCACGCCCGTCGTGGACGCCGTGCTGCTCGCCACCACCACGCCGGACCGGCCGTGCCCGGCGACCGCCCCCACCGTCGCGGCGCGGCTCGGTCTGACCGGCACCGCCGCCTTCGACGTGTCCGCGGTCTGTACGGGCTTCGTGTACGCCCTCGCCACCGCGGCCGGTCTGATCGCCACCGGTGCCGCCGACCGTGTCCTGGTGATCGGCGCGGAGACGTTCTCCACGCTGCTCGACCCCGGGGACCGGTCCACCGCGGTGATCTTCGGTGACGGTGCGGGCGCCGTGGTCCTGCGCGCCGGCGACCCCGCGGAGCCGGGCGCGCTCGGGCCGTTCGACCTGGGCAGCGACGGCGGCAGGGAGGACCTGATCACGGTGCCCTCGGGCGGATCGCGGCAGCGTCTTTCGGGCGTGCCGCCGCAGCCCGCGGACCGCTACTTCGCCATGGACGGCAAGGAGGTGTTCCGGCACGCGGTGCAGCGCATGTCCGCGTCGGCGCGGGCGGTCCTGGACCGCGCCGGATGGGCACCGCGGGACGTCGACCACCTGGTGGGACACCAGGCCAATCTGCGCATCACCAACCATGTGGCCGACGAGGTCGGCATCCCGCGGCCGCGCTGCTTCAGCAACATCGCCGACGTCGGCAACACCGCGGCCGCGTCCATCCCCCTCGCCCTTGACCAGGCCCACAACGACGGTGTCCTGCGGGCGGGCGGACGGGTGCTGCTCACCGCGTTCGGCGGCGGGCTCACCTGGGGGTCGACGGTGCTGACCTGGCCGCGGCTCGACCGCATCTGAGGACTCGCCCGCCATCTGGAGATTCGACCGCAGCCGCGGACCACAACTGGGGCCGGTCGCGCGACAGAGCAGAAGGAGAACCGCATGAGCGAGACACGTGAGACGAGCGAGACGGGCGAGACGTACGGGAGGCTGGTCGATCTGCTGGTCGACCGGTTCGAGGTGGACCGTGCGGAGGTCGCCCCGGACACCAGGTTCGAGGACCTCGACATGGACTCGCTGTTCCTGGTCGAGCTGCTCCTCGTCATCCAGTCCGAGTTCAAGGTCGACATCGGTGAGGACGCGGCGACCCCGGGCGACACGGTCGCGGCGGTCGCCGCACTCATCGAGGGAAGGCGCCCCCTCACGAGCCCGGGCGCCGGTACGGCGTCGATCACCGGAGACCGGGCGTAGGGCGGCCATGACCACCGAAGAGTCGATCATCAACTACATCGCCGACGTCTGGCTAGACGGCGACACCGAAGGCCTCGACGCCCAACTCCCCATCACCGAGCTGAACATCATCGACTCGGCCGGGATCTTCGACCTGGTGCACTACTTGCAGAGCGACTTCCGCGTCACCGTCCCGCTGCAGGAGATCTCCCCGGCGAACTTCCGGACCGTCGACTCGATCGCCGCGCTCGTCGAACGGCTGCGGGCCAAAGGAGAGAGCGTGCGATGACCGACGTCACGGACACCACGGCCCCGCCCGTACCCGACCCCGATGTCCCCCACGGCCATGACAACGCGGCCGTGCAACGGCAGATCGTGGACATCGTGGCCTCGCGGACCCTGTACGACGAGTCGTACCTGCTGCCCGACAGCCACTTCGAGGCGGAGCTCGGCATCGACTCCGTGATCCACGAGTCGATCCTCGCCCTGGTGCGGGAACGCTTCGCGCTCGCCGCGCCGCTGCCCGCGGGTCTGGCGACGATCGGTGAGCTGACCGCCGCCGTGCGGGCCGCGCTCCCGGGCCCCCGGCCCGAGCCGAACGGCCCGCCCGCACCGGCCGCACCCGACGACGACCCCCTCGTCGAAGCCGTCCTCCGCGCCGCCATGCACCACACCCAGTACCGGCGCGACCAACTGGCCCTCGACGCCGACTTCGAGGGGGAGCTCGGCGTCGACTCGGTGGTCCTCGTGTCGATCGTGGCCGACTGCGCCCGCGAACTCGGCCTGCCCGACAACCTCGCGGGCACGCTCACCGCGCCGACGCTGCGCGGTCTGATCTGCGCACTGCGCGACCACATCTCCGCGACGGCCGCCGGCGAGCAGCGGCCCGCGGACGAGGAGACGCCCTGGGACAGCCGGTCCATGAAGGACTTCGTGGAGGAGCGCGACGGCGACCTCTTCGCCAAGACCCGCAGTTTCCGGTCCCATCTGCGTGGCCGCGAGGCCGAACGCCTCTACTGGTACGGCATGCCGCTGCAATCCCGCTGCGGCAACCGCGCGGTCATTCTCGACGAACACACCGGCCGCAAGCGCGAGTTCCTGATGTTCGCCTCCAACAACTACCTCGGGGTCGCCAACCACCCGAAGGTGATCGAGGCAATCTGCGACGCCACCCGCACCTTCGGCGCGACCCACACAGGATCGCGTTTCATCGGCGGCACCAACATGCTGCACAAGGAGCTGGAAAGGCGCCTCGCCGCGTTCAAGGGCCGACCGGCCTGCATCGTCTTCCCGGGCGGGTACGCGGCCAACCTCGGCACCATCTCCGCCCTCGTCAAGAGCTACGACACGCTGGTCGTCGACAAGCTCAACCACATGAGCATCGTCGACGGCGCCCGCCTCGCGGGCTCGGTCCGCAAGATCTACCAGCACAACGACATGGCGGACCTGGAGCGCATCCTCAAGCGCTGCGACGACCGCGGCACCGGCAAACTCATCGTCGCCGACGGCGTGTTCAGCATGCACGGCGACATCTGCGACCTGCCCGAGATCGTCCGGCTCGGCCGCGAGTACGGCGCCCGCGTCATGATCGACGACGCGCACGCCACGGGTGTGCTCGGCGAGCGCGGCTCGGGCACCGCCGAGCATTTCGGCCTCAAGGGCGAGGTCGACCTGGAGCTCGGCACCATGAGCAAGTCCCTCGCGGGCATGGGCGGTTTCGTCGTCGGCGAGGAGGACGTCGTCGAGTACCTGCGCTACTACGCCAGTTCGTACGTGTTCGCCGCCAACATCCCCGCCGGGGTCGCCGCCGGGCTCATCGCCTCCCTCGACGTCATCGAGGCGGAGCCGGAGCGGCTCGTCCGGCTCTGGTCCAACATCCGCTTCCTGCACCGGCAGCTCGCCGACGCGGGCTTCGACCTGGAGAACACCGAGAGCGCCATCCTGCCGCTCGTCATCGGCGACGAGCGCAGGGCCCTGGAGATGGGCAGGGCCGTACGGGCCCGCGGCCTGTTCTGTCAGACGGTGGTGTTCCCCGGGGTGCCGCTCGGAGACGCGCGGCTACGGGTCAGCGTGACCTGCGAACACACCAGGGAGGACCTGGAGACGGCGGCGGGCGTCTTCGTCGAGGCCGCCCGCGAGACCGGCGTCCTGCCGTCGGCCGGGTGAGCGCGATGACCCTCCGTACGCGGGACCTGTTCCGGTCCACCGCCGCCACCGCTCCCCCTGGCCCCTCCGACCCCACCGCCCCCACCGCCCCCACCGCCCCCTGTGAGCAGGCCCGGTCCGCCCTCACCTCACCGTCCGATGTCGCGCTCATCCGCAAACCGTGGCCGCAGGACGCCGGGCAGTCGGCGCGGCCCGCCTTCGTGGGGCCCGGCGCCTGCACGTACGGCGAACTCGCCGCGCAGGTCGCCGCCGTCGCCTCGGGGCTGCTCGGGCTCGGCGCCGAGGTCGGCGACCGGGTGGCGATCTGGGCGGACAAACAGCCGCGCTACGCGCAGGCGATCCTCGCCGCGCTGCACGCGGGCTGCGCGTATGTGCCGCTGGACGGCGGGCAGCCGGTGGCGCGGGTGCGGACGATCCTGGCGGACGCCGAACCCGTCGTCCTCGTCACGGACAGCCGACGCCTGGCGGCCCTCGCCGACCGCCCGCTCCCCGCGTCGGTACGGGCGGTCGTGCTCACGGACGACGAGCCACCGCGCCCCGACGGCGGCGGCAAGGACGAGTCCCGGCGCCCGGCACCGTTCGGCGAGGCGCCTCGTGCGCCCGCCGTGCACGGCTGGTCCGCGTTCACCTCGAACGCCGCGGGTCATGTCGTCCTGCTGCCGTCCCTGGAGCGCGACGACCTGGCCGCGCTCCTGTACACATCGGGGTCGACAGGCACCCCCAAGGGTGTCCGCATCACGTACCGCAACCTCGCGTGCTTCATCCGGTGGGCGCGCGACGAACTCGACGTCGGGCCCGGCGACGTGTTCGCGGGCCACGCCTCGTTCAACTTCGACCTGTCGACCTTCGACCTGTTCACAGCCCTGTCGGCGGGAGCGGGCCTGTGGATCGTGCCGGACGCGGCGACCCGGGACGTGGGCGCGCTCGCCGCGGGCATCCGCGAACACGGCGTCAGCGTCTGGTACTCGGTGCCGTCCGTGCTGCATCTGCTCACGGTCTCGGACGCGCTCACCACCGACACCGCCCGGAGTCTGCGGTACGTCCTGTTCGCGGGCGAGGTGTTCCCGATGCCGCAGTTGCGCGCGCTCGCGGCCCGGCTCACGCCGGACACCGGGCTCTACAACCTGTACGGGCCCACCGAGACGAACGTGTGCACGTACCACCGGGTGCGCCCGGAGGACCTGTCACGGCACGAACCCGTGCCCATCGGCACCCCGCTGCCCGGCGCCAAGGTGTCCGTCGTCGACGACGCGGGCCGGGTGCTCACCGGGCCCGACGCGTTCGGGGAACTCGTCGTCGAGGGCGACTGCGTCACCCCCGGCTACTGGCGCCGCGAGTCCGAGCCCGCGGCGGCCGGGCACCGCCAGGGCCGCCACGCCACCGGCGACCTGGTGGGCCTCGACGACGGCGCCCTCGTGTACCGGGGCCGCAAGGACCGCATGGTGAAACTGGCCGGGCACCGCGTGGAACTGGGCGAGATCGAGGCCGCCGTGCTGCGGCACCCCGGCATCGCGCACGCCGCGGTCGTCGTCACCGACGGCGGCACCGACAGCGGCAACGACACCGGCACCGGCACCGGCACCGGAAGCAGCGACCTCTCGGGGGTCGCCCTCTACTTCACCCTCAGCGGCAGCACCCCGCGGCCCGGACTCATCGAGCTCAAGCGGCACTGCGCGCGGTACCTGCCCCGCTACATGGTGCCGCGCACGGCCACCTGCCTCGACGAACTGCCGCGCAACGCCAACGGCAAGACCGACTACCAGCGCCTCGGCGGCGCGGCGCCCGCTTCCGCCACCGCCCCGCGCGCCGTGCCCGGCAAGTGACGGAGACGTACATGACCCAAGGCCCGAGCGAGAACCACCGCCGAGGCGACGCGCCACGGACCCTCGTCGCCGTGCTGCGCCGGCACGCCGAGCACCGGCCGGACACCCTCGCCTACCGCTTCCTGAGCGGCACCGAGACCCCCGGCCCGGCGGGCGACACCGGCGCCGACCACTCCTGGACGTTCGCCGAACTCGACCTCCAGGCCCGCCGCGTGGCCGCCCTGCTGCAGCACGAGGGCGCGGCGGGCGAGCCGGTGCTGCTCCTGCACCCGCCCGGGCTCGACTACATCGCCGGGTTCCTCGGGTGTCTGTACGCGGGGTCCTTCGCCGTGCCCGCGTACCCGCCGGACACCCGCCGCTTCGGGCAGACCATGCCGCGGCTCGCCGCGATCGCACGGGACTCGCGGGCCACGCACGCGCTCACCACCGGCGACCTGTCCCGGTTCGCGGGCGACCGCAGGGACGAGCTGGCCGCGCTCGGGCTCGGCGGACTGCGGTGGCTGGTGACGGGTGGCCCTGACGGCCCTGACGGTCCTGGCGCGCCGGGTGCCGGGGGTGGCGGGCCCGACGGCTGGGGCGCCGTGCACGCGGACGACTGGCGCGAACCCGAACTGACCGCCGACTCGCTGGCGTTCCTCCAGTACACCTCCGGCTCGACGTCCGCGCCCAAGGGCGTCATGGTCGGCCACGGCAATCTGCTGCACAACCTCTCCGCCATCCACCGGAGGCTGGCGCACGACACCGGATCCGCGATGGTGTCGTGGCTGCCCCCGTACCACGACATGGGGCTGATCGGCGGCATCCTTTCGCCCCTGTACGGCGGGTTCCCCGCGCACCTGATGTCCCCGATGTCGTTCGTGCGCCGCCCCCTGCTGTGGCTCCGGACCCTGTCCGAGACGCGCGCCTCGACGAGCGTCGCCCCCGACTTCGGCTTCGAGGCGTGCGCCCGCCGGATCACCGACGAGGAGCGTGACCGGCTCGACCTGAGCCACTGGCGCCTCGCCCTGAACGGGGCGGAGCCGGTGCGCGCGGACACCCTGGACCGGTTCACCGAGCGGTTCGCGCCGTGCGGGTTCCGGCGCGCCGCGCTGCTGCCCTGCTACGGCCTCGCCGAAGCCACCCTGATGGTGACCGGCGTACGCGCCCACGAGCCCCCGGTCGTCGGGGAGTTCGACACCGCGGCGCTCGGCGCGGGACACGCGGCCCCGGCCACGGGGAGCCGCGTCACCCGGGTCGTGGGCTGCGGTCCCGCGGTGCCGGGCCTTGACGTGGCGGTCGTGGACCCGCGGACCCGGCGCCGGATCGCGGACGAGGGCACGATCGGCGAGGTGTGGATCGCGGGCGGCAGCGTGGCCCGCGGCTACTGGCGCCGCCCCGAGGCCACCGAGGCGACGTTCCGCGCCCTTATGGCCGGGGAGGACGACGGCGAGGGCGGCGCGGGCGGCAGGAGCGGCACGCCGTATCTGCGTACGGGTGACCTGGGCTTCCTGCGCGGCGGACAGCTCCACATCGTCGGCCGCACCAAGGACGTCGTCATCGTCCAGGGCCGTAACCACTACCCCCACGACATCGAACGCACCGTGGAGCGCGCGGAGCCCGCCGTCCGCAAGGGCTGCGGCGCGGCCTTCGCCGTCGAGGTGGACGGCGCCGAGCGCCTCGTGGTCGCGTACGAGATCGACGGCAGGCGGGCCGACGACGCGCCGGGCCTGCTCGCACGGCTGCGGTCCGCGATCGCCGACGAGCACGAGGTCGCACCGCACGCCGTCGTCCTCCTGAAGCGGTCCACGGTGCACAGGACCACCAGCGGCAAGATCCAGCGTCAGTCCTGCCGGCAGGACTTCCTCGACCTCGGCCTGAAGGTGGTGGCGGCCAGCGTCGCCCGCGACACGCCACCGCCGCCCGCCCCGGCTGCCGCGCCACCGCCGCGGCAGCCGGTGGGCGCGGCGGTCGAGGAGGTCCTGCGTCCTTACGTCGACATCGACGGCGGCCTCCCGGACGTGGCCACGCGCACGTTCGCCGAGCTCGGCCTCGGCTACCGGGATCTGCTGTCCCTCGTGGGCGAGTTGGAGCAGCGGCACGGCGTCGCGATCCCGGTCGGGGAGCTGCTTCTGCGGCCGCGCGTCGACACGCTGACCGGGCTGCTCACCGCCCGGGTCCCCGCGGGCGCCGTCTGGGACCCCGACGCCGTTGAGGCCTGGCTGACCGCCCGTGTCGCCGAACGCCTCGGGCTCACCGCGGCTGCGGTGGACCCGGCCCTGCCGCTCGCGTCCCTCGGCCTGGACTCCAAGCAGGCCGTGGCGGTCCTCGCGGAGCTGAGCGCCCGCACCGGCCGCGAGATTCCCGCGACCGTGGTCTTCGACCACCCGACGATCCGGGCGATCGCCGCCCACCTCGCCACCACCGGCGCGGGGTCCGCCCCGGCGCCGCACTCCACCGTGCCCGCGCGGACCGCCGCGCCCCCCTCGTGCACTCGGACCACGCCGACCACGCGGCCCGGGGAACATCCCGAACAGCTCCGACAGCCCCTGGCCGACGGTGGCGGGCACGAGCCGATCGCCGTCGTCGGCATCGGCTGTCGCTTCCCCGGCGCGCCGGACCCGGACAGCTACTGGCGGCTGCTTCGTGACGGCCGGGACGCGATCACCGAGGTGCCGCGGGACCGCTGGGACGCCGGGCAGGTCGCCGCGCCCGACTTCGGTGGGTTCGTCGACGGCGTCGAGGAGTTCGACGCCCGGTTCTTCGGCCTGTCGGCGCGCGAGGCCGTCCGCATGGACCCGCAGCAGCGGCTGCTCCTGGAGACGGCCTGGCAGACCCTGGAGGACGCGGGCAGCGACCCGACATCGCTCGCGGGCAGCGACACCGGCGTGTTCGTCGGCATCAGCAGCCACGACTACGCCGAGCTGGTGATGGGCCGCCTGGACACCGTCGACGTGCACGGCGCCACCGGCAACGCGCACGCCGTCGCCGCGGGCCGGCTGTCCTACGCGCTCGACCTGCGCGGCCCGAGCCTCGCCCTGGACACGGCGTGCTCGTCGTCCCTGACGGCCGTCCACCTGGCGTGCGACAGCCTGCGCGGGGGCGAGTGCTCCCTGGCGCTCGCGGGCGGTGTGAACCTGATGCTGACGCCCGGCCTCTCGGTGGCGTTCGCCGACGGCGGGATGCTGTCGGCCGACGGGCGCTGCCGCACGTTCGACGACACGGCGGGCGGCTATGTGCGCGGCGAGGGCGCGGGCCTCGTCTGCCTGAAGCCGCTCGCGGCCGCCCTCGCCGACGGCGACCGCGTGCACGCCGTGATCAGGGGCTCGGCCACCGGCCACGGCGGCCGCAGCAACGGCCTCACCGCACCCCGGGGCTCCGCCCAGCGCGCCGTCGTCGAACAGGCCCTGGCGCGGGCCGGGCTGAGCGGCAAGGAAGTCGACTACGTCGAGGCACACGGCACCGGCACACCGCTGGGTGATCCGGTCGAGTGGGAGGGCATCGCGGAGGCGTACGGCATGGGGCGGCCGGACGGTGCCCGCTGCCTGGTCGGCTCGGTGAAGACCAACATCGGGCACCTGGAGGCGGCCGCGGGCGTCGCGGGCCTCATCAAGGCGGCGCTCGTCGTACGGGAGCGCGAGGTGCCGCCGACGCTCCATCTGAGCACACCCAGCCGGCGACTGGACTGGGACGGCGCGGGCCTCGACGTACCGACACGCCGTACGCCGCTGCCGCGGCGCGGGCCGGTGCGGGCGGCCGTCAGCTCCTTCGGGTTCGGCGGCGCCAACGCGCACGTCGTCCTGGAGTCACCGCCCGAGCCGCCCGAGCCGTCCGAGCCGCCCGAGCCCCGGCCCGCCCCCGCGACCGCGCGGCCGGTGCACGCCCTGTGCCTGTCGGGCCACACGCCGACCGCGCTGACCGCCCTGGCCCGGCGCTGGCGCACCCACCTGGCCGCCCGCCCGGAGGCGCCGGTGGCCGACCTGTGCCGGTCCGCGGGGACGGGCAGGGCCCGGCTCGGGCACCGTGCGGTGATCGTCGGCGGGTCGGCCGAGGCGCTCGACGCGGGCCTTGAGGCGCTGGCGGGCGGGGCGGCATCGACGGCCGTGGTGCGCGGTACGGCCGGGCACGGGCCCGGGCCGCGCACGGCGTTCCTGTTCGGCGGCCAGGGCACGCAGTACCCGGGCATGGGCAAGGGCCTGTACGACACGCACCCGCCCTTCGCCCGCAGCATCGAGCGGGCGGACGACGTGCTGCGGCCGCACCTCGGTGTGCCCCTGACCGAGCTGCTGTTCGCCGACGACGGCACCCGGCGGCTGCGCGCCACCCGTTACTGCCAGCCCGCGCTCGTGGCCCTGGAGGTCGCGCTCGCCGAGCTGTGGATGTCCCTGGGCGTGCGGCCCGCCGCCGTCCTCGGGCACAGCGTCGGCGCGTACGCCGCCGCGTGCGTGGCCGGGGCGATGACGTTCGAGGACGCGCTGCGGCTCGCGGCGGTCCGCGGCAGGCTCATGGACGAACAGCCGGGCGACGGCGCGATGATCGCCTGCCTGGGCGACGCGTCGATTGTGCGTGACGTCGCACAACGGTACGGACCGCTGTCCGTGGCCGCCGTCAACTCGCCCACGCACCTGGTGCTGTCCGGTGGCCGCGCGGAGATCGAGCGGGCCCGTACCGCGCTCGCGGAACGCTCCGTCGTCGTCAAGCCCCTCGCCGTGTCGGGCGCCTTCCACTCGACGCTCATGGCGGGGGCCGCGGAGCCGCTGCGCGAGGCCGCGCGTACCGTGCGCTTCGCCGAGCCCGTCGTCCCGTGGGTGTCGGACGCCACCGGCGAAACGGTCGGCCGCATCGACGGCGACGCCCTGGTGGACCATCTCCTCGGTACCGTGCGGTTCGCCGACGGCTTCGGCACGGTGCGGCGGCTCGGCTGCACCGCCTTCGTGGAAGTGGGCCCGCATCCGACCCTGCTCGGGCTCGGCCGGTCGATGACGGCTTCCGGCACGGCGGGCGACGCGCCGGGGACCGGCACGGCGGAGTCCGACCCGGACGCGGACCCGCTGCTGTGGCTGCCCTCGCTGCGGCGGGGCCGGGCCGGTACCGTGCCGGGCGCCACGGGCGACTGGGAGACGCTGCTCCAGTCCCTGGGGCGACTGCACTGTGCGGGCGCCACGGTGGACTGGGCGGCCCTCGACGAAGGTCGGCGCGGTCCTGTCGTTCCGGTGCCGCACGCGGTGTTCGAGCGGGAGCGGTACTGGTTCACGCCGCCTCCGCCGGGAGAGGCGCCCGGGCTCGCCCCCGTAACGCGGGAAGCAGGTCCCGTACGGCAGGAAGCAGCTCCCGTGCCGCAGGAAGCAACCCCCGTACCGCGGGAAGCAGCTCCCGTACCCCAGGTAGCGGCTCTCGTACCGCAGAAAGCAGGCCCGGCCGCAGAGGCCCCCGCCGCCCCACAGGAAGTGCGCGCGCAGGTGTCCCGCGTCTGCGGGCACCCCGTCGAGCACATCCCGCCCGACGCGCGCCTCGGCGCCGACCTCGGCTTCGACTCGCTGATGCGTACGGAGCTGGAGCGGGCCCTGCAACGGCTGTTCCCTGGGCACTTGAACGGGAACCGCGAGCAGTTGCCCGAGGACCCGACGGTGGGGCAGCTCGCCGCGCTCCTCACGGGCGCCGTGCCCGTGCGTGACGGCGCCCCGCCGGTGCCCGCGCCCGCCGCCCCCGCGGCGCCGGACACCACCGGCCCGCCCGTCCGGCAGGAACGCGTCTTCGAGGAGTGGCCGGAGTACGCCGAGTTGCAGGGGCGGCTCCGGCAGGCCACCGCCGACGGGGACAATCCCTACGGGCGCACCCACGAGGGCTACAACAGCGGCAGGGCCACCGTCGGCGGCCGCACCGTCCTCAACTTCTCCGCCTTCAACTACCTGGCCCTGTCCCACCATCCGCGTGTCCGGCAGGCAGCCCGCGCCGCCGTCGACCGGTACGGCACGTCCTGCTCGGCGACGCCGCTGCTGTTCGGCGAGACCCCGCTGCACCACGAACTGGACGCCGAGATCGCCTCGTTCCTCGGCACCGAGGCCGCGATCGTCTTCGCGGGCGGGCACGCCACGAACGTCGCCACCATCGGGCACCTCTTCGGCCCCGACGACCTGATCCTGCACGACGAGTGGATCCACGACAGCGCCGTGCGCGGCAGCGTCCTCTCGGGCGCGCGGCGGCTGCCCTTCCCGCACAACGACTGGCGGGCGCTCGACCGCGCGCTCACCGGGTCCCGGGCCCGCGCGCGCCGGGCCCTCGTCCTCGTCGAGGGCGCCTACAGCCAGGACGGGGACCTCCCCGACCTGCCGAAGTTCATCGACGTCAAGAACCGGCACGGCGCGCTCCTGATGGTCGACGAGGCCCACTCCCTCGGCGTGCTCGGGCGCACCGGGCGTGGCATCGGCGAGTACTTCGGCGTCGACCGCGCCGACGTCGACCTGTGGATGGGCACGCTCAGCAAGGCCGTCGGCAGCCTCGGCGGCTATGTCGCGGCACGGCGCACGATCGTCGAGTACCTGAAGTTCACCGCACCGCTGCACATCTTCAGCACCGGCACATCGCCCGCCAACACCGCCGCCGCCCTGGAGGCGCTGCGGGTCCTGCGGGACGAACCGGAGCGCGTCACCCAACTGCGGCACCTCGCCGAGCACTTCCGCGACTCGGGGCGCGCCCGTGGCCTCGACATCGGCGTGTCGCGGGCATCGGCGGTGGTCCCCGTCGTCATCGGCGGCTGGGAGGAGACCATGGCGCTCTCCAACGCGCTGCTGCGCCTCGGCGTGAACGTGATGCCGATCGGCTATCCGGCCGTGCCGCGCGACGAGTGCCGCCTGCGCTTCTTCATCAACGCCGACCACACCGAGGACGAACTCGACCGCGCACTGGACCTGTTGGGGCACGCCATGACGCAGCGCAGGACGAACGGAACCGCACGCACCGGGCCGCGCCCCGGGACGCCACCCGAGACGGTTCCCGGGACACCACCCGAGGCGGCTCCCGAGGCGACACCCGAGACGGCTCCGGAGGCGGCACCCGCCACCGCCGCCACCGCGCCCTCCCCCGCCGTGGCGCCCGCCCCCGCCGCCCGGTCCGCCGCGCCCGACGTCCTGGTAGCGGGCGCGGCCGGGTTCATCGGCGGACACCTCACCCGGCGCCTCGCCGAACGCGGCCACCGCGTGCGTGCCCTCGTCCGTGCGGGCAGCGACCGCTCCGCCTTCGCGGGCGCCGACGTCGAGGTGGCCGTCGGGGACCTGGGCGATACGGACAGTCTGCGCCGGGCCGTCACCGGGGTGCGGCACGTGTACAACTGCACGGGCCTGTCCGCGGACTGGGGACCCTGGGCGGACTTCCGGCGCGTCAATGTCGACGGCAGCCGCAACCTCGTCGAGGCCGCGGTCCACGCGGGCGACGTCGAGCGCTTTGTGCACGTCAGCACCACCGACGTGTACGGCTACCCGGTCCGCCCCTGCGACGAGGAGACCCCGCCGCGCGACATCGGGCTGCCCTACAACCGCAGCAAGCTCCTCGGCGAGCAGGCGGTGCGCGAGGCCGCGGCGCGCGCGGACCTGCCGCTGACCGTGGTGCGCCCGGTGAGCGTGTACGGGCCGCGCAGCAAGGACTTCGTCGTCGAGATCGCCACGCTGCTCCTGAGCAGGCAGATGGTCTATATCCGCGGCGGCGACGTCCCCGCGGGGCTGCTGTACGTGGCCGACGCGGCCGACGCCATGATCGCCGCCTGTGCGTCCGCGAGCGCCGCGGGCGGCACCTACAATCTGCGCGACGCCGACCGCACCACCTGGCGCGAGTACGTCGAGGCCCTCGCCCGCGGGCTCGGCGTGAAGCCGCCCTTCCTGAGCCTGCCCGCGCCGGTGGCGCGCGGTGTGGCGACGCTGTCGGAGGGGCTCTACGGGGCGCTGCGGCTCAAGGCGCGGCCGGTGCTCACCCGGCACGCGGTGCACCTCTTCGACCGCGACCAGTCCTACGCGATCGACCGTGCCCGCGACGACTTCGGCTTCAAGAGCGCGGTCGGCTTCGAGGAGGGCGTGCGGCGGACGCTCGCCTGGCTCGACACGCCCGAGGGCCGCGCCCGCGTCCCGCGCTGACATCCCCCGCCAGCGATCCCGCGCCCGATCCCGCCCGCCCCGAGCCCGAGAGGAACCCGATGCCCCGCACCGAACGGCCGCAGGCGCCGGCCCGCGCCTGGTTCACAGGCCCCGGCTTCGCGCCCGCACCCGGCGCCGCCGATACCGCGGGGCCCCGGCTGATCTGCTTCGGCTACGCGGGCGGCACCCCGTCCGTCTTCCGCGACTGGGCGGACAGGATCGGGCCCGGCGTCACCGTCGTACCCGTCCTGCTGCCCGGCCGTGGCCTGCGGAGCGACGAGGCCCCGTACACGGAGATGGCGGAACTGGCACGGGACGCGACCGAGGCCCTGATCGCGGCCGGGCACGCCGCCCCCGGATCCCGGCACGTCTTCTTCGGGCACAGCATGGGCGCGCTGCTCGCCTACGAGGTCGCCTGCGCGCTGCGGGACCGCGGCCTGCCCGGACCCCGGCACCTGTTCGTGTCCGGCAGCAAGGCGCCGCACCTGTACGGCGGCCCGGACGGCCAGGAGCTCGGCGACGACGCCCTGCGGCAACTCGTGCGCGACCTCGGCGCGCTGCGCCCCGACGACCGGGTGGGCAGCGCCTATCTGGAGCGCAGACTGCCGGTGCTGCGTGCCGACCTGACGCTGTGCGCGCACTACCGCTGGCGGCCGCGCCGCCCGCTCGACTGCCCGATGACGGCGTTCTCCGCGACCCACGACCCGATCGCCCCGCCCGCCCAGGTGGAGGCGTGGCGGGCGTACACCGCCGCCTCCCTGCTGCACCGCAGGGTGCGGGGCGGCCACTTCTACCTGAACGGACCCGCACGGCTTCCGCTCCTTCGTGAGCTGCGCGCCGAACTCACCCGTACCGCCGAGGAGAGGGAACCCTCATGGACCTACTGAGCCTGGCCAGGGCCGTCAAGGACCGGGCGCAGGAGCCGTTCACGGGCCTGGCCACGATGGCAAGGACCGTCGCGGACCCGCGCCTTCCGCTGCTGCTCACGCTCAACCGCACCCTGTTCACCCCGTCGTACCGGGCGTCGTTCCTGGCCGCGGCCGCGGGCTCCGGTGTGCTGCGCTGCATGGCGACACGCCCCTGCGACCTGGAGAGCCTCGCCGAACACCTGGGCACGGGCCGCGAGGAGCGGCAACGCCTTCGTGCCTGGCTGGACATCGGGGTGCGCCTCGGCGAACTCGACCGGCGCGAGGGCTGCTACCGGCTCAGGAGCCGTACCGCCAAGGCGCTGGCGCAGGTCGGCAACGACGCCGTCGCGGCGACCCTCGAAGAGCTGCTCCGCTTCCATGTGCCTGCGCTGCGGGACGCCCCGCGGATGCTCCAGGGCGGCGGCCGGTTCGGTCTCTGTGACCAGGACGGCCTGGTCGTCGCGCGGTCGTCCCTGGTGGTGCGCGGCTTCGTCGAGGCGGCCGTCAGGAAGGCGCTGCCGCGCACCGCGCCGGTGCGGCTCCTGGAGGTCGGCTGCGGCAGCGGCGCCTACGTGCGGTACGCGGCGGAGCTCAATCCGCGCCTGACCGCACTCGCCGTCGACGTGCAGGCGGAGGTCGCCGAGCAGGCGGCCAAGAACATGGCCCAGTGGGGGCTCGCGGACCGCGTCGAGACCCGCCACGGCGATCTGCGCACGCTCGACCTGCAACCGCAGTTCGACATCGTCACGATGCACAACAACATCTACTACTTCCCGCAGGACGAGCGCGCCGAGGTCCTCGCGCGCGCCCGCTCCCTGCTCGCCCCCGGCGGCACGCTGCTGCTCACCTCCTCCTGCCGGGGCAGCGGCACCCTCGGCCTCGAAGTGCTCAACCTGTGGTTCGAGTACGCGCGGTTCGGCGGGCCCCTGCCGCGCGAGGACGAACTGCTCGGCCAGCTCGGTGAGGCCGGTTTCGACGACGTACGGGCCACGCGGGTGCTGCCGGGACAGGCGTTCCGCGCGTTCACCGGCAGCAACTCCGCGACGGGCCCGACCGGGGCACTCCCGGCCCGCTCCGCCACCACCACCGTCGAGAGGGCCACGTCATGACGACGAAGGCGACGACCGAGACCGGTACCGAAGCGACGACCGGGACCGGGGCGACGACCGGGACCGGGACCGGGGCCCAGGAGGCCCCTGTCGCGGCGGGCGCGGCCGCGCACGCGGACCTCGTGGCCGTGCTCGGCAGCCCGCACCCGGCGGGCCCCGACGAGCTCGGCGGCAAGGGCGCCCGGCTCGACGAGCTGATCCGGGCGGGGCTTCCGGTGCCGCCCGCGTTCTGTCTCACCACCGGGCTCTTCGAGCTGTTCCTGCGCGAGAGCGGCCTCACCGCCGAACTCCGCGCCGCCGAGGCCCGCTCCGCGCCACCGGCCGCCGTCCGCGAGGTGATCCTGGCCCGGGACGTCCCGGAGCCCCTTGCCCGCACGATCCTGGCGGCGTACGAGGCCCTCGGCCGCCCGCGGGTCGCGGTGCGCTCCTCCGCGCCGCGCGAGGACTCCGCCGAGCGCTCCTTCGCCGGTCAGCACGACACCGTCCTCGATGTGTCCGGGGACGCGGCGCTGCTCGACGCGGTCAAGGTCTGCTGGGCGTCGCTGTGGTCGGACCGCGCCGCCGCCTACCGCGCCGGGGAGCCCGCGGGGGCCATCGCCGTCGTCGTGCAGGAGATGGTGCCCGCCGACGTCAGCGGGGTGCTCTTCACCGTCGACCCGATCGGCGGCAGGCCGCACCGCCTGGTGGTGGAGGCCTGCTGCGGGCTCGGCGAGGGCCTGGTGTCCGGCAGGGTCTCCAGCGACTTCTTCGTGGTGGACGACCGCACGCTCGACGTCGTCGAGGAACGCGTGCGCTACAAGGTCACCAAGTGCGCGCCGCTCGCGCCGGGACGCATCGGCATGACGAAGGTCGACGCCGCCGACCGGGACGCCCCCTGCCTGACGCGCGACCAGCTCGCCGCCCTCGCCAGGACCGCCCTCGACGTCCGGGCCCGGTACGGCACGGAGCAGGACATCGAGTGGGCGCTGCGCGACGGGGCGCTGTATCTGCTCCAGGCCCGCCCGATCACCACCCGGCCCCGGCCCGAGGCCTCGGGCGACGCCCGCAGCCCCTACCTCCCCGAACGCCTCGAAGGGCAGCCGGACACCGTGCGGCACGGCACCCTCTGGTCGCGCATGGACATCGGGGAGATCTTCGTCGGCCTGATGACCCCGCTCGGCCTGAGCTTCGCCCGCCACTACCAGGACCATGTGCACGGCGACTGCGCGGCGGCGCTCGGCGTGCGCGAGACCGGTGACGTGGGCCTGCACATGGGCTTCCTCCAGGGCCATGTGTACCTCAACATCTCCTACACCTCCTACCTCCTCGGCCAGGCCCTGCCCACCCGCGACCAGCGGCACTTCACCCGCCGGTTCGTCAGCGAGGAGGTGGACCTGGCGACGTACGAGAACCCGTTCGGCACCTTCCCCGGCGGCATGCGGGACCTGCTCTCGGCCACGCACTGGCTGCGGGCCACGGCGAACGAGATGCTGGTGATGAAGGGCCGCGCCCGCACCATGGTCGACGCCCGCCTCTACGAGTTCGACCGGGCCCGGCGCCTGGACCTGACCCGGATGGGCCGCCGCGAACTGCACGCCGAACTCAGCCGCTACCTGGACTACTTCCACGACGCGCACGTCGGCTACATGCCGTACTACATCAACGCGTTCGGCTTCTACGGCATCCTCACCGAGCTGTGCGCCCGCTGGCTCGGCGCCGCGGGCGACAACCTCCAGAACCGCATCAAGACCGATATGTCGAGCCTGCGCACGGTCGCCTCGGCCCAGGAGATCTGGGCCGTCGCCCAGGCCGCGAAGGCCAGGCCGCGGGTCATGGAGATCATCGAGGCGGCGCCTCTGGAGGAGGTCGCGGACCAACTGCGCGCCGACCCGGACGGCGAGGCGTTCTGGCAGGCGCAGATGGAGCCGTTCCTGCGCGCCAACGGCACCCGCGGCCGCCAGGAGATGGAGCTCACCCACCAGCGCTGGATCGACGACCCCTCGTACATCTTCCAGATGATCCGCCGCTACGCCGCCGACGGCTTCACCGCCGACGACATCATGGGCCGCAGCCGCGCCCGGCAGGAGGGCGACGCCCGGGAGGTCCTGAAGAAGCTGCCGCTGCCGCAGCGGGCCACCATCGAGGGCCTCATCTCGATGTACGCCCTGTGCAGCGAGCTGCGCGAGACCACCCGGATGTCGATGATCACGTCGATCTGGCTGGTCAGGAACGTCGTGTACGAGGTGGGGCGGCGGCTTGTCGATGAGGGGCTGCTGCACTCCCTGGACGAGGTGGCCTACCTCGACTTCGCCGACGTACGCGGCTATCTGGCCGGTGAGCTGCCCGCGCGTGCCGTGTTCCCGCGGGCGAGGACCGAGGAGCGGCGCCGGGTGCACGAGTACCGCAACCGGCTGCCGGAGCCGCCGCTCACCTTCGTCGGTGAGCACGACAGCACGCGCGCGGTGCGACCCGTGAAGGACGGGGCGCGCCTTGCGGGGCTCGGATCGAGCCCCGGGCGGATCGTGGGGCGGGCCCGCATCGTCGAGGACCTGGTGTGGCAGGCCGACGAGTTCCAGGCCGGCGAGATCCTGGTCACCCGGCACACGGACGCCTCCTGGACACCGCTGTTCGCCATCGCCGGCGGGGTCGTCACGGACATCGGCTCGATGCTCTCGCACAGCTCGATCGTGTCCCGGGAGTTCAACGTGCCCTCGGTGGTCAACACCAAGTACGCCACGCAAGTGATCAACACCGGCGACATGGTCATGGTCGACGGCGACACCGGTGTCGTCGAGGTCGTGGAGGGCTGAGCGCCCCGCTCGCCGGGCCGGCACGCGAGGTACACGAGAGGAAGGCGAGACGTTCCAGATGATCCCGAACCAGTGGTATCCGATTCTGCGGACCGAAGACATCAAACAGGACGCGCCCACCGGCGTGCGCCGCCTCGGCGAGGAACTCGTGCTCTGGCGCGACCTCGACGGCAAGCTGGTGTGCCAGTCGGCGCGCTGCCCGCACAAGGGCGCGAACCTCGCCGACGGGCGTCTGGTGGGCAACTCGATCGCGTGCCCCTACCACGGCTTCCGGTTCAACACCGAGGGCACCTGCCGGCACGTCCCCGCGCTCGGCGCGGACGGCCGCATCCCCGCGTCCCTGAAGATCGACACCTACGAGGTGCGTGAACAGCACGACCTGGTGTGGCTGTGGTGGGGCGACAAGCGTGAGGTCCTGCCGGACATCGCGCTCGCGCGCGAACTCGCGGAGCACCCGCGGCCGTACGAGACGATCACCTTCAGCCGCCCGGTGCACTACACGCGCTACATCGAGAGCCTGCTCGAGTTCTACCACGTGACGTTCGTGCACCGCGATCACTGGGCGAACATCATCGACTACACCTTCATGTACGGCAGTTGGCGCAAGCTCTGGCTGGACGGCCGGGAGCGCTACATCGCCGCCAACAAGATCGTGAACCATCGCGTGGACGTCGAGGGCACGATCATCCGCAACACCTTCGACCAGTGCGAGGAGGGCAACCCCTCCAACACCTGGCACTTCGACCTCATCTACCAGGCGCCGTGCATGACCCACGTACGGCAGGGGCTCCTGGAGGTCACGACCTGGCTCGTGCCCATCGACGAGCACAACACCCAGGCGATCATGCGGCTCTACGAGTATCCGCTGCTCAAGGCGATGGTGCCGGTCAAGCAGTTGCGGCCGCCGATCCTGCGGTTGTCGCTGATGATGGAGCAGTACGTCCAGGACCGGCAGGACAACGACATCATGGCGCGGCAGGAACCGAAGGTCAGCGAGCGCGGCGTGAACAAGTTCATCGCCGTGGACGAGCTGAACGCCAAGTTCCTGCAGATGCGGGACCGGTTGAAGGCGGAGGCACGCGCGGCGGCTGAGGCGTCCGCGGCGGCGGAGACGCCTGTGGTGCCGGTGGCGTCCGGGAAGCAGCCGGGGGCGGCGGCCGCGGGTCCGGCCGCGGTCCAGGACCAGGAGGCGGCGCCCGCTCCGGCCCGCGCCCACGGCGGCGCCGACGGAAGCACCAAGGGCAGCACCGGCGCAAGCGCCGACGGAAGCACCAACGGGAACGGCAAGGCGCCCGGCAGCAGCAACGGCAGCAGCAACGGCAATGGCAGCGGTGACCGGCGGACCAGGAAGGGGGCCCGTGCGGGCGGGTTGAGCAAGACCGCGCCCTGACCCCGGTGCGCGTTCCGGCGCCACCCGCCGGAACGTGCGCCGCGGGGCGTCAGCGCCTGGCCACCCGCAGCGCCACCGGTGGCGGCACGTCTGTGTCATCGGTGGCATCGATGGCATCGGTCGCGTCGGTGGCATCGGTGGCATCGGTGTCGTCGGTGGCATCGGTGAGCCGCGCGGTCAGGCCGGCCCACCACTGCGGCCCCTCCTCGATGTGGCGCAGCAGGATGCCCTCGCGCACCGCCCAGGGGCAGACCTCCGCCCTGTCGATGCCCATCAGCTTCATGGCCGTGTGCGCGACGACCGCGCCGGCCAGGCTCTGCGCCGCCCGTGGCGCCGAGATCCCCGGCAGTTGCGCGCGCTCGGACACCGGGAGGCGGGCGAGTCGCTCCGTCGACCGGCGCAGGGCCTCGCGCTCCAGGCTCCGGTGTACGAAGGGACCACGCCGTCCGGGGGCCTCGCCGGTCAGCCGCGCCAACTGCTGGCACGTGCGCGAGGTCGCGACCGCGGTGCGCGGGCCCTCCCAGCGGATCCGTGCCCCCACGTCCCGCATCTGGTGGCGCACCTTGCGCCGCATCGCCTTGATCGTCTGCGCGGACGGCGGGTCGTCGCCGGTGCGGAACTCATGGGTCAGCCGGTTCGCGCCGAGCGGCAGCGACACCGCGAAGTCCGGCAGGCGCCCCCGCCCGAAGGCCACCTCCAGCGAGCCCCCGCCGATGTCGAACAGGACCAGGGGCCCCGCCCGCCAGCCCAGCCAGCGCCGCGCGCCGAGGAAGGTCAGCTCGGCCTCCACCTCGCCGGGGAGCGTGCACAGGGCGACGCCGGTGCTCGCCCGCACCGCGCGCAGGACCTCCAGACGGTTCGGCGCGTCACGCACCACGGCGGTCGCGAAGGCGAGCGGCAGCGCGGAACCCCAACGTCCAGCGGTCGACGCCGCGGCGTCGACCGCCCGTACGAGGAGGCGCACGGCCTCCTCGTCGAAAGGGGCGCCGGGTTCGACCCGGTCGCAGAGCCGCAGCTTCCACTTCTTCGTGTGCACGGGCAGCGGTGCCCCACCAGCGGCGTCCGCCACCACGAGGCGCACGGTGCG
This sequence comes from Streptomyces aureocirculatus, assembly GCF_000720475.1. Lineage (GTDB taxonomy): Bacteria > Actinomycetota > Actinomycetes > Streptomycetales > Streptomycetaceae > Streptomyces > Streptomyces aureocirculatus. The sequence continues at coordinate 52,600 of NZ_JOAP01000037.1, forward strand.
CGATCCCACATCCAGCACGCTCACTCGCATGACCCCTCAGTACCCAGGGCACGTCACGACACGCCGCACACCGCGTACGCCTGACGTTTTCCTTTCCTTCAACTGGCCGTAACTTTTCGGTCACCTGCCGCTCCCGGGAGGCCCTGTGCGCGGCGGATCACGATGTCGCCGAGCCCGGTGCGGGCGCGCACGTGCACGGTCTGGGCCCCCTGGCCGGGGCCGTCGACGGGGCCCAGGTCGTTGTGCACGGTGCCCGCCCGGGAGTTGACGTCGAGCCAGGCCGCGGTGCCCGGGTGGATGCCGATCTCCAGGTTGCCGGTCTGCGTCTGGAGGTCGACACGGCCCCGGGCGACCTCCTCTATGCGGATGTCGCCGCCTGCGGACTTCGAGGCGATGTCGGCGTACGCACGGCCCACGGAGACGTTGCCGTTGGCGACCTTCAACCGCAGTTCGCCGGAGATCCGGCCGACCCAGGTGTCGCCGTTGGAGTTCCTGATCTCCGCGGCGCCGTCGATCTCATGGACGCGCACCCGGCCGGAGCCGGTGGTGACCTCGGCGAAGCCGTCGATGTGGTTCACGGTGACGGCACCGCGCTCCGTGCGCAGGCGTACCGGCCCGGTCCTGTCGAGGCGGATGTCGCCGTCCAGGGTGTTCAGGGCGCAGGCGCCGAGGGGGCCTTCGCCGGTGAAGTCGCCGAGGGACGCGGTGCCGTTGAGCCGGGAGCCGCCGGGCAGCCGTACCTCGACGAGGACCGCGCCCGCGTCGCCGCGCCGCAGGCCGGGGTCGGGCGTCCGTACCGTGAGGCGGTTGCGTACGAAGTCGACGCGGGTGCCCTGCGCCGCCCGGACGTCGGCGTCGTTGTCCTTGTCGCGCGGGTGCACCTCGACGACGGTGATGGCGCGCCCGCCCGCGGTGATGTGGGCGACGCCGATGGCGACGTGGATCGTGGCGGTGATCGGCTCCGGGGTGTCGAACGTGGGCAAGGTCCCCTCCTCGTGACTCTGCAGGGCGTCCCCGCCGAGGGGACATGATGGGTCGGCGCCGCGACGGCCGACAGCGGATCGGCGCCGCGCGAGGGCGACAGCGGTTCCGGCGCCGCGCGAGGCCGACATCGGTTCCGGCGCCGCGCGAGGCCGACATCGGGAGCGGGCCCCGCCGGCCGGTGAGGCCGGAGGAGCCCGCTGTGTGGACGCCCCGTGGGCGAAGGCGCCGCGGTCAGCCCCGGTACTGCGGTTCGCGCCGCCGCTGCCACGGCCGGGTCCGCTGCTGCGCGGCCAGGCGCCGGGACAGCTTCTCGCCCTCGACGTCCATGTTCGGGAGCAGCCAGTCGAGCCACTTCGGCAACCACCACGCCGACTTGCCGAGCAGGGCGAACAGCGCGGGCACAAGCGCCATCCGGACGATGAAGGCGTCGAAGAGCACCGCTACGGCGAGTCCGAAGCCGATCATCTTCACCAGGTCGTTCTCCTCCATGATGAAGCCGGAGAACACACTGATCATGATGATCGCGGCGGCGGTGACCACCCGGCCGCCGTACCGGAAGCCGGTGACGACCGCCTCGCGCGGCTCGGCGCCGTGCACGTACGCCTCGCGCATCCGCGTCACCAGGAACACCTCGTAGTCCATCGCGAGGCCGAACACCACACCGATCATGAAGATCGGCATCGTGCTCATGATCGGGCTCGGCTGGTCCACGCCGAAGACGTCCGCGAGCCAGCCCCACTGGAAGACCGCCACCACGGCGCCGAGCGCGGCGGCCACCGAGAGCAGGAAGCCGAGGGCGGCCTTCAGGGGCACCAGGATCGAGCGGAAGACCAGCATCAGGAGCAGGAAGGCCAGGCCGACGACCGTGCCGAGGTAGGGCAGGAGCGCGTCGTCGAGGGTCTTCGAGAAGTCGATGAACAAGGCCGTCTGGCCGGTGAGCAGGATCTCCGGGCCGTGGTCGGCCTTGATGTCCTTCGCCATGCCGCGCAGGGACTTCACCAGGTTCTTGGTGTCGTCCTCGTCGGGGCCCGTGGTGGGCACCACGTTCACGATGGCGGTGTCGCCCGCCTTGTTGAGCACGGCGGGGCCGACGGACTCGACACCGGGTTCCTTCGCCATCTTCGAGCGCACGCCCGCGGACTCGCTCTTGGCGTCCTTGTCCTCGATGGTCACCATCAGCGGGCCGTTGAAGCCCTTGCCGAAGGACTCCGACATCATGTCGTAGGCCTTGCGCTGGGTGGTGTCGGGAGCCATGGTGCCCTCGCCGGGCAGGCCGAGCTCCATGCTCGCGGCGGGTACGGCGACGGTGCCGAGGCCCACGACGGCCAGGAGGAGCACGCCGACCGGGTGGCGGAGCACGAAGCGCGCCCAGCGGGCACCGAGGTTGGGGCGCTGCAGCTTGGCGGCCCGCTTCTCGGCCTTGCGCTGCTTGCGCGCGGAGAGCGGCTTGCCCTTGTACCGCGCGCGGTCCTTGCGGGCGAGCACCTTGATGGGCGCGAAGCCGAGGAGCGCGGGCACGAGTGTCACGGCGATGAGGACGGCGACGGCGACGGTGCCCGCGGCCGCCATGCCCATCTTGGTGAGCATCGGGATGTCCACCACGATCAGGCCGCCGAGGGCGATGATGACGGTGAGTCCGGCGAAGACGACGGCGCTGCCCGCGGTGCCCACGGCCCGGCCCGCGGCGTCATGGCGTTCACGGCCTTCGGCGATCTCGGACCGGTAGCGGGAGACGATGAACAGCGCGTAGTCGATGCCGACGGCGAGCCCGATCATCATGGCCAGGGTCGTGGTCGTGGACGAGAGGCCGAGCGTGGAGCCGAGCGCGGTGATGCCGGAGATGCCGACGCCCACACCGACGAGCGCGGTGAGCAGCGGCATGCCCGCGGCGATCAGGGAGCCGAAGGTGAGCAGCAGGACGATCGCGGAGACGGCGATACCGACGGCTTCGGCGGAGCCGTTCATGGTCTGCTCCACCTTGACGGCGTCACCGCCGGCTTCGGCCTTCAGACCGCTCTTGCGCGCGTCGGCCAGCGTGTCGTCCAGGGCGTCGTGCGCCTTCTCGGACACCTTGGTCGCGATCACCTTGTAGGTGGCGGACACATAGACGGTCGACTTGTCCTTGCTGACGGCGGCGCCGCCCGCGTAGGGGTCGCTGACCTTGGCGACCTGGGGCGCCTTGCGCAGTTCGGCGACGACCCTGCCGACCTTGGCCTTGGCGCCGGAGTCGGTGATCTTTCCGTCGCCGGGCACCCGCAGCACCACGCGGGCCGTGGCGCCGTCGGCGCTCGCGTCCGGGAACTTGTCCTCCAGCAGGTCGTACGCCTTCTGCGACTCCGTGCCGGGCATCGAGAACGTGTCGGCGGGGGGTGCCGGGGCGGACGAGGCGGCGTAGCCCACACCGCCGAACACCAGCACCCACAGCAGAACCATCACGCCGCGTCGCCGGAAGGCGAAGCGGCCCAGTTTGTAGAGGAGGGTAGCCACGGCGAGGAGGACTCCTGTCGGGTAGTCAGGAACGAGGGGACGGTCGTTGCTCCTGTACGGCGTACGACCCGCAGCGCAACTATGGCACCATCGTGGCACCACTGCAAGCCCACTTTGGCACAGCCAAGGCACCAACGCCGAAGGCGCGGTTCATGCGCCCAGCGTGCGCGCCGGGGAGCGCGACAGGACGTCGCGCTCCATCCGCCCGAACCCGCCCCGCACATCGCCTCACCCACTCCAGGCCAGGGATTCAGCCCCGGTGGACCCGCCCGCTCCGGACCGCTGCGCCCTCCCGTGTACCCCCGCATCCACCCGGCCGCACGGTCGAATTCCGGCAAAAACAAGGAGGACCGGTATTCGGCCAGGCGTCCGGAGAACGTCCATTGGCGCTTGAATGGCGCCATCTTTGTGCCATGATGACGTCATGGACCTCACCCCGTACCTCGACGATCTCCGTCAGGAGCTCGCGGTCGCCGCGGACGCGGGCGGAGCCGAGACCCGGGCCCTCGCCCGGCAACTCACCGGCCCCCTGCAGTCCGCCGCCCGGCTCACCCTGCTCAACGCCCTGTGCGCCGCCATGGGCGAGGTCAATCGCGACCTCGCCCCGGTTTCGGTGGTCGTACAACTGCGGGGCCTCGACCCCGAGTTCGTGGTGACACCGCCGTCGTCCGCGCGGAACCACCCGGCGGGCGCGCGGAGCAGGGCGGCCTCCGACACGGCGGCTTCCGAAGCGGCGGCTTCCGAGGCGATGGCGTCCGAGGCGGTGGCGCCGGTGATCCCGCTGTCCGCCGCGGGGCCGTGCGGCGGCAGCATCCGGCTGCAGTTCGACACCGTCACCGGCATGGAGGAGGCCGCCGGGCTCTTCGACTGTGTGCGCGCCGACCATGAGGAACTCACCCTGCACCTGCCGAGCGACTGCAGCGTCGCGGACGTGCGGGCCGTGCTCGACGCCCTGGACGGTGCGGCGGTCGAGGCGGCCGCGATCACGGTGCACCGGGCCACCCTCGACGACGTCTTCCACTCCCTCGTCGGCCCGCTCCGGCCGGACGACGGCCTCGGCTTCGGCAAGCCCGTGAAGGACCACAAGTCCCCCGGCCCCCGCAGGTCCCGCAGGCGCCCCACCGACTGAACGCCTGGTCGTACCGACGGCCCCCGGACCGTTTCCCCTACCGGCCGGTGCGCAGCGGCAACGAACGCGGCCCTGTCAGCTCCGGACTCCGCATCAGGACCGGCGGGTTGTCCGGATCCGCGCGCAGTTCCGGGTAGCGCTCCAGGAGGATGCCGAGGGCGACCCGGCCCTCGAGACGGGCGAGCGGCGCCCCCAGGCAGAAGTGGATGCCCCTGCCGAACGCGAGGTGCGGGTTGGGGTCGCGCTCCGGACGGAACTCCTGCGGGTCGGCGAAGACCCGCTCGTCACGGTTGGCCGCGCCGGCCCACACCGCGACCAACTGCCCCGCGCGCAGCGTCCGGTCGCCGAGCCGCACCTCCTTGGTGGTGACGCGGTGGAAGACCTGGAACGGCGTGAGAACACGCAGCGTCTCCTCGACGACGCCGGGCATCCGCGCGGGATCGCGCCGCAGTTGGTCCCGCTCGTGCGGGTGCGCCTCAAGGCAGAGGAGCGCGTTGCCGAGCATCATGGTCGTGGTGACGTGCCCGCCGACGAGCAGCAGTTGGGCCAGGTTGCCGATCTCGGGGCCGGTCAGCCGCTCGCCGTCGACCTCGGCCAGGACCAGGTGGGTGAGCAGATCCTGTTGTGGGCGGCTCCTGCGCTCCTCGGCGTACCCGGCGAAGTACTCGCTCATCCGGCGCGACAGATCGAAGACGGCCGCGGCGGATTCGGTGGTCAGCGCGTCGGAGACGGAGGCGTGGTCGCGGGGGATCATGGCGTCGCTCCACTGCCGGAACAGGGCGTGGTCGCTGCTCGGCACGCCGAGCAGTTCGGCGATCACCGTCACCGGCAGCGGATGGGCGACGTCGTCGACGAGTTCCAGGGTGCCGGTGCCGCGTTCGTCGGCGCGGTCGAGCAGTTCATGGGTGAGCGTGGCGATCTGCGGCGCGAGCGCGGCCACGAGCCGCGGCGTGAAGGCCCGGCTGACGAGGCGCCGCAGCTTGCGGTGGTCGGGCGGGTCCATCTGCGTGAGCAGGCCGCTCTTCTCGTACTCCGGCGTCTCGGGTACGAGCACCGGCACCGTGTCCGACGAGTAGGCACCGGGGTTCGAGAGGACCTCGACGCTCTCGGGGTGGCCGTAGACGTTCCAGACTCCGATCTCGCCGTCGCCGTCGAACTCGACGGGCCGCTCCGCGGGAGTGCCGCGGAGCCAGAAGTGCTCCTTGGGGGCCTCCCATACGTCGACCAGCGTGGTGAGGGGTGGCGTGAGGGGCGGTGTGGGCGGCGTCGACGGTGACGAAGGGTTCAGTGACTGGTAAGTCACGATATTTCACCTGTTTCAGGGTGTGCGGGAGTACGCCCGTACGGTCGGGACCGTACGGTGCCGGGGCTGCGCGAGAACCGCGCGAGAGCTGCGCGAGGGTTACGGGAGCCGCGTGCGGGGATGCCGGGCGGTCACGCCGGAGGGCGGCGGAGGGCGGCGGCGAAGACGCGGGGGTCGGGCGCCTGGATCAGGCGCCGCGTATGCCGGTGCGGAGGCACGCGGGCGGCGTGTGGCGGAGACGGCCGGACTGCGGCACGGATTCCATGACGCCACCATGGCATCACGATGGCGCCATTGCAAACCGGCACGGCTCACTCCGGCACCGTCACCGGGTTCAGCCGTGGGCCGGAGCACACGACAAAGGCCGTCCACCCTTGTGTGGACGGCCCGTCGAGTCGGCGCGGTCAGGCGCGGTTCAGTTGCGGTTCAGGCGCGGCCTGGCGCGGTTCAGGCGCCGGACTCCCGCCGCGCCCGGTCGAGCACGCCGGGCAACTTGCGCAGGAACGTCGTCACCTCGTCCTCGCCGATGATCAGTGGCGGGGCGAGCCTGATGGTGTCGGGCAGCGCGGCGTTCACCAGGAGCCCCGCGTCCTGCGCGGCCTGCTGCACCTGCGGGGCGCACGGCTCGGTGAGGACGATGCCGAGCAGCAGCCCGGCGCCGCGGACCCGGTCGACGAGCGGGTGCCCGAGGGCCTCGATGCCCTGGCGCAGGTTCTCGCCCTGGCGTTTGACGTGGTCCAGGAGCCCGTCGCCGTGGATGGTGTCGAGCACGGCTAGCGCGGCGGCGCAGGAGACGGGGTTGCCGCCGAAGGTGGTGCCGTGGGCGCCGGGAGCCATCAGGTCGGCGGCCGGGCCGAAGGCGAGGGTCGCACCGATGGGCAGGCCGCCGCCGAGGCCCTTGGCGAGTGTGAGGACGTCGGGCTCGACGCCGTGCGCCTGGTGCTCGAACCAGTGGCCGGTGCGTCCGATGCCCGTCTGCACCTCGTCGAGGACGAGCAGCGCCCCGGTGGCGCGGGTGATCTCACGGGCCGCGGCCAGATAGCCGGGGGGCGGCACGACCACGCCGTTCTCGCCCTGGATCGGCTCGATGAAGACGAGCGCGGTGTCGGTGTCGACGGCGGCGCGCAGCGCTTCGGCGTCGCCGAACGGCACATGCGTGATGTCACCGGGCAGCGGCTCGAACGCGGTGCGCTTGGCGGGCTGTCCGGTGAGGGCGAGGGAGCCCATGGTGCGGCCGTGGAAGCCGCCCTGGGCGGCGACCATGCGGCGCCGGCCCGTCAGCCGGCCGATCTTGAAGGCGGCCTCGTTCGCCTCCGCGCCGGAGTTGGCGAAGAAGACCCGCCCCGAGCGCCCGGTCAGCCGCAGGAGGCGCTCCGCGAGCCGCACCGGCGGCTCGGCGACGAACAGGTTGGAGACATGGCCGAGCCGGCCTATCTGCTCGCTGACGGCCCGGACGACGGCGGGGTGCGCGGTGCCGAGCGAGTTGACGGCGATGCCCCCGAGGAAGTCGAGGTACTTCTTGTCGTCCGCGTCCCAGAACGCGGCGCCCTCGCCGCGCACCAGCGGCACCCGTGGCGTGCCGTAGTTGTCCATCAGCGACGCCTGCCAGCGCTCGGTGAGCTTGGTGTTGCCCCGCTCCCCCGCGACGGCGCCGGTGTCACCGGTGCCGTCGGTGCCGCTCGCGTGGCCCATGACGGTCCTGGCGGTCCTGGCGGTCCTGGCGGTACTGCCTTCGTGCATCGCATCCCCTCGGTGACGGCCGCGCTCATCGCGGCCTTCGGTCGGCGGCCCCGTTCAGCGCAGATCATCCTCGATGTCGGGCATGACCAGCGTGCCGATCTCCTCACGCGTGAACATCTCGAGCAGCACCGAGTGCTGCACCCGCCCGTCGATGACCCGCGCGCTGCCCACGCCGTTGCGGACCGCGTGCAGGCAGCCTGCCATCTTGGGGACCATGCCGTCGGCGAGCTCCGGGAGGATCTTCTCCAGTTCGCTGGCGCTGAGCCTGCTGATGACCTCGTCGCTGTTCGGCCAGTCCGCGTACAGGCCCTCGACGTCGGTGAGGAAGACGAGCGTGTGGGCGTTCAGGGCGCCAGCTATCGCGGCGGCCGCGGTGTCGGCGTTCACGTTGTAGACGTAGTCGTCGTCGACGCTGCGGGCCACCGGGGAGATGACCGGGATGCGGCCGTCGGCGAGCAGCGCCTCGACGGCGCCGGCGTTCACTCCGGCGATCTCGCCGACGCGGCCGATGTCGACCTTCTCGCCCTCCGCGCCCGCCGGCCAGTGCTTGACGGCGGTGATGGTGTCCGCGTCCTCGCCGGTGAGGCCGACCGCGAGCGGGCCGTGCTGGTTGATGAGGCCGACCAGCTCGCGCTGCACCTGTCCCGCGAGCACCATCCTGACGACGTTCATGGCCTCGGGCGATGTGACCCTGAGGCCCGCCTTGAACTCGCTCTCGATGTCGTGCAGCTTCAGGGCCTTGCTGATCTGCGGGCCGCCGCCGTGTACGACGACGGGCTTGAGCCCGGCGTGCCGCAGGAAGACGATGTCGTGCGCGAAGGCGGCCTTCAGCTCGTCGTCGATCATGGCGTTGCCGCCGAACTTGATGACGCAGATCTTGCCCTGGTGACGGTTGAGCCACGGCAGCGCGTCCATGACGGACTGCGCCTTGACCAGTGCGGGGTGCTCCTGGGTGCTGATCCTCATGACGAGTACGCGCTGTTCTCGTGGACGTACTCGGCGGTGAGGTCGTTGGCCCACAAGGTGGCCGACGCCCCGCCGGCGGCGAGGTCCGCGGTGATGACGACCTCGCGGCCGCCCATGTCCACCGAGTCCCGGTCCGCGCCGATCGCGCCGTCCTTGCAGACCCAGACGCCGTTGATAGCGACGTTCACCCGGTCGGGGCGGAAGGCGACGGCGGTGGTGCCGATGGCGGAGAGCACCCGGCCCCAGTTGGGGTCCTCGCCGTGGATGGCGCACTTGAGGAGGTTGTTGCGGGCGATGGAGCGCCCGGCCTCCACGGCGTCGTCCTCGCTCGCCGCGTTCACGACGTCGATGCGGATGTCCTTGGAGGCACCCTCGGCGTCGCCGATGAGCTGCCGCGCCAGGTCCTCGCAGACGGTGCGCACGGCGTCGGCGAACTCCGCGTACGCGGGGGTGACCCCGGCGGCGCCGGACGCGAGCAGGAGCACCGTGTCGTTGGTGGACATGCAGCCGTCGGAGTCGACCCGGTCGAAGGTGACCCGGGTCGCCGCCCGCAGCGCCTTGTTCAGGACGTCGTTGCCGAGGTCCGCGTCGGTGGTGAGGACGACCAGCATCGTGGCGAGGCCGGGGGCGAGCATGCCCGCGCCCTTGGCCATGCCGCCGACCGTCCAGCCCTCGCCCTCGTACACCGCCGTCTTGTGCACGCTGTCGGTCGTCTTGATGGCGACGGCCGCGTCCTCGCCGCCGTCCGCGGAGAGTGCGTCCGCCGCGGTGTCGACACCCGCGAGCAGCTTGTCCATCGGCAGGCGTACGCCGATGAGCCCCGTGGACGCCACGGCGACCTCACCGGCGCGCAGCCCGCCGAGGCTCGCCGCGACCTTCTCGGCGGTGGCGCGGGTGTCCTGGAAGCCTTCGGGGCCGGTGCACGCGTTGGCGCCGCCGGAGTTGAGGACGACAGCGCCGACGGCACCGGTCCTGATGACCCCTTCGCTCCACACCACGGGCGCGGCCTTCACACGGTTCGAGGTGAAGACGCCCGCCACGCTCCGCCGCGGTCCCGTGTTCACCACCAGGGCCAGGTCCGGATTTCCGTTGCTTTTGATTCCGGCCGCAACACCCGCGGCCGAAAAGCCTTTTGCTGCCGTGACGCTCATGGCGCTACTACTCCTTGGTGGAAGTTCCCAGTTGCCTGAGAAAGCCGAGGGGGCCACTGGCAATGACATGGCCCGAGCCGCCCCATTCCTCGATTCTGACGACGGAGCGCCGCACCCGGCCTCCCGTCCGTCCGTTCCCGTTGAACGCCCGCATCGCTGATTTGGCAGCTCACCGATGTACCACCGGCGCCGACGCGCAGGGCCGGGCCAACAACCCGCAACAAACTACAGGCAATTCAGGCTGCCGGCATCGGCTGTCCTGTCCACGGGACAGCGGGCCGCCGTTGCCGAGGGCCCGGAGAACTCCGTGCCCGCGGCCAGGAACCGCCGGCCTGGCCCGGCCCGCACCGGTCTCATGGACGTACGGACACCAGGTTCGCAGTCCTCCGTGGGACGCCCGTCACATTTTCCCTGACATTGTCGGGGCCGCTGCGTGGATTTAACGGAGTTGCCACAGCGGGCGCGAGGGCGGCACCGGGCAATTCGCCCGGGCGCGGGGGGGTCTGGACGCCGGGGCCCGTATGGTCCGACAATGACGGGGCTGGCGCGTCTGTGCCAGGCTCGATCGGGACGCAAGCCCGACGGCACGGACTTGTGTCACTCAGTACATGGAATCGGTGCTTTCAGACGGAGAAGGCACCGGGCAGGCTTGAATTGGAGTGGACCATGAGCAGCAACCCGTTCGACGACGCGGATGGCCAGTTCTACGTCTTGGTGAACGACGAGGAGCAGCACTCGCTGTGGCCTTCCTTCGCGGAGGTCCCCGCCGGCTGGCGGGTCGTGTTCGGTGAGGCCGCCCGCCAGGAGTGCCTGGACTACGTGGAGCAGAACTGGACCGACCTGCGTCCCAAGAGCCTGCGTGACGCGATGGCCGCGGACGCGGCGGCCTGAGCCTGGCTCGCGCCAACGCGTCATTGACGCGGTGGGCCCCGGTGCCGTATAGCGGCGCCGGGGCCCATTCATGTCCGCAGCCCGGCCCCCCGGGCCTGCCGCATGCCCGCGGCTCCGGCCTCCGGACCTGCCTTCTGCCCGTAGCCCCGGCCTCCGGACCTGCCCGCACCTGGCAGGTGCCCCGCACCCGGGCAGGCGAACGGCCCGTCAGCGAGGGCCTGACGGGCCGGTCCGTGCGTGGGTGACTCAGACGTGGCTCAGGCCTTCGCGCCGGTGCCGCGCCGCCCGACGAGGGAGTCGGCGATCTCACCGCTGCGGACGGCGATGTTCGAGAGCAGCGACGACGTGAGGCCGTGCGTGTGCTCGGTGCCGCCCTGGAGGTAGATGCCGCAGGACAGCTCCGGGGTGGTGGCGACGCGGTAGTCGCGCTCCACCTGGTGGCGGCCCTCGGTGTCCCGCAGGCAGAAGCGGTCCAGGTCGCCGAGGAGTCCGGTCGGGTCCATGGTGCTGTAGCCGGTGGCGAAGACGAGCGCGTCGACGTCCATCTCGTGCTCCGTCTCGCCGTCGAGCAGCGTGTGCAGGACGACACGGGTGTCGTCACCGGAACGCTTGACTTCCTTGACCCGGGTGAGGTTCAGGAAGTGCAGCCGCTGGGCGCCCGCGACCTCCTCCTCGTAGCTGCGCCGGAACAGCTCCCTGATCACGGCGTCGTCGACGACGGAGTAGTTCGTGTTCTTGTGGTAGCGCCAGAACGCGTCCCGCGTCTTGTCGGTGCCGAAGTGGTAGTGGTCGACCGCGTTCGGGTCGAACACCTGGTTGGCGAAGGGCGTGTCGTCCGCGACGGAGTAGCCGTACGACGGCAGGATCGCCGAGACCTGGGCCTGCGGCAGCATGTCGTGCAGGTACTTGGTGATCTCGGCAGCGCTCTGGCCGGCGCCGACGACCGCCACGTTCTTCAGTTCCTCGGGCCGCATCCTGTTGAACTTGGCGAGGAACTCCGAGCTGTGCCACACGCGCTCGTCGCGCTCCATGCCCTCGGGCATACGGGGCACGAGGCCGGTGGAGACGGTGACGTTGCGGGCCTTCACCACGCGGGTGCCGCCGCCCACGGTGTCGCGGACCACGACCTCCAGATGCTGGTCGCCGCCCGGGGTCTCCTCGTCGACCACCCGGATCTCGGTGACCTCGGAGTTGTAGGAGACGCGGTCCTTGAAGCCCGCCTCCGCCCACTGCAGGTACTGGTGGAACTCCTGGCGGGTGGGGAAGAAGTCCTGGTTGTTCACGAACTGCACGAGGCGGTTCGAGGCGTGCAGGTACGAGACGAAGCTGTACTTCGACAGCGGGTTGCGGAAGGTCGCCAGGTCCTTCAGGAACGAGATCTGCATCGTCGCCTGTGGAAGCAGCATGTTGCGGTGCCAGCCGAATTCCGGCTGCCGTTCGAAGAACGTGGCCGTGACCGGCTGTTCCGGGGAATTCCCCTGATGTTCTTCGAGGGCGATGGCGAGAGACAGGTTGGACGGGCCGAACCCGATGCCGACGATGTCGTATATCTCGCGCTCACGAGTACCCATAGATTTATCTCCCGCTGGTGTAGCTTCGACTTCGACAGGGACTTCCGCATTTTCGATGAGGCAATTGCGGTTACCCAAGATGACCTTGGATGGAAATGCTTCGGTCGGAAATGCTGTCAACTCTCGTCCGACGTAGGGCTGATGGTCTCGATAATCTCGACCGGTGATCCGGGAGACACGCGTTCAGTATTGCGCCTGAGAACACCGCCACGCCAACTTAGAGGGGCCGGGCGTACCTTTCAAGGGGAACCGGCCGTACTGTCTGCCAAGCACCACTGTCCTGCCGACAGGACAGCCCGGTGGCCCAGTCAACTTTCTTGCCGACGACTCTCAATGCCCTGGTAGCGTCGGCGAGTTGGCACCATACCGTGAGTGATATCAACGAAGGGGTGAACTCCGGATGTTCGTTCCCAGCCAGTACCGCCAGCCGGACAGTTCGTGGATGCTGGACATCATCCGCGGCAATCCTTTGGCCCAGTTCGTGAGCAACGGCAGCCCCGAGGAGGGCCCGTTCGTCACGCACCTGCCGGTGATACAGGACCCGGAGTGGCACGGCGAATGGTCCAACGACCTCGCCGGCGGCCGGCTCCTCGGACATATGAACCGCGCGAACCCGCACTGGAAGTCCCTGGAATCGGGCAGCGTGAATCTGCTGACGTTCACGGGACCGCACGGCTATGTTTCGCCGACGGTCTACGAGGTGACGCCTGCCGCACCGACATGGAACTTCACCTCGGTCCATGTGCACGGAATCGTGGAGAAGATCGAGGGGATAGACAACACCCTCGAGGTCGTACAGGCCACCGTGCGCGCCTACGAAAAGGACTTCGGCGCCGGGTGGGACATGACGGAGTCCTTGGAGTACTTCCGGAAGATCGTCCCGGCCGTGGGCGCGTTCCGCATCAAGGTGACCGGGGCCGAGGGCATGTTCAAGCTCAGCCAGGAGCAGCCCGACGAAGTCCAGGAGCGCGTGCAGCGGTCCTTCGGCGACCGTGAGTGCACCCGGCACCAGGCTGCGGCACAGCTCATGGGCAAGCTGCCGTAGCGCGTCGGCGCAGGGCCCGCGCTCCCTTCAGGAGGAGCCCGGGCCCTGCGCGGTGCATGACTGTCCGCCGAGGTCAACAGCCCTGACCTCGGCGGACGGTGGACAGCTTGCGGACGCTGTGGTGCTTACGGGCGTCGTGCCGTTCACGGACGTCATGCCGCTCGCGGACACTGTGCCGTTCAGGACGACGTGCCGTTCACGGACGTCATGCCGTTCACGCGGCGTGCCGCTCGCGGACGTCCGGGTCGCCCCGGCCCGGCCGGTGCGGCCGCACGGTTCAGGCGCTGATGCCCGCCTGCTCCCGCTGCGCCTCTTCCTCCTCCACCAGCGCGCGCTCGGCGGCGTTGTCCAGCGTCGCGAGCACCCACTGCTCGAAGTCGATGCCGGACTGCTCGGCGGCCTTGTGCCACCACTGGAGCCGGCTGCCCGGAACGGCGAGCCGTCGCATCGTCTCGGGGGTCCCCGATCCGTCACGCACCTCGTCCTCACGGGCGTCCCGGATGGCGCTGCGCAGTTGCTTCGTCGTCCACTGCATCTGCTCGGCGCGGTCGAGCCAGAGTTCCTGCTCGTCGATGGGCAGGGACGCCAGCTCGGCGTGGTGCTGGAAACTCAGCGCCGCGCGGCGACGGCTGAAGTCGAACCGCCGTGACACCCACGCGTAGTTGCGCAGCGTCTGGTACTGCAGTCCGGCCGCGCGGATTCCACGCTGATAGCGGTCGGTGTAGTGGTCCTTGCCGTATACCAGCCAGTCCCCGAGCCACCAGGAAGAGGAGTTTACGATTCCGGAGAGCTGGCGTCCGGCCCGCTCCCAGTCCTCGAAGGTCAGCCCGGCCGGCATCTGCAGGCCCACCTTCGTCGTCAGGACCTGGCCACGACGCTCGTCGACTCCGGGCTTCCGCTGCCGCGGAACCGCGGTCGCGTTTCTGCGGAACAGCACTACCTTGGAGTCCTCTACGTCGCTGACCTGGTTCGTCATCATGCCTCCATGTGAATGAACGTCGAACGGACGCGGACGCGACAGTCCGCATCCGATCGGGAAAAAGCCATGCGGGTATGGCGCAGCCAAGTCCGGATCCCTCACGGATCGGGCGCCCTCGCGCAGCGCGAGGCACAGGCTGGCCTATCAATCACAGCCGATCGGCCGGATGAGGGCTTGTGCAAGCCGCTCGCCGATTCGGGTCGTCAGAGTTCCGTCAACTCACGGCTGGATCCGTCGGCGTGGCAACGTGCTCGTACGCCGTCGGCCCTTCCTCACCGTTCGAGGTGGCCGCCGGCACAGCGCACGGGCAGGTCCGGCCGTTCGGCGCGCCCGTCAGGACCGCGCAGAAGGCATTCAGTCGGCATGTGTGCAGATACGTACATCAAGTACTCGCCCCGTTCAACTACTCGCCCCGTTCGCCTCGACCACGACCCCTCGCGTGATCAGGTGGCGGTCGTCGACGTCCCCCGTCGGCACCGAGCCCCCGTCTCGCAAGCGGTCTCTTCCAAGGCCTACCCGAGTAGAACCCGGCGCCTGTTGGAGATTCAAGGAAGAGGCCGTCGCTCGTCGCGACTTTTCGAAGTTCGAACAAGATAGCTCAGCTTCGCTATCGCTGTCCCGGGTGCGCGGTACGCGGATCCCGCCCTTCCGCATGTGCATCACCGATCAACTTCCGCCAGGAGAAGCAAGAATTCAGCCAACCCATCTTGTGGCGAAACAGTTGCAGAAGAGAAGGAGACCGCCAGGGAACGCGGATGCCTCGGCGAGTTTGCGAGCCGGGAACGGCCGGTTCTGACGCGGCGGGCACCAATGGCGAGCCAATAGCGGAATCCACGGACACCCAGAGAGCCCCAGTATTTTCCATACGGACCCTTAACGCCAGTATGAGCCACGTCACTTGAGCAGCTTCCGGGTGGATCGGCGAGGCAACCGTGACAAGCCGCCCGCACAAGTCGAGCGGTGTCGAGCGGAGTTCGCGGCGCGCGCCGCGACGGGAGGCGCGGGCCGCGGCCACGGCAGGAAGCGGAGGCGGCGCGGCACTCCGCGCGGCTCCGCTGCCGCCACCGCGCGGCCGAGGGCCCCGGCACCGTCCCGCCGCACCTCCGCGAGCAGTACGCGACCAGTACCGGAGGGCGCCCACAGGCACCCGCGGGGGCCCGCCGTACGCCCGTCGCGCGCTCGCGCGCGGGCGCTGTTTGCTGGCGTGGTTGCCACACCGGGCACACCCGCCGCAAGATGGTGCGACGCGCTCGCGGATCCTAGACTCGACGCTCGGCAGCCGCCGCTCAGGGACGTCCGGGAGGGATCGCAGCATGGTTGTGCCCTGCGCATTGCCCATATCGACTCCGGTCAGTGGGGTGCCTGAGACCGAGCTGCCCGAAACCCGTCTCGCGTCCCCCTTCAGCACCTTCACCGACCAGGTCTTCCAGAACCTGCGCCGGGCGGACCAGCGCCGGTGGGCGGGGGCCTATCTCGCGGGGCTGCTCATCACTCCCGGCAAGAAGTCCGTGCGCCGGCTCGCGGGCGCGGTCTCCCCGTCCCCCACCGCGGTGCAGTCCCTGCGGCAGTTCGTGAGCCTGAGCCCCTGGGACTGGGAACCGGTCATGTACGAGCTGACGCGCTGGGCCGAGGGCCATGGACCGGCCGCCACCTGGGCGATCGGCCGCGCGGTCCTGCCCAAGCGCGGGGACCGCTCGGTGGGCGTGCACCGCTACTTCGACCCCGCGTCCGGGCGCACCCTCAACTGCCAGCTCGGGCTCGGCGCCTTCCTGGGCATCGGTTCCCTACAGGTGCCCGTCGACTGGCGGCTGCTGCTTCCCGCGCCATGGACCGAGGACCCCCAGCTCCGCAGGCGCGCCCGCATCCCCGACGGGGTCGGCCACCGCCCGCTGTGGGCGCAGGCCCTGGACCTGGTCGACACCCTGCACGCCCGGACCGCGAGAACGGCCACGCCCGTCGTCGCCGACATGAGCGACGACCCGGACGTGAACCTGTTCCTGCGCGGGCTCAGCCAGCGCGCCCGGGACTTCGTCGTCGCCGTTCCCCAGCATCTGAAGGTGCTCCCGGTCGGCGAACGGACGCCCGGCGCCCCGGAGCCGGTGAGCGCGCGGGTCCACATCTCCTCGGGCCACATCGACCCGGTGCTCGTCACCGCGCCGGACGGCAGGCAGCAGCACACCCGCGCCCAGTCCGTCCTCGTGCGGCTGCCCGGCGCGCGGCCCGGCGCCACACCGGAGTACCCCTATCGGCTCTTCACCGAGGCTCTTCCGGAAGGCCGCCCGGGGACCATGTGGATCACCAGTCTGACCCATCAGCGACTCGACAACGTTGCCTCGCTGGCCACCCATCGCGCCGGCACCACCACCGCGGTGGCGGGCATGGAACGGCACTTCGGCCTTCTCGACTTCGAGGGCCGTTCCTTTCCCGGCTGGTACCACCACATGACGCTGGTTTCGGCTGCATATACCTATCAGCGCTTGACGCACCGGCCCGTTCCACGGCATTTGCCCTGCTGCCCCGCTCCCCTGCCGCGGCGAACCGAGGAACAACTGCACCCGGTCCCTTAATCAGGGCTTCCGCGATACGGCATTCTCCCGAGCGCGTACCGGCCGGCTCTATTGACGGGAAGTCAGTCGCAGGGCCGCGACAGGAAAAGGGTGCGGCCCCGGAAACCGCCGGGGGAGGTCGGTTTCCGGGGCCGCGGGATCGGTACCGGCGTGCATCGGCACGGCCGGCCCGAAGCTGAGGGCCGCTAGGTCATGTCACCCAGCCCGTATAGCGCTGGGAGCTGCCCGGGGTGTTGCCCGGGATGCCGTGGGGGGTGCGGCGCTCCGCGCGGCGTTCGTGTTCCTCCGTGTCGAGCAGCTCCGACACCGAGCGGACAAGCCAGGCGTTGACGGAGAGGCGTTCCCGGACCGCGGCCGCCTCGATGCGCCCCTTCAAGTGCTCGGGCGGCCGGAAGTTGATGCGCGAGGGCGCACTCTCCTCCTTGGCCGGTGCGCCCCCCTCTTCGGTCGGCGTGCTCCCGTCCTCGACTGCCACGGCTGGCGCCAGTGACGCCATGGATGGCGCCATTCCGTTCCGTGTGTGGCCGACGGCGGGCCGGGGGTCTTCGTCGAACTGCTGCTCAGGTGCGGACTGCGTCACGACGAAGGTCGGATCGAGACCTCGCAGCCGGATCTCGACCGAACCGGTGCTCAATTCCTGGGTGATCTCGTCAGCGGCGGCCGACAGGGCGTCGAGGAGCGTGAGGCGGACGGCGGAGGACAGTGGCGTGACAAGGCGTTCGGCGAGTTCCCGTGTCGCCTCGTCCCCCGTCTCCACCACGCCCGAGAGCTCCTGGCGCAGGCTGTCGACATACCGCGCGAGTTCCATGGCGCCATAGTTGCACCACACTGGCGCCACGCGCAAGCTTTCGAGTCCTGCTTCCACATCAGTGCCCGGCCGGACCCGCTGCGGATCGCCAACTCGTGGCGGGAATGGGGCGTCTGGCTTACGCTCGCCGCCACAGGCGCACCACACTGGAACTCCACGACCAGGGACGGCACGTGACGAGGAGTTGGTGAGATGTCCACTCAGTCCCCCACGGGATCCGCCGAGGCCACCAGAGAAGTGATCGACGCCTATCTGAACCGTCTTCAGGAGCGGGACCTGGACGGTGCGGTGCGGTTGTTCTCGGAGTCGGTGGAGTGGGTCGCCCCCGGTTCCCCGGACGTGCCGTGGTCGGGCAACCGGTCCGGTCAGTCGGGCGTCATGGCGTTCTTCCGAGAGCTCCACGAGTACCTGCAGCCGGAGGAGTTCACCGTCACGCACATCGTGGTCGACGGCGAACAGGGCGTGATCCTCGGCCACCTCCGCGACACCGTCAAGGCCAACGGGAAGCCGCTGACCACACCCTTCGCGGCCCATCTCACGGTCACCGGGGGCCAAGTCACGCGCTACCACCTCTTCGAGGACACCTACGCCCTGCACCGCGCCGTCACCGAAGCCTGAGCACCCCCCCCCAACCCCC
>NZ_JOAP01000038.1 GCF_000720475.1 Streptomyces aureocirculatus
CTTCCACTTGCCGAACCGCGCAGGCAGATCCCGCCACGGCACCCCGGTGCGCTGTCGGAAGAGAATCCCGTTGATCACCCTGCGATGACCCTCCCAGCGGCCGCCCCGCTGCCCGGACTTCGGCAGATGCGGCTTCAGCCGCACCCATTCCTCGTTCGTGAGATCTCCCCGCCCCATGGACATGCCAACGACCCGAACCTGAAGCAGTCACATGATCCGCCGGACAGGCCCTAGGCTGCCCGTTACGTGCCCTGCCTCGTGGGTGCCGGTAGACCCGTGCCTCAGACTTCGCTTACTGACGGGGGTCAGTACTTCTTGCGCCGGCGCCCGAGACGCCAGCGGTAGAGGGGGCTCGGCACGTGGTTGGACTTCCGCCGGTTGTGCCGGCGGCAGAGCAACTGGCCGTTCCACAGTTCAGTCGGCCCGCCACGGCTCCAGGGGTGTATGTGATCAGCCTCGGTCCCTGGTGCCGGGCACCGGAACCAGAGGGGCGGCTTGTGCTCGCACCGGCCGTTGGCCTGGTGGATGAGCTGCAGCTTCTGGGACCAGCTGAAAAGCCGGGTGGGGTCCCGCCAGCGCCGCTTACGGCCAACGCCGATGGCGAGGCACAGGATGCCGAGCACAGCGACTGCCAGGCAGGCGACCAGCACGGTCGGATCTGGCTGCATGGCGCTCAGTGCAGGTCGTTGCCGAAGGAGATCAGCTCACGCCTGGTCGCCCAGAACAGGCCCTCGGAGTCGATGAGCGTGACGAGACGTGCCTTTGCGTGGCAAAGGTTGGCCCTTCGGGGCTCACGATGCTCTGCGCCGGGATTGGGCTCGGAGACGATGCGGTACTTGGACATGGCCGAAGGCTGCTTTCTGCACAGGAACGCGTGAGCCGGACAGCGAACCGCCGAGGAGATCGGAGTGGCTCCTCGGCGGTTCGGATGGGGGCGTCCTCAGAAGTCGATCGAGTACTTCACGGGACGGCGCAGGGTCACCGCGGCGGCACGCAGGTCCTTCTCGTCGTCGGGCGACCTGTCGTCCTCGTCACGGAGGTCGGTGAGCGTGAAGGCGCCATCCGGGAGCAGGTAGCCGTCCTCGGACGGGGCGGCGTCGCGCATGCGGAACTGCAGTCCGGTGCCGGTGCCCCAGTCGTTGATGGTCTGCAGGCTGTCGCTGTTGAACAGATCGACACGGCCGTCGAAGACATCGGTGTCGCCGTTCTTCCAGACGATGTGGGCCTCGATCCGCGAGCCGTCGTGCTCGCTGCGCTTGATGTTCAGGTCACCGATCACCTCAGCGAACGACTCGCCCAGGCGCAGCTCGAAGGCGATCGCCCGCAGGTGGTCGAAGTTGATGTCGTACTTCCGGGAGAAGTCGACGATCTCGGCCACCTGCTTCTCGGCCACTCCGGGCACCTGGTCGCGCAGGTAGGTGGCCACCGTCTCGGGCTCGGGGTAGGCGAAGCGCATGTGGTAGTGGAAGCGGCCGGGACGGTTGAGCATGTAATCGTTGACGCGGTGCAGCTCGTTGACCGACAGAACGTAGAGGCGCTTCGTCGTGCTCAGCCCGTCGAACAGACTCAGGAACTGGTTCTGCGACTCGTCGTCCTCGTTGGAGAAGATCTTCTCGAACTCGTCGAAGACGACGACAACTTCGCCCAGCTCGTCGAGGAAGGTGGCGAGCCCCGGCATGTCGTGCTGTACGAGCACGGTGGGCAGGTGGTGTTCCTCGCGCATCCGCTCGGCGAGCAGTCGGAGCATGAGGCTCTTACCCATGCCCTTGTCGCCGGAGAGGATGACGCCGAGCGAGCGGTCCATGGCAGAGTAGCCGGTAACGATCCGCTGTACACGGGAGGCGTGGTTGCCGTAGACGGTCTCCTCGGCGGATGCCAGCGCCTCCGTCTGGCGCAGGCTGTAGCCGGCCACCTTGGAGAAGGAGATCGTGTAGGTGGCTACGGGCAGGTCAGCGAAGGTCTGCACGGAGTCCCCGTAGAGACGGAACTCCCCGCCGGAGGCGACGATCGTGGATGCGGGCATGAAGACTTCTCGCTTTCGCGGGAGTATGTGGGTGGTGGTGGCAGCACAGAGGTGCTCAACGGATGGGCAGCACGCTGCTGTCCGGGCGGTAGACGCCTTTGCCCTCATCGAGCGCGGACTCGGTGAGGGTGACGGTGGCCGGCATCAGGCGTGTTGGCGGCGCGGCGCCAGGTTCGCAGCGGGGTTGAACGTCACTGGTCTCCGCGGCCGCGTGGTCGTAGGGTCCTGCGTCATGCCGCGAGTCGACGCAGGACCGGCGATACCATTGGGTCGTTCAGTTCAGAAGCGGTCGCCGATGTCGACGCTGTCGTACTCCTCGCGCGAGACAGTCTCCCAGTCGGTCGCATTGCCGTCCTTCAATCGCAGCTCCCACTTCGCGGGTGTCTTGTATCCCTTGAAGACGCGCACGGTGGTGGTCCCGCACGGTGCAGAAGAGCCGCCTTTGTCGGGCGTGCGGGCACTCGGTGTCGAGCGGGGAGGGTTCTTCTTCGAGGTGTCGGTGCGCGGCGGCTGCGGTGCGTCCGGCTGGTCATCGCTCGTGTCAGTGGGCGGCTTGGGCCGGGGCTTGGGCCCCGGCTTGGCGAGCGTGGTCCGGAGCATCTGAGTACGCGTGAATCGGCAGGGGGCCGGCCGCGCGATCTGATCGTAGACGGGGCCTTCGGCGGCCCGGCTGCGCTTGTCGATGACCTTGCCGTGGTCGAGGTCGGTGTCGGGGTCCGCGCATCCGGCGAGGGTGAGAGCTGTGGTGATGACGGTGGTCGCGGTCGCGATGACCGGCCGCACGGCGATGGAGCGCACGATGTGTCCTTAGGAGTGGTGGCGTTGGGGTACGGGGGGCGAGCGGCCGGTCGCGCGCTGGTCGAGCGGCCGCCCGTCGCGTGTCAGGCTCGGGAAGGCCCGAGGCCAGACGGTTGTAGTGCTCTGCGTTCGACAGGGCCAGCGGGTTGGACCCGACGGCACTGACGCCGGTGTTGCCCGGAAGACCGGAGAGGATGCTGAACTATCCCGCTTCGCCGAACGGGACGAACTCCCAGTGCACGTTCTCGTCCTGGGTGGACTGGAGGAAATCGGTGGTCTCCACCACGTCCTACGGGGCGCCGTCAGTCTGGAAGACGACGAAGGCCGGCGACGAGGCCTTGTATGCGCTGGAGGCGTGGTATTGGTCGAGCACGGCCTCCATGGCCGGGCGGTAGTGCGTTCCTCCATGCTTGTGCAGTTGGGCGATGCGGCCTTGGTGGGCGCCGAGTTCGACGTCGACGAAGACCTGCCGACGCCGGAAGAGGCCGCCTCACGCGATGGAGTGTTTTTTGGTGGAGGAGAAGCTGACCGGGACCTTGCCGTCGTCGTCCAAGTGCGCGGACAGGCTGAGGATCTGGTCGCTCAGCCGCTGGACCGAGCCGTTGGCGAAGTAGTGCTCCATCGAGAGGGAGACGGTCGATCACGAGGTAGACGGCGGCGCGGTCGCCGAGGCGGTCGTTCAGGCTGCTGCGCGCCGCTCGTGTGACATGGCGGCGCGGATCTTCTTGCGCTGCGCCCGTTGCGGGCGTGCGGGGCGGTGCTTGGCTCAGTGGGTCAGAAGCTCGTCGAGGAAGCTGTCGATGTCGACGGATTCAGACTCCCGACCTGCGGGGACGACCTCGAAGGTCTTGGCGAGCCATGCCTTCACGGAAGCTGCCGGCCCTTCAAGGCGCGCGTATCCGCCGGGGGATTCCAGTTCGATGCTGAAGCCGCAGTTTCGGTGAGGACCGATCGGAGTGATCTTCACGTCCCCGATGCCAGCGGGTGTGATGAGGCCCTGGTCGAGCAGTTCCCGGGCGAACGTCCACCGGACCACCTCGTCGGGCGTGACGTCAAAGGAGAACTGCACCGCGTACGGGTCGGAGTCCGTGTAGTACAGCCGCACGGGGACGAAGACACGCGCGTCCGGGCCGGCCACGAGCGTCATGCGGATCTTCAGTTCCAGGCCGGGAAAGTCCATGGGTGGATTCCTGTTCTCGGAGGGAAAGCGTGGTGGAGGCGGGAGGCGAGGCCCGACGCTGCTCAAACACCGCCGTTCCGCCTAGCTAGGTCGCTGTGCGGGAGGGGGACAGGGCGGGTGCAGCTTGCTGCGCCTGGCGTTCTGCCAGGGCGTTTATGGCGAAGAGGACCTCGCCCTGGATGGTCCATTGGCCGAGGTAGGTTTGTGCAATGTGGAAAACCGCAGGGGCGGGTGTCTCGCTCGTCGAGAACACCCGCCCCTGCGGCATGGGGTGGCGGCGGTTGGTCAGACGGCCGCAGTGACCGCGGAGCGGTCGTCGGTGTTGCCGGGAGCAGCGCTGTCGTTGTCGTCCAGGAGGTCCGGATCGATGCCGAGGGCGCGAGCGGCCTTCCTCTTGTCACGCTCGGCCAGAGCCGTCACGATCTGCTCGTAACTGCTCTGGATCGGCGGGTTCTTCACGGTGCCGTAGCCGAGTACGTACTGGCTCTTCATGGCACGGGTGAAGGCGACGTAGAACATCCGCTTGGCGTCTTGGGTCATCTTCGTGTCCTCCCTGTAGAGGACGACAGCGTTGTCGAATTCGAGACCCTTGGCACCGTGGATCGTCGAAACGACCAGGTCGGCCTTGGACTCGAGGTTCTTCCGCTTGCGCTCCTGGTTCTTCTGCTTGTTGATGTTCAGCTTCTGCTGGTTCCGCTGAATCTCGAAGGAGAGCAGGTTGTCGCGCAGCCGATCGAAGAACGTCTTGTGCGTGAGCGTGCCCTGGTGGCAGAGCGTGGTCCAGCCGTTGATGGTCGCGCTGTTCTCGATCCACCACTCGGAGATCGTGCGCCAGATCGCCTTCTTGACGTTGGCGTTGGCGGCGTTCTTTGTCAGCTTGTCCATGTTGTCCTTGATCCCCTGGGAGACCACGAACGCGGCGTTGGCCGGCGGTGCCTGCAGGACGTCGTTCCAGAAGAACTTGATGTACTTCGAGAAGATGTCCGTGGCGTAGACACGATCGCTGACCAGAGAGGCGACGCGGCGGTCCGGGTAGCGCTTTTCGAGCACATCCTGGATCAAGGACACCTCGCGGCGCGAGTAGGCAAGGAAGGCCACCTGCTCGCCCCGGTCCAGGCACTTGTCCACGTAGTCGGGGATGACTGTGTTGCGCACGATCGCCTGCAGGTCCTGGGTGACGAACGAGGTGAGTCTGGCCACCTCGCGGTACTCCAGGGTGACCTTCTCCTGGAACGAGTCGGCCGTGGGAATTGCGAGCGAGTTCGCCTGCAGCTGGATGTTGGCGAACTGGTTGGTCTCCAGTCCGCCGAGCACGACGTTTGCGAAATCCAGGATCTCCTGGTTGCTCCGGTAGTTCGTCGTGAGCTTGAAGGTCGCGAAGACGCCCGAGTCCTCCAGCGTGTTGAGCGCACGCGGGTTCGCCGAGCGGAACTCGTACAGCGTCTGCGAGGCATCGCCGACGATGAACAGGGACTGAGCGTGCTTGGTGATGTACTTCAGCACGTAGATGAACTCAAACACGCTGTTGTCCTGCACCTCGTCGATGATGAGGTACTTCGACTGCACGTGGGCCGGCTCGGCCATGTCGTCGATCTTCTGGTAGCAGATGATGATCTGTAGCTCCAGCGACGTCTGCTCGATGCGGTCGAGCAGGGCGATCACCTCGTCGAAGTGGCCCTCGACGAAGGTGTTCAGGGCCGTGAACGCGCCGGTCCTGTGCTGGTCGACCTCGAGCAGGCGCTGGCGGAACATCGCGGCGAACTGGCTGTTGGGGTAGAAGATGTCGATCGAGTTGATGATGGTGTCGATCGCCGAGACCTTGTGTCTCGGATGGTTCATCGAGTAGATATCGATGATCATCTTGGCGATCGTCATCGAGCCGACGTCCGGGTTCTTCTCCGTGATGTTGTCGGCTGCGGCGTTGGTGAACGAGAGCACCGTGATGTCCGAGGCGGCGACGCCGCAGGCTTCGAGGTACTTGATCCGTTCGAGGATGACAGTCGACTTGCCGGTGCCGGCTCCCGCCTGCGTCATCACCAGCGGCTCGTGCGTGGTGAGTGCGTCGAGCTGCTGCTTGGACAGGTGGGGCGGCAGATTCGGAGGCGTGGTCGGCTGCGCAGGCACGATCAGCTGAGCCTTCATCTGCTCCAGGTGGTCGAGCGTGTGGTTCATCAGCAGGCTGAGGTTCTGCTTCGACAGCTTCGTGGCGATCTGGCCGGAGAAGGTCGCATCCAGATACTTGTGGATCTGGTGGTAGGCCTCCAGCGGGACGTTGTAGTTTTCCAGGTAGCGCAGCTGGACGGCGAGCATGTTCAGATGCTGCTCCGTCGGGCCCGCGGGCATGTCCTGGATGTAGCGGCAGACTTCGTCGGCGATCGCCTCGGAGTCCCAGATCTGGGCTAGGCCCGTGATGCGCTCGTAGATCGAGTACTGGCGCATCCACGCGTCGAACTCATCGCCGAGGTTGGAGGCCGCCAGGCCGGCGGATGTGAGCACGTCCTGGACGTAGTCACGGGCGTTCTCCAGCGGGCTGGTGTCCCACTGCAGGAAGACGGCGGCATCGTGGTTGCCGTAGCCGACCGAGTGCGGGATGGCGGTCGCGTGCTCCGGCTCGGGCAGCCCCTTCTTGAAGAAGTACAGCTCCATCCGGTACTGGATGACGAGGTCGCGCGTGGACTTGCCGCCGGACTTGTCCTCGTAGAACACGAGAGCCTGCGGGATCATGTCGAAGACGATGTCCCAGACGTCGAACCGGCTGGACGAAGTGTCGACAGCGAAGCGGTCGTCGGCGTGCGGGCTCGGCAGGGTGAAGGACCCGCCGGCGTTCAGGGCGCGGCGCGTGATCGGCGCGAGCGGGATTGACGTCGTGGTGATGTCGTGCTGCGTCGAGCTCTGCTTGACCTCGATGTCGGCGGCCATGGCGTAGGCGGTGTTGGTGGCAGTGTTGATCGGCAGCAGGGACTCGTTGAGCAGGCCGATCTTCTTGCCGTTGCCGGTGAGCTTCGAGGAGAAGAACTTCGGGTCGACGGCCTTCTGAGCAACGGCATTGGCCGAAAGGTCGAGGTCATCAAGCAGGACAGGCATGTCGCTGCCTTTCTTGAGTGGATTGAGAGGCGGATTTACAGAAGGCATAAATGACGCCGCATAGCAATTCCGACAAGAGATTAACAGCAAGTCGAATGCTCGGAGGTGAGCGAAGAGCACAGCGACAGGGCTGGGCCATGGGGGCGCAGGTACGAACACGGGCGGGGCTCTCGTCAGCCGACGAGCCCCGCCCGTGTTCCTCTCAACCCACCCGTCAGGGGCCGTTAGGCCCCTGAGTCCGGGGTATGTGGCGAAGCCACGCCCCGGACACCGCGCGCTACCCAGGCGCGCGGTCGTTCATCAGCGGCAGCTCACCTCACGTCGAGGTCGACTACGAGCGGCGCCGGTCGGTTCCATCGACGGCAGCATCGTCGGCATCGAGATCCCAGGGACAGGCCGTGACGAGGAATCCTGCGGAATCAACCTCGATCAGGCCAAGCATGAGGCCCAGTTCGCGGAGTTCATCGGTGCTCCGGACATGGGCGGTGAGGTTCGTTCGGGCCGCGGCGGAGAGCTCCATGGCTCGCTTTCGGTGCTCTTGGAGCAGAGGTTTGGGGAGCATGGTGGACATGGCTGTCCTCCCTTTCTGAGCAATGAGGGCGTGGGGGCGAGGTACGTCGCTGGCGTGCTTCAGGAAACGAACGGCAGCAGATAGTCCTGCTATTGGTGCGGGCTCAGCGGGCCGCGCAGCACCTCGGCGGCGCCCAGCAGGTGCCTCTCGAGCTGAGAGAGCGACAGTGGCATGACGGACGTCCTTTGCACGGCCCATGGGCAGTGGAATCAGTGGTGCCCGGCCGGGAGGCGGGGCGCCGAAGTCGTCTGGTGGGGAAGGGCGGTCCGGCCAGGTGCGGGCTGGCCCGAGCCGTCGCTGGCCCGTGGCCGCCCGATCAGCGTGTCGATCACATTGGCGGTAACGGCCAACGCGGTACTCCCGAGAAGGTTGTGGCAGGTACCCGGCCCGTCTGGGCCGGGGTTAGCGCACCACGTCACTACCGCGAGCGTGTCGCCGGTCGGACATCGCGTGCTCGACTCGCGTCCCTGACGGGTCACGCAGTCGGCAGCTGGACGGCGACGGTTCCGCCGGACACGGCCCGGGCGATGAGTTCGACCAGCATCTGGCGAACCACCTGTGAGTCCGCTGTCTCGGGGTTTTGGTGCCCGGCGGCCGCGGCAAGCAGCACCGTCAGCGCCTCGGCCGCGGCGAAGGAGTCGTCCGTCGCGCCGGATGATGACGGACGAGCGGTGATCGCGTACTCCAAGTGCCCCAGGAGACCGGAGAGTATGCGGCGGCGGATCTCGGCGAACCGGCTGTCGTCCTCGGCCGCCCGCAGGTCGACCACCCGCAGGACCACCTCGTGCTCCCGCCAGAACGCGAAGAAGGCGTCCACCGTACTCCCGGCCGCGTGACGCCCGCCGCCCCACCAACTGCCGATCTCCGCGTAGATCAGTCCGTCGCTTCCTTCCTGCGCCACGGGCCGGGCCAGCTCCAGGGCGGCCGCGTCGACGTCTGCGAAGTACTGATAGAAGGTCGCGGGCGAGGTACGCGCGCGACGGGCGACATCGATCACTCTCGTCGCGTGATAGCCGTGCTCGGCCAGCAACTCCTTGAGACAGAGCAGCAGTTGGCTGCGAGTCTTCAGACCGCGTGCCCCGATCGGGCGCCCTGCGGTGCTCCGGATCTCCTCGGCCATGTCTCTTCCTGTTCGGTGGGTGGCACCGGCCCGGCCCTTCGGGGCCGGGCCGGCGGCGGCCGCTGTCTGATCCAGGCCCGGCCGCCCGACGCGGGAGCGTGTTCGCCCCCGCGATGCTGGTCAGGGCCGGGCCAGCGCCGCTGTGATGTCGTCGACGGACTTGACGCCGAGCGCGCCTGTCCGGAACATCCGGAACGGGAGCGCTCGGTGCGATATGGACGGCTGCTCAGTCATCCGAGGGGGATGCCGAGGCTGTGCCGCCGGTCTGGGTAGCGAGCAGGTAGTCCTCGATCCAGGTGCGAACTGCCTTGCGCGCCGGCCGCGCACCCTGGGAGTCCACGTAGGTGGTCTCTTCGATGGCGCACAGCTCGTCGTCGGGCATCGACGCGGGAAGCGCCTGGGCCAGCCGCGGCTTGGCCTCGACGATCCGTTCACGCTGCCGCTCGTAGTCGGCGGCCATGATCTGCCGGTAGGTCTGCCGGTCGATGGGGTTGAACCCCACGACCAGTGAGAACCGGCCCAGCAGCTCGGCGTCGAAGAACTGCTCCAGTGCCTTGTTGAGGCTCTGGTTCGAGATGGTCTTCGGGTTGTTGCCGAAGCCGATCATCTTGCCGTCGAGCGAATCACGGGCGGCGTTGGTCGTGCAGATGACCAGGGCCTTGGAGAAGTCCAGCATCTTGCCATGGGCATTGCGGATGTAGCCTTCGTCGAATGCCGAGAGGAACAAGCGCTGAACGGCCTTGTCGGCCTTCTCGAACTCGTCGAGCAAAATCACCCGGTGGGGGTTGGACTCCAGCGTGTCGAACGGGAGCTCCTGGTTGGAGTCCGATCCGACATAGCCGGGAGGTGCGCCGATGATCTTCGACGTCGACCACTCGCTGTGGAATTCGGTCAGGTTGAGGATGATCGGCTCGGTGCCGGTCGTCTCCTCAGCGATGATCTTGACCGCCTCGGTCTTACCCACACCCGAGGCCCCGGCGAACAGCCACGTCGTGGGCGTCTTCGTCGGGAACAGGTCGAGCTCTTCGCGGGCCAGACGGTCCGTGAGCTTGGCGAGCACGTCGTCCTGGCCCTGCAGGCGGCTGGTGAGCGTGGCGCTCAGCGCGGCAACGTCGAGGTCCTTGCGCTGGGCGTTTCCGGTCATCAGGCGCTTGGCCACATTGAGCACACGGGTGCTCGTCAGCGGCACCTGCGGGATGGACCGCAAGGTCTGCGCGAGCGCCGTGTCGCCGGCGACCTCGGCCTGGACGATGAGCTTCTTCTGCTCCAGGACCCGGTCAGCCATCGCCCGGTCGAGCAGCGTAATGGCGTTGTCCGGACGGTGCTGGCCAGCCCGAGAGTTCGCTTCGGCGATCTGCACCACCGAGGCCAGGACGTCGTCGGAGACCCCGATCTGGTGACGGTAGTGCGCCATCAGGCCGGGCCGGACCGTGGTCATCACGGCCAGTGTCTGCTCCACGCTCAGCTCGTCGACGATGAGCCGGGTGAAGCGACGGGCGAAGGCCGGGTCCTCATCGAAGGCACGAGACTCCGTGCTGGTGGTCGCACCGATGACGGACATGTCGCCGCGGGCCAGGGCCGGCTTGAGGATCTGCGAGATCTTGCGGCCGACGGCGTCGCCATGGCTGCCGGACCCTCCGGTGATCTGGTGGATCTCGTCCATGAACAGGATGGCCTTGTTCTTGGGGTCCGAGGCGAACTCGACGATCGCCTTGACCTTCTCCTCCAGCGAGCCGACTATGCCGGTCCCGGCGATGATGTTGGTGATGGGCAGCTCGTAGATCGTGTAGTCCTTGAGCTGGTCGGGAATGAGGGCGTCGCCGAGCGCGATGCGCCGTGCAATGTCCTCGACGATTTTCGTCTTGCCGACGCCGGCGGAACCGACCAGCAGAGCGTTGGGCTTGGTCTTGCTGATGATGACCGAGAGAACCTGCCCGATGAGCGTGTCACGGAACATGGTCGGATCGGCGTTCTTGAACTTCTCGTTGTAGTCGACGAGGAGCTCCTTGACGTCATCGGCGCTGCCACCGCTGGACGGCCGTCCCACGGACGGGAACTGCGGAGGGAAGCTGCCGCCACCGCCGTTGCCCTTGTCCTCGTCGGAGCCGCCGGGTGTGAAGTTGCTGAGACCCACCGGGTCCTCCTTCGGTGCGGGTCGCTCGGCGTGGTGGCGCGCTGGGCGGATGCGCCACGGTGTCCCGAGCAGGGATATGGATGAGCGATAGAGAAAGTCAGGAGTCGTCAAGAGCGGCACTTCTCTTGACGGTCTTCGAGGAGCGGCATGGTCAGCTGACCTCGATATCGCCAGGCACGGTGGTGGGCGCAGGCTTGGTGAGCGCGGCGGCAACCTCTTCGAAAGCGGCGATCGCCTTGCGAAGATCAGCGAAGATCTCCGCGGCGATACCGGCCGGGTTTCCGAGTTCTCCCGCGCCCTGCGTAGGGAGGTCGCGCGCAGGCCAGGCTGGCTTTCGTGTTCAGCACGGGTTACGCGGCGTTGAAGCTGCCAATGACCACGCCAGGTGGCCCCTCGGAAGTAAGCACCTCGACCTTGGCGTTGGACCGATCGAGGCGGAACCCCGGCAACGGCTCGTCATCGAAGTACTGAATAGATGCCAGTGCGGGGTCTCTGCTGGGGCCACCGCAGACGGTACGCAGTGCCTCGTCCTCGTTCTCGGCACGGACGACGACGGCGTCATACTCCTCGCGCCCCCAGCCGTCCGTGCGGGTCACCTGCCACAGCTTCATAGTCTTCAGTTCTCTTCCGGGTTTGCGGTCAGCTTGACGACTGTTTCCTGAGTGACGAACCACTCGAAGCCTGACGGCGGAACTGCAAAGCTCCCTGTCCGCCAGTGCATGGGTCCTGCTGTCCACCACCGGGGGTGAACTCCTGGCCATTGACAGAAGCCGTCGACGACGGCGGCTCGGCGACCAAGTACGCCATCGCGCACCTCGGCATATGGTGCGGGGCGTAGCAATGCAGGATCACGACCTCACCGGTGCGAGCGAGCGCCTCGGCAGCGTCAGTGGGGAACGAGGTGCGCACCCTCGGTCTTCGTCCATCGACCGCCGACCGCTTCGAGGACCTCGTTGACGTGCTTGTACAGGGTGGGAGCCAAGCGGGGCCGACGAGCATCAGGCGACGCCATCAGTCTTGGTACGGCCCGACAGGGCTGCGAGCACATCCGTGGGGATTCGCATCGATGGTTCCTTTGTACCGGCCGAGCAGGGGTTGGATGGACAAGAGAGAGGCAGGAGTCGCCAAGAGCAGTGCCGCTCAGGGGAGTTGGTTGCACGGCACCCCTCTTGGCGGTTCTTGGGGTGGCAGCAGGGTCAGACGACCATGCCGAGGAGCCTCTGCCGGATGCTCGGATCGATGTGCTGCATCGAGTCGGCGTAGCGTTTTGCCAGGTCAACCATGAACGACCAGTCCATGGCGGAGCACGGTGCGTAGTACAGGTTCTTCGGGTGGTCCTGACGCGTGGACGGCGGCAGCCAGTCGAAGTCGGTGACCATGAGCGAGAGCCTGCGCTGGCGCACGCGGCTGGCGTTGATGTACTGCCAGATCTGCGTGTACTCCGTTCCGCCCGACACCTTCGGGATCCTGCGGAACTCCTTCCAGATCCGAGTCGTCGACTTGTTCTCCGTGCGCAGCATCACCTCCTGGGACAGGAAGTGGCTGAACGAGTTGAAGTACAGGTTGATGTTGAGCTTCTTGGCGATCCGAATGAGCATCATGACCGCCTCCTGGTAGTTCTCCTCCGAGATCGAACCGGAGGTGTCGATGTAGATGTGCAGGTCCGGCATGTACTGCACCGAGGTGATCCGGCCGGGCTTGTTGAAGTCATCCGGGTTCCGGCGGTTGGCCTTGAGGAAGGTCGCCTTCGTTGTGCGGAAGATGTTCTGTGACTTGTTGACCTTGCCCATCCGGCGCAGCACCCGGGTGATATCCTTAAGCAGGTCGAGCTTGCTCGGCGGCTGCTTGCGGAACGCCACCTGGGCGCTACGGCTGCCAGGCTGGCCCGGTTGCTGCTTGGCTCCCAGGGCAGCGGCCCGGGCGGCTGCCCGTGGCAGCGATGTGAGCTTGGACAGCGACGTGTTCGAGACGACCTTCACCGGCGAAGCCAGCGACTGGTTGATGAGGTTCCACTCCTCCGTGATCTTCGCCGCGGTGGCTCGGGCATGGGCCTCGACGTTGACCAGGACGAGGGAGCGCGGGCAGAACAGCTCCCCGGCCGTGAACGGCAGGACGCCGGTGTCCAGGGCAGTGTTCTGCTGGCTGGCCTGGGCCCGCTGATGCTCGACGTAGTTCATGAGCATGTGCACGAGCACGCGGGCGAAGGAGTGCTCATCGTTGGCGTCAGAGTCGTCCTTGCGCACCAGCAGCGACTCGGTGAGCCCCTTCAGGGACAGGGCCGTGAAGTCGTTGAGCAGCTTGGTGGTGGCCGGCGGCAACGCACTGGCCATCGTCTGTATCTGCTGGGACAGCCAGATCTTGAAGTCGTCGAAGGCCGCGGAGGACTGGAACCAGAACCCGAGGGTGTCAGGGTGGAAGGCGTAGGCGATCGAGGCGAAGAAGGCGCTCTCGTCACCGGTCCCCGCCAGCAGAGCCTTCGCGGCCGGGAGGACATCAGCCTGCGCGGTGTAGAGCACCCGCGGGGAGGGCGCGGGCATCTTGTTCTGCTGTCCGGCCTGGACGGCGAAGAGCTCGGCGACCGGCAGCGGTGTGCCCTGGTCGAAGTTGATCAGGGTCTGCCCGAGCAGCTCCTTGACGGTCTGCTCGCTGGCCACGTTCAGCGTGTCGCCGAGGCAGCTCAGGACCAGATCCGGGATGCCGTCCGTCAGATCAGCGCCCTGGGCGTCGGTGATGCTCGCCGGGGCGTTGGGGTTCAACGGCTCCAGCAGCGGGTCGATGAGGGTCTGCTGGATCGCCGGCATCGGGTCGTAATCACCGGTGCACGAGATGGTGTGCAGTGCGTCGAGTACGGCCGGTTTCTGGTTCGTGACGGTGATCGTCATGGGTCGTGGTCTCCTTCTGAGGACAAGGCAGCGGCAGAGCGCCGCCGGTGGTGGGAGTTGCAGCAAGGACTGCACCGCGGCGGTCCCCACCACCAGTGAGCGAGCGATCAGAGGAAGGCCGAGAGGACCGGCTTGGCCTGGTTGACGATCGGAGCGTTGATCTCCATGAAGGCCTCCAGGTTCTGGCGGTCGATCTGCTGGCTGGTCACCATCTCGATGAGCGTGCGGGTGTGCTCCGGCTCGATCTGGGTGATGGCCTGGGCCAGCTGCTCGATGAGGCGCGCGTTGTCCTTGCTCTCCTTGAGCGCGTACAGCAGCGACCCGGACTTCTCGTTGTCGGTCAGCGTCGCGATGACCGCGGCCATGTCGGTCATGGTCGCTGAGGCCTTCAGGCTCTGGTAGCAGTTCGGCTTCGGGACGTTCACCCGGTTCTGCTGCACGCCGCCGGCGTTGTTCGCCAGGTCCTGGGAGATGGTGGCCACGAGGTGCGTGGTGAACATGGTGTCTCCGACGTAGGCCTCGATGGCCTCGTTCAGCAGCGAGGTCTCGCGGTCGCCGATCTGGATCGGGGTGGCCAGGTACTGCGCCAGCTGCTGCGGGTCGGCCGCGTTGAGCCACTTCGACAGGTTGTCGATGGTGCGCGGCGTGGTGAGCTGGTTCATCTCCTCGCCGCCGTCGAACAGATCGGCCATCGTGACGTTGCCGTTGTCGTCGTCGTCCTGGCCGTCGGCGACGATGGCCTCGGGTGTCGACTTCTGGAAGATGAGCCCGGGGTACTGCGTGAGCACCGTCTTCACCCAGGGGTTCATGTTGTCGCCGAGAACGGACATGAGGGTGGCGGCGTCGGGCTCGACGTGGAAGATCGCGAAGCGGGACAGGCTTGCCTCGTCGAGCGAGGTGACGTTGCCCCTGTCGTTGCCGGCCACGACGATGCGGACGTTCTTGGGCAGCTCGACGTACCCCATGCGGCGCAGCGTGACCAGGGTCAGCGCGCCGGAGGTGACGTCGGAGGTGGTGCGGTTGATCTCGTCGAGGAAGAGGATCGGCCACTCGCGCGTGTTCTTCTCGGCGTAGTCGATGCACTCCTGGATCACCTGGTGCGGGTAGAAGACCTGCTTGTAGCTCTGAGTGCCGTCGTCCTTGGTGTACAGCACCAGACGCGCACCGGTGAGGTCGGCCTTGTCGGCGAGCTGGTTGCACGGCAGCGTGAAAGCCCGCGTGCCCATGGAGTAGGCCAGGTCCTCGACGAAGCTGGACTTGCCGATACCGGGTTCGCCCATGAGAGCGGGCGTCGCGCCGACCTCAAGTGACTGCTTGATGAGGGTCGTCAGGGTGTCGTTGAACTTCATGTCGATGTCTTTTCTGTGCGCGGGCGAGGAAGAGAGAGAAAGACAAGAGATGTCGGAGCACGGCGCTGCTGCTCTCGGCGTCGCCGAGGCTGCATAGGCCGTGAACGGTCCTGCGGCGCGGGCCGCGCCGTCGGAACTCGGCGGAGACCTGCACTCCCACCATTGGTGGCGATGGATCCCCGCTGCACATCGCCACCCGATCGCGCTCCGCGCGATCCAGCACGGTCCCCGACCTGTGCTCGGCCCCGCCGCAGCACCCGTCACCCACCCCACCCGCTGCCGGAGGCAGCAGATGAACCAGGAGCAGAAGCAGCAGAACAGGTACAGAGCGTCAGTGGGTCGACG
Source organism: Streptomyces aureocirculatus (assembly GCF_000720475.1). Lineage (GTDB taxonomy): Bacteria > Actinomycetota > Actinomycetes > Streptomycetales > Streptomycetaceae > Streptomyces > Streptomyces aureocirculatus. Next base: position 15,487 of record NZ_JOAP01000038.1, read on the forward strand.
AGGAACGGGCCTCGCGGTCGGCCACGAGCGCAGCCGCTCGGTCGAGGAGGAAGGGCCGGCCGTTGCGCCGCTCGCTGTGCTTGGGGCGCGCAGGGATGACGTCCAGCGCCGCCTTGTAGAGCAACCACGCGGTATCGCCCGTCGAGTACTTGACGCCGAGGGCGCTGTAGGCGCGCAGTTGCGTCCGCATCCAGCCGTAGAGCGACGCGAGAACCGAGAACTCCCAGCGGGACATGTCGTGGTTGAAATCGCCGGGATCCCGAAGCTGATGGTGTGCACTGGCCAGGGTCTGCTCGACGATCGCCTGTGAGTACGGGATGTCGGGCATGTCCTCGGCGGTGTCGACCGCAGACGCTGAAGCACCGGAGCTGTCGCTGACGTTCACGGCCAGCTGCGCGTAGAGGTCCTCGATGGAGACGAAGGCCGGCGCGCTAGTTGCTGCGTTGCCCTGAGCGACGATGCGATCGGGCACCGGCTGGCGGGTGAAGGTCGACCAGTGGTCCAGGAGCAGCTCGTACCAGCCGTGTTCCTCACGCAGGACTCGCTTGCCGGCGGCCACGGGGAAGTCGTGGAAGTTCTTCGGCAGCGGCATAAGGAGATGGAAGCCCTGGCCGGACATCGACAGCTCCGCGTAGAAAATGCCCGGCAGCCGCAACAGGTCTGCGGCCACACCTGGCGGGCAGTCGGCCTCGATGTCGAGGACGAACAGCCCGTCAGTCTGGGCTTGGAGGTAGAAGGCGGTGTTCGCGGCGTTCGGTATCGCCGCGGTGAGTTCGTCGAGGGTGAGCAGGCAGGTCTCGTCCAGGGCGAAGGCTCCGCGTAGTGGGCCGACGTGCTTGCAGCTGGACGTGCAGCCGTCGAGCAGGTGCCGTACGTCGATCGGGGCCTTGCGCTTCGGCGGCTTGGTGGGATCTCCGGGGGTCTCTTCCCCGATCTGTCCGGAGATGGTCCACCGACAGACACTGGCGAGAATGCGGATCGCGGGGTTGCCGTAGAACTGCGGGAACCAGGCGCGGGGGTCGGCCGGAGTCATCGAGGAACGCACGCTTTCGATCGGAGGCGTCAGGAGAGGACAAGAAAAACAGGACCCCCGTACTGCACGGATGCGAGTACGGGGGTCTCATCGCTGTTCAGCGTGGATCAGCCCTGATAGGTGATCCCGGCCTGCTGGGCCGGGCCGGAGCCGTTCCAGGGGCCGGTGGCCACGGGCGAGCCCACGGGCGAACCGGCGTCCTTGAGGGAGGCGTTCTCGGCCTCAAGACGGGCGAGCTTCTCCTCCAGGGTCTCCTGCTGGGCAGGAGCCGGAGCGGGAGCTGCGGCCGGAACAGCATCAGGAGCAGGAGCAGCAGCGACGGGCGCAGCCACGGCGGTCGCCGGAGCCTGAACCGGAGCCTGCGCGGCCACAGATGCGGACGCCGGCTGCGGGGCCGGGAAGGCCAGGCCGTCCTCGGCCTCGGTCGCCACCGGGACGGCGGCGGCGGCGGGGGCTGCGCCGGCAGGAGTGGCCTGAACCGGGCGCGGCGTGCCGTTGAGCACGATGCCACGCGCAGCCAGCTCAGCCTGGTCGACGCCGCCGGCTTTGAAGTAGCGCGGCGCCTCGTGGACGATCACCTGTTCGAGGGCCAGGCCGCGGTTGTTGAAGTCCTTCGGCTTGTAGGTGCGCAGCACGAGCGTGACATCGAGGCCCGGCGCGAGCTCCTGGCCGGACTCGTCCTGGTCGTAGGTGCCGTCGCCCTTCGGAGAGGGGATCGCAATGACCGGCAGGGTGCTGCCCTTGGAGTCGATGGAGTAGTTGGGTCCGGTTTCGGGCCGCTTCGGGGAGTTGTAGCGGCGCTCGGAGACGAACTGCTCTTCAGGGGTGGGGTTGTCCGGATCGGCGAACTGGACCTCGGCGTCAGTGATCGTCGCGGTGGTGTGCGGCTTGCCGACGGGGTTCATGCCGTTCGTCGTCTTGCGCTGATCACTGGCAACGAGCTCCGCGCCCTCGATGAGGCGGGCAAGTACGGCGAAGCCGAGCTTCCCGCGGATGAAGACGTTCTTGCCCTCGGTGATCTGGCTGGCGGAGATGGAGTAGTTGGCCATGGTGATGCGGTTCCTTCGTTCGGTCTGGCGGTCGTTGACTCAGGAGTCCATTGGGAGCCATAAGACAGGATTCGGATTGCCATTCAATCCCTTATCGTACCAACTCCTGTTCAGTTATGAGTAGAATGCCGATGGCGGGCAAAAATGGCTGTACGGGCGATTCGAAGAGGAGTCAGAACAGGGATGACGGCTACAATTCATAGGCCAGTCAGCAGTCGTCTCAGACGAGAGCAGCTTCCGGGAGTCACGCCGGCCCGATGGGCTTCGGCAACGGATTCGTCATCGCCGCCAGCGTCATGGCGAGCGGAGCGCTCTTCGCCGGATGGGGCCTGACGCAGCTCGCGACGTCCGACGGTGGCTTCATCCAGGCACTGCAGAGCAATCACGCTCCGGTCGAGGCACCGGTGAATCCCGGCGAGAAGAACGCCGGAGGCGGCAGCGCTGCACAGCAGCCGAGCGAGGGCGGCACGGGGAAGCGGGACGAGAACGGGGCAATTCAGGGTCCGACGCCGGGTCGCGGCGACGAGGACAAGCCCAACGGATCGGGCGCACCGGCCGAGGCGAAGCCCGCGCCGAAGGCGAAGCCATATACCATCAAGCCAGGCGATACGCTCACCGCGATCTCGGGGACGACCGGGGCGCCGATCGGTATCTGATCGACACGAACAAGATCCAGCATCCGGATCTGAACTACGCGTGGGTTTCGCTGCCCATCCCCCCGGTGTGACGACCCGGTAGGGCGGCACTGTCGCATACCGAGCCTGATTCGATGCCCTGATCGCCACGAGGCGGTGAGGGCATCGTCGTCTTCTCAGGCGGAGGGCTCTGCTTCCCGGCGGCCTGCAGGTCCATCAGTCGCGTGCGCAGCTGGTGCAGCTGCTCGACCTCGTCGTTAATGAACCGGATGCCATCCGGCGCGTAGTCCTGCGGGTATTCGAGCTTGTACTCGCTGAGCAGCTCGATCTTCGCATCGACGAGATCGAGCGCTGTGCTCAGATCGAGGACGTCGTCCAGTGTGAGTCTGGAATTGGCGGAGGCGTTCATGCTTCGGTCCTGTCTTGGGCTCTGCCACCCAGTCGCTGCTCGAGGTCGAGGGAAGGTTCTGGATGTCCAGCCAGCGGTTCATCGCTTCATCCTGGTCGGCGACGCCATCTGCTTCTTCGTGCAGGGCCAGAAGCGTGATCCACCCGGTGGGGACGAGGGTCGCGATCTGCAACCCAGCCGGGTCCAAAGGCTGGACGACGCGGTAGAGACTTCCCTCAGTAGGTGTTCTTGACTGGGGCTGTTGCCCGTGAGGCTGACGGAATCGCAACGCACCGATCCGCCGGACTGGCCGATGATCACGGGCGTCGTAATCAGTCGTGCAGTGCTGAGGTGTCCCAGCGCCGTCGGTGTTCGAGGACGGCCGCCGAGATCCACAACGGTGCGGTGAGGGCCAGAGCCCAGGTGCCGAGCCTGGCGGCAACCAGGGCCAGGGCTCCTCCGCCGTTCCACAGCGTCCTCACCGCCACACCCAAAACACCTTCATAGGCGTGCCCGTTCTCGTCGGCCAGTACGCGAAACCACAACCCCACCGTCCACAACGCCGTGACCAGGAGCGCGATGCAGGTCACGAAACCCAGGAATGCGATGCCCGCGCCGCAGCAGCCAGCCCACCGGCCCCCGCGGATACCGCCGGTCTGCCGCGCCACCGGTCTTGGATTCATCCGCCACTATCCAACCCCCTTGCTATCGGTGCCGCCACGGTCCCTCGGCCCCGCCGCACCGGCCATCCGATCAGGTACTCACCTGCGGCCAGTACGCACTGAGAGCCTGCCCAGATCGTGGTCTCGCCGCGGCAGACGCCGGTGCGGCCACTGTGGAACTTGACCGTGAGGTCCTCCATGCTCAGCGGTTCGCTCATGGTTGCTGCGCCTGGAAGTCGAAGGTGCCGAAGATGAACTGCGTGGCCTCGTAGGGCTCACCGCGAGGCGTCACCCGGGACCGGTGTGAGCCGGTCCACGGCTTGTCTCCCCGCAAAGCACTCGGCCCGCGTTCGACGCCCGAGTCAAATGTGCTGAGCCCCTCTGTCAACGGACCTGTCTTGGCCGCCGTCGCCCCGCCCCTGTTGCGAAAATGCAGCACTGTAACAGCGTCAGAGATCAGACAATCCCGTCGGCCAGGCTGCCGGCGGGGTTGTCTGAGGTACGAGATCGTGGTCTCTCACGCCGCATCAGTGTCATCGGACTCTCCCCGGCCAAACAGGAATCCGCGGACGTCACCGCTCCTTAACATGTCCTGCAGATGCGCCAGGAACACCGCGCGCTGCGTGGCTCGGCGATCAGCCAAGGAGTTGTACTCGCGCAGTGACCTCAGGTTGACGACCCAGCCGTTCTCGCGAGAGATGGCCCGGTCAAGCTGAGAGTCCGGCACGACGTCCATGCCGGTGAAATCGTGGTCGAACTCGGCGACGATGTCGAGGCGTTGATTCGGCTCGTCGATGTAGAGCGTGTCGACGCCGACCTTCTGGCCGACCTTGTCGAATGCTGTGAGGAACACACGGTCTGCCCTGGTGGTGTTGTCGACGTGGACCGCTGCGACATTCGTGTCACCTATGAAGCTCGTCTGCTCAAACTGCTCATACACGCGGGTACGAGCCTCATGGCCCCACATAATGCGCCGGGCTTCGTCGAAGCCCTTGAACTCGCCAGAGTTGGACGCTTCTGGGTGGGGGTGGACCATCGGTGCGCTCCTTCATATGCGAGATCCGGGAGGTTTGCGCTGCCAGGGGGCGTATTGGCTGCGACACATGCCTCGAAACAGTGAGACGCAATCGTTCTCCACTGCGGCGCGGCAGGAGCAGTCTGCTGGAAGCTCACCTCGCTCCTGCCGCGCGCTTCCGCCCGGGGGAAGCAGATCTTCCCCGGGCGGAAGCGCCGGCCATGGATCTGGTAAATCCGCGACCGGCTCGGACGCGCCGTCGGGCGTGGCCGGGCGCTAGTCGCTCTGCCCGGCTGCGCCGAGGTCCTTCGTACGGTCCGGCTGGGCCCAGAAGTATCGGCAGTGAGTGGTGCGCGGTGCCGGCCGGTCCGTCGCGTGCTTGGAGGTCATGCAGTTCGCCCCGTCTGGCTCGGGGGGCCCTCTCTCATGCAAGTCCAGCGGCCGCGCTGTTCTCACGCCGCGCGCCGATCTATTCTGAGCGCCGCCGATGTGCTCGAACAAGCCGGTGGAAGGCCCCAGTGGTTCTTCATCCTCAGATCTGCTGGTGGTGACCCTGCTGAGAGTCGTTATGCACGGGCCCTGGCAGAGGCCTGGTTTTTTAGCGCTGGCGAGAGCGGGTGCAGGGACGGTGGTTGGAGCCACCCTCTGGCGCCCGCCTCTTGGTGCATGCGGCGCGTTCGTTGCCGCTCACCGGGCCAGCTCGCCGCTGGCCTGTCCGGCTTTCTTGCGGGCGAGTTCGGCTTGTGCCTCACTCGTCCGGCGGTGGGCCGGGCTTGCATCGACAACGCTAGGCATATGGTGCGGGCGAAGCCATTTCACCGGTGCACAAACTGACCATTGACACCTGTTGGCATTGCACCAGTTGACCGTGCGCCAGCGCAGAAGCGCACCTTCCTCATGACGGTCGTGCCGGGGGTGCACACATCCCGGTTCCCGGCATGGCTCATCCGGCACTCGGCAAATTTCGCACCATGTTCACAACACCACGCCCCGACCGGCCAGTTGGTCGCCAATGCGTCAGTTCACCGGTGGACCATTGTGATCTTGGCAGAGTGAGTTCACCCCTTCTCGACGAGCCACTTTCCTCGTGTCCTCCTTGGGTCGGCGAGGGGTTTGTGGTAACCCACTCTGATGTGATCAAGCTTCCCGCCGAGCCGATGCTGGCGACACCCGTCGAGACGTTTGCCCTCCCGTTGAATTAGTTTGCCGAACCGACGTGGCACGCTTCCGGGCCTTCGCGGCCTGGCTCATCGCGCATCCCGGTGCGGAGATCATTTGCCGGGCGGGTATCGGGTACATCCAGCCAGCACTGTCCGGCGCCTCTCCGGTCAACTCATGGACCAGCCTGGTAGAGCCTCCAAACGATGGCGGCGGCCCTCGGGCTGCTTCCCCTCCCGGATCAGCTTCTTCTGCTGGAGCATCCACCGGTAGATACCAATGCCGTTGATCGACTGGTCAAAGGGCACCTTGATATCGCCGTGCTCGGCCGCCCAGGCCGCGAGAACGTCAAAACTCGCTTCCCACTGAGCGGCGATGCCGTCCCAGACCCACTCAGGGCGTTCTTCCAGGGCCTCGGCCTGCGCGGGAGGCAAGGTGCCCTTGCGGTAGTCGGTGCGCTTCCTGGTGACGGTTTGACCGAGAGCGAAGACGATGCCGTCCTTCTCCACCTTGTACGCCTGTGGAACCCGGGCGTGCTTGTGCTCGGCGATGAACGCGTCGAGATGCTGGAGGAACGCCTCGAACTTCGCGTCGTGGCCATGCCACATCCAGCTCGGAAGCGCCTCGTAGTAGGCAATCTCCTCAGTCTCCATCTGGCTCGCCTTGTACCGGTTGCGTGCCAGGGTGACGAAGTTGTCCAGCCGGTATCCGGTATCCGGCACGGTGTAGCCGCGCGGCACCCGGGCATGGCCATGCTCAGCAACGAATCGCTCAAGCTCGGACCGGCCGAGCTCGCGCTTGAACTCGGCAAGCCGCCACGTCCATCCGGGCTGCGCCTCCAACAGCGCCGCGCGCATCGGCAGCAGCTTGCCGACGGCGTACAGACCGCGCTGACGAGCAGCCCAGCTCTCCAAGGTTCCGGGCTCGGTGGACGTGGGCACAGCGGAGTGGCCGTGCGTGGCCGCGTACCGCTCCAACAGCCCGTAGAAGTGATACCAGTCCTCGGTTGTGTTCTCCAGGACATGCACTCCGAGAGCCGCCACGAAACTGGCATTGATGTTCGTGCTGCCGTAGATCCTCACCTTCTCCGGCAACACGGTGCGGGCGGCGCACGTGTTCTCGGCCGCGTCACTGCTGAGGCGCCGCCGCGCGGTGGTCAACGCGGCGTCCATGCGCTCGTCCTGGTCGCGGAGGGTCGCCAGGACCCGCCACACGTGCCGGAAGGAGCCGGCTTCCAGGACGGCCTGCGGACTCTCGCCGGGTGCGACGTAGACGGGGAGGAGAATCAGCGCGGGGCGATCGTGATCGGGGTGGAGGCGCAGCGCTCGCCCGACTGCCTGCACGATGTCGGTCTGCGACGACTTCGGGTCTACCAGGCAGATCCCGTCGACGCTGTCGACGTCCAAACCCTCGGTCAGGGTGCGGACGTTGTTCAGGACGACCCGGTGGCCGTGCGCGGGGCTGGCGAGCATCTCCAGCTGGGAGTTCCGGGTGGCCGCCGGGGTCCTGCCGTCCATGTGCAGGGAAGTGATCCGCACGTTGGCCGACGCCGCGCCGATCGTCCCCAGGGTCGCCGAGAAGGCCTTCGAGCGGGCTACGCGGCTGTGGAAGGCGATGACCTGCCGGAGGTCGTGCTCGCGCATGGCCTGCGACAGCGCGATCTGGACGGCCACGGTCGCCGCGTCGCTGGACCTGGAGCTTGCAGGGGAGCGGCCGTCCTGCGCGAGCAAGGTCGCGTGGACGTCCTGATCCGAAACCAGCACGATGGCAACTTCGTAGTCGGCAAGCAGTTTCCGCTGGATGGCACTGCCGAAGGAAAGCTCGTAAACGCGCTTCCCGTACAGCTCTTCGTCATCCATCGACACGATGTCTGTCGTACCGTCGGAGCCCTCGTGGATACGGCTGGTCGCAGTCAGCGAAAGGCGGAAAACCGCAGGGATCTTCGCATTGTCGAGAACGGTGGAATAAGCCTTTCCTGTGCGCCCGGCAGTGTGGTGGGCCTCGTCCAGCACGACGAGGTCGAGCGGCGGCAACGCGCGCAGTGCATACGCCTCAGCTATTCGCCCCACTGAATGGTAAGTGGAGATCAGAAGGCGCATCCGCGTGGACTGGCGCGGGGCAAGGAAGTCGGCGATCCGACCAGGCTCGACTGTGACTGGGGCAGCGGCGCCCCCTACAGCGGAATCCGAGCAGATGATCAGGGCATCCAGGCCGCAGGGAAAGCGCGAGGCCCAGCCCCGGTAGATCTGCTCGGCAAGAGCGAGGGTCGGCACGGTCACCAGGACCGTGCTCGCTGCGCGCGCGTTGGCCGTTTCACGCGCTACAAGGGACTTCCCTGTCCCACAGGCCATAACGACCAGTGCCCGGCCTTCGGAGATCTCACGAATGGCCCGCAGCGCCTCTTCCTGATGCGGGCGCGGGATCATTCGCGAAGCAGTCTTGCGGCCATGCACTGGTGCGCTTCGGTCGTTCACGTCGACTCCGTCGGTGATGATGATGGGGAAGTTGAGGGGGCCGATGATGTGCGAGGCACGGCACAAGGGGCGCATTGCCGCGCATTTCGAAGCGCCGCGATACTCGAACCGGGCATGAACAAGGGGGGTGAGAGCGAGGAGTGTAAGGACACTCCCGCCCTCACCCCCCTTGTTTCTCGGACTCGACGCAGCCGGCGCCGTATGGGTTCGCGAGATGCGACTGTGCAACGAGATCTGAGTTCTGGAAAATCCTGCAGGATTTGATGTAGCCGTATACGCGCCCGGGAACGGTGGCGTCGCAGCCGTCTTGCGAGCAGTGTTCGGCGGCTCATTTCTGGTTACCGCGTCCACGGTCGGCGGATGTGGTTCCCCCCTACTGCGTGACCCTGAGTAGTTCAGTAGCGCCCTAGCTCGGAGTCGAACCGGGCCGAGATCCGTCTAGGACTGCTCTACTTGAGCCACGACAAGCGGTACAGAACACGCAGCGTCGGCCGGTTCACGTTGGTGTACATGCCGGGCATATCGAGTTTCACCCAGTAATGTTCCTGAAGGACGACAGCACAGAACTCCAGTCCCTTACGCTCTGCGTCCTGATAACCAACATCGTCTAACGTGTGCCAGATGATCCACGTCTCGCCTTCGCGATGCTCCGCATGCCAAACCTCGAAACCAGCGCGCTGCTCCTTCCAGGAATATTCCGGGATACCTGCACGCTTCAGGTGGTCGCGAAGGTTCTGCTGCATGCGCTCGAGGACCTGGATCTCTACAGCAATAATCGGCATTCTCGATTCTCCTTTCCAGTCGAGTAGGGGACTAGATGGCCTCACCTATGTAGTGGGTGGAGCAGCACCTCCGCAAGGAACGACATCCAGAGCAATACGGCGAGCCGCAACCATAACGGAACCCTTACTTTCTCCCCAAACGGCGTGCCGCAGCTCCTCAGGAAGCTTCACGTCACAGTCAACGACAACGTCTGTGTTCTCGGATTTTTCGCGCACCGCTTGTGTGCGTGATCTGCGGATACCGTGAGCTCGTGGGCGCCTTCCACTTCCGGGATCCACTGAATGTAGGCCCAGTGCATTTAGACTCTCCAGGGTCAGTCTCAGTAGACGTAGAGCTCTATGCCATCGCCAGCATTCTGTTCCGTAAGGCAGACACCACCATTACTGACGGTCAAGACGTCGCCGAAGGCCCACATGCGCACCTGACCGGTGCGGAACTCGGACGTCCCGTGGCCGTCGAGGACTGTGGCGAATATGTCGAGCCAGTTACTCTGCGAGCAGACGCAGCTCGTCTGAATGGTGACCACATGCTTCTTCTCGAGGTGGCGGATGGCGAGCCGACGGTGCACCTGCCTCATCTGAGCACCGGGTTGGAGTCAGCCCTCCTTGGGATCTTCATAAACGGGCTGAACCATGTCCAGATCGACGAGTTGGCCGACACGAAGGGTGTTCAGTCCGCGCAGCATCGCGATCAGTTCCTTGCGCTCCGCGATGCCCGCAGGGCTCAGCCGCCGACCGTCCTGTCTGAAGTCACCCTCTTCGAGGAGCTGCTCCAGTGAGAACTTCCACTCGTTGACCTGGTACTGCTTGATCTTCTGCATGCGGGCCATGTATCAGTCCCTCCTTGAAAGGGCGTAGCGTGAGCTGAATGTCATGCGAACCGACCCGGTCCAGCGCGAGCACGTCGTCGATGACAGTGGAGTTCCTTCTTCAAGTGGCCGTCGGTTACTGAATCTTCCTCAGTCCCCGAGGGGACGCCGGAACCCTGGAGAGTCCTCATACTCTGCATGGACCATGGCCTCGAGGTACCCCTCCAGCTCCCGCTGGGACATCTTGCGGGGCTCCGTCGAGTCAGCCATCGGAGTCTTCCTCGACAGCGCGACTCTTGCGGACCGAGCGCCGGCGGATGCTGGCAGCGAGGCGGTCGTACTCTTGACGTGCCTCGTTCGCCCTGACACGGTGATACTCAGCCTGTCTGTTGTGGTCCCCGATCGACTTTCCAAGTCGGGTGAGCTCGCGGCGGAGGGTGTGCTCTCTTTCATCCCAGTAGATCTCGCGCACGGCGGCTGCCAGTTCTGATTGGTGCATCATCAGCCACTCACCGGGAATCCGGGCCTGGATCTTGGGCATCATGCTGTGCTTCTCGAGCTGGAGCACGATCTGGCCGTCGCCTTTCATGGACGACCGCGCGAACTCGACGCTTGGTGAGCCAAGGAACGGCTTGAGCCGCGGGGGCATGGTCTCGGCAGGGAATTTCGCGAGCACGCGTGAAATCAGGCCCACCATCTCGTCGAGTTCGGTGAACAGCTGGTTCATGGCGCCGACGATCTCTGTGGTCTTGTTCTTCATCGCTTCTGGTCCTTGATGATCGGGTCCTGCTCGGGGAACCGGGACAGGACCGTCCCACCCCGATTGGCCTCCCCGTCATGACGTAGGGAGGCGCTGCCCTTGACGAACAGGATGGAGGCGCTCTGTTCCTTCGTATCCATGGCCAGACCCGTCGTCAGGGCGCGCTCGTGAGAGGCCGTCAGGGGTCTGGTTGGAGGCCGATGCGTGTCCCGGCTGGTGCATTGACGGGTCTCACCGGTGTCTTGCTCGGGGCTTCGGCGATCAGCGTCGTTGTCGCGTCCGGCCGGTGGCGGCAAAACGTCTTCTCAGGGACACCACCTGAACCCGGGGATGCCCACGACGCGACGCCGGCGAATCAACGGGGAACAGACCGGGTGCACGAACACCGGGCCTGTTCCGGCATCGATCCCGCACCCGGGTCGGCTATGCCGACCCAGACCCCCGAGGCCAGTGCCCTGTCAACGGCCATGTCGTTCCCCGTAGGCGGCCAGGAGTTCGCCCCACTGCACAGTCGGCGCCCGTAAGGAGCGAAGCCGAGGGGGTTACTCTTGCGACTTGCGGACCGTTTCCTCCGGGCGGGTCCGCTCCTTCTCGTAGTCATCGAAGAGACCCAGCGTCGTCAACCTGAAGTCGCCGGTCGCGGAGGTCAGGTCGAGGTCATCCAGCTCGACCGTGAACACCTGAACACCATGCTTCCTGGCAATCTCCGTCAGTGCCTTCAACTTGGCCGCCTACCGGCTGTGCCGATCACTCTTCGTGGCCACTACCGCCTCGACCTTGCCAGCGGCGACTCGTTCATCAGGTCAAGGAACAAATCGTCCCGCCCGACCGACTTGTAAGTCTCTGTGACCTCCATGCCGTGCCGCTGTGCCCACTCCGCGCAGTCCTTCTCCTGAGCTTCCAACGCTGCGGGATTCTCCCTGGCGACCCGGCTGTAGACCGCCACGCGCTTCGTCCCGCTCACTCGTCCGCCTGCCCATCTTTCATGGCGATGAGAACATCAGCCAGGCCAGCCTCGGTGAGGGGCTTCTTGACCTCCACCGGCTCACCATCCGGGTCGTCGTACGACAGCGTCACGACCGGGATCCAGGCTTCAGCCTTCCATGCTCTTTTCCTCTTTTTGAATCGAAGCCTGCCACATTGGTGTGACTGTCGTGGCGCGCTCAGGCTGGCACGAATCCGACGCTCAACCGCCACCACTCGCCACCGCCCGGAGTGATCCGCCGACTGATGTCCTCCGGCAGAACTGAGGTCATCTCCGGAAGGAACCACACCGCCAGCGTCCCGCCCGTCGCAAGAGTCAGGGCCGCCCACTGACGGACACCTTCCGCGAGCGGCAGAGCGATATGGGCAACACCACCGTCGGCAAGAAATGTGACGGTCACCCTTCCATCCCGCTCGATCGTCCAACGGGCCTGCGACTCCGCCGCCCGTGCCGTCTCTCCGCTCGGGGCGAAGTGGTGGCGTTCGAGGAAGGCGTCGATCTCCTCCCGAGAATCCTCATCTGTGCCGATGAGGGCCAGCGCCGCCTCCAGCGTGCCGTCCTTCTGTGGTGCTCCAGTCGGAACCGCGGCCGTGGCCGGCACACCGTTGATCGAGACCGCCGAGACCAGCCGAAGCGGCTTCTTGCGTCGGCTACTCACTCGCCAACCTCGTCCTTCTGGCGCACCCAGTCTGCGTGGGCCTCGGCGACCCGCGCTTTCCACTCCTTCCACGCCTCGTATGTGGGCAGCGTCTTCGGGATGCCCTCGCCGATCAGCGTGTTCGAGAAGTCCCCCAGAACGATCTCCGGCACGCCGCTGCTGAGCCAGCCGTAGTGGCGGGCGCCCCGGATGGTCGTCCTCATCGGCGAGTCGTCGTCCAGCACCTTGCGGATGAATCGGGGGTCGGGGGTGAAGCGCCAGGAGTGCTCCACCATGACCCGGACTGTTAACATCTCGTCCTCGGTCAGCCGGAGGCCCGGCTTCCGGTCGCGCATACCTCTCCTCTCAATAACAGAGGAGCCTGCCAGACACCTCTGACGGGCTCCTCGGCTGTTTGGGCTGCCCGGCTGCATGATCACAGCCGGGCCGTCGATGGGTGTGGGTCAGACTCGCTCGCAAGCCCAGAGGTCGTTGAGGTCCTCGCGGATCTCTTCCTCCAGGGCGGCGAGAAGCGCCTGCTCGGCGTTGAAGTCCCCGGAGACGGCCTTGATGAGGTCGTCCTGGACCTGCTGCTTGACGGTGAGCACCGAGGGCATCCGCTCGTCCTGTGTGCCCTTGGCGATGAGCCGATGGATAGTCACCGGCTTCGTCTGGCCCGTGCGGAAGAGCCGGCCGTTGGTCTGCAGGTAGTGCTCGAGCGAGAACGGCAGCGTGTACCAGATCATCGTCGAGCCACCGTGCTGCAGGTTCAGGCCATGCCCCGCGGCGGCTGGGTGGAGCAGCATCACCGGGATCTGCTTGGCATTCCATCGGCGGACCATGTCGCGCGAGCCGTCGAAGGCCTGCGCGCCGACGCCGGCCTTGCGGAGCCGCGTGAGCAACTGCTCCTTGTCGGACTTGAAGTGATAGGCGATGAGCACGGGCTCGCCGCCGTTGTTCCGCACCAGGTACTCGGTCATCTCGATCTTCTTGTCGTGGATGACCTCGTACCGGCCCTTGGTGGTCGGGTCGTCAGGATCCGAGGTGTAGAGCGTGCCCGAGGCGAACTGCATCAGCTTGCTCGTCAGCACCGCCTGGTTCGCGGCAACGATCGATTCGACGCTCTGCGTCAGCTTCCCGTCGTCATCGGTGTAGGTCTGCACGATGTCCAGGACCAGGTCGCGCTTGAAGTCCTTGTATGCCTGGAGCAGGTCCGGCGGGAGCGTGACATTGACGTCCTGGATGCTGAGCGCCGGGAGCTGCAGGCTCGTGTTCTGCGCGCTCATCACCAGGTGCGAGATGGCCTGATGGATCTCGGCCTCGGCGTTTGCCGTGGGGATCCACTTCGCCGGCGTCGTGGTGCCGGGCACCATCTTCGGCGTGAACCAGCGGTTGCGGTACGCGGTGATGTTCTGCCCCAGAGTCTGGCCCTCGTCGAGCAGGTAGATCTGGCTCCAGAGGTCGTGCAGCGAGTTGTGCGTCACGACGAAGTCCTTCGTGACGAACAACCCGTCATCGGCGGCGACCGTAATGCACTGCGCCGGCGCGATGCCGATCGGCTCGATGGAGCGGATGGCCCGTTCCTTGATGCGCCAGCGCGGCTGCCAGTTGTCTGCCTTCCTCGGCAGGCGGAAGGGGTTTGCGGGCATGCCGAACGAAAGGACGTAGTGCGGGCGCATCAGAGACGTGTGCCCCTGAGGCATCACCTGCGGCCCTTCTCGCTGCTCGACATGCTGCGTCACATACCCACCCAGTGAACGGATGAGGAATGTCACCTCTTCGGCCAATCGGGGCGAAGAGGTACTGAACTGCGAGGTCGACCCACCATTCGTCTTGCTGCTACCGTCCGTGTCACAGAGGCCTCGCAGCAGTTCGATTCGGGTGGTCTCGTCGTTCCACAGGTACGGCTCGGGGATGAACTTCTCCCAGGACCTCAGACCACATAGGTTGAGGTCACGCAGGGCTGTCTTCACCGGGTTGGGTACAGCACCGCGGATCAGTCCGGGTAGGCTCCCGCCACGTTTGCCGGACGTGATGTAGTAGGCGCTGGCCTTCGAGTCAGATCGATAGCCCCTGTGGGTCATCTGCATACCCTGGGGAAGTGCTACTTCGACGTACTGCCTGATCTCATCGTCCAGGGTGGTGAAGTCGATGGTGTGACCGATGTGCCCGTCACCGAGGAGGACGCCCAGCAGGTACGGATCCAGAGGGACGTCTCGCGAAGGCATCTCCACCGGCGCGACTGTAGGTGTTGTCCATCGGGGAGCGCCGCCTTTGTCGGTCAGTCCGACCTCGACATTGTTTGCCCGGCTGCGGCTCCTTCCCTTCTTAAGATCGCCAGTGGCGATGACCAACGGGCCAAGACCCTTGCCCCGACGACTGCGGCTGTTCACTTCCCAGAGGTGCTCCTCGGTGCAGTCGACGATGGTGTCGTCGCTGAAGGTGACGCGGAAGATGGGCTTATCACCTTGCGGCCAGACGCCCACCACTTCGGTGGCTTTGCCGTCGGATCCGATGACGCGGTCTCCGAGCCGCATGTCACCCATTGGCCTCCATCCGGTGGGAGTGAGGATCGGGGTGTCCTGGGTCAATGCGTTCGGCGCAGGCGTACCTGTCAGCTCGATGAGCCTGCTCATAGCCGGCCGCACCGTCGACAGGGCCAGGAAGCGCTGTGAGTCGTGCGACTTGAAACCCTGGGACTCATCGATGATGACCGTCGGGAAGGGCCAGATGATGGTGTTCTGACCGTTGATGTTCTGGACCGGCATCTGGTCGACCAGACCGAAGCGGCACTGAGTGCAGCCTGCGCCGGAACAGGTTCGGCAGTCATAGGCTTCCCACGTCACCAGGGGCGACTTGAGCAACTCCTGAATGCAGGCGCGGATCTTGGCCTTGGCGGGGACCCGGTTGTTGGCGTTGCCGACGACCAGAGCACGGTACGAATCGATCAATTCGTCTCGCCCCAGTGCCCCCCGCGCTCGCACCAAGTCCAAGAGCTCAGCCGCCTCAGGTGAACCGGCTGGGCCAGCCGCTGCTGGCGTGATCAGCTTCTCCCTTTGGGGCGGCTGTGTCAGCAGTTCCTGGTTGATGAAGTACATCGTCGGCGGATCGGTGAAGACTTCCTGGAAACGTTGGAGGCGCTTGCCCTTGGAGAGCTTCCTGTCGTTCTCGTCGACGATGAGCGACTTCGTTCGGATGGGGAAGCCCCACTTCTCAATCTCGTCGATCCAGGTGGAGCGGGCGATCGACACGGGTGCTATGACGAGGATGTGACCCATCGGACGAATCGTCTGCAGGACGCTGAGGGTCGTGAGCGTCTTGCCGGCCCCGACGCCGAGCCACGCGCCGGCGAAGGGGTGGTCAACGAGGAAGTCGTGGATCTGCTGCTGATGCGGCATCAGCGAGAACGGGGACAGAGCAGTAGCCGCGGTCATGTCGCTGGTCATCCCTTCTCTTCGGATGAGCGGTCAGGCATGGAATGCCTCTTGAAATGAGGCCGAGTCGGGCATGGGCCTCGTCGGCTCTCTGCCTTTTCTGCGCGACCTCGGTCTCCAGGTCGGCGATCCTCGCTTCGAACTGCGTGACGCGCGGGTGTCGGGTCCGGGGGCTTCACACACGCGCTGTCGCACTGATGCCTGGGCGTGGGTTGCCCGTCCCTCTGGTACCTGCGCGGTTCGGCGGGGTGTACCCAACCCCGGAGGGCCGGGCAGTGCTGTCAGGTGACATCCATGCCGCAGCGAGGCAGCACAGTGTCTGGGTGTCGGCGGCGTTGCCGATCCACAGTTGGAGGTCGTCGTAGGGGTAGTGCTCGGGTACGGTGGGGCACCTGGCAGATTCCCCGCACGTTGTGAATGCGGCTGCTTGTCCGCTCGCTTTCCCCGCCGACGTGGGGGTGTTTCAGTGGAGGGATCCGTCAAAGCTTGGACGCCTGAGGTTTCGGGTGCAACGGCCCACCGCTTACCGGGCGGCGGGCCGTTGTATTGCTGCCTGGTCCTCGCCGGTGTCGCCGCCTGCGGCGCCTTCGTTCTCGACGGTCCTGCGGTCGCGTTGGTCAGTCTTGTGCGGGTCCATTTCGTCGTGGGTCATGGCGCTGCTCTCTATCGGTCAGGGAGGTCTTTGAGCAGGTGCGCGACGAACGCGTCGACGCCCGGTTTGTCGTCAACGACGTGAACTTCAGCTCCGTGGCAATGCAGCTTGGTGTGCATGAGCTGCTGCAGCTTCCGCAGCCGGCCGCCAGGGCGCTTGACCTCGACGAACACAATGCGGCCCAGGGCAACGACGATCCGGTCGGGCACTCCCCCGCGGGCCGGTGAGACGAACTTCAGACACAGGAAGCCGTGTGCCCGGCACTGGGCAAGGAGGTAGTCCTCGATGACACGCTCACGCGGGGACGTCATCGGCTCTCAGTCTGCTTGGCCTGGGCGTCGTGTTCCTGGGCGCACGTGTCGGTCGACGCGGCATCGGCCACGATCTCGTACTTCTTCAGGAACGAGCCGTATTCGGTGATCGTTCGACGCTGCGCTTGATGATGGACCCTGCGCCGGAATTGGAAGGGTGGATCTACGTGAATGACCTTGGTCAGGACCCCGTCGCTTTTGCGCCGCCAGCGCTGACCGGGCTGGACTGGTGCAGTCGCGGCAGTCACAGCTTGTCGCCCCCCTCAACGGTGCGGACGGGAAGTGTGGTCTGGAACATGACGTCTCTCGATTCTCTTGCCATGGCGAGCCAGACTCGCCTTCATCTTAAATTCGAATCGGGCACCGAGCAGCGTCGTGTCGGCACGGCCCGGCACCTGCGGTCCGATGGTGGAACGGGGAGCTGATCAAGCGGTGTTCTTCCAGTTCTTGGTGAACGTCTCGTCGAGCATCCGGGTGTAGATGTCGAGGTCGAGCGCCCCGATGAGCTGCTCGGTTCGGGCGGCCGGTAGCGCGCGGAGGTCCTCGTTGAGGACGATCACCGACCAGTGCGGGTCGATGCCGTTGATCCGGCGGATCACGACGTCCTGGTCATCGGGCAGCAGCGTGAGGCCGTCGGAGGTGCTGGCCTCGCTGCGGTTCTTCGCCCACCCGTGATGGCGCAGGATCTCAGCCGCGATCGGATCACGTCGCACCCCGGCGCTGCCGGACTCGCGCCGCTTGCTCTGGCTGGCCGGGTTCACCTTCCATGCGCCGGCGCTGTGCAGACTCACGGCACCGTCGGTGTCGTCGTGGACGATGAAGACCCGGTTGACCATCTGCAGCGCCCGCGGGTTCACCAGATGTGCATCGGAGTCCTCGTTGTCGTCGCGGTCGGGCCCGGCGCTGACCGGGTCGGCGGCGAACGGGTAGGTGATTGATCCACGCGAGGCGGCGAGGACGTTCTGGAACAGCAGCAGCGTCCGCACGGGATCGGCCGGGTCGATCGCCTCCTCGGTCATCTTCCGGCCAAGCACGGGATCGAACGGCTCGGCGAGAGCCTCCTCTCCTCTGTTGGCGACGGTCTGCAGGTAGCGGGCCAGGGCGAAGTCGATCACGGCCGGGTGGGCCAGCGACTTCGTCGGGGTAGGGCCCGCGTGGCAGGCCAGCGTCCCGCCGGAGGCGGTGATGATCGGGCTGTCGGCGACGCTCCGGTCCTCACCGGGCGACTCCAGCTCGAGCCGGTTGTTCGAGTCCTTGCTGATGAGGAACATCAGCTCCGGTTTGATGTCGATGCCGATGGCGGCCTGCTGCTCGGCGAGCACCCGGTTATTGGTGGTCTCATCGAAGCCGTTCTCGCCGCCGACGACCGAGTAGAGGCCGTCGGTGTTCGTCGAGATGATCCGCGCGCCGGCCAGCGTCTGGGCCTGCCCGATCCGCCAGCTGAACAGCTGGCCGATGATCCGCATCGAGATGGTGCGGTTGTTCATCCTGATCGGGGTCCGGTGCGCGGCGTCAGCAGCTCCAGAGGCCGAGTTGAGGATCAGCTTCGTGCCGTTGCGCAAGGTCGTGAGCCGGGCCTTCTCCTCGGCGGAGATCCCCGGCTTCTTCATCTCGAAGCCTAGGCGCTCCTTCTCGAAGAAGATCGTCGTGTAGCGGTCCTCGCCCAGCTCGGGATTGTAGAACGCCCTCATGTTGCGCAGCAGGTTCGGGTAGTAGCTCGTGAAGTCCTCGTGGACGACGAGGCCTGCCGAGGTCCGTGCGAACTTCGGGTGCAGCTTGGTGGACTTGTCGGCCTTCGCAGTGAACAGCACGGGTGCCTTCTTCGCCGGCTCATCGCGATAGACGGCCTTGATCGCCGAGGTGACGGCCAGGACTACCTTGCCGTCGAGCACGGTCCCGTCAGCCAGGCGCACGTGCATCGCCTCGGTGTCCGGGCGCTGAGCGTCCAGCAGCTGGGCCGGATCGGGCACTTGGGCCTGCGCGCGGGCGAGCTGCTCGGCCTGGTCCGGGTCGTCCTTCTTTGCCTTGCGGTACTTCACCTTTTTCGGGTCCGAGCCCAGCAGCACGAGCCGCTTGTCGACGGCCGTGCCGTCGGGCAGCGCGAGTAGGTTGTGCTGGCGCTTGGCCTCGGCGACGAAGTCCTTCGCGTCCGGGTAGAAGAGCTTGGCGAGGCCGATCATGGCTGCCTGTTCTCGGTGCTCGAAGGAGTCGGCGTCGAAGACTTTCATGTCCGCTTCCGCGCCGTGGATGCCGCCTGTGCTGAACGTGACGAAGCACGACGACGGGGAGGCGTCATGGTGGAAGTAGGGCACGTTGTTCGGCGTCTTCTGCAGCTCGCGCAAGGACCTGGCCGGGAGGTCGAACAGGTCGCGGTACTCCTCGGAGTCGTTGAAGTTCTGCCCCTCGATCGAGCGGTAGTAGTTGACGACCTGCATGAACTGGCGGTGCGCCTTCGCCTGTGCCGTCGTCGCGGCTGGGTCCTTGGTGGGGTCGGGGGCCACGTTGTCCTCGAAGAAGCGCACGCACTCGTCGAGCACGTTGACCTGGGGGATGCCCTGCTTCTCGGCCATCTCCTTGGCCGGATAGAGGAACGACACGGCCTCGATGTCGTTCAGCGAGGTGTACGGCGCGAGGATGCGGCCGACGAACTTCGCCGAGGACGAGTCGATGGTCAGGCGGTCCCGGCGGACCGAGCCGTTCTTGGCGTAGACGGTCTCGGAGTACTGCGTCAGCAGGCCGGCCTTGAGGTCGAAGTTGCTGGCGTAGGCCGGGTGCTGGAAGAGCTGGGCCAGTCCCAGGCAGTCGGAGACGTTGTAGGCCAGCAGCTCGTAGAGATCCTCGATCGCGGCGATCGAGGTGTCGTGGCTGAGCTTTTCGGACTCCTTGATCTGGCGGCCGAGCATCCCGAGCAGGCGCTTAAGGCTCACCTTGGTCTGCAGCTCGTTGAGACGGGCGACGTCCAGGTGCCGGCCCGAGTGCATCATGGCGCGGCGGATCTTGGCGGCCGGGCCGTCCCAGCCGAGGTAGCCGGGCATGTACTTGATGTGCTCGTTGAACAGCTTGTCGTTGTGCTCGCGCATCTCGCGCGCCGTGGTCGGCTGGACAAGACGACCGGAGTGCGGAGCCGGGAAGGTCTCCATCAGGTACAGCGCGAGCATGGTCGTGTCGTAGTTCAGTGAGTTGTACCCGGCCAGGAACGGGTGCTTCAGCGGGTCGTACTCGGGATCCGTGTCGCAGACCGGGCGCAGGCTCGCCGGATAGGACGAGACCTCGCTGCGGTCGTTGACCTGGTCAGCGTTCGAGAGGCCCATCAGCTCGGCGAGGCGGAGGTTGCCCCGCTCGCCGCGCAGGTTCCACAGATGGACGCTCACCGCGGGCAGGCCCGGGTTGGAGCGCCCCAGGGCTTTATAGAGTGCCCCAGGTTCCACGGCGTCGGAGAGCTGCTGGTCGTCGGCGAGGAAGAAGATCTCCAGGTCGTCGACGGCTCTGTCGGGCCGCGGGGTGTAGGCGCACAGGGTGAAGACGTCCGACAACGACTCGATGTCGTAGAAGGCGAAGCGCGCCTTCGAGGCCGTGACGGGTGTTCGTTGTGTGGTCATGATGGGGATCTCCTTTCGTCGGTCCGACCATCACGGCCGGTGTCTGGGGAGGAAGCGCGCGTGGCCTCAGAGCAAGTCGTGAGGAGAGCGCCGGCGCGGGGCATCCATGCGCCCCGACGCCTCACTCATGAGCCGACCCCTCTCCACGGGGTCCGTCGTGATCTGCGAGCGGACGATGAGGTTGGTGATCCGCTGCTCGCATGCGATGTCGGACATCGCCGTGGTCAGGCGGCCTTGATCCAATTCGAGGTGCAGTTACGGCGGTTATGGGGTGCGTCAGTGACGTTGACGACGCTTCCGGGGATGGCTCGCATCACTGATCACGTTCCTCGGAAGTCATTTGTAGTGCGACTGCACCGAATTCCACTGCGAAGCTTTCGACGGCTCGCTGCGCCAGTTCTTCGACGCTGCCGTATCCGGCCCGACTTAGGCGCTCGAAGGTATCCAGGGTGCGCCCGCCAAGCTCGATTTCGATTTTGTGCACTGCTCTCACGCTTTCTGTGGACTGCGGCGGGCGGTGTATTCGGCGGGTGCATCAGTCCTGTTCGTCAGTGGTGTCGTCGCTCGGGGCGGATGCACCCGTCTGCCGGAGCAGTCCGCGGTAGTTGGCCTGCAGCGTCGGCTGGGATTTCTTCTTCGGGTCGCTGCCGGTGTAGCTCGGGTGCATCCACTTCTTCAGTTCGTACTCAGCGATGAGCACCTCGGGGGTGTGCATCATCTGGCCGGGCCGGATCTTGCGGTTCTTGTCCGGGCAGTGCCACAGGGCATCCGGCCGGACGATCGCCACGAGGTCGGTGATGAACTGCTTGTTGCTCACCGGGGAGCCCGATGGCGAGACGTCGGCGAACCAGGCCTTGTACAGGTCGTAGAGGAACGTGAACGGTGCCAGGTCCCAGACCAGCCGCCCGCGGAACTCTTCCCAGAAGGCGCGCACGGGGTCGTTGACCTCCTTGTACTCGGCCAGGACTTCCTTGGTGGCCACCGGCTCTGAGAGCTGGTAGTAGTCACCCGGAGACGACGCGCCGGCGCGGTTGATCGCGTACCAGAAGACGTACTCCAGAACCTCACGGCGCTGGAGGTAGTCGTCCCTGATGTACATCTTCTCGGCTCCGGTGAAGCTCTTGGTGAAGGGCACGAAAAGCTGCCGGCGGTAGAACGAGTCGGACTTGTCCTTCACGCGCGGGAACTCGTTCAGGCACTGGACCATGAAGCCGAAGAACTGGTAGGCGACCGGCATCCGGTGCTTGCGGTTGATCATGAAGACGTCGTTGGTCACGATCGACTTAAGGTTGGCTGCCTTGTCGATGAAGGTGCCGACGTCGTTTTCGTCGACGATGATCGCGTTGGCACGCACCAGCGGTTCGAGCGCGAACTCCTTGCCGAAGTCCGAGAGCGGGATCGAGGTATGTGCGCCGCCTCCGATGAGGTTACGCATGAGCGCGCAGAGCGTGCCCTTGCCGTTGTTGCCTTGCTCCGAGTAGAACCAGGCGGTCTTGCGCCAGCCCACATACGGCCGGATGATTGCGCCGATGATCTCCCAGATCAGGTCGGCAAGGCCCTCGTCACCGGGCTGGTCGAAGAGGTCCTCGATCCAGGCGACGACTTCCCAATCTCCGTCCTCGGGATGCGTGATCACCTGCTGTGGGGCGTCGTCCACGTAGTCGACGTCGTTCTTTGTCAGCAGCACGATGGCGGGGTCGAAGGGGTGGACGTGCTTGGGCTCGAAGTGGAAGTCCTTGCCGCCGATCGTGACGTCCACCGGCTCGGTGCCGTAGAAGACGATGCCGTTGCGCGCGGCGATGAAGTCACGGTGCGTGCTCTGGTGCAGGCGCAGGCTGTCTTCGCGCAGGACGGCCAGAACCTCGTCGAACCCCTTGAGGGTCATCTGGGTGTTGTACATGCGCGCCGTGGTGCGGATGTCGTCCTCGCTGGGGGTGTACGTCCCACGCGCGCGCCCCGTGGGCTGGTACATCGTCAGCAGGTCGTATTCGCGGTCGGTGCCCCCGGCGTTGGGTGCGATGCGGATGACATGGTGCAGACGCAGGAGGATCTGCGCGACCTGCCAGTACGTCAGATATCTCGGCAGGGGGTATCTCTCGGCGGCCATGGCCGCTTTGGAGTTCTCGGCCTTGATGACGCTGCCCATGATCGCCAGCAGCTCCTTCTCCAGCACGCGAGGGGTCGGAGGGCCGGTCGGGTCGATCTGGTCGAGGTAGGCGGCAGTGATGTAGGTGACGATCTCGTTCTGCGGAGCCATGTCGTCACGGTTCGAGAAGTACCCCATGACGCTGGCCAGGACGTCGGCGACGGGGTTGGTGCGTGGTCCGGCGCTGGAACCGGCGACAGGTACGGATGCGGGAGCATCAAGAGGCGTCATGTTGCTGCTTTCTCGATCGTGATCGAGTTCCTGCCGGCGATGAGTGGGAAGCCGATTTGACTCGTAATCGAATGGAACGCAATCTTGACTCTATGTCATCAGAGTAGTCTTTTGCAACGATTAACTCATCAATCAATAAGAGAGACGACTGAGGTCACGGATGATCACAAAAGGGTCGCCGACAGGGGGCCGGGGAGGGCATGCGACCACCACGGCCATGCCACACACGTCGCGAGCCTGGGCGGGATGCGAGAGCCAGTGACTCGGCCGGACACACACCCCACGGAGTCACTGGCTTCTCGTGCTCGACCACACACCCGCGGGCGGCGTGAGCCGCCCGGCCCGCGGTCGGGGTTCGGAGGAGTTCTTCTGACCGGCCGAGCCCGCCGTCACCAGAGCATCGGCTGGACGCCCTATGGTAGGGCCACCGAGAGTCACATACCCTCTAGGGGTATCGAAGCCTGTACCACTTGACGTGGTACACCTTTTTCAGCAGGTCGGATCCGGAATTTCACGAGTTCAAGAGGAAGGTGTACCACGTAGCATTTTCTACGTGGTACAGGTGTTTGCCCAGGTCAGGAACAGTTTATATACCCCCTGTACCACTTGTACCAGAAAATAGAGCCTAGATACACGCGCAGGGGGATAGAAGAGCAGACTGGCGAGCTGGGGCTGGAGCTGCCCGGATCGCTCCCGAACGCGTCCCCTATGTAAACGGTCAAGAAGACGCGGTACTCGTGGTACACGGGTGGGAAAAACCGGCTGACCAGCTAAAACGTCGTACCACGTCGGCGCTCTCATGTGGTACACCCGATGCGGGAAAGAGCCCCGTGGTACAGGTGTTTGCCTGGGTCAGACGCGGTTCTCAGGGCTGTACCACGTCTCGTGGTACATCTGGCAGCTCGACGCGCCCCCTGGCGACCAAGCCGAGGCGGACTTCTGCGCCGAGTCGCCGTGCGGCCTCAGGAGGCGCGGCCGCGCCTCAGCGGGATGGGAAGCCGCATGGAACATCCTCGCCGTCCTGAGGCTCGCAGAAGGCCGCTGACGCACCCGAAGGGCGCGAGTCAGAACTCTGTCCGAGTCGTTCGTCCATGAGGCTTAACTCGATGTGTGAGGGATTTTGACTGGCATTCGCTGCCCATTGCGATTGATCCACGACAGATGCTATCGTTCACGCCAGGTGATCGATGTTGCACTGGAACGTGAGAACAGAGAGGCCGGAGAGCATCCCCGTGGGAAGGGAGCTCTCCGGCCTCTCTGCATGTACTGATGAGTGCGAGGCATGGATGGCGCGCACATCACCCAGGCGTGACCGTGCTCCAGACTCGCTGGTATCCCGCATCGGGGGACTCGGGACTGCGGCTACGGGATCGCTCGTCTGCTTCGACGACGTAGAGGATCTCGTAGGAAATCGTGGTGTTGAGGTTGAGCCGGTTCTTGCTCTGGCTCTTCTCCATCGTGATCTTGCGGAAGCCGCGAACGGCCTCAGCGCGATCGAAGAACCGGCACAGCCTCGCGTTCACGCGCTCACGGGCCTGTTCGGCCGTGACGCCCATGTCGGAGACGACGAAGACGTGCGTGTGACCGCGATCGAAGGTGGGCTTCTCACCAGTGTCGAGGTCCAGACGGATCTTCGCACGGCTGATGTCGAGCGCGTCGGGACGCACGAGCTGTCCTCGTGAGTCGTAGGTGCAGGTGCCGACGATAGCCATGATGAGATCCTCTCCTCTCCTGATGAGTATGACTGAACAAATACATTCAGTCACACCCCCGGTGACCGGAACACCCCGGTCACCACGAGCATCCCCTCCGGCGAGGGGCCGGTGGTTGAAAGGCCGCCAGGTCACGCACGGAGGACACCATCGTTTTGCAGAAGAGACACCTCAGGCGCTCAACGTGTCAAGCAGCCGCGGCGAGCACGGTCGGAAAGGCCGTGTGTTCGTCGAACAGCGTGTGGTGCTGGAGGCAGTGGTAGAGCTGGCCGAGCATGCGGTTGAAGAGGTTGCGTTGGGCTGCGGCGTGCCAGTCTCCGTGGTCGTCGCGACGGCGCCGGTAGTGGGTCTTGGCGCCGGGCGAGGCGGTGATGGAGGAGAAGGCCCAGAGGTAGCCATCTGCGTTGAGCCGGTCGTTTTTGACCCACCGGCGGGTGATGCTCGACTTCTTGCCGGAGGCCCTGGTGATGGGAGAGGCGCCTGCGTATGCCTTCAGGCCGCGGGCGTCCGCGGAGCGGGACCGGTCGTCTCCGATCTCGGCGAGCACCCGGGCGCCGAGCTGGACGCCGAGGCCGGGGAAGCTGAGGATGATCTCAGCGTCCGGGTGCTGAGGGAAAGCCTCTTCGACCGCCTCAGTGAGGTCGTCAGCAGCGGTGCATGCGGCCTCCAACTGGACCAGGAGGGACAGCATTTGCTTGCCCAGCGCGTCCTCGACCAGCGGCGGCTGGTGGGCGTAGTCGTCGCGGAAGACGTCGCGGAGCCGCTCGGCCTCGGCCGTGATGCCGCGCTTGCGTCCGGCCCGCTTGAGCGCGGCCTCCAACTGCGTGCGGCTCAGCCGCGCGGCCCGGGTCGGAGTCGGGGCCGCCTTGAGGAGCTCCCGGGCCTCCGGCCGGCACAAGCCGTTGCGCCAGGGCTCGAAGGCCGCCAGGGCGGCCGGGTAGTACTCCCGCAGCAGCGAACGGAGCTGGTTGGACAGCTGCTGGCGGTTCCACAACGAGTCCTGCTGAGCACGGGCGAGAACGGCGACGGCTCGGCCGAGGTCGCTGTCGTTGGGCAATGGCCGGTGGGCGTGCATGTCGGTGCGCAGGATGTTCGCGAGGACCAGGGCGTCGCCAGGGTCGGACTTCTTGCGCGAGACCGAGTGCCGGTCGCGATAGCGGGCAGCCGCCATCGGGTTGATCGCAAACACCTGCCGCTTGCCGGCCCTCAGCACGGCCACAAGCAGGCCCCGCGAGGTCTCGATCGCGACCGGGATCGGGTTCTCCTCGTTGTCGCCGTACTCGACAAGCAGCTCCAGCAGGATCTTGTAGCCCGCGGCGTCGTCGGTGATGTGCCGCTTGGCCAGTAACTGGCCGCTGTCGTCTACCAGGGCGACGTCGTGTGTCCGCTCGGCCCAGTCGATTCCGCAGTAGATCAAGATGTTCCTCCCCATGGTGCAGTTTGCGCAGGTCACGAGCTCATGCGGAACCACGCGGCGACCTAATTCCAGGACTCAGCACAAGGGCCGGTCCGCCACCTCAGTAGCCGTTCGTGGCACCAGCTCACCCCACGGGCCTCGGTCTATCCGGGAGCTCAGACGGCTCGGGCTTCACAAGAGGTCACCATGCAGCGGGCTCGCACCGCCAACACCAACGAGCGATCTAGGTGCGGGTGTTGACGCCCGTGGTGTGCTGCGTAGACGCCGGACATCGCACGATCTGCAACGAGGTATCTGGGCCGGGTATGCCATAGGCGTCTGTCCGGCGCCCACGCAGCCCACCACGAGCACGAACGGGCTGGTCACGTAGGCACCGGACGACGCGCGATCTACGAGTAGGCATCGAAGTCCTGGCGTTTCCAGACGTCCGCCCGGCGCCCACGTGACCAACCCGCTTGCATCACTGTGGTGACAGCCGAGCAGGTGCCGAACACCGCGCGGTCTACAGCGAGGCGTCAAAGCCCGGCGTGATTCAGGCATCCGCTCGGCACCCGCCAGGCCGTCACCACAAGCCGCAGAGCTATCCGCCGCTCTCTTCTGAGACATCAAGTGTCCGGCTGAGTACAGGCATGACGGCCCTGTTGTTCGAACAGTCCAGGCATCCCAGCACTGGCCCGTTCCATCCTTACAGGGGGATTAGGATGAGTACCTCGCTCACTGCATTGCGGACTCGCCTCCCGGGCCCGGGACTGCGCCTGGCGCAGTCCCGCCGGCGACCTGCCGGTAGAGCCCCAAGGCGCAACCAGCGAAGGCCAGGCACAGGAACACTGCGGAGACGAGGTTCGCCAGGGCGCCGAGCGCCTGTGCTGGGACAAGGGCGGCAGCGAGGTTGAAGCCCAGGTGCAGGAGCACGCAGGGCCACAGCACGCGCGTGTGCTCGTAGACCAGGGCCAGGAGCACCGCCAGCGGCAGAGTCGAAGCGAACTGCACGGCATTGCCATGCAGCAGGCCGAACACCATGGCGGTGACCAGCATGGAGGCGAGGATGCTCACCCGCTTGCGCAGCAACGGGTAGATCAGCCCTCGGAAGAAGGCCTCCTCCCCCACGGGAGCCGCGACCAGGGTGAACAGCAGGGTCGCCAGGGCTCCAGCCGCGTGCCTGGTCTGGTTCGAGGCGTCGAAGCCGGCGGACCCGACCGTGACGTAGATCCACAAGGCCAGCGACTGGCCGGCGAGGAAGGCCAGGACCGCGCAGCCGAGGACGGTCCACCCGAAGCGTGGGATCTCCGGCCTCGGCCGCAGGGCCGGCGCATGCGCGAGCCACCGGGGCCGCTGGATTCTCACCGAACCGACCAGGACGACGACGAGCATGCCCAGGACGGTGGTCGCGACGATCGGCTCTCCGATGAGGAAGACTGCGAAGGCGGCCAGGCCGAGGTAGACCGCGACGGCGGCGAACGGCACGAGGACGCACCACCCGATGCTGAGCAGTCGCGAGGTGATCGGTGAAGTCGTCAAGGTCTCCTCCTCTACGGGTCTTAAGCAGCCGTGATGATCTGCTCGTTGATGACGGCCTGGACCCGGGTGTCACCACGGAAGGTGTTCAGCTGCAGCATCGCTGTGAAGCGCAGCGTGCCGAGTTCGGTGCGGCTGGCGCGCTGCACGAAGCCCCGGAGCATGTCGAACTTCTCCTCGGCGACGTTCCACCACAGGCAGGACAGGCCGGACCGGGTGACCAGGCGCAGGTGCTGCGATTTGGATCCGATCCGTTCCACGCGCAAGCCCATGGGCTCGATCGCAATCTCGACGACCGGAGCGGTGAAGCCGTATCCGAAGGGTTTGAGTCCCTCGGCCCGGCGCACCAGCTCGAACAGCGGCTGCAGGTCCTCGAGGCTGGCGTCGCAGTCGGCGTCCGGGCCGAGCACGAGATCACCGCTCGGCCCATCGGCGCTGACGGCGAGCTGGGCGACCTGCGTGGCTTCCTGCAGCACGGCGACGAGGTCGCCCAGCTTCTCGGCCTTCGCGACGTGGACGCCGCATGCCTGCTGGTGTCCGATGGCGCTGAGTCCGTCGTGCGGTTCCAGGCTGGTGATGATGCCGAACCAGCCCGGCGCGCGACCGGAGCCGCCGACGGAATCGTCGGGGCCGACGGGCCGGTTGACGACGACGACCGGGTGGCCGTTGAGCTCCATCAACCGGTTGGCCAGCAGCCCGTACATGCCCGGGTAGGCATCCGAGAAGTACACCCACGGAGCCAAGGGCTGGTCCCCGGTGGCGAGTTCTTCCATGTGATCGATGACCAGCTGCTTGCGCAGCTCGTTGCTCTCGATCACCTGATGGGCGGCCTTTAGCTTCTCGTCAGCACCGGCGGCCGTGAACACCGCGAAGCACGGCTCAAGCGAGGCCCCCGTACGGCGCGGGCTGTTCATCGCCGGGGCGAGGTAGAAGCCGAAGAAGCCTTCGTCAAGGTCGTCGACGTCGCGGATCTTACCGATCTGTGCGAAGGCCTTGAGCACGATCGCGAAGCCCTCGAAGGCCCGGAGGAAGACCGGGTGGTGCGGCTCGGTGCGCAGCAGCTGCATCAGGATCGACTGCTCGACGTCGATGGCATCGGGGTCAGCGTCAAACCCACCCCAGGGGTTGGGGATCGCCTTCGGCGCGGCGACGCGCAGCAGGCGTGCAATCGAGATCGCATCGCGCACCAGCTGACGGTTCTCGTACAGCACGGGCATGACGTCGGAGACGGTGCCAATGCCGGCGAACAGGCGCAGCAGGCGGATCTCCCAGAGCTTCTCGGGCCGGTGCACACGGGTGTAGGCCTTGATTACCTGGTAGAGCACGTGGGCACCGCAGATCCCGGTGTGGGCGTAGGTCTCGTCGATCCGGCACGGGTCGACGGTGACGTCCGCGGTCGAGCCCGGCGCGAGCTCCTCGTGGTGATCGGTCACCAGCGTCACCCAGCCCAGGGCACGCGCAGCGGCGATACCGCGGTGGGAGTTCACTCCCCCATCGCAGGTGAGCAGGACCCGGGTGGCGGGCCACTTCGCGTGGATCTCGGCTACGTCCTCGGGGGCGAGCTCGTGGCCGCGGCGGTAGTCGGGCAGGTGCAGCTCGACGTCGAAGCCGAGTTCGGACAGCCCGGCGTAGCCGAGGACACCGGAGGAGATGCCGTCCATGTCGAAGTCAGGGGCGATGGTGATCTTCTTGCCCGTGGTCCGGGCGTCGTGAAGAGCTTCGACCATCTCGGCCAGGTCCAGGAGCTCGTCGTGTTCGGTGGACTCGATCTCCTTCAGGTACTGATCCGACCATCCCCGGCGCTGGCACAGCAGCTCGAAGAGGTCGGTGTCCTCGTCGGTGAGCGAATGGCCGTCGACGGTATGGAGCGTGGACATGACGGGACCTCTCGATCGGGATTGTTGATCGGTGGAGAACGGGGTGTGCGACACCATCCATATTACTGTGATTTCAGCAGCATCATTCACTATTGCTGCTCATTTAGCAGCACTACTAGGTCTCATTCGGGCTCTCAATGACACGCTTATCTCGAATGACCGCGACAGACTTTCCAAGGTCCTTGCATATCGGCTACTCTCGCCGGTATGGCCATTCGAAGCATTATCGAGTCAGATCTCAGCGGGAAGCCGGATGCAACTACAGCTACGTTCGGCTTGGGTGACACCTGGTACGAGGTCGACCTCACCGCTGAGGAGCAGAAGAAGCTTGAGGACGCGCTGAAGCCGTACCTGAAGGTCGGCCGAAAAGCCGAGAAGACGGCATCCAAGAAGCAAGTTGTGCCCGACACGACTGCCGAGGAGCGCGACAGGATCCGCGAGTGGGCCAGGAAGGAGGGCTATGAGTTCGCGGAACGGGGACGCATCCCGAAGAAGGTCATGAAGGCCTATGACGAGGCACACAACATCGATCGGAGCAAGAAGCGCTGAGCCTGGTGCTCACCTCCCGGCCGGCTCCTCCCATCCGTCCTTGAAGGGCCCTGCCGTGGTGCTGCAGGGCCCTTCGTGCGTCTCAGAACGGCGGCAGCGACGGATAGATCACGTCGGTCGTCGTGATCCCCGCGGCACGCGCGCGGGACCTGCAGTGGATCGTGCCGTGCGAGAAGTGCCCCGGCGTATGCGGCATGAGCTGCTCCTGGCCTCGCTGCCGGCATCCGGGCTTCCGGCAGAGGTCGAGGAAGGCCGTGCACAGCACCTGAGCCCCGGCCTCGCGGAAGGCCTGGGTGGTGTCGACCATCTCCTGGTTGCGCTGGAAGCCAGCCTGATTCCCGTGAGCCGACCAGGCGGCGGGGAAGGTGCGGACCGCGAAACCTGCGTCCCGCCACAGCAGCTCGGCCATGGGATCGGCGCCCTCGGGGCAGTGCCCGGAGAAGAGTACCGGCCGGGTGACGCTCTTGGCTCCCCATCTGCGCCAGGCGTCGTTGAACGCTTCACGCATGCCCTTCTCGTCGTTCCATCTGCGGGAACCGGTGACGAGGACGACATGCGAGAACGATTCAGGAGTCATTTCAGCAATCATTTGAGCCTCCTCTCCTTGTGACTCGGCGGTCTCCACATCTGGAGTCGAGAGCTGTGGCCGCGATGTCTGGACAGGCGCGGCGGCCTGCATGTTGCCGGCTCATACAGTCCGGCTAGTACTGGGGCTCGATGACGGCCCGGTCCTTCTCCCGGTAAAGCTCAAAGCGGATCCGATCGTCATCACACATCGGCATGAGGTGGACGGTGTACAACCCGTCATCGCTGAGGGAGACGTGCACGGTGACGACCGTGCGCTGTCCTCGTCGTTGGTGAAGTCGACGTTGCCGATGTCCTTGGGATCGCCGGACTTCATCATCGCGGCGACAGCCGTGCTGTCTGGTTGCCCCAATTTCGGCAAGCAGCGGGCTCCGGTGCCGTAGGGCGAGATTTCGGGCTGGGACTGCGTCGTGGTAGCGCCTCTTCGTGGACTCGGGTGCGGGTGCCGACCATCGAGTGCAGACCCCGGTGGGGGCCGAGTGATCTCGCCGTTCGACCTAGCTCCCGTGCCAGCTCTGCTGGCTGACGACTCGGAAGATCTTGCTGGCGTGATCTGCTCCCGGACGGATCGCGCAGCGAGCCGTCGCACGGGGCGTCACTTCCCGCCGGAGCTAGGCGCACAGCGCCAGGCGATCCACCACTGCTGCACCTTTGCCGCTGTCCACGTTCGTGGACAACTGCAGCGGGGCAGTGGTGGGGCTTCCTCTCTCAAGCGCAGCGCTGGGCATAGCCGGAGGGAGCGCAAGCGACCGACGGACCGGCGAGCGAAGCGAGCGGTGGAACCCGTCGGCTATGCCGACTAACACGTCCTCGGAGCGCAGCGGAGAGGCCGAGCGAAGCGAGGGTCCGCAGGACACGTGTTATCAGGTTCTCTTATGCCCTTTTGCTTCCTTGTCGTCGTCCTCGCTGTTCCACGGCTGGAGCGTTAGCGGAAGCCTGGAACATCAGGGGAAACGGTCCATACCCTCTTGACCCGTACCCCTCCCCTTCTTGCCGCGTAGCGGGGGTACGGGTCTGGCCGTTTCGCCTGGTCATCGCGCCTCTTGGGCGTACTGCTGTTTCGACGTCCGTGATACGGCCGTACCCCCACGTTGATCCGTCCTCGTGAGGCACGAGCGAGGCGGGGGTACGGGTCTGCTCCTGACGGGGCGCAGCCCCGGTTCATCCCTCTGCTGCTGTCGGTGGCACAACCTTCGCGGCGCACGGATCCATCCCCTCGCGACACCGTCGCTTCGGCCGTGGATAACACTCTGCTCCACCGCTCGCCGCGGCGGCGCAGCCGGCCTCGCCCCGTCGCGTTGTGCTGGCTGCACCGACGTGGATTCACCTCGCTCCGGTGCTGCCGTGGCAGCGTGCCAGCACTTCATGCACCGCGTCCGAGGCGGGCGCTCTGCACTGTGTCGACGACGCACGTTCCGGCCCCGGGCTATGCCCCTCTTCGCGCTCGCGCGGGCGAGCCCGGGGTGTTCCTTCGTGGACGCATCAGAAGAAGAGAGGCCCGACTGCTGCGACCAGCTGCCCATCGCGCACAGCGAGCAGCTCCAGCGTCATCGGGCCGTTGTCGTCTTCCTTCAGGGGCTGCTTCCGCAGCAAATGCCTCTGCACCTCTGCTCTTCCTCTACCCCACGGGCCTTTGGGGCTATCGACGCATCCCCCTCACCGCCCCGGCGCAACCCGTTGGCGGAGCCTGAGAAATGCCCTCGCGGGCGCGGTTCCGCAGCCCGGCGGACAGTGTGACGTGCGTCGCCATTTCAAGATTCATTGCCGGTGTGGGTCCGTGCCGAGCCTGAAGAGTGAAGGCGCCGCTCAACCTACTTCTGGAGGGCTTGATGATCCCGTCGAAGACGCTTCTGCCGACGATTACGCCGGAGGGGACGTACGGGCAGCTCGTGGAGCTGATCACTGCTGTTTCAGGGCTCGACGATCAGGCGGCGGGAGGGCTGGCGGACAGTCTGCTGTTCCGGCTGGGGCTCTACGGCCCTACCCCTGAACGGGTGGACGATCAGTGTGCGGCGATGTTCTTCGACGCCGACCTCGAGGATGGCCACGGCGGCTGGGTGCAATGCGGCAAGACGCCGGGGCACATTCGGCGTGGCGACCCACTGCACGAGGGCCGGTGGAGCGGACGGTGTTGGCGCGACGACCACCGGCAGGCCGTGACCGCTGACGACGAGGAGGGCTGACGTGGCGGCGGTCGGAGCAGTCGGCTCCGGCCGCCGCACCAGCGCTGTGCCGGCACACCGCGCCGACAGCTCACTGGCGGGCGGCTGTGCTGATCTCGCTCCGCCGGTGTTCCGTGGCTGCGCTGCCGTGCCTGCCGACGGGCTTCGGCACGGGGCACAGACAGGCTTCTCAGCCCCGTGAAGCAGCGGTGAAACACCGCCCCTCTCGTGTCTCAGAGGTGACCCATCGAGGCACGCACGAGACGCGGCTGGGACACACACAGGACGCCGACTGATGTCGGTATACCTTCTTGGATTTCTGCGCATGTCCTCACGGCGTCTCTCGCGCGCCACGACAGTGGCGCCCCGGCGTCGCACACAGAACCCCCGGAGGGCTCGCCTGTGCAGGAATGCCGGGTGGCGTCTCCCAGGAGACACCACAGGGACGCCACTGGGATCTCATCCGTACCCCAATGCGATTCCTCGGGATCAGTGCTGTTCCCGCGGGCGTCTCGTAGGTGTCGCGTGTGAGCACTTGCCGCGTAGCAGGTGAGGCGCAGAGGCGCACGGTGCCTGCGGCCTGCGCGCGGCCACTCCAGGTAGAGGCACGGGAGTGTCTCACAGGTGTCCTTGCCAGTATTCGATAGGTACTTTAATGGCGCCCCCCTTGCGTATCGAATGCGACTTGCACGGGACTCGATAGGGACACTAGAGTGGACCCACGTCGATTCACATCCGAGAGGAAACGTCAAGAGCGGTGAGTCCATATGGCAGAGCGAGAGACATCCGGCGAACGATCGGATAAAGCGCAGGAGCGAGTGGCAGGGCGAGGTGAGCGCGATGGCGAATCAGTCGGGTGAGCCTCGCAAGGTCCGCTGGACCGTGCCCCCTGCCGACACCTCGGTGATCGAGTGGCTCAATGAGCAGGCGGACATCTCGCAGTCGGTGCGACTGCTCATTCGGGAGTCCATTCAGCGTGACGGATACATCGATGTCTTCTACAAGCCCGTCGAGCAGCTGCCGCGTCGTGGCCGGCCGCCACTGGAGAGTAGCGAGCAGCGTGAGGACGACGAGGCGGTCACCGAACGCCGTCCGGTCGACAGGCCGGCTCAGCCGCAGTCCGGAGTCGCCGACGAGGCCGAGGTCGACACGGACGCCGTCGTCGAGAAGACAGCACCAGCGCCGGTAGCCCAGCCCGAGCCGGTTTCCGCACCGGTTGAGACGGCCGAGGAGCCCGTGGCAAACGCCCCCAGCCCAGCGCCGGAACCGCCGAAGCAGGCATCCATCGACGAAATCATGGCGAGCACTCGGCGCTGAGTAACGCGGTGAATTTCATTTTCCAGGCAGACAACACAGACACCGAGGGATCGAATTCATGAGCGCCAGCAGCAACGACGTCATCACTCTCACCGGCGGCATCGACGTCGGCAACGGCTACGTCAAAGGCGTCATCCAGAACACGAAGCAGGGGACTTTCGACGAGATCGATCTGCCCAGCGCGGTCGTCTCGACTTCCCGTACATCGCCGAAAGTGCCGCTCCCCGACGCGGATGCGGCCTCCGTGCTGGCCGGCGATTTCTACAATCAGATCGACTGCTCGCTCACCACTTCCCTGGTGGCGGCGTCGGACCGCCGGATCTTCGGCCGCGCAGCGCTGTCTGTGCGCGGCTCAAAGTTCACCGAGTTCGAGGTGCTGGGCAAGCACTCCAAGGCCGATCAGGAGCTGAGCAAGGTCCTGGTCCTTGGTGTCTTCGCCGCGAAGACCCTGCGCGACTACGTCCGCGAGAACGGCGCGCTGCCCGATCACGAGCTGCGCGTGCAGGTGCGCGCCGGCCTGGCGCTGCCGATCTCCGAGTTCGTCGCGCGCCGCCACGCCTACGCCGCCGAGTTCATCGGCCTGCGGGGCAACTCCGACCCCGCGGTGCACCTGGTGACGATCAAGAACTTCAGCACCCCGGTCTCGGTGCGCCTGCAGTTCGTCGACGTCCAGGTGATGGCCGAGGGTGCCTCTGCGCAGTTCGCCATCACCGACAAGGGCGAGCCGCTGGCCCAGGCTCTTCTCGATGATCTGCGCACGCGCGACGCCTCCCTCGTGGAGGGCGTCTCGGCCTCCGATCTGGTGGCGGTGCAGAACACCATCGGCGTCGACGTCGGCGAAGGCACCGTGAACTTTCCGGTCTTCACCGACGGCCGGTTCAACTCGGAGGCGGCGGCCACGCTCGACGAGGGCTACGGCACCGCGCTGATGAACGCCATGGAACGCATGAGCGAGTCGGACGCCACGCTGCAGTTCTCCTCGCGCAAGCAGCTGGCGGATTTCCTCCACGCGGAGCCGTCGGTGCTGGTGAAGAACCGCCACCAGCGTTCCGCCGGCTTCGTCGAGGACGAGGCGAGCTACCTGGTCGACGAGATCGTCTCCTCCTTCGGTGACGTCCTCTCCCAGGCCGGCGCGACGACCGAGGTCGTCTACGTCTACGGCGGCGGCTCGGGGCCGATCAAACACCTGCTGCACCCGGCGCTGCTGAAGGCCGCAGGCGACGTGCCCGTGCTCTACCTCGACTCGAGCTACTCGCGGCACTTGAACCGCGAGGGCCTGTACATCGCGGCACGCCATGTCGAGCAGCAGGCCCTCGCTGCGAAGCCCGCGGGCAAACGCAGTAACGAGGTGGCCTGATGTGTGAGGCGCTGGAGACTCCTAGGAGGACGCGGCCTGGAGGCCCGTACGGGGAGTGGGGCGACTTCATCCTCGCCGAGCAACTCGAACTGCAGCAGCCAGGGGCTGATGTCTGGTGCCAGCGTTGGAACCACCGGCTGCCGACGTGGAGACGGCTCCGAGACGGCGGCTTCGACCCGGAGGCCCACCGAGTCGTCCGGATCCCGGAGGCGCCGGCGAAGCGCTTCACTGTCGCCCATCACTACAGCGCGAGCTGGCCGGTCGTGCGGCTCGCCTACGGTATCCAGCGCGTCGACCAGCCCCCTGGGCCCGGTGAGCCCGAAGGCGGCCGTCTGGTCGGGGTGCTGGCCCTCGGGGTCCCGATGAACACCGCCGTTCTCAATGTGTTCCCGGACCTGGTTCCGCTGCAGGAATCGCTTGAGCTCTCGCGTATGTGCCTTTTGGACTCGGTGGCTTCGAACGGCGAATCCTGGGCCTGCGCAAGGGCATTCCGGGACGCCTCCACCAGGGGAATCCGAGGGATCGTCGCGCACGCTGATCCCGTCCCTCGAGTCAGGACCACGGCGGACGGTCCGTCGCACGTGATGCCGGGACACATCGGCCACGTCTACGGCCACGGCCAGGGCTTCGCCTATCTCGGCCGAACCCGCGCCCGGCGTCTGGTCGTACTGCCCGACGGTTCAGTCCTCCACGACCGCGCAGCGGCCAAGGTCCGCCGAGACGAGACCGGTCACGCGGCAGTCGAGCGACGCCTCATCGCACTCGGAGCCACCGCTCGCCGAGCCGAGGAAGATGGCACGCGCTGGCTCGCTCGGGCGCTCGAGGAGGTCGGGGCAGCGGCGCTGGACCACGGTGGCTGCCACAAGTACGCGCGAACTATCGGCCCGCATCGCACGCGGCTCCGGCTCGCTGGGCCCGCTTTTCCAGCTCCGCGGCATGGGCTGGTGAAGCAGAACCTCGCCGAGCAGGCGATCCAGGCCTCCGAGACTCCAATCATGGTGGTACCGGGCGCATGAACGGCTACCGCGAGATCGTGAAGCTGCTGGCGACCAACACCGGTGCGAAGCGGACGAGCGAAGTCTTCGACAACTTTGCCGAGATGGCGGCGCTGGCTCTGCGCAACGCCGTGGACGTCCGCGGGAGCGAGGCCTGGGAAGCGCGCGAGGCGCAGTATCTCCAGATCGCCGGCCGCTACAGCAGAACAGAGCTGGACCGCTTCGCGCACGCCCTGGCGCTGGTGACCGCGGAGATGGAGCGCGAGCCCTGCGACGTACTCGGCCGCCTCTACATGGAGTTGGAGCTCGGCAACGAGCGGCTCGGCCAGTTCTACACGCCCTACGACGTCGCTCGGCTGATGGCCGAGATACAGATCGACTCGGTAGTCGAGCAGGTGCAGAGGGACGGCTTCGCCAATGTGTATGAACCCAGCTGCGGCGCGGGCGCGTTCATGGTTGCTCTGTCGCAGGCGATGCTCGAGCACGGCCTGAACCCACAGACGCAGTTGCATGTGACGGCAGAGGACATAGCACCGCAGGCCATGCACATGATCTACGTCCATCTGACGCTGCTGCACATCCCCGCGGCGGTGGGCCGTCGCGACATCCTCACGCTGGAGACGTTCGACGCGTGGCCCACTCCCGCTCATGTCCTGGGCGGTTGGGGTCGGAAGCTCAAGCTGGCCCGGGCGGTCAATGGATCACGGCGGTTGATCATCGCCCCGCCTCAGGAGACCACCGAAAAGCCCGCTGCTGCTCTGGAGGTGCAGCGATGACGATCCCGCAGGAACGAACCGATCTCTCTGACGTCGAGAGCGACGACGCGGTGGCCTGGCGCGAACCGGCGGTCTCCGCGCCGATCATCGGGCACGCCCACGGCACGGCCGACGGCCGGAAGTTCATTCGGCACCAGACCGTCAGCAGTGACGACTACGCCCAGCGCGGAGAGCAGGCCGAGGCCGCCGCCCTGGCACACCGCAAGACGACGGCCACCCCCTTCGGGGCGGCCTGCTGCCCCCGGCTGGCGCTGTCCGCTGGCTCCCGGGTCACGGTCGGCTCGCAGGGCCCGGACAGCGATGCCGCGCGGAGCATGGCCGCTCTCGGCTGGTGCGCCACGTTCGTGGACACGGTCCGCCTGGCTGTGACCGGTGGCCTGAGGGCCGACGGTTCCGGGTTTCGCGCGGTCGACGCAGACGGCCGTACAAGGCGGCGGGTCAAGGGTGAGCGGGTGCGGCTACTCGCCCGCTGCGGATACCTCGCGCGTCATGCCTCGGGTCTGGTCGTGGCGACGGAGGACGGACACGAGGCTCTCAGGCTTGCCGAGGCTGCCGGGCCGGGCGTGCTGCGCGATGAGGCCGACGTCATGGCGTCGGTTCGCAAGGCCCGCCGCGCCCGGCAGTGGGACAGCCACGCCGGGCAGGACGCGCACGCCTTGCCGGTGCTCCCCGGGGGCGGTGAGGAACGCCGCCGCCTGGCCGTCGCCCGCAAGGGCGCGGAGCGGGCTGCTGTCGAGGCGGAGAGGACGCGCAAGCGCATCGATGCCCTGATGCGGCGGGCTCGGATCCGGGACCGCCGGGAGGCCCGGCGTGAGGCAGCACGGGAGGCTGAGGCCAGGGCGCCGCGCCGGTGCTGCCGGGGGGTGTGGCCGATGGAGTGGCGGTGCGGGGAGTGCCGGGAACTGGCAGCGCAGGGGATCGAGGACTTCCCCGCTCTCCCGGCAGGCAGCACACAGCAGGACAGCAGCGACACGGGAGGACTGGGGGGCATGGCGGGTATGCGGCGGATCACGGTGAAGCGGATCACTGACGACCTGTGGCACGCGATCACGCGTGGCGAGGTGTATACGGTGGTTCATGAGGATCGCGAGGTGTGGCCGTGGGTGATCGTCGCCCCGAACGGCGACCGGATCGGTAGCCCGTCCGTGATCGACGGCGAGTTGTTCGTTGAAGACGTCCGGGACATCGTCCGCAGGCACGCCGATGGTGAGCCGGTGGCCGCCCCGGTCGCTGCCTCCACCTCCGAACCGGCCGCGACCGACGACGGTAACGGCGCCGAGCCGATGGCCGTTGGTGAGGCGTACACCGGTGAGGCGTTCGCTCGAGCCGCCGCGTTCGACCTGGCGGAGACCCGTTGGGGTGTCGTATGCACCCGGCACGCCCCCGTGTCTGTGTGGGTGGACAAGTTCGGCGACGGAACCGAGTACGAGAGCGCGGCGATGCAGTTCGACAACCGGGCCGACGCCGAGCTTGCCGCCCAACTACACGCCGACGACCACGCGCGCCGTGATGAGGGTGTGGTCACACCGGCCGAGATCGAGCAGGCCGCTGCCCTAAGCTTCTCCCGCGACCAGTGGCGGGTGCTGGGCTGGATCCGTGAGGGCAAGGTCAGGGAGACGCGCGGGGGATTCAAGGCGTACGACGTCAGCCCGGACCGTGCCGACGTGTCGGCCCGTATCAAGCGGGACCGTGTCCCGGCGTTGTGGTCGGCCGGGTACGTGAAGATGTTCGCCGTGGCGCCGGGCGTGCGCGCCTTCGGCCTCACGGAGGATGGGGAACGGGCTTACCGCCTGTGGTCCCGGGTGATGAAGGCCGAGGCCGTCACTGAGCCGGAGACCGACACCACCTACGACGACGTGAAGGGGCAGCAGTACCGGCTGCTGTCTGCTCGTCAGTACTGGCCGGGGGAAACCCCGGTGGACGAGGAGGCCGAGAAGGCCGAGAAGGCGGCGGCCGAGGAGAAGGCGGCCCGCCTCGATGGGGAGTCCAAGCGGCTCCCGGCGGAAGCGGTCACGCTGATCTCCCAGGCCGAGAAGTCCGGCCGGTGGACCTCGCGCACCCTGGTCCACCCTGCGAGTGCGGCCGTGGTGCAAGTCCACGACGTGGACGAGGAGCGCGGCCGGGTCGTGCGGATGGTGTGGGAGTGGACGCCGGACGGCTGGGAGTTCTCCACGGGCGGCACGCTCGACGGCAAGGGGGACCGAACCGAACTCAAGGAGATGTCCGAGGCCCGCGCGTGGGTACTGGACGCTGTGATGTTCGTGGGCGACGACGTCACCCCCGACGAGGACGACGACCAGGCCGACGGGGGCGAACCCCTCCATGTCTCCCGCGAGTTCTTACCCACCGCCACCCCGGGCACCGACGCCGAGATCATCGAGATTGCCGCCGTTGGTCTGCTGTGGCAGCGCGACGGCGACAAGTTCGCGCACGCCGGACACATGGTCAGCCCTGCGCGGGTGCTGCCGCTGATCGAAGCCGGGACGCTCTACCGCTCCGCTGATGGGCGCGTCTACCCCGTCAAGGACAACCAGGCCGAAGAGGCCGAGCGCGCCGACAGGGGCGCCCAGGTCGAGGACCATGCGAAGGAGAAGGTAGAGAACTGAGCATGGAAATCACCCAGCTCCTATCCGGGGTCGTTGAAGCCCTCCAGCACCGTGAATCCACCGGCAAGGCCGTCATCTCCGCTCCGCCTGGTCCGGGCCACCCGTGGATCACAGTAGCTCCTGGGCACGAGGCTGCAAGGGACCACCGAAAAGCCCGCTGCTGCTCTGGAGGTGCAGCGATGACGATCCCGCAGGAACGAATCGATCTCCTGACGTCGAGAGCGACGACGCGCACGGTAGTGGCGATCGCCGACAGTACCGACCGGTCCGGGCGCGGGCGCGTCGGTGACCTGTCTGGTAGTCGCGCCCGTCCGGCGGTGGAGTCGCCGCGCCGGGCCCACGCTATGTCGCGGCTACTTGTTGTCGCGGCTGCTGTCGTCGGTCGGCGGTGCCGAGCAGGCGCGCGATGTCGCTCCGGCTGTCGTGGCGCCGAGCACATGCTAGGCTGCCCCACCCTAGCTTCACCTTGCACAGAAAGACAAACCTCCAGCGTAATGAAGCCACAGACCTCGCCCGAAGAAGCGAAGACTGAAGCACGGAATGCCGGATATGAGCCCTCGGAGGTGTACCCCGGCCGCGTCCAGGACGTGTGGAACGTGCGCTGTGCGACGTGCGGGCACCCCTGGCGGGTGACGCTCAACCAACTGCGCAAGGGGCGGCGGTGTGTTCATTCGAAAGTCACGCAAGAGACGGCGCTGAAGCAAGCCCATGCGGCGGGATTTGAGCCGCTGTCGTCGTATCCAGGTAACCTCGGTGGAAGGTGGAAGGTGAAGTGCTCTGCGCCGGACTGCGGCAAGGAGTACTCGATCACCCTGGCGCAAATTCAGCGGGGGCGACGATGCCAGTGCCACCGGACCATGCGCCAGTCCGCCGAGGAGGAGTTGCGGGCGGCCGGGT
Source organism: Streptomyces aureocirculatus (assembly GCF_000720475.1). Classification (GTDB taxonomy): domain Bacteria; phylum Actinomycetota; class Actinomycetes; order Streptomycetales; family Streptomycetaceae; genus Streptomyces; species Streptomyces aureocirculatus. The sequence continues at coordinate 56,012 of NZ_JOAP01000038.1, forward strand.
ACGAACCGGAAGCGCCGTTCCCGGGAAACACGCGGAAGCCGTGGCCAAGCGTATGCAAGACCTGCGGCCAGAAGCGGCGCCCGAACCTCGACACCATTCGGGCAGGGAAGCGATGCCTTCACCAGACGCCAGAAGAGAAGACGATGGGCGGCGGATGGCGGTAGGCCCTGCGGAGCTACAGGCGCTTGATGGCCCGACTGCACCAACCCCTACCTGATCGTCAGCAGGCAGACCGCAGTCGACGACCTTCACCTGCAGGTCATCAACGAGGTCATCAGGACGCCCTTCCAGCGGGCGGCCTCCTCGCGTTCGTGACGCTCACGATCGCGGGCAGCCATCAGCTCGTGCCGACGGTCCTCGATCAGACCCAACGCCTGTACGCGGAACGCCTCGAGGTCCCAGTCAGCGACCTGGGCCGTGCCCTCGGGAAGCAGCCGGATTTCGCGGTTGTAGTGTGTCGGGACTCCCGTGAGTTCCTTCTGCACAGGCCATCATCTTCTGACCTGCGGTACTGGTGAGTGGGGGGTCACTCGATCGCATGGAGAGTCCGACGTTCCGTCGAGATTCCTGACGGCCTGCCGCTATCCATGACGCATGGTCGTTCGCAGTGAGCTGAGGCCTCGGTGACGCTCGCGGAGACGGGACATCAGGCACTCAGTCGCCCAGCCCCCTGGGCGTGATGGTGAACGGGCTGCTGGCGACCAGCTCGCGGGCCTTGCCGACGGCGCGGTCGATCTGCTGCTCGTCGCCGCTGCCGACTGCCTCCCAGAGGCTGCCGAAGCCGCGGGCGCTCCTGCGGTAGACGACGACCACCGTGGCGTCGTCATCGGGCAGCGGCCAGGCCGGGAGCGTGGCCAGACTCATGCTCCGGAGGTAGTCCTGCGGGGGCAGGCCGGTCCGCGAGCGCGGCGCGGATCTCGCCCGCCGTCGCGACGGTGCCGCCACCGCCCGCCGCGTGCATGAGCCTGATCGCCGCAGAGTCGTCGGCGTCCGGGTGGTACCTCTGGCCGACGCCTCGCATCGTGGAGGCTCGGGCGGCGATGGTCGCGGCGTGGTGGACAAGCTGCTCGGCCTCGTCGCGGGTGGCGTGACCAGCAGCGACGATGCGTGAGAGGGTGAGGGCTTGCTGTACGAGGCCGGGCCCGGTCGGTTGAGCTGTCATCACAGATCCTCCAGTCGGTATGACTAAGAGGGTGCTGAAGGCTGTGGTCTGGAACGAACCCGAGCCCGCTCCGGTACCGTTCTGTACGCACCACCCGCAGGTTCGGCTACGAGCCCCCTGCAGAAAACTCGAACCCACGGCCTTTCTCCATCTCGCGAAGGGCGTAGATCTCCTCCTGTATGACGCGCTGGGCCGTGCGGCGCCGGGGGGCGTGCCAGCGCTCGATTGCGGGCAGGTCCCGGACCAGGTGCTCGAGGTCACGGGAGTTGCGGACCCGGCGCTGCCCGCGGGCAGCGATGATCTCCGGAAGGAGGTCGAAGTCACGGGTGACGGCCAATCGGTGCGCCGTGCAGTCAGCTGCATCGGCCAGCGTGCGCCGCGCCTGGTGGACAGTCTCCTCGAAAGACATCGATACGTGGGACCGGGCGGAAAGGAGGCGGCGATCTTTGAAGGGCCAGTGAAGCTGGCCGCGTCGCCGTACGCGGACCGGCCGGGCTACCGCGAGGAGTGGCGACCGTAGCCGCATGAACAGCGAAGCCCCGACCGCCAGGCGGCCGGGGCTTCCGTGCGTCCGGAGCTAGCGGACCTACCTGGCGAGCTCTACTTCGATCGGCGTGTTCGGGCACTCGCCCAGGACGCTGGTGAGCGCGGCAGCCTCGGCCGAGTCGATGGCGAGCTGCCATCGCGTTTTGACCGTGACCCAGGTCGTCGCGTACTCGCAGTGGTAGCCAGCGGCCGGCGGCATCCAGGTGGCTGGGTCCTGGTCGGCCTTGCTGCGGTTGCTGGTCGCGGTGACCGCGATCAGCGCGCGCTCGTCGTCGAGGTCGTTGGCGTAGGCCTCGCGTTCCTTCGCGGTCCAGGTACTCGCTCCCGAGTCCCAGCTCTCGGCAAGCGGGACGTAGTGGTCGATGTCGAGCCCGCGGGGTCCATCGACATAGGTGTCGTCGTACGGGCTGTACCAGCGTCCGCCGGTGAGGGTGCACCGGCCGGTGCGGTCGGGGGCCGCGACGGCTTCGTCGAGCAAGGTCTCATTACGGGTGGAGCAGCCGTCGCGGTCGGCGTCGATCCAGTGCTTGAACTTCTCGCGTTCGTAGCCGGTGCGGTCTTCCGCGGCGATGGGCAGCGCGGTGAGTGCGTCACGGACGGGCAGGTGCACGTCGTCGCCGGGCGCGGCGTGGGCGGCAGTGGCGGGGGCGAGTAGGGCGGCGAGTGCGGCCAGGATGGCGGCGGCGCGGATGCGCACGGGCTCCTCCGAAGGTCACGAGACAGAGTCGTGATCTTCGTACCGGGAGCTGCGACTGTGGCGGGCCGGAATGCGGGAGAGGAGTACTCGTGTGGGCGGTTAGTCGTACCGGTGATGGCTACGCCACGTGTCCGCGCTGCACCTTGTCGAGGCACACATTGCACAGCGGGCTCGAGGGGCGTCCGCCGGCGGGGCCGTATTTCTGCGCCTGGTTCTCGCACTTCGCCGTGGCGCATGGGCCTGCCCCGTTGATCGGGGGCTCGTGGGTGACCTCGTCTGCGGGCGTGCTCATGGGCACAGGGTAGATCAAGCCAATGGCTAGAATCGTACGCGTGTGCGACCCTGCTTCCGAGTCCCCTCGTCTCTCCGCGCTGCGCTTTCTGGAGCGCGTGCAGGAGCGTGACCTGGCCAGGTCGCGCCGGTGGATCGCCGATGAGGAGCGTCGTGCAACGGAGCGGGCCCGCGGCCGCGCGCGCCGGCCGCGGGCCCCGGACTGGCTGATCGAGGGTGCCGCGGGACGGCCGCCGATCTACGTGCACGTCGGCGACTGCCCCACCGCGGGCAAGCACCGCCGCGCCGCATCGAGGGACGAGGCTCGGCGGGCGCTGGCCGGGGGCGTGGAGGCGTGCCCGCACTGCCGGCCGGACACCGAGCTCGGCGTGCTGGACTGACCGGCCTGCCTCACGCTGGGGTCATGGTCTCCAGCACCCCTGTTGTGATCTACCCGCCCGACGAGGACGGTGGCCGGCGTGTCCGCGCGGACGGCTCGATCCTCGGCCTCGCCTACTCCGTGCGCGACGTGGTCGCGTTCCTCCAGGAGGCGGGGCTCCAGGGCTGGGACGAGATGGACGTGGTGCGCAGTGCGCTGATCGAGTGGCGTGGAGGCGGGCCTGCGGTCTGGACGCGCTGATGGGAGCAGAGGAGGGTACCGGTCAGTGTGGGGCGACCGCTATGGGGAAGGCGGACTCACGCGAATCGGCCCGCCCTCATCGGTGGTTTGCCACCACTGGCCATCCGCATCGCAGAAGCGCGCTTCCGCGTTTACGGCATCGGGCAGCAGCAAGACGTGCGCGCCTTGCGCGTCCAGGAGCCAAGTAGCGACCGTCATGTCGCCACGGCTCTCGACGACACTGCGATGAGTGTTTACCCGCGGGCCGCCAGGGATGTTCTTGTTGACGGACCAGTCGCACCAAGGGCCAGGGGTAGTAGCTCGTACATTCAGCAGTTCAACATCGTGAATTGTTCGACTGCTGTTGTTGATGATCGTTACGGTGATGGTCCCGCCACCGCCACCCGAAAATTCGAAAAGGACTTTCTGCGCCTCCCGAACGGCGGACGCATCTGCCTCGGCTGCGGCCTGCCGCTCACGGGCATCCTCGCGGGCGATCTGCTGCCGGGTGAGCTCGTTGGCTTCGATCGCAGCGAGGGCTTGAGTCCTGGCTGTTCTGGCCTGTGACAAGCTGAATCCGGCGGCAGCGACTGAGACAGTGCCGAAGGTGATCGCAATCCAGTCCGCTGCTTGCACGATGACCCCGTTCGTGCTGGATTGGTCGGGAGGGATAGCTACTCGACAGCGCGGAGGTGTCGCTCGCTGCGCCGCCTCCGCATTTCGTGCTCGGAGATGAGTTCATCGTCGCTCATGTTGGCGGTGCGTTCAGTCTCTGGTCCGGCGAAGATGATGCGCTGGTCCTCGTTCGGCCAGTATTCGACAACGCGAATCTTGAGTTCGTTTTCAGCCATGCCGCCCCCTTTGAGCCAGAGATTCAGGGTGGACCTATGGCTGCCGGGGGTCAAGACCCCGGACACGTCCCGTCCGTACTCGACGGGAGCGATACATGAGACCGGTGTCCGGGGCACATCTGTTGCGTGGGTTCAAGCTACGCGGCTGCGAAGTCGCCTTCTGTCCAGATCCGTCCGCACCCCGTGCAGTGCGCGAGTGGGGCCCGCCCTTCGCCGCCGTGGATGTCGATTGCGCCCCCGCAGCCGTGCCGTTGCTTCAGGGTCCGGCGCTGCGTGGCGATGTCCAGGTCCCGCTCCACACGCCCAGCCGCGCCTGCGGCGACCGTGGCGATGCGCTGCTGCTCTCGCTCCGGCAGCACCGTGAACGGGCCCGCCGCGCGTGTGATCCGGGCGAGCAGCCAGAGCGCGGCGTACGGCGCCGTCCTGTGCCCGTTGTACCGCCACCGCCGAAGGTCGAGCGCGTCCGCCCGCGCGAGCTGGTCGCGGCGGGCCCGGTCCGCGGCCGGCCACCCCCGCGGCGCGTAGGCCATCGGGGAGCGCTGGACGACGGCGGCGGTCTGATCGGCACAGTCGACGAGGGCGGCCTCGACGGCGCGCATCGTGTCGAGGACCGCGAGGCGGACCGGCGCGGGGCGCTCGCCGAGCTGGTCCGTCGAGCGTTCCAGGGAGCGGAGATGGGCGGCCTGGTGGCGGGCGTACTCCAGGTCGTCGGCGTCGAGTTCGTCGAGGGCGGCGAGGTAGCCGCGGAGACCGAGCCCGAACGCGCCGACGGTCGCGGGCTGTCCGGCGGCTTCGTGGAGGTCGGCCCAGTGCAGGACGATCTGTGGAGGTGGGTGGCGGTGGTGGTCATCGTGGGTGCTCCTGTGGTGCGCGGGGCGGTACGGTGATCAGCACCTGAGGGGCGTGCCTGGTCTGGGGAGATCGTGGGCGCGCCCCTTCGTCGTGCGTCAGTCGTCCCAGCGGATGCCGTTGTTGGCGAAGACGCGGACGATCGCGGGGTCGTCGAGGAAGAGCTGGAGCGAGTCCAGTTCCGTGTCCCAGTCCTCGGCTTGGAGGTTGGCGATCAGGTCGGTGAGCGTCTTCTCCTTGACCTCGTCGGACGCTCCGGCCTCGATGAGGGAGCGGGCGACAGGGTTGAAGAAGGTGAGTCCTGCGCTGCCGAATCCCATGGTCATTCCTCCGTTGCGGGCTGCTCGGTGACGGTGGTGATCCGTTCCATCAGCCGGTGCTCCCAGGACGGCTGCATCTCGCGGCGGGCGACGAGGCGGTCCAGAGCCTTGGCCTTGGTCTCCCAGGTGATGTGGGTTCCTTCAGCCCGCTGCCAGGGCTGGCTCGGGGCGGGGCGGGACTGGATGAAGTAGGCGGTGGTGGGTTGTTCGGTCATTTCGTCCTCCGTGCTGCGCGCGCGAGAGCGCGTCTGGTGGCGCGGTTCGGTCGGGGGTCGGGTGTGGTGTCGTCGATGAGTTGCTCGGCGCGGACGAGGTGCTGTTCCCAGGTGACCCCCGGGGCGGGCGTGTGCTCGCCCCGGGGCGTGGACGAGGGGCGGGTCATGCGGTCTGGTCCGTCCTGGTGCAGTGCGTGGTGTCGTGGTGGGCGCCGCGGGATTCCCAGGAGGCCAGGCAGCAGGCGGCGTCGAGGGCGGCCCACCCGCGGGTGATGTCCTCGACCAGTTCGGGCCCGAGGCGGCAGCCGGCTCCGTGGTCGCCGCCGTCGGACATCTGCCAGAGCAGACAGCACGGCGCGGGCCGGGCCGCCATCTCGGCGCGCTGCTCCTGGACTCGGGCGTGCCGGGCGAGTTGCGCTTCCCGGTGTCCGCACCAGGCGAGGAACGCGGCCCCGTAGGCGGTGCCGAGTGCGGCGGGCCAGTACGGGGATGCGGCCACGGCGACGGTGGCGCCGAGGAGGGTGCAGGCGCCGGCGCGGAGGGCGAGGGCGGTGAGCACAGTCGGCACGGGTCTGCTCCTGTCGGTTCGGGGTGGGGCGGCGGCCGGAACCACCGCCCCGGGGTGGGTGGGGGTCAGTCGGTGCGCAGTTCGATGGCGACGATCGTCGTGTCCCGTAGGGCAATTCCGCCGCCTCCCTTGAGGAGGAAGGTCACCCACTGCTTTCCGCCGTTGTTGCCGGGTTCCAGCCGGTCGACGTGATCCTCGAAGGGCATGCCGCCGGTTAGGACTTCGACGGCGTGCTCTGTTTCGCCAGCTACGTAGCGGACGGTCATGGTGGCGGAGTTGAAGTCTCGGATGGCCTGCTCTGCTTGCGCGTCGCTGTTGATGACGGTGCTCCTTCGTCGCAGGGGGTTAGGGCTCTTCGGTCCAGTAGTTGTCGTCTGCCTGGCGGATGCCGTCGCAGTGGCATCGCGCCTGCGGGTTGTCACGCTGGGGGCATTCCTCGTAGTGCGTGAAGTCGTCCTGCTGGTCGGACATGTGTTTCCTTCCTCGTGGCGGGGCGGCGGCCGGAACCATCGCCCCGGGCTACTTGTTGTTGATCGCTTGGGCGATGGCGAGGGCATGGGGGTGGACCCGGATGGTGTCGCCGGGGCGGGCAGTGAGGCGGTGAAGGTCGATAGCCGTGGTCCTGGCGTGGACGAGCAGCTCGTCGAGGGCCTGTCGGAGGGTGGGGCTCATAGCGGGGGCGGGAGTGGCGCGTAGTCGGCCTATGGCGGTTTGGAGTTCGGTGGTCTGGTTCATCGGGCGGTCCGTTCGTGAGGCACTGTGCGAGCGCTGTGGGGCCTGGTGTGGGCGCGGGTCTCCGGGCACTGAGGGGCCCGTGGGCCCAGGAGGGGCCTGTGAGGCGCCTCCTGGCCGCATTCCAGATCGACGCGATGACGGCCCCTGCGGCTAGGACGACGATGGTGGCCGCGGCGGCGAGCGCGAGGATCCACAGGAGGAGCACGCTGAGGAGGACGTCGAGGGCCTCGATCACGATGGCTCCGGGCCGTTCTGCTGCGCCTCGGCGACCAGGCGGCGGAGTGAGGTCACGGCGGCCTGGTCGTCGTCGGTGAATCCGTCGCGGGACCAGATGCGCTCCTGCGCCTGGTCGAGCGCGTAGGTGAGCATCGTCCGCTCGGCCTCGGTGAGCACGGCGGCCCGGTCGGCGGGCGCGCGGGGCCGCGCACCGGGGCGCGGCTGACCCTGAGCCCGGTGTCGGCGCCGTCGGCATGCAATTCCAGATGCCCGCCGCGCTCATGCCACCCGTACACGGACTCGTCACCGGGCTCCTCGGCCTCCTGGTGACGCTTGATGGCGGCGAGCTTCGCGGTGGTGGCGTCGGTGCAGTGGTCGAGGGCGTGTGAGTCCTCGGCACACACGATCCAGATCTCGGCAGGCGGGGCAGCCTGGAGGGCGGGCGCAGACGACGCGGCGCCCGCGGCGCCGGCCCGACGAAGCAGCCCGTCGAGCGCGCCCTTCGTGCCGGGGTATCCCTTCGCGATGACGAAGTTCCGCAGATGCTCGGTCGGCAGCTCGGTCTCGCAGGTGAGGCCGCAGTGCGTGTGGATTCCGGTGGCATGCTCGCGTTCGGTCTCCTCGCGGTCGGCGCGCTGCTCTGCGGTCTCGGCCGGAGCCGGGGCGGGACCGGTACCGAGGGCTCCCGCGATCGCAGAGGCCAGGTCACCCACCCACTCCGCATACGGGCCCTTCGTCTCGACGTCGTCCAGGCCGTAGAAGCCAAAGTTGAAATCTCGGATCGCTACAGCGATGGCGGTGGCCGGCTCGACAGGCGCGGCCGGGCCGATCAGAGTCTTGAGGCGCATGTGGTCGCCATGCTCGGCAAGGATGAGATCGGCCAGAGTCTGCGCCCACGCCTGGGCGTTCTCACTGGTAGGCGCCGTCACCGTGACGGTGAGGGTCGTGGTCGCGGTCATGTGCTGCTCCTGAGGTGTTGGGGTGACGGGCGGATGGTGCGCGGGTGCGCGCGGCGAGTTCGCGCAGGAATTCCCTGCCAGCGGTGCGCAGCCGAATGATGTGCTCGTCGTCGCAGCCGATGCGGTAGGTGCGGGTCTCGTCGTCATGGCCGCTGTAAGCGACGATGTAGCCCGAGGCCAGGCCGCAGGTGTCCAGCAGCCACTGGTGGTGGTCGTATCTGGCCAGGGGGATCTGCTCGCTGCCGTCCGGGCCCCAGCCCTTGGCGTTCAGCGTGTCGCGGGTGGTGCGGAAGGTGAGCGTGGCGACGATCGGCGCCGGGCCGGAGGCGGCGTTATGACCAGTCGGGACAAGTACGCGGTGGGGCCAGCAACGCTGCCACGGGCGATCGATGCTGACCCAGTACCCGGTCGTGACCACCTCGTACTCCGGGTGCTGGGTCCCGAAGACTGTGGCCAGTTCGGGTTGCTTCTCCCAGCCCAGACCAGGTTGGTGGGGGTTGGTCATGGGCGGGCGTCCGGCCCCCACGGCCTTGCGCCGCAGCAGATCCTCGCGGGTCTGGCCCTCGGAATCGCGCGCCATGATGGCGGCGATCTCGCTGGGGGCGATCGAGCGGCTGCGCCAGGCCCGCTCATCGGCGCTGCCCTGCTCCAGATCCCCCACGAAGACAGCTCCAGCGGCTGCGAGCTGACGGGTCATGAGGCTGTCCCTAAGAATGTGAGGCGGTCCGGGAGGACCGGGTGTGGCTGATGAGGTGTTGCCGTTGATGGCTCCGAAGGAATGGCCGCCCGGGTCCTCCGAGATGCTCCGACCACTGATTGAGAACTGCGTTGATCGCTGGTTAGGGACCTGTTGGCGGGGTGTTCTTCGGACCATGAAGTACGGGTCACGAGGGATACGGAGCGACGGGTTTAAGCACGCGGCAGGCACGGATATGGGTCGGCATCGACGCTGGCAAGGGGCATCACTGGGCGGTGGCCCTCGACGCCGGCGGCGAGATCGTCGCTCTCATCGACACCGCCCGTGAGCGGGCCGACGAGATCCGGTGGGCGGTGGACATCTCCGGCCGGGCCTCCGCGCTGTTGCTGGCCCTGCTGGTCGCTCACAACCAGAACGTCGTCTATGTTCCTGGCCGCACGGTCAACCGCATGTCCGGCGCCTACCAAGGGGGGCAAGACCGACGCCAAGGACGCACGGGTCATCACCGATCAGGCCCGCATGCGCCCGAAGGGTTTCGCGGTCCTGGACACGCCTGCGGAACTGGTCTCCACGCTCCGGGTCCTGACGAACTACCGGGCTGACCTGATCGCCGACCGGGTCCGGCTGATCAATCGGCTCCGTGACCTGCTGGTGGGCATCTGCCACGCGTTGGAGCGAGCCTTCGACTACTCCGCGGCCAAAGGGCCGGTCATCATGCTCACCGAGTACCAGACCCCGGCCGCCCTGCGAAGGATCGGCGTCAAGCGGCTGTCGGCCTGGCTCGAACGCCGCAAGGTCCGCAGTGCCGACACCGTTGCCACGAAGGCTGTCGAGGCCGCTCTGTCCCAACAGATGGCCCTGCCCGGCGAGAAGCGGGCTGCCAAGCTCGTCTGTGACCTCGCCCACCAGTTCCTGGCCCTGGACGATCGGATCAAGGACAACGACCGGGAGATCCGCGAGGCCTTCCGCACCGACGAACGCACCGAGATCATCGAGTCCATGCCCGACATGGGCCCGATCCTGGGCGCCGAGCTCATCGCCATCGTCGGCGACCTGTCCGGCTACCGCGACGCCGGCCGCCTTGCCTCGCACGCCGGACTCGCCCCGGTCGCCCGGGACTCCGGCCGCCGCCCGGAAACTACCACCGGCCCAAACGCTACAACCGGCGTCTTCGGCACATCTTCTACCTCGCTGCCCAGACCGCGATGATGCGGCCCGGCCCATCTCGCGACTACTACCTGCGGAGGCGGTCCGAAGGGTTGATCCACACCCAGGCGTTGCTCTCGCTCGCCCGACGGCGAGTCGACGTGCTCTGGGCCATGCTGCGTGACAAGAGGCTCTTCACCTCCGCACCGCCAGTCACGCAGGCGGCTTGACACGGTCATGAGATTCCTTCCGACTCAATTTGAATCGCCGGAAAAGCGACCGCCAGAACGGGGTCCTGGGCGGTCGAACGCGGCCGGGCCCGGGGCGCAACGGGAGCCGGAGACCGACTGCCAGAAAACCGCACGGCGCCCCGCTCGGCGCCGCTCGGGTGGTGTGGGCCCGCCCTACTTCGACGCGCCCTCCATCTCGCGCTTGAAGGAGCACACTTCGGACGCCTAGTCGAGGCGGAGGACCGCGTCTCCGTGCGACAGAAGAACCCCGGCCTGATGCCGGAGCACCAGGTCGGGGTTCTTATAGAGATTTGGCGTCAGTGGGTCTTCTGGGGCAGTCGCAGCCCGGCCATGCCCAGAGCATCCGAGTGGAAGCTGACTTCCATGGCGACCAGCCCGTCGACGACCTGCTGGGCTGCTTCGCCGAGCTCGCGCACGGCGTCGCGGTTGTACTTCCCGAGGATCTGCTCTACGCCATGCGACTGCGTGATCTGCAGGTTCAGACGCACGCGGCCGTCCGCTTCGCAGACCGCGGCGAACACATCCAGCTCCAGCTCGCCGGCGTACCCGCCGATGCAGTTGTTGAGCATCGCACCCCAGCGGGAGAGCGTCTCGGCATCATGGGCGACGACGAGGCTCAGACCGGGGGCTGCTTCCCGACCATCCAGCAGTGCGGCCGTCTGCAGTGCCCATTGGTGGCGCTGGGCCTGCTTCGCGATCCGCTCGAGGCGGCGGGCCTCCTCGCGTTCGTAGCGCTCACGATCGCGGGCAGCCATCAGCTCGCGCCGACGGTCCTCGATCAGACCCAACGCCCGCACGCGGAACGCCTCGTCCTTCCAGAGGTCCCAGTCAGCGACCTGGGCCGTACCCTGGGGAAGCAGCCGGATCTCGCGGTTGTAGTGCTCCATCTCGCGAAGGGCGTGGATCTCCTCCTGTATGACACGCTGGGCCGTGCGGCCCCGGGGGTCGTGCCAGCGCTCGATTGCTGGCAGGTCCCGGACCAGGTGCTCGAGGTCACGGGAGTTGCGGACCCTGCGCTGCCCGCGGGCAGCGATGATCTCCGGGAGGAGGTCGAGGTCACGGGTGACGGCCAATCGGTGCGCCGTGCAGTCGGCTGCATCGGCCAGCGTGCGCCGCGCCTGGTGGACAGGCTCCTTGAGGATCCGTCGCAGCACGGGCTGCGGAGTCCGGCGCAGGATCGAGCGGATGCCTCGCCGCTGCAGGGAGGTGAGCGACACCTCGCGTATCAGGCTGCGGCCGCTGGCTGCTGTCGTGGTGCGCATTGCGTCGATGAGCCAGTCCACGGGCACCAGCCCGCGGAACATGGCGAACCAGTTCAGGGTGCTGATGTCCAGACGCTCCACCTCGCGGGCCAGCGGCCGGCGGTAGGTGCGCACGCCGAAGAGGTTCTTCGCGACCTGCGCATGGTCGTGGGCATCGAGATAGGGTAGGTAGGCGGAGGCCGGACGACCCTGTCGGCCGTCCGTGAGCAGCGGGAAGCGGTCGTTCCAGTGCGGCAGCTCGCCGATGTGTTCGCGGATCGCGGCGATCGCCTGGTGCACGGCGTTGTCGACTCCCTCGGGCTCCGGTCCTTCGAGCTGGCGGGCCTGCGAGTTGCTGCGCATCCACTGCTGCAGTGTCCCGGACAGCTCGTGGATCCAGGACTCGATCACGGTCTCGGAGAAGACATGGCGGGTGGTGGATATGCCGGTGCGGCGGTCGATCTCGCGCAGGACGACGAGGTCCTTCTTCGTGCGGGCCATTGACGTGAGCTTCTCGGAGGTCCAGTAGTGGAATGCCTTGCCCGAGGCGCGCATGCGGTGCACGCGCCTGTAGAGCGAGACGGCGACGGACGTCCGGCCGTCGGGTAGAGCCCGCGCCAAGATCCTCAGGCTGATGCCGGAGACCGCGCCTTCGACTGCGGCGACACCCCGCTCGGCAAGGGTGTCGTCGACATACTTGATGTAGAGCAGGGCGTGCTCGGTGCGCTCGGGCATGGCGGTCTCCCCCGGGAAGATGTGATTATTTGGCAGTGAGACCCCCGGCGCTGCCTTGCAGCGCACTGCCCGCGTCTCTTCCGATTCCCTCCCCCCCGACTCGTCCCCCTGTCAGGCCATTCGGGATTGCCTGTCGATTCGAGGCCACGTCATCCGAAAGACCTGCTGCAGATCTCATTCCGACAGCGGCGGGGCTGCATCATTCGATGGTCACGGTCAGTCGGTGCCGATGCCGGGGCACCACACACCGGGCCGGTCGTGCCACTCGTGGGAGTCGTGGTAATCGTCGTGGCCGCACGGCCGGCGCCCGTTCTCCTCATCGGCCGGTTCCCTGTCGGGTCCGGCGAGGATTCGGCGGAGTACGGTCGCTCGGTCGGGGTCAAGCTCCAGCCAGTACGGGCGCCGCTCCTCGTCGGACATGAGGACGATCACGGTGTCGTCGTCGCCCCACAGGACGTCGTCCAGGCCCCAGCGGAGATGCGTCGGGTCGTCGGCGGCCAGGAGGTCCTCGGCGGTCGGGGCGGCGGGCGGCATAAGTCCGGCGGCGACGGCAGCGCCCAGCTATGACTCGGCCTCGCTGACGAGCAACTGACGGGTGGTTGGGCGGAGTTCGTCCCAGGATTCGGCGACGGTCGGCCCGTAGCCGTTGCGGTAGCGGGACTCGGCGAACTGGACGGCGCGGGGATCGGTGCTGTTCATCAGAGGCTCCACAAGGTCACTGCGCGGGACTGCACCGTCCAGCTCCGACTCGATGTGCCCTGCGGCGCAGGCCCACTTCCCGAGCTTCCTGCGGATGGCTGCCGACGCCTCGGGCTCGGTGGTGGGCTGCGCCTCGTCGGCCCTGCGGCGCAGCTCGGCGGCGACGTCCTCGCGGGCGTCGCACGACGCGCACGGCTTCGACTGGCCACAGCTCTCGTTCATAGCCTCGACAGCGTCAGCAGCTGCGTGCAGCTCCTCGGCGCGAACCGGGGAGCGCTCGGCGGCCAGCCACTCGACGGAGCGGCCGAGGTGGAACGCCTCGTCCTCGTCGCCGTCCCAGCGGTCCGGGTCGGCCATCGTGCGCTCGATGACCGGGCGGAGGCTGCGGTACATCTGCGCGGCCTCGCTGATGGTCTCCAGGTCGTCGGGGCCCTGCTCGTCGAGGGCCTCGGCGCGGACAGCGGCCCGGTCGACGAGCGCAGGCTGCATCGCACGGGCCACAGCCGCAGCAATCGCGGCGATCGTCCGCGGGTCGTCCGTGACGATGCTGTTCTCGGTGTCGCAGTGCGCCCACACAGCGGCGGCGATCGGCTCCATCAGCGGGTCGCCGTCGATCCATGCGGCGTTCGAGGCGGCGGCCTGCGGGCCGGTTGTCATGGTGTAGCTCTTGGTCGTGTGCGTAGGGTCGGGGGCACCCGGCCGCCACTGGCTCCAACTGCGGCGGCCGGCCTGCGTGCGTTAGGCGTTGGGGTGCTGTCCGCCGGCGTCGCGCAGCAAGGCCGGGGTTCCGCCGGTGCCGCACTCGCACGTGTGGGCGCAGCGCTCACAGTCCTCGCAGACCTGGTGCGGGCAGCAGCCGCAGGGCAGGAACCGGTTCGGCGGCAGGGCGCAGCGGTGCGTGGCCTCTGCGGCGGCCGCGGCCTCGGCCTCCTCGCGCTTGCTGAGGAGTGCCTTCACGCAGGCCTGGCACGACACGTCGGTGCCGGGGGCCTCGAGGCTGCTCTCCGTGTCCCACGGGAAGTACATGCCGCACGCGCCGGCGTCGCCGATGCCGTCGTCCATCTGCCTGGTGGCGTGCACCGCGCGACCGCGGTTCGTCTTCTTCCGGCTCGGGTAGCCGTCGGGGTCGCTCTCCCGCTCCAGGGCGGCCAGGGCCTGGCGCACGGCCTCGGCGTCGGCGTCGCTGCTGATTCCGACGGCGCGCAGCGACTTGCACGGCCACGGGTCCCGGCCGCTGATCGTGTGCTCACTGCTCCGGCACTCCGGCCAGTGCGTCCCCTTGCAGACCTTCGGCGTCGCGCAGCACCCGTGCCGGGGGTTGGCCGTCTTCGGGTGCAGGGCGAGCATCGCGCCCTGGAGGCCGTGCGCGCCCACCGCGGCGGCGGCCCGGACCGCGTCCTCGTGGGCGTTGAGAAGCGCATTTGCCTCCTCGTGGAACATGGGTCCGCCGGCCTCGGGGGCGACGAGTTGGTTGAAGATCGGGCGCCGGGTCCCGTTCACGGTCGGATCCGGGTCTCGAGGATGGCGTGGGCTTGGCGGAGTCTCACGTCCAGTCTCCGTTCAGGTATGCACGAGCTGCGGCTTCGACGTCCCACATCCGCCCATCGGCG
>NZ_JOAP01000039.1 GCF_000720475.1 Streptomyces aureocirculatus
AGCCTCACAGCGCCGATGGTACTGCAGGGGGGACCCTGTGGGAGAGTAGGACGCCGCCGAACTAATTTTGATAAGAAGCCGTACCCCCGAGTTCCGACTTGGGGGTACGGCTTTTTTGCGTTGCACTCCCAATCGGCGAGGTGCCCCCTATTGGCGTGCGTTCAGGCAGGCGTTGAGCCGAGCGGCCTGACGCGTCAGATGAGCGCGCTCGGCAAGATTCGATGCCTTCTCGGCCGCCTCGGCATACAGCCGTGCCGCCAACGCCACATCGCCGTCGCGCTCATGCAGATACGCCGCCACCGCGGCACGACGGGGCAAGGAACCATCCAGCGCGGCGAGCGCCGCCAGGCCGGCGCGCGGGCCGTCGGCCTCACCGACGGCCACCGCCCGGTTCAGCCGGACGACGGGACTGTCGGTCAAGCGCACGAGCTCGTCGTACCACTCGACGATCTGCACCCAGTCGGTCTCCTCGGCGACGGGCGCGTCGGCGTGGAGAGCCGCGATAGCTGCCTGTGCCTGGAACTCACCCAGGCGGTCGCGGGCGAGAGCCGTCTGCAGGATCTCGATGCCCTCGGCGATCGACCTGGTGTCCCACAGGCTGCGAACCTGCTCGGCGAGCGGCACCAGACCCCCGTCCGGCGCGGTCCGGGCGGCACGCCGGGCATGGTGGAGCAGCATGAGAGCGAGCAGCCCCGCCACCTCGGGGTGGTCGATCGAAGCCGCCAACTGACGGGTGAGGCGGATGGCCTCGGCGGCGAGGTCGACGACGCCCGAATAGCCCTCGTTGAAGACCAGATACAGGACACGCAGCACGGTGGCGACGTCTCCGGGCTTGTCGAAGCGCACACCGGAGACAGTGCGCTTGGCGCGGCTGATGCGCTGCGCCATGGTTGCCTCGGGCACCAGATAGGCCTGGGCGATCTGGCGGGTGGTCAGGCCGCCCACGGCGCGCAGAGTCAACGCGACCGCGGACGACGGCGTCAGCGAGGGGTGGGCGCACAGGAAGTAGAGCTGAAGCGTGTCGTCCACCGAGGGCGTGGGCCCGGGCCCAGGCTCCTCGTCGACGAGGTCCTCACGCCGGCGGCGGGCGACGTCAGCCCTGGTCGCGTCGAGGAACCGGCGCCAGGCCACGGTGACCAGCCAGCCCTTGGCGTCCCGTGGCCGGTCGGTGGGCCAGACGCGGACCGCCTCGACCAGCGCGTCCTGGACGGCGTCCTCGGCCGCCGCGAAGTCGGCTCCGCGGCGGACGAGGATGCCGAGCACACTCGGCGTGAGGCTCCGGAGCAGGGTGTCGTCCACTTCGGCAGTCAATGCGTCGTCACTCCGTAGCCGCTCCGTGCGGGTGGTGGGGCCGCTACTCCGTGATGGTGGGCGGCGCGGTGAGGAACGGACGCAGCTCCAGCCACTCGTGGATGGGCTTCCCGCCCGCACCGGGGGCGGCCGACAGCTCCCCGGCCAGCTCGACGGCACGCTCGTAGCTGTCGACGTCGATCACCATCCAACCGGCGATGAGGTCCTTGGTCTCGGCGAACGGGCCGTCGGTGACCGGCGGGCGGCCCTCGCCGTCGTAGCGGACCCACGTGCCCTCGGGGGCCAGCGCCTGGCCGTCGACGAACTCGCCGGTCTTTTCGAGCCGGGCCGCGAAGTCGTTCATGTACTGCACGTGAGCCGAGATCTCCTCCGGCGTCCACTGGTCCATGCGGACGTCGTTCACCGCGGCCGGGGCGCCGCGGTAGTGCTTGAGAAGCAGGTACTTGGCCATGGCGTTCTCCTCGGGCTTGTGCGACCCATTTTCGTCGCGTTCACAGCGGGGACGGAGCCAGTCACCGGTTCTCGACATCGCTGCCGAGATCTTTTTTTCGGAAGCTTGCGGATGACGGGAGTGAGCCGTCCGCGCGCCGGGCTCAGAGGCGGCCCGCCGCCTTCATGGAGAGATAGGCGTCCGCCAGCGAGGGGGCCAGGTCGTCGGGGGTAGCGTCCACGACCGTCACGCCGTGCCGGGTGAGGTGTTCCGCGGTACGGCGGCGCTCCGCCTGGGCCTGCGCCGCGGCCGCGGCGTCGTACACGGCCTCCGCGGAACCCCGGGCCCGCGCCATCTCCGCGATGTGCGGGTCGGCGACCGAGGCGACCAGGACCGTGTGGCGCTGGGTTAGCCGGGGGAGCACCGGCAGCAGGCCTTCCTCGATGGGGGCCGCATCCAGGCTGGTGAGCAGCACGATCAGGGAGCTGCGGGGAGCGGCGCGCAGCGCGGTGGCGGTCAGGCCGCGGGCGTCGGTCTCGACGAGTGCGGGCTCCAGCGTGGCCAGGGCGCTCACCAGCGAGGGCAGGACATCGCCCGCCGCCTTGCCCTGGACCAGGGCGCGTACCCGGCGGTCGTGGGCGAGGAGGTCCACGCGGTCACCGGCACGTGAGGCGAGGGCCGCGAGGAGGAGGGCCGCGTCCATGGACGCGTCGAGGCGCGGGGCGTCACCGACACGGCCCGCCGAGGTGCGGCCGGTGTCGAGGACCAGGAGGATGTGGCGGTCGCGTTCTGGGCGCCAGGTGCGGACGGCCACCGCGGACTGGCGGGCGGTGGCGCGCCAGTCGATGGAGCGGGTGTCGTCCCCGGGAACGTACTCGCGCAGGCTGTCGAACTCGGTTCCCTGACCGCGGATCAGGACGCTGGTGCGGCCGTCGAGTTCGCGCAGGCGGGCCAGTTTGGACGGGAGGTGCTTGCGGCTGGTGAAGGGCGGCAGGACACGGAGCGTCCAGGGCACACGGTGGCTGCCCTGCCGGGTGAAGAGGCCGAGGGGGCCCCGCGAGCGGATCGTGACGCGGTCGGCGCGGTGGTCGCCGCGACGGGTGGGGCGCAGACGGGTGGTGAGGCGGCGGCGCTCTCCGGAAGGGACGTCCAGACGGTTCCTGGAAGCGGACACCTCGGTGCCCGGTTGCCAACTGCTCGGGGGCCAGGCGTCACGGAGTTCCGCGCGCAGCGGACGGTTGGTGGGGTTGGTGACGGTGAGCTGGATGTCCGCGGGCTCGCCGAGGCGTGTGGTGGTGTCACCGGAACGGGTGAGACGCAGTCGGCGTACGGGAGCGGCGCGGGCGAAGTCGTAGGCGCAGGCCAGGGCCAGCGGGGCGTTGACGGCGAGGAAACCGGTCCAGGACGGTGCCACGACGCCCACAGGGAGCGAGCCGAGGGCCGCGAGGAGGGCGGTGCGGCCGGTGACGGGCATCAGCGGGGTACCGGGACGTGCGCGAGGATCGCGGTGATGACGGAGTCGGCGGTCACGCCCTCCATCTCGGCCTCGGGCCGCAGTTGCACGCGGTGGCGGAGCGCGGGCAGGGCGAGGGCCTTCACGTCGTCGGGGATGACGTAGTCGCGGCCCGTCAGCCAGGCCCAGGCGCGGGCCGCGGAGAGCAGTGCCGTGGCTCCGCGCGGGGAGACGCCGAGCGTGAGGGACGGCGATTCGCGGGTGGCGCGGCAAACGTCGACTACGTAGGCGGTGATTTCGGGAGAGACGGCTGTCTTGGCGACGGCGGCGCGGGCCGCTTCCAGGTCTTCGGGTCCCGCCACGGGGCGTACGCCGGCGGCGCGCAGGTCGCGCGGGTTGAAGCCGTCCGCGTGCCGTGTCAGGACGTCGATCTCGTCCTGCCGGGAGGGGAGCGGGACCGTCAGCTTCAAGAGGAAACGGTCGAGCTGGGCTTCGGGAAGGGGGTACGTGCCCTCGTACTCGACCGGGTTCTGGGTGGCGGCGACCAGGAACGGCTCGGGCAGGGGGCGCGGTGTGCCGTCGACCGTGACCTGGCGTTCCTCCATCGCTTCGAGGAGGGACGACTGCGTCTTGGGCGGGGTGCGGTTGATCTCGTCGGCGAGGAGGAGGTTGGTGAACACCGGGCCCGGCTGGAAGGAGAACTCCGTGCTGCGGGCGTCGTAGACGAGGGATCCCGTGACGTCGCTCGGCATCAGGTCGGGGGTGAACTGGACGCGTTTGGTGTCGAGTTCGAGGGAGGCGGCGAGGGCCCGTACGAGCAGGGTCTTGGCGACGCCGGGGACGCCTTCGAGCAGGACGTGGCCGCGGCAGAGCAGGGCCACGACGAGGCCGGTCACGGCGGGGTCCTGGCCGACCACGGCCTTGGAGATCTCGGTGCGCAGGGACTCCAGGGCGGAGCGGGCGCCGCCGGAGCTCCCGGCGTTGTCAGTGGTCGGGTCCATCATGAACCACGTACCTCACTTTCGAGGGCGTCGAGTCGGTCGACGAGGGCGGTCAGGCCCGCGTCGTCGCCGGGTGGCGGGCCGAAGAGGAGAGCGTGCGGGTCCTGGCCGGGGCTGTGCAGTCGGCCTGCCAGGGCGGGCAGGAGCGCTTCGGGCGTATGGGCCCGGGCGGTGGGGACGCCGACGAGGGGGGCGAGCCGGGTGCGGGTGGCCGAGCGAAGAGCCGCGGCGGCGCGGTCGCGGGCGTTGGCCTTGCGGTAGAGGCGGGCGCGGCCTTCGGCGGTCTCGGAGGCGCGGATTGCGACGGGGAGTTTCTCCGGTACGAGGGGGCCGAGGCGGCGCGCGCGCCACAGGGCCGCGAGGACGGCGGCGACGGTGAGCTGCAGCCTGCCCCAGAGCCAGCCGGACGGGATCAGGTCGAAGAAGCTGTCGTCGCCGTTGTCGGCGGTGCCGTCGAGCGCGTCGTCGGAGAGCGAGGGGAGGTACCAGACCAGATGGGGGCGCGAACCCAGGAGTTGCAGGGCGAGCGAGGCGTTGCCGTGCTCGTCGAGGCGGTCGTTGAAGAGGATGTCGGGGGCACCGAGGATGACCGTGTCCCCGCGCGAGGAGGGCTCCGAAGGGCCCTGGGAGCCCTTGCGAGGCGTGTGCTCGGCGTTGCTCTTCGGGGAGCTCGCAGCGTTGTCGCCGGTCTTCGAAGGGGCGTCCTTGTCGGTCGTCGCCGGGAGGTGCAGGAGGCTGGGGAGCCCGTCGTCGAGGTAGCAGGCCTCGGCGCCGGGGACGAGCGTGTCGTAGCGGACGCCACCCACGTCCGCGGAGCCGGCGCGGCGGGCCGCGGGCAGGGCGCAGTCCGGGGAGAGCGTCGAGTCGAAGCTGGCCGCGGGGTCCGCGGTGACCCCGGGGGCGAGTTTCGACACCGAGGGGGAGCCGGGGGCGACGAGGACCGTGCGGCCGCCGGAGCCGACGGTGGCGTCGTGCAGACGGGACTGCCTGCCGTCGTCGAGCAGGTCGGGATCGGTCACCAGGAGGGTGGTGTCGGGGCCCGCGGCGTCCCCCGCCTCCTTGACGGTGGTCACGACGCGCGTGGACACCCCCCGGTCGGCGAGGAGTTCGGCGACGGCGCGGCTGCCCTGAGGGTCGGCCGAGCGGGGGTCGAGACGGCCGTGCCGGTCGCCGGAGCGGACGGCCGCGATGGCGACTGCGGCCACCAGGAGGACGACGACGGCAAGGGCGATGCCACGCGAGCGGGTCCACAGCTCCCGGGAGGTGGGGGCGGTGGAGGTGGACGAGGTTCCGGAGTCCGGGGGCTGCGGTGTCCGGGTGTCCTGCGCGGGGGGCAACTGCGCCTGGCCCACCGGAGCCTCGGGCGGGGGTGCTTGGGCCGGGGGTGTCCGGGTCGGCGGTGGGGATTCCGTCATCGGATCGCCCCCCAGGATGCGCCGTCGGACGGGGCGTCGGGCGCGCGGGTGAGGAGCGGCTTGGAACGCTCCAGGTCGTGGTCCAGGTCGGCGAGCGTGCGGTACGAGGGCTCGGTGGCCGTACGGCCTCCGTACGTCACGTCGTCGAACTCCCGGGCGGCGGCGTGCAGGCGGTCCGTGTGGTCGGGGAGGGCGCGGGAGGCCTCCGCGGCGGCCTCGTCCGCGGTGCGGCCGGGGCGCGGGTCGAGGAGTGCGCGCTCCTCCAGGGAGCGCACGACGGCCCGCATCCGCTCCTGGAGGGCCTGGTTCCAGTGGCCCTGGGCGGCGTGCGCCTCCGCGGCTGAGCGGTGCTCGGCTGCGCTGCGCGGGCGGTCGTCAAAGAGCGCCGCCGAGCCGGCGGGGGCACGGCGTGGGGTGCCGAGGCGCCACCACAGGGCCACGGCCACCGCCACCACCGCGAGGCCGATGACGAGGAGGCCCACCGTGCCGCCCGGCGCCGCGCCCGAAGCCGCCGAGAACAAGTCGTCGACGAACTCCCAGAAGCGGTTCAGGGCGCGCTGCATGAGGCTCGGGTCGTCCTCGTGGTACCTCGGCTCGGACAGCTCGCGCTCGGCCGCCTCCCGCGCGGGGTCGCGCGGGATCGTCACCGGAGGTTCGTCTCCGGCGCGGGGCAGCCGTGAGACCGCGCCGAGCATGCCGAGAACCGCCCCCACCGGCGTCACCGCATCAGCTCCCCGGTGTGCCGGAGGCGTCGTGGCCCGGCACGCCGGCGGCGCGGGCGAGTTCGAGGTCGAGGGCCTCGCGGCGGATCCGCTGGTCGATGTAGAGCAGCACGGTGACCCCTGCGGTGATCGGGAACGTCAGCATGGAGCCGATCACCTGTCCGACGCCGCTCACGATCAGGAAGGTCCAGCCGACGTCGCTGCCGCTCGCGTCGAGCAGGTTGGAGACGCTGTCACCGCTGAGCGCGCCCGCGATGAGCGTGAACGGGATGACGATGATCGACGCGACGACGTTCGCGATGACCGCGGCGAGCAACTGGATGCCGAAGACCCGCCACCAGGAGCGGCTGACCAGCTTCCCGGATCTGGCCATCGCCTTCTTCACGCCCTGCTTCTCCAGCATCAGCGCGGGCGAGGACAGCGAGAGGCGGACCATCAGCCAGATGGCGACGACGCCCGCGGCGATGCCGCCGATCACGGCGAGTGCGACACCGGCGTTCTCGGCCCCGGCGACGGCGATCAGGACACCGGGCAGGGTGCCCGCGGCGACGATGCCCACGGCGATGAGCGGGAGCAGGAGCGTCAGGCCGATCAGCTTCCCGAGCAGCGGCCGGGAGTCGTTCCAGGCCTCCGCCGTGGTCACGGACTTCCCCAGGACGGCGCGGCTGGTGACCATGGTGAGCAGGGCCGTCGCGACGATCGTGCCGAGGAGGGTGATCACGAGGACGGCGCCGGAGCTCAGCAGCGTGTCCCAGAGCGCGCGCGTGACCTCGCCGGTGGTGGCGCTCGGGTCGTCGAGCGCTTCGGTGTCGGCCGCGTCGTTGAGGACGAGCCCCTGGAGCAGGACGACGAGGACTTCCGTGACGACGGCGACGGTCAGCGAGATACCGAGGACCGTGCGCCAGTGGGTGCGCATCGTGGAGACGGCGCCGTCCAGGATCTCGCCGACGGCGAGGGGACGCAGCGGAATGACGCCGGGCTTGGCGGCGGCGGGCGGGCCCTGCCAGTTGCCCCAGCCACGGTAGGGGCCGCCGGGCCCGTTCTGGCCGCTGCCCCAGCCGGGGCCGCCTGGACCGCCGGAGCTGCCGGGGCCCGCTCCCCAGCCCTGGCCGGGGGCCGGGGGCGGCGGCGGGTTCTGGCCGGGAACGGGCGCACCGGGCGCGGACCACTGGGCGGGCGGCGGCTGCTCCTTGGACCACTTCGAACCGGAGCCGTTCGGCTGGTCCGCAGGCTCGTCGGACCCCTTCTTGTCGGGGCCGGGTTCGTCGGGCCCCTTCTTGTGGGGGTCGGGTTCGTCGGAGGGGGCGGATCCGGGCGAGGCCCAGCCCGGAGTGTCGTTCATCGTCGCTCCTTCACAGTGCCCGTCCGCGGTCGCGGCGGCAGGTTGGCAGCCATCGTGCCACGGGGTGGTCGCCCCGGGACCCGGCGCGGTGGCCGCCAACCTGCCGCCGCGACCGTGTGCTGTCTGGGCTGCGCACCTTCTATTGTCCGTCGGGTAGCGGGCAGACTGGGCGGATGGCTGATCACTACGCGCAATCCGGCGAGTCCGTACGGCCGTCCGCGTCCCCGGCGGCCCCGGTGCCACCCGGGGCCTCTCCACGGGCCACCCTGTCCGGGGTCCCCGCGATCCGCTGGGACGAGCCCCCGGAGGGGCCCGTCATCGTCCTCCTCGACCAGACCCGCCTTCCGGCCGAGGAGAGCGAGCTGGTGTGCACGGACGCACCCGCCCTGGTCCAGGCGATCAGGACGCTCGCCGTGCGCGGGGCTCCGGTGCTCGGCATCGCCGGGGCGTACGGCGTGGCGCTCGCCGCGGCCCGCGGCTTCGACGTGGACGAGGCCGCCGACGCCCTCGCGGGTGCGCGGCCCACCGCGGTCAACCTGGCGTACGGCGCGCGCAGGGCCCAGGAGGCCCACCGCGCGGCCGTGGCCCAGGGCGCGGACGAGCGGGGGGCGGCGGCCGCGGCCCTCGCCGCCGCGCGGGCGCTGCACAAGGAGGACG
Organism: Streptomyces aureocirculatus; assembly: GCF_000720475.1. Taxonomy (GTDB): domain Bacteria; phylum Actinomycetota; class Actinomycetes; order Streptomycetales; family Streptomycetaceae; genus Streptomyces; species Streptomyces aureocirculatus. The sequence goes on from NZ_JOAP01000039.1 coordinate 8,332, forward strand.
CCGAGGCCAGCGCGCGGATGGCGGTGCACGGCCTGGCGCTGCTCGACGAGCTGATGCCGGGCGGCGGGCACCGGGTCCTCACGCACTGCAACACCGGGGCGCTGGTCTCCGGCGGCGAGGGCACGGCGTTCGCGGTGGCGCTCGCCGCGCACCGCCAGGGGCGGCTGCGCAGGCTGTGGGTCGACGAGACCCGGCCGCTGCTGCAAGGCGCCCGGCTGACGGCGTACGAGGCGGCGCGCAACGACATGCCGTACACGCTCCTGACCGACAACGCCGCGGGTTCGCTGTTCGCGTCCGGTGAGGTGGACGCCGTGCTGATCGGCGCGGACCGCATCGCGGCCGACGGTTCGGTGGCCAACAAGGTGGGGAGCTATCCGCTCGCGGTCCTCGCCCGGTACCACCACGTGCCGTTCATCGTGGTGGCGCCGGTGACGACGGTGGACCCGGGCACCCCGGACGGGGCCGCCATCGAGGTCGAGCAGCGGGCGGGACACGAGGTGACGGAGGTCATGGTGCCGTTCGTGCCGGTGGCCGGAGCGGAGGCGGGAGGGGGGATAGCCGTGGCGCCGCTGGGGACGCAGGCGTACAACCCGGCGTTCGACGTCACCCCGCCCGAGCTGGTGACGGCCATCGTCACGGAGGGGGGCGTCGTGTCGCCCGTGACGGCTGAGGGTCTGGCGGAGCTGTGCGCCAGGTCGGGTCAGGTGACGATCGGCTGAATCGGCCAGTAGGGGCTTTTTCGGCCCCGCCGACGGAAAACGGTCTCTCCGCCTGTGCCACGGGGTGGCGGAGAGGGCCGCGGGCAGAGGGGCCGTGGCGACGAGCTCGGCACCAGTCGGCGAACATGGGTGCACGGCGGCGGGCACATGCGGTTAACCGTGCTGGTCAGTGACCTATCTCACCACCGTGTTCGCTGCCGTTATGAGAATGGGATGATGTCAGGCATGAAGGGACGAGTCCTTGTCGTCGACGACGACACCGCACTGGCCGAGATGCTCGGGATTGTGCTGCGTGGTGAAGGTTTTGAGCCGTCGTTCGTAGCTGACGGCGACAAGGCGCTGGCTGCCTTCCGGGAGGCCAAACCCGATCTGGTGCTCCTCGATCTGATGCTTCCCGGTCGGGACGGCATCGAGGTGTGCCGTCTGATCAGGGCGGAGTCCGGAGTGCCCATCGTCATGCTCACGGCCAAGAGCGACACCGTGGATGTGGTGGTCGGCCTGGAGTCGGGAGCCGACGACTACATCGTCAAGCCGTTCAAGCCCAAGGAGCTGGTGGCCCGCATCCGTGCGCGCCTTCGCAGGTCCGAGGAGCCCGCGCCGGAGCAGCTTGCCATCGGTGACCTCGTCATCGATGTGGCCGGGCACTCCGTGAAGCGGGACGGGCAGTCGATCGCGCTGACGCCGCTGGAGTTCGACCTGCTGGTCGCGCTCGCCCGCAAGCCGTGGCAGGTGTTCACGCGTGAAGTGCTCCTCGAGCAGGTCTGGGGCTATCGGCACGCGGCCGACACCCGTCTGGTGAATGTGCATGTGCAGCGGCTGCGTTCCAAGGTCGAGCGGGACCCCGAGCGGCCGGAGATCGTCGTGACCGTCCGTGGCGTCGGTTACAAGGCCGGACCGAGCTGACGTGTCCCGGGACAGCTCCTCTCCGGCGCCCGGCGAACCGGGAGCGCGGCCGGGGCGGGCTGTACGGCCGCCGCGGCGGGGGCCCCGCTTCGGGGCGCTCGTCGACAGCGGTCTGATGCTGCAGGGCGGCGTGCAGGGCAGCAGCCCCCTGCTGCGGCTCTTCACACGCTGGGTGCGCCGCCCGCTGCTGCCGATGATGCGGCTGTGGCGGCGCAACATCCAGCTCAAGGTCGTCGTCACGACCCTCCTGATGTCCCTCGGAGTGGTGCTCCTTCTCGGCTTCGTCGTCATGAGCTCGGTGAGCAACGGACTGCTCAAGGCCAAGGTGAACGCGGCGCAGAGCCAGGCCGACGGTGGTTTCCGGGCCGCCCAGGAGCAGGCGAACAGCGCCCACCAGTCCGCCGCCCAGGGCGTCGACGCATCCGACGGCCCCACCGCGCAGAACGCCGCCGTGTGGCTGTCGGAGCTGGTCGAGCAACTGGCGAGCGGCGGCCAGAACGCCTTCTACGTAGTCACGCTCAGCTCCAACGCCAGTGACGGCGGCAGCGTGCGCGGACCGCGTGCCTCCGGTGGCGTGAACCCGATCCAGAGCGTGCCCGAGGAACTGCGCGAGCGGATCGACGGCGGCACGCTCGCGTACCAGAGCAATACGCGCATCGACTTCATCGACCACCGTGCCTCGCAGCCCGGCCTGGTGATCGGCAAGCAGTTGAGCGACAACAACGGCGACTCCTACCAGCTCTACTACCTCTTCCCGCTGACGCAGGAGGAGGAGTCGATGAACCTGGTGCGCGGCACCCTCGCCACGGCAGGCCTCTTCGTAGTGGTGCTGCTCGGCGCCATCGCCTGGCTGGTGGTGCGGCAGGTCGTGACGCCCGTACGGATGGCCGCGGGGATCGCCGAGCGGTTGTCCGCCGGCCGCCTCCAGGAGCGGATGAAGGTCACCGGAGAGGACGACATCGCGCGCCTCGGGGAGGCCTTCAACAAGATGGCGTCGAACCTCCAGCTCAAGATCCAGCAGCTTGAGGAGCTGTCGCGGATGCAGCGGCGGTTCGTCTCCGACGTGTCGCACGAGCTGCGTACGCCGCTGACGACCGTACGGATGGCGGCCGACGTCATCCACGAGGCGCGGGTGGACTTCGACCCGATCACGGCCCGCTCGGCGGAGTTGCTCGCCGATCAGCTCGACCGCTTCGAGTCGCTGCTCGGGGACCTCCTGGAGATCAGCAGGTTCGACGCGGGCGCGGCGGCCCTGGAGGCCGAGCCGATAGACCTGCGCGAGGTGGTGCGCCGCGTGGTCGGCGGGGCCGAGCCGCTGGCGGAGCGCAAGGGCACACACATACGCGTCGTCGGCGACCAGCAGCCCGTGGTCGCCGAGGCGGACGCACGGCGCGTCGAGCGGGTGCTGCGCAACCTCGTCGTCAACGCCGTGGAGCACGGCGAGGGCAAGGACGTGGTGGTGCGCCTCGCGGCCGCGGGCGGCGCTGTCGCCGTCGCGGTACGGGACTACGGGGTCGGCCTCAAGCCGGGCGAGGCGACCCGGGTGTTCAGCCGCTTCTGGCGGGCCGACCCGGCACGCGCGCGTACCACCGGCGGTACGGGCCTCGGGCTCTCCATCGCCCTTGAGGACGCCCGCCTGCACGGCGGATGGCTACAGGCCTGGGGCGAGCCGGGCGGCGGCTCGCAGTTCCGGCTCACCCTGCCGCGTACGGCGGACGAGCCGCTGCGGGGTTCGCCGATACCGCTCGAACCCGACGACTCCCGCCGCCTGCGCACCCTGAACGGCGCGGGGCTCCCGGTCGGTGACGGCCCCAAGCGGGCCACAGTGCCCCATCAGGCGCCCCCGGGCCGGGTACCGCCCCCGGTGCCCGCCAAGGCCCCCATAGCGCCCAGGCTGGCCCGTGCGGCCGCACTGGACGTCGACCCCACCGCCCTGCCGGGCAATGGGGCACGGGTGGTGCAGCGGCAGGCCTGGGAGGAGTCGGGGGCCAGTACCCATGGCAGTGCGCACGCGGGGGCGAAGGATGCCCCGCAGGGCGGTGGCGGCGGCGCGACCGCGGGAACGGATGCGGCTCCCGACACTGATGCCGCTTCCGGCACCGATGCGGCTCCCGGCACGGATGCGGCTCCCGGCACGGAAACTGATGCGGCTCCCGGCACGGAAGAGGAGGCCTCGCGTGGGTGGTGAGGGTCAATTGCGGGGGCGCGCGCGTCGGCTGCGCGCCGGTCTTGTGCTCGCCGCGTGCGGCACGCTGATCGCCGGCTGCGCCTCCATGCCGGACGAGGGCAACATGAAGAAGGTCGAGGCCTCGCAGCGCCCCGACTCGCAGTCCCAGGTGCGGGTCTACGCGATGCCGCCGCCCGAGGACGCGGGTGCCGTGGACATCGTCCAGGGCTTCCTTGAGGCGCTGACCAGCGACGACCCCGACTTCGCCATCGCCCGCAAGTACCTGACGAAGGAAGCGTCCAAGAACTGGCACCCGGAGCGCTCCACCACGGTGCTCGCCGACGGCCCGAACACGGTCGCGGACAACGTGGGCAACAGCAACGAGGGTGAGCGTACGTACTCGCTGACCGGCCGCAGGCTCGCGACGGTCAACGCACAGCGGGCGTACCAGCCCGACTCGGGGACCTTCAAGCAGGCCATCCACCTCACGCAGCAGAACGGGCCGAACGGCGGGGCGTGGCGCATCGACGCGCCGCCCGCGGGTGTCGTCCTCGGCGAGTCCGACTTCGAACGCAATTACCAGGCCGTCAACAAGTACTACTTCGCGTCGCCTCCGAAGGGCCTCGGTCCGGCCCGGCAGGTGGGCGCCCAGCAGGGGCTCGTCGCGGACCCCATCTACGTACGCCAGCGCATCGATCCGTTGACCGAGACGGTGAAGGCTCTCCTCGAAGGGCCCAGCAACCGGCTCGACCCGGCGGTCCGCACGGCGGTCCCGATGGGCGCGCGCCTTGCCCCCGACGCCAAGTCGCTGACGCCCGACGACAAGAACAAGCTCGTCGTGCCGTTGAACGCGCGGGGGGACTCGCTCGTTCACGATCAGTGCACGCAGGTGGCCGCCCAGCTCCTCTTCACGCTGCAGGACCTGCCGTCCTCCGGAGTCGAGCAGGTGGAGCTGCAGCAGCGGAACGGCTCGCGGCTGTGCGTCCTCGGCAAGGACCGTGCCGAGACCGTCGCGCCGCACCGTACGGCGGACCTTCCGGCGTACCAGTACTTCGTGGACGACAAGCGGCAACTGGTGCGGATGCCCGGCAACGCGGGCAGTGACGCCGGGCCCGAGCCGGTGACCGGGCCGTTCGGCGACGGCGAGCAGCCGCTGCGCTCGGCGGCGGTCTCGCGCGACGAGGAGCGAGCGGCCGGGGTGTCGCTCGACGGGCGGCGGCTCTTCACCTCGTCCGTGGTGTCGAAGGGGCCGCTCGGCAGTCCTGAGCTGCGTTCGCGTGCCAAGTCGGAGAAGGACGGCTTCTCGACGCCGAGTTGGGACGGTCGCGGCGACCTGTGGGTGGCCGACCGGGATCCGCGGCGGTCGCGGCTGCTGTGGCTGGCGGCGGGTACGGGCGAGCCGGTGCAGGTGAGGGTGCCGGATCTGGACGGGCGTATCGAGGCGGTGCGGGTCGCGGCCGACGGGGTGCGGGTCGCGTTGCTCGTGCGCAAGGACGGCAAGACGTCACTGCGCATCGGCCTGATCGAATGGGCCGAGGGCAAGGGCGGGCAGCCCGACATCTCCGTCGTCGAACTCCTGGAGGCCGCCCCGCAGATGGAGGAGGTGACCGCCATGTCCTGGGCGGGCGTCAGCCGCCTCGTGGTGGTCGGTCGCGAGTCCGGCGGTGTGCAGCAGATGCGGTACGTCCAGTGCGACGGGTCCGCGCGGACGGGGGCGACGCTGCCCGGCCTCACCGGAGTGAAGGAGATCGCCGCCTCCGAGGACGAGCGGCAGCCGCTGGTGGCGCACTCCGACGACGGCATCGTCCGACTGCCGTCCGGCGCGCAGTGGCAGACGGTGGTCAAGGAAGGGCGCACGCCGGTCTATCCCGGGTGAGGGCGTTTCTATCCCGGGTGAGGGCCTTCGCCCCCGGCGAGGCGGTCTCCCTCGGGCCGTCGGACTCCCCGCAAGCCTGCTCCGCCGCAGGTCGAACAGAGTGTGACGAGTTATCCACAGGCGGTTGTCCACAGGGGTGGCAGCGGGGTGGGCGCGTTGGCACAGTGGGGACATGCGGGGGTGGTGGCGGGACCTCACGGATCTGGTGCTGCCGGTCGACTGCCCCGGCTGCGGGACACCGCGGGTGGCCCTGTGCGCCGGGTGCCGGTCCGCGCTGTGCGGGGCGTCGCCGCGCAGGGTGCGTCCGGATCCGCAGCCGCGGGGTCTGCCGGCGGTGCACGCTGCCGCGCCGTACGGGGGAGCGGTGCGGGCGGTGCTGCTCGCGCACAAGGAGCGGGGCGCGCTGCCGTTGGCCGAGGTGCTCGGTGAGGCGCTCGCGGGTGCGGTGCGGGCCGCGTTGCGGGGCGCGGGCCAAGTCGGTGGCGGTCCTGTGCTGTTGGTGCCGGTGCCCTCCGCGCGACGGGCCGTGCGGGCGCGGGGGCACGACCCGGTGCGCCGGTCGGCGCTCGCGGCGGCGGGGCGGTTGCGGCGCGCCGGGCTGCCGGTGAGCGTGCTGAGCGTGCTGCGTCAGCGGCGTGCGGTGGAGGACCAGGCGGGGCTCAACTCCCGGGAGCGGCAGATCAATCTGTCGGGGGCGCTGGAGGTGGCGCCGGGGGCCGGGCGGCTGCTGCGGGGCGCGGCGCGGATCGTGGTCGTGGACGACCTGATGACGACGGGTGCCTCGCTGGCTGAGGCGGCCCGAGCATTGAGGGGCGTATGTGGCGTACACGGGGTAGGGGATGAGCGAAGAAGCACGACGGCAGGCGTGACGGGAGCACAGGTGGCGGCGGAGCGCCAGAGGGATAACCGGCCAAGCTGCGATCGCGGGGACGGCCGTGGGCGCCGGACCCGGAAAGCCCTCCCGGCCAGCGAAATGCCTCGCTCGGACACCATCCTTGCCGCAGTCGTCGCTGCGTCTCCGGTTTCTTTCGAAATAAACCGGAACTGAACGGAGAGTTTCATCGTTGCAGGTAGTGAGAAGGCCTATCCACCCGAATGGAGGTACGTGTCAGTAGAGGGTGACGACATCCGTCCGGGCGAGATATGTTCGGTTGTGAGGAAAGGCGGACACCGCCCCTCGCATATCGGAATGCCGACCTCTGGGTTTTCTGCCATCACCCGGGGACGGTGGGTGGAGATCTTGCCCATGGGGGAGGAGGAGGTGGAAGTCACCGAGTCCGAGGCTCCGGGAGTTTCCAGGAGTCTGGTGCAAGAGGGAGATACTCCGCCGAAGCAGCGGAGCGATCCGGGAACGGAGTTCTGCGTGGACATCGTCGTCAAGGGCCGCAAGACAGAGGTGCCCGAGCGGTTCCGCAAGCACGTGGCCGAGAAGCTGAAGCTGGACAAGATCCAGAAGCTCGACGGCAAGGTGATCAGCCTCGACGTCGAGGTGTCCAAGGAAACCAACCCGCGTCAGGCCGACCGTTCCGACCGTGTGGAGATCACCGTCCGGGGGCGCGGGCCCGTGATCCGCGCGGAGGCCTCGGCAGCAGATCCGTACGCGGCGCTCGACCTGGCCACGGCCAAGCTCGACGCGTCGCTGCGCAAGCAGCACGAGAAGCGGCACAACCGGCGCGGCGCCGGCAGGCTCACCGCCGCCGAAGTGGCCGACCGGGTCCCGGACGCGGCGCATCTGAACGGGGACGGCAGCCTGGTCCGCGAAGAGGAGCCCGAAGGCGTGCCCACCACCAGGATCGGCTCCCTGGAGATCCAGGGCGAAGGGCCCCTCGTGGTGCGCGAGAAGACCCACGTCGCGGCGCCCATGACCCTGGACCAGGCGCTGTACGAGATGGAACTCGTCGGACACGACTTCTATCTGTTCATCGACTCCGAGAGCAAGGAACCCAGCGTCGTCTACCGACGGCACGCCTACGACTACGGCGTCATCCGCCTCAACACCGACCCCATGGTCGCCAAGGCCCAATCGGCCGGTGGAGGCAGTGCCCTCGGCGGCTGACAGCCGCTGAGGCGCCCGTCGGAGCGCACGGGCCGGTGCCCCTGGAGCGCATGTGCGCCCCCAGGGGCACCCGCGTGCGACCACTGCGGGCACGACCGGGGGGCCGGGCATGGAATCATGGGCGCGACGGCTCAACCCACTTGACTCTGCCTAGGGTTGGCGCAGCCGAGGCAAGAGACGGGCCCTGGCCTTCAGGGGGAGGAACGATGGCGGACAGCTTCGGACCGATGCGGAGCGAGGGTGCCGGTGACGGCATCGGCATCGGCACGGACGCGGGCGCCCCGCGCAAGGAGCCCATCCGGGTCCTTGTCGTGGACGACCACGCGCTCTTCCGCCGCGGCCTGGAGATCGTCCTCGCCGCCGAGGAGGACATCCAGGTGGTCGGGGAGGCGGGTGACGGCGCCGAGGCCGTGGACAAGGCCGCCGACCTGCTGCCGGACATCGTGCTCATGGACGTACGGATGCCCAAGCGCGGCGGTATCGAGGCGTGCACCTCCATCAAGGAGGTGGCCCCCAGTGCGAAGATCATCATGCTGACGATCAGCGACGAGGAAGCGGATCTCTACGACGCCATCAAGGCGGGCGCGACGGGCTATCTCCTGAAGGAGATCTCGACCGACGAGGTGGCCACGGCCATTCGCGCGGTCGCCGACGGGCAGTCGCAGATCAGCCCGTCGATGGCGTCCAAGCTGCTCACGGAGTTCAAGTCGATGATCCAGCGCACGGACGAGCGCCGTCTGGTGCCCGCGCCCCGGCTGACCGAACGCGAGCTGGAGGTGCTCAAGCTGGTTGCCACGGGGATGAACAACCGCGACATCGCCAAGGAGTTGTTCATCTCCGAGAACACCGTGAAAAACCATGTGCGCAACATCCTGGAGAAGCTGCAACTGCACTCCAGGATGGAGGCCGTGGTGTACGCGATGCGGGAGAAGATCCTCGAGATCCGGTGAGCCGGTGCGGGTGCCGATGCCGGTGCGGGTGCGGCGCGGGTCAGCTCACCGCGCGGATCAGGTCCGCCGTCAGCTCGGGGCGGTCGACGCGCTCGATGCGTACGGAGTCGCAGCCCACCCACTGCGCTGCCTCCAGGAGCGCCTGCGCCACCCCCCGCACCGCCTTGGGGCCGTCCAGGGACACCTGCTTGGCCACCAGCGTGCGCCCCTCGCGGGCGGGGTCCACGCGGCCCACGAGCCGACCGCCCGCGAGCACCGGCATCGCGAAGTAGCCGTACACCCGCTTGGGCTTGGGGACATACGCCTCCAGGCGGTGGGTGAAGCCGAAGATCCGCTCCGTGCGCGCCCGCTCCCAGATCAGCGAGTCGAAGGGTGACAGGAGCGTCGTGCGGTGGCGGCCGCGCGGGGGCGTGGCCAGCGCCTGCGGGTCGGCCCAGGCGGGCTTGTCCCAGCCCTCCACGGTCACCGGGACCAGGCCCGAGTCCGCGACGACGGCGTCGAACTGCTCGCCCTTCAGGCGGTGGTAGTCGGCGATGTCCGCGCGCGTGCCCACGCCCAGGGACTGCCCCGCGAGGCGGACGAGGCGGCGCACGCACTCCGCGTCGTCCAGGTCGTCGTGCAGCAGGGCGTCCGGGACGGCGCGCTCCGCGAGGTCGTACACCCGCTTCCAGGAGCGGCGCTCCGTGCACACCACGTCGCCGTACATCAGGGCGCGCTCGACCGCGATCTTGGAGTCGGACCAGTCCCACCACTCGCCCTTGTTCTTCGCGCCGCCCAATTCCGTGGCCGTCAGCGGGCCTTCGGTGCGGAGCTGCTTGATCACCTGGTCGTACGCGCCGTCCGGCAGGTGGTGGTGCCAGTGCGGGCGGGCGCGGTAGGCGCGGCGGCGGAAGGCGAAGTGGGGCCATTCCTCGATGGGGAGGATGCAGGCGGCGTGCGACCAGTACTCGAAGGCGTGGGTGTCCGTCCAGTACGCCGACTCGACGGTGGTGCGGCCCACGGGGCCCAGGCGGGCGTACGGGATCAGTTCGTGCGAGCGGGCCAGGACGGAGATCGTGTCGAGCTGGACCGCGCCGAGGTGGCGCAGCACGCCTCGCACTCCCGACCTGCGGTCCGGGGCGCCCAGGAAGCCCTGGGCGCGCAGGGCGATGCGGCGGGCCTCGTCTGCGGAGAGGGTGGTTGTGGGGTGGTGGTGCGTGCTCGGTCCGCTCTGCTTGCTCGGCGTGCTCGGCTTGCTCCTCATGGGCGGAACGATAGGGGGAGGCACTGACAGTGGGGGTGTGCGGGCGGGGGGCTGGGGGTGTGCCTGGGTGCGGGTGGGTGTCCTCGCGGGGCGCCCCAGGCCCGCCCCTTCCCGAAACCAGGGGCCTGCCGCCCCTGGACCCCCGCCTCATCGGCCTTCGGCCTTGTCCTCAAGCGCCGGACGGGCTGAGGAAAGCTCGGCCTTCGGCCTCGTCCTCAAACGCCGGACGGGCTGGTTTTGGGCGGGAGGTAGGGGTGGGGGGAGGGGAGGTCCAGGTCTGTGGGGAGCAGGGAGGCGATCCAGGTGTCGCGGAGGGTGCCCTTGTTGAGCAGGCCCGCTCGGAGGGTGCCCTCTACGGTGAAGCCCGCCTTCTCGGCTACCGCGCGGGACGCTGTGTTGCCCACTTCGGCACGCCATTCCAGGCGGCTGCAGCCGAGGCGGGTGAAGGCCCAGTGGGCGAGGGCGTGGACGGCCTCCGTCATGTAGCCGCGGCCCCGGTGTTCCTTGCCGGTCCAGAAGCCGACCTCCCAGCAGCCCGCGCGCGGGTGGTGCAGGCTGGTCGCGGCGAGGAGCGGGCCGCCCGCACGGGGACGCACGGAGAAGGTGTACTCCGAGTCGAGACGCCAGCCGTCGGGCACCATGCGGCCGATGAAGCCCTCCGCGTCCGCGCGCGCGTACGGCGAGGGCATCGTCGTCCAGCGCTGGATCTCGGGGTCCTGGCAGGCCGCGTACACCTCGTCGGTGTCGGCCGGGGAGAAGGCGCGCAGCAGCAGGCGCTCGGTGGTCAGGGTGACGGGCTCCATCGGCCGATTCTGCTGCGGGCGGACGAGGCGGCGCCAGCTTTTTGTGTCCGCGCGGCCGCCGTTCCGGGCCTGCGGCGCTCGGAACGCGGGGCAGCGGGGCGGCCGCAGGAGTCGCCCGCCGGCGCGGATTCCCGGGCTCGGAGCGGCACCTTCACGAGTGCCCGTCCGTTGACGACATGGCAGACCTCCCGGGGCGGCCGGGTCCTCGCATACGATGGCCGTTGCCCGACGAGTAAAACCGACCGTGCCAGGCCCGACCGGCAAGGAGACCAACCCCCGTGTCCGTCCTCTCGAAGATCATGCGTGCAGGCGAAGGCAAGATCCTGCGCAAGCTGCACCGCATTGCGGACCAGGTCAACTCCATCGAAGAGGACTTCACCGCCCTCTCCGACGCCGAGCTGCGCGCGCTGACCGCGGAGTACAAGGAGCGGTTCGCCGACGGCGAAACCCTCGACGACCTGCTGCCCGAGGCCTTCGCGACGGTGCGCGAGGCCGCCAAGCGCGTCCTCGGCCAGCGTCCCTACGATGTGCAGCTCATGGGCGGCGCCGCCCTGCACCTCGGCTATGTCGCCGAGATGAAGACCGGTGAGGGCAAGACGCTCGTCGGTACGCTGCCCGCGTATCTGAACGCGCTCTCGGGCAAGGGCGTACACCTGATCACGGTCAACGACTATCTGGCCGAGCGCGACTCCGAAATGATGGGCCGCGTCCACAAGTTCCTCGGCCTGAGCGTCGGCTGCATCCTCGCGAACATGCCACCGGCCCAGCGCCGCGAGATGTACAACTGCGACATCACGTACGGCACGAACAACGAGTTCGGCTTCGACTACCTCCGCGACAACATGGCGTGGTCGAAGGACGAGCTGGTCCAGCGCGGCCACAACTACGCGATCGTGGACGAGGTCGACTCGATCCTCGTCGACGAGGCCCGGACGCCGCTGATCATTTCCGGCCCCGCCGATCAGGCCACCAAGTGGTACGGCGACTTCGCCAAGCTGGTCACCCGCCTCACCAGGGGCAAGCCCGGCGAGCCCCTCAAGGGCATCGAGGAGACCGGGGACTACGAGGTCGACGAGAAGAAGCGCACCGTCGCCATCCACGAGTCCGGCGTCGCCAAGGTCGAGGACTGGCTGGGCATCGACAACCTCTACGAGTCGGTGAACACCCCGCTCGTGGGTTATCTGAACAACGCCATCAAGGCCAAGGAACTCTTCAAGAAGGACAAGGACTACGTCGTCATCGACGGCGAAGTCATGATCGTCGACGAGCACACCGGCCGTATCCTCGCCGGCCGCCGCTACAACGAGGGCATGCACCAGGCGATCGAGGCGAAGGAAGGGGTGGACATCAAGGACGAGAACCAGACCCTTGCGACCATCACCCTCCAGAACTTCTTCCGGCTCTACGGCAAGCTCTCCGGAATGACCGGTACGGCCATGACGGAGGCCGCCGAGTTCCACCAGATCTACAAGCTGGGCGTCGTGCCGATCCCGACGAACCGGCCCATGGTCCGCGCCGACCAGTCGGACCTGATCTACCGCACCGAGGTCGCCAAGTTCGCCGCCGTCGTCGACGACATCGCGGAGAAGCACGAGAAGGGCCAGCCGATCCTGGTCGGCACCACCTCCGTGGAGAAGTCCGAGTACCTCTCGCAGCAGCTCTCCAAGCGCGGTGTCCAGCACGAGGTCCTGAACGCCAAGCAGCACGACCGTGAAGCGCCGATCATCGCCCAGGCCGGTCGCAAGGGCGCCGTCACCGTCGCCACGAACATGGCCGGACGAGGCACCGACATCAAGCTCGGCGGCAACCCCGACGACCTCGCCGAGGCGGAGCTGCGTCAGCGCGGCCTCGACCCCGAGGAGCACATCGAGGAGTGGGCTGCCGCGCTGCCCGCCGCCCTGGAGAAGGCCGAGCAGGCCGTGAAGGCCGAGTTCGAGGAGGTCGTCGACCTCGGCGGGCTCTACGTCCTCGGCACCGAGCGGCACGAGTCGCGCCGTATCGACAACCAGTTGCGCGGCCGTTCCGGCCGTCAGGGCGACCCCGGCGAATCCCGTTTCTACCTGTCGCTCGGTGACGACCTGATGCGCCTGTTCAAGGCCCAGATGGTCGAGCGCGTGATGTCGATGGCCAACGTCCCCGACGACGTGCCGATCGAGAACAAGATGGTGACGCGCGCGATCGCGTCCGCCCAGTCGCAGGTCGAGCAGCAGAACTTCGAGACGCGTAAGAACGTCCTGAAGTACGACGAGGTCCTCAACCGCCAGCGCGAGGTCATCTACGGCGAGCGCCGCCGCGTCCTGGAAGGTGAGGACCTGCAGGAGCAGATCGTGCACTTCATGGACGACACCATCGACGCGTACGTCTCCGCGGAGACCGCGGAGGGCTTCGCCGAGGAGTGGGATCTCGACCGGCTGTGGGGCGCCTTCAAGCAGCTCTACCCGGTGAAGGTCACCGTCGAGGAGCTCGAGGACGAGATCGGCGACCGCGCGGGTCTGACGGCCGAGTTCATCTCCGAGGCCATCAAGGACGACGTCCACGCGCAGTACGAGGCCCGTGAGGCGCAGCTCGGCTCCGACATCATGCGTGAGCTGGAGCGCCGGGTCGTGCTCTCCGTCCTCGACCGCAAGTGGCGCGAGCACCTCTACGAGATGGACTACCTCCAGGAGGGCATCGGCCTGCGGGCCATGGCGCAGAAGGACCCGCTGGTCGAGTACCAGCGCGAGGGCTTCGACATGTTCAACGCCATGATGGACGGCATCAAGGAGGAGTCCGTCGGCTATCTGTTCAACCTGGAGGTCCAGGTCGAGCAGCAGGTCGAGGAGGTCCCCGTGTCCGACGCGGCGCCCTCCCTCACCAAGGACGGCGCGCAGGACGCGGTTCCGGCCGGCGCCCCCCGCCCGGAGATCCGCGCCAAGGGCCTCGACGCCCCGCAGCGCCCCGACCGCCTGCACTTCCAGGCGCCGAACGCCGAGGGCGGTGTCGACGAGGGCGACTTCACGACCAGCGACCAGCCGGCCGGTGCCACGACGGCCTCCGGCGACGGCATGACCCGCGCGGAGCGGCGCAAGGCCCAGAAGGGCGGGCGTCGCCGCAAGAAGTAGCGGTTCTGCGCGTGGCGTGAGGCTTCGAGCGGCACAGGGCTTCGCGAGGCGTAGGGCTTCGCGAGGCGTAGGGCTTGAGCGCGGGCCGGGTACCTGTGGGTGCCCGGCCCGCGCTTTGTCGTTCGCTGTCGGCGGCCCTGTCAGTGCCGGCGGATGCCTGGCCCCGCGACCTCCACCGCCGTGCAGCGCCAGCGCTCGTCGTCGCCCAGGTGCAGGCGGAACGCGAGGGCGCGCAGCGCGGGGCCCGCGCCTACGCGGGCGAAGACCTCGAAGACACCCGGGCGCACCTCGTAGTGGCCCACGCGCTGTACGGCGGGGCGGTGGCCGCCGACGGAGCGCAGCGGCAGCAGCTCGGCGAGCCGCACCAGGTCGTCGTACGCGGTGTGAGCGATGTGGCGCGCCACCGCGTGCACCGGACGCTGACCGCTGAGCACCAGGAGCAGCAACTCGGTGAAGAGCTCGGCCGGGTGCGGGGGTGGCTGGGCGGGGATGCGGCGTGGACTCGGGCGGCGAGGGTCGGTACGGCCCGGTGGGCGGCTCGTGGGCGGGCGGGTCGCCGTGGGGCGGGGGGCCGCGGGGCGGCGGGGCCTGGTCATGATCTTGCGGAGCGTGGGCGACGGGGCTTTGCGGGTTGTGGCGGGGCGCCTGGAGCCGGTCGGGGGCATGGGTTTGGGCGTGGCTGTCGGTGTGGGCGTGGTTGTCGGTGCGGTTGGGGTCTGCGTCTGGGGCTGGATCTGGGGCTGGGTCTGGGTCTGGGTCTGGGGCTGGGGCTGGCGCATATGGGGGTTCCAGTTCCGTTCGCTGGTGTGTGGTGAGGGCGGAGGCTGCGGTGGTGGCCTCGGGGCCCCTTGCTAGTACCGGTGGGTAACTTTTGTGCTGGGGATCTTGTACGGCCGCGGAGGCGGGCGGGGCAACGGCTTCGAGCGGGCCCGGGGCGTGCGCGGCGGTTCACTCATCAGGGTGAGCGGAGGGGTGCGCGGGGCCGCGGGCGCGGGGGAGGAGCGGGTGACGGCGTGGACCGGGGTGGACGCGGGGGCCGTGCCGGGCGGCAGCTCGAAGGGGGACGCGCGCACGTATCCTGGAAGCCCGTCCCGGGAGTCCTGGAGGCCCCTCCCGGACGCCTTCGCGACTACGAAAGCGGCCAGTCATGCGCGTGTACGTACCCCTGACCCTGCCCCGTCTCGCGCAGGCGCACGAGGCCGGTGAGCTGGGGCCCGGACCGATGACCGCGTACGCCGTGACGCCCGCGCTGCGCGAGTGGTATGTCTCGGACGACATCGAGGAGCTGGAGTACGCGGCCCTGAACCGGGCGGCGCTCGCCTCCCTGCGGCTGCTCGCCGGTGAGCCGGGGGCCGCGCGGCGCCGGGTCGTTCTCGCGGCGGACGTGCCGGACGGGACGGCCGTCGCCGACCCCGACCGCGGTCTCGACCAGGGCGCGCTCGGCGAGGTGCGGATCGCGGGCGCGCTGCCGCTGGCCAAGGCGGCCGCCGTGCACGTGGACTCCGGGGACGCGGAGGCCGACGTCACCGCTGCGGCGGACGCGCTGGGGGCCGCGGACCACGGGGACGACGACGCGCGGTTCGTCGTCGACGGGGCCGAGGACCACGAGCTGCTCTGGTACGCCACGCAGGAGATCCCGAACCTGATCGGGGCCCAGGACTAGCCCGAACCTGGTCGGACCCCGGACCCCGGACCCCGGGCCCAGGACCCAGCGGTCGCTCTCGGCTGCGGGAGTTCCCCGGCCGCGGGGTTCCTCGGATGTGTTGTCGGTGGCGCCGGGTACGGTCTTTCGCATGGGGAAGCAGCGGCGCGGGGCGCACATCGTCTGGGACTGGAACGGGACTCTTCTGCATGACATCGACGCGGTCATAGGAGCGACGAACGCGTCGTTCCAGGAGATCGGCCTGGAGCCGATCACCCTGGAGCGGTATCGGGAGCTGTACTGCGTTCCGGTGCCGTTGTTCTACGAGCGGCTGATGGGGCGGTTGCCCACCGAGGACGAGTGGCTCGTGATGGACGCCGTCTTCCACAAGCACTACGGGACGCGGGTGGACACGTGCGCGCTGGCCGAGGGGGCGGCGGAGCTGCTCGCGCTGCGGCAGGCGGAGGGGCGTACGCAGTCGCTGCTGTCGCTCGCTCCGCACGAGCAGCTCGTGCCGTTGGTGCGGCGGCACGGGATCGCGGAGCGGTTCGTGCGGATCGACGGGCGTGCGGATGCCTCCCATGCCGGGAAGGCCGAGCGGATGGTCCGGCATCTTGCCGAGCTGGCGGAGGTTGCTGTCGAGCAGGTCGTCGTCATCGGGGACGCGGTGGATGATGCTCGGGCCGCGGCTCATGTGGGGGCTCGGGCCGTGCTTTATACCGGTGGGTCGCACAGTCGGGGGAGCCTTGAATCGGCGGGAGTTCCCGTCGTTGACAGCCTCGGGGAGGCCGTGGAGACCGCGGAGCGGTTGGTCGCCTGAGCTTTGCGGTGCTGCGTGCCGCGTGCCGCGTGCCGTGTCCCGTCCGGGGGGTGCCCCTCCGCCCACACAGGCGGTGCCCGGCGGTTGGGGCTGTGCCCACCCTCCCCCAAGCTCTCGGCTCCGCTCGAGCAGGAAGGTACCCCCCTCGCCCCTGGCGGACCAGTTGCCCACAGCGGGGGGCGGGCCAGTTGCACGCAGGGGGCTGCGGGGCAGGGGGGCCGGGGGGAAGGTTATGTGACCGGGGCCTTTGACCTCAGTACTGTCAAGAATTCGCGCATCCAGCCGGAGTGATCCGGCCAGGCCCTGGACGAGACCAGGGTGCCGTCGACCACCGCCTCCGCGTCCTGGAAGGTGGCCCCGGCCGCCTGCATGTCGAGTTCGAGGGCCGGGTAGGCCGTGACCCGGCGGCCCGCGAGGCCGCCCACGGCCGCGGTGAGCAGGGGGCCGTGGCAGATCTGGGCGACGGGCTTGTCGGCGTCGAAGAAGGACTTGAGGACCTTGCGGAGCTCCGGGTCGTTGCGCAGGTACTCGGGGGCGCGGCCGCCGGGGACGACGAGGGCGACGTACTGACCCGGATCCACCTCGGAGAAGGCCAGGTCGGCAGGCCAGGTGTAGCCGGGCTTCTCCGTGAACGTGTCGAAGCCGGGCTCGAAGTCGTGCACCACGAACTGGAGCGTCTTGCGGGCGGGGGCCGCGATGTGGACGTCGTAGCCCTCCTCGCGCAGGCGCTGGTAGGGGTAGAGGACCTCCAGTGACTCCGCCGCGTCACCGGTGACGATCAGGATCTTGGGTGCCATGGTGTTCGCTCCCCGAGTCGGTCGCGTATCCGCGTACGGGACGGCGCGCGGTGCGATGCGTGCCCTCACGCGTGCGGTGCGGTGCGTGCCCTCACGCGTGCGGTGCGGTGCGTGCCCTCACGCGTGCAGTACCGTGCGCGCCCTCACGCGTGCAGTACGGTGCGTGCCCTCACGCGCGCAGTACGGTGCGTGCCTTCACGCTCAACGTGCATCGCCCCGCGCCGTTTGCCAAGGGTGCCGCCCGCCCCCCGGCCGCACGCCGTCCGCCCGCGGCCCGGGTGTGGCCGGATCTGACCCCCGTAGTGCTCTGGCCCCCGTAGTGCGGGAGGCGACTGTGCAGACTGTCAAAGTTCGCCTCCGGGTTTTGTACACATGCGGCTCATGACGACTTCCCGGTGCGGGGCGATAGCCTTGGTCCCGTGATCAGCGCGATATCCCGCGGAGGCGACGTCGCCTCCGCCCCGCGCCCGGAGAACACGGTGCACACGAACCGTGCCGGGCGCCTCGCTGACGACTCTTCGCGGTGTGGACCGCGGAACGGATCACGGAGCCGATGCCACGAACATCTCAGGCATCAGGGGTATCGCGGACATCTGGGTCGGCCAATGGATTCGCCGGAAATGGCGGATAACCGCCCGCTCATCGCTCATCGCGGCATAACGTCGACATGGACCGGAGACCCCGCGTCGCGGCGTTACGTCACATCACTTCCTTCTACGTCACGCAACGGCGCGCGACAGGAGTCAGAGGACAATGCAGACCAAGCTGGACGAAGCCAAGGCCGAGCTGCTCGCGCGGGCCGCCCGGGTAGCTGAGAACAGCCCGGTCGGGGGGCGCCTGCCAACGGGAGCACCGACCGGGCCGACGGGCGGGAGCGACGCCATCGGGGGGCCCGGACCGGGCCGCACCGCCGAGGCCGACGGTTCCGGCAAGGCCGACGGTTCCACAAAGGCCGACCGCTCCGGCAAGGCCACCCGTCCCCCGAAGGCCGAAAGCGCAGCCCCGAAGGCCGAGAGCGCCGCCGCGAAGGCCGGAGGCGCAGCCGCCAGCCCCGGAAGCGCCGCCGAGGCCGAGGACGCCGCCGACGCCGACCAGGCGAAGGTGCTCGCGTTCCTCCAGCGCTACTACCTCCACACCGCCCCCGAGGACCTCACCGACCGCGACCCGGTCGACGTCTTCGGCGCCGCCTACTCCCACTACCGTCTGGCCGAGAACCGCCCCCAGGGCACGGCCAACGTCCGGGTGCACACCCCGACCGTCGAGGAGAACGGCTGGACGTGCAGCCACTCCGTCGTCGAGGTCGTGACCGACGACATGCCGTTCCTGGTGGACTCCGTCACCAACGAGCTGTCCCGGCAGGGGCGCGGCATCCACGTCGTCATCCACCCGCAGGTCGTGGTCCGCCGTGACGTCACCGGCAAGCTCCTGGAGGTACTCCCCGCGGGGGCGAACGGCCTCCCCGCGGGGGCGAACGGCGCCGAGCGCCCGCACGACGCGGTCACCGAGTCCTGGATCCACGTCGAGATCGACCGTGAGACCGACCGCTCCGACCTGAAGCAGATCACCGCCGACCTGCTGCGCATCCTGTCCGACGTCCGCGAGACGGTCGAGGACTGGGAGAAGATGCGCGACGCCGCGCTGCGCATCGCCGACGAGCTGCCGAAGGAGCCGACCGCCGACGACCTGCGCGACCAGGAGGTCGAGGAGGCCCGTGAGCTCCTGCGCTGGCTGGCAGCCGACCACTTCACCTTCCTCGGCTACCGCGAGTACGACCTGACGGAGGACGACTCCCTGGCCGCCGTGCCAGGCACCGGCCTCGGCATCCTGCGCGCCGACCCGCAGCACAGCGAGGACGACGACCACCACCCGGTCAGCCCGTCCTTCAACCGGCTGCCCGCCGACGCCCGCGCCAAGGCCCGCGAGCACAAGCTCCTGGTCCTGACGAAGGCCAACAGCCGCTCCACGGTGCACCGGCCCAGCTACCTCGACTACGTCGGCGTGAAGAAGTTCGACGAGCAGGGCAACGTCGTCGGTGAGCGCCGCTTCCTCGGCCTGTTCTCCTCGGCCGCGTACACCGAGTCCGTGCGCCGGGTGCCGGTCATCCGCCGCAAGGTCGCCGAGGTCCTCAGGGGCGCGGGCTTCTCGCCCAACAGCCACGACGGCCGGGACCTGCTCCAGATCCTGGAGACCTACCCCCGCGACGAGCTCTTCCAGACCCCGGCCGACCCGCTGCGGTCCATCGTCACCTCCGTGCTCTACCTCCAGGAGCGCCGCCGCCTCCGTCTCTACCTGCGCAAGGACGAGTACGGCCGCTACTACTCGGCGCTCGTCTACCTGCCCCGCGACCGCTACACCACGGGCGTGCGGCTGCGGATCATCGACATCCTCAAGGAGGAGCTGAACGGCGCCAGCGTCGACTTCACGGCCTGGAACACCGAGTCGATCCTCTCCCGCATCCACTTCGTCGTCCGCGTCCCCAAGGGCGGCGAGGTCCCCGACCTCTCCGACAGCGACGTCGAGCGCATCGAGGCCCGCCTGGTGGAGGCCGCCCGCTCCTGGGCCGACGGCTTCGGCGAGGCGCTGACCGCCGAGCTGGGCGAGGAGCGCGCCGCTGAGCTGCTGCGCCGCTACCAGCACGCGTTCCCCGAGGGCTACAAGGCCGACCACACGCCGCGCGCCGCGGTCGCCGACCTCGTCCACCTGGAGCGGCTGTCCAAGGACAGCCACAAGGACTTCGCGCTCAGCCTCTACGAGCCCGTGGGCGCCGCCCCCGACGAGCGCCGCTTCAAGATCTACCGGGCCGGTGCGCAGATCTCGCTGTCCGCCGTGCTGCCCGTCCTTCAGCGCCTGGGCGTGGAGGTCACCGACGAGCGGCCCTACGAGCTGCGCTGCTCGGACCGCACCAGCGCCTGGGTCTACGACTTCGGCCTGCGGATGCCGAAGGCGCAGAACGGCAACGGCGACTATCTGGGCGACGACGGCCGGGCCCGCTTCCAGGAGGCCTTCGCGGCCGCCTGGACCGGCGAGGCCGAGGTCGACGGCTTCAACTCCCTGGTCCTGCGCGCCGGACTGAACTGGCGCCAGGCGATGGTCCTGCGCGCCTACGCCAAGTACCTGCGCCAGGCGGGGTCCACCTTCAGCCAGGACTACATGGAGGACACCCTCCGCAACAACGTCCACACCACCCGGCTGCTCGTCTCGCTCTTCGAGGCCCGGATGTCCCCGGAGCGCCAGCGCGCGGGCACCGAGCTGACCGACGGGCTCCTGGAGGAGCTGGACGGCGCCCTGGACCAGGTCGCCTCCCTGGACGAGGACCGCATCCTGCGCTCCTTCCTCACCGTCATCAAGGCGACGCTGCGCACCAACTTCTTCCAGGAGGCGGCGGGCGGCAAGCCGCACGGCTATGTCTCCATGAAGTTCGACCCGCAGGCCATCCCCGACCTGCCGGCGCCGCGGCCCGCGTACGAGATCTGGGTGTACTCGCCGCGTGTCGAGGGCGTCCACCTGCGCTTCGGCAAGGTGGCGCGCGGCGGTCTGCGCTGGTCCGACCGGCGTGAGGACTTCCGTACGGAGATCCTCGGCCTGGTCAAGGCGCAGATGGTGAAGAACACCGTCATCGTGCCGGTGGGCGCCAAGGGCGGCTTCGTCGCCAAGCAGCTCCCCGACCCGTCCGTGGACCGTGACGCCTGGCTCGCGGAGGGTGTGGCCTGCTACAAGACGTTCATCTCGGCGCTGCTCGACATCACCGACAACCTCGTCGCGGGCGAGGTCGTGCCCCCGGCCGACGTCGTCAGGCACGACGAGGACGACACCTATCTGGTGGTCGCGGCCGACAAGGGCACGGCGACGTTCTCCGACATCGCCAACGAGGTCGCCCAGTCGTACAACTTCTGGCTCGGTGACGCCTTCGCCTCCGGCGGTTCCGCGGGTTACGACCACAAGGGCATGGGCATCACCGCCCGCGGCGCCTGGGAGTCCGTGAAGCGGCACTTCAGGGAGCTGGGCTGCGACACCCAGACCGAGGACTTCACCGTCGTCGGCGTCGGTGACATGTCCGGTGACGTGTTCGGCAACGGCATGCTGCTCTCGGAGCACATCCGCCTGGTCGCGGCCTTCGACCACCGGCACATCTTCATCGACCCGAACCCGGACGCGGCCACCTCGTACGCCGAGCGCCGCCGTCTCTTCGAGCTGCCGCGCTCCAGTTGGGCCGACTACAACAAGGAACTGCTCTCCGCGGGCGGCGGCATCTTCCCGCGCTCGGCCAAGGCCATCCAGCTCAACGCGCACATCCGCGAGGCGCTCGGCATCGAGTCCGGCGCCAAGATGACCCCGGCCGACCTGATGAAGGCCATCCTCAAGGCGCCGGTCGACCTGCTGTGGAACGGCGGCATCGGCACGTACGTGAAGTCGGGCACCGAGTCGCACACGGACGTCGGCGACAAGGCCAACGACGCCATCCGCGTCGACGGCGCCGAGCTGCGCGTGAAGGTCGTCGGCGAGGGCGGCAACCTCGGCCTCACCCAGCTCGGCCGGATCGAGTTCGCGCGGGCGGGCGGGCGCATCAACACCGACGCCATCGACAACAGCGCGGGCGTGGACACCTCCGACCACGAGGTGAACATCAAGATCCTCCTCAACGCCGTGGTGCAGGCCGGGGACATGACGGTCAAGCAGCGCAACAAGCTGCTCGCCGAGATGACCGACGAGGTCGGCCACCTCGTGCTGCGCAACAACTACGCGCAGAACACGGCGCTCTCCAACTCCGTCTTCGAGGCGCCCTCGCTGCTCCACGCCCACCAGCGCTTCATGCGGCGTCTGACCCGCGAGGGCCAGCTCAACCGGAACCTGGAGTTCCTGCCCACCGACCGGCAGATCCGCGAGCTGCTCAGCTCCGGCCGCGGCCTCGCACAGCCCGAGCTGGCCGTCCTGCTCGCCTACACGAAGATCGTGACGGCGGAGGAGCTGATCGAGACCACGCTGCCCGACGACGCGTACCTGCGCAGGCTGCTGCACGCGTACTTCCCGCAGCCGCTGCGTGAGAGGTTCCTCGACCAGATCGACGGCCACGCGCTGCGCCGCGAGATCATCACCACCGTCCTGGTCAACGACACGGTCAACTCCGGCGGTTCGACGTTCCTGCACCGCCTGCGCGAGGAGACCGGGGCGTCCCTGGAGGAGATCGTGCGGGCGCAGCTCGCCGCGCGGGAGATCTTCGGGTTCGGCGAGGTCTGGGACGCCGTGGAGTCGCTCGACAACGTCGTGGCCGCCGACGTCCAGACGCGGGTGCGGCTGCACTGCCGCCGGCTCGTCGAGCGGGGTACGCGCTGGCTGCTCAACAACCGGCCGCAGCCGCTGCAACTGGCCGAGACCATCGAGTTCTTCAGCGACGGCGTCGCCCAGGTGTGGGGCGAGCTGCCGAAGCTGATGCGCGGTTCCGACCTGGAGTGGTACGAGAACATCCGCGAGGAGCTGACCGCGGCGGGCGTGCCGGAAGAGCTTGCCCAGCGGGTCGCCGGATTCTCCTCGGCCTTCCCCTCGCTCGACATCGTCGCCGTCGCGGACCGCATGGGCAAGGAACCGATGGCCGTCGCCGAGGTGTACTACGACCTCGCGGACCGGCTGCGGATCACCCAGCTCATGGACCGGATCATCGAACTGCCGCGGGCCGACCGCTGGCAGTCGATGGCGCGGGCCTCGATCCGCGAGGACCTGTACGCGGCGCACGCCGCCCTCACGGCCGACGTGCTGGCCGTCGGGAACGGCGAGGCGACGCCCGAGCAGCGGTTCAAGGCGTGGGAGGAGAAGAACGCGGCGATCCTCAGCCGGGCCCGGACGACCCTGGAGGAGATCCAGGGCTCCGACGCCTTCGACCTGGCCAATCTGTCGGTGGCCATGCGGACGATGCGGACGCTGCTGCGCACGCACTCGTAACCGGGCGGCGGAGAACCGTTCGAACGTTGTACGTTTCCGGGGGCGCCCCGCACCTTGTGGTGCGGGGCGCCCCCGGTCCCGTTGGCGGCGTTTTCGGCGCCGTACGGGATACCCGCAGTCTGCGGAACGGGTGACGAGACTTGCCTTATGCCGTTAATTCGGGCATTTGGGCTACGGTAGATGAGATTGTCTGACGGACAGATCTGATGGACGGATCTGATGGACGGATCTGACGGGCAGATCGGTATCGAACCGTCGGCGTGGACGCCGGGAAGGTCGCAGGGTAGGCCGATGACAGAAGCAAGTCCGCCGACCGCGGCGGAGCGCGCGGCCCAGGTGCTCGGCGCCGGACGACTGCCCGCGGAGTGGGCCGCCACACCGCTGACCGTGGTCATGCCGACGTACAACGAGGCGGGGAACCTGCCCGGCATGGCCGACGCGCTGCTCGCCCTCGGGCTGCCGGGCCTGAGCCTGCTCGTCGTCGACGACTCCAGCCCCGACGGCACCGGCGAACTCGCCGAGGACTGCGCCCGGCGCCACCAGGAGACCACGGGCCACCGCCGCATGAGCGTGCTGCACCGCACCGAGAAGGACGGCCTCGGCCGGGCCTACGCAGCGGGCATGGCCAAGGCCGTCCAGGACGGCGCGCGCTACGTCCTGCAGATGGACGCCGACGGCAGCCACCCCGTGGAGAAGGTCGCCGAACTGCTCGGCGTCGCGCTCGCCACGGACGCCGGGGTCGTCGTCGGCAGCCGGTACGTGCAGGGCGGCACCCTCTCCGAAGCCTGGGGCGCCCACCGCAAGCTCCTCTCCCGCTGGGCCAACGCCTACGCGGGCACCATCCTCGGCACCCGCGTCCGCGACATCACCGGCGGCTTCAATCTGTGGCGTGCCGACGCCGTGCACGCCGTGGACCTCGCGAGCATCGACAGCGCGGGCTACAGCTTCCAGGTCGAGATGAAGTACCGCGCGCTGCGCCACGGCTTCGACGTCATGGAGGTCCCGATCCACTTCGAGGACCGCACCGTCGGCGAGTCCAAGATGAACCTGATGGTGCAACTGGAGTCCGTCGTCATGCCGTGGAAGCTGCGGGTACGTGCGGCGCAGGGTGCCCGCGGGGGCTCCGGGGCGGGGTCGTCCGTATGACGAGCGGCACACTGCACGAGGCACGGGCCGCCGCCCCCGGCACCGCCCCCGGCGTCGCCGTGCCGGACGTGGCGGCTCCGGTGGCCGTACCCCGCTTCCCCCTGGCCAAGCTGCGCCGCCTCTGCCTGGAGGTCGTCAAGTTCGGGGTCGTCGGCGGCAGCGGGGTCGCCGTCAACCTCGTCGTCTTCAACCTGCTCCTGCACGGCCTCGGCTCACGGCCCATGACGGCCACCGTCCTCGCGAGCTGCGTCGCCATGGGCACCAACTACCTCGGGTTCCGCTTCTTCGCCTACCGGGACCGCGCCTCGCGCAGCAAACGGCAGATCGCCCTGTTCTTCGCCTTCAGCGGCATCGGTGTGCTGATGGAGAGCCTGCTGTTCTACGCCGCCTACCACGGGGCAGGGCTGAGCGGGCCGCTCGGCTCGAACATCGCGAAGGCTCAGTCCATCGTGCTCGCCTCCGCGTTCCGCTTCCTGGTGTACCGGACGTGGGTGTTCAAGGACCGTGCCCACCATGACGCGCGGCGGCCGTAGCGGGAGCGACGCGCCGCCGGGGCACATAGGGGCGTCGGCCGCCGCGGCCGTCGCCGTCCTTCTCCTCCTCGCCGTCGTCGTCCGGCTGCCCTGGGCCGGTGACCTCGGCATCCACGCGGCGACGCTGGAGCGCCTGCGGCACGACCCGCTGCACCCCGGCGACCCCCTCGTCGACGCCGACGTGCCCAGCCCCTACTACTCCCCGTGGACGGTCCTCCTCGGCTGCCTCGCCAAGGCGACCGGCCTCGGCGTCTTCGCCGTCCTGCGGTTCGCGGCCCTTGCGGGCCTCGCCCTCCTCCTCACCGGCATCCGGCGCTTCGTCCGCACCCTGACCCCGCACCGGGCGGCCGTGCCCCTCGCCCTCCTCTGCGTCCTCTTCCTCTGGGGCCCGTCCCTCTTCGCGTGGAGCGGATTCCTCGGCCTGAACTCGCTGGCCCTGACGGTCTCGTACCCGAGTACGTTCGCCCTGGGCCTCGCCTTCCACCTCTGGGCGTGCCTGCGCGAGGCCCTCCGGGCGGACACGGCGGGCCCCGCGGTGTTCCTCGCCCTGGGGGCGCTGTGGGCGGTCGTCCTCCTGACCCACCAGTTCACCGGCGTGGTCGCTTCCCTCGGCGCGCTCGCGCTGCTGCTCGGCGCGCGACCGTGGCCGCGCCGCGCGACGCTGCTTCGGCTCGGCGCCGGTCTCGCCCTCGGCCTCGCGCTGCTCGCCGCCTGGCCCTACTACCCCTTCTTCGACCTCTTCGGCGCCGGCGGCGGCCTGGAGGAGATCCACCGCGCCCTCTACCGCGACCTCCCGGCCCGCTTCGGCCTCGCCCTCGTCGGCGTGGCCGCACTGGCTCTCCGCTTCCGCCGCGACCGCCGCGACCCCCTCGTCCTCTTCTTCGCCCTCGGCGCGCTGGTCTTCGCCGCGGGGGGCCTGAGCGGCCACTACTCCTGGGGCCGGGTGCTACCGGCGGCGCTGCTGCCCGCGCAGATCGCGGCGGGGGTGGAGGCGGCGGGCCTGGCGGCGGTACGCGGGGGCCGCGTCGGGCGGGCCCTGGCCGCCGCGTCCGCGGGGACCCTGACCCTGGCCCTCGCGGTCGGCGCGTGGACGCAGGCGGGCACGCTCGGCTACGTCCTTCCCCGGGCTGCGCTCCCTGCCGCCGTCGCCGCGAAGTACCGCCCGCCGTGGCCCGGTCACCGCTGGATCACCCCGCATGTGCGCTACGGCGACGTGGTTCTGGCCAAGACGTTCCCGGCCCGCCGGCTCCCGGCCTACGGCGCGTACACCGTGGCGCCCGGCTACCCGGACTTCTTTCTCCCCGACGAGGACGCGCGCGCCGCCGCTGTACGCCGCTACTTCGCGCCGAAGACGCCGCGCGCCGGGCGACTGGAGGTGCTGCGCCGGTACGGGGTGCGGTGGGTCGTGGCGTACCGCTCCGACG
Organism: Streptomyces aureocirculatus; assembly: GCF_000720475.1. Classification (GTDB taxonomy): domain Bacteria; phylum Actinomycetota; class Actinomycetes; order Streptomycetales; family Streptomycetaceae; genus Streptomyces; species Streptomyces aureocirculatus. Next base: position 34,446 of record NZ_JOAP01000039.1, read on the forward strand.
GCGGCCTGCCCGGCTCCGACCCCGCGCTGCGCAAGGTGGCGACCGGGCCCAGGGGGCAGGTGCTGTACGAGGTGCTGAGTCCGTCGGGCGGGGGCGGGGCGGGGCGCGCGGCGGCGGCAGAGGCACAGGGGCGGACATGAACTCACGGGCGGGATCGCGCCGCCGGGGACGATGTGCCGGTGCCGGTGCCGGTGCCGGTGCCGGTGCCGGTGCCGGTGCCCGTGTCCGCGGTCAGCGCAGCACGCTCCCCACCAGGCGCGCCGCCCTGCGCACGCGTGAGCCCTGCTCCCCGGCCACCCGGCGGGCCAGGGGCCCAAGGACGCGGGACGTCACGCCCACCGGGGCCCAGGTGAGCTGGAGGCGGCCCGCGCCGCGGCCCTCCGGTTCCGCCGTCACCCGGTGCGGGGCCGTGCCCGAGCGGTAGGGGACGCGGGCCGTGAGGCGGGGGAAGGCAAGGGGGGCGAGGAGTATGCCGCTGTTGCGCAGGCGGCCGTCGGTGAGCTGGATCAGCGGGTGGCGGGTGCCCGCGAAGCCGTCCGGCGGGACGGGGGCCCGGGAGAGGTCGAGGACGGCCTCGCCCTCGTAGACGCCGGGGCGTACCGGGTCGAGCCGGAAGCGGGTCGTCAGACGGCGGCGGCCCGGCGCCACGACGAGGCTCGCCACCTGCGGGCCCATAGGAAGCCTGCGGCCGGGGTCGTAGGTGCGGACCGTCAGAGCGAGGGCGGCTCCGGGGGCCGGTTCGAGGCGCGTGATCTCGTGCCGGAACTGCGCGCTCGGGAACGGCCGGGAGTCCAGACCGAGATCGGTGAGGTCGAGTTCGCGCCGGGCGGCGGGCGTGGCGGGTACTCGCGCGCCCCAGTAGACCCGCCCGTCGGCGTCCTCGGCCAGGGCGCGCGGCCCCACCCCGTGCCCGAGCCCCCGCGCCGCCACCTGCGCCTCGTCCAGGCGTCCGTCCCGTACCAGTTGCAGGACGACCCGTTCCGCTCGCGGCAGCCGCGCGTACGCGTCCTCGGAGAGGCCCGCCAGATAGGGGTTCACGATGTCGGCGAAGCCGCGCAGCCAGGTCTCGTCACGGAAGGGCAGGTCGCCCGCGTACATCCGGAAGTCGTGCTTGAGGAACTTGTAGTCCTTGGCGTCGCGCAGGCTCTGGTGGCCGCTCTGCTCCAGGAACGCGTCGATCAGGCCCTGCACGTGCACCCGGTCGCGTACATTGCTCAGCTTGTGCCGCTGGTTGGAGATGGACGCCGCCTCCGCCGCGCCGTACGGCTCTATGTACCAGCGGTACACCGGTTCGGGGATGACCGTGAACGCCTTCGCCAGGCAGTACGCCTGGGCCGAGAAGAGCTGGTCCTCGTAGTGGATGCCTTCGGGGAAGCGCAGCGCGTGGTCGTCGAGGAAGGACTTCCGGTACATCTTGCTCGTCGCCAAGTGCTCGAAGAGCAGGGCGGGTTCGGCTTCGATGCCCGCCACCGTGCGGTGTTCGGCGACCAGGTGGGGCATCCACGTCGAGGTGCGGCCGGTGTCGACCCGTACCCGTTCCACCGCGCCCATCACGAAGTCGACCGGGCGTTCGCCGTGGGCGGCGAGGAGTGACTCCACCGCCCGCTCCGGGAGTTCGTCGTCGCTGTCCAGGAACATCAGAAACGGGGCGCGCGCGATGTCGATCGCGCGGTTGCGCGGGGCGCTGCAGCCGCCGCTGTTCCGCGGCAGGCGGAGGTAGGTGACGCGGTCGTCGCGGGCGGCGAGCTCCCGTGCCACCCGGGGGGTGGCGTCCGTGGAGTGGTCGTCGCTGATGACGATCTCGATGTTCGGGTGGGACTGGCGCTGGAGCGAGGCCACGGCGCGCGGGAGGCGCTCGGCGTCGTTGTGGACGATGACGGTGACCGTCACATCGGGGGACGCGGGGGCGGGCGTCATCGGGTGGCCTCCTGCGGGGTGGGGGCGGGTGTCCGCCCGTCCAGCGGGGTGACGGGCGGCAGTGAATCCTCGGGCTCGCCGAGGAACACCCGGCGGACGACGCGCTCGGCGGCCCGCCCGTCGTCGAACTCGCAGAAGCGCCGCCGGAACGCCGCCCGCGCCTTCGCCGCCGCCCCGTCCCGCCAGGCGTCACAGGTGAGGATCCGGGTCAGTTCCTCCTGTGTACGGGCCACCGGTCCTGGCGCCTGTGACGGCAGGTCGAAGTAGACGCCGCGCGTCTTCGCGTACGTCTCCCAGTCGTCGGCGTAGATCACGATCGGGCGGTCCAGGTTGGCGTAGTCGAACATGATGGAGGAGTAGTCCGTGATCAGCGCGTCAGCCGCGAGGGCGAGGTCCTCCACCGGGTCGTACGTGGACACGTCGACGATGCGGCCGGAACGGCGCAGGCTCGGCAGGGGCGAGGCCGCGCCGCCGTAGAAGTAGTGGCCCCGCACCAGGAGCACGGTGTCCTCGCCGAGCCGGTCGGCGAGTGTCGCCAGGTCCAGGCGCGGCGTCCACGTCGCCTCGTAGTCGCGGTGCGTGGGCGCGTACAGCAGGGCGCGCTTGCCGGGGGCGATGCCGAGGCGCTCGCGGACCGCGCGGACGTCCGCGGCCGTCGCCGTGTAGTACACGTCGTTGCGCGGGTAGCCGTGGTCGAGCTCCACGTAGCGGGACTGGTAGGCGCGCTGCCACATCTGCGTGGAGTGGCTGTTGGACGAGACGCTGTAGTCCCAGCGGTCGACGCGTGCGAGCAGGTCGTGGAAGTTCAGGCCCTTGGCCGCCGCCGGGTAGTCGAGCTGGTCGAGGCCCATGCGCTTCAGGGGGGTGCCGTGGTGCGTCTGGAGGTGCACGGCGTCGGGACGCTTGACCACCGCGTTGGGGAAGTTGGCGTTGTTCACCAGGTACTTGGCCGTCGCGAGGACCCGCCAGTAGCGGCGCGTTCCCGGTACGACGTGGTCGGTGCCCGGCGGCAGCAGCGGCACGTTGTCGGCGGCGACGATCCACACCTGGTGGATGTGCGGGGCGAGTTCGGCGAGCTTCGCGGCGACGGCGGCCGGGTTGCAGGCGACGCCCCGGTCCCAGTACGCGGAGAACACGGCCAGGTTCGGGTCGATCGGACGTTTCAGGTCCTGGTGGTACTGAAGGTCACGGACCTTCCTGCCCACCGTCCGCCGGCTCCCCCTGACCGCCGAGCGCACCGTGCGGCGCCGCTGGTTCGCCGCCTGGAACACGCGGTACTTGGTGTACGCGTTCTCCTCCAGGAGGCGGCGGCGCATCCCTTCCAGGCCGCCGGGGCGCCGGTACCCGGGCGGCCGGAATTCCACCGCGGCCCGGGCGGCGCGGGCGAAGAACTCCCGCGCGGTGTCATCGGGCAGGGGCGCGCGGGCCACGGTGCGCAGGCTCGCGGTGACCATCGCGGCGTACAGCACGGCGCGCGGACCGGGGCCCGCGTCGTGCTCGGCGGCGAGGCGGAGCAGCCGCTCGTAGGTGTCGAGGAGCGCGAAGTGGTCGTCGGCCGTGACCGGCGGCAGGCTCTGCGCCCGCAACTGCCGGTCCTCCAGGGCCGCCTGGTCCAGGGCCGCGATCCGTCCCGCGGTGAGCAGCAGCGCGTACGCCGTGAACAGCTCGTCGTCCGTGGCGAGGCCCGCCCGCTGCCGGGACCGCCAGAAGTCCGCCCGTACGACGTGGGTGCCGAGCAGCGGTGTCACCTTCAGCAGGTCCGGGCAGTCCCCGAGGGACACCTCGCGGCGGCCCGGCTCGGCGAGGAAGCCGCCGTCGGGGCTCGGCATGCGGGAGTGCCGCCAGGTGGAGCGGACGTGATCGGTGAGCAGGACGTCCACTTCTTGCGGGGCGGCGGTTTCTTGCGGGGGCGCAGATTCTTGAGGGGCCGTAGATTCCGGCGGGGCCGCCATTTCCTGCGAGGCCACAGCCTCCTTCGAGGCCACAGCCTCCTGCGAGGCCGCCGTCTCCCGGAAGGCGGCCACCCGCTCGGCGACCGCCCGTGCCGCGAGCGCGGGGACGCTGTCCTTGCTGTGCACGAACTGAAGCCAGCGCCCCGTCGCCCGGTCCGCGCCCGCCGCGCGGGCCGTGCCGTCCGCGGTGCCGTCGGGCAGCGCGACGAGGGTGACGTACGGGTGCCGTTCCGCGGCCTGGCGGGCGGAGTCGCCGACGGCCGCGACGACGACCTCCACCGCGGGCGCGGCGTCCGCGAGGGCCGCGAGGCTCTCCGCGAGGTGCCCCTGTACGTTGCGGCCGTACACCACGACGCTCAGCTCCGGCATCCCTGCTCCAGCCTCTCTGCTGCCTCTGTCGTCGGCTCGGCCGTCGGCTCTGCCAACGCTGCTAAACGCTCCCATAGTGTAAGGATCTGCTTATTGGCGCGACAAAAGGGGCAAGGATCTCAGCTCCTGCCGCCGGTGAACCGCTCGTACTCCTTCATGACCTCCGCCGTCGGGCCGTCCAGGCGCAGCTCCCCGTGTTCCAGCCACAGCACGCGGTCGCAGGTGTCCCGGATCGACTTGTTGTTGTGGCTGACGAGGAAGACCGTCCCCGCGCGCTCGCGCAGCGCGCGGACGCGGGCCTGGGAGCGCTGCTGGAAGGCGCGGTCGCCGGTGGCCAGGGCCTCGTCGATCAGCAGGACGTCGTGGTCCTTGGCGGCACCGATGGAGAAGCGCAGGCGCGCGGCCATGCCGGAGGAGTAGGTGCGCATCGGCAGCGAGCTGAAGTCGCCCTTGTCGTCGATCCCGGAGAAGTCGACGATGCCCGCGCCGCGCTCCCGGGTCTCCTCGCGGGACATCCCCATCGCGAGGCAGCCGAGCCGGACGTTGCGCTCGCCGGTGAGGTCGTTCATCAGGGCCGCGTTGACGCCGAGCAGCGAGGGCTGCCCCTCGGTGTAGATCCGGCCGCGCTCGACCGGCAGCAGGCCCGCGACCGCCTTCAGGAGCGTGGACTTGCCGGAGCCGTTGGTGCCGACGAGCCCGATGGCCTCGCCGCGCAGGGCGGTGAAGGACACCCCGCGGACGGCGTGCACCGTACGCACCCCGGCCTCCGCGCCGCCCCGGCGCCGCAGGACGCGGCCGAGGGCCGCGGTCGCCGCGCCCCGGGCGGTGGCCGCGCCGGAGCCGTGCACGCGGTACACGATGTCGACGGCGTCGACGACGACGGTCGGCGCGGGGGGCTCGTGCGTGCGGGGCGTGCTCGCCCCCGGGGTCGCGTCAGCCGCGGCCATATGTCTCCTCCGCCTTCCAGAAGTAGAGGAATCCGCCCACCCCCGCGATCAGCGCCCAGCCCGTGGCCCACGCCCACACGTGCGGCGGGAGCCGGTCGGCGTGGAAGCTGTCGATGAGCGCGAACCGCATGAGGTCGATGTAGACGGCCGCCGGGTTGGCCTCAAGGAGCACGGTGACCGCGCGCGGCAGATCCCTGTCGGCCAGGACCTTGTCGATGCTCCACATCACCCCGGACGCGTACATCCAGGTCCGCAGCACGAACGGCATCAACTGCGCGATGTCAGGCGTCCTCGCGCCGAGGCGGGCGAGGGCGAGCGCGAGGCCCGCGTTGAAGACGAACTGCAGGGTGAGCGCGGGCAGGACCAGGAGCCAGGAGGCGCTGGGCGGCACCCCGAAGCAGAGCAGGATCGCGAGCAGCGCGCCCAGCGAGAACAGGAGCTGCTGGAGCTGTTGCAGGCAGTACGAGATCGGCAGCGCGGCCCGCGGGAAGTGCAGGGCGCGCACCAGACCGAGGCTGCCGGAGACGGCGCGGGTGCCCGCGAGGGCGGACTGCTGCGTGAAGGTGAACACGAAGACGCCCGTGACCAGGAACGGCACATAGTCCGGCACGTCGTGCTTGGTGTCCATCAGGACGCCGAAGATGAAGTAGTAGACGGCCGCGTTGAGCAGCGGTGTCAGCACCTGCCAGAGCTGGCCGAGCTTCGCCCGGCTGTACTGGGCGGTGAGCTTGGCCGTGGCGAACGCGGTGATGAAGTGGCGCCGCCGCCACAGTTCGCGCACATAGGCGGGCAGGGAGGGGCGGGCGCCGCTGACGGTCAGGCCGTGGCGGGCGGCGAGGGCCGCCGCGGACTCCGCCGGCGGCTCCGCCGTGGGCGGTTTGTCGAGTACGAGGGTCACGGCCGTTGCTTCCGCTCGGGGACGTGGGAGGGCGGCGGCACGGTGCGATGTCACGCAGGTTCACATCGGAACACGTGGGTTCACATCGAACACGCGGGTTCACGCCGGAACACGTCGGGACGGGACCGTATCGTCGTCACGCAGACAGTAGGACGCCGCGACGTCGGAACGCAACCGTTTCGTCGTCACGTCCTATGCTGTCCTCATGACGACGCGTGACAGAGAGCCCGGGGAAAGCGGGAAAAAGCCCGGTGACCGGGGCCGCAGGGCGCCCGCGGGGGCCGCCGTGCTGCGCGAGGACGTGACGGAGGCCATCCGCGCCGCCGTCTTCGAGGAGCTCGCGGCGGTGGGGTACGCGCGCATGTCCATCGAGGGCATCGCGCGCCGCGCGGGCGTCGGCAAGACGGCCGTCTACCGCCGCTGGCGTTCCAAGCTGCACCTGGTGCTCGACCTGGTGTCGGCGCTCGCGGTCCAGGGCCTGCCCACGCCGGACACCGGCACCCTGGAGGGCGATCTGCGCCTGCTGTACGAGGTGACGTCGCGCGCGCTGCGCCACCCCGTCGCCTCCCAGGTCGTCCCCGACCTCCAGGCGGAGGCGGCCCGCAACCCCGACATCGAGGCGGCCCTGCAGAAGGCGCTGCGCGAGGGGCAGTACGGCGTGGCGAGCGGCATCGTCGCGCAGGCCGTGGCGCGGGGCGAACTGCGCGCGGGCCTGAGCGGCACGGACGAGGCCCTTGCCCTGGACCTGATGTCGGGGCCGCTGTACTGGCGGGCGGTCGTGGTGCGCGGCGAACTGCCCGAGGGGTATCTGGAAGGACTGGCCAGGGCGACGGCGGCGGCGCTCAACGCGCTGTGAGCCCCCTCGCGCTCAACGCGCGGTCAGCTACGGCTGCCTCTCCCGGGTCAGCACGAGGACCGTGATCGAGCCGATCACGGCGCAGCCCGTGGTGATGCTCACGGCCAGTTCCGTCGCCCCGCTGAACGCGACGCTGCTGAAGGCGTTGAAGACGATGGCGACAGCGAGCACGAACCAGAGGACGGCCTTCATGGCGGGGACCTTTCGGGGTACGGACTTTCGTTCGTGGCCCACTCTGCCCGCACCGCCCGCGATGATCGAGGGGGCACCCACCCTGGCCGGTGGTGTAGCGCGCTCCACCACCGGGCCGGTGGCACACCCACCCGTGCCCGCGCGGGGGCTCGCATAGCCTGAGGGGCATGCGAGAGACGATCGAGCGGGCGGACCGCGCCTCCATGCAACTGCTCCTCGGCGCGGGCCTCGCCCTCCTCTCGTACGTGTTCGTCGGCGTCCTGCTCTTCACCGCCGTCGCCTCGCTCATCGTGATCGGCCTGGGCGTGCTGCCGGAGACGGTCCTGATGCTGCGCCGCATCGCCGGCTACAAGCGGCGCCAGGTCGCCCAGTGGTCGGGCACCCGGATCCCCGAGGCGTACACGCCGCTGACCGGCACCCTCGTGGAGCGGGTGCGCAAGGCGGTCAAGGACCCCGGCACCTACCGGGACCTGCGCTGGCTCGTCGTCCACTTCGTCTACGGCCTGCTGCTGCTGTACGTGGCGCTGCCGCTGTGGGTGATCGGTGTGATCGTCGACGGCGTGTGGTGCGGGCTGCTCCGCCGCGGGGCCGTCGTGCTCCCGCTGATCGTGCGCCTCGCCGAACTCGACGCGCGCTGGTCGCGGGCGCTGCTCAAGCCGTCGCCCGAGGCCGAGCGCAACGCCGAACTGGCCGAGCGGGTCGAGGAGCTGACGGAGACCAGGGCGGGCGCGGTGGCCGCGCACGGCGCCGAACTGCGCCGCATCGAGCGGGATCTGCACGACGGCACCCAGGCGCGGCTCGTCGCCCTGTCCATGCGGGTCGGTCTGGCCAAGCGGGCCTACGACCGGGGCGGCACCGACCCCGATACGGTACGCAGACTCCTCGACGACGCGCAGGACCAGGCCGAGGAGGCCCTGACCGAACTGCGGCACGTCGTGCGCGGCATCCACCCGCCCATCCTGACCGACCGCGGACTCCTCGGCGCGGTACGGGCCTTGGCCGCGAGCAGCGGCCTTGAGGTGTCCGTACGGGACGACGGCGTGGAGGGCGGCGCGCGGGCGCCCGCCGCGGTGGAGGCCGCCGCGTACTTCGTGGTGGCCGAGGCCCTGACGAACGCCGCCAAGCACAGCGGGGCGCGCGGGGCCGGGGTCGAACTGGCCCGCACACCCCGCGGCCTGCGGCTGTGCGTACGGGACGAGGGCAGCGGCGGCGCCGACGAGTCGGGCGGCAGCGGGCTGCTCGGCATGCGGCGCAGGGTCGCGGCCCTGGACGGGACCATGGATGTGACGAGCCCCGCCGGGGGGCCGACCGAGATCGGGGTGGAGCTGCCGTGCGTGTGGTGATCGCGGAGGACAACGCGTTGCTGCGGGAGGGGCTCGTGCTGCTCCTGACATCGGCGGGGCACGAGGTGGCGGCCGTCGCGACCACCGGACCCGAGATCCTGCCCGCCCTCCTGGAACACCGGCCCGACGTGGCCGTCCTCGACGTCCGGATGCCGCCCGGCTTCCGCGACGAGGGGCTGCGCGCGGCCATCGACGCCCGCAGGCAACTGCCGGGCCTTCCCGTCCTCGTCCTGTCCCAGTACGTCGAGGAGACGTACGCGGCCGAGCTGCTCGGCGGTGACGCGAGCGGTGTCGGCTATCTCCTGAAGGACCGCGTCGGCCGGGTCGACGCGTTCCTCGACGCCCTGGAGCGCGTCGCCACGGGCGGCACCGCGCTCGACCCGGAGGTCGTCACCGAGCTTCTGACGCGGCGCGCCGACGACCCCCTGGACTCGCTCACGCCGCGCGAGCGCGAGGTGCTGCACCTCATGGCCGAGGGCCGCGACAACACCACCATCGCGGCCACCCTGGTCGTCTCCGAACGCGCGGTCAGCAAGCACATCGGGAACGTCTTCCTGAAGCTGGGCCTGCCGCCCAGCGACAGCGGGCACCGGCGGGTGCTCGCTGTCCTCGCCTATCTCAACAAGGCCTGACCGAGGGGGTATCGAGGCCTGTCCGGGGCGCGGCCCGCGCCCCCACCCCCTCACCCCGTCGGGTACCGCCCCCGCAGCACCCGCCGCACCGGCGGCACCGTCCCCGCCAGGGCCGTCGCCGCGACCACGCCGACGATCAGCGCGGCCTGGGCGGGCGGCAGGTAGGGCAGGGCGCCCGCGAAGGCCAGGCTGAAGGCGAGCAGCGGGACCAGGGCGACGGCGGCGCCCACCACCAGGCCGGTGACGGCGACCGCGGCTGCCTCCGCGTGCAGCATCCGGCGCAACTGGGAGCGGGCCGCTCCGGCCCTGCGCAGGAGGGTGAGTTCGGGGCGGCGGCCGACCGCGATCAGCGAGAGTGTGCTGAGGACGGCGATGACGGTGAAGGCGCCGATCGCGCCGACCGCCGCCCCGGTCACCACTTCGCCCAGGGCCTGGTCCTCGGGTTCGACGCGCACCGCGTCCCGTACGGCCGCCGCGTCCCGGTGCGCGCGGGCGCCCGGCACGGCCGCGCCCACCGCACGGAGCGTGCGGGCCGTGCCGTCCGTCGCCACCAGGACCCGGGCCTGCCCGGCGCCGGACGCGTGCCGCAGGACCTCGTCGCGGGCGAGCAGGAAGTCCCCGGTGCCGAGGCCCCGTCCGTAGACCGCGGCCACCCGCAGCCGCCCTTCGGCGCCGTCGCCGAAGCGCAGCCGCACCGTCGAGCCCGGCTCGGCGTCCAGGGCGCGCGCCCGGTCCGTGGAGAGGGCGACGGTGCCGGGGCGCAGGCCCGCCAGGTCGCCTTCGCGGACGTCGGGGTCCAGGGTGCGGGTCAGGCGCTCCGGCGTGACGCCGAGCACCGGCAGGCGTTCGAGCTTCGGTTCGCCCGCCTCCTTGCCCGCGAGCACCACCGTGCTGCGCACGACCAGCGTCGCGCCCGACACCCCGGGCAGGGCCCTGATCCGCTCCAGGGCGCCGCGCGGGAGCCCGCCTTCGGCCCGTACCACCACGTCCGCGCGGGCGGCGTCCCGTACCTGGGCCCGGGCCTCGTGCGTCAGGGTGGCGCCCGCCGCGAGCTGCACCAGGGCGAACGCGGTGACCAGGACGACGGGGGTGATCGCGGCGCCCAGACGGGTCGCCGCCGCCGTGCAGTTGGCGGCCGCGAGCCGGCCGCCGGGGCCGCCGAAGCGGCGCATCGGCGCGCCGAGCACCCGCATCGCGCCCGTCGCGATCCACGGGCCGAGCACCGCGCACGCGATCACCATGAGGACCGCGGCGGCACTCGCTGCCGCCGCCGCGGCCTGCCCGCCCTGGAGCGTCGCCGTTCCCGCGGAGCTGACACCGAGGCCGAGCAGCACAAGGCCCGTGATGCGGCGCGGAGTTCCCGGCGGTGACTCGCGCAGCGCCTGCGCGGGCCGCACCTTCGCCGTGCGACCGCAGGCGATCAGCGCCGAGAGCCGGGCGACGAGTACGGTGACGCCCGCCGTGACCAGCGGTGCCGCCACCAGCCAGGGCGGGAAGGGCAGCACGAGGCCTGCCGGCACCGCACCGCGTGCGTCAAGGAGCGCGCGCAGCACCAGATGCGCGGGCACGGCGAGGACGGCGCCCACCGCGGCCGCCGCCACCGCGACACGCCCCACCTCGCGGCCCACCGCGCCCCGCAACTGCCGGGGCGTCGCGCCCACGGCCCGCAACAGGCCCAGCTCGTGGCCGCGTTGGCGCAGCGCCTGCACGACCGTCGACGACACCACAAGGACGGCGATCAGCGTCATCGTCCCCGCGACCGCCCCGAGGATCTCCAGGAGGGTGCCGCGCGCCGGGGACGCCGTCAGGTCCTCCGCGGCCCCGCGGCCGTCGCCGGTGAGCACCCGAAGCCCCGCCGCGTCGCCCTTCGCCCGTACCCCGGTGCCGCGGAGACCGGCCTCGTCCACGGCGTCCCGCACCCGCCCGTGCAACGCGCCGGTGCCGACGCCCTCTTCGGCCACGACGCCGACGGCGTCCACCGTGCCCGCGTGCCCGGCGAGGCGGCGCGCCTCGCCGCCGGTGAAGTAGACCGCCGCACGCGGCCCGTCCGCGACGCCCACCACCCGGTACGTCCGGTCGGCCCCGTCGACCCGCAACGCGACCCGGCCGCCGACCGCGTGCACGGGACGCGCGCCGCGCCCCACCACGACCTCACCCGCCCGCTGCGGTTCCCGTCCGTCCCGCAGCGCGTACGGCGCGAGGCGGGCCGCGTCCCAGGGGCGGCCGGTGGCGGCGGTGCCCGCGAGGCCCACAGGGAACACCCGGTCGGCGATCGCCGCCCGCACGCCCGGCACCCGGCGCACCACGTCGAGCGCGCGCTCGGGCACCCGCACCCGTTCCGTCAGGCCCGCCGTCGCCGTCTCCGGTTCCGAGCCCCACGGCTTGGCGGTGTAGCGGGTGTTCTGGTCACCGGCGACCACGAGGTCGGCCGCCGCGTAGCGCTCCACGCGCGCGTGGCCGAGCGCCGCCGACGTCACGGCGAGCGCGAAGGCGCCGAGCAGCGTGGACGTCAGCACGAGCGCCGCGAACACCGCGGCCCACGCCTTCCGATGCGCACGCGCCCCGCGGGCGGCGAGCAACGCGACAACGCCCCCACCACCCCGCCTGCCCGCCGCCGTCCCCGCCGCCGAGGTACCCCGCGTCCCGCTCACGCCGCCACCACCGTCCGACCGCTCCCCAGTTGCCGCATCACCGCGTGCACCCGCTCGGCGTCCGGTGCGCCGAGGGCGGCGACCACGCGGCCCTGGGCGAGGAAGACCGCCTCGTCGCACCAGGCGGCCGCCGTTGGGTCGTGCGTCACCATGACGACCGTGTGGCCGTCCCTGTCGACCGCTCCTCGGAGCAGGGTGAGGACGTCGTGGGCGGTCGACGGGTCCAGGGCGCCGGTGGGCTCGTCGGCGAAGATCACGGCCGGGTCGGTGACCAGGGCGCGGGCTATCGCGACGCGCTGCTGCTGGCCGCCGGAGAGTTCGGCGGGGCGGTCGCCGGTGCGGTCGCCGAGGCCGACGGCGGCCAGGGCCACGGCCGCGCGGGCGCTCACCCCGGCCGTCGCGCCGCCGAGCATCAGCGGCAGCGCCACGTTCTCGCCGACGCTGAGCGACGGCACGAGGTTGTGGGCCTGGAAGACGAAGCCGATCCGCTCCCGGCGCAGTCGCGTCAGCTCGGCCTCCGGCAGGGCGCCGATCCCGACGCCCTGCACCCGGACGGTGCCGGACGTCGGCCGGTCGAGCCCGGCCGCGCACTGCAGGAGCGTCGACTTGCCGGAGCCCGAGGGGCCCATGACGGCGAGGAACCGGCCCCGGGGCACCACCAGGTCGACCGGGTGCAGCGCGACGACCTCACCCCCGCGGTACGTACGCCCGACCCCGTCGAGGACGAGCGCGTCGCTCCCCGCCCGTTCCGTGGCCGCCTTCCGCGCAGGACCGCGCCGCCCGAACATCCCGTACGCCCTCTCCATGACCCCCGCGGCCCGCGCCGCCCGTCACCGAGAACGCTAGGAATCCGGGCCCGGGGGCCACGAGAGGGCGCGCACCCGAAGCGGGGGTGGAGCCTGCTACACCCCCGCCGAGCAGCGGCGCCCGGCGGGTTGCGTCAGGCGGGCCTGCGCAACACCTCCACCAGCGCCGCGATGCTCTGCTCGGCGCGCCCCTCGGCGACCGCCCGCTCCAGAAGCGCGTGCATCGGCGCGTGCCAGCTCACGTCGAGACCGGCCTCGGCCGCGACCTCGGTGTCACCGGGGATGCCCGCGTGGAAGATGCCGACGGACGACTGGGGCGCGCTGTAGTCGCCGCGGTCGATCTCCGCCGCGAACTGCGGGAGCAGGGAGTTGATCATCTCCAGCCACTTCACCGTGTACGGGACCAGCGTGCTCGCCTCCAGGCCGCGCGCCGTGACCAGTGCCGCGCCCTGGAGGAAGCCGAGCAGCGCGGGCAGCAGCGTGCCGCCCACGGCGGACTCGTACAGGGCCGCGAGGTCGGGGTCGGTGCCCAGGTGCACGGTGTCGCCGCCCATGACCCGCAGCGTGGCCTCGTGCTCGTCGAAGACGGCCCGGTCGCCGCTGTAGTAGAGCAGGGTGTCGGGCGCGCCCACGGCCGCGGGTACGTTCTTGACGGCGCCGTCGAGGAAGCGCGCACCGTGACCGAGAGCCCAGTCGGCCATCGCCCGGGCACCGGCGGGGGTACCGGAGTTGACGGTGACCAGGGTCCGTCCCGCGAGCGCGGACGCGGCGGGCCCCAGGGCCGCGAGGGTCGCCTCGTACGTCGTCAGACAGGCGATCGTCAGCGGGCTCGCGGCGATGGCGTCCCGGATGTCCACGGCGTGCACCGCGCCCCGCTCGACGAGCGGTGCGGCCTTGTCCTGGGTGCGGTTCCACACGGTGACGGGGTGCCCGGCCGCGAGGTACGCCGACGCCAGCGCCGCGCCCATCGCGCCGAGTCCGACCAGGGTCACGGGTGTACGGGCGTGCGCGGGCATGGCTGCTCCCAAGGGGGCGAGGGACGGTGGGGTGGCGAGGTGTCGCTCGCCGCCCCTCAAGCCTGGTGCCCGCCGTGCTACCGCTCAAGTACCGACTATTCGGTGCGGTACTTACCTCTCGGTGCGTGCCTGCCGCCGCGCCCCCGGGTGCAGCCGCGTCCAGCCCGCCCACGCCGACTCCACCATCTCCCGCACGTCCCGCTTCGCTGACCAGCCGAGCTCGGCGGCCACCCGGTCCGCCGCGGCGACCACGCGCGCCGGGTCGCCCGCGCGCCGCTCGGTGACCGCGGCCGGGATGTCGTACCCGGTGACCTCCGCGATCAGGTCGACCATCGCGCGCACCGAAACGCCCTCGCCGCGGCCGACGTTGAGGGTCAGGTCGGTGGCGCCGGGGGATTCCGTGAGCCGCCGGGCGGCGGCCACGTGGGCCTCGGCGAGATCCGTGACGTGGATGTAGTCGCGTACGCAGGTGCCGTCGGGCGTCGGATAGTCGGCGCCGAAGATCCGCGGGGCCTCGCCGGCGGTGAGCCTCTCGAAGACCATCGGCACCAGGTTGAAGACGCCGGTGTCGGCGAGGTCGGGGCTCTTCGCGCCCGCCACGTTGAAGTACCGCAGGCACGCCGTGCGCAGGCCCGTGGCACGGCCCACCGCGCGGGTCAGCCACTCGCCCGCCAGCTTCGTCTCACCGTACGGACTCATCGGCACGCAGGGCGTGTCCTCGGTGACCAGGTCCACGTCGGGCATGCCGTACACGGCGGCCGAGGAGGACAGGACGAACGACGGCACCGCCGCGTCCGTGACCGCGTCGAGGAGGACCCTGAGGCCCTCGATGTTCTCCCGGTAGTAGCGCAGGGGCTGCTCGACGGACTCGCCGACCTGCTTCTTCGCCGCCAGGTGGATGACACCGGCCACCTCGTGGTCCCGCAGGGTGCGCGCGACGAGGTCCGCGTCCAGGGTCGAGCCGACGACGAGGGGCACGCCGTCGGGCACGCGCTCGGCGAAGCCCGACGACAGGTCGTCGTAGACCACCGTCCGCTCGCCCGCCTCCGCCATGGCGCGCACGACGTGCCCTCCGATGTATCCCGCGCCGCCGGTGATCAGCCAGGTCATGGTCAGCTCGTCCCGTCGTGTCGTCGTGTCGGTCGTGTCGTGCCGGTGGTGGGCGCACCCCGGACATCCCGGACGTGCAGTCTTCCAGAGCGCGCGTACGGCTCGCGTCAGGGGCCGTCGGCCCGCCTGCCCGGCAGCCTGCGGACCATCCGCGCGAGCCGCCGCCGCGCGACCGCCGCGACCCCGCGCACCCCGGGCGCGATCCGCACCGAGAGGTTCCCCGCCCGCGTCGCGTACGGCTGTACGAGCAGGACGCCGCGCCGCCCGCCCGGCACCACCGTGCGCCGCAGCAGACCGGGTCCCGGCACCGCGCGCGCCGTGGTCTCGCGTGCCGTGCCGTCGTCGAAGAGCAGCCGGAGCCGCAGGTCCCACACGTCGCCGTCGAGCGCGCCGAGGTCGACGCGCACCTCGGCGAGCCAGCTCCCGTCCAACTGCCCGGGGCCGAAAGCGGCCGTGCGCCGCAGACCGGGACGGCCGCCGCCCCGGTGCGTCAGCTCCACGTCGACCACGCCGGGGCCCGCGGCGGCGACCCGCCCGTACAGCTCGTGCAGCCGCAGGCGCAGCACGCTGGTGCCCGCGCGCGGGCGCAGCTCCGCGTCGACCGTGAGCGGAAGCAGCCGCAGCGGCCGTACGAGGAGGTGGTCCAGGGTGACCTGGGGCAGGTCGGGCGACCAGACGGGGGTGTCGTCGGCGGCGCGCGCGTACGGCGGGACGAGCCGGGCCGGACGGGCCGCCACCTGCTTGAGGCGGTCCAGGTCGCGGGGCTCGGCGGCGGCCAGGACGACCCGGGCGATGACACGTCCCGGCGCGGGCGCGGCCTCCAGGTCGGCGGCGTCGAACTCGGCGAGGTAGGCACGGGTGAGCGCCCACCACTCGCGCTGGTACTCCGGGCCGCGGGCCGTCAGCTCCCGCGTGTACATGCGCAGGCCGTGGTCGAGGAACTGGGCGCGGGCCGCCCGTGCCAGCAGCTTGTCGCCGCTCGCCGCGCCCCGCAGGATCTCCACGGCCCGGCGGTGCGCGGTGATGCGGGCCCGCCAGTTGTCGATCCCCGCGCGGTCAAGGGAGATCGACAGCTTGGTGGCCGCACGCCGCACGTGCCACACGTACACGGTGTCGGGGACGAGGGCGATGCGCGGCGCGGCGGCCAGGACGCGGGCGCCGAAGACGAAGTCCTCGTAGAGGAACCGGCCTTCGGGGAAGCGGATGTCGTGGGCGCGCAGGAAGTCCGTGCGGTAGAGCTTGTTGACGCAGAGCGTGTCGTGGACGAGGTGCGGGCGCAGCTCGGGGCGGGCCACGAGCGCGGGCTTGCGGTACAGCTCGGGCTGCCAGGGCACTTCGCGCCCCGACGGCAGCTCGCGCCGCACGCACCGCCCGGAGGCGACCTCGGCGCCGTGCCCGAGCGCGGCGTCCAGGAGCGCCTGGGCGGCGCCGGGGGCCAGCACGTCGTCGCTGTCCAGGAACATCAGGTACGGCAGCCTGGCGGCGTCGATGCCGTCGTTGCGCGGGGCCCCGCAGCCGCCGCTGTTGACGGGCCGCCGGATCACCCGCACCCGGCGGTCCCGCGCGGCCAGTTCCGCGAGCACGGCGGGGGTGTCGTCCGTCGAACAGTCGTCCACCGCGATCACCTCGCCCACGGCGGGGCCCTGGGCGAGCGCGGAGCGCACCGCGTCGGCGATGTGCGGGGCGTCGTCGTAGCCGATCACGACGACGGTGATCTGGGGCTCTTGGGGTGAGTTGCGGTCCACGGGGGAAATTTTAGAGCTTGGCAGAATTTATCCGATTAGGAGTCTTCGTGGTCTTCGTCGGGAAGCTTGCCCTGGGCGCCTTCCCGGACACCATCGCCTCACACGTCCCACCAGTCACTTTCGCCGCCCACATCCCATCGGTCACCTCCGCCTCATGACACCCCGCCCACCCGGGCGAGGATCTCGCCGGTGCGGGAGCTCCACGTCACCACCACCGCCTCGGGGGGCAGCCGTTGTTCCGGGGCGAGCAGCAGCCAGCGCACGTGGTACCGCTCGACGACGGCGGCGCGTTCGGCGGGCGTCGACGCCGGGTCGAGGTAGCGGCGCACCTCGTCCAGGCGCCGGTTGCGCACCGACTCCTCGAGCGAGGCGTCCGGCCAGGCGGGCGCCACCAGGTTGACGCCGAACGCGGGGACCGAGCGCATGGGCCGGTAGCTGTCGGTCAGGACGACGTCGCCGCGGTCCATGTGCGCCGCCGCCCAGCCGTAGTCCGGCCAGCGCGGTGGCTGGGCGAAGCCGACCGGGTCGAGGGCGCGGGGCACCACGGCGCCCGCCTGGATCTGGAAGAACCCGGTGAACGCGCCGAGCGCGGTGGCCCCCGCGAGGGCGGCGCGGCGGGTGCCCCACGGGCGCGCGGCCGCCAGCTCGATCGCCAGGGCGAACTGCAGCGGGACCAGGGTCAGACCGAGGATGCGGCCGTAGGTGTAGTGGCCGCTGAGCCAGCCGTAGCCGACGACCGCGCAGTCCAGGGCGAACATCACGACCAGCGGGTCCTTGTGGTCCTTGCGCCACCGCAGGTACAGGGCGGGCAGGCCGAGGGCGGCGAGCCAGAAGCGCTCGGGCATGTCGGTGTACAACTGCCGGTGGATCCAGTCGACGGACTGGTCCCCGACCAGGGTCAGCGGGTTGAAGTACGGCCAGGTCGTGGCCACCGCGAGGGCGGTGAGGCCGGTGAGCGCCCACATCAGCGGCACCCGCAGCCCCGCCCTCACACCGTCCCGCAGCGCCCGCCCGCACTGCGGCACGGCGAAGGCGGTCACACCGATCACCGCCGCCACCGACGTGATCGGGTGGATCAGCAGGATCAGCCCGCACAGCGCGCCGAGCCCCAGGTGGGTCGGCGCGCCGCGCCGGGACCTGGCGGCCGTGCCCGCCCACGCCCAGGCCCAGAACATCAGCGCGATGCCGAACGTCGACGGGTAGCCGAGGTTGCCCGTCATCGACATCAGGCCGAGGTAACCGCTCCACCAGGCCATCCGTGTGCCCCAGAGCAGCACCATCGCGAACAGGGCGAGCACGGGGGCCCAGGGGCGCGGTGTGAGGACACGGACGAAGCGGCCGATGCCGGTGAGCAGCACGAGCAGGTTCAGCGGCCCGGAGAGCTTGACGACCTGCCAGCCCGCGAGGCCCGTCGCCTCGGCGAGCAGTGCCTGCGCGACGGCGTACGGCGAGTAGTACGCGCTGCCGTCGCCCGGCAGGTCCGCCATCGGGTGGGCCGGGTGCAGCAGGTCGTCCTTGAGCCGCTCGACGACCGCCGCGTGCTGCCCGAAGTCGCAGCAGATCGGGACCCGCCAGTAGGCGAGCGACATCACGAGCCAGAAGAGCCCGCCGAGCAGGAGGTAGGGGCTCGGCCGCCACCGCACCCCGAACCCGGACGCGGTGGCCCCGAGCGAGACCCGCCGCCACGCCGCACCCGCGCCTCCCGCCGCGCCCGCACCCGCGGCGACGGTGTCCGTGCCCGCACCCGGCGCGGGCGCGGGTGCCGCGGGCGCGGACGACTCTGCGGCGGGTGACGGTCTGATCGGCGCCGTCACCGCATCAGCCTGTCCGCGACGCGGCCCGCGGCGCGCCCGTCGTCCAGGTCGCAGTACGCCTCGCGGAACGCCGCGTACGCGTCCGCGTGCCGTCCGGTGACGGCGTCGAGGCCGCGCAGGGCGTCGACGACCTCGGTGGTGGAGGTGAGCAGCGGGCCCGGTGCGCTGTTCTCGAAGTCGAGGTAGAAGCCGCGGACGGTGTCGCGGTAGTGCTCCAGGTCGTAGGCGTGGAAGAGCATCGGGCGGCCGGTGTGGGCGAAGTCGAACATCAGGGACGAGTAGTCGGTGATCAGCACGTCGGCCACCAACAGGAGTTCGGTGGCGCGCGGGTGGGTGGTGACGTCGCGGACGAACGGTGCCCGGGCGCCGGGGAGACGTCCCGACGTCAGCGGGTGTCTGCGTACGAGCAGGACGTGGTCGTCGCCGATGCCGTCCTCGACGGCGCCGAGGTCGAGGGCGGGGTCGTGGCGGTAGCGGCCGGGGCCGAAGCCGAGGTGGTCGCGGTAGGTGGGCGCGTACAGGACGACACGGCGGTCGGGGGGCAGGCCCAGTTCGCGCCGGACGCGCTCGGCGACCTTGTCGCGGTCGTCGGCGAACAGCACGTCGTTGCGCGGCGATCCGGCTTCGAGGACCTCGCCGTCGTAGGCGAGGGCGCGGCCCAGGTGTGGCGTCGCGAAGCGGCTGGGGGAGACCAGGACGTTCCACTGCGCGGCCAGGCGCGGCAGTCGGTCGAGGTGGCCGTGGTCGGCGTACAGGGTGTCGGTGAGGTCGGTGCCGATGCGCTTGAGGGGGGTGCCGTGCCAGGTCTGGACGACGGTCTGGCCCTCACTGCGCCGGAAGAAGTCCGGCAGGTGCCCCGCGGTGACGATGCGGCGGCAGCGGGCCAGGGCCTCGTGGAACTCGGCGCTGTGCTCGGCCACGCCGTGCGCCCCCGCGGGCACCCGGGTCTGCTGGTCCTGGGTGACCCACAGGTGCTCGACCTCGGCGCCGCGCCGCACCAGCTCCTCGTGGACGGCGCGCGGCGAGTCGCCGTCGAAGTACAGGACGGCGTCCCGCAGCGCCCTCGCGCGCTCGCGCGGGTAGTGCTCGGTACGCAGTCGGTGGCGCCGGTACGCACCGCGTTCGGTGGGCGCGAGGACCGACCGGGCGTCGATCACGAGCCGGTCGCCGAAGCGCCGGTCGGCGGTGAACTGCCGCCCCTGGAGCACCTGGTGGAACGGCAGCCCGGCCCCCGTCGACGCGAGCACCCGTACCGGAACGCCCGCCCCGCTGTTCTCCACCTCGCGCAGGAACACATACCAGCGGCCTTCCCGCAGCACCCCGCCCCCGGGCGCCACCACCGCGCGGAACCGGTCGCCGGTCAGCTCCACCGGCACCGTCACCTCGTCGTCGCGGCCGCTGTGCCGCAGGACGAGATCGGCCGAGGGCCAGCTCGCCTCGGTGGCGGAGCCCTCGATCTCCAGGGTGCCGTCGGCGGTCCACACGACCCGGTCCGCGATGGGCCGCCGGGTCAGCTCCACCACCAGGTTGCCGCGGTCGTCGGCGGTGGTGCACAGCTCACGGCCCGGCCGGGTCGCGTACCGTCCCGGCGGCAGGTCCGTGACGGCCGCGAGGGGCAGCGTCGAGCCGTCGGGGAGTTCGAGTGCGGCCTGCCAGCGGTCGCTGTGCGGCGGCTCGACCTGGGCGGGGGCGTGGTGCGGGGCGGGCGGCACGGCCTCCAGGTCGGGGAGGTGGAGGCGGGCCTCGAAGCGGTCGTCGACGACGGCGACCGGGAAGTCGAGGCGGACACCGCAGGAGTGGGTGAGGCGCAGCGCCCTGGGACGGGCGTGCCCCGGCAGGCTGCCGGTGAGCACCACGTCGCCGCCGTGCCCGCGATGGCCCTCGACGCGGGCCGCGTACTCCTGTACGCGCAGCACGAGCCGGCCCTTGCTGAAGCCGAGCACCACACGCATCCCGTCGCCGAGGTCGTGCACCAGGGACTGGGTGCGGGAGCCGTCCCGGGCGCGGACGGCGGCGCGGCGCACGACGCCGTGGCCCGCGACGACCACGCCGAGCAGCCAGTTGCCGGGCCGCCACTTGCCGCCGGTCCTCAGCCGCTGCGGGTCGACGGTCATCTCGAAGCCGGACAGGTCGTAGCAGTGCAGTTGCTGCCCGGAATCCTCGGTGGCCTCGGGCGCGGGCACGGTCCTGGCAGGCACCCACCGGTACCGGCCCCTGCTGTGCGCCGCCTTGAGCAGCCCGGTCTTCACCGACTGCGCGGGCCGGGCCGCGTCCAGGTTGTGCAGGTGCGCGTAGCCGCTGATCCGCAGCAGCCCGTCCGCGCCCCAGCGCGCCTCGCCGAGGCGCGCCACGGCGGGCAGTTCGTCGCGGCCGAGCCGGGCGATCTCGGGGGGAAGGTCTGCCAACCCCGGGTACTCGGCGTACTTGCGCACGGCGCCGCGCACCGCGAACGTGCCCTTGCCGCCGCGCCGTTCGTGGTCGAGCAGTTCGATCAGCTCACCGGTGCGCCGCTCCCGCACCAGGTGCCACTTCACGCGCAGATCCACCGGGAGTTGCCGCAGGATCTCCGGGTCCGCCGCGCGCAGGAAGTCGGCGGTGCCCTCCAGGAACGCCGCCCGGTACTCGGGGCCGCCCATCGGCAGCCCCTCCAGGAAGTACACGAAGTCGTCGCGCAGGCACGAGACGTCGTACGTGGACTTCAGCTCGGGCGCCTGTCCGGCCAGGAAGGTGCTGACGTGGGCGCAGGCCGCGATGCGGTCCCGCACGCCCTTGACGTCGGTGCGCCGCCGGGTGATCGAGCCCTCGCGCACCCGCCAGTAGTAGACGTGGTCGTTGAGCACGTCCACACAGGAGGCTAGGAAGTGCGCCGGGATCATCACCGGGGTGTCCTCGTAGAGCCGTCCCTCGGGGAACTCGAAGCCGTGCCGGTCCCAGAAGGCGCGCCGGAAGACCTTGTTCCAGGCAACGCGGTCGGCGAGCAGGGCCAGGTCACGGCTGATGTGGGTACGGGTGCGCGGCGCGGTGAGCCACTGGTACTGCCAGGCCTGTGAGCGGCCGCGTTCGGTGAGGCGCCAGACGTTGCCGCTGGCGAAGTCGGAGCCGCTGGCGTCCAGGCTCGCGATCAGGCGGGCGTAGGCGTCGTGCGGCACGATGTCGTCGCTGTCCACGAACGTGAGGTACTCGGCGCTCGGATGGGCGTGCCGCACCCCGGTGTTGCGGGCGGCGCTCAGGCCCGCGTTGGGCTGGCGGACATAGACGAAGCGGGGGTCGCGGGTGGCGAATTCACGCGCGATGCGCGGACTGGAGTCGGTGGAGCCGTCGTCGACGAGGACGGCTTCGATGCCGCCGTCCAGAGTCTGCCGGGCGATCGACTCAAGGCACTCCTGCAGAAACTCCTCGACGTTGTAGATGGGCACGACGACGGTGAGTCGGGGCTGCACGGCGACCGGCCTTTCGTAGGAGTAAGGGTGGCGTTACGACCTATTACGGGCGTATTCACCCTTTTTGCCCGACTCGATCAACTTCCGTGCCCCCGCTCACCCCATCGAGGTGCCTGATCACCCCATCGAGTGAGGCTCGGTCTTCGACACAGCGTGCGCATCTGGCTACGGTCGGTACTCATGCCGTATTTCTCAGTCGTCGTACCCGCCCACCGCGTCCAGGGGTATCTCCGGGAGTGCCTGGAGTCCGTGCTCGACCAGTCCTTCACGGACCTCGAACTGGTCGTCGTCGACGACGACTCGCCGGACGCGGGGGCCGCGATCGCCGCGGAGTATGCGCAGCGCGACCCCCGGGTGCAACTCGTCCGCCTCCCCGAGCGGCGGGGCACCGGCGCCGCCCGCGACACCGGCGCCGAGCGCGCCACCGGCGAGTGGCTGCTGTTCCTCGACGGCGACGACATCCTGCTCCCCGGCGCGCTCGCCGCCCTGAGCGAGGCGCTGCGCGGCCCCGCCGAAGGCGTCGACGTGCTGCTCTTCGGCCACGACCGCGTCGACTGGTGGGAGACGGTGCGCCGCCCGGCCGGCGAGGACGTCACCGGCGATCCGCTCGCCGTGACCGTCGCCGCCTGGAACCGCGTCGTGCGCCGTTCCTTCTGGTCCGCGCACGCGCTCGCCTTCTCCGCGGGCCCCTACGAGGACGTGGTGCCGGTGCACCAGGCGACCCTGGCCGCCGGGGAGCGCGTCGGCGCGCTCGACCGGGTGTGCGTGCGCTGGCGCGAGCGGCGCGGCGGCAGCTTCGCGAAGTCACCGGGCCGGGCGCACTTCGCGGTCATCGGGCGGTACGAGGAGCTGTTCGCCGCGGGCACCGAGGTGACGGCACGCCTCTTCCCGTGCGCCGTCGAGCACATCCTGGCCGTCCTCGACGACCCGGGCCGCATCCCGCCCGGCGACCGCGCCGCGTACTTCCGGGCGGCCGCCGCCATGCTGCGCGCCCACCGCCCCGGCGGCTACGTCACGGTGACCGACCGGCAGCGCGCCCTGCTGTCCGGCTCGTACTCCACCTACCGGTCCCTCGCCCGCGCGGGCGGCCGCATGAAGGCCGTCCGCTCCGCGCTCGCCCGCCGCAAGAAGGCCGTCCGCGCCCGCGCCATGCGCGTCACCTACCGCGCCGACCTGCGCCGCTCCCTCGACCCGCATCTTGCCGTCTACGGCGCCTACTGGAACCGCGCCGTGAGCTGCAACCCGGCCGCCATCCACGCCAAGGCCCGCGAGCTCGCCCCGCACATCCGCGGTGTGTGGGTGGTGTCGAGCCGCCACAAGCACCGGGTACCGCCCGGCGTCGAGTACGTCATCGAGGGCTCGCGGCGCTACTGGCAGGCGATGGCCCGCGCCACATACCTCGTCAACAACTCCTCCTTCCCCGGCGGCTTCACCAAACGCCCCGGCCAGATCTACCTCCAGACCCACCACGGCACGCCCCTGAAGAAGATGGGCCTCGACCAGCGCCGCTACCCCGCGGGCACGCACGGCATCAGCTTCCAGAAGGTCCTCGACCACACCGACCAGTGGGACTACAGCCTGTCCGCGAACCCGCACTCCACCGAGGTGTGGGAACGCGTGTACCCGGCGGCGTACCAGGCCCTGGAGGCGGGCTACCCCCGCAACGACGTGTACTTCACGGCAGGACCCGACGACACCGCCAAGATCCGCGCCGACCTCGGCATCCGCCCCGGCGTGCGTGCCCTGCTGTACGCCCCTACGCACCGCGACTACCAGAAGGGCTTCCTGCCCCGCCTCGACCTGGAGCGGTTCGCGGCGGCGCTCGGCCCCGACCATGTCGTCCTGGTCCGCGCCCACTACTTCTACGGCGCCGACGCGGGCCTCGCCGCACACCCGAACCTGATCGACGTCACCGGGCACGCGCGCGTGGAGGACCTGTGCCTGGCCGCCGACGCGCTGATCACCGACTACTCCTCCCTGATGTTCGACTACGCCTGCCTGGACCGCCCGATCGTCACCTACGCCCCCGACTGGCAGGCCTACCGCCTGGCCCGCGGCACCTACTTCGACGTCCTGTCGGGCCGCCCCGGCGAGACACCGGGCGCACTCGCGACGACCCAGGACGAGCTGACCGGGCTCTTCCGCGACGGCGGCTGGGACACGGAGGAGACGACGCGCCTGCGCACGGCGTTCCGGGCGCGGTTCTGCCCGTACGACGACGGAAGAGCCGCCGAGCGGGTGGTGCGGCGGCTCTTCCTTTCCTGAACCTGCTCCGGTCGGTTTTCGGAGCGGGCGGGCTCAGTCGGCGGGCTCAGTCGGCGGGGGTGCGCTCGTAGGGCGAGCGCACCGGGAAGTACGCCGTCAGGAAGGACCGGACGGCGAGGGCCATCTCCTGGTCGGACATGCCGCTGTCGGGCGACTCGCCGATGCAGAACGCCGTCTTGTTCCGCGACTGGAGGAGCTGCCCGAGCCGCGCGTGGTCGGCGCGTCTGCCGATGTCCACGAAGTCGTAACCGAGTCCGCCCGGCACGGCCCGCCCCGTGAGGTACGCGTAGTGCTGGTGCAGCGACGACACCAGGGAGTGGTCGTCGTTGCCGCGGAACCGGCTGCGGGAGGTCGCCGTCAGCTCGTCCGCGTACCGCTCGGTGAGTTCCTGGAGGATGCTGCGGCGCAGCGCGTACGGCACGTGGTAGAAGCAGTGCGTCGCCGTGCGGCCGAAGTCGCGGCGCAGCAGTTCCCGGTTGTTCTTCGCCGCCGCCAGATAGCCCTCGTCCGCGGCGGACACCGGCAGCGGTGGCACGGGCATGGACGACCAGAAGAACTTGGGGAGCCCGGAGCCCAGGAAGAAGGTGCCCGGGGTCGTCGGGCGGCCGAGGAACATGTCGTCGTTGAAGTACAGGAAGTGCTCCGCGAGGCCCTCGATGCGGTGGAGCTGGGTCTCGATGGCGTGGGAGTTGAAGGTCGGCAGGGCGGCCGGGTCGGCGAACAGGTCCCGGTGGTCGACGACGGTGAGGCCGGGGTGGTCCCGGTCCAGCCAGTCAGGGACCTGCCCCGCGGTGACCAGGTACACGTGCCGCACCCAGGGCGCGTACATCGCGAGCGAACGCAGGGAGTAGCGCAGTTCGTCGCGGTTGCGGAAGCGGACGGTGCCGGTGTCGGGGGAGGAGTCGGTGCTCGCTCCCTGGCCCGCGCCCGTCACCTCGGCGAGCGCGGCGGCGCGGGCCGCCCGCCAGTCGGGGTCGGTGTCGTCGACCCAGGTGTAGACGGCGTCGACGGGGAAGTCGACGTCGTTCATGAGGACCTCGGTGAAGACGCCGGGGGTGGGGTACGTGCGATCGCCCACGCGCAGTTCGCCGGTGGGCGCGAGGGCGGGCAGCTCGGTTCCGGCGAGGGTGCTGCCGAAGGGGGCGCGGCGCGTGGTCCCGGGGGCGGGGGCGTCCGCGGTGGGGGTGTCCGTGGTGGGGGTGTCCGTGGTGGGGGTGTCCGTGGTGAGGGTGTCCGGCGTGGGCGGGCGGGTCCAGAACGCCACCGTGCACGCCTGCTGCACGCCGTGGCGCAGCGAGAGCGTCGTCGTGGTCACCGGCTTGAACACCTTCACGCCCGCGAGCTCGCCGATCCCGTCGAGGCGCTCGGCGAGCACCGCCCCGGGCGCCGCGTCGCGCGGCTTCACCAGCTCGGCGTAGACCGGCTGCCCGTGCAGCGACTCCGCGAGCGCCTTCAGGGCCCGGTCCCGGTCGTCCTCGTCCACGGCGAGGGTGTGCGCGGGGCCGCCGGTGCGCACCAGGACGTACGGCACCTGACGCGACTCCAGGGCGGCCGCGGTGAGTTCGAGGTTCAGGGCGGCCATGCGCGGTGCGAGCATGTCGTCGCGGCACTCCGCGAGGCGGCCGACCGAACGGATCACGGCGCCGTCGGGGGCGGCGGCGATGATCTCGTCCTCGCGGGCCTTCTCGTCGGCGCCCGCGGCCGCGTCGAAGGTGTGCGGCGCCGTCGGCCGGAAGCCGCACCCGCCGGACGCCACCCCGAGCGCCACCCGGTCCGCGCGCACCGCCGCCCGCTCGGGACGGTCACGGCCCGCCACGAGCCGCGTGTACAGCTCCTCCCACAGCGCCGTCACACCGGCGGAGGAGAACCGCTCGTACACGCCCTCGCGGGCGGCCCGCGCACAGGACCGGCGCAGCGCGTCGTCCGTCATCAACTCGGACATGGCGTGTGCGAGTTCGTCGATATCGCCGGGCGGTACGAGCAGCCCGTCGACGCGGTGGCGGACGATCTCCGCCGGGCCCGTGAGGACGTCGTACGCGACCACCGGCACCCCCGCGGCCAGCGCCTCCAGGAGCACCAGCGGGAACGCCTCGTTATGGCCCGCGGTCATCAGGGAGAGGCCCGCCTTGGCCCATTCGGAGGCCATGTCCTGGCACGGTCCGAGGAGTTCGACCCGGTCCTGGAGCCCGAAGCCGTCCACCAGGCGGCGCAGGCTCTGCTCGCGGTGGCCGCCGCCGAAGACGCGCAGCGTCCACTCCGGATGGGCGTCGGCCAACTGTGCGAACGCGCGGACGGCGTGGTCCACGCGCTTCTCGCCGGTCAGCCGCGCGGCCATGACGATGACCTTGCTCTCGCCGTCGGCGCGCGGCCGGAAGCCGTCCGGTACGGCGTTGGGGATCACGGCGAGCTCCGGTGCGGTCGCGCCGAGGGACTCCGCGATCCAGTCCCGGGTCCGCCCGGTCAGCGTGACCAGGGCGTCGAGGCGCGGCGCGTGCAGGAGCAGCGGCTCGCCGGAACGGCCGCGGCGCTGCGTCGGGCGGTGCTCCTGGTGCACGGTCACCACGCGCCCGTGCACCACGCCGACGGCGGCGGCGAGCAGGGCCGGGGTCGTCGTGACCAGGACGTCCGTGTCGAGCGCGCCGAGCGCCGCGGTCAGCTCCACGTCGGACAGTCGGTCGAACGCCGACTCCCAGGCCGGGTCGATCAGTTCGCTCGGCAGCGCGGCGAGGGTGCGGCACGCCGCCTCGTCGAGGCCCGACGCCCGTACGGGCCGCTCCGGCGTCACCGTACGGTCGACGAGGTAGCGCACGCGGACCTGTCGCGCCGCGGGGAAGAACGGCTCGGTCCTGGTGCGGAAGACGGAGAGGACCTGCACGTCGTGCCGCTCGGCGAGGTGCAGCGCCTGGGTGTACGTGGCGAGCTCGGTGCCGCCCATCTCGTCGCCCCAGCCGAGCAGGTACGTGATCTTCATGAGGTCTCCTTCATGAGGTCTCCTTCGTGATGTCCAGGCAGGTGACGGCGAACGCGCCGGACGCGGTGAGGTGCGGGTGCGCGCGCACCAGGCGGCCGTCGGGCAGCGCGACGAGCCGGAACGGCGTCGGGAAGGCGGACGGCAGATCGCGTACGTCGGTCAGACGGCGCCCCAGCGGCAGCTCGCCGACGCGGAAGTCCCACACCCACTGGCCGGGCCCCGCCCCTGCCATCGCGTCGAGCGGCAGCGGAAAGCTGAACCCGGCCCCTGCCCAGGCGAGTTCGACCGGTACGACGACGCCGTCACGGCGGCGCACGGCCCACCCGGACACGGCCGCGAGAGCCCGTTCCCCGGGGCCCGCCACCACCCGCCCGTACACCGTGATCCCGTCCCCGCGCGGCACGAACCGCACCAGCTCCGCGCGCGTCGGCGACCGCGTCACCTGCACCGCCGCCCTCCCGCCGCGACAGCGCACCACCCGCATGAGGGTGCCGGTGCGCGGGCTCGGCGCGTGCGGCGTCGTGGGTCCTTGCGGCACGGCACCGGCGCCGCCCGCGTCGAGCGCGAACCCCCGCCGGCGCACCCGCCCGCCCTCGTCGGCCGTCACCACGGTGAGCCGCCAGACGCCGTCGCCGAGGAGGGGGGCCGGGGCGGGGGCCCCCGGGTCGCGGGTGGTGTCCAGGGCGTCGTGCAGGGTGGCCGTCGCCGTCAGGAGCGGGCCCCCGTCGGTGTCCCGTTCGACGGCGAGCGGGACCCGGAAGCGGCGGTGGCCGCGGGTGATCAGGAGCTCGGCGGACCGTGTCCCCGGCTCGGGCGCGGCCAGGGCCAGGTTGAGGGTGCGGCTGTCCCGCAGCGAGAGGTGCACGGGCGGCGGCAGGAGCGGCTCGCGCCCGCTGCCGCGCCCGGCGGCCGCCCGCTCCAGGCGAAACCGCGCGCTGCGCGCGCGGGCGGCGGCACGCCGGGCCCGGGGGGCCAGGGCGGACTGCAGGGCGGGGAACGCCAGGAGGGTGGCGAGGGCGGAGAGGGCGGGGTGCGGGGGGTTCCCGGGGGTCCCGGGGTTCTCGGGGTTCCTGGGGTTCCCGGGGTTCCCGGGGTGGCCGGGGTGAGCGGGACGGTCTGGCTCACCCGGGGGCTCGGGGTGGCCGGGCTGACCGGGGTGAGCGGGATGGTCAGGCTGGCCGGAGTGGCCGGAGTGGCCGGAGTGGCCGGAGTGACCGGGCTGACCGGGCTGACCGGGGTGCCCGGGGTGCTCGGGGTGGCTGGGCTGACCGGGGTGAGCGGGATGGTCAGGCTGGCCGGGGTGCCCGGAGTGGCCGGAGTGGCCGGGGTGCGCGGGCTGACCGGGGTGCCCGGAGTGGCCGGGGTGAGCGGGATGGTCAGGCTGGCCGGGGTGCCCGGAGTGGCCGGGGTCCCCGGGGTTCCCGGGCTGCCCGGGCTGACCGGGCTGACTGGGGTGGCCGGGTTGGCCGGGATGGCTGAGGTGGCCGGGGCCACCAGGGCGGCCGAAGAAGGCATGGCGGGGCATTGCCCTACTTTGGCGCCATTCACCCGGAATTCATCGGTACGGCACGCGCCCGGTGCCGTACCGACCCCTCGGGCTCCTGTCCGCCCCGTACCTCACCGACCCTTCACTTCACCGCACCGGCCATGACACCGGACACGAACTGACGCTGGAAGGCGAAGAACACCGCCAGCGGAATGACCATCGAGATGAACGCGCCCGGCGCCAGGATCTGCACGTTGTCGCCGAAGAACCGCACCTGCTGCTGGAGCGCCACCGTGATCGGCGGGCTGCCCGCGTCGGCGAAGATCAACGCGATCAGCATGTCGTTCCACACCCACAGGAACTGGAAGATGCCGAGCGAGGCGATCGCGGGCGCGCCGAGCGGCATCACGACGCGCAGGAAAAGACGCAGCTCACCGGCGCCGTCCAGGCGCGCGGCCTCCAGGAGCTCACGCGGGATCTCCGCGAAGAAGTTCCGCAGGAGGAAGATCGCGAACGGTAGGCCGAAAGCGGTGTGGAAGAGCACCACGCCCGTCGTCGACTCGAAGATGCCGATCTCCCCGAACAGCTTGGCGACCGGAAGGAGCGCCACCTGCACCGGCACCACGAGGAGAGCGACCACGCCGAGGAACCACCAGTCGCGACCGGGGAACTCCATCCACGCGAACGCGTACCCCGCGAGCGAGCCGATCACCACGACGAGCAGCGTCGCCGGGACGGTGATCGACACGCTGGTCAGGATCGAGTCGGTGATCGTCTCGTCCTTCAGCAGGTGGGAGTAGTTCTCGAAGGTCAACTGCGAGGGCTTGCTGAAGACCTTCCACCAGCCGCTCTCGCTCATGTCCGCGGGCGTCCGCAGCGAACCGAGCAGCAGCCCGAGCGTCGGCACCAGCCAGAACAGGCCGATGACGACGAGGAACACCCGCAGCACACTGCCGCTGACGACGGCGGCGATCCGACCGCCCAGGGACTGCTTGGCCTTCACGACCGTGACGTCCCGCGCGGGCGGCGCCCCGGCCGTCCCCCTGTCCGTCGTCATCGCTGGGCCTCCCGCCGCATCCTGCGCATGTTGAAGAGCATCACCGGAATCACCAGGAGGAACAGCAGTACCGCGATGGCGCTGGCCACGCCCGCGTCCCGGTCGCCGAACGCCGAGTTGTACAACTGCACCGCGAGGACGTTCGACTCGTCCTTGGACGAGCCCGGCGGGATCACGAAGACCAGGTCGAAGATCTTCATGACGTTGATCATCAGCGTCACCACGACGACCGCGAGGACCGGTGCGAGCAGCGGCACCGTGACCCGGCGGAACACCTGCCACTCGTTGGCGCCGTCCACCCGCGCCGCCTCCAGGAGCTCACGTGGCACGCTGGCGAGCCCGGCCGCGATCAGGACCATCGCGAATCCGGCCCACATCCAGATGTAGCTGCCGATGATGGCGGGCGTGATCAGGGACGGGCCGAGCCAGTCGACACCGTTGTACGGCTCGCGGAAGTTGGACGCCGGATAGCGCAGTTGGGCACCGTCGGCCTCCTTCGGCAGGGTGAACGTGCCGTCGGACGCGGCCTTCGTCGAGGCCACCACCTTGCCGTCCTTGACCGCCTCGATCTTGATGCCGGGGTAGCCGAACTCGGCGGCGTCCGGCGCGTTCACCTGGCCCCTGCCCTTGCCGCGGGTGAAGTCCTGCCAGGCGGTGCCGGTGACCTTGGCAGGATCGGCCCGCGCGGGTCTCGCCGACTCGGCGTCGTCGGGCATCCGGTCCGGCGGCACACCGGTGAGCGGAAGCACCACCGGCTCCCCGGCCCGCACCGGGTTCTTGGTGATGAAAGCGCCGCCGCCCGCGCCCTGGAGGGGCGAGCGCGCGCCGGGATGGCCCTGCGGGAACCCCGACGACTCGGCGAACGTGTCGTGCACCCCCACCCACAGGGCGTTGGCGACACCGCGGTCGGGGTCCGACTCGTACACGAGCCGGAAGATGATGCCCGCCGCCAGCATCGAGATCACCATCGGCATGAAGATGATGAGCTTGAACGCCGTGCCCCAGCGCACCCGTTCGGTCAGGACCGCGAAGATCAGACCGAGCGCGGTGGTGAGGGCAGGGGCGGCCACCAGCCAGATCGCGTTGTTCTTGACGGCGGTACGGATCCCGTCGTCCGAGAACATCGTCTCGTAGTTGTCGAAGCCGTTGAAGTCGCCGGCCTTGTCGAAGAAGCTGCGGCCGACGGAGTAGCCGATGGGGTAGAGCACGAGCGCGCCGAGCAGGACGAGGGCGGGCAGCAGGAACAGCGCCGCGATCGTCTTACGGGTCCCGGTCACGCTCCTGCGGGGGCCGGTCCGGTGCGGACCGGTCTTGGTGGGGTGCGGCGTGGACTCGGCCGGGGGCACCGCCGCGGTGCCCCCGGCAGCAGGGGTCGTCATCGCCCCGTCAGCTCTTCTTGTACGCCTTGGCCGCCGCGTCCTCCAGCGCCCGCTGGGTGCCCGCGACGTTCTTCGGGTTCTTCAGGAAGTCCTGCAGCGCCTTCCACTCGCCCTTGCCGGGCGTGCCGCCGAACGACTGCGGGGCCTGGTCCGACATGTCGAAGCGGATGTCGTCGCCCGCCTTGATGAGGGCGTCGGCGATGCCGCGCTGTACGTCGTTCGGGTACGCCTTGAGGTCGAGGCCCTTGTTCGGCGAGACGAAGCCGCCCGCCTCCGCCCAGATCCTGGCCGCGTCGGGCGAAGCGAAGTAGGTGAGCAGGGCCTGCGCGCCCTTGCTGTCCTTCAGCGCGACGGCGGCGTCACCGCCGACCACCGCGGGGGACGCGTCCCCGACCGCGGGGAACGGGAAGACCTTCGCGTCCGTCCCCACCTTCGCCTTGGTCTCGGAGATGGCGAGCGAGACCATGTCGCCCTCGAAGACCATGCCCGCCTTGGGCTGGTCGCCGCCGGTGAAGGTCTGCTTCACGGAGGCGGGGAACTCGGTCTGCAGCGCGTTGCCGGCGACGAACCCCTTCTTCCCGAAGAGGCCGCCGAGGGTCGTCAGCGCCTTCTTGACCGTCGGATCGGTCCACTTGATCTCGTGCTTCGCGAGCTGGTCGTACTTCTCCGGGCCCGCCTGCGAGAGATAGACGTTCTCGAACCAGTCGGTGAGCGTCCACGCCTCCGCACCCGCCACGGACAGCGGCGTGACGCCCGAGTCGTACACGGTCTGCGCGGTCTGCATGAACTCGTCCCAGGTCTTCGGCTCCTGGACGCCCGCGTTGTCGAAGACCTCGGTGTTGTACCAGATCAGCGACTTGTTGGCGGCCTTGAAGTAGACGCCGTACTGCTTGCCGTCCACCGCCCCGAGGTCCTGCCAGCCCTTGGCGTAGTTCTTGTCGAGCTGCTTCTGCGCCTCGGCCCCCACCGGCTTCGCCCACTTGTTGGCCACGGCCTGCTCGATGGCGCCCACCTGCGGCAGCATCGCCACGTCCGGCGGCTGCCCGCCCGCGACCTTCGACTCCAGGAAGCTGATGATGGGGTCCTGCGCCGGTACGAAGGAGACCTCGGCGCCCGTACGCTTCTCGAACTCGTCCAGGACCTTGAGGAACACCTTGCGCTCGGAGCCGCCCCACACGGCGGACACCGACACCTTCTCGCCGTCCAGCTTCGGCAGTTGAACGGTGGCCGCGCCCTCCTTGCCGCCGCCGTCCTTGCCTTTGTCCTTGCCCTTGTCGCCGTCGCTGTCGCCGCCGCACGCGCTGAGGCCCAGTGCGAGGGCGGCCACGGCGGCGGAGGCGACCACCTTGGCGGCCGTCCCGCGCGAGCGACGAGCACGGCGTGCGTGCGGAGTGCGTGTGCGTGTGCCTGTACCGAGCCTGCTGCGCATCACTGCCCCGTTCTCTACCCCGACCGGTCCGGTTCTGGTCCCGTTCGGTCTGTCTACGCCCGGGCGGTGAGGGGCGGCAAGATGCTCTACGGAGTCAACTCGCTGATCGTAATGCCCTTGTGACGTGCCGTCATCTGGCGGGGGCGCCTTCTGCTGGCGGGGGCGCCCGGCCGATCCCGCGCAGCCCCGGGCCCACCGCCGCCGCGCGCAGCCCCGGGCCCACCGCCGCTGCGCGCAGCCCCGGGCCCACCGCCGCTGCCCGCAGCCGCGGGCCCACCGCCGCCGCGCGGCGGTTCGTCCCACCCACCCACCCGTACAGGTAGGCGGCGCCTCACCCGCCACCACCGGCTCGGCCCGCCCCCTCTGTGGGCAACTGGGCCGCCCAGAGGGCGGAACGGGTGGGCACAGCCCGGCGTACGGTGCGTAACTGTGGGCGCCCAGGCGAGGTGCGGGCGGCGCGGCGGCGCGGGCCGGCGGGAACCCTCAGAGGAGGGACGGGATCCGCTCGGCGGCGACGGACCGCGCGGCACGGTCGAGCGCACTGGCCAGAAGGGCCAGATCCGTCGGCCCGTTCCCCAGCTCACGGACGGGCCGCCGAGCCGGCGGATCCCCCACCCGCTCCCACTCGAGCGGCACCACGGTGGGCCGCAGAGTCGCCGTACGCGGAATCCGCCCCGTGACCCGCCCACCCTGGAAAACGGCCTCCCGCCCGTCCGCCCCCCGCAGGACACCCCGCCCGGGAGCCGGATCCTCCGCACCGCCCCCGACCGCGTCCAGCGCGACCACGAGCCCGGCCCGCCGCCCCACCTCGGAGCCCCCGACCCGCTCACCCCGCGCCGCCACCACCAGATGCACCCCGAGCCGCTCCCCGTCCCGAGCCACCGCGTCCAGGGCCCGCACCACGGAACCGGCGGCGGGCCGCCCGGGCGACCCGAGCGCGGGCGCGAGCAACGCGTCGAAGTCGTCCACGAGCACGACGAGCCGGGCGAGGGGCGGCCCGGGCTCGGTCTGCCCGCCCCCGGCGGGCCGCAGCCGCAGCGTGGCACTCGTCTGCACATCGACGAGATCCCCACCGGCCCCCTCACCGGCAGCCTCCACCCCGTCCCCACCTTGCCGCCCGACGGCAGCCCTGCCCCCGGCCCCACCACCGGCCTTCGCCCCGGTGTCAGCCCCGATCCCGGCACCGACCCCGGCCCCGGCTGTGAAAACTCCGGACCCGCCAATGACCCCGGACCCGCCAACGCCCCCAACCCCGCCAACGCCCCCAGCCCCGCGAACGACCCCCGCCCCGCCACCGGCGACCCCCGAAGCC
>NZ_JOAP01000040.1 GCF_000720475.1 Streptomyces aureocirculatus
AGCCCGCCCCGCCCCGCCCCCCGGCCCCCCGGCCCGCTGCGTCACCATCCGCCCGGACACCTCCCGCTGCGTATGCCACTCGGCGAACCCCACCCGGCCGAGCAGCTCCGCCCGCCGCTTCAGCTCCGCCGTCAGCGACTGCGCGAACTCCCGCATCCGTACGGGGTCGTTGGCCGTGAGGTGGGTGGTCACGTGCGGCAGCTCCGTACAGGGCCGCAGACCTTCACCGGGGCGCTGGCCGGTTCCGCCCGCGCTGCCGCCAGGACCGCCGTCGCGGCCGTCGATCAGCACGATCCCGAGCCGGTCCGGGCGCTCCGCCGCGGCGAGGGACGCCGCCACCGACCGCAGCAACTCCGTGCGTCCGCTGCCCGCGGGGCCCTCGACCAGAAGATGCGGTCCGTCCGCGGCCAGGTCCACCACGACCGGTCCGCGCGCCCCCGCCCCGAGCACCGCCCAGGCCCGTCCGCCGAGTGCCTGGGTGTCGTCGGCGGCGGCCGCCCACCGCGCCATCAGCGAGGCGGGCGTGGCCCGGGCGAGCCCCAGCTCGTCCAGGAGCCGCGCCGACTGCGGCAGCGGCGTCGCCACGCGCGCGTGCCCGGCCCCGGCCGCCCCGTCGGGCCGCAGCGGAGCGAGCGCCCGCGCGAACCGCTGCGCCCACGCCACCGACACCGCGTCCACCACGGCCACCGTGCCGTGCCCCGCGGGCCGCCCGTCCGCCGTGCGCAGCACCCGCAGGGCCGTCGCCACGTCCCCGCTGAGCAGCGCCGCGGCCCCGCACGCGCGGAACGCGGGCGACACCTCGCACGCCGTCTCGTACGTATCCGTCACCGGTGACACGGGGGAGGCGGCCGCCGTCTCGGCCAGGCACACCACATGGATCCCCGCCCGCGCCCCCTCGCGGGCCAGCCGCACGGCGGCCTCCCGCAGGTCCGCCGCGCCCGGGTCGCCGTCCACCACCACGACCGTGCGCGGCCCGGCCGCCGCCGGGCCCACGGCGGAACCGGTCAACTCCTCGGCGGAGAAGCTCCGTCCACCCGCTCCCGCCTCCGCGGGCTCGTCCAGGCGGCGCAGCAGCTCACTCGTACGCGCCGCCGCCTGCTCGCGGTCGTACGCGAGGAGCAGTCTGCAGTCCTGTCCGTGGCCGGGCCTGACGTGCGGCAGCCAGCCGAGCCAGGACCACTCCTCGGCACGCTCCCGCGCCGTGCGCCCGCGGTCCGTGCTGATCAGGACGATCTCCAGGGCGGCGGGGGAGTGCAGCGCGGCCAACTGCGCGAGCACCGACCTCGCCAGGCCCGCGAGCCGCTCCCGGGGCCCGGCGAGCCCCAGCGCCCCCGCCTCCCGCAGGCTGACCGTCACCGGCACGGCGGGAAGGAGGCCCGCCGCGCCGGGCGCGGTCCTGTCCGTCGTACCGAGCCGCACGGCGAGGGCCTCCGGATGCGCGGGCCCGCGCTCCCACAGCCGCGCCCCCGGGCCGAGCGCAGCAAGCAGCAGCGCCGCCGCGTCGGGCCACACCTCGGGCGCCGGGGCACCGGCCCCCGCCCCGCCGAAGTACTCGTCCCCGCCCGCCCCCGCGTACTCCCCACCGGGCCCTCCGACGCCGCGGAGACCGGCGTGCGTCTTGTCGTACGAGGGGTGCGGGGCGGGCGCGGCGTGCGGGGTGAGGGAGGAGTCGTGCGGGGGGTACGCGGTGGAGTCGTGCGCGTCGGTGTCGTACGTGTCGTACGTGTCGTACGCGTCGTGGGCGTCCTGCGTCCCCTCGCCGCGTTCCGTCCCGTCGCCCCTGCCCCCGGCAAGACGCCGCGCCCACGCCGAGAGACCGCCGCGCTTGCGAAGGCCCCGGGGCACGGTGGTGCCCCGCGGGGGCGTACCCGTACGGTGCCGCTCCGTCTCGGGCGTGCCGCCCTGCTGCGGCACCGCCGCTGCCCGTGCCCCGGGAGCGTCCCCGGTGCCGCCGCCCGCGTCCGCGGTCCCGTGTCCGGTCCCGCCGCCCCCGGCCGCCGCGCCCCAGTCCGCCGAGCCGTACGCATGCTGGGTCGAACCGTCCGCGGACGGCGGGGAACCGGCGGGAGCGCGGGGCGCGGGCACCGCGGCGCCGGCGGCGTCTCGCGCGCCCCCCTGCGCGTTCTCGGGCTCGGGCAGTGTAGCGACGCGCACCCGCACATGGCCCTCCCCGTCCGGCGCGGTCGGCAGGGGGCCGTCCGGGACGCTGCCGGTGGTGAGGCGCAGCACGGACTCGCCGACGCGCAGGAGGGAGCCGGAGGAGAGGGGGACGGGGCGGTCGCCGATCGCGCGGCCGTCGACCGTCGTGCCGTTCGTCGAGCCGAGGTCCGTGACCGTGACCCGGCCGTCGGGGGCGAGGGTGACCGCGCAGTGCACCCGGGACACGTCGGGGTCGTCGAGGGGCACGTCGGCCCGGTCGGAGCGGCCGACCTGGATCTGGCCGCCGTGCAGCAGGTGCACACCGCCGGCGTCGGGGCCCGCGACCACGTGCAGCCGCGTCGCGGCGTCGGCGAGCTCGGGGCCCGGCTCGGCGGGGGCGCCGACGGACAGGACGGCGCCGTCGATCAGGGGCGGCTCGCCGAGCGTGCAGCGCTGGAGGTCGAGGCGGTCCGACTGCGCGTACAGCACGGCGGGGCCCTCGCCTGCGGAGACGGCCGCGGCGAGGCCGGAGGCGACCGCGGCGAGCGCGGTTCCGGCGGGGGCGGTGACCAGCACGTCGCAGGCCGCCGCGGGGCGTCCCCCCGGCTCGGTCTGGCCGCCACGCGGCCCGAGGACGGTCAGCCGGATCTGCATCGCCGTCGGCGGTCCCTTCTGCCCTTGCCGCCCGGCACGGGGACTCGCGCTGTGATTCCCCCCACCGCACACGGGCACGTCGGCCAGTACGGGAGCATCCTCGCACCTGCCACTGACAACACGCCCGCCCCCCACCCACAAGTGATCTTGATTGGTCGGCTCTGCTCGGAAAAGTTCCCGCAAAGTGCCTGCTCGGACGGATGCGGGCGAGGGTGTCAGGCCGATTCAGGCGCCCGTACGGAGGTACCGGCAACCAACCGCGCCGGTCGCGCGTCTTCACACCGAACAAAGGTCCGTGCGCGGGTCCGTGCCACCCCCCGGCGAACGCGAGATCATCGGACGGCGCCCCGTCCGGCGGCACTACAGTGGGTCGGAACCCAAGACCGGAACCACAGACCGGGATCGCAGTACGGAACCAGAGACCGGGATCGCAGTCCGGAACCACAGGACCAGAGACCAGCCAGATCAGCAGGGAGCGCATGACGTGCGGCCGGTAGGCAGCAAGTACCTCCTCGAGGAGCCGCTCGGGCGCGGCGCCACGGGCACCGTCTGGCGAGCCCGCCAGCGGGAGACCGCGGGTGCCGAGGCGGCGGTGGCCGGTCAGCCCGGTGAGACCGTCGCGATCAAGGTCCTCAAGGAGGAGCTCGCCAACGACCCGGACGTGGTGATGCGCTTCCTCAGGGAGCGCTCCGTCCTGCTCAGGCTGACGCACCCGAACATCGTGCGGACCCGCGACCTGGTCGTCGAGGGTGATCTGCTCGCCCTGGTGATGGACCTGATCGACGGTCCCGACCTGCACAAGTACCTGCGTGACAACGGCCCCTTCACGCCCGCCGCGGCGGCCCTGCTGACCGCGCAGATCGCCGACGCGCTGGCCGCGAGCCACGCCGACGGCGTCGTGCACCGTGACCTCAAGCCCGCGAACGTCCTGGTCAAGCAGGACGCGAGCGGCATGCACCCGATGCTCACGGACTTCGGCATCGCCCGCCTCGCCGACTCGCCGGGCCTCACCCGCACCCAGGAGTTCGTCGGCACGCCCGCGTACGTCGCGCCCGAGTCGGCCGAGGGCCGCCCGCAGACGAGCGCCGTCGACATCTACGGCGCGGGCATCCTGCTGTACGAGCTGGTCACAGGCCGCCCGCCGTTCTCAGGCGGCTCCGCGCTCGAAGTCCTGCACCAGCATCTGAGCGCCGACCCGCGCAGGCCCTCCACCGTGCCCGACCCGCTGTGGACGGTCATAGAGCGCTGCCTGAGCAAGGACCCCGACCGCCGCCCGAGCGCCGAGAACCTGGCGCGCGGACTGCGTGCGGTCGCCGACGGCATCGGGGTGCACGCCAACGCCGCCCAGATCGCCGCCGCCGAGGGCGTGGCCGCGCTGCTCGCCCCGGACCCCTCGCCCGCGCCGGTGCCCGGCACCCCGGGCGCCGCCGACCCCACCCAGGTCCTGCCGAACACCAACGCGGGCGGTTACGACCCGGCCGCCGCCACCAGCGTCCTGCCGCACACCGGCGGACCCCAGGGCGGCGGGCCCCACGGCGGCGCCGACCCCACGGCCGTCATGCCGCCGGTGGGCCCGGGACAGGGCGGCGGCCCCGACGACCCGCACCCCTGGCAGAACCAGATGCGTGCGGCCCGCGACCGCAACGACCAGACCCAGGTGCAGCACCTGGACCCGAACCAGGACCCGCTGCGCCGCCGCCCCCAGCGCCAGGTGGCGCGCCCGCAGCAGCCCCAGCCGTACGCCCCGCAGAACCAGCAGCAGCCGTACCCTCCGCAGAACCAGCCCCAGCCGTACGCGCCCCCGGTACAGCCGCGCCGTCGGACGCCGCAGCCGCAGCAGCCCCAGCCGTACGCGCCGCCGCAGCAGCCCGCCCCGCAGCAGCCCGCGCCGCCGCAGCAGCCGGCCGCCCCGCGCCAGCGCCGCCGCGACAATCCGAACCGGACGCGCATCCCCGGCCTCGGCTGCCTCAAGGGCTGCCTGGTCGTGCTCGTCATCCTGTTCGTCGCGAGCTGGCTGGTCTGGGAGCTGAGCCCGCTCCAGGACTGGATCGGTACCACGAAGGGGTACTGGGACCAGGTCAAGGACGTCTACAACACCGTCGGCGACTGGATGGGCAAGGTCGGCGGGAACTGACGCCGGGCCGGGTCCGGCCACCGGGTCCGGCCGACTCTGTGGATTTGTCGACTCCTA
Source organism: Streptomyces aureocirculatus (assembly GCF_000720475.1). Taxonomy (GTDB): domain Bacteria; phylum Actinomycetota; class Actinomycetes; order Streptomycetales; family Streptomycetaceae; genus Streptomyces; species Streptomyces aureocirculatus. The sequence continues at coordinate 4,985 of NZ_JOAP01000040.1, forward strand.
CGGGGTGATTTCCCGTGCGGATGTGATGGTTGGCGCCCTGGCCGCGTAGTTTTGGGCCCACACACATCCCGTAGGAGCAGTCTTGGGACGGAAGATCGGCAGCCGGTACACGGCCCACCAGATTCTGGGACGGGGCAGTGCCGGCACGGTGTGGCTCGGCGAGGGACCCGAGGGTCCGGTCGCCATCAAGCTGCTGCGCGAGGACCTGGCCTCCGACCAGGAGCTCGTCGGCCGCTTCGTCCAGGAGCGCACGGCACTGCTCAGCCTCGACCACGCGCGCGTGGTCGGCGTCCACGACCTGGTGGTCGACGGCAACGACCTCGCCCTCGTGATGGACCTGGTCCGCGGCACGGACCTGCGGACGCGTCTGGAGCGCGAGCGGCGGCTCGCCCCCGAGGCCGCCGTCGCCATCGTCGCCGACGTCGCCGACGCGCTCGCCGCGGCGCACGCGGCCGGGATCGTGCACCGCGACGTCAAGCCCGAGAACGTACTCCTGGACATGCAGGGGCCCCTCGGCCCCGGCGGCGCGCACCCCGCCCTCCTCACCGACTTCGGGGTCGCCAAGCTCATCGACTCCCCGCGCCGGACCCGCGCCACGAAGATCATCGGTACGCCGGACTATCTGGCGCCCGAGATCATCGAGGGCCTGCCGCCGCGCGCGGCCGTGGACATCTACGCCCTCGCCACCGTCCTGTACGAGCTGCTCGCGGGCTTCACGCCGTTCGGCGGCGGACACCCCGGAGCGGTGCTCAGACGCCATGTCACCGAGACCGTGGTCCCGCTCCCCGGCATCCCCGAAGAGCTCTGGCAGCTCATGGTCCAGTGCCTGGCCAAGGCCCCCGCGTCCCGACTCCGTGCCTCCGAGCTCGCCACCCGCCTGCGCGAGCAGTTGCCCCTGCTCGCGGGCATGCCGCCGCTGGACGTCGACGAGCCGGACGCGGAGCCCGAGGAGTCCTACGAGGAGGCGGCGCCGCAGCCGCGCGAGAAGCCCCCGCGCCGGGGTGCCGTGCCCCTGGTGCCGGGCGCCGCGCCCGCGGACGCCAACCGGGACACGCACACCTCCATGCGCGTACCCGCCCCTGACGAGCTGGCAGGCGGCGCCCGGGGCACCGCACGGGCCCCCCGCACCGCGGGCGCCGTCCGCCCCGGCTCGGCCCGCCACCGCGCCTCGACGCGCCGCCGCCGGATCACGCTCGGCGTGGCAGGGGCGCTTGTGGCCGCCGCGGTGGGCGTCGGCGCCTGGTACGCCACCTCCGGCGACGAGTCATCGCCGTCCACCCCGGACAACGGAAACTCGGCCCCGCCGGTCCCGTGAGCCCGGCCCTGGGCCCCGTGGATCGCGCTTCGCGCTCGTCCTCAAACGCCGGACGGGCTGAAACCTCGCCGCACCGGCAGCGCCCCGCGAGGGCCTGTCCCGGCCACCGGGGGAGGACTGCTTGCCGCAGCCGTTAGGCTGGAGCTGTGGCAGTCGTCGATGTATCCGAAGAGCTCAAGTCCCTCTCCTCGACCATGGAGTCGATCGAGGCCGTCCTGGACCTCGACAAGCTGAGGGCAGACATCGCCGTGCTCGAGGAGCAGGCGGCCGCGCCGTCCCTGTGGGACGACCCGGACGAGGCGCAGAAGATCACCAGCAAGCTGAGCCACCTCCAGGCAGAGGTGCGCAAGGCGGAGAACCTGCGCGGGCGCATCGACGACCTCGGCGTGCTCTTCGAGATGGCCGAGGAGGAGGACGACACGGACACCCGCGCGGAGGCCGAGTCGGAGCTCACGGCGGTCAAGAAGGCGCTGGACGAGATGGAGGTCCGCACCCTTCTCTCCGGTGAGTACGACTCCCGTGAGGCCGTCGTCACCGTCCGCGCCGAGGCCGGCGGCGTCGACGCCTCGGACTTCGCCGAGAAGCTCCAGCGCATGTATCTGCGCTGGGCGGAGCGCCACGGCTACAAGACCGAGCTGTACGAGACGTCGTACGCGGAAGAGGCCGGCATCAAGTCGACGACCTTCGCCGTCAACGTCCCGTACGCCTACGGCACGCTCTCCGTCGAGCAGGGCACGCACCGCCTGGTGCGGATCTCGCCGTTCGACAACCAGGGCCGTCGGCAGACGTCCTTCGCGGGCGTCGAGGTCCTCCCGGTCGTCGAGCAGACCGACCACATCGAGATCGACGAGAGCGAGCTGCGCGTCGACGTGTACCGCTCATCGGGCCCCGGCGGCCAGGGCGTCAACACGACCGACTCCGCGGTCCGCCTGACGCACATCCCGACGGGCATCGTCGTCTCCTGTCAGAACGAGCGCTCGCAGATCCAGAACAAGGCCACGGCCATGAACGTCCTCCAGGCGAAGCTGCTCGAGCGCCGCCGCCAGGAGGAGCAGGCCAAGATGAACGCGCTCAAGGGCGACGGCGGCAACTCCTGGGGCAACCAGATGCGTTCGTACGTCCTGCACCCGTACCAGATGGTGAAGGACCTGCGTACGGAGCACGAGGTCGGTAATCCGGAAGCGGTGTTCAACGGCGAGATCGATGGCTTCCTTGAGGCCGGAATTCGCTGGCGCAAGCAGCAGGAGAAGTAATTTCGGCGCTATGTCGACAAATTGAGCCGATCTGAAGCAGAGGCAACTGTGGCCCATGGGGCGACGGTTGCCTTTGTTCATGGGGCCTGTGTGGGCTTCCTGCGCCTTTTACGTCACAGTCACATGTCCGTACGCCGGTCAACCGCCCTATAACGGGCATCGCGCCCGCAACAGCCTTGACGGCCTTTCGAAAACTGGAAAGGCTAGCGGGCGGCATGCGTATCTCTGGGACGCGTGTGATCCGGGGGGCCGATCGAAAAGTCATCCCGCGACCGCGATCCGGGACGCTGCCTCACTGACGATTCAGCTACTGGGGGTAGCAGCCAGATGACGAAGAAGACGCGGATCCGCGTCGCGCGGATCGCCGCCGGCGCGGTGATCGCCGCCGGCGCCTCGCTGACCGCCGCCGGCGCAGCCTCGGCCCTCGATGTCGGCGTCGAGCTCGGCGGTACGGGCGCGAGCGCCTCCGCCGACGAGAACGGCATCGGTGTCGACGTGGACCTCCCGGGTACGGACGACGCGACCGACGACCCGCCGGAGCCCAGCAACCCGCCGGAGCCCACCGGCGAGCCGACGGACCCGCCGGAGCCCAGCGAGCCGCCGGAGCCCACCGACCCGCCGGAGCCGACGCAGCCGCCGGAGCCGACGAACCCACCCGAGCCCTCGGTCCCGCCCACCTCCCAGCCCACCGACCCGGGTGACGGCGACGGCGGTGACGACGACAACGGCAATGGCAACGGCAACAGCAACGGCACCGGCGGCGGCGGCAGCGGCGGCAACGACGCCGACCCCGACGGCGGCTCGGGCCCGGCCGAGCAGGGCGGCAAGGACAGCCTGACCGACACCGGCTCCAAGCCCGTCGAGCAGATCTCCGACAACGGCAGCGCCAAGAATGACGGCGAGCTCGCCGAGACGGGTGCCACCGAGACCACCTTCCTGATCATCGGTGCCGCCACCATGATCGCCGGTGGCATCGGCTTCCGTTTCCTGCCCCGCCTGGCAGGCAACCGGGGCGCCGCGGCCTGACCGTACCGGCAGTGCGCGTGAGAAGGGCCCGGAGCCTGACGGCTCCGGGCCCTTCCTCGTGTCCTGGGATGCTCTTCGGCCGCTCTTCGGCCCGGCGCCCTTCGACTACGCGGTCTGATGCGCCACCAGTGCCATCGCCATGATCAACACCACGAGCAGCCCTATCAGGGTGGCAGGGCTGAGGCCGCCGAAGGGGCCCTCCTGCTGCATCCGCTCCCGGCTGGCCCGGCACACGGGGCAGCGGCCCTCACTCACAGGCGCCGCGCAGTTCGCGCACACCAACCTGTCATAGGTCATGCGCTTCTCCTCCGCACAGTCTCAGCCTGCCCAACGCTCGGGGAACCCCAACCGTTCCCCCTACCACTGTGCCAGCTTCCGCGGAATTCGGCGCGGCCCACCGCCCGACAAGCCCCACGGCCCACCGGTGCCCCGTTTGCACCTGGTGGTTTCCGCAACAAAACGCGCAACTCAGGACGCCGACTGCGCGGCCGCACCCGGTTCGCGTATGGTCACGCTCACCTACCCCCGGCTACCCGTGGTGCATCCGTGATCCGATTCGACAACGTCTCCAAGGCCTACCCGAAGCAGAACCGCCCAGCCCTCCGCGATGTGTCGCTGGAGATCGAGAAGGGCGAGTTCGTCTTCCTGGTGGGCTCATCCGGCTCCGGAAAGTCCACCTTCCTGCGGCTGATCCTCCGCGAGGAGCGCACCAGCCACGGCCAGGTGCACGTCCTGGGCAAGGACCTGGCGCGGCTCTCCAACTGGAAGGTGCCGCACATGCGCCGCCAGCTCGGCACCGTCTTCCAGGACTTCCGGCTCCTTCCGAACAAGACCGTCGCCGAGAACGTGGCCTTCGCCCAGGAGGTCATCGGCAAGACGCGCGGCGAGATCCGCAAATCCGTGCCCCAGGTCCTCGACCTCGTCGGCCTCGGCGGCAAGGAGGACCGGATGCCGGGCGAGCTCTCCGGCGGTGAGCAGCAGCGCGTGGCGATCGCCCGCGCCTTCGTCAACCGGCCGAAGCTCCTCATCGCCGACGAACCGACCGGCAACCTCGACCCGCAGACGTCGGTCGGCATCATGAAGCTCCTGGACCGCATCAACCGGACCGGCACCACCGTCGTGATGGCCACCCACGATCAGCAGATCGTGGACCAGATGCGCAAGCGCGTCATCGAGCTGGAGAAGGGCCGCCTGGTCCGCGACCAGTCCCGCGGCGTCTACGGCTACCAGCACTGATCCGGGCCCCGGCGCCTGCCATGGCCGCCGGTGTCCGCTCCGTGCTGCCCCTCCGCTCCACCTGATCCACTGAAAGGCCGCCATGCGCGCCCAGTTCGTCCTGTCGGAGATCGGCGTCGGTCTCCGCCGCAATCTCACGATGACCTTCGCGGTCGTCGTCTCCGTAGCGCTCTCGCTCGCCCTGTTCGGCGGCTCGCTGCTCATGCGCGACCAGGTGAGCACGATGAAGGGCTACTGGTACGACAAGGTCAACGTCTCGATCTTCCTGTGCAACAAGGGGGACGCCGAGCAGGACCCCAAGTGCGCCAAGGGCGCGGTCACGAACGAGCAGAAGCAGCAGATCCTCACCGATCTGAAGAAGATGCCCGTCGTCGACACCGTCCAGCACGAGACGGCCGACCTGGCGTACAAGCACTACAAGGAGCAGTTCGGCGACTCCCCGCTGTCCAGCTCGCTGACCCCGGACCAGATGCAGGAGTCGTACCGCATCAAGCTGAAGGACCCAGAGAAGTACCAGGTGGTCGCGACCGCCTTCTCCGGAAGGGACGGCGTGCAGTCCGTGGAGGACCAGAAGGGCGTCCTGGACAACCTCTTCGAGCTCCTCAACGGCATGAACTGGGCGGCGCTCGCGGTGATGGCCCTGATGCTCGTGGTCGCCCTGATGCTGATCGTCAACACGGTGCGCGTCTCGGCGTTCAGCCGTCGCCGCGAAACCGGGATCATGCGGCTCGTGGGCGCGTCCAGCTTCTACATCCAGATGCCGTTCATCCTGGAGGCGGCCGTCGCCGGTCTGATCGGCGGCGGACTCGCCTGCGGATTCCTGCTCCTCGGCCGGTACTTCATCATCGACCACGGACTGGAGCTGTCCGAGAAGCTCGATCTGATCAACTTCATCGGCTGGGACGCGGTTCTCGCCAAACTGCCGCTGGTGCTCGCCATCGGACTGCTGATGCCCGCCCTTGCCGCGTTCTTCGCGCTGCGCAAGTACCTGAAGGTGTGACGCGGGCACCAAAGGCGTGAGACGGCGGGCGACTTCCGTTTCCCAGGTGTGAGGAGTGCCTCGGGCGCCGTACGGTCAACCGGCCGTGCGGCGCCCGTCGTTGTCCTAGACTCACCGACATGTCAGGCCCTGATCGGCTCGCCGAGCCCCGTCGCACCCGCCGCGGGGCAGCCCTGACGTTGGTCTTCGCGAGTGTCCTCGCCACCGGCGCGGCCACCGGCTCCTGGACCGAGGACGCGGCGCACGGCCAGAACGAGGCGCCGCCCGCCCGCTCCGTCGCCTCCTCCAAGGACAGCGACAAGGACCGCGGGTCCCGCGGCGAAGGCCGCGACCCCTCCGACGCGGCCGCGGACGCCGCCGCCGACGCCATGGCCGATGGCAAGTCGGGCAAGGACACCGCCGAGGCCGCCGAGGAGGCCGTCAGCCGCAGCGGCGACCGCTGGGCTTCGGTCTACTCCCAGGGGGAGTACCGCGCCTTCGAGCAGTCCCTGGACGGCGCCTACACCGGCGTCGGCCTGTGGGCCAAGCGCGCCGCCGACGGCAGGATCGAGGTGTCCCGGGTGCAGCGCGGCGGCCCCGCCGAGCGGGCAGGCATCCGCGCGGGCGACCGGCTCACCGCCGTCGACGGCGAGAAGGTCGCCGGACGCCCCGTCACGGACGTGGTGTCCCTGCTCCGCGGCGACCACGAGAACACCCCGGTCACCCTCGGCCTGCGGCGTGCCTCGCGCGCGTGGACCGAGACCCTGCGCCGCGCCCGCCTGTCGACGGACTCCGTGACCGTGAGCAGGCTCCCCGGCGGCGCCGTGATGATCAAGGTCGGGGCGTTCACCAAGGGGTCGGGCGAGGCGGTGCGCAAGGCGGTGCGCAAGGCACCCCCGGGCGCCGGCATCCTGCTCGACCTGCGCGGCAACTCCGGCGGCCTGGTCACCGAGGCCACCAAGGCGTCCTCCGCGGTCCTGGACGGCGGCCTCGTCGCCACGTACGACGTACGAGGACGGCAGCGCGCCCTGCACGCCCGGCGGGGCGGGGACACCACCAGACCCGTGGTCGCGCTCGTCGACGGCGGCACGATGAGCGCGGCCGAGCTGCTCACCGGGGCCCTCCAGGACCGCGGACGCGCGGTCGTCGTGGGCTCCAGGACGTTCGGCAAGGGCTCGGTGCAGATGCCGAGCCGACTGCCGGACGGCTCCGTCGCCGAGCTGACCGTCGGGCACTACCGCACCCCTTCGGGGCGGGCGGTCGACGGCCGGGGCATCACCCCGGACCTGGAGGTCGAGGACGGCGCCCAGGAGCGGGCCGAGACAGTATTGACTGGCCTCGGACCCCCCTCGTAGTGCGAAAATGGCCGCACTATGGCTAAGGAAAAGCAAAAGCGCAAGGCGGCCAAGGCCGCCGAGAAGGCGCCCGCGCGCAAGATGATCGCGCAGAACAAGAAGGCGCGGCACGACTACCACATCCTGGACACCTACGAGTGCGGCCTGGTTCTGATGGGTACGGAGGTCAAGTCCCTCCGGCTCGGCCGGGCCTCCCTGGTGGACGGCTTCGTGCACATCGACGGCCATGAGGCGTGGCTGCACAACATCCACGTACCGGAGTACGTCCAGGGGACGTGGACCAACCACTCCGCCACGCGCAAGCGCAAGCTGCTCCTGCACCGCGCGGAGATCGACAAGCTGGAGTCGAAGTCCCAGGAGACGGGCCACACGATCGTGCCGCTCGCGCTGTACTTCAAGGACAGCCGCGTGAAGGTCGAGATCGCGCTCGCCAAGGGCAAGAAGGAGTACGACAAGCGGCAGACGCTGCGGGAGAAGCAGGACACCCGCGAGACGAACCGCGCGATCTCGGCGGTGCGGCGGCGGCAGGGGATCGGGTAACCCCGTCCCCCCGGGTGCAGGAATAGGCTGGCACCCACCGGCGTTGGTCACGTACGATGGGACACGTCCCGCAGGTGACGGGACGCATCGGACCTCAGGGTCCGGCTTGAAAAAACAACATGGGGATGATCGGTTTCGACAGCGGATGTCGAAGCAGGGGAAGCGTGTCGAGGAAGCGGCAATGATCTCGTAAACCATATGTCGCAACCAATAATCGCCAACACCAAGCGCGATTCCTTCGCCCTCGCTGCCTAAGTAGCGACTTGCGAAGTGTCAGCCCGGGGGCTGTTCCCGACCCGGATCCTGGCATCAGCTAGGGAACTAAACTTCTAGACCCGGTCACGGGGTCTGGGAGGAAATCAAACAGTGACTGAGCCCGTCGGAGACTTGTCCACGAGATCTCCGGGGCCGAGAAAATCGAAGTGGACTGCACACGGAGAAGCCCTGATTCCGCACCGTTGGACGCGGGTTCGATTCCCGCCATCTCCACGAAGTCGACAGGCGACGTGTGCCCGCGAACAGCGCGGGCCATGTCGCCTTCGTCGTTTCTGCGCGGCTGCGCCGCGCGTTGCGGGGGCTGCGCCACCCGCACCCCCTTGGGTCGGACAGGTGACGTGTGCCCGCGAACAGCGCGGGCCGCGTCGCCTTCGTCGTTTCTGCGCGGCTGCGCCGCGCGTTGCGGGGGCTGCGCCACCCGCACCCCCTTGGGTCGGACAGGTGACGTGCTGACCCATGAGTAGACCTGTGAGACGCGTCCATCCCCGTATGCGCCACTGGATCTGGCCCGCCGTGCTCGGAGTCGGCGTGGCCGCTCTCTCCCTCGGTTCCCTGACCGCCCCCGCCGGGGCGGACTCCGAGCGGAGCGGGCTGCCCGAGGCCATCGACACCGTCCTCGGTGACCCCCGTATGGAAGGCGGCGCCGCGAGTGTCGTGGTCGCCGACGCCGCGACCGGCAAGACCCTCTACCAGCATCTGCCCAGCGGGCGGCTCATGCCCGCGTCCAACACCAAGATGCTCACCTCGGCCGCCGCCCTCGAACTGCTCGGCCCGGACCACCGCTTCCGCACCGACGTGCTCACCACCGGCGACCGGCACGGGCCCGTGCTCAAGGGCGATCTGTATCTGCGCGGCACCGGCGATCCGACGACGCTCGCCAAGGACTACGACCGGCTCGCCGCCGAGGTGGCCGACGCGGGCGTCAAGCGGGTGTCGGGGCGGCTTATCGCCGACGACACCCGGTTCGACGACCGGCGCCAGGGCGACACCTGGGGCGCCGACGACGAGTCCTCGTACTACGCGGCGCAGATCTCCGCGCTCAGCGTCGCCCCCGACACCGACTACGACACCGGCACGGTCGTCGCCCAGGTGGCGCCGGGAGCCGCCGCCGGGGACCGCCCGCGGGTCACCGTGACCCCGAAGACCGACTACGTGGACATCGACCTGCGGGCCAGGACCGTCGCCGCGGGCGGGGCCGACACCCTCGCCGTCGAGCGGCAGCACGGCAAGAACACCATCACGGTCACCGGGACGGTGCCCGTGGGCGGCGCCACCACCAAGGAGTGGATCACCGTCTGGGAGCCCACCCGGTACGCCGCCGCGATCTTCCGGGCCGCCCTGACCGCCCATGGCGTGAAGGTGAGCGGGCCCACCAGGGCGGGGATCGCCGTCCCCAAGGGGGCGCGTGAGCTGGCCGCGCACGACTCCATGCCGCTCAGGGACCTCCTGATCCCCTTCATGAAGCTGTCCAACAACATGCACGCCGAGTCCCTGACGAAGGCCATGGGGCACAAGGCGACCGGGCGGCCGGGGAGTTGGGGCGACGGCATCGCGGCCGTCGCCGGCTATCTGAAGACGGCCGGTGTCGACCCCGGCGCCCTGCGCCAGGTCGACGGCTCCGGTCTCTCCCGGAAGAACAACGTCGCCGCCGACCAGTTCATCGAGCTGCTGCGCTCGGCGAAGGGCGAGCCCTGGTTCGCCGACTGGTACCGGTCGCTGCCGGTGGCGTGCGACCCGGACAAGTTCGACGGCGGCACGCTGCGCTCACGCATGTGCGGGACACCGGCGGCACTCAACGTCCGTGCCAAGACCGGAACGCTGACCGGGGCGTCCGCCCTTTCCGGGTACGTGACGGACGCGGGCGGCCGCGAACTGGTCTTCAGCATCATCCTCAACAACTATCTGCCCGCCTCCGTCAAGGCGCTTGAGGACGCCATCGTCGTCACCCTCGCGAAGTCCGACGAGGACAAGGCCGTGCCGGTCAGGCCCCGTACGGAGCGCGGCTCTGATCCGGGCGGCGCGCTCGAGTGCTCGTGGCGCAAGCCCGCGCGGTGCTGAGCAGCAGCGCGCACAGCGCGGCGGCGGCCACAACGGTGTAGCCGGCGGTGGGGCCCAGGTGCTCCACCGCCCAGCCGCCGCCCGCGGCGCCGCACGCGATGCCCCCGAGGAGCCCGGTCACGGCGAGGGTCATGGCCTCGTTCAACTGCCCCTCGGGAGCGAGGCGCTGGACCAGGGTCATCCCCGTGACCATGGTCGGCGCGGTCGCCGTCCCGGCGATCAGGAGCGCCACCGCGAGCACCACGAGCGAGCCGGTCACCGAGACGGCGAGCAGCGGCAGCGTCATCAGGGCCGCCATCGCCGCCCCGCACAGGACGTGGCGGCGGTCGGCGGACCCGCTCGGCCGCAGCGCCCCGTAGGAGAGGCCCGCGGCGCACGAACCCGCGGCCTGGAGGGCGAGGATCACACCCGCGGCCGACTTGTGGCCCTGCTCGTCCGCGAAGGCGATCGTCGCGACCTCCATCGAGCCGAACACCGCGCCCGTCGCGAGGAAGACGACGAGCAGGGCGGGCATCCCCCGCGCGCGGAGCGGTGATTTCGGCTTCCCCCGCGTACGCCCCCGGGGCGGAGGTTCCGTCGACCGCTGGGCGGTGAAGAGCAGCACCCCGGTCAGCAGGAGCACGGCGCCCACGAGGGTGCCCGCCTGCGGGAACAGGGCGCCGCACAGGAACGCGGCGAGCACCGGGCCGAGCATGAAGCACAGCTCGTCCGCAGCCTGCTCGAAGGAGTTCGCGGAGTGCAGGGCGTCCGGTTCGCCCTTCAGCAGGTGCGACCAGCGGGCCCGCGACATGCCGCCGGTGTTCGGGGTGGTGGCCGTGGCGGCGTACGAGGCGAACAGGGTCCAGTCCGGCGCTTCGAAGCGTACGCACAGCAGCAGCGAGAGCGAGCCGAGCACCGCGAGGGCCGTCGCGGGGACCGCGACGCGCGCCTGCCCGTGCCGGTCCACCAGACGTGCCGTCCAGGGCGCCACGACCGCGGTCGCGGCGAGCCCGGTGGCGGTGACGGCGCCCGCGAGGGCGTACGAGTCACGGGCCCCGGCAATCATGATCACGGCACTGACGCTGAACATGCCCATGGGGAGCCGGGCGATGAGGTTGCCGACGGTGAAGGCGGTGGCGCCGGGTATCGCGAAGAGGCGGGTGTAGGGGTTGCGGGGGTGGTTCGGCCCTTGGGGGGCCTTGGGGGCGGTCTTGGGGTCGGCGTCGGGGGCAGCCTCGCGGTTGGCGTTGGCGCTGGCGTTGGCGTTGGCGTTGGCGTTGGAGTTGGAGTCGGGGTCGGCCTCGGGGTCGGCGGTGGCGCTGGCGTTGGAGTCGGGGTCGGCGTCGAGGTCGGGATCGGCCTCGGGGTCGGCCTTGGGGTCGGTCTCGGGGTCGGGGGAGTGGTGGGTCAGGGCGGCGGGCTCGGGCATGGGTTCAGGCTCACGGGGGTGCGGGGGCGGGGTCCAACACCTTCTCGGGAGCGATTCACGCACCCGGGTTGTAGGTTCACCGGATGACCGAACCGCCGGCGCCCCCGGCGCCGGGCGCCGCGGCGCCCCGCGACATCGACCCGCGCCTCCTGCGGTCCTTCCTCGCCGTCGCCGAGGAACTGCACTTCACCCGGGCCGCCGCCCGCCTGTACGTGGCCCAGCAGGCCCTGAGCCGTGATGTGCGGCGGCTCGAACGTGACCTCGCGGTGGAGCTGTTCGTGCGGTCGACGCGGCGGGTGACGCTGACGGCCGACGGCACGCGGCTCCTTCCGTACGCGCGGCGTGTGCTCGCTGCGCACGACGAGCTGTCCGCCGCCTTCGCGCGTACGGGGCAGGCGGCCCGCCCGCTGCTCGTGGACCTGAACAGCCCGGGGCTGTTCTCCGCCCGGGTCCTTGACCGGGCCCGCGAACTGGCTCCGCACTGCGAACTGATGGCCCGCTTCGAGAGTGGTCTGACCGGGGCGGCCGCCGAGATCGCCGCCGGCCGTCTCGACGCGTCGTTCGGCCGGTTCGCCGGACTGCCCGGCGGGGTCCGCGCGGGCCTGGAACAGCAGCCCGTGCGGTACGAGCCGATGGCGGTGCTGCTCCCCGTGGGCCATCCGCTGACCGGCCTGGACGCGGTGCCGCTCGACCGCCTCGCGGGCGAGCGCGTGTACGCGGGCGCGGGCAACGAGCGCACTCCGGAGTGGACCGACCTGGCCCGCCGTCTCTTCGAGGGCCGCGGCATCGAGGTCGCGCCGCCCGCGCCGCTCGCTGTGGGCCCCGAGGAGTTCGCCCGCATCATGGCCAAGCACCGCTATCCCGTCCTCGCCGTCGTCGGCTTCCCCGAGCTGCCCGGATCGGTCCTTCGGCCCCTGGTCGATCCGGTGCCGCTGTCCCCGGTGTCACTGGTGTGGCGACGCGGGCTGCGGCACCCCGGGCTTGACGCCCTGCGGCGGGCGGCGGCGGAACTCGCGGCGGCGGAGGACTGGCTGGCCGTCCCTTCGGACGGGTGGGTTCCGGCTGCGGACGCCCTCGTCATGAAAGGCGCGTCCGCGGCCGCAGCCCACCCGTCTCCCACCCCTACGGGTCCCCCGCATCCGGAGCCCGAACATCCGCCTCGCGCCCTGGCGGACCGGGTACGAAACGCAACGCTTCGGACTGACACAAGGCGGTAATCATCGCGGGGCGTTGTGCGACCGTTAGGAAACAACGTCCCGCACAGGGCTTCGATATGCCCCTCTCTGTCCCCCTGCTAGGGATACCTCACTCTCGCGTCAGCCTTTGCCCGTGGATAGCGTGGGTTCACTCAAGTGAACCCACTGACCCCACGTCCCATCGGGAGCTGACTGTGAACCGCCGACCTGCCTTGCTCGCGGTGGCCGCGCTGACCACTGCCGCGGCCCTGACGCTCTCCGCCTGCGGTGGCGGAGACGGCGACTCCAAGGGTGACGACAAGATCGAGGGCGCCGGGTCCACGGCGAGCGAGAAGGCTTCGCCTTCGGCGTCGGCGGCGGGTGATCGAGCAGACCGCCCGAAGGTCGACATGCCCAAGGGCGTGAGCAACGTCTTCGAGGGCGGGTCGACCGGGGACGCGAAGAAGGACGCGGTCCTCGACGACAACGCGCGGAACCTCGATGCCATCGATGTGGCCATCACGGTGGGCGGGAAGGCCTCCCAGAAGGCGCTGAAGTTCTACAACAGGGACAAGGCCCTGATCGCCACGGCCTCTTACATCCAGGGCTATTACGACGACGGGAAGAGTTACGTCGGCGCCACGCGCTATTACGACCGCCAGGTCACCATGCACGGGGCGGACGAGGCGTCTTTGACGTACTGCGCGGACGCGACCAAGACGTACCCCAAGGACCGCAAGACCGGCAAGGTGAACAGGTCCATTCCTGCCTCTGCCGACGACTACACGTTCTTCAACGAGCGCCTGAAGAAGAACGCCGAGGGAGTCTGGCAGTCGGTCGATGTCCTGTCCGAGACGGGAGCGAAGAAGTGCATGTGATACGTCCGAGGAGGCCCGCCAAGCTGGCCGCGCTCGCCCTGACCGTGGTGGTGGCCGCGACGCCTGCCACCGCTTACGCGGCCGGTGGCGAGGGCGGTAAGAAGCACCAGCGCGATTCCAGTGCGCAGGGCGGCGTGCGGGACGGCAAAATCAATATCGAGACGAGAGTCCAGACGAAGGTCCCCGGCAGTGCCGGGCCCGCCAAGCCGGGCAAACTCTCCTCTGTCGACGGCGACTGGACCCCGCCCGCCTGTTGGTACGAACCCGCTTTCTCTCCCAAGGAGATCGAGGCCAGGGTAAAGGCGTGGCGGAAGGTCAAGATGTTCGGCCTCGGGGACTTCGTCGGCGACGTCTACGACGCGTATTACAAGGACGGTCATCCCTACAAGGACTACAACCTGGACAAACAGGGTGAGGGGATGTTCTGGGCCGCGGCCATCAACCCCAACCGCAAGGACGACCCGGAAGCCAACGCTTGCGACAAGCTGCCGTTCTGGGTGCCCGAGAGCGAGACGCCCAAGGAGCCTCTCGCCGTCTCTCCCAGGATTCTCGCGGAATACGCCTACGACGAACTTCCGCTTCCCAAGACCGAGATCACCATGGCGCCCGAAGGCGAGACGAAGGTCAATCTGCCGACCTGGGTCTGGCTCGACAAGGCCAAATTCAAGAAGGTCTCGGTGACGGCGAGCCTGCCCGACACCAACATCTCCGCCACCACAACCGCCGAACCGATCTCCCTGAAGATCAACCCGGGCACGAAGGACGCCACGACGTACCCCGCTTCCGGCGAGTGCCCCATCGTGGACGGCCGGATCGGCGAGCCCTGGGCCAAGGGCAAGTCCAAGCAGACGCCGCCGTGCGGAGTGAAGTACCTGCGGTCCTCGGGCGACGGTTCGTACAAGCTCAATGCCACGGTCACCTGGAAGATCACGTGGACGAGCACGACGGAAGGCGGGGACCGGCTGCCCGACGCCGAGTTCGGTGCCGACCAGAACGTCGTCGTCAAGGAGATCCAGTCCATCAACCGCTGACGCGCTGAACGCGTGAGCCAACGGCCGCCCCGACTGTATGTGAGCCGGGGCGGCCTACGGCTACGGTTGTGCCGCTGGTAACGGGAGCGAAGGGCAGGGGGAGTCGTGGCGTTCGGCAGGCGGAGGGCACGTGAGGAGGACAGCGGGGAAATCCGAGAGGAGGAACCCGTTTCCCCGGTCGAGTGGGCTCGCGTGCGGGAGTTCACCGTCGGAACCGTGGAGCGTCCGGTCACGAAGAAGCGCACCCGCCCCGTGCGAGGCCCCCGGGCCATCCGCGTCCCCAGCGGCGCGGGGGAGGCCAAGGCGTTCGCTCCCTGCGCCTATGCCGCCCGCGTCGCCCCTCCCGCCCCGCCCTTCGCCACGGAGCCTTGCCTGTACGAGGACCCTGAATCGAAAAAACTGCTCTGCTATCTCATTGCGGAGGAAAGAGACAGCGGTGAGCGGCGCTATCGCGTACACGATAAGGACGGCACGGAGATCGGTGTTCTCCGGCGCATTCCCCCGGCCAGCAAGATTTTCAAGCACACATGGCGCATCGATCAGCCCGGGTATCCGGAAATCGTCGGACGCAACGAGTGGGCCAGTGGCGGCGTCAAGCAGGTTGCTGGCCGGGCGGTCGGCAAAGCTCTGACAGAGACGCTGAACAACCTGCACTCCATCGTGCCTCCCGGAGAGGACTGCACCTACGGCGACGGCGGCTCCCGGCGGCAGAGCCGCAGACTGGAGTGGTGGTCCGGCGGCGAGTTGGTCATGGTCTCCCAGAGCATCCAAACCCTGGCGGTCAAGGCGCATTGGCTCGACCGTCGTCTCGCTTTCGCTTTCGCCGTCATCGGGGACGCCTGAGAGCGCGGGAGCGGGCAGGCGGGCTGCGCCGGGCCGGTTTCACAACGGAGGACTTTTTCACGGCGCAGGACTTGAAGAGGCACGCGGGCCAGCGCCAGGGCCCGACGCCCAATGACCTGCTCCTTGCCGACTCCCTCGCCACCCGCCGGGACCAAGAGCCGGGGACACCGCCGGGACCAAGAGCCGAAAGACCCCCGCCTCACTGTGACGGACTCGTCGGATTTACGGATGTGACGCCGCACCCCCGGGAGTTACGCTCCGCGCTATGACCCAGCCACCTGGCCAGCCGCCGCAGGGCGGGTTCGGGGCGCCGCAGCAGCCGTCGTCGGACCAGCCGTATCCGCCCGACCAGCCGCAGCCGCAGCCGCAGCCCCCGTTCCCCGGGCAGCCGCCGGCCGCCCCGCCCCCGCCCGCGGCGCAGCCGGGCTACGGGTATCCGCTGCAGCCCCCGGCTCCGTACGGTGCCCCGCCGCCCGCGGGCGCGAACCCGTACGGGCAGCCCCCGCAGGCGCAAGGGCCGTACGGGCAGCCCCCGCAGGTGCAAGGGCCGTACGGGCAGCAGCCCCCGCAGGGGCCCTACGGGCAGCCCCAGTTCGGTGCCTACCCGCCGCCTCCGCCCGGTGGCGGTCCCGCGCGGAAGAAGGGTGCTGTCCTCATCGCGGCAGCCGTGGCCGCCGTCCTCGTCATCGGTGGTGGCGCCTTCTTCCTCCTCAGCGACGGCGACGACAAGGACGACAAGGCCGACAAGAAGCCGCAGGCCGACAAGAGTGTGTCCGCCGATGTGACGCCGGGGGGCTCCGGCGAGCCCTCCGACGGTACGGACGACGACGGCGGCGGTCCGGGGGACGAGTCGCCCTCGATACCCTCCGCCGACCCCAGTACCGACGTACCGGACAGCGGCGGCATCGGCGGCGATGACGACGACGGCCCCGCGCCCGCCACCGGGTACAAGGGGCAGTGGCAGAACGAGAGCCTCAAGACCCTCACCGTCGCCGACAAGCAGACCACCGGCCAGGCCGCGGGCAAGCACATCGTGTCGTACCTCGACCCCGGCGGTGTGGGCATGTGCACCGGGCTCGGACAGGACCGGTCCGGCGGCGAGTTCCGGCTCGCCCTCAAGTGCGGCAGCGGGACGAAGGAGAAGTTCGTCGGCGCCGATCTGTCCCGCTCCGGCGACTCCGTCGTCATGGACTGGGACAAGGGGGGTTCCGACACCCTCAAGTGGGCCGGGGGGCTCGACTAGCCAGGCGGGGGCCTCGACCGGGCGCCCTCGGCACGGGACGCCCGCCCTCACCCCCCACCCCACCCCACCGTGAGCCCAACGTTCCCCCACGGTCACCCGGCAGCACAGGCCTGAAACGCGCCCTCCCTACCTTCGGGATCATCAGCCGCTGGCCGGGAGGCGTGGGATGACCTTGACGACGGGAAAGACCCGAAAGACCGGGAAAACCGGGGAGGCCGGGAAAACCGGGGAGGCCGGGAAGTCCGGGGAGGGCGGGAGCAAGCGGGCTTGGATCTCGCGGTGGGAGCCCGAGGACGAGGAGTTCTGGGAGCGGGAAGGCGCGCGCGTGGCGCGGCGCAATCTCGCCTTCTCGGTCCTGTCCGAGCACATCGGGTTCTCCGTGTGGACGCTGTGGTCGGTCATGGTGCTGTTCATGGGGCCCGAGTACGGGATCGACGCCGCCGGGAAGTTCTTCCTGGTGTCGATGGCCACGCTCGTGGGCGCCGTCGTCCGTGTCCCCTACACCTTCGCCGTCGCCCGCTTCGGCGGACGCAACTGGACCGTCGTCGCGGCCTCGCTGCTCCTGCTGCCGACCATCGCGGCGTTCGTCGTCATGGAACCCGGCACCTCCTACACCACCTTCATGGTGTGCGCCCTGCTCACCGGCGTCGGCGGCGGCAACTTCGCCTCCAGCATGACGAACATCAATTCCTTCTTCCCGTTGCGGAAGAAGGGCTGGGCGCTCGGCCTCAACGCCGGGGGCGGCAACATCGGCGTACCCGTCATGCAGCTCGCGGCCCTCGCCGTCATCGGGGCTGGCGGCGGCCCCAGGCTGCTGCTCGGCGTCTACATTCCGCTGGTCGTCGTCTCGGCCGTCTGCGCCGCGCTCTTCATGGACAACCTCGCGACGGTACGCAACGACACCGGCGCGGCACGCGAGGCCGTGCGCGATCCGCACACCTGGATCATGTCGCTGCTCTACGTGGGGACGTTCGGGTCGTTCATCGGGTACAGCTTCGCCTTCGGGCTGGTGCTCCAGACGCAGTTCGGGCGCACGCCCCTTGAGGCCGCCCAGGTCACCTTCCTCGGACCGCTCCTCGGATCGCTGATCAGGCCCGTCGGCGGACGGCTCGCCGACCGGTACGGCGGGGCCCGCATCACCCTGTGGAACTTCACGGGCATGGCGGCGGCCACCGGCGTCGTCGTGGTGGCGTCCGAGCGGGAGTCGCTCGCCCTGTTCACCGCCGCGTTCATCGTCCTCTTCGTGCTCAGCGGGCTCGGGAACGGGTCCACGTACAAAATGATCCCCGGGATCTTTCATGCCAAGGCGGTGCGTGCGGGGCTCGTGGGGGAGGAGGCCGCGCGGTACGGGCGGCGGCTCTCCGGAGCCGCCATGGGGCTCATCGGCGCCGTCGGCGCGCTCGGCGGCCTGGGCATCAACCTCGCCTTCCGGGAGGCCTTCCGTACGGCGGGACCGGCAGGATCGGGCACCGGCGCGTTCGTCGCCTTTCTCGCCTGCTACGCGCTCTGCTTCGTGGTCACCTGGGCCGTATACCTTCGCCGCCCCGCCACCCCGCGCCCCTCATCGGCCCCCGCCGCGGGCAACGAACCGCAGCGCGCCTACGCCGAGGTGTGACGCGGCGACGTAACACCGGGGGCACCCTGGTAACACACAGGACATCGTGGTGATCCGGGACCGTCACCGGGCGTTGGCACGCTCGACGCATGAACGTCAGCCAGCAGCACGGACCCCTCTCCGGGTTCACCGTCGGCGTCACCGCGGCCCGCCGCGCCGACGAGCTCGGCGCGCTGCTCCAGCGGCGCGGCGCCACCGTCCTGCACGCCCCCGCCCTGCGCATCGTGCCCCTCGCGGACGACAGCGAGCTCCTGACGGCGACCAAGGAGTTGGTCGACCTCGCCCCGGACGTGGTGGTCGCCACCACCGCCATCGGGTTCCGCGGCTGGGTCGAGGCCGCCGACGGCTGGGGGCACGGCGAAGCGCTGCTCGCCCGACTGCGCGGGGTGGAGCTGCTCGCCCGCGGGCCGAAGGTCAAGGGCGCCATCCGCGCCGCCGGGCTCACCGAGGCCTGGTCGCCGTCGTCGGAGTCCCTCGCCGAGGTGCTCGACCGGCTCCTCGCGGAAGGCGTCGACGGGCGGCGCATCGCCGTACAACTGCACGGGGAGCCGCTGCCCGGGTTCGTGGAGGCCCTGCGCGCGGGCGGCGCGGACGTCGTCCTCGTCCCGGTCTACCGCTGGCTGCCGCCCGCCGACCTCACCCCGGTCGACCGGCTACTCGACGCCACCGTGGCCCACGGCGTCGACGCGCTCACCTTCACCTCCGCGCCCGCCGCCGCCTCGCTGTTCGCCCGTGCCGCGGAACGGGGGATGACGGACGAGCTGACCGCCGCGCTCCGCCGCGACGTGCTGTCCGCCTGCGTCGGCCCCGTCACCGCCCTCGCGCTGCGGACCCGGGGCGTGGACACCGTGCAGCCGGAACGCTTCCGGCTCGGCCCCCTCGTCCAGCTCCTCTGCCAGGAGCTGCCCGGGCGGGCGCGGGCGCTGCCGGTCGCGGGGCACCGGGTGGAGATCCGCGGGCACGCGGTACTCGTCGACGGCGAGCTGCGGGCCGTGCCGCCCGCGGGGATGGCACTCCTCAGGGCCCTGGCCCGGCGGCCCGGCTGGGTCGTCGCCCGCGCCGAACTCCTGCGTGCGCTGCCCGGCGACGGCCGCGACGAGCACGCCGTCGAGACCGCGATGGCCCGGCTGCGCGCCGCACTCGGCACCCCGAAACTCATCCAGACCGTCGTCAAGCGCGGCTACCGCCTCGCGCTCGACCCGGTGCCTGGGGACGGGTCCAAGTACGCGGACTGAGCACCCGCCCCGGACGTACGCCCCGCGGCCCTACGCCCGCCGAACAGTACGAGCGCCCGGACGAGGAAGCCGAGGGCGAGCGTGCTCAGGAGCGCACGCACCGCGTTCCACGCCACCCACGCGTCCTCGAAGTCCGCGCGCACCGCGGCCGGGTCACTGATGCGCGCCGGGTCGCCCGCGTCCGCGAGCCGGTCGTTGAGGGGGATGTTCACGGCGACGGTGAGGACGAACGCGACGGCGTACACGGCCAGCGCCGCCAGCGCCCACCGGCAGGGCGTGCCGGTGCGCCGCAGCCGCCAGGCCGCGGCGGCCGTGAGCAGTGGCGCCCCCAGGAAGCTCGCGAAGAACACCGGGTTCTCGATCGCTTCGTTCATGTGCTGCATGACCTCGATGTACGTACGGTCCGGACCGCGGGCCAGGCCCGGCATCACGGCGCAGGCGAAGGTGTAGAAGGCCCCGGCGCCCAGGCCCATGGCCACGGTGGCGGCGCCCAGGAGCACCCCGGCGCCACGGCTCGGACGTACCGCCGTGTCGTCCCGGTTCCTGTCGTCTCGGTTCATGGTTCGAGTCAAGCGCCGGGCGCCCGCGGCGACCATGGCCGAGGCGCGCGGAGGCATACGCGTGCGTCTGCACAAGGGTGCGTCCACGCGGCGCGGGCCGGCGGCAGGGGTTCCGGTGGGGCCCGCGGGCGGGCACTGTAGGGGTACGGCACTCACCGGCACACCCCGAGGCGGTGAAAGGCGCATGGTGTTGGGTGCGTCCAAGTCTGCGTCCCCTTCAGTGTCCCGCTCCACGTCCCCTCCCGCGTCCCCTCCCACGTCCCCTCCCGCGCGCTCTTCCGCACGCCCTCCCGCCGCACCGATGGCGTCGGCGCCGCCCGCGGCGCCCCCCGCCTTCCAGGACCTGCGTTTCGACGCGGGCCGCCCCTGCCTCGACCTCCTCGCGACCAGCCATCCCGTGGAGCGGCTCGACGGCGTGCAGCGGCTGCGGGACTGGCTCGCCGGGGCGGGTCTCGTACCGGCCGGTACGCCGCTGCCGGGCGCCGACCCCTCCTGCCTCGCCGCCGTCCGTGAACTGCGCGGCCACATCGCCCAGTTGGTCCGTGCCGAACTCCTCGGGCGGCGCGCCGACCCCGCGCTCGCCCGCGTCAACGCCCTGGCAGCGGCGGCCCCGCCCGCCCCGCGCGCCGTCCGGCTGGCCGACGGCACCCTGACCCGCGCCCTGCACGGCGTCCCCGGCCGCCCCGCGCTGCTCGCCGCCGTCGCGAGGGACGCCGTCGACCTGCTCACCGACCCGGTGGCGCGCTCGCTCCTGCGCCAGTGCGAGGGCGACAACTGCACCATCGTGTATCTGGACACCTCGCGCGGCCGCCGCCGGCGCTGGTGCTCCAGCGAGGTGTGCGGCAACCGCGAGCGGGTGGCGAGGCACCGACGGCGTGCGGCCCTCGAACGGGCCTGAGCAGGAACGTTCGCGCGCCACGCAGGGACGGCCACGCCCCCGCGGCAGAGGAATCGCCACGAAGGTCCGGTCCCCGCGGCAAGAAACCGCCCCCGCTCCTTGAACGGACGCGAGCCCCGGTCCGTACGTCCAAGGTGACCAGCCGACAGGACCGACTGCGCCGACCCCGCGCGGAGCACGGCCGAGACGGGCAGCCGAGACGAACAGCGGACACCGGAGGCAGCCGTGCGCAAGGATTCCGCCGTGGCCGATGAACGCCCTCACCGACGACATCGCCTGACGCCGACTCCCGCCCCCGAGCCGGACGAGGAGCTGATGCGCGCGCTCTACCGCGAGCACGCGGGCCCACTTCTCGCCTATGTGCTCCGCCTTGTGGCGGGCGACAGGCAGCGGGCCGAAGATGTCGTACAGGAAACGCTCATCCGTGCCTGGAAGAACGCCGGTCAGCTCAACCGGGCCACCGGTTCGGTACGCCCCTGGCTGGTGACGGTCGCACGTCGCATCGTCATCGACGGCCACCGCAGCCGGCAGGCCCGGCCGCAGGAAGTCGACCCGTCACCGCTGGAGGTCATCCCCGCGGAGGACGAGATCGATAAGGCGCTGTGGCTGATGACCCTCTCGGACGCGCTGGAGGACCTGACTCCCGCGCACCGGGAGGTACTTGTCGAGACCTACTTCAAAGGGCGTACGGTCAATGAGGCGGCACAGACACTGGGCATACCCAGCGGGACGGTGCGCTCGCGGGTCTTCTACGCGCTGCGCTCGATGAAGCTCGCGCTTGAGGAGCGGGGGGTGACGGCATGAGTACGCCGTACGACGCACAGGGCCACGGGCAGGACCGGTGGGGCCCTGGCCCCGGTTCGGGCGATGTGCACGAGACCGTCGGCTCCTACGCCCTCGGGATCCTCGACGACACGGAGGCCACCGAGTTCGAGGCGCATCTGGCGGGCTGCGATTTCTGCGCGCGGCAGTTGGAGGAGCTCTCCGGCATGGAGCCGATGCTCGCCGCCCTCGCCGACTTCCCCGACGCCGGTCTTCCGGGCCCCTCGAACGCGGCCGGTGGCCACCGGCGCGGCGCGCCCCGGATCGGCGAACAGCTCGCCGCCCGGCCGGACCCGGGGCTCGCGGACCGGCTCGTGGACGAGGTCGCGGCCAAGCGGTCCCAGCGGCGCAGGCGCGGGATGTACCTGGTCGCGGCGGCCGCGGCACTGATCATCGGGGGGCCGCTCGCGGTCGTCGCGGCGACCGGGGACGACGACGGCAGCGACAGGAGGGACATCTCGGGCAGCGACCCGCACCCGACGTCACCCGCGGAGGACGCCTTCTTCCACCACATGGTGACGAAGAAGGCCGCCACCGATCCCACGACCAAGGTCACGGCGACGGTGGGCACCGAGAAGAAGGCCTGGGGCACGCACACGGTCCTGGAGCTGAAGAACGTCAAGGGCCCGCTGAAGTGCTCGCTGATCGCGGTCGGCAAGGACGGCAAGAAGGAGACCGTGACGACCTGGTCGGTGCCCCAGTGGGGCTACGGCATCCAGGGCAGCCCGCACCAGGGCGCGCAGAAACCGCTGTACGTGCACGGCGGCGCCGCGTTCGACCGCAACGACATCGACCACTTCGAGGTGCGCACGTTCGAGGGCGAGCGTCTCGTGGAGGTGGACGTGTAGGCGGACGGCGACTGCACAAGCGGGGCCCCTTTCGCGTACGGTGGACGGCTGCTCAATACGGGCAGCAGCACGTCAGGAAAGGGGCCCCGGTGGCCGACGTACGCGACCGCGAGATCAGCGTCGAACAGGAGCATCTCGACCAGGTCTACCGGCGCCTCGAAGAGAAGATCCACGAGGCCGAGTTCCTGATGAACGACGCCGCCAAGCGGTCTCAGGTGGGCACGCCGGGCGCGCTCGCCGAACGGGACGCGCAGGTGTTCCGCGCGGGCGTCCATCTCAACCGCCTCAACAACGAGTTCGAGGACTTCCTCTTCGGCCGTATCGACCTGTTGCCCGGCAAGGACGGAAAGAAGGGCCCCGACGGCGCGTACACGGCGGTCGAGCCCGCCGAGGGGGCGGTCCGGGAGGTCGAGGACGGTGGGCCCGACGGGTCCGACGGGTCCGACGGGTCCGACGGGTCCGACGGGGACTGCGGGACTGACGGGGCCCCCAGGGACGGCGGGGGCAGCGAGACTGCTGGTGCTGGTGCTGGTGCTGGTGCTGGTGCTGCGCGGCGGTTGGTGGCCGATATCGCGGAGACCCTGCACATCGGCCGCATCGGCGTGCTCGACGCGGACTACTCCCCGCTGGTCATCGACTGGCGCGCGCCCGCGGCCGCGCCCTTCTACCGCTCGACCCCGGTCGATCCCGGCCGGGTCGTGCGCCGGCGCGTCATCCGCTCCAAGGGCCGCAGGGTCCTGGGCGTCGAGGACGACCTGATGCGCCCGGAGCTGACGGCGTTCCTGAACGGCGAGCAACTGCCCGTCATCGGTGACGGCGCCCTGATGGCCGCGCTCGGCCAGGCCCGCAGCCACACCATGCGGGACATCGTGGCGTCGATCCAGGCGGAGCAGGACCTGGTGATCCGCGCTCCGGCCGCCTCGGTGACGTACGTGGAGGGCGGCCCCGGCACGGGCAAGACCGCCGTCGCCCTGCACCGCGCGGCCTACCTCCTCTACCAGGACCGGCGCCGGTACGCGGGCGGCATCCTCATCGTCTCCCCGACCCCGCTGCTCGTCGCCTACACGGAGGGCGTCCTGCCGTCCCTCGGCGAGGAGGGCCAGGTGGCGATCCGGGCGGTCGGCTCCCTGGTCGACGGCATCGAGGCCACGGTCTACGACACCCCAGCGGTGGCTCGTGTCAAGGGTTCGTCCCGCATGATGAGGGTCCTGCGCCGGGCGGCACGGGGCGCCTTGGAGTCCCCACCCGGTGCCGCGAGCACCGCCCGTGCCGGGGGCGCCGCCCCCGCTGCGGCCGCTCCCGCTGTGGGCAACCGGTCCGCCCAGAGGGCGGAACGGGTGGGCACAGCCGACCCGCACCCGCCAACGGCGAACGCCCGACAACTCGCCTTCGGCGAGGACGACACCGAAGCCGAAGGCGAGGAGACAGGGGCGCCATCCACCCCCGCACGCCTACGCGTAGTGGCCTTCGGCCGCCGCCTGGAACTCGGCGCCGAGCAACTGCACCGAATCCGCCAGACGGCACTGAGCGGTACAGCCCCCGTCAACCTCCTGCGCCCCCGCGCCCGGAAACTTCTCCTGGACGCCCTCTGGGAGCAGTCCGGCGCCGCAGGCAGGCACGACGACCCGGAACTCGCGGCCGAACTCCGCTCGTCCTTCGACGACGACATCACCTCCGAGGACGACTTCCTGGCCTTCCTCGACGCCTGGTGGCCCGAGCTCACCCCGCGCGCCGTGCTCACCGCGATGGGCGACGAGCGCAGCCTGCACCGCTGGGCGCGCCGCGTCCTGAACCCCGGCGAGATCCGCAAGGTCGCCCGCTCCCTGAGACGCGACGCCCTGTCCGTGCACGACGTGGCGCTGCTCGACGAGCTGCAGGCGATCCTCGGTACGCCGCACCGGCCCCGCAAGAAGAAGGAGCTCGACCCGCTCGACCTGCTCACCGGCCTTGACGAGCTGATGCCGCAGCGCGAGGAGTCCCAGCGCGAGCGCGCCGAACGCCTGGCGGCGGAGCGCACCGAGTACGCGCATGTGATCGTGGACGAGGCGCAGGACGTGACGCCCATGCAGTGGCGCATGATCGGCCGCCGCGGCAGGCACGCGACCTGGACGGTCGTCGGTGACCCGGCGCAGTCCTCCTGGTCCGACCCGGACGAGGCGGGCGCGGCCAGGGACGAGGCCCTCGGCACCCGCCCGCGCCGCCGCTTCACCCTCACCGTCAACTACCGCAACCCCGCCGAGATCGCCGAACTCGCCGCGAAGGTCCTGGCCCTCGCGATGCCAGGATCCGATGCGCCGTCCGCGGTCCGCTCCACCGGCATCGAGCCGCGCTTCGCCGTCGTCGGCCGCGCGGCGGGGGACGGCGGCGGGCGCGAGGGCGCCCTCGGCCGGTCGGTGCGCGAGGAGGCGGCCCGCCTGCTCGACCGGGTCGATGGCACCGTCGGCGTGGTCGTGGCCATGAACCGCAGGGAACAGGCGGCCCGCTGGCTCGACGGTCTCGGGGAGCGCGTCGTCGCCCTCGGCAGCCTGGAGGCCAAGGGCCTGGAGTACGACGCGACGCTCGTCGTCTCGCCCGCCGAGATCGCCGACGAGTCCCCTGCGGGCCTGCGGGTGCTGTACGTGGCGCTGACCCGCGCCACACAGCAGCTCACCGTCCTGTCGGGCGAACGGGATGACCCTGACGGGCAGGGCGTGCCGGACCTGCTGCGGGAGTGACCGTCAGGGCTGTCCGGCGGTGACCGTCAGGGCAGCGCGCGAGTGAACGTCACGACGGCGCGCCGTACGCCGGGGGCGAATCCGCGGGATGGGAATTGCCTTACGGGGTTCGTTTGTTACCTTTGATGTGGCACCGGCCCGATCCAAGCCCCCGGGCCCAACCTTCGTCGCTACGAGCGACCACTTGCCGCGAGGCGAGCATGGCGGGTCGGTGTCACTCAGCGTAAGAAGAGGTCCGCGTCACCCAGTGGCGCGGGCCTCTTTGCGTTCCCCTCTTTCTGTTTCCGTTAACTTCTCGTATGGTGGAAGTCGTTTTCCGAAAGCAGAGTGAACAAAACGTTCGTAATCCGATGCGGCTACCGCGTACTCAGTGGTAGGTGCGACGATCGAACGGCAACAGCTACAAGGTGAAAGCAGAGGAAGTCCGCCATGGCAACGGCGCCCAGCGTCTCCTACTCGATGACGGTCAGGCTGGAGGTGCCCGCGAGCGGAACCGCGGTCTCCCAGCTCACCACGGCCGTGGAGTCCTCCGGCGGCTCCGTCACCGGCCTCGACGTCACGGCGTCCGGCCATGAGAAGCTGCGCATCGACGTCACGATCGCGGCGAGTTCCACGTCGCACGCCGACGAGATCGTCGAGGAACTGCGCGGCATCGAGGGCGTCACCCTCGGCAAGGTCTCCGACCGTACGTTCCTGATGCACCTCGGCGGCAAGATCGAGATGCAGTCGAAGCACCCCATTCGCAACCGCGACGACCTCTCCATGGTCTACACACCGGGTGTCGCCCGCGTGTGCATGGCCATCGCGGAGAACCCCGAGGACGCGCGCCGCCTCACCATCAAGCGCAACTCCGTCGCGGTCGTGACGGACGGCTCCGCGGTGCTCGGCCTCGGCAACATCGGCCCGAAGGCCGCCCTCCCGGTGATGGAGGGCAAGGCGGCCCTCTTCAAGCGCTTCGCCGGTATCGACGCCTGGCCGCTGTGCCTGGACACCCAGGACACCGACGCGATCGTCGAGATCGTCAAGGCCATCGCGCCCGGCTTCGCCGGCATCAACCTGGAGGACATCTCCGCGCCGCGCTGCTTCGAGATCGAGGCCCGGCTCCGTGAGGCCCTCGACATCCCGGTCTTCCACGACGACCAGCACGGCACCGCGATCGTCGTCCTCGCCGCCCTGACCAACGCGCTGCGCGTGGTGGGCAAGGGCATCGGGGACGTCCGCGTCGTCATGTCCGGCGCCGGAGCGGCCGGTACGGCCATCCTCAAGCTGCTGCTCGCCGCGGGCGTCAAGCACGCCGTCGTCGCCGACATCCACGGCGTGGTGCACGCGGGCCGCGAGGACCTGGCGTCCGCCGCCACGGACACCGACCAGGGTTCGCAACTGCGCTGGATCGCCGACAACACCAACCCCGAGGGCGTCACCGGCACCCTCAAGCAGGCCGTCGTGGGCGCCGACGTGTTCATCGGCGTGTCGGCCCCGAACGTGCTCGACGGCGACGATGTCGCCGCCATGGCGGACGACGCGATCGTGTTCGCGCTCGCGAACCCGGATCCGGAGGTCGACCCCGCAATCGCCCGCGAGACGGCGGCAGTTGTGGCCACGGGCCGCTCCGACTTCCCCAACCAGATCAACAACGTCCTGGTCTTCCCCGGCGTCTTCCGCGGCCTGCTCGACGCCCAGTCGCGTACGGTCAACACGGAAATGATGCTGGCCGCCGCCACCGCCCTGGCGGACGTGGTCACCGAGGACGAGCTGAACCCGAACTACATCATCCCCAGCGTCTTCAACGACAAGGTCGCGGGCGCGGTCGCCGGAGCGGTGCGCGGCGCCGCCAAGGCGGCGGGGGCCGCTGTGACGGGTACCACGGCCTGACCGCACGGCGCGTCGCGGAACGCGGCGCCCGTGACGGCCCTCTAGGGTGGCGGGACGCGGGCCTCAGGGCCCGCAGCGGCCCTACCGGGCCCCAAGGGCCCCGCACCGGCCCCACGCCGGTCCGTCGGGGCACGCGGGTCCGGCACCGGGAGCGGACGGAGCGTCACCATTTCGAGGCACCCAGCCGAGAAAGGGGCGCTTTTCGTGTGACTTCCACGGGTGCCGGATTGGCTTTCCCGCCGCAGGTGGGGGCAGGATGCGTCTCTGGGCGCGAGGGTCCGACGGGGACCCGGTCCGGGGCTCGCCTGAGGACCCTGGCAGCATCGGCTTCGCTGTGCCCGGTATGCGGCTCCGCCGCGTGGCACGCCTCAACAGCAAGAAGAACACGGGAGTACAAACATGAACCGCAGTGAGCTGGTGGCCGCGCTGGCCGACCGCGCAGAGGTGACCCGCAAGGACGCCGACGCCGTGCTGGCCGCGTTCGCCGAGACCGTCGGCGAGATCGTTGCCAAGGGCGACGAGAAGGTCACCATCCCCGGCTTCCTGACCTTCGAGCGCACGCACCGTGCCGCTCGCACCGCCCGCAACCCGCAGACCGGCGAGCCGATCAACATTCCGGCCGGCTACAGCGTCAAGGTCTCGGCGGGCTCCAAGCTCAAGGAAGCAGCCAAGGGCAAGTAAGCAGGCCTCTGGCCCTGTGCAGCGAAGGGCGGCCACCCCGTGGGGTGGCCGCCCTTCTGCGTGCCGTCAAAAGATGGCCTCAAACGCCGGCCGGGCTGAATCTGCCCGGCTTCAGCTCGCCGGCTGGCCCGGGAGTTCTACCTTCGCTCCCAGTTCCACGAGCTTGTCCATGAAGTTCTCGTAGCCTCGGTTGATCAGGTCGATGCCGTGGACCCGGGACGTGCCCTGGGCCGCGAGGGCGGCGATGAGGTACGAGAAGCCGCCCCGGAGGTCCGGGATGACCAGGTCGGCGCCCTGGAGCTTGGTGGGGCCGCTCACGACCGCCGAGTGCAGGAAGTTGCGCTGCCCGAAGCGGCAGTCGGAGCCGCCGAGGCACTCGCGGTAGAGCTGGATGTGCGCACCCATCTGGTTGAGCGCCGAGGTGAAGCCGAGCCGGGACTCGTAGACCGTCTCGTGGACGATGGACAGGCCCGTGGCCTGCGTCAGGGCGACCACCAGGGGCTGCTGCCAGTCGGTCTGGAAGCCGGGGTGGACGTCCGTCTCCAGGGCGATGGATTTGAGCTGGCCGCCCGGGTGCCAGAACCGGATGCCCTCGTCGTCGATCTCGAAGGCACCGCCCACCTTCCGGTAGGTGTTCAGGAACGTCATCATCGAGCGCTGGAGGGCGCCGCGGACGTAGATGTTGCCTTCGGTCGCGAGCGCCGCGGACGCCCAGGAGGCGGCCTCCAGGCGGTCAGGCAGGGCCTGGTGGGTGTAGCCGCCGAGGGTGTCCACACCGGTGACGCGGATGGTCCTGTCGGTGTCCATCGCGATGATCGCGCCCATTTTCTGCAGGACGCAGATCAGGTCCTCGATCTCGGGCTCCACGGCGGCGTTGGACAGCACCGTGACGCCCTCCGCGAGGACGGCCGTGAGCAGCACCTGCTCGGTGGCGCCCACGGACGGGTACGGCAGCCGGATCTTGGTGCCGCGCAGCCGCTGCGGGGCCTCCAGGTACTGGCCGTCGGCACGCTTCTCGATGGTCGCGCCGAACTGGCGGAGCACCTCGAAGTGGAAGTCGATGGGACGGCCGCCGATGTCGCAGCCGCCGAGGCCCGGGATGAAGGCGTGCCCGAGGCGGTGCAGGAGCGGCCCGCAGAACAGGATCGGAATGCGCGACGAACCCGCGTGCGCGTCGATGTCGGCGACGTTCGCGCTCTCCACGTGCGAGGGGTCCATGACGAGCTCGCCCGGCTCCTCACCGGGGCGGACCGTCACACCGTGCAACTGCAGCAGGCCGCGCACGACGCGGACGTCTCGGATGTCGGGGACGTTGCGCAGCCGGCTCGGTGCGCTGCCGAGCAGGGCGGCGACCATGGCCTTGGGCACGAGGTTCTTCGCGCCGCGGACACGGATCTCACCCTCCAGCGGGGTGCCGCCGTGGACAAGCAGTACGTCTTGGGTGCCGGTGACGGTCATGAATCTCGCGTTCCGAAGAGGTGGACGGGGGGATCAAAGGGCAAGCGTAATGGCCGCGTACCCCCCTTGAGTAAGCCCGAGGCGGGCTCAGACACGTCATGACTCCGCTACAACACGAACCGTGCGGAACCGGACGCTCACGGTCACTGGACCGACAGTGCGCCCCAGGCGCCCCGGCGCCCGCTGAGCTGGGTTCCCCCGCGTCGGCCCATTGGCTCCCCGTCCGGGCCCGGGATGCGGGATCATGTCTGGCATGACCGAGGTGTCCTCGCTCACAGGGCGGCTGCTCGTGGCCACGCCTGCCCTGTCGGACCCCAATTTCGACCGTGCGGTGGTGCTGCTCCTCGACCACGACGAGGAGGGCTCCCTCGGGGTGGTGCTCAACCGGCCGACCCCGGTGGGCGTCGAGGACATCCTGGAGGGCTGGGGCGACCTCGCGGGCGCGCCGGGCGTGGTCTTCCAGGGCGGCCCGGTCTCGCTCGACTCCGCCCTCGGCGTCGCGGTGATCCCCGGCGACGAGGGTCCCCTCGGCTGGCGCCGGGTGCACGGCGCCATCGGCCTCGTCGACCTGGAGGCCCCGCCGGAGCTGCTCGCCTCCGCCCTCGGCAGCCTGCGGATCTTCGCCGGGTACGCCGGGTGGGGACCGGGCCAGTTGGAGGACGAACTCGCCGAAGGTGCCTGGTACGTGGTCGAGTCCGAGCCGGGCGACGTGTCATCGCCGGACCCGGAGCGGCTGTGGCGCGCGGTCCTGCGGCGACAGCGCAGCGAGTTGGCGATGGTGGCCACGTACCCGGACGACGCGTCCTTGAATTGACGTTCAGGTGGCTCCGGCGCCTTGCGCTGCCAGCACGCGCCCGGCGTGAGTACCCTTGGCAGCTATGAGCACTCTTGAGCCCGAGCCCGAGCGCGGGGCAGGTACGGGGACCCTCGTAGAGCCGACGCCGCAGGTGTCGCACGGTGACGGCGACCACGAGCGCTATGCGCACTATGTCCAGAAGGACAAGATCATGGCGAGCGCTCTCGACGGTACGCCCGTCGTGGCGCTCTGCGGCAAGGTGTGGGTCCCCGGCCGCGACCCCAAGAAGTATCCCGTCTGTCCCATGTGCAAGGAGATCTACGAGTCCATGAGTGCGGGGGGCGACAAGGACAAGGGCGGCAAGGACGGCAAGAAGTAGCCGCCCTCTCGGCCGGCCGACCACTCGGGGCCCCGGTACGCGCAGGTGCTGTGCGTACCGGGGCCCACGTGCGTGGGGGCTTTTTCGCCGCTTCGCGGCGGTTTCCCACCCACCCACCCACCCGTTACTGGCGGCTCCACCGTGCCGTCGGGCGGTTGCTGCGTCCCGCCCCTCCGTGCCGCCGGGCGGTTGCTGCGTCCCGCCCCTCCGTGCCGCCGGGCGGTTGCTGCGTCCCGCCCCTCCGTGCCGTCGGGTGGTTGCTGCGCCCGTGTTGCAGCCCGCGCAACGCCTCTTTTGCAGGCTGCAATCGCATGGCAGCCTCCTCCCATGACCTTTGAGCAACTGATCCCGGCGCCCGCACGCGCCGAGGGCCCCGGTGGCGACGGCTTCGTACTGGACGCGTCGACCACGCTCTGGGCAGGACCCGGTACGCAGTCCACGGAGCACTGGCTGCGCGGCACGCTCGGTGGTGCGCTCCGGCTGCCGCTCGCGCCCGGTGCGGAGGGTGCGCCGGGCTCCGTGTCCCTGCGGCTCGACAGCGCACTGGAGGCAGAGGCGTACCGTCTGACCGTCACCGGTGACGGCGTCGAGATCCGCGGCGGTGCCGCGGCCGGTGTCTTCTGGGGGGCGCAGACGCTGCGTCAGCTCCTCGGCGCGGCGGCGTTCCGCCGGGCACCGATCGCGCCCGGCCGGGAGTACACCGTCCCGCGGGGCGTCATAGAGGACGCCCCGCGGTTCGGCTGGCGCGGCATGATGCTGGACGTGTCCCGGCACTTCACGCCGAAGGAAGGCGTCCTGCGCTACCTGGACCTCCTCGCCGCGCACAAGCTCAACGTCTTCCACTTCCACCTCACCGACGACCAGGGCTGGCGACTTGAGATCAAGCGCTACCCGAAGCTCACGGAGGTCGGCGCCTGGCGCTCCCGCACCAAGTGGGGGCACCGCCAGTCGCAGTTGTGGGACGAGAAGCCGCACGGTGGCTTCTACACCCAGGACGACATCCGCGAGATCGTCGCGTACGCCGACGCGCTGCACATCACCGTCGTCCCTGAGATCGACATCCCCGGGCACTCGCAGGCCGCCATCGCCGCCTACCCCGAGCTCGGCAACACCGACGTCATCGACACGTCCGCGCTCGGGGTCTGGGACACCTGGGGCGTCACCCCGAACGTCCTCGCCCCCAACGACCACACCCTGCGCTTCTACGAGGGCGTCTTCGAAGAGGTCCTGGAGCTGTTCCCGTCGACGTTCATCCACGTCGGCGGCGACGAGTGCCCCAAGGAGCAGTGGAAGGACTCGGCCGCCGCGCAGGCGCGCATCGAGGAGCTCGGCGTCAGCAACGAGGACGAGCTGCAGAGCTGGTTCATCCGCCACTTCGACAAGTGGCTCTCCGCGCGCGGGCGTCGGCTCATCGGCTGGGACGAGATCCTGGAGGGCGGCCTCGCCGAGGGCGCGGCCGTCTCGTCCTGGCGCGGTTACAGCGGCGGCATCGCGGCCGCCCAGGCGGGGCACGACGTCGTCATGTGCCCGGAGCAGCACGTCTATCTGGACCACCGTCAGCACGGCGGCCCCGACGAGCCGGTGCCCATCGGCTGGGTCCGCACCCTGGAGGACGTCTACCGCTTCGAGCCGGTCCCGTCCCAGCTCGGCGCGGAGGAGGCCAAGCACGTCCTCGGCACCCAGGCCAACGTGTGGACCGAAGTCATGGAGTCCCACGGGCGCGTGGACTATCAGGTCTTTCCGAGGCTCGCGGCGTTCGCCGAAGTCGCCTGGCGTACGCTCCCGGCGCCCGCCGAGCGCGACTTCGCCGATTTCGAACGGCGAATGACCGCCCACTACGCGCGGCTTGACGCCCTGGGCGTCGACTACCGCCCGCCGGGCGGCCCGTTGCCGTGGCAGCAGCGCCCCGGAGTGGGCGGACGTCCGATCGAGGGGCTCCCCCCGATGGTGTGAGGTGACGCCCCGAGCCTGTGCTTCCGGCGGTCCGCGGTGACACCGTGGGCCGCCGGGAGAAAGCCGTACACAGCTCACCGAAGAGTGGCAATTCCCGCTGACCGGCAAGGGAGTGCGAAAACGGCATATCCCCCAGGTCTGCGGACGAACACCTCCTAGCGGACCCCAGCGCCGGGGCCCTGCGAAGATGTGCCAGAGTTGCCACGTCCGGGTTGTGAGCACGTACCGTACGGCGGAACAGGCGTAACGGTGGGACGGCACGCAAGCCGCCGGGTCATCGGGAAGGGGCAGCCGGTTTTGACCACGCACGCACCGCGGGCGGCGCAGGGGGCGCAGTCTGTGACGCTGCCTGTCACGCTCGACGAGGCCGTCGCGGCGCTCGCCGCCGTGCCCGCCGCCGTGCCCGTCGCGGGCGGCACGGACCTGATGTCCTCGGTCAACGCCGGCCAGCTCCGCCCCGCAGCGCTCGTCGGCCTCGGCCGCATCAACGAGATCCGCGGCTGGCAGTACCAGGACGGGCACGCACTCCTCGGAGCCGGTCTGACGCACGCCCGCATGGGGCGCCCGGACTTCGCGGCGCTCATCCCGGCGCTCGCCGCCGCCGCGCGCGCCGCGGGGTCGCCGCAGATCCGCAACGCGGGCACCCTCGGCGGCAACATCGCGTCGGCCGCGCCCGCCGGCGACTCGCTGCCCGTACTCGCCGCACTCGACGCCGTGTTGATCATCGCGGGCCCGGGCGGCACCCGCCGCGAGATCCTGGTCTCGCACCTGCTCGCCGGCATGGAGATGCTGGCCCCCGGCGAGCTCATCGGCTACGTCCGCGTGCCCCTGCTGCACGCCCCGCAGGTCTTCCTGAAGGCGACAGGGCGCACCGGGCCGGGGCGCGCGACCGCGTCCGTCGCCCTGGTGCTCGACCCGGCGCGCAGGGGTGTGCGATGCGCCGTCGGCGCCATCGCGCCCATGCCGCTGCGGCCCCTGGAGGCCGAGCAGTGGGTCGCGGGCCTCATCGACTGGGACGGCGAGCGCGGTCTGGTGCCGGAAGCCCTCACGGCCTTCGGCGAGTACGTCGCCGCGGCGTGCGTCCCGGACCACCCGCCCGCCGAGGACGGCACGGCACAGCCGCTGCCGCCCGCCGTACTGCACCTGCGGCGCACCGTCGCCGCGCTGGCCCGACGAGCACTGGGGAGGGCGCTGTCGTGACCGACGGTCAGAGGAACGGCACCAGCGGCTGGCAGCCGCACCCGCAGGGCGAGTACGACGCGGACGCCACCGCGTTCGTGCAGTTGCCCGAAGGCGCCGTCGACGCGGTGAGCACGCCGCTCGCCGCGCCCGGACACGGGTACGTGCCGCCGCAGATAACGGTCACGCCGACAGCACCCGACGCCACCGACCCCGCCTCCACCGGGGTGTGGGTGCTGCCGCCCGAGATCACCGGCGTGCCGCCCGCCGCACCCGCGCCCCCGGCCGACCCGCAGAACGCGGTGCGCTGGCCCGAGCCCGGCTCCCAGGGCGCCGCAGGGGACCCCTACGACCCTCGGGCCACCGGCCAGTGGTCGTTCCCGGACGCCGTGGCCCCGCAGGAGGGCGCGCAGAACGGGCACGCGCACGGCCATGCGCCCGCGCCCGCGCCGCACGATGTCACCGGGCAGTGGTCGATCCCCGTCGCGGACGGCGATCTGCCGGACGAGTCCGGGGAGTACGCGGCCTCCTCACTCGCCGGGGACGGGATCCCCCCTGCCCACTCGCCGTTGGGCACCTGGGCGGGGGGCGGTACACCGCCCGCCACGCTGCCCGGCGGGGCGTCCGCGCCCTGGGCCACGTCGTGGCCGACCGCGGCCCCGGAAACACCGCAGGCCCCCGAGGCCCCGCACGCCCAGCGGTCCTCCGAGTACGCGGCCGGGCACGCCCCCGCGGGACCGGCGCCCGTGCACGGACAGCACGGACAGCACAGACAGCACGGACAGCACGGGCAATCCGGGCAGCACGGACAGCGCGGCACCGAGGAGACCCCCTTCGAACGGACGGCCAAGCTGTTCGTCGTGAGCCGCCGCCCGGACGGTTCCCTCGGCCCGGCGGGACCTACGGGGCCGGAGGGGGACCCGGTTGACCAGGAGCACGGCCAGGAGCACGGCCACGGCCAGGGCCAGGGCCAGGGCCAGGGCCAGGACCATGACCACGGCCAGGAGACCGCCCCCTACGAGTCGGCGCGGCACGCCGCCGAGGCGGCGGAGGCCACCGCGGCCCACGCGGCGGAACTCGCGCACGCGGTTGCACCCGCACACGATGCCGACTTCGGGCACGAGGCCGACTTCGGGCACGAGGCCGACTCCACGCACGAGGCCGACTTCGGGCACGGGAAGGACCTCGGGCACGACACCGACTTCGCCCCCGGCGCGGACTTCGCGCACGGAGGCGCACCCGTGCACGCGGCGGACCTCGGGCACGGGGCCGGTCTCGCGCACGACCCCGGGCACGCCGGGAGCCCGGCGCACGCGGACGACCCCGCGTTCGACACCTTCGACCCCGCGGTCCACGAGGCCTACCCGGGGCCGGACGCGGACTTCGCAGACGGGATCGCCGCCGCACACGAGGCCGACCTCGCCGACATCGCCGACGACTCCGTACACAGCCAGGAACCGGACCTCGTACCCGACCCGGACCCGGTACGGGAGCTGGACGGCGCCCTGGACCACACCCCGGAGCCGGACGAGCCGGAGGCGCCGGAAGAGCCGGAGCCGTCGGACCTCGCCCCGGAGGCGGACCTCGCCCCGGACACCGACACCACCCCCGACGACACGGACTCCGCCCCCGACGCGGACACCCCCGCCGAGGAAGCCGCGCCCACCGACCCCCGTACCCCGGAGCAGGACGAGGAGCAGGAAGGGCAGGCCGCGCTTCCGCAGGAAGAGCAGGCCGCGCCCCCGCACGAGGACCACCCGCTGGTGTCCTACGTCCTGCGCGTCAACGGCGCCGACCGGCCCGTCACCGACGCCTGGGTCGGGGAGTCGCTGCTCTATGTGCTGCGGGAGCGGCTCGGGCTCGCGGGGGCCAAGGACGGCTGCTCGCAGGGCGAGTGCGGGGCGTGCAACGTCCAGGTGGACGGGCGGCTCGTCGCGTCCTGCCTGGTGCCCGCGGCCACCGCGGCGAGCAGCGAGGTGCGCACCGTCGAGGGCCTCGCCGACGACGGCAGGCCCTCCGACGTACAGCGCGCGCTCGCCAACTGCGGCGCCGTGCAGTGCGGCTTCTGCGTACCGGGCATGGCGATGACCCTGCACGACCTCCTGGAGGGCAATCCCGCCCCCAGCGACCTGGAGACCCGCCGCGCCCTGTGCGGCAACCTGTGCCGTTGCTCCGGTTACCGGGGCGTGCTCGACGCGGTGCGCGACGTCGTCGCCGAGCGCCGGGCGAAGGGCGCCGCGGCCCAACAGCAGGACGGACGGGACGGACAGGACGGGGCGGCGCAGGGCGGGCCGCGCGTACCGCACCAGGCGGGCCCGTACGAGCAGGACGGAGGCCAGGCGTGAGCAACGAGACCGTCGCCGCGTCGGCGCCGGGCACCGAGCAGTTGCCGCACGGCGTCGGCTCCTCGCTGCCGTCGGCGGATCTGCGGGCCAAGACCGAGGGCACCTTTCCCTACGCCGCCGACCTGTGGGCCGAGGGCCTGCTGTGGGCGGCCGTGCTGCGCTCCCCGCACGCGCACGCGCGCATCGTGTCCATCGACATCACCCACGCGCAGGAGATGGCGGGCGTCCGCGCCGTCGTCACGCACGAGGACGTACCGGGCGAGCCGCTGCACGGCCGCAAGACCGCCGACCGCCCGCTGTTCGCCGCCGAGGTCGTGCGCCACCACGGCGAGGCCATCGCCGCGGTCGCCGCCGACCACCCCGACACCGCCCGGATGGCCGCCGCCGCGATCATCGTCGAGTACGAGCTGCTCGACCCGGTGACCGACCCCGAGCAGGCCTTCGAGGCCGAGCCCCTGCACCCCGACGGCAACCTCATCCGCCACATCCCGCTGCGCCACGGCGACCCGGAGGCGGCCGGCGAGGTCGTCGTCGAGGGCCTGTACCGCATCGGCAGGCAGGACCCGGCGCCCATCGGCGCGGAGGCGGGGCTCGCCGTGCCGCGCCCGGACGGCGGCGTCGAGCTGTACATCGCCTCCACCGACCCGCACGGCGACCGCGACATGGCCGCCGCCTGCTACGGCCTCGCCCCCGAGCGTGTGAAGGTCGTCGTCACCGGTGTGCCAGGCGCGAGCGCCGACCGCGAGGACGCCAGTTTCCACCTTCCCCTCGGCCTGCTCGCCCTGCGGACGGGCTGCCCGGTCAAGCTCACCGCGACCCGCGAGGAGTCCTTCCTGGGCCACGCCCACCGCCACCCCACGCTCCTGCGCTACCGCC
Source organism: Streptomyces aureocirculatus (assembly GCF_000720475.1). Lineage (GTDB taxonomy): Bacteria > Actinomycetota > Actinomycetes > Streptomycetales > Streptomycetaceae > Streptomyces > Streptomyces aureocirculatus. Next base: position 41,832 of record NZ_JOAP01000040.1, read on the forward strand.
ACCACGCGGACGCGGACGGCAAACTGGTGAAGGTGGAGGCGCAGATCCTGCTCGACGGGGGCGCGTACGCGGACACGTCGGCGGACGCCCTCGCCGCGGCCGTCTCCTTCGCCTGCGGCCCCTACGTCGTCCCGCACGCCTTCATCGAGGGCTGGGCGGTCCGTACGAACAACCCGCCGTCCGGCCATGTACGCGGTGAGGGCGCCCTCCAGGTGTGCGCCGCCTACGAGGCCCAGATGGACAAGCTCGCCAAGAAGCTCGGCGTCGACCCGGCCGAGCTGCGGCTGCGCAACGTGATGGCGACCGGCGACATCCTGCCTACGGGACAGACGGTGACCTGCCCGGCGCCGGTGGCCGAACTCCTGGACGCCGTACGGGACTTCCCGTTGCCCGAGCTGCCCAAGGACACCCCGCAGGAGGACTGGCTGCTGCCCGGGGGGCCCGAGGGCGCGGGCGAACCGGCGGCCGTGCGGCGCGGTGTGGGCTACGGCCTCGGCATGGTCCAGCTCCTCGGCGCCGAAGGTGCCGACGAGGTGTCCACGGCCACGGTGAAGGTCCACGGCGGCGCCGCCACGGTGATCTGCGCGGCCGTCGAGACCGGCCAGGGCTTCGCGACCCTCGCCCGGCAGATCGTCCAGGAGACCCTGGGCATCGACGACGTGCGCGTGGCCCCCGTCGACACCGACCAGCCGCCCTCGGGCCCGAGCTGCCACGGCCGCCACACCTGGGTGTCGGGCGGCGCGGTCGAGCGCGCCGCGAAAATGGTGCGCACCCAGCTCCTGCAACCCCTCGCGCACAAGTTCGGCATGTCGACCGAGCTGCTCCAGATCGCCGACGGCAAGATCACCTCGTACGACGGGGTGCTCTCCACCACCGTCGAGGAGGCGATGGACGGCAAGGAGCTGTGGGCCACGGCACAGTGCCGCCCGCACCCCACCGAGCCCCTCGACGCCGACGGCCAGGGCGACGCGTTCGTCGGCATGGCCTTCTGCGCGATCCGCGCGGTCGTGGACGTCGACATCGAGATCGGTTCGGTACGGGTGGTGGAGCTTGCCGTCGCCCAGGACGTGGGCCGCATCCTCAACCCCGCGCAACTGCGGGTCCGTATCGAGGCGGGGGTCACCCAGGGTGTCGGCGCGGCGCTCACGGAGAACCTGCGTACGCCGCGCGGCCTGGTGCGCCACCCCGACCTGACGGGGTACGCCCTGCCCACGGCCCTGGACGCGCCCGACATCCGTATCGTCAAACTCGTCGAGGAGCGCGACGTGGTCGCTCCCTTCGGCGCGAAGGCCGCGAGCGCGGTACCCGTGGTCACGGCCCCCGCGGCGGTCGCTTCGGCGGTGCGGGCGGCGACCGGGCGCCCGGTGAACCGGCTGCCGATCAGGCCGCAGGCGGCGGTGGGGGCGGAGCTGGCGTAGGCCCTGGGAAAAGGGGAGGAAGCCGGGGGCGCGTTGCGGTACGTTCGCGCGCGTGAGTGCTGCAACCAGCCCCGAGGGGCGCCCCGGAGGTCACCCTGACGGTAGCCGCGAAGGCCACCCTGGAAGCCACCCTGAAGGGGTCGTCGTCATCACCGGCATCATGGCCGCCGGGAAGTCCACGGTCGCGCAGGCCCTCGCCGAGCGGCTGCCGCGGGCGGCGCACGTCCGGGGCGACGTCTTCCGGCGCATGATCGTCTCCGGGCGCGAGGAGTACGCGCCGGGGGCCGACGCCGAGGCCGAGGCCCAACTGCGGCTGCGCTACGGCCTGTCGGCGTCCACGGCGGACGCGTACGCCGCCGCGGGCTTCACCGCGATCGTCCAGGACGTGATCCTCGGCGAGGAGCTGAAGCGGTACGTCGACCTGGTGCGGACCCGTCCCCTGTACGTCGTCGTGCTGGCCCCGCGCCCGGCCGCGGTCGCCGAGCGCGAGGCCGCCCGGGGCAAGAGGGGCTACGGAGAGTGGACGGTCGAGGCCCTGGACGAGGGCTTCCGTGCGACCACCCCGCGTCTCGGACTGTGGCTGGACAGCTCGGAGTTGACCGTGGACAGGACGGTGGACGCGGTTCTCGCGCGCCTCGGCGAGGCGGCGGTGGCCTGAGAGCGGAATGTCACCGACCGGTGCCCGTACGGTCGCGATGACGCCTCAGGGATGGCATCCCCCCATAAATCCCTTTTGACGGACGGCCGTCGCAAGGCACCATCGAAGATGTCCCGAGCAACTACGCCACTACTACGGGGGAATCATGGGGGATGAAGACACGGGCTGGGGCTGAGCCCGGCTCACCGGAGGGGCGGTCCCTTGAGGGGCCGCCCCTCGTCGTGCCGGTCGCCTGAGGGGCCACCCTTCGTCGCGCCGCCGGTCAGGCCGTGGGCGCGGTCCCCTCGATCGTCACCACGGAACCCGGACCGACCTGCTCGTAGAGCCACTTGGCGTCACCGGGCCGCAGCCCGAGCATGCCGCGGGTGATGTCCCTGGTGCCGGGAGCCCCGTCGTCGTACGTCAGGGCGACGAGGTAGTTCGTACGGCCGCCGGAGTCACGGAGCTCGACCACCCACGGCAGCGTGAGGTCGTATGCGTTGCCGAGGCCGACCGCCGTGCCGGAGAGCCGCTTGGTCCTGTGCTTGGCGACGACGGTCATGCGCCCGGGCTTCGTGGGGTGGCTCGCGGTACCGGACGAGACGGGCAGCGTACGCCCGCGCACGGTCAGCGTCCGCGCGGCGAGGTCGACGCCGACGGCGGGCGCGGTGGCCGACGCGGTGGGGGACGGGGGCGCGGCGGGGGGCGTGGGGCCGGAGCCGTCCTCACCGCCGAGACCGGCAGCCAGCCCGAACACCAGCGCGCCGACCGCGACGGCGACACCCCCCGCGACGACCGCGCGCCGCCGCCGCCCGCGCACCTGCGCGCGCCGCCGCACTTGGGCACCGGTGCCGGGGGCGGGGGTGCGGCTGCTTTCGGCGAGGCCGCGGAGGGCGGCGGAGAGGTGTGGTGCCGGGGCGGGGGGCTCCGGCGCGGGGGCGGGGTGCTCCGGGGTCGGGGCGGCGTGCTCCGGTGTCGGGGCGGGCGGCGTCCGTCCGGGTTCGCCGGACGGTCGGCCGGTCAGCGGCTCATCGGACATGGCCGCCCTCCTTCCCGCTCCGTACGCGGTCGTCGCTGCCGTCCCGTAGGGGCACGGCGCTGCTGCCCCGGGGGCGTTCGGTGCCCGCGCCCCGGGCCGGGTTCTTGCCGCCGTCCCGTACGGGAGCCACGCCGAGCACGTCGTCCTCGTTCGTGGCGAGGTGCTGGGCCAGGGCCGCGCGGCCGCGGGCGAGCCGGGCCTTCACGGTGCCGGTCGGGGCGCCGGTCTCGGAGGCTACCTGTTCCACGCTGAGGTCACACAGGTGGTGCAGCACGATCGCGAGGCGCTGCGCGTCCGGTATCCGCCGCAGCGCCTCGACCAGGGCGAGGTGTTCGGGCCCCGGCCCTGGAGCGTGCTCGGGCGGCGGGGTGCGGCGCACGAGTTCCAGCCAGCGGCGGGCCCGGCGCCAGTGGCTGACGGCGAGCCGCATGGCCACCGTACGGATCCAGGCCTCCGGGGCCTGGACGGCGCTGAACTCGCGCCGCCGGTCCCAGGCCCGCACGAACGCCTCCTGGACGGCGTCCTGGGCCTGCCCGTGGTCGCCGGTCAGGGCGTAGACCTGGCCCACGACACGGGGGAACGCGGACGCGTAGAACACGTCGAACTCGTCCTCCGTCATGCCCCGCCGTCCCTTGCCGCGGCCGCGCCGCCCGTCCCGGCAGCCCGTCCCGAAATTTTCCCGCCCGCACCATGCAACCCGGCGGCCTCCGCCGTGCGTATGGGAGGCGTACATGGAAGCACACCGGCTCGGCCGGAACACCACGGGCACATTTCACAGGGCTAACAGGGCTCACCGGGCTCACCGAGCTCACAGGACTCACAGGACTCACAGGGGGACAGATGACCAGGCGCACCAGAAACCGGCACGTCGCGCGCGGGGCGGCCATCCGGCACGTCGCGCGCGGGGCGGCCGCGGCGGCGCTCTGCACGGCCGTGCTCGCGGGCTGCTCGGGCGGCTCCGGGGACGGCGGACGCGACGGCGGCGGGCAGGCGCCGGCGGCCGCGGGTGAGCGGGGGAGGGACGGCGCGAGCACGCCGACCGAGCGGGCGAAGCCCATCGTGGAACCGGCGGCGCTGCGCGGGGACGGGGTGCGCGTCAACGTCGCCGACGGGCAGCGGGTGGGCGTCGGCATGCCGGTGTCCGTGACCTTCGCCCGGCCCGTCCCGGCAGCGGAACGGGCCGCCGTGGAAAAGCGCCTGCGCGTCCGGACGAGCACGCCGACCACCGGCTCCTGGAGCTGGGTGAAGGACCGCAATCTGCACGAAGGGCAGCGCGTCGACTACCGCCCCAGGTCCTACTGGAAGCCAGGCACCGAGGTCACGGTGCGCGCGGGCGCCGACACCGTACGCCGCTTCACGGTCGCCCGCTCGCTGGTCGCCACCGTCGACGTGCGCACCCACACCATGACGGTGACCAAGGACGGCGTGACGCGCCGCGTGCCGGTCACGGCGGGGGCTCCGGGCATGGACACCTGGAACGGCACGATGGTGGTCTCCGACAAGCAGCGCCGCGTCCTGATGGACTCCAGGACCGTGGGCTACGCGGACGCCTACAAGGACTACTACAACTACGCCGTCCACCTCACGACGTCCGGCACCTACCTCCACGAGAACCCGAAGGCCAACACGTACGCGGGCAACAGCAACGTCACGCACGGCTGCATAGGCCTCGCCACGGACGGCACGGCACGCCGCTTCTTCGAAGAGGTCATCCCCGGTGACGTCGTCCGGGTGACCGGCTCCAAGGAGACGGTGGCACCCGGGAACGGGTACGGGGACTGGAACGTGCCGTGGAAGGAGTGGAAGTCGGGGAGCGCCCTGAAGTGAGGTGAGCACCGACCGCCGGGCGGCACGGCGACTCCGCTTCGGGAACGCGGTGCCGCCCGGGGCACTGTATGGAGGCCGTGACCGGAATCGAACCGGCGTGCTTCGCTTTGCAGGCGAATCCCTCAACCACTCGGGCACACGGCCATGTCGTACTGCCTCCCTCGACCGTAGGCGCGGCGCCCGCCCCACTCAACCCTGGCGCGGGCACCGCAACGCGACTGCCATACGGCGTTCACGAACGGTCTGATCCCGGGCCGCGGACGCTCTGGGGCGGGGGGTGGACGCCGCGCGGCGATTGGTTGGCGGCGAACTCGCCTCCATGTGGCCAATTTTGCACTGGCAACGCCAGGTTCCCGGTAGTCACTGTGGACGAACAAGAGTGACAACTGAGAACTAGCCCTGGCCACACGGGGGTGCTGTGGCACACGACCATGGGGTTTGACCAGGAATGGGCCCAGACGCGGGCCGATGCGGCCGAGCGGCAGCCGACGTCGATGCGGCTCAATCAGACGGATCCTCCGGGGCCGCCGTCCGGGGGCACACCGGACCTCGCGACGACACCGCGGGAGAAGAAGGCCGCCGCGCACACCATCGAGACCGAGCTACAGCCGGACACCCGCAAGGCCGGTGCGTGGGCTGACGCGGCGACCGGCAAGGCCATCAGCGGATTGGGCGGTTGGGCCACTGCCGGTGGCCTGAAGAAGGTGCAGACCACCTGGGACAGCCAGGTCAAGACGCTCATGGGGCGGCTGGCCGCGGAAAAGGACGCGCTGCGGTCCACGAACAAGACCTTCACCGAGACCGACCTGGGCACCTCGCGGCGCATCGGTGGGGCCACCTCGAAGCTCGACCAGTACTGAATCGCTGTCAGGCCCCGACGCGAGGCGCCGGAGCGGCATGGCATCCCGATGCTTTCCGGAGGAAGCGCAGCGTGCTGACGTACTACGAAGTCATGACGACGGACTTCGGGAGTCTCTCCGACGCCGCCGACAAGTGGCAGGAGATGGCGGACGAGTTCCACAAGGTCGAGCGCCGCTACCGGGACGGTGTCCAGAAGATCACGAAAGGCCAGGCCTGGCTCGGCGAGAGTGCGAGGGCGGCGCATACGAAATTCGCCGCCACGCGCTATGAGTACCAGGCGGCCCAGACGCAGGCCAAGGCGACCGCGACGCTGCTGCGCAACGCGCACCAGCAGTTCGTCGAACTCAGGAAGCAACTCGAGACAGCCCGCGCCGATGCGGTCAAGGCCGGGATGAAGGTCTCCGAACAGGGGAAGGTCGCGTACGACTACGACAGGCTCAGCCCCTCGGAAAGCAGCGCCGCCCGTCTGAACCCCACCCACGCGGCGAGCGTCAACGCGAGCGTGGACGCCTGGGCCGACTTCATCAGGCTGTGCGTCAAGGCCTTCGACGACGCCGACCAGGACCTCAAGCGGGACCTGGAGGCCGTGGTCAAGGACGGCAAGGGCAACAAGAACGATGGGACCGCGGGCACCGGCTTCAACGGTGACGCCGGGCAGGTGGCGAAGTCCGATGGCGCGCAGAAACGAGCACGGCATGATCCTGACTGGTTCAAGAAGCGGGACGACGAAACGCTGGACGACTATATGGAGCGGCTTCGTCGTGACGGGGTGACCCGCCTGACGGGGAGCGCGCAACTCGGGGACTTGGTCAACGCCGTGACCAAGGGGACGATGACGGCCGGGGCCTTCGCACTCGTCACAGGCACGTCCGTCACGTACTCCTTCAACTTGATGAGCCATTTCAAATCCGATAAGGCGCTCAATGCTCCCGGCACCTTGGTATCACGCTTCGCGAATACCCAACTGGCCGGAACAGCCCCGGGAAGCGTACTCAGTCGAGTTCCGCCTGGTCTGGTCACTGCTATGACCGGATCAGATGAAGCCGCCATGTACGGCGCCTTCATGAAGAACGGCACCTTCGTCATTCCGGCGGCGTCGGAGGCCAATCTAATTCGGGTCGCGCGGGGCGGCGGTCTCGCACAAGCCGGAAAGGCCGCCGGGTGGATACGGGGCGCGGGCGTCGTCGGTGGCGCCGCGGGGACCGTCTATGGGGTTGCCAATCTTTCCACGTATGACGGGGACAAGATCAAAGCGGACCCGGCGAAGTTCGCCTCGGATCTCAGTGGGACGGCGTTCAGCGGCTCCATGACCGCGCTGACCGTGGCGCCCAACCCCGTGACTGCCGGGCTGGCATTGGGGACCGGAGTGGTTTACGGAGGGGCTCTGATCTGGGACAACCACGAGGCCATCGGCAAGGGCATGGGCGAGGCGAAGGACTGGGTCGGTGACAGGACCAAGGATCTCGGGTCCGGCATAGCCAGTGGTGCGAAGAAGTTCAAAGACGTCGCCAACCCGTTCGACTAGTGAGGGATCAGAAATGCACACCACCACTGCTTCGTTCACCCTGCACTACTGGAAGCAGCGCGAAAAAGGCAAAAAGCGTCAGTTCGGCTGGCAAGGCATCTCGGAGGAGTTCGGCGACATCAAGGTGACGAATCAGTACCAGAGTCACCATGAAAGTCTCACCGCCGAGGTGCGAGGTGGCTCGATTCCCACCGCCACCTTCGAATCGCGCGGGATTCACACAGCGGCGATGTTCAGGCCGTCCCTGAACCGCGCGACGCTTCGAGTCGGCGACGCCCATGTCTACATGACGAGGAATCGGTTGGGCGTGACTCATCGAGGGCGGTCGTTGACCCTGAAGTACGCGGGGGACAAGTATCAGTTGGCGGCGATCAACCGCCGAACGTACGTCCTCCGCCGAGAGGCGGACGATGAGGACCGCGGAGTCATCATCACGGTGCGTGAGACGGGCCGAGGATCGAGGAAGAAGTTCACGATAACCGTCGAGAAACGGGCCGTCGGTGCTGATATCGCACTCGCAGCGCTCTTCACGGGTGTTGACAGGGCAACGTTGACTCGGCGAGGAGCCGTACGGGCGGGAATCTCAAGAGTCTTCAACCTTTCCATGCAGTCCCAGTACTGACCACGTCCTGACCAGGGCGTGGTGAACGCAACCTCAGAGTGAGTGATGACGTGCCTTCCATAGACGTTTCCAGGTCCCGGTTTCGCCTGGGCGACGACCACGTCGTCGTTCTCTGCTGCCTGGCTACGGGAGACGCGCCGCCCGACGAGATGGCCCTGGCCCACAGCGAGTTACGCGAACGCGGTCTGATCAATCAGGCAGGTGAGCTCTCCAGCCTCCTTCTTCCGCTGCTCACGACGATGGTTCGCCCCGTGGTGGCCATCTCGTTGGAGGTGGCGGGCCGGCAGGGGAAGCTGCACCACGGGATGTTCATCGGCGAGGACCACGTGGTCACCCACGAGACATGGCCCGGCCAGGCGGAATCGGAGTACGCCTGCGTCGAACCCAGCATGCTGCTGTGGGCACTCGCGAACATGGTGAACCTACGGCGGGTCGATTCGCTACACGACGCGCGAGCCACCGTCGTCGAGACGACCGTCGGAACACTCGACGCGGGCTTGTCCGCCCTGGAAGCGATGTCCCTCACCGCATCCGGGCGCGAGGACCGCGACCACATCCGGAACGCGCTGGCGGCGGGCGGGACCTTGGACGGCCCGCCGCTCAGCGTCTTCACCGACATGATCTCCGAACTGCGGTCGAGCTGGCGCATGACCGCCGCCTGGCAGAGGTGGCCCGGGGAGCCGGACAGCGTGACAGCACGCGCACTCGCTGTCTGGGACTGCGGCCCCCTCGGCTACTGGCATCGTGAGCTGCCCGCAGAACCGGTGGAAGTTGGGCAGGTCGGTCCGGACAGCCCTATGAAGCTCTGCCGTGTTGCAGCCAAGCAGGTCTGGGACATGATCGCTGAGACTCTGCCCCCGGACGACGGCATGTGATCTCACTCTGAGCCCCGACGTCACCGCCCCCTGACCGGAAAGAGGTCCTAGGCCGCGGTGTCGTACGTGTAATAGAGAGTGTGGTCGAGCATGGCGGCGGGGGTGACGTTGCCCCAGGGGCGCATCGTGTCGTTCAGGTCGACGACGTTGCGGGTGCCGGAGGTGGGCAGGTAGGGGGAGCCGGGGTGGCGGGTCTGCCACTGGGTCCACAGCTTGTCTATGTAGGCGTGGTGGAGCCAGAAGACCGGGTCGTTGGGGGAGGCTCCGGTGGCCATGTGGCCGCCGACCCAGACGTGGACGCGGTTGTGGAGGTTGACGCCGCGCCAGCCTTCGAGGTGGTTGCGGAAGCCGTCGGAGGCGCTGTTCCACGGTGCCATGTCGTACGTGGACATCGCGAGGACCGAGTCGACCTCGGCCTTGGTGGGGAGTTGGCGCACGCCCGCGCCGAGGTTGCGGCGCAGGAAGTCGCGGCCGTCGACGCGGACGTTGATGCGCCAGCCGTTGCCGGAGGCAGCGAAGGCGCCGTCGGTGACCTGCCCGTCGCGGCTGCGGCCGGTGCCGCCGAGGAAGTCGGGGGCCCAGAGGGAGGAGGCAGCCGTGCGGTCGGTGGTCCAGTCCCAGTAGGGGAGGGTGACGGCCGGGTCCACGGACTGCAGCGCCTCCTCGAACTGTATGAGGAAGCGGCGGTGCCAGGGCAGGAAGGACGGCGAGCGGTGACCGACACGGTCGCCGTCGTCGGTGTCGCTCATGATGAAGTCGTTGTGGGTGCTGACGAAGGAGTCGTAGCGTCCGTCGCGCTTGAGGGCGAGGAGCGCGGCGACGAAACGCCGCTTCTCGTCGGCGGTGAGCTGAGCTTGGTTCTTGCGTACGGCCATGGTGGCGGGGCTCCGGGTCAGGCGGCGGACGGGGACGGGGCGAGCGGCACGAGGACGGCGCCCTGGAGCTCGGCGACGGCGGCGCGGGCGACGGCGCGCGGCGTCGCCCGCGGCTCGTAGTGGTTGATGACGCTGATCCAGGTGCCGTCGGCGTTGCGCATGATGTGCAGTTCGTCGCCGTCTATGCGGACGGCGTAACCGTCACCGTGGTCCCCGTGGTGTCCTCCGCCGTGGCCTCCGGTGGGCCCGCCCTGTATGCGGCGGCCGAGGTACACCTCGTCGAAGGAGCCGGGTTCACCGGTGGGGCGGTGTCGGCCTTGCGGCTCCTCGGCCTGCGCGTAGCTCCGGGCGGCCCCGGCGACGGCGAGACCGGCGGCGGCGCTCGCGGTGATGCCGAGGGCCTGGCGGCGGGTGATTCCGGACATGCGTGTTACCCCCAAGTGAGCGTGGTGTAAGGGCGGTTCCGGTGGTCGGCCGGAGTGCCCAGACCATGCGTACAGGGAGGTCTGTGCGGCGCCGTAATCGGCGGGAGGAGTTGCCCCTTATTACGGACAATCGCGGGTAAATAGTGCAGACTTGGACAAGCGCAATCCTGTTGCCCATCCGTCCTGGGGGCATGTAGACCGCAAATCCTGCGCCTTAAGTGAGGATAGCGTGAAAGATCTTCACGCATGCTCCATGAGGCGTGCGCCGGGTCACAGGGAAAAGCTGGCCAAAAGGAGCGCCGTACGGAGCCCCATGACGACCCTGCCCGGCCGCCCCCGCACCGCCGTCCTTGTCATCGACATGCGGTTCCCGGCGGCCGGCTCAGCCGTCGATCTCCGCCCACACCGTCTTGCACGGGGCCGGCCCCGCCTCCGTGCCCCAGCGCGTCGCGAGGGCCTCGACCAGGAGCAGGCCGCGCCCCGACTCCGCGTCGGGGTCCGCGTGCCGGGCCGTGGGCAGTACGTCGCCCCGCGTGTCGGTCACCTCCACGCGGAGCGTGGCCCCGGTCACCGTCAGCGTGAGCCGGAAGTTCCGGCCCGCCGTCCGGCCGTGCAGCGCGGCGTTGTTCGCCAGCTCGGCGACGATGTGTTCCGCGTGGTTGAAGTGGCATTGCCACGCGGCCAGTTGGGCCACCGTCAGGCACCGGGCCAGGCGGGCGCCCCTGCGGGTCGAGGACAGCAGGGTCGTGAACTGGCGTACGGGGGTGGGGGCGTGGCTGAGTTCTTGATTCACGTCTATCAGCGTGGCCGCGTGCGCGCATTGTTCCCAGTGGGACTGGCTGTGCGTATGTCGTTTGTCTGGTGCTTGTCCTGGCTTGTCTTAGCTGTCCGGCGTGACATCTGGGTACGGGTGCGCGTTGGGGTTGGACGGTACGTCGGAGGTGGGCGCGCATGAGCGAACGTGCAGATGACACGGCGGGCGAGATGGATGAGCCTGGTTGGGACGTCGACCCGGAGGATGAGATCGCCTCGGTGGTCGAGGCGTTGGGGCGACAGCAGAAACTGTGGCGCGAGGCAGCCGGGCTGCGAGTGGTCGACTTCGCGGAGACCGTCGGGTACGGCGAGGACCTGGTCCGGAAGGTGGAGCGTGGAGCGCGCATTCCACGGCCGGAGTACCTGGAACGCGCGGACGAGGTCCTTGGGGCCAACGGGTTCATCTCGGCGATGAAGGAGGAGATGGCCAAGGCCCGGTACCCCAAGAAGGTGCGGGAGTTGGCGAAGCTGGAGGCGCGGGCGGTCGAGATCGCGGCGTACGGCAACCACAACCTCCACGGCCTGCTGCAGACGAAGGAGTACGCGCGGGCGCTGTTCGGCTTGCAGCGGCCTGCGTACTCGCAGGATCAGGTGGAGCGTGGCTTGGCGGCACGTATGGCCCGGCAGGCGGTCTTCGAGCGGTCACCGGCAGCGGATTTCGGCTTCGTTCAGGAGGAGGTGACTTTGCGGAGGCCCATCGGGGGAAGAATGGTCCTGCGTCAGCAGCTCGAGCGGCTGCTGGAACTTGGGCGGTTGCCGAATGTCACGCTCCAGGTGATGCCGACCGACAGCGAAGGGCATGCCGGAATCGAAGGCGGACGGATTCAGTTGCTGAAGTTCGGGGACGGAACGGCGGTGGGGCGCTCCGAAGGTGAGTTCAACGGCCGCCCGGTCTCCGACCCAAGGCAGCTCCGAATCCTTGAGCTGCGGTATGGCATGATCCGGGCGCAGGCTCTCACGCCACGGGAGTCGTTGGCCTTCATCGAGAGAGTGCGGGGAGAGACATGACCCAAAAGCCCTCTGCCGGGGACGGTTACGAGCTCAACTGGTTCAAGAGCAGCTACAGCGACAGCAGCAACATCAACGACTGTGTGGAGGTCGCTGTAGTCCCCCGCGGCATCCAGGTCCGCGACTCCAAGAGCCCCGCTGGCCCCCAACTCACCCTCCCGCCAACGGCCTGGGCCGACTTCATCGCGTACGCAACTGAGTAGGGCCCTGAGTAGCCGTACTCAGGGAACTCCAGTACGGGGCCGCAAAGCTGTCAGCATGACAACCGCGCCCCCGATGCCCCAGATGCCGCCGCAGGCACCCGCACCGCAGCCGCAGGGCCGCCGCCGGGCGGGGACGACCACGATCGTCGCGGCCCTGGTCGCCGCACTGCTGGCCGCGGGCCTCGGCGCGTGGTGGTGGACGCGGGACGGTGACGGGGACCCGTTGGCGGGCAGGCCGCGGGTGACCGACGCCAAGGCAGGGCTTTCGTACGGGATTCCGCAGGGATGGAAGCGCCCCGACAAGGGCAAGGACGACTTGATCGACGCGTTCACGTCCACGATCTCCAAGGCGGGCAAGGACGAGGACGAGGCCGGACAAGAGGTGGGCGCCACGGTCCTCGCGGGCCGTTCGGACCCGGTCCCCGAGCCCGCCCTGAAGAGCCGGACGGAGAGCGCGGCCCGCTCGAACGCGGAGTTCTTCTTCCCGAACGGTTCGTCGAGGCGCGAGGAGTCGAAGGCCACGACGGTGGACGGCCGCCCGGCACACACGGTGGCGCTGGCGGTGCAGGACGGCGAGGGCGGCACCGCGCACCTGCGCCTGACGGTGATCACGGTGGACGACGGCCGGACGGCGTTCCTGCTGGGGATCGCGATGCCGGGCACGAGCCCGGAGAAGCAGACGGTGGACGACGTCCTGGCCAGCGCGTCGACTGGCTGATATTGCACCTGCGACGTGCAGGCGCAGGCGACTTGGACGGAGCGGTCTGGTTCGCGGTGGGCCAGGGGGGCGGCGACGAGCCGAAGAAGGGCAACGCCGCCGAAATTCGCCGGAAAGGCACGCCACTTGAGTACTTCTACTCACTCGGCAGGCGCTGACTATCGGTAGCCTCACGGAGGTTGCCGTAGCACAGTCGCAACGCGTGGAGCACAGGCGTGCTTCGCGCGGGACACGGGGAGGTCCGAACGCATGGTCTGGCAGGAGTGGGAGCAGTTGAAGGCCGACGCGGCCGAGCGGCACTCCCCGGCGATGCAGATCAACAGTGCGCCGAAGGGGGACGACGGCGGGGGTGGGGGCGCCTGGGGTGGCCTCAGATCCAGCAAGGCGGCGTGGACCAAGGCGGGAGACGGGGTCGGCGGCCTGCGGGAGGGCTTGGGGAAGGCACTGGCGAAGCTGGAGGAGGGGCAGGCGGGGCTCGGCGGACTTGACGGGTGCCAGAGCGCCGCCGCGCAGCGGGAGGTGCACCGTTCCTGGGAGCGGTACGTGAAGGACGTGAGCAAACGCTGCGGGAGCCTCGGGGAGTTGCTGGCCAAGATGGGGAGCGACCAGCAGAAGACCGATGACACGGTCAGGGCGGAAATCGAGAAGTTGAAGGACGTGTACGCGGATACGTCGGCGCTCGGCGGTCAGCCAAAGGAACGGTGACCCCGCCCCGTGGACTACAAGACGCTCAAGTCCCTGAAGCCTTCCGAGTTCGAGGACGCCGCTGATGGTTACCGCGCGACGAGCGACATGGCCAGCGCGGCCAAGGACCGCATTGAGAACTTGGTCGCTCCCGGCATGCGGACCTCGCTGGAGGGAAAGACCCAGGAGGCCGCGCTCCAACAGCTCAAGGCGCTGAGCCAGAACTTCCACTACACCCAGACGGAGTGCGGCCTGATCGCCACGTCGCTCAACGCGCTCGCCCACGACCTGGCCTCGGCCAAGCGGAAGCTCGACTCGGCGGTCGCGGACGCGCAGGCCGAGAAGTTCACCGTGAACCCGGACGGCTCCGTGACGTACCCGGCAGCCGGGGAGAAGACCGACGGCAAGCTCCCCGAGGGCGGCACCGCGAAGGGCACGACGGACGACGCCGCTGCCGACGTCTACCGCCAGTCGGCCAACTTCAACCCCAACCCGAACTTCGGCCGCGCCCAGGAGTACGCCAACCGCATCGCCGCCGCCCTCCAGGAGGCCACGGAGGCGGACGGGGAGTGGGCGCCGAAGCTTCGGGCGCTGAAGGCGGACGACGATCTGACGGTGTCCCATCGGGACTGGGCGGACGTCCAGTCCGATACGCGTGGTGTCAACAAGGGGGCCAAGGAGTACCTGGAGACGCTTGGGGGGCCACCGAAGGACGGCACTCCTCAGGACAATGCGAAGTGGTGGAAGAGCCTGACTGAGGAGGAGCGTGCCGACTACGTCGCTCTTCGCCCAGCTTCAGTTGGCGTGCTCGACGGGCTGCCCGCCGATGTGCGCGACGAGGCCAACCGCACGGTGCTCGCCGAGAAGCGAGCTCAGTTCCATCTGGAGCTGAATTCCTTCCCGCCGATGCCGATGAAGTATCAGCCGCCGACGTCCGGCACAACGCGCGAGTACCGGGAATGGGTGGAGAGGACGGGTGGGGAGGACCGGCTGGAGTTCCTGAGGAACTCGATCAAGGGTATGGACACCATCCAGGATCGCTTCGACCGCACCGGGCAAGGGCCTGATGGTCTGCCCCGCGCCTATCTCCTGGGCTTCGACCCGAAGGGAGCCGGGGATGGGCGGGTCATCATCGCCAATGGAAATCCGGACACGGCGGACCATACAGCGGTTTATGTGCCGGGAACGGGAACAGACCTTGCTGAGATCGGAGGGGACCTCAAGCGCAGTGATGACCTCTGGGCGACGACCAGCAGCAAGGTGCCAGGCCGTGAAGTTTCAACGATTACCTGGCTCGACTATGACGTTCCCAGATCAGCGAAGCCAGTGGTTGAGGGAGACCTCATTCCGGAGGCTAGTAATCCGAAGTGGGCGATACGGGCGGCGTCGCCGTTCAGCGAGTTCATGAGTGGCGTGCAAGAGGCACAAGGCGGTCCGCAGGCGAGTCACACCACTGTTGTTGGTCACAGCTACGGCAGTACGGTCATCGGTGAGGCATCCAAGCACGGGGACCTCGCGTCCGACGACATCGTGGTGGCCGGCAGTCCAGGGATGCAGACGAAGCATGCGGACAATCTTGATGTGGAGAACGGGCACGTATGGGCGATGAAGGCTGAAGGGGACGCAGTCCCCACATTGGGAAGCCTTGTGGGACTCGGTGAAGACTCCACCGTGCCCACGGATCCTGAATTCGGTGCCAATGTCATGAAAACAGATACGGACGGCCACAGTGGATACTGGGATAGCGATAGCGGCCGCCCTTCGCTTAGCTTGAAAAATCAAGCTGCTGTCATCGCGGGGAAGTATGACGAAGTGGTTCTCAAGTAAGTGTGTGATGTCGGTCCTGCTGGCCGCCGTGGCGGCTTCTTCGATCACAGGATGTACGGAGATGGATGATTCTGGTAAAGAGCCGCAGAAGCGCGAGGAAAAAGATTCCACCGATGATGCGGCGAAGTTGTCCAGTCAGATACTGGACATCATGGGCCTGAAGGGTAAAGTCACCAAGGCGGCTCCAGGTGCATACCCGTGTGGCGACAGGGATCACGAGAAATACTACGCGGTGCATCATCCCTGGAGCGTTTATGATGTACCCGTGCCGGATATGGAGAAAGCGATGAAGCGTCTCAAGGAAGAGCTGCCGCAGCGGGGTTGGAAAGTTACTGGATACGGTCCCGACTCCAGCCGTGCCAAGAGTCTGCAACTTGGCGCTGAATTCTCTGAGAAGAAGTTCAAAGTGGTTATCACCCTCCAGGACCGCCGAGGGCGTAGCAAGGATCCATCCATTCTTGAAGTCGACCTTGGGTCGGCCTGTTTCCAGTACCCTGACAAGTCATCGTGACCTTCGTGCACCGCGCGGCTGAAGGTCCCGCGGATGTACGACCAAGGGACCAGGCCGGGGCCGTCCTCCGGCAGGCGCGGACTGTCAGTGCTGGCTCCTAGTCTGGCCCGCATGAGTAGCCCTGAGCCCCCTGACGTGGATGTCGTCACCGGCACCTCCGCCAGCGAGGCAGTGTCGTCCTTGCCGGAGGAGCAGCGGCACAAGGGCGGCGGCGTCCTCGCCAAGCCCTACCGTGCCCTCAGCGCCGGCATAGTCTCCGTCGTCTTCCTCATCGCCTTCGAGGCGACCGCCGTCGGGACGGCCATGCCCGTCGCGGCGCGGGAGCTCGACGGCATCCCGCTGTACGCCTTCGCGTTCTCGGCGTATTTCACGACGAGCCTGTTCGGGATGGTGCTCTCGGGGCAGTGGGCCGACCGGCGCGGGCCGTTGGGGGCGCTCGCGGGCGGGATCGGGGCGTTCGCGGCGGGGCTGCTGCTCGCGGGGACCGCGGGTGCGATGTGGCAGTTCATCCTGGGGCGCGCGGTGCAGGGCCTCGGCGGCGGGCTCGTCATCGTGGCGCTGTACGTGGTGGTCAGCCGGGCCTACCCGGAGGCGCTGCGGCCGTCCATCCTGGCGGCGTTCGCCGCGAGCTGGGTCATACCGTCGGTGATCGGCCCGCTGATCGCCGGCACGGTCACCGAGCACGCCGGCTGGCGCTGGGTCTTCCTCGGCATCCCCGCGCTCGTCGCCGTCCCGCTCGCCCTCGCCCTGCCCGCGATCAAACGTGCCGCCGCCGGTCCTGTGGACCCGGACGCCCCGGCCGAGGCATTCGACCGGCGCCGCACCCGCCTCGCCCTCGGCATCTCCCTCGGCGCGGGACTGCTCCAGTACGCGGGCCAGGACCTGCGCTGGCTGTCCCTGGTCCCGGCCCTGCTCGGCGCCGCCGTCCTCGTCCCCGCCGTCCTCGGACTCCTGCCGCGCGGCACCTACCGGGCCGCCCGCGGGCTGCCGTCCGTCGTGCTGCTGCGCGGCGTGGCCGCGGGCTCGTTCGTCGCCGCCGAGTCCTTCGTACCGCTGATGCTCGTCACCGAGCGCGGCCTGTCGCCCACCCTTGCCGGGCTCTCCCTCGCGGCGGGCGGCGCGACCTGGGCCCTCGGCTCGTACGTCCAGTCCCGGCCGCGCATGGAACCCCACCGGGGCAAGCTGGTGGCCCTCGGGATGGTGCTCGTCGCCGTCGCCATCGCGTCCGTGCCGAGCGTCCTCGTCGACGCCGTGCCGGTGTGGATCGTCGCCGTCGCCTGGGGCGTCGGCTGCCTCGGCATGGGCGTCGTCATCGCCTCCACCAGCGTCCTGCTGCTGCGCCTCTCGCCTCCCGCGGACGCGGGCGCCAACTCCGCCGCGCTCCAGATATCCGACGGCCTGGCCAACGTCGTCCTGCTCGCCGCGGGCGGCGCCGCGTTCGCCGCGCTCGGCGGCGGCGCGGTGGGCGGCCACGGCGCCGGTGCCGACGTCGCGGGCTCGCACCCCACCGCCTTCGCCGCCGTGTTCCTGCCGATGGCGGCGGTGGCACTCCTCGGGGCGTGGGTGGGCACCCGGCTGCGCGTCCCGGCCCCGTAAGGGGCGCGGGGAACTGCGCGAGCAGCCAGAGAAAAGCCGCAGACGCCTCTGCCGAGGTCCCCGCAGACGCGTCTGCGGCTTTTTCGTGGCCGGCCGCGCAGTTCCCCGCGCCCCTTACCGGGCACCCCTGGCCCTACTGTGACCCCGGTCGCACCCGGGCCACCGGTAGGGTGGCCGGGTTGTCGTACCCGTCCAAGCCGCCCCGCGGCCCCCCGTCAGACCCGGAGACCGTGACTACCACCGCCGCCTCCTCACATCACCTCTCCCCGGCCTTCCCGGGCCGTGCCCCCTGGGGCACCGCAGGCAAGCTGCGTGCCTGGCAGCAGGGAGCGATGGACCGGTACCTGCAGGAGCAGCCGCGCGACTTCCTCGCCGTGGCCACGCCCGGCGCAGGCAAGACGACGTTCGCGCTGACCCTCGCGTCCTGGCTGCTCCACCACCACGTGGTGCAGCAGGTGACCGTGGTCGCGCCCACCGAGCACCTGAAGAAGCAGTGGGCCGAGGCGGCGGCGAGAGTGGGGATCAAGCTGGATCCCGAGTACAGCGCGGGACCGCTCAGCCGGGAGTACCACGGCGTCGCCGTGACGTACGCCGGTGTCGGCGTGCGGCCGATGCTGCACCGCAACCGCGTGGAGCAGCGCAAGACGCTGGTCATCCTCGACGAGATCCACCACGCCGGTGACTCGAAGTCCTGGGGCGAGGCCTGCCTGGAGGCGTTCGAGCCCGCGACCCGCAGGCTCGCCCTCACCGGTACGCCGTTCAGGTCCGACACCAACCCGATCCCCTTCGTCGCGTACGAGGAGGGCAACGACGGCATCCGGCGCTCGGCCGCCGACTACACCTACGGATACGGCAGCGCCCTCGGCGACGGCGTCGTCCGGCCCGTGATCTTCCTGTCCTACAGCGGCAACATGCGCTGGCGCACCAAGGCCGGGGACGAGATCGCCGCCCGGCTCGGCGAGCCCATGACCAAGGACGCCGTCTCGCAGGCCTGGCGCACCGCGCTCGACCCACGCGGCGACTGGATGCCCAACGTGCTCCAGGCCGCCGACCGGCGTCTCGGCGAGGTCCGCAAGGCCATCCCGGACGCGGGCGGCCTCGTCATCGCCTCCGACCAGGACTCCGCGCGCGCCTACGCCAAGCTGATCCGGGAGATCACCGGGCACAAGGCCACGCTCGTGCTCTCCGACGACGCCGGGGCCTCGCAGCGCATCGACGACTTCAGCCGGAGCGACGACCGGTGGATGGTCGCCGTCCGCATGGTGTCCGAGGGCGTCGACGTGCCGCGGCTCGCCGTCGGTGTGTACGCCACCACCATCTCGACGCCGCTGTTCTTCGCCCAGGCCGTGGGGCGCTTCGTGCGGTCCAGGCGGCGCGGCGAGACCGCGTCCGTCTTCCTGCCCACCGTCCCCGACCTGCTCACCTTCGCCAACGAGATGGAGGTCGAGCGCGACCACGTGCTCGACAAGCCGAAGAAGCAGGGCGAGGAGGACCCGTACGCCGAGTCCGAGCAGGAGATGGACGAGGCCAATCGGCAGGAGGACGAAGAAGACGGGGCCACCGGCGAGCAGTTGCCCTTCGAGGCGCTCGAGTCCGACGCCGTCTTCGACCGGGTCCTCTACGACGGGGCCGAGTTCGGCATGCAGGCGCACCCGGGCAGCGAGGAGGAGCAGGACTACCTCGGCATTCCCGGTCTCCTCGAACCCGACCAGGTGCAGATGCTGCTGCAGAAGCGGCAGGCGCGGCAGATCGCGCACAGCAAGAAGAAGCCCGCCGAAGAGGCCGATCTGCTCGAACTGCCCGCCGAGCGGCGGCCCGTGGTCTCCCACAAGGAACTGCTCGAACTGCGCAAGCAGCTCAACACCATGGTCGGCGCGTACGTCCACCAGAGCGGCAAGCCGCACGGCGTGATCCACACCGAGCTGCGCCGCACCTGCGGCGGCCCGCCCAGCGCGGAGGCCACCGCGGGTCAGCTCCGCCAGCGCATCGCCAAGGTCCAGGAGTGGGCCACCCGCATGAAGTGACCCCCGGGGCGCGGGGCGGCGTGCGGGGCGAGACACGGGCGGAACCGTACAAATACAGTGCCGCGCGCCGGGCCGCACACCGTGCCCGACCGTACGCCGTGGTACGTCAGCGCGTAACGGTTCGTGCGTGTCACGTGCAGACACTGTGCGCGCCGCGTCCATCGGCGGGCGGGCGTACCGGGGTATTACGGGCAGTCTTTCCGCGCTCTTGACCGGATTCTGGACGGAGTCTTCCGCTGAGCGGGACGCCCTCGCTACTGTCCCCGCTACACAACGCACCGTGGCAGCGTCGCCCCGGAGCGCGTCCGGTGCCCGCCGCAGAGGGGGCCGTCGACCCTCACCACCAAAGGAGTGGGCGTCGTGACCGCGGAGACATCTCAGACGCTCGACCGAGGACTGCGCGTCCTCAAGCTGCTCGCCGACACCGACCACGGACTCACCGTCACCGAGCTGTCCAACAAGCTCGGCGTGAACCGCACCGTGGTGTACCGCCTGCTCGCCACGCTCGAACAACACGCGCTCGTACGCCGCGACTTGGGCGGCCGTGCGCGCGTCGGGCTCGGTGTGCTGCGGCTCGGCAGGCAGGTCCACCCGCTCGTCCGGGAGGCCGCGCTGCCCGCTCTGCGCTCCCTCGCCGAGGACATCGGCGCGACCGCGCACCTCACCCTCGTCGACGGCACCGAGGCACTCGCCGTCGCCGTCGTCGAGCCGACGTGGACCGACTACCACGTGGCGTACCGCACCGGCTTCCGCCACCCCCTGGACCGGGGCGCCGCGGGACGCGCCATCCTCGCCGCCCGGCAGGGCCAGATCACCGATCCCGGGTACGCCCTCACCCACGGCGAACTGGAGGCGGGCGCCAGCGGGGCCGCCGCCCCGCTCGTGGGGGTCACCGGCATAGAGGGGAGCGTGGGCGTGGTGATGCTCGCCGACTCCGTGCCGGAACGGGTGGGGCCACGCGTGGTGGACGCCGCCAGGGAGGTGGCCGACGCGCTGCGCTGAGGCGTATCAAGCCCGTCCGGCGTTTGAGGACGAGCCAGGCCGGAGGCCGCGATCACCCACGACGGCGCTCAAGCTTTAGAGTGAGGCGGTGTTCTCCCGCCTCGCTCGACTGAGCCGCCCCAAGGCCCTCGCCGTCTCGGCGGCCCCCCTCGCCGCCCTGCTCGCGGTCGCCGCGCTCGCGCCGCTGCCGTTCGCCGTCGCCCAGCCGGGCGGCACCGCGGACGTGCTCGGGAAGTACAAGGGCAAGCCGGTCCTCACCGTCACCGGAGCACCGCAGCGCAAGACCGAGGGGCAGTTGCGGATGACGACCATCGTGGCGACGGGCCCGCAGATGGACGTACGGATCGGGGATGTCGTCGACGGATGGTTCCGCACGGACCGCGCCGTGATGCCGAAGGACTCCGTCTATCCGAGCGGCGACGACGTCGAGAAGGTCGAGGAGCACAACCTCGGCGACATGCGGAAGTCCCAGGGCAAGGCCACGCGGGCCGCGCTCCGCTATCTGCGCGAGAACGGCGTCGAGGGCACCGACAAGGTCGGCGTCGACGTCGACCTCGGCAAGATCGGCGGGCCGAGCGCGGGCCTCTTCCTCTCCCTCGGCATCATCGACAAGCTGGACGGCGACGGCAGCGGCGGGGACCTGACCGGCGGCCGCACCATCGCGGGCACCGGCACCATCAGCGAGGACGGCGAGGTGGGAGCCGTCGGCGGCGTCGCCCTGAAGACCCAGGCCGCGGGCCGGGACGGCGCCACCGTCTTCCTCGTACCCAAGGACGAGTGCTCGGACGCCGAGGCCGAGAAGCCCGAAGGCCTGAAGCTCATCCCGGTGACTACGCTGTCGGGCACGATCGACGCGCTGCGAGCCCTGCGGAAGGGCGAGCCGGTCCCGAGCTGCTGACCAGGCGCAGGCCCAACTCGACCATGGTCCATCCCAGTTGGCTGCGGATCGGGGCGCGCGGCTCGGGCCGCACGGTCGCCGCCCTGGTCAGTTCCGCCGCGCGGGTACGGTGCAGATACAGATGTACGTCCGGGTGCATCGCCATGCCTCTCAGTCCGTGTCGGTCCGTGTCAGTCCGTGTCAGTCCGTGCGCCGGGTCGGGAGCAAGTGCGTGTGGACGCGGACCGTCGCCGTGTCGGCCGTTTCCGTCTCCGGCGCCAATCCCCGGTAGCTCTCCACGAGTTCGTGCAGGCGCGCCTTCAGCTCCGCGGTCTGCCCGGGCGTCAGGGTCAGGGAGAAGTCGCTGATGTCGGAGCTCTCGACCCACTCCTGCGTCCAGTCCTCGTCGGTGGCGATCCAGGTGGTGACCTCGGTGGCGTGCTGGGTCGCGTGCTCGTACATGAACGCGTTGTAGGCGCCGCGCACCTCCGGGTCCGCGTCCCTGCCGAGCTGGTTGTCCACGTACGTACCGTCGTAGGTCGCCCGCCACCACCGCTCGCGCCCCTTGCCGCGCCCCGGGTCGTCCTCGGCGAAGCCGTGCTCCGCGAGCTGGCGCAGGTGATAGCTCGTGGCGCCGCTGGATTCGCCCAGGCGCTTGGCGAGCTGGGAGGCGGTCGCGGGGCCGTCCAGGCGCAGCGAGCCGAGCAAGCGCATCCGCAGCGGATGCGCGAGCCCGCGCAGCGAGCGCGGATCGAGATGCTTGACCTTGCGGGGCTGTGCCGCCTGCTCCGGCGGCGACTGTGGCTCATCCGTCATGCTCCGCAGCCTACGCGTGCAAAGACTCCGTTGCAACGGTTTCTTTGCAGCGAAGTCTTTGCATGATCCCCCGGGTGCTCCGGGTGCTCCGGGTGCTCCGGGTGCTTCGGGTGCTCCGGGTGCTCCGGGCGGCGCGGCCGGGCCTACTCCTTCACGAACCCCTCCGCCACCATCCAGTCCTTCGCCACCTCGTGCGGGTCCTGGCCGTCGACGTCCACCTTCGCGTTCAGGGCCCGCGCCACCTTGTTGTCGAGCTTCTTGGTGACGGGGGCGAGGATGTCCGCGATCTCCGGATGCTTCTTCAGGGTCTTGGAGTTGATCGCGGGGGCGGCGTTGTAGTTGGGGAAGAAGTTCTTGTCGTCGGCCATGGGCGTCAGGTTCATGGCCTTGATGCGGCCGTCGGTCGTGAAGACCTCGCCGTAGGTGCAACTGCCCTTCTCGGCCTGGGTGTAGATGATCCCGGTGTCCATCTGCGTGATGTTCCCCGCGGGGAGCTTCATGCCGTACTTCTTCTGCATGCCGGGCAGGCCGTCCGCGCGGTTGGCGAACTCGCCCTCGACGCAGACCGTGACCGCCTTCGGGTCGGACTTCGACAGGGCGGCGACGTCGGAGAGCGTCTTCGTGCCGTACTTCCTGGCGTTGGACTCGTTCATCGCGAGGGCGTAGGTGTTGTTCAGGGAGGCCGGGGGCAGCCAGGTCAGGCCGTTGCCGGCGTCCGCCTTGCGTACGGCGTCCCACTGCTGGTGCGGGTCCGTGATGGGGTCGGAGTTGCCCAGGTAGGTGATCCAGGCGGTGCCCGTGTACTCGTACATGGCGTCCGCGTCCCCGCCCTTGACGGCCTCGCGCGCGCCGATGGAGCCCTGGATGCCCGTCCGGTCGAGGACGTCCGCGCCTGCCGCCTGGAACGCGATGCCCATGATCGCGCCGAGGATGAGCTGTTCGGTGAACTCCTTGGAGGTGACGGTGAGGTCGGCGCCCTCCAGGGGCCTGCCCTTGCCGACGGTGCCGGGCTCGACGTCGTCGACCATGGGCGAGCCACTGGTGAGACCGCACCCGACCGCCGCGAGCAGAACTCCGCCCACCGCCGCGAGCACCTTCGTACGAGTAAGCAGTACGAGCCTCATGACCGCACCTCCAGGCCACGCGGACTGAGCACCAGTTCCGCCAGGGAGGCCAGCCAGTCCACGAGCAGGGCGAGCACCACCGTCAGGATCGAGCCGAGCATCAGGACCGGCATGCGCTGGTTGGTGATGCCCGTGGTGATCAGGACGCCGAGGCCGCCCCCGCCGCCGAAGGTGGCGAGCGTCGCCGTGCCCACGTTCAGGACGAGCGCGGTGCGCACACCGGCGAGGATCAGGGGCACCGCGAGGGGCAGCTCCACCTTCACGAGCACGCCGAGCGGGGACATGCCGATGCCACGCGCCGCCTCCAGGAGCGTGGGGTCGTTGGCGCGCAGGCCCGCGATGGTGTTGGAGAGTACCGGCAGGACGGCGTAGATGACGATGCCCGTCAGAGCCGCCTTCTCGCCGATGCCCATCCAGATGACCAGCAGGGCGAGCAGGCCGATCGCCGGGGTCGCCTGGCCCGTGTTCGCCAGGGCCATGACCACCGGCGCGCCCTTGCGGAAGGCGCCGCGGGTCAGCAGGATGCCGAGCGGGATCGCGATGATCAGGACGAAGAACGTGGAGATCACCGTCAGCTCGATGTGCTGGCGCAGGGCCTTGCCCACCTGCCCGTTGGACAGCGCGTTCTCGGAGAGGGGGTCCAGGTCCGCCTGCTCGAACCAGAGCCAGGTGGCGACCAGCACGGCCGCGAGCACGGCGGGCAGGACGGTCACCTTCTGCCAGGTGACGCGGCGCGGCTGCCGCGCCGCCACCGGCGAGGCGGGCGCCTCCTGCCCGGCCGTGTCCTCCTCGCGCAGGGTGCCGTCGAAGGCGGGGTCTTCGGGTTCGCGGGGCTCGGCCCCGGGCATCGGCGTCACGCCCTCGCCTCCCCGCTGCCGCCCTCCTGCTCGTGCCGCGTCAACTGCGAGCGCTGCTCCTCCAGTTCGTGCTGGTGCTCAAGGGCGTCGAGCCGGTCGGCCTCCAGCATCTCGTGCACGGAGTTCATCAGGGTCTCCATGTCGACGACGCCCAGGTACTCGCCGCGGCGGCCGGTGACGGCGACCCGGCCCGCGTTGTCGGTGAGTACGGCCTCCAGGGCGTCCCGCAGCGTCGCGTCGCGGGTCACCGTGTCG
Organism: Streptomyces aureocirculatus; assembly: GCF_000720475.1. Lineage (GTDB taxonomy): Bacteria > Actinomycetota > Actinomycetes > Streptomycetales > Streptomycetaceae > Streptomyces > Streptomyces aureocirculatus. The sequence goes on from NZ_JOAP01000040.1 coordinate 66,251, forward strand.
TGTACGAGGGTGCCCGCGCGGGCCAGTGAGCCCCTGGCGCGCATCAGGTCGCCGCGGCGCAGCCACTTGTAGGGGCGGTGCCGCTTGTCGAGCAGGAGAAGTTCGTTGGTGCCGCTCGCGCGCAGCTTGTCGAAGATGAGCTGGAGCGGGTCGTCCACGGTCACCGTCGGTACGTCGGCCATCTCCACGTCGCGCACGCGCGTCAGGTTCAGGCGCTTCAGGGCCGCGCCCGCGCCCACGAACCCGGACACGAAGTCGTCGGCCGGGTTGGTGAGGATCGCCTCGGGGGTGTCGAACTGGGCGATGTGCGAGCGCTCACGCAGGACGGCGATGCGGTCGCCCAGCTTGATGGCCTCGTCGAAGTCGTGCGTGACGAAGACGATGGTCTTGTGCAGCTCGTGCTGGAGCCGGATCAGCTCGTCCTGGAGGTGGTCGCGGGTGATGGGGTCGACCGCGCCGAAGGGTTCGTCCATCAGGAGTACGGGCGGGTCCGCGGCGAGCGCGCGGGCCACGCCCACGCGCTGCTGCTGGCCGCCGGAGAGCTGGCGCGGATAGCGGCCGTGGAACTCACCGGGGTCGAGGCCCACCAGGTCGAGCATCTCCTCCACCCGTGCGGAGACCCGTGCCTTCCGCCAGCCGATCATCTTCGGTACGAGCGCGATGTTCTGGGCGACCGTCATGTGCGGGAAGAGCCCGGAGGACTGGATGGCGTAGCCCACCTTGCGGCGCAGCTTCACCGGGTCGATGTCGGTGACGTCCTCGCCGTTGATGCGGATGCGGCCGCTCGTCGGCTCGATCAGACGGTTGATCATCTTCAGCGTCGTGGACTTCCCGCAGCCCGAAGGGCCCACGAAGATGACGGTCTCGCCCGCCTGGATCTCCATGTTCACGCTGTCCACGGCCGGTTCGCCGCTGCCCGGATAGCGCTTGGTGAGGTGGTCGAGCTCGATCGTCGCGCCGGTGGTGGCTGCGGTCTCAGACACGGATACCCCTCGGAATCGTCAGCCGGCCGATCAGGACGTACACGGCGTCGAAGAGCAGCGCGAGGAGGATGATCCCGAGCGTGCCCGCGAGTACCTGGTTGAGCGCGTTCTTGCTGCCGAGGGAGGCGATGCCGCGGAAGATCTCGTTGCCGAGCCCGGGCCCCGAGGCGTACGCGGCGATCGCGGCGATGCCCATCAGCATCTGCGTGGAGACCCGGATACCGGTCAGGATCGGCGGCCAGGCAAGGGGCAGCTCGATCCGCACGAGCCGGTGCAGCCGCGACATCCCGATGCCCTTCGCGGCGTCCACCAGGGTCGGGTCGACCCCGCGCAGGCCGACGATCGCGTTGCGCACGATCGGGAGCAGCCCGTACAGGGTCAGCGCCGTCACCGTCGGCGCGACGCCCAGGCCCACCACCGGGATCAGCAGACCGATCATGGCGAGGGACGGAACGGTGAGGATCGTGGAGGTCACCGTGGTCGCCAGGTTCCCCGCCCACGCGCTGCGGTACGTCAGCACACCGATGAGCACGCCGACGGCCGTGGCCACGACCATGCACTGGAAGACGGCGCCGGCGTGCTGGAGCGCGTCCGCGAGCAACTGCTGACGGCGATTGCCGAGGTACTCCCAGAAGTTCATCTGTGCCGCTCACCTCGCCGAGCTCGCCCGGACGGCGCCGGGATCCTCCCGTCGCCCGCGTGCGCCGCGTATTCCTACCGCCGCGTATCCCTACCCACGTCCCGCGTCGCCGGACGCCTGTTCCACGAGCGGGATGAACCGCAGCGGAACGGGGTTCTCCATGACGATCGCCGTGGAGGCCCGGACGATGCCATCAAAACCCACCACCCTGTCGATCACACGTTGGAGATCGGCGTTCGAGCGCGCCACCAGACGGCAGAGCATGTCGCCGTGACCGGTGATGGTGTGCAGTTCGAGGACCTCGGCCACCGTCGCCAAATGGGCCCGTACGTCGGCGCCCTGACCCTGTTTGATCTCCAGCGTCGCGAACGCGGTGACCGGGTAGCCGAGCGCCGCGGGATCGACGTCGGGACCGAAGCCGCGGATGACTCCGTTCGACTGAAGGCGGTCCATCCGGGCCTGCACCGTGCCGCGCGCGACGCCGAGCCGCCGGGACGCCTCCAGCACCCCGATCCGTGGCTCGCGCGCGAGCAGCACGATGAGCCTGCCGTCCAGATGATCGATCGCCATGTGGCCTCCCTGATGAGCATCCTGTACAGAACGCCCGCTGACTCTTGCATCGAGCTGTGCACGTTGACCAGTGAAAACGCGAACTATTGCGCAGCTTGTGGATCGGCGGGACTCTCGACGCATGACTCAGACCACACACACCACCCCCGACACCGCGCGCGAGGCCGACCCCTTCCCGGTCAAGGGAATGGACGCGGTCGTCTTCGCCGTGGGCAATGCCAAGCAGGCCGCGCACTACTACTCCACGGCGTTCGGCATGAAGCTCGTGGCCTACTCCGGACCGGAGAACGGCAGCCGCGAGACGGCCAGTTACGTCCTCACCAACGGTGGCGCGCGCTTCGTCCTCACCTCCGTCATCAAGGCGTCGAGCGACTGGGGCACCTTCCTCGCCGACCACGTCACCGCGCACGGCGACGGCGTGGTCGACCTCGCCATCGAGGTGCCGGACGCGCGGGCCGCGTACGCGTACGCCGTCGAGCACGGCGCCCGCGGCATCGAGGAGCCCCACGAGGTCAAGGACGAGCACGGCACCGTCGTGCTCGCCGCGATCGCCACGTACGGCAAGACCCGGCACACGCTGGTGGAGCGCTCCGGGTACACCGGGCCCTACCTGCCCGGCTACGTCGCCGCCGAGCCCATGGTCGAGCCGCCCGCCAAGCGCACCTTCCAGGCCATCGACCACTGCGTGGGCAACGTCGAGCTCGGGAAGATGAACGAGTGGGTGGGCTTCTACAACAAGGTCATGGGCTTCACGAACATGAAGGAGTTCGTGGGTGACGACATCGCCACCGAGTACTCGGCGCTGATGTCCAAGGTCGTCGCCGACGGCACGCTCAAGGTCAAGTTCCCGATCAACGAGCCCGCCATCGCGAAGAAGAAGTCGCAGATCGACGAGTACCTGGAGTTCTACGGCGGCGCGGGCGTCCAGCACATCGCGCTCGCCACGAACGACATCGTCGCGACGGTACGGGCCATGCGGGCCGGCGGTGTGCAGTTCCTGGACACCCCCGACTCCTACTACGACACCCTCGGCGAGTGGGCCGGCGAGACCCGGGTGCCCGTGGAGACCCTGCGCGAGCTGAAGATCCTCGTCGACCGTGACGAGGACGGCTATCTGCTCCAGATCTTCACCAAGCCGGTCCAGGACCGGCCCACCGTCTTCTTCGAGATGATCGAACGCCACGGCTCGATGGGCTTCGGCAAGGGCAACTTCAAGGCGCTCTTCGAGGCGATCGAGCGCGAGCAGGAGAAGCGCGGGAACCTGTAGCCGGCCGGCACCCGGGTGAACGGCCCGCCGCTACCGCGGCGGGTTCTCCCACCCACCCACCAGTTCCCCCGCCTTCCCCGCTGTGGGCAATCGTCCCGCAGGGCGGGACGGGTGGGCACAGCTACGGTGCGGATCTGTGGGCGTTCACCGGTCCGACGTACGGGGCTCGGGCTTCCCCGAGGGCTTCGGCGAGGGCAGCGGAGCGGGAACCTCCCCGGGCGGGGCGTACACCTGCGAGGGCCCACCCCCGGGCGGCTCCCCGAGGGCACCGAGTGCCTTGCGCGCCGCGGGCACCCCGAGCGGCGAGAAGTAGGGATTGATCCGCAGCGCCTCGCTCAGATGCCGCCGCGCGGCCCCGTACCGCTCAAGAGCCCGCTCGATCTCCCCCCGGTGATAGAAGAACACCGCACTGCGCGGCCCCTTCTTCACCGCCGCCTCCACATGCTTGAGCCCCGCCTTGGAGTCCCCGGCCCGATGCAGCGCCCACCCGAGGGCATCCGCGTTCTCCGGGCTCCCGTGCCGCTTGAACTCCGCGGTGAGCCGCCGCACCGCCGACTCCGGATCCCCGTGGTCCGCCTCGAACCGGCCGAGCACCCGCTCGTCGTTCACCCCGCCGAGCGCCGCCTGCTTCACCCGCGTCCGCAGCAGGTCGTACTGCGCGCGGGCGGCGGGCCGCAGCTTCAGGAACTCGTACAGCTCGCCGAGCTCCAGGGCGTACTCGGGCGCGGGCTGCCGGGCGAGCGCGCCCTGGTAGGCGCGCAGCGCCTCCGACGTGCGGCCGAGCGCCGCGAGGGCCCGCCCCTTCCCGGCCAGCGAGGGGTGGTGGTCGGGGTCGGCCGACAGCGCCGCCTCGTAGTGGCGCAGCGCGTCGGCGGGCTCGCCACGCTCCCAGGACAGCTCCCCGACCTGGTACAGACAGGCGGCACGCTCCGCCGGGCTCTTCGCCAGCGCGGCCGCGTCCGTGAGCGCAGCCGCCGCGTCCTCGCGCCAGCCCCGGTCCCGGAACACCGTCCCGGTCCGCACCCGCACCGCCGCCCCGGAGCGCAGCTTGCGCACCTGTTCGAGGGCGCGCGCGACGCCCTTGGTGTCCCCGAGCCCCCGGTAGGCGTCGAGGAGGGCCGCGTGCGCCGTCCACCGCCTCGGGGCGAGCCGCACCGCCTGCTCGCCCCACTTCTTCGCGGCCCTGAAGTCGTGCCGGGCGTTGCCGAGCGCGGCCAGGCCGGTGAGGGCCTGCACATTGCCCTCGGGCCGCGCCTTCAGTGACGTACGCAGCGCGTGCTCGGCCTTCGGGTAGTACCCGGAGTCGGCGGTCCTGAGGCCCCGCTCCACATAGGCGGAGCCGAGCACCGACCATGACTCGTCGTCCCCGGGATAGGCCCGCAGATGGGCCTCGCGCTCACCGATGAGCACCGCGAGGTCGGAGAGCGCGGCCGGTGTCCCCGCCCCCACCGCCGCCATCGCCCGCCCGGAGGGACCGAGCGCGGGCGGCTTCGCGTCCTCACCTCGCCCCTGGGCCAGCAGGACACCGCCGAGCACGGCACAGCCCACCAGCGTGCCGACGACGGCACCCCGCAGGGCGGGGGAGCGGAGCGGTCCTGGCAGACCCGGAAGGGCCGCCCGGGACCTCCGCGAACCCCCCGGGCCCCGCGAGGTCCGCGAGTGCCGGGGGATCCGTACGTCCGAACTCAGCACGGCCCGCCTGTCCGACGGTCCTGGCGGGGGCGGCGCGGCGGATGCGTCCTGCGGGGTCTCCTCGGTCTCCATGGCGTTCACTGTGCGTCAATACGAAGAGCACATCCCGGCACACGAACGGCGTCGCACACGGGTTCACACCGATGGCCCCGAGTGCGAGGCTGTGATCATGAGCAGTGGCACGCACAGCACGCCCGACGCCCTCGGCGCCCCCGACACCCGCGCCGGTGGACCCGGTCTGATCGAACGGCTGCGCGCGGGCCTCCCCGCGGACGCCGTCCTCACCGACCCCGACGTCACCTCGTCGTACGCACACGACATGGCGAGCTTCTGCGAAGCGGGCACCCCGGCCGTCGTCGTGCTGCCGCGCACCGTCGAGCAGGTCCAGCACGTGCTGCGCACGGCCACCGCCCTGCGTGTCCCCGTCGTCCCGCAGGGCGCGCGCACGGGCCTGTCCGGGGCGGCGAACGCCACCGAGGGCTGCGTCGTCCTGTCGCTCGTCAAGATGGACCGCATCCTGGAGATCAGCCCCGTCGACCGGATCGCCGTCGTCGAGCCCGGCGTCATCAACGCCACGCTCTCGCGCGCGGTCGGCGAGCACGGCCTGACCTACCCGCCGGACCCGTCGAGCTGGGAGATGTGCACCATCGGCGGCAACATCGGCACGGCCTCCGGCGGCCTGTGCTGTGTGAAGTACGGGGTGACGGCCGAGTACGTCATCGGACTCGACGTCGTCCTCGCCGACGGACGTCTCCTTCGCACCGGCAGGCGCACCGCCAAGGGCGTCGCCGGATACGATCTGACGCGTCTCTTCGTCGGCTCGGAGGGCAGCCTCGGCGTCGTCGTGCGCGCCGTCCTCGCGCTGAAGCCCCAGCCGCCCCGGCAACTGGTCCTCGCGGCCGAGTTCGGTTCCGCGGCCGCGGCCTGCGACGCCGTCTGCCGGATCATGGCGGCCGGGCATGTGCCCTCGCTCCTTGAGCTGATGGACCGTACGACCGTCCGGGCCGTCAACGCCCTTGCCCACATGGGCCTGCCCGAGACCACCGAGGCCCTGCTCCTCGCCGCCTTCGACACCCCCGACCCGGCCGCCGACCTCGCCGCCGTCGGCGCCCTGTGCGAGGCGGCGGGCGCGACCCAGGTCGTTCCGGCGGAGGACGCGGCCGAGTCCGAACTCCTTCTGCAGGCACGGCGGCTCTCCCTCACCGCCCTCGAAGCGGTCAAGGGCACGACGATGATCGACGACGTGTGCGTGCCGCGCTCACGCCTCGGCGACATGCTCGAAGGCGTCGAGCGCGTCGCCGACAAGTACGGCCTGACGATCGGGGTCTGCGCGCACGCGGGCGACGGCAACACCCACCCCACCGTCTGCTTCGACGCGGCGGACCCCGACGAGTCGCGGCGCGCCCGCGAGTCCTTCGACGAGATCATGGCGCTCGGCCTCGAACTCGGCGGCACCATCACCGGTGAACACGGCGTCGGCGTCCTGAAGAAGGAGTGGCTCGCGCGTGAGCTGGGGCCGGTGGGCGTGGAGATGCAGCGCGCCGTCAAGGCCGCGTTCGACCCGCACCACCTCCTCAACCCCGGCAAGCTCTTCTGACCCGGCACGGCCGGGTACTCACTCACCGTCCTTGGACTCGTCCGAGGGCCACGGGTCGCGCAGCCACAGCTCGTCGGCGCGGCCGGTGGTGGGGGCGAGCAGCTCGGCGAGGCCGTCGTCGATGCCGAGCCGCTCGGCCTCAGAGCCCGGAGGGACCACCCGCAGGGTGCGCTCCAGCCAGGCCGACACGGCGGGCGCCGGGGCCTCCAGGAGGGCGTCGCCGTCCGGTGAGCTGAGTGCCATCAGGACCACGGACCGGCCGTCGACCTTCGTCGGCCACACCCGCACATCGCCGTGGCCGCAGGGCCTGAACACCCCCTCCACCAGGAGTTCCCGGGCGAACGTCCAGTTCACCGGGGACTCGGAGCCGATGTGGAAGGCGATGTGGACGGCGTAGGGGTCGTCGGTCCTGTAGGTGAGTCGGGCCGGAACGGGGATCGCCCGTTCCGGCGAGAGGACGAGTTTGAGCTCAAGCTCGCGTTCCACCACGGTGTGCATGTCGGGTGCGCTTCCCTTCTCGCTGTACCGGGCCCGTGGCCGGGCCCGCAGTGAGTGAGAGCGCCTGGACCGCCGGGCATTACGCGAGTTCGGGAAGTTTTTTCGACACCGGGTGCCGGACGGCCGGGCGTGACGGGGAGGAACCGTGCACGGAAGGGGGCGGAGCGGCGGGAGCCGCCCGACGGAACACGCGGGTCTGATAGATGTGGAGCCCCACAAGACCCCCGAGCAGATACGGGACGACGGACATGAGCGCCCCAACCCCGGCCCCCGGCGACGACAGGCCCCGCGAAGGCTACTACCCCGATCCGTCCATTCCGGGATATGTCCGGTACTGGAACGGTGCGTCCTGGGTGCCGGGAACGAGCCGGCCCGCGCCGTCCGACGGTGAACCGCTGCCCGCGCCCCCGCAGCCGGCGTCCCCGCAGCAGGCGCACGGGGTGCCCACGGCGGCGGAGGAGACGGGACCGGTGTTCTTCGACGAGGAGCCGGGCGGGGTGACGCAGACGACAGGACCGGCGACGGGCGAGTACAGCGTGGCCGTCCCCGGGGACCCCGGGGACGCGCAGCACGGGAGCAGGCCCGAGCCCGCGACGGCCTGGCTTGCGGACTCGGCCCGGCAGACCGGTCTCGGCGGCGAGCAGGACCAGCGGGTGTCGTGGGGCTCGCCGGGACGACCGGACCCCCGGGTGCCCGGTGCTGGGTCGGCGCCCGGCGCGGCGGCAGCGGACGGCGGGGGTACGGCGGGCGCGGCCGAGGGCGGCGCGCCGCGCGTACCGGCGCAGCAGCAGCCCGGGGCGCGGCAGGAGCCGGAGCAACCGGCGCAGGCTCCGGCGTCCGGTGACCGCCAGGACCGGCACGACCGTACGGAGGCCGACGGCCCCGGCACGGTGACGATCCGCGCCGTCAAGCCCGGCGTACCGAAGCCCACCAGCGGCGAGGGCACGGTGACCTTCCGCAGGCCGACGGGCCCGGTGAAGCCCGCGGGGTCCGGGACACCGGGCGCGGACGGCGGCACGGACGGCACGATGTCGATCCGGGCCGTGCGGCCCAAGTCCACCCCGTCGGTGGCTGCTTCCGGTACGGGCGCCGCGGGCGCGGCTGCCGCGAGCACGGGTGCCCCCGCGGCGGCGCAGGCCGCGGGACCCCAGGCGGGCCCTCAGCAGGCCGTGCCTCCACGGCCCGCGCCGCAGCAATCCGGGCCCGCGCAGGCCGCGTCCGCTCAGGCCGCGTCCGCGCAGTCCGCGACCCCGCAGTCCGTCCCCCCGCAGGCGGGGCCGCCCGCGGGACAAGGCGGTGCCGCTGGTGCCCCCGGTGCGGCCGACTCCCCGGTGACGTCGGGTCCCGGGGGCGGTGCGGCGTCCTGGGCGCAGCAGGTGCACCAGCTCGCCCAGGCGTCCGGGCAGCAGGCGTCCGGGCAGCAGGCGTCCGCACAGGGGCTCTCGGCACCGCAGGCCGAGGGCCCGGTGCTGCCGTGGAAGCCGGTGGCCGCCGACCCCTTCGCGGCGGTGGTGCAGGCCCAGGCGTCGGCGCGGCCCGCGGCGCTCGGCAAGCGGTTCGCGGCCCGGCTCATCGACACGGTCGTCCTGGCCGCCGTCACCGCGGGCGCGGCACTGCCGCTCGGCATGCGCGCGGCGGACCACATCGACAGCAAGATCGACGCGGCGAAGCTGTCGGGCGAGAAGGTCACGGTGTGGCTGCTCGACGGGACCACGGCCGGCTACCTGGGGACCGTGCTCGGGGTGCTGCTACTCTTCGGCGTCCTGTACGAGGCGCTGCCCACGGCCAAGTGGGGCCGCACCCTAGGCAAGAGGGTGTGCGGGATCGAGGTCCGGGACATCGAGGAGCACGCGGCGCCGTCGTTCGGCGCGGCACTGCGGCGGTGGCTCGTGTACAGCGTGCCGGGCGTACTGGTGATCGGGCTCGTCGGCATGGTGTGGTGCGTGTTCGACCGCCCGTGGCGCCAGTGCTGGCACGACAAGGCGGCGAACACCTTCGTGGCGGGTTGATCGGCGATCTGTGACGCTCGCCGCAAACCGACCGGCGGTGATATCGAGCCCGACCGGCGGTGATATCGAGCCCGACCGGCGGTGATATCGAGCCCGACCGGCGGTGATATCGAGCCCGTCCGGTGGAGATACCAAGCCCGTCCGGCGTTTGAGGACGAGCCCGGAGGGCGATGGGCGTCCACCCCGGCTGGTGGTGGTATCGAGCCTGTCGGGTGGTGATATCGAGCCCGTCCGGTGGTGATATCAAGCCTGTCCGGCGTTTGAGGACGAGCCCGGAGGGCGATCGACGTCTACCCCGGCTGGCGGTGGTATCGAGTCCGTCCGGTGGTGATATCGAGCCTGTCCGGCGTTTGAGGACGAGCCCGGAGGGCGATGGGCGTCCACCCCGATTGGCGGTGGTATCGAGCCCGTCCGGTGGTGATATCAAGCCCGTCCGGCGATTGAGGACGAGCCCCGGGGGCGATCGACGTCCACCCCGGCCGACGGGGAGGTAACCCGGACAGCCGTCCGTCGGATGCGGCACCCCCCGGTCCGCGATCCACTCACCTCATGAGTACCGACCCGCCGCAATACCCCAACCCCCCGGACCCCGAGGACAACGACCCCTTCCGGAAGCAACCGCCCCCACCGCCGGGAGGCGCCCCACCCCCGGGAGGCGCCCCACCGCCGGGAGACACCCCACCCCCGGGCGGAGGAAGCCCGTACGGAGGCGACCCCTACGGGGGCGGATACGGCGGCCAGGACCCCCTCGCCGGCATGCCCCCGCTAGCGGACAGCGGCAAACGCGTCCTCGCCCGCATCATCGACATGCTGCTCGTCGGCATCGTCGTCTGGCTCCTGACGCTGCTGTTCGGGACGAACGAGTACGACCTCGACCCGGACGAGGTCGAGGCCGGTAAGTCGTTCGGCCAGTCGCTGCTGGCCGCGGTGCTCTACATGGCGTACGACAGCTACTTCATCTCCAGGACCGGCCAGACACTGGGCAAGAAGTGGATGGGGCTGCGGGTCGCGAACCTCAACGACGGTGCGACGCCCACCCTGCAGACGGCGCTCGTGCGCTCCGCGGTCCTGTGGCTGCCGTTCGCGTTCTGCTGCGCGTGCATCTGGACGGCGATCTGCGGCGGCTGGAGCTTCTTCGACAAGCCGTACAAGCAGGGCCTGCACGACAAGGCCGCCAAGACCGTGGTGGTCAGCGTGCGGTGAGCCCGCGCGGACGGTGCGGAAACCCGGGCGCGGCACGGGCCGGGGTGCGGGCACGCGTACGGCCCGGCGCTGCGGCGGCGCCGGGCGGTACGGCGTACGGCGGGTTCGTGGCGGCCGTCACGTGCAAGGCACGGACGGCGTCACGGACCCGCCGGTTCGCGTACGGGGTGGGCCGGGCGGGACGGGTGGGTCTGGTGGGTGGCGGGGTCGGGGGTGAGCACGGTGCGCTGTACCGGAATTTGATCCTCCGGGGCCTTGGCCGCGGGCTCCGCGACCGGCTCCGGAGCCCGTTGGGGCAGGGGTACCGTCAGCGCCACGAGCAGCCCGAGGCCGAGCGCGGCGAAGGTTATGACCGCGATACCCGGCGTCGAACTCGCCTGGGAGAGCAACAGCATGGCGAGAGCGCTACAGACGACGGTCACGGAACCGTAGGTGAGCTGTGCGACGGTCGGACGAGGCATGGGGCGAGACATGGCGTGATCCGTCCTCGGGACAGCGGTGCGGGGGAGAGATCCAGACGAAGTGGACGTATAAGAATCAAAGGGTGCTCAAAGGTGCCGACTTGGAAGCCTCGCCGAGTACCCGTGCGCACCGTCGAATTGACTCTATTCGCCTGCATGCCCGACGGGAACGAGCGGTAAGCGTGACCTAACGCACGGTGCCGGAGCACAGGGGGCGCACCGATTCACGCGTCCCGCCAACTGGACGGCGCGGCGCGCCTGTTGTGGGGACGCCGTCCGACCCGGGTGCGCTGCCGGGTGGCGGTGGACGGAGTCCGGATATCGGACACGCGAGCGCGCATAGGGCACTTGGCCTGTTCAAGTCAAGGTCTGTCTTTTCTTCGTTCTCTCCGGTCGAATGTCGTCACTTGTGACGCGCATATCGCGCGCGGACCTCTCTCCGACCGGGAAGTTTCGGTCCGTGAACGCGGGCGCGGGGGAGGACAGCATCAAGTGACAGTCAAGAGACGGACGTATCGAGCGGCCGCGGCTGCGGTGGCTCTCGCGGCGGCGACCGCGACGTTCTCGGCGTACGGAGTGGCGGCTGCCGACGACGGCGGGAGCGCCGCCAGGGCGTCCGCGTCGGACAAGGCGCCCGCCATCGACCGCCGCGATCCGGCGGACGCCAAGACCCATGTCGACCACGACCTCGAGGGGCCGTTCAGCAAGCAGCAGGCGCAGCATCGCAAGGCCGCCCTTGAACAGGTCGTCGCGGGTGACGCCAAGGTTCAGAAGCGCGACGGGTCCAACGTCGTGAAGCTCGACGACAAGAAGTACGTCGAGCTGGGCCGGGAGAAGACCGACAAGATCTTCACGATCCTGGTCGAGTTCGGGAACAAGGTGGACGACACCACCATGTACGACCCGGACGGTCCCGACGGGCCCGAGCAGCCGGTCAAGAAGTACGGCGGCGAGCCGGGTCCCGCGCACAACAAGATAGCCAAGCCGGACCGTGCGAAGGACAACAGCACGGCCTGGCAGGCGGACTACAACCAGAAGCACTTCAAGGACCTGTACTTCGGCAAGGGCAAGGACAGCAAGGGCAAGCCCAAGCACTCGCTGAAGACCTACTACGAGAAGACCTCCTCCGGCCGCTACTCGGTCGACGGCACGGTCTCCGACTGGGTCAAGGTCGACTACAACGAGGCCCGATACGGCTCCAACTACTGCGGCGACTCCAACTGCGCCAACGTGTGGGACGCGGTGCGCGACGGCACGACGGCCTGGGTCAAGGACCAGAAGGCCAAGGGCCGCACGGACGCGCAGATCAAGGCGGACCTCGCCAAGTACGACCTGTGGGACCGCTACGACTTCGACGGCGACGGCGACTTCAACGAGCCCGACGGGTACATCGACCACTTCCAGATCGTGCACGCGGGCGAGGACGAGTCCGCGGGCGGCGGCGCCGAGGGCGAGAACGCCCTGTGGGCGCACCGCTGGTACGCGTACGGCAACGACGCGGGCAAGACCGGTCCGGCGGACAACAAGTCCGGCGGCACCCAGATCGGCGACTCGGGCATCTGGGTCGGCGACTACACGATGCAGCCGGAGAACGGCGGCCTCGGTGTCTTCGCCCACGAGTACGGCCACGACCTGGGCCTGCCCGACCTGTACGACACCACGGGCCAGGCCGAGAACTCGGTCGGCTTCTGGTCGCTGATGTCGGCGGGCTCCTGGCTCGGCACCGCCAAGAACGCCATCGGTGACCTGCCCGGCGACATGACCGCCTGGGACAAGTTCCAGTTGGGCTGGCTCGACTACGCCAAGGCCAAGGCCGCGACGACCTCCGAGCACAAGCTCGGCGTGGCGGAGTACAACACCCGGCACCGCCAGGCGCTCCTCGTCGACCTGCCCAAGAAGGCGGTCACCACCACGATCGTGAAGCCCGCCGCGGGCTCCAAGCAGTGGTGGAGCGACCAGGGTGACGACCTGAAGAACACCCTCACCCGCTCCGTGGACCTCACCGGCAAGTCCAAGGCCGAGCTCTCCCTCAAGGGCTGGTGGGACATCGAGGCCAACTACGACTACCTCTACACCGAGGTGTCCACCGACGGCGGCGCCAACTGGACGCCCGTCGACGGCAAGGCCGACGGCAAGCAGATCACCCGTGACGCGGGCGACAAGCCGGCCCTGACCGGCGTCTCGACGAAGTACCAGAGCCTGGTCTTCCCGCTGGACGCCTACGCCGGCAAGAAGATCGACCTCCGCTTCCGCTACGCCACCGACGGCGGCACCGCGGGCAAGGGCTTCGCCGCCGACGCCCTCACGGTGACCGCGGACGGCGCCAAGCTGTTCGAGGACGGCGCCGAGGGCGACGACAACGGCTGGCGGACGAAGGGCTTCTCGCGCATCGGAGAGTCCTTCACCAAGAAGTACGACCAGTACTACCTCGCGGAGAACCGCCAGTACGTGTCGTACGACAAGACGCTGGAGAAGGGTCCGTACAACTTCGGCTTCTCCGCGTCGCGTCCCGACTGGGTCGAGCACTACCCCTACCAGACCGGCCTGATGATCTGGCAGTGGGACACCTCCCAGAAGGACAACAACGTCAGCCAGCACCCCGGCAAGGGTCTGATCCTGCCGGTCGACGCCCACGCCAAGCCGATGAAGTGGAAGGACGGCACGCTCCTGCGGAACAAGATCCAGCCGTTCGACGCGCCCTTCTCGAAGTACGCGACGGACGCGTTCACGCTGCACAACGCGGACGTGGCGCTCAAGATCAAGTCCAAGAAGGGCGTCCCGGTCTTCGACGACCGCAAGGGCACCTACTGGTACGCGGAGAACCCCACGGGAAGTGTCAAGGTCACTGACACCAACACTCGGATCAAGATCGTCAAGCAGCCGAAGGATGGCTCGACGATCACGGTCGAGGTGGGACGCTCCTCGAAGTAATTTGCGTCATCGCAGGTCATAGGCCTGTGTCCAGCCGATCGGCCGTCGCCCTCTAGCGGGCGGCGGCCGATCGTGTTTAGGTGCGTCCTGTGGTTCTCTTATTGACACGACGTCTCACGGGGGTGTGACACAGCATGGCCGCAGGAGGTTTCTGCAAGCTGCCGAACGGCACCGTGGTGGTGGCGCTGACCCTGCCGGGACCACCGCCGGACGGCACCGAGAAGGTCCGTGTGCTCGTGCACGCGGTGAACCGGGCGCGGGCCCTGACCAGGCTGCGCAACCTCGGTCTCCGGGCGGTCTATCTGCGCGGCAACGCACGCCCGCCCACACCGGACGAGGTCACGGCGGTGTTGCACCACCCGGACGGTCTCATATGGCGCACGGAGGCCACCGTGACCGGAGAGCTGTGGCATCCGATCCGGGCGCTGCTCGGGCGGCGCGCCGCCGCGTAGGGCACCTGCCGCGGTCCGCGGCCCCCCCCCCCCCCCCCCCCCCCCCCCCCCCCCCGGGCTGGTTCCCCGCGGGCAGGGTCGCCCGTACCTTCTGTGTCGTCGGGCTGACCACCGAGACGGTGTCGGAGCCCTCGTTGGTGACCCAGACCCGGTTGCCGCCCGGGCTGAGCGCGAGGCCCTGGGGCGTCTTGCCCACGGGCACCCGGCCGATGACCCGGCCGGTCGAGGTGTCGATGATCAGGAGTGTGTCGTCCCCGGAGTCGGCGGCGTACAGGCGAAGCCCGTCGGGGCTGACCCCGAGGCCCAGCGGACCCTTGCCGACCGCCCAGGTGGCGGCCACCTTACGGGTGCCGGTGTCGATGACCGAGATGGTGCCGGAGCCCGTATTGGCGACGTAGACCCTGTCACCCTTCACGGTGCCGGTGATCCCGCTGGGGAAGTCACCCACCGGGATGCGGGCCACCGGGCGGTTCTCCTTGGACAGCACGGTGACATCGTTGGTGCCGCTGTTGCTGACGTAGGTGATGTCGCCGGGCAGGGTGGCCACGCTGTGCGGGAGTTCCCCCACGGGGGTGGTCGCGGTGACCCTGCGGGTGGCGGCGTCGATGACCGACACGGTGTCGCTGCCCCAGTTCGCGGTGTAGATCCGGTCCCCGTCACGGCTCGGGGTTGCCGAGAACGGGTACGAGCCGACGGGGACGGTCGCCACGACCTTGTGGTGGGTGGTCTCGATGAAGGAGACGGTGTTGGACGGGCCGTTCGCCACGTACACGGTGGCGCCGTCGGGGGCCGCGCCCACACCGGTGGGGCCGTTGCCGACCTCCGTGGACGTGACGCGCCGCTCCAGGCGGACGTCGAAGGAGTGGGCGGTTCCGGTACCGCTGCTCGCCACGTAGGCGATGATCCGCATCGGGAAGCCGCCGCCGGGCGCACCCTTCGACCCCGGTTCCACCGCCGGGGGTACGGGCGGCCAGGGCGAGGCCGCGACCGAGGCGCACGCCATGGCCGTGAGCGCGGCACCGACCGTCACTCTGGAACGGAAGCGGCGGGTGTTCGCGGCGTGAGCGCGCCGGGAGCCGGGGATACGGCCGGACAGGACAGAGCGCAGCATGGCATCACCTTTGGGGCTGGCGTTCGAGAAGGCCTCGGCAGACACATACGTTCAAACGCCGGACAGGTGTTTAGCGCACGGCAGGAAGAAGAAGTCGTTCTTTCGCACAGGGCCAGGTGGGCCAATGCGGCTGTGCGGGTGAAGGCGGGCGCGCGAAGGGCTGGAGGACCGACTCGCCGGTGACCTGGAGGACCGGCTTGCCGGTGACCTGGAGGACCGGCTTGCCGGTGACCTGGAGGAGCGGCTTGCCGGTGACCTGGAGGAGCGGCTTGCCGGTGACCTGGAGGAGCGGCTTGCCGGTGACCTGGAGGGAGCAGTACGTGCGTACGGAAGCCCGCGCGCACCGCGTCGAGCGCGGTCGCCCGCACACAGTGGTCCGTGGCGATCCCCACCACGTCGACCTCCCGCACCTGCCGCTCCCGCAGCCACACGGCAGGCGAGAGCCCGTTCTCGTCGACGCCCTCGAAACCGCTGTAGGCGGCGGAGCGAGCGCCCTTGTCGAAGACGGCGTCGACCGCCCCGGACGCCACGGCGGGCGCGAAGTTCGGGTGGAAGCCGACGCCCTCCGTGCCCGCCACGCAGTGCGGCGGCCAGGAGTCGACGAAGTCGGGGTGGTCGGAGAAGTGGTCGCCGGGGTCGATGTGGTGGTCGCGGGTGGCCACGACATGGCGGTAGGCGACCGATGCCTGGCCAATGAGTTCGGTGATGGCGGCGGCCACGTCCGCGCCGCCCGGGACCGCCAGGCTGCCCCCTTCGCAGAAGTCGTTCTGTACATCTACGACGATCAGGGCGCGACGCATGGCGGGTTTCCTTAGCTAGCTGGATGAACCGAGCGTAGAGACTTCACGACCGCAGCGGGAGAGGGCGTGGCGGGGCGCACGCGTTCACGGCGGGTACTCACGGGTAGGCACAGGCGGTCACACGCGGTGACACGTATGGAGTCGCGGGTGCTCCCACGGCCACAGGCACTCCCACGCTCCCGGGAACTCCCACGCTCCCGGGAACTCCCACGCTCCCGGGAACTCGCACGCTCCCTGGCACTCCTCCGCTCACAGGTACTCCGTGGGGATGACCGCGTCGCCGCGGGAGAGCTGGGTGGCGGACAGGGGCAGCAGGCCACGGGCCGCCGCGTGCCGCTCCCGCACCGTGTCGAGGGGCTCGCGGGCGATGACGTCGCCGCCCTTGACCAGCTCGACCTGGAGCAGGCTCTCGGCGAGCGCGGCGGGTACCGGACCGGTGCCGACGACCTCGGCCTCCGCGAACCCGTCCGCGTCCGTGCGCCGCGCCGCCCACTTGCGGCCGCCGTGCGAGGACTTCCCGCCGAGCGACTTCTTGGCGACGGGTTCGAGCGGGGCCTTCGGGTCGGCGGAGCGGGCGCGGGCGACCAGCTTGTAGACCATGGAGGCGGTGGGGTGCCCGGACCCCGTGACCAGTTGGGTGCCCACGCCGTAGGCGTCCACGGGCGCCGCCGCGAGGGAGGCGATCGCGTACTCGTCCAGGTCGGATGTGACCACGATCCTGGTGCCGGTCGCGCCGAGCTCGTCCAGTTCCTTGCGCACCCGGTGCGCCACGAGCAGCAGGTCGCCGGAGTCGATGCGGACGGCGCCGAGCTCGGGCCCGGCGATCTCCACGGCCATGCGGACGGCCTCGGTGACGTCGTAGGTGTCGACGAGGAGGGTGGTGCCGCGGCCGAGCGCGTCCACCTGGGCGCGGAAGGCGTCCCGCTCGCTGTCGTGCACCAGCGTGAAGGAGTGCGCGGAGGTGCCGACGGTCGGGATGCCGTAGCGGAACCCGGACGCCAGGTTGGAGGTGGTGGTGAAGCCGCCGACGTACGCGGCCCGGGACGCCGCGACCGCCGCGAGCTCGTGGGTGCGGCGGGCGCCCATCTCGATCAGCGGCCGCCCGCCCGCGGCGGAGGCCATCCGGGACGCGGCGGCCGCGATGGCCGAGTCGTGGTTGAGGATCGACAGGATCACGGTCTCCAGGAGCACGCACTCCGCGAAGCTGCCCTCGACCCTGAGGATCGGCGAGCCGGGGAAGTACACCTCGCCCTCGGGGTAGCCCCAGATGTCCCCGCCGAAGCGGTACGAGGCGAGCCATTCGAGCGTCCGGGCGTCCACCACGCCGCGCTCGCGCAGAAAGTCGAGGACACCGGAGTCGAAGCGGAAGTTCTCGACCGCGTCCAGAACCCGCCCGGTGCCGGCCACCACGCCGTAGCGGCGGCCCTCGGGCAGTCTGCGGGTGAAGACCTCGAAGACCGAGCGCCGGTCGGCGGTGCCGGAGCTCAGCGCGCCCTGGAGCATCGTCAACTCGTAGTGATCCGTGAAGAGCGCGGTGGAGGGGACGTCCACCGGCAGCCCCAAGTCATGCTGCTCCCCAAAGTTCATGTCAAGAATGCTACCCCGCATCTCGTCACTCTGACGATTTCAGGGGTCCGTTTGTGCGGTGGGCCCCTCCGGGTGGCAGCATGGGGCAGGTGAGTAGCGCTGCTCCCGTAGAGATCACCCGCCCGGACGCGGAAGAACAGACCTTCGCGGTCCCCGAGCCGGACGTGCCGTGGATCACGCTCGTGCACAACGACCCGGTCAACCTCATGAGCTACGTGACCTATGTCTTCCAGTCGTACTTCGGGTACTCGAAGGAGAAGGCCACCAAGCTGATGATGGACGTGCACCACAAGGGCCGGGCGGTCGTCTCCAGCGGCAGCCGCGAGGAGATGGAACGCGACGTGCAGGCGATGCACGGATACGGGCTGTGGGCAACGCTCCAGCAGGACCGGAAGTAGCGACGCGACTGATGCCAGGACACTTCGAACCGATCCCGGGGGGCGGCGCCGCCGTCGCGCTCGACGAGGTCGAGATCTCGATCATCCGCTCGCTCGCCGTGCAGCTCCTGGAGCTGATCGGCCCGGGCGAGGAGCCCGCGGGCGACGACGGCGATCCGCTCGCGGAGCTGTTCGCGGAAGGACCGAGCGAGCCGCCCGCCGACCCGGTCCTGAAGCGCCTGCTCCCGGACGCGTACGGCGGTCCCGGCAGCGAGGGCTCCCTGGAGAGGGCCGACGAGCTGCGCGCCTACTCCGCCGAGTTCCGGCGGTTCACGGAGAACGATCTGCGGGCCCGCAAGCGGGACGACGCGCTCACCGTGATCCGCTCCCTGGACGCGCTCACGGTGGCGGGCGAGGGCGGTGCCGTCCTGAAGCTGTCCGCCGACGATTCGCGGTCCTGGCTCGGCTCGCTCAACGATCTGCGCCTCGCGATCGGCGCCCGGCTCGACGTCACGGACGAGGAGGACACGGACATCCTCTACCGGCTGCCGGACACCGACCCGCGCAAGCCCATGGTGATGGCCTATCTGTGGCTCGGCGGCCTCCAGGAGACACTCGTCGAGACGCTGCTGCCGTGACGGTTTCCTGACCGGCGTGTGACGCCTTTTTGAAGATCATGCACGTCCGCTCAACGGGTGCTCAAATCCGCATAACGATCCTGTCACCTCGTTGTCCTGGTTCGTGGCGTCGAGGGAACTTTGTCCGCTTCTTCCTGTGGTGTGTGCCACATAAGGCTCATTCGATCACTGTGGCGGCCGTGATAAATCTTCACGACCGCTCGGTGACGCCACCCATGTCACCGGGGGCGCCAGGGACCGGCAGACCGTCGGCGGCACTCCATCACCATCCGGGGGGATCAGGACCTGGTCCGCGGCGAAACCGCAGTTCGCGGCGCGGATCAGCATGGAGAAAGGCGTCACCATGACCTCAGTGCAGGTCGAAGAGCACCACGACGAGCACGGCGGCAATGGTGCCGCGGGCGCCGGCGGGGCCGGCGACAGCGAGGGCTATCAGCGCGGGCTCGGAGCCCGGCAGATCCAGATGATCGCGATCGGCGGTGCCATCGGCACCGGCCTGTTCCTCGGCGCGGGCAAAGCCATCCACAAGGCGGGCCCGAGCCTCATCCTCGCGTACGCGATCGCGGGTCTCGTCATCTTCTTCATCATGCGCGCGCTCGGCGAGCTCTTGATGTACCGCCCCGTCTCGGGTTCGTTCTCGGAGTACGCCCGCGAGTTCGTCGGCCCCTTCTTCGGGTTCGTGACCGGCTGGACGTACTGGCTCTTCTGGGTCGTCACCGGCATCACGGAAGTCACCGCGGCGGCCCAGTACATGCAGTACTGGACCCATGGCTCGGTCCCGCAATGGGCCTACGCCCTGATCTTCACCGTCATCCTGTACGGCGCCAACCTGATCTCCGTGAAGCTCTTCGGCGAGCTCGAGTTCTGGTTCTCCATGGTCAAGGTCACCGCCATCATCGGCATGATCCTCATCTGTGCCGGCATCCTCACCATCGGCTTCTCCGACGCCGGTGACACCGCCACCGTCTCGCACCTGTGGGACAACGGCGGCTTCTTCCCCAACGGCATCGGCAACACGCTGATGACCCTGCAGATCGTGATGTTCGCCTTCCTCGCCGTCGAGCTGGTCGGCGTCACCGCGGGCGAGTCCAAGGACCCGAAGAAGACCCTGCCCAAGGCGATCAACACCGTGCCGTGGCGCATCGCCGTCTTCTACGTCGGCGCCCTCATCATGATCCTTTCGGTCGTGCCGTGGACGCACTTCCAGCCGGGCGTCTCCCCGTTCGTCGCCGCCTTCGAGCAGATGGGCCTCGGTGTCGGCGCCGCCATCGTGAACTTCGTGGTCCTGACGGCCGCGCTCTCCTCCTGCAACTCGGGCATGTACTCCACCGGCCGTATGCTGCGCGACCTCGCGCTCAACGGCCAGGGCCCGAAGTTCTTCACCAAGCTCACCAAGAACGGCCTGCCGCTCGTCGGCACCACCGCCTCCGCCGCCCTGATGCTCGTCGGCGTGTGGATCAACTACCAGTGGCCGGGTGAGGCGTTCAACTACGTCGTCTCCTTCGCCACCATCTCCGGCATGT
Organism: Streptomyces aureocirculatus; assembly: GCF_000720475.1. Classification (GTDB taxonomy): domain Bacteria; phylum Actinomycetota; class Actinomycetes; order Streptomycetales; family Streptomycetaceae; genus Streptomyces; species Streptomyces aureocirculatus. The sequence continues at coordinate 86,590 of NZ_JOAP01000040.1, forward strand.
GGGCCTGGATCATGATCCTGGTGTCCCAGATCAACTACCGCCGCAAGGCCGACCGCGGCATCCTGCCGCAGTCCAGCTTCCGCGCGCCGGGTGCCCCGTACACCAGTTGGTTCGCGCTCGCCTTCATCGGCATGGTCATCGTGATGATGGGCATCGACAAGGACGCCAGGATCTCGCTGTACTGCGCCCCGATCTGGGCCGCCATCCTGTGCGTGTCCTACCTGGTCCTGAAGAGCCGCAACCCGGACGCCGCCGCCTTCAAGAAGCGCGAGCACGGCGGCCCCGCGGCCGAGACCGGCGCGAAGCTCAGCAAGGACTGACCTCGGCGTCGAGCTCCGTACGTCCAGCATGCGGGCGGCCCCGTACCACACTTCGGTACGGGGCCGCCCTGCTGCTTATCCTGGCCGACATGCTGACCATCACCCAGGCCCTCCACGACCAGATCGTCGCGCACGCGCGCAAGGACCACCCCGACGAGGCCTGCGGCGTCGTCGCGGGCCCCGCGGGCACCGACCGCCCGGAGCGGTTCGTCCCGATGCTGAACGCGGCCCGCTCGCCCACGTTCTACGAGTTCGACTCCGCCGATCTGCTCAAGCTGTACCGCGACCTCGACGACCGCGACGAGGACCCGGTGGTCATCTACCACTCGCACACCGCGACCGAGGCCTACCCCTCCCGCACCGACATCTCGTACGCCAACGAGCCCGGCGCGCACTACGTCCTGGTCTCCACCGCGGACACCGACGACGCGGGCCCCTTCCAGTTCCGCTCGTTCCGGATCGTCGAGGGTGAGGTCACCGAGGAGGAGGTCCGGGTCGTACCGGCATACTGAGCATGACCTTTGAGGCGGCAGGACCCAGGAAGCCGGTGCGAATCCGGCGCGGTCCCGCCACTGTGACCGGCCCGCGTCCGCGCGGTCCGTGAGCCAGGAACTGGCCTGCCGCCCTCTCCCACCTGACGCAGGGGACGCGGAAATCCCCTGGAGGAGGCCGCGCCGCCATGCTCTCGCGCCGTACCCGCCCGCTCACGCACGCCCTCACCGCCGCGGCGATGCTGATCCCCCTCGCCGCATGCTCCTCGTCGGACTCCGGCTCCGGCTCCGACGACGCCGGGAAAGCCGGGGCGTCCGCCGCCGGATTCCCGTACACCGTCACCAACTGCGGTGAGAAGACCACGTACGAAGCGCCCCCGAAGCGCGCCGTCACCATGAACCAGCACGTGACGGAGATCCTCCTCGCGCTCGGCCTCCAGGACCGCGTCGCCGGGACCGCCTACCTCGACGACAAGATCCTCCCCAAGTACGAGAAGGCCTACAAGTCCCGCCCGGTGCTCGCCAAGGAGTACCCCTCCTACGAGAAGCTCCTGTCCGTCAACCCCGACTTCGTGTACGGCGGTTACGCGAGCGCCTTCACGGCGGGCGAAGGACGCTCGCGCCAGGCCCTCGCCAAGTCCGGCATCAAGTCCCGGCTCACCATCGAGGGCTGCGCCAAGAAGTCCGTCACCATGGACGACCTCTACCGCGAGGTGCGCGAGGTCGGCGCCACCTTCGGCGTCCGTGACCGGGCCGAGAAGTGGATCCGCGACGCCAAGGACGAACTGGCCGCCACGGCGAAGAAGTCCGCCGAGTCCACGAAGGACGGCGAGCCGCCCGCGGTCTTCGTGTACGACAGCGGCGACAAGACGGCGTTCACCGCGGGCGGCCGGGGCATCGGCAACGACATCATCGAGCGCGCCGGCGGCCGCAACATCATGTCCGACCTCGACAAGTCCTTCGGCGACGCCTCCTGGGAGACCGTCGTGGACCGCCGCCCGGACGTGATCGTGATCTACGACTACGGCGCCTCCACCGTCGCCCAGAAGAAGAAGCGCCTCCTCGACGACCCTGCCCTCAAGGACGTCCCCGCCGTCAAGAACAAGCGGTTCGCCGTGCTGCCGCTGTCGGATGTGGTCCTTGGGGTGCGGGCACCGGGGGCGGTGCGGAAGCTGGCGGAGCAGTTGCGGTGAGGGGGTTTCGCCTTTCGGGCGCGGCGAGGCCCGCTCCGGTGAGCACGCAGCCTGCTCCGGGGACCACCCAGCCTGCTCCGGGGGTCACCCAGCCCGCTACGGGGACCCCTCAGCCCGCTCCGAGGACCACCCAGCCCGCTACGGGGACCACTCAGCCCGTCCGGCGTTTGAGGACGAGGCCGAAGGCCGACCGACGGTACGCCGCCCCACCCGAGGGGGAACCTCCCCGCACCAGGCTGGCGTACGGCACGGTCATAGCCGCCCTGCTCCTCGCCCTGGCGGCCGCAGGCATCGCAGCCCTGGCGTGGGGCTCGGTGAAGATCCCGCCCGCGGACGTCTTCCGCATCCTCACGGGCCAGGCCGAGGACCCGTCCCCGTACCGCACGATCGTCCTGGACGTCCGCCTCCCAAGGGTCCTGCTCGGCGCAGCCGTGGGCGCGGGCCTGGCCGTGGTCGGCACCACCCTCCAGGCCCTGGTCCGCAACCCCCTGGCTGACCCCTTCCTGCTCGGCATCTCCTCGGGCGCATCGGCCGCGGCGGTCTCGGTGATCGTGCTCGGCGTGGGCGCGGGCCTGGCCACGACGGTGACGATCCCGGCGGCGTCCTTCGTGGGCGCGTTCCTCGCGCTGCTCCTCGTGTACACGCTCGCCCGGGAGCCGGGCGGCGGCTTCACCACGAGCCGCCTGCTCCTCGCGGGCGTCGCGGTCTCCTACGTCCTGGCCGCGCTGACCAGCCTGATCCTGGTGGTCTCGGCCCGCGCCGACCACCTCAAGGAGGTCCTGTACTGGACGCTCGGCGGCCTGGGCAGCGCCCGCTGGGACACGCTCGCGCTGCCGCTGATCGTCCTTGCGATCGGTACGGGCGTCCTGCTCGCGCTCGCCCGGCCCCTCGACCTGCTCCTGGTCGGCGAGGAGGGCGCCACCGTCCTCGGGCTGAACACGGCCCGGTTCCGCGCGGGCGTCTTCGCCCTGGCCTCCCTGGTGACCGGGGTGCTCGTCGCGCAGAGCGGGGCCATCGGCTTCGTCGGCCTGATGGTGCCGCACGCGGCCCGCATGCTGGTGGGGGCCGCGCACCGAACGCTGCTTCCGGTGGCCGCGCTGACGGGGGCGGTGTTCCTGGTCCTCGCGGACCTCGCCGCGCGTACGGTCGCGGCACCGCAGGACATCCCGGTGGGTGTGCTCACGGCTCTCACCGGGGGCCCGTTCTTCCTGTGGCTGCTGCGCAGGGACCGGTCGCGGCAGGAGGAGGCGGCGTGACCCACCCGGGCACCGCGGAGACGGCGACCCAGCCGACCGGACCGTCGGCCACGGCCCCCCTGCTGCGCACCACGGACCTCACCTTCCGCGCCCCCTCCGGCAGTCGCCTCGTCGACGCCGTCTCACTCACCGTCTCCGCGGGTGAGACAGTGGGCCTGGTCGGCCCGAACGGCAGCGGCAAGACGACACTCCTCCGCTGTGTGTACGGGGCGCTGACGCCCACCGGCGGCCAGGTGCTCCTCGACGGCGCGGACCTGGCGGGCGCGAGCGCCAAGACCCGCGCGCGCCGGATCGCCACGGTCCCGCAGGACGGCCAGGCGGGCTTCGAACTCACCGTCCGCCAGATCGTCGCCATGGGCCGCTCCCCGCACAAGCGCTTCTGGGAGGCGGACACGGCAGCCGACGAGGAGCTGGTGCGCGGCGCCCTCGCGCGGGTGGGCGCGGCGGACCTGGCGGGGCGGTCCTTCGCCCGGCTCTCCGGCGGCGAGCGGCAGCGGGTCCTGACGGCGCGGGCCCTGGTGCAGGAACCCGCCGTCCTCGTCCTCGACGAGCCCACGAACCACCTGGACATCCGCTATCAACTGGAGATCCTCGGCCTGGTACGGGACCTCGGCACGGCCAACCTCCTCGCCCTGCACGACCTGACCCTTGCCGCGTACTACTGCGACCGCCTCTACGTCCTCGACGCAGGCCGCGTCGTCGCCTCCGGGTCACCTCGGGAGGTCCTCACCGCCGAGCTCCTGGCGGAGGTGTACGGGGTGGCGGCTGAGGTGTCGGTGCATCCGGTGACGGGGGCGCCGACGGTGACGTATCTGCCGGGGGTCTAGGGGAGGTGTCCGCCCGGTGCCCGGGCGGCGTGTCCCCCGGGGGCGGCCCGTAGCGAGAGGGCTGTGAGGGGGGCTGTCCAGCCTGCGAACGGATCACGTCCGGCATACGAGATCACATTCCGGGTCCCGGACCGGGAATCGTTACGATGACCGCATGGTTTCGAACGACGTGAGCATTGATACGACGCCGGGCGCTCTGCTCGTCGGCCGGCTGCACGTCGACCTGTGCCGTCTCGCCAGCGCCATCTGTCGGCCCTGACGCGCGCCGTCCCGCCGTGCGCGACGGCACCGCGCGTGCGGCAACGCCCCGAGGCGCGCCGTACGCCCCGTGCCGCACGCACCCCGACTCCCTCCGGGACACGGCCGGGCCCCCGGCCCGCAACCCCCGGCCCGCACCGCTGCACGATGCGCACCGTCTGCACGATGCGCACCGCAAGCCCAGCCAGGCACCACCCCCGAACACCCCGAACCGTCCGTCTCCCGACAGGAGCCCTCCGCATGGCCATCGAGGTCCGCATCCCGACCATCCTCCGCACCTACACCGGCGGTGAGAAGGCCGTCGAGGGCAACGGCGAGACCATCGCCGCGCTCTTCGCCGACCTCGAGTCCCGGCACGCGGGCATCCAGGACCGGCTCATCGACAAGGACAAGGACAACGCGCTGCGCCGTTTCGTGAACGTCTACCTGAACGACGAGGACGTCCGCTTTCTGCAAGGCGTCTCCACGAAGCTCTCCGACGGCGACAGCGTCACGATCCTGCCGGCCGTCGCCGGCGGCATGGCCTGACAGGCCCGGCACCGATGCGATACGACTCCCCGCTCGCGGCCGTCGGCAACACCCCGCTGGTCCGGCTGCCCCGGCTCTCCCCGGCGGCGGACGTGACGATCTGGGCCAAGCTGGAGGACCGCAATCCGACCGGTTCCGTCAAGGACCGGCCCGCCCTCCACATGGTCGAACAGGCCGAGAAGGACGGCCGGTTGACGCCCGGTTGCACCATCCTGGAGCCCACCTCGGGCAATACCGGGATCTCCCTCGCGATGGCCGCGAGGCTCAAGGGCTACCGCATCGTGTGCGTGATGCCGGAGAACACCTCCCAGGAGCGGCGCGACCTGCTCGCGATGTGGGGAGCGGAGATCATCTCGTCGCCCGCGGCGGGGGGCTCCAACACGGCCGTGCGCGTGGCCAAGGAGCTGGCGGCCGAGCACCCGGACTGGGTGATGCTCTACCAGTACGGCAACCCGGACAACGCGGGCGCCCACTACGCCACCACCGGCCCCGAGATCCTCGCCGACCTGCCGTCGCTCACCCACTTCGTGGCCGGGCTCGGCACCACCGGGACCCTCATGGGCGTCGGCCGCTATCTGCGTGAGCACAAGCCCGACGTGAAGATCGTGGCTGCCGAGCCCCGGTACGACGACCTCGTCTACGGTCTGCGCAACCTCGACGAGGGCTTCGTCCCCGAGCTCTACGACGAGTCGGTCCTCACCAGCCGGTTCTCCGTCGGCTCCGCCGACGCCGTCACGCGTACGCGCGAGTTGCTGCGCGAAGAGGGGATCTTCGCCGGTGTCTCCACCGGGGCCGCGCTGCACGCCGCCATCGGCGTCGGCCGCAAGGCCGTCAAGGCGGGCGAGCCCGCCGACATCGTCTTCGTCGTCGCCGACGGCGGTTGGAAGTACCTCTCGACGGGTGTCTACACGGCGGCGACGGACGAGGAGGCCATCGCGGCGGTGCAGGGGCAGTTGTGGGCGTAGCCCAACTGGGAGCTCCCCAGTCCCGCCCCTTCCCGAAACTGGGGGCTCTGCCCCCAGACCCCCGCTCCTCAAACGCCGGAGGGGCTATCTCCATAGCCCGTCCGGCGTTTGAGGACGAGCCGCGGAGCGGCGATAAGCGGGGGTCCGGGGGGCGGCAGCCCCCTGGTCACGGGAAGGGGCGGGACTGGGGAAGGCCCCGCCAGGGCTACCCAGCCAGACGCCGCACCTGATCCCACAGCGCGGGGTCCACGACCCCCGCCCGGCGCCGGAAGTCCCGCACCGGCACCTCCCGCACCTCATCTGTCTCAAGGAAACTCGGACGCCCCCGCGCGTCCCCCACACTCCCGGGCGGCAACGGGATCACCCCGCCCCGCTCGTCCCGGTACCCACTGGTGATCTTGGCGACGCGCACCCGCCCCCCACGGGCACCGAGCACAAGGCAGGGCCGGTCCTTGCCCCCGCCCCCGTCCTCGTAGGGCACCCGGGCCCACCAGATCTCCCCGGCCCGGGGCCGAGGGAGCGACGGCCTCTCCCTCTCCGCCGTCTCGATCTGCCGCGACCACCTCCGCTTTGGCCGCCCCGACCGCGCCCACCCGTCGACGAGGGTGACAACGAAGGCGAGCACCACCACACCGGCGAGCGCGAGCCACCACGACGTGTCCATACCACTGACGGTACCGGCGCTCCCACGGCCCGACCGCCCCGGGCCGAGCCGGGGCGAACGTGCTGACCCGGTGCTGACTCGGGCCCTGGGGTTACGCCCGCCCCCTGGAACTACGGGGGAAGAGTGACATGACCGGTGACTTCGCCCACAACGGCACGCGACGGAGGAGCGAGGCGAGGTTTCGCGCCTTACGCTCGACGAACCGCACGCCCCCCGATTCCCCCGACCGCCAGCGTGGAGGTTCCAGCTCTATGAAGCTCACCGTCGTCGGCTGCTCGGGGTCGTTTCCGTCCGCGGACTCGGCCTGCTCGAGCTACCTCGTCGAGGCCGACGGCTTCCGGCTGCTGCTCGACATGGGCAACGGCGCCCTGGGCGAGCTGCAGCGCCACATCGGTCTGTACGACCTCGACGCGATCTTCCTCAGCCATCTGCACGCCGACCACTGCATCGACATGTGCGCGTACTTCGTGGCCCGCTACTACCGGCACGAGGGCGGCCGCTGCGCGCCCCTCCCGGTGTACGGCCCCGAGGGCACCGAGCAGCGCCTGACCACGGCGTACGCCGACACGCCCTCCGCGTCGTCGATGAGCGAGGTCTTCGACTTCCACACGGTCAAGCCCGGCGCCTTCGAGATCGGTCCCTTCTCGGTGCGTACGGAGAAGGTGTGCCACCCCGTCGAGGCGTACGGCATCCGCGTCGAGCACGGCGGCCGGGCGCTGACGTACTCCGGGGACACCGGGGTGTGCCAGGCCCTTGACGAACTGGCGGCCGACACCGATCTGTTCCTGTGCGAGGCCGCGTTCACGCACGGCAAGGAGAACATCCCGGCGCTGCACCTCAACGGCCGCGAGGCCGGCGAGACCGCCCGCCGCGCGGGCGCCCGCCGCCTGGTGCTCACCCACATCCCGCCGTGGACGGACCCGCAGGTCAACCTCACGGACGCCCGGCGGGTCTTCGAAGGGCCGACGGAGCTTGCGGCCCCGGGCGTGACGTACGAGCTCTGAGGCATCCGGCGGCGGGCCCGAGCCGTCGCCCTCGTACGACGACGTGGGCCCCGGAACCGAACGGTTCCGGGGCCCACGTCATGCCGCTCGGGCGAGGCTCACGCCTTGGTGAGGTCCTCGATCTCCTCCTCGGGCTCGCGGCCCGGGGTGGGGATGTTGAACTTGACGATCGCGAAGCGGAAGACCACGTAGTAGACGGCCGCGAACACCAGGCCGATCGGGATGATCAGCCAGGGCTTCTCGGCGAACTTCCAGTTCAGTACGTAGTCGATCGCACCGGCGGAGAAGGTGAAGCCGTGGTGCACGCCGAGCGCCCAGGTGAGGGTCATCGCGACGGCCGTGAGGACCGCGTGGATGACGTACAGCGCCGGGGCGATGAACATGAACGCGAACTCGATCGGCTCGGTGATGCCGGTGACGAACGAGGTCAGCGCGAGGGACATCATCATGCCGCCGACGACCTTGCGGCGCTCGGGGCGTGCGGTGTGCGTGATGGCGAGCGCGACGGCCGGAAGCGCGAACATCATGATCGGGAAGAAGCCGGACATGAACTGGCCCGCGGTCGGGTCACCGTGCATGAAGCGCTGGATGTCACCGTGCCACATGGTGCCCGCGGAGTCCGTGAAGGAGCCGATCTCCTGCCAGGCGACGGTGTTCACGAACTGGTGCATGCCGACCGGGAGCAGCGCGCGGTTGACGACGCCGAAGACGCCGGCGCCGATGGAGCCGAGGCCGGTCATCCACTCGCCGAAGTTGGTGATCGCGTCGCCGACCGGGCCCCAGCACAGGCCGAAGAAGACACCGAGGGCGGTGCCGATGAAGGCCATGATGATCGGCACCAGACGGCGGCCGTTGAAGAAGCCGAGCCAGTCCACCAGCTTGGTGCGGTGGAACCGCTGCCAGACCACGGCGGATATCAGGCCCATGATGATGCCGCCGAAGACCTTGGGGTCGTTGTACGTGGCGGCGACGTCCTCACCGGCCTTGATCTGCTCCTCGGTGACCGGGAACGCCTTCAGGACGTTGGTGTAGACGAGGAAGCCGACGAGCGCGGCGAGGGCCGTGGAGCCGTCCGCCTTCTTCGCGAAGCCGATCGCCACACCGATGCAGAACAGCATCGGCATGTTGGAGAACACGGCGTCACCGGCGTTGGCGAAGACCGTGGCGACCTTGCCCCAGCCGAGGCCGTCCGCGCCGAACACGTCCGGCTGGCCGAGGCGCAGCAGGATGCCCGCCGCGGGCAGCACGGCGATGGGCAACTGCAGGCTGCGACCCACCTTCTGCAGACCCTGCAGCAGGCCGGAGCCCCGCTTCTTCGCGGGCGCCGCCGAGGTGGTGGCGGTACTCATGACTTCCTCCATGTGCGGGCGCTGCCGAGGGGGGGACAGTTGGGGGGGTGACAGCAGCCAGGTGGTCTACACCACTCAGTGGTGTAGACCTGTTGTAACACGGTCAAGGCGACATAAGGAACCCGCGATTCCTGTGGGGTCGGCCATAACGGCGCATCCACGTCGAAAAGCCCCCGGACCGTGGGGTCCGAGGGCCTCGCCAAGGGTATCGCGGAGGTTCCGCTTCCGTGTCCGCGCCTGGGTCTATGCCTTGGTCTGCTCCTTGTCCAACTCCTCCGCCACTTCCTCCGGTTCGCGTCCCGGGGTGGCCAGGTCGAACTTCTTGATCACAAAAAGGAACAAGAAGTAGTAAACCACCGCGAAAGCCAGGCCGATTGGGATGATCAACCAAGGTTTTGTGGCCAGACTCCAGTTGATGACGTAGTCGATCAGGCCCGCGGAGAAGCTGAAGCCGTCCTTGACGCCGAGCCCCCAGGTCACCGCCATGGAGACGCCGGTGAGGAGCGCGTGGATCGCGTACAGGGCGGGCGCGATGAACAGGAAGGAGTACTCGATCGGCTCGGTGATGCCGGTGACGAACGAGGTCAGACCGACGGAGAGCATCATGCCGCCGACCACCTTGCGGCGCTCCGGGCGGGCCGCGTGGGTGATCGCCAGAGCCGCCGCGGGCAGCGCGAACATCATGATCGGGAAGAAGCCCGATGTGAACTGCCCGGCCGTCGGGTCCCCGGCCAGGAAGCGGTTGATGTCGCCGTGCACGACCGTGCCGTCCGCCTTGGTGTAGTCCCCGAACTGGAACCAGACGAAGGTGTTCAGGAACTGGTGCAGGCCCACGGTGAGCAGCGCCCTGTTGGCCACGCCGAAGATCCCCGAGCCGAGCCAGCCGAGGTCCACCAGCCACTTGGAGAAGCTGGTGAGGCCGTCACCGATGGGCGGCCAGACCCAGACGCACAGCCCCGCGAAGACCAGCCCGACGAAGGCCATGATGATGGGGACGAGGCGCCTGCCGTTGAAGAAGCCCAGCCAGTCCACCAGCTTCACGCGGTGGTAGCGCTGCCAGAACCAGGCGGTGAGCAGGCCCATGACGATGCCGCCGAAGACGCCGGGATTCTGGTACGAGGCCTGCGCCGCAGCACCGGCTGCACCGGAGGCGCCTTCCTGGGCCACGCACACCCCGCTCCACATGCCCGCCCCCGCGAAGTCGGTGCCCGCGGGGCAGTCCTCGGGGAAGGCGCGCAGGACCGCGTAGTAGACGAGGAAGCCCGCCACCGCGGCGAGCGCCGTGGAGCCGTCCGCCTTCTTCGCCATGCCGATCGCGACGCCGATGCAGAAGAGAAGGGGGAGGCCGAGCGAGGAGTCGAGCAGGGCGCCGCCCGCCGCCGCGAAGACCTTGGCCACATTGGTCCAGCCGAGGCCGTCGTCACCGAAGACGTCCGGCTGGCCGAGCCGGTTCAGGATGCCGGCCGCGGGCAGCACGGCGATGGGCAACTGCAGGCTGCGGCCCATCTTCTGCAAGCCCTGGAAAAGGCCGTTCCACCATTTCTTCTGCGGAACCTCGGCGGTAGCGGAACTCATCGGCGTTCCTCCCGGAACCGGCCTGGTTTGGCGGTCGTTGAAAACTGGTGTAGACCAGTTGCGGACGGGTGCGCGGCACGCCCCCACGAGGGGCGCACCTTGATCGTCATGATTGGGTACGGCTGCCGTGACCGCCCGCGAAGATGGGCCAACCGTGCGTTACCGTGACAAAGCGGACCTACGGTGTCGTGGCCGCGTCCTTTTCAGAGCAGGGAGAACACCATGGCCAGCAAGGCTGAGAAGATCGTTGCCGGGCTCGGCGGCATCGACAACATCGAAGAGGTCGAGGGCTGCATCACCCGCCTCCGCACGGAGGTCAAGGACCCGGGCCTGGTCGACGAGGCGGCCCTGAAGGCCGCGGGTGCGCACGGCGTCGTGAAGATGGGCACCGCGATCCAGGTCGTCATCGGCACGGATGCCGACCCGATCGCCGCCGACATCGAAGACCTGATGTGACGAGGCGCTAGCCGAGCGGCGTACGAGGGCCCCGTTCCGGCAGTCGGAACGGGGCCCTCGACGCGTGGAAGGTCAAGCCTGTCCGGCGATTGAGGACGAGGCCGTCAGGCCGATCGGCGGGCATGGGCGGCACTCCGGCAACTGCGCAAAGGCCAGGCTCAACGCCACGCTAGGCTCGACGCCATGTCTCGATTCGACGGCCGTACCCCCGAACAACTCCGCCCGGTGACCATTGAGCGCAACTGGAGCAAGCACGCAGAGGGCTCCGTCCTCATCTCCTTCGGCGACACCAAGGTCTTCTGCACGGCATCCGTCACGGAGGGCGTGCCCCGCTGGCGCAAGGGCAGCGGCGAGGGGTGGGTCACCGCCGAGTACTCGATGCTGCCGCGCTCCACCAACACCCGCGGCGACCGCGAGTCCGTACGCGGCAAGATCGGCGGCCGTACGCACGAGATCAGCCGCCTGATCGGCCGCAGCCTGCGCGCCGTGATCGACTACAAGGCCCTCGGCGAGAACACCGTCGTCCTTGACTGCGACGTCCTCCAGGCTGACGGCGGCACCCGCACCGCGGCCATCACCGGCGCCTACGTCGCGCTCGCCGACGCCGTCGCCTGGGCCCAGGGCAAGAAGCTGGTCAAGGCCGGGCGCAAGCCGCTCACCGGCACCGTCAGCGCCGTCTCCGTCGGCATCGTCGGCGGTGTGCCGCTGCTCGACCTCGCGTACGAGGAGGACGTGAAGGCCGACACCGACATGAACGTCGTGTGCACCGGCGACGGCCGCTTCGTCGAGATCCAGGGCACGGCCGAGGCCGAGCCGTTCGACCGCGCGGAGCTCGACGCGCTGCTCGACCTCGCGGTCGGCGGCTGTACGCAGCTCACGGCGTTGCAGCGCGAGGCGCTCGAAACGGTCAAGTAGGGCGGCCGCGCGGACCCGTGTCCCGCCGGGGCGGCGGGATATGGCCAAGTGGTGAGCGGCACGGCCCAGTTGCGATTCGTTGCCGTCGGCAAGGGAAGCAACCCTCGAGGCCCGGACGGGCGTTCTTATCCATGCGGGCGTACGGGCCAAGCCGTACGCCCGTCCGCAACCGGGGAGGGAACCACGCATGGCCGCGCGCCACCGCCGTACCGCTACCGCCATCATCACCGCTCTGATCGCCGTTCCGGCGGGCGTCGGCCTCGTGGGCTGCGACCCCGTCGACAAGGCCGTCGACTGCGTCAAGACGGCCGACGCCATCCACGACAACGTCGACGAGATGCAGGAGGCGGCCCAGGACGCCGCCATGAACCCATCGAAGGCGGACAAGTCGCTCGACGACATCGAGGACAACCTCGACGACATCCGCGACAAGTCCGAGGACGCCGACGTCGACAAGGCCCTCGACCACCTGGAGGAGGCGGTCGACAACGTCCGCGCCGCCTCCAACAGCGGCGACAAGACCCCCGACCTCAGTCCGGCCGCCGACGCGGCCAAGGAGCTGACGAAGGTCTGCACGAGCTGATCACCCCGGGGCCCGGCCCCGGTCACGCCGACGGGACGGGATCAGGCGGAATACTGGTCCCATGACCCGCCTCATCCTCGCCACCCGCAACTCCGGCAAGCTCACCGAGCTCAAGGCGATCCTCGCCGACGCCGGGCTCGACCACGAACTCGTCGGCGCCGACGCCTACCCTCAGGTCCCCGACGTCAAGGAGACCGGCGTCACCTTCGCCGAGAACGCCCTGCTCAAGGCGCACGCACTCGCCAAGGCCACCGGTCTGCCCGCGGTCGCCGACGACTCGGGCCTGTGCGTCGACGTGCTCGGCGGCGCCCCCGGCATCTTCTCCGCGCGCTGGGCGGGCCGGCACGGCGACGACCGCGCCAACCTCGACCTGCTGCTCGCGCAGCTCGGCGACATCGACGATCCGCACCGCGGCGCCCACTTCGCGTGCGCGGCGGCCCTCGCGCTGCCCGACGGCACGGAGCGGGTCGTCGAGGGCCGTCTGCTCGGCACCCTGCGGCACACCCCCGCGGGCACCGGCGGCTTCGGCTACGACCCGGTGCTCCAGCCCGAGGGCGAGACCCGTACCTGCGCCGAGCTGACGGCGGCGGAGAAGAACGCGATCAGCCACCGCGGCAAGGCGTTCCGCGCGCTCGCGCCGGTGGTACGGGAACTCCTCGGCTGAGCCGGGCCCGGCGCCGGGCATGACGAAGGGCGCCCCTCATCAGGGGCGCCCTTGGTCGTCGTGCGGCCGGAGGGACTCGAACCCTCACGGGAGTTACCCCACTGGGACCTAAACCCAGCGTGACTGCCAGTTCCACCACGGCCGCGTGCCGGGCCCATCGTAATGGCCGCCCGGCCGAAGCCGCCCGGGGAGTCAGAACTTCGGGACCGCGGCCTGCGCCTCCACCAGCTCGGCCGCCTCCTCCTTGCTCTCCACCGACGGCGGGGATCCGTTGAGCGGCTGCTGGGCGGTCTCCTTCAGGCAGGCCACCGCGACGATGCCGACGAGCGCGGCCGCCATGGCGTAGTACGCGGGCATCATGTCACTGCCCGAGACGCTGATCAGCGCGGTGATCACCAGCGGCGCCGTACCACCGAACAGCGAGGCGGAGACGTTGTAGCCGACCGAGAGCGAGCCGTACCGCACCGGTGTGGGGAACAGCGCGGGCAGCGTCGCGGACATCGTGCCGAGCAGGCACACCAGCGAAAGGCCGAGCATCAGCATGCCCGCGGAGACGGCGACCAGGGCGCCCTGCTTGATGAGCAGGAAGGCCGGGATCGACAGGACGAAGAAGCCGATCATGCCCGCCATCAGGAGCGGCTTGCGGCCGTAGCGGTCCGACAGGACACCTACCCGGCTGATCACCAGCATCAGGACCAGCATGGTGCCGATGAGGATCAGCAGGCCGTGGCTGTCGTCGTAGCCCAGCTCGTCGGTCAGATACGTGGGCATGTACGACAGGAGCATGTAGTGGGTGATGTTGTACGCGCCGACCAGGGCGACGCAGAGGATGAGCGACGGCCAGTAGTGGCGGAAGATCTTCGCCAGGTCGCCCTTGGCTGACGTCTCGACGGCGGAGGCCGCCTCGGTCGCCGAGTGGTACGTCTGGTCCTCCAGCTTCTGGAACGCCGGGGTCTCGTCGAGGCGCAGCCGCAGATAGAGACCGACAAGACCGAGCGGGCCCGCGACCAGGAACGGGATCCGCCAGCCCCACGACTCCATGGCGCCGTCGTCGAGCAGCGTGGTCAGAATGGTGACGAGCCCGGCCGCGCCCGCGTAACCGGCGAGCGTGCCGAACTCCAGGAAGCTGCCGAAGAAGCCGCGCCGCTTGTCCGGGGCGTACTCGGCGATGAACGTCGAGGCGCCGCCGTACTCACCGCCCGTGGAGAAGCCCTGCACGAGGCGGAAGAAGATCAGCAGTACCGGGGCCCAGAAGCCGATGGTGGCGTAGCTCGGGACGAGGCCGATGGCGAAGGTGCCGATCGCCATGAGGATCATCGTCAGGGCGAGGACCTTCTTGCGGCCGACCTTGTCGCCCATCGGACCGAACACCATGCCGCCGACCGGCCGCACCAGGAACGACACCGCGAACGTGGCGAACGACGAGAGCAACTGGACCGTGTCGTTCCCGGAGGGGAAGAAGACATGACCGAGGGTGACGGCCAGATAGCTGTAGATGCCGAAGTCGAACCACTCCATGGCATTGCCGAGTGACGCCGCCTTCACCGCCCTGCGTACCGCAGCTTCGTCGGTCACCGTGATGTCGGTGCGCCGCAGAGGCGGGTTCCGGCGCCGTCTGACGGCCCGGAACAGGGTGCGGTGACGTTTCACCGCCTCGGGGTCGGCGCCGGGATGCGCGGTGGCCTCGGGGTCGGCCTGATGACTGCTGGCCGCCATGGCCCTGGTCCTTTCGCTGCGGGGTGATTCTCGGGGCCCTGCGGACAGGGCCCCTCGCAACGCTTGCTCGAACTCCGCGATCGCAAACGGAAGCCCCCGGAGAGGGGGGCTTCGTCACATTTTGCGGCCACGGGCAGCGACTGGCCCGGCGGCCCACCGGCGGCCGGACCGGCGGCCCGACCGGCGGCGAAAGCGCGCGGTACCTCAGACGCCCAGGTCCCTGATGATCTTCGCTACGTGCCCGGTCGCCTTGACGTTGTAGAAGGCGTGCTCGACCTTGCCCTCCTCGTCCACGACGACCGTGGAGCGGATCACACCGGTCACGGTCTTGCCGTACAGCTTCTTCTCGCCGAAGGCGCCGTACGCCTCAAGGGTCTCCTTGGCCGGGTCGCCCACCAGCGTGACCTTGAGGTTCTCCTTCTCGCGGAACTTCGCGAGCTTCTCCGGCTTGTCGGGGGAGACCCCGATGACGTCGTAGCCCGCGGCGGCGAGCACGTCCAGGTTGTCGGTGAAGTCGCAGGCCTGCTTGGTGCAGCCGGGGGTGAGCGCGGCGGGGTAGAAGTACACGATGACCTTGCGGCCCTTGTGGTCCGCCAGGGACACCTCCGCGCCGTCCGCGTCGGGCAGGGTGAAGGCGGGGGCGGTGTCCCCGGGCTGCAGTCGCTCGCTCATTTCCGGTCTCCTCGCACGGCGCGCACGGGGGCGCACACGCATAGGGGTGTGGTGACGGGGTCGAGCGTAATGGGGGTGCCGCGGGGTGCGGCGCGGGCGAAGCTGACAGACTGTGGATCGACCAGTGCACGACACACACCCACGGAGGCAGCGCCGTGTCGGATGCGGATGCCAGGACCCCTGCGCAGATCGAGGCGGACATCAAGCGCCGGCGCGAGCAGCTCGCCGAAACCCTCGACGAGATCGGGGTGCGGGTCCACCCGAAGACGATCGTCGGCGACGCCAAGGCCAAGGTCGCCTCGAAGGTGGACCACACGCTCGGCCGTGCCTACGTCGGGGCGAACCGTCTCGTCTCCGACGTGAAGGGCCAGTTCGTCGCGGAGAGCGGCGAGCCGCGCCTGGAGCGGATCGTGCCCGTGGCCCTGCTCGTGGTGGGCGTGGTCGGGCTGCTTACGGTGGGCACCAAGCGCCGCAAGGCCTGACCCAGGGGCGTACAGGGCGCTCGCGGGCAGGTAGGTTCGGGGCGTGAGCGCCAAGACATCTGAACCAAGCACCCACGACGACAAGCTGCCGATCCGGATGCTGCACGACCGCGTGCTCGTGCGCCAGGACACCGCGGAGGGCGAGCGCCGCTCCGGCGGCGGCATCCTGATCCCCGCGACCGCGGCCGTCGGCAAGCGGCTCGCCTGGGCCGAGGTCGTCGCCGTCGGCCAGAACGTGCGCACGGTCGAGCCGGGCGACCGGGTCCTGTACGACCCGGAGGACCGGGCCGAGGTCGAGGTGCGGGGCGTGGCGTACGTCCTGATGCGCGAGCGCGATCTGCACGCCGTGGCCGCGGACCGCTTCGAGGGCTCCGAGGACTCGACGGGCCTGTACCTGTAGGAAGGTCCTGGGGGAAGACCCTGGGGAAAGGTCCTGGGAGAAGGCCCTGGGGGAAGGTCCTGGGAGAAGGCCCTGGGAAAGGTCCCGGGGAAGGTCCCGGGGGCTGGTGACCATCGTCACCAGCCCCTTCTCCATGCCCCTTGCTACCGTGGAAGCACCCGACGAGACGCGCCGTACCGGGATCCGCAAAGACGACGCACCCCTGAAGTCCACTTTTCGGAGGTGCCGTCATGGCCTGGGTCCTGCTTGTCGTCGCCGGTCTGCTCGAGGTCGGCTGGTCGATCGGAATGAAGTTCACCGACGGGTTCACCCGCCTGTGGCCGAGCGTGTTCACCGGCGCGGGCATCGTCGCCAGCATGGTGCTGCTCTCGTACGCCGCGAAGACCCTGCCCATCGGCACGGCCTACGGCGTGTGGGTCGGCATCGGTGCCGCCGGAGCCGCGGTGGTCGGCATGGTCGCGCTTGGCGAGCCCACCACCGCCGCCCGGATCTTCTTCGTCTGTCTGCTCCTGGTGGCCGTGGTGGGCCTGAAGGCGACGAGCGGTCACTGAACGACGAAGGGGGCCGGGGCCGCATCGGCCCCGGCCCCCTTCGGGCTGCGGAACGGTTCAGTCCCGCCCGCCCCGCCCGGGCGTCGTTCCCTCCGTGAGCCCGCCGAGGGCACCCTGGCCCTGCCCGCCGCCGTCGGCGGCGCCACCGTCCGCGGCACCCCCGTCGGCCGCGCCGCCGTCCGCCGTGCCGTCGGTCGGCCCCTGGGTCTGTCCCTGCGTCGGCCCCTGGGTCTGCCCCTGGTCCTGGCCCTGCGTCTGGCCGCCCTGGCCGGGGCCGCCGGTCGGGCCCTGGTTCTGCCCCTGGGTCTGACCGCCCTGGTCAGGACCGCCCTGACCGCCCTGGTCGGTGCCGCCGTCCGCCGCGCCGCCGTCGGTGGTGCCCCCGTCGGTGCCGTCCGTGCCACCGTCGGTCCCGTCCGTCGTGCCGCCGGTGTCCTCGTCGGTGCCGGGGTCCTCGGGGCTGCCCGACGGGTCCGGGGGCGGCACGTCCGCGCCGGGCTCGAGCTCCAGGTCGAACTCCTTGACCGGCTTGCCGTCGAGGGCGTCCTTGGTGAACTGCGCCCAGACCTTCGCCGGATAGCCGCCGCCGTTGATGCGCTGCTCACCGAGCGCCCCGTACAGCGGCGTCTGCTTGGCCGTCTCCGGGTCGGCGCCCATGATGGCCACGACCGTCGCCAGGTCCGGGGTGTAACCGGCGAACCAGGCCGCCTTGTCCTCCTCCGCCGTACCGGTCTTGCCGGCCGCGGGACGGCCCGCGGCGAGCGCCGCCGTGCCGGTGCCGGAGTCGACGACGCTGCGCAGGACCGAGGTCGTGGTGTCGGCGGCCTCCCGGCTCACCGCCGTCTTCTCGCCCCGCTCCGGCAGCGTGACCTCCTCGCCGTTCTTGGTGACCTTCTCGACCATCGTGTACGAGCCGTGCTGGCCGTGGTTGGCGAGGGTCGCGTAGGCCTGCGTCATGTCGAGCACGGACGCCGTGGACGGGCCGAGCGCGATGGACGGGGACGCGGTGAGGTCCGGGGTCTTCTCCGGCACGCCGAGCGCGACCGCGGTGTCCTTGACCCGGTCGGAGCCCACGTCGACGGCCATCTGCGCGTACACCGAGTTCACCGACTTGTCGGTGGCCTCGCGCACGGTGATGTCGCCGTACATGCCGTCGTCCTCGTTGGCGGGCGCGTACGTGCCGCCGTCCCAGCCCTGCACGGGACGCTTGTTGTTGCCGTCGTAGACGGTGTTCGGTGTGATCGGCTGACCGGCCTGGGTGACCGAGTCGTTCTGCACGGCCGAGGTGAACACGAACGGCTTGAAGGTCGAGCCGACCTGGTAGTCGCGGCGGGTCGCGTTGTTGACGAACTGCTTGGTGTAGTCGATGCCGCCGTACATCGCCACGACCTTGCCGGTCGCCGGGTCCACGGAGGCACCGCCCACCCGCACGTTCCGGTCGATCTTGCGGGCCTTCTTGTCGACCTTCGACATCACCTGGTCGTCGACGGCCTTCACGAAGGCGTCCTGCCGGGGCTTCTGCAGGGTCGTCGTGATGCGGTAGCCGCCCTTGTGGAGGTCGTCCTCCTCGATGATCCGGTTGTCGATGAGGTAGTCCTCGACGGCCTTGACCACATAGCCGCGCTGCCCGGACAGGTCCTGGTTGCCCTTGGCCTGCTCCGGCATCGGGAACTTCTGCTGCCGCTCGGCGGCGGGCAGCCAGCCCTCCTTGACCATGCCGTTCAGGACGTAGTTCCAGCGGCCCATGGCGTTCGGCTTGTTCTCCGGGTGGGCCACCACGTCGTAGGCGTTCGGGGCGTTCACCAGCGTGGCGAGGTAGGCGCCCTGGCCCACGGTGAGGTCCTCGACGTCCTTGCCGTAGTACGCCTGGGCGGCGGCCTGCACGCCGTAGGCGTTGCGGCCGAAGTAGCTGGTGTTCAGATAGCCCTCGAGGATGTCGTCCTTGCTCACCTCGCGGTCCAGCTTGATCGCGATGAAGAACTCCTTCACCTTGCGGGAGACGGTCTGCTCCTGGCCCAGGTAGTAGTTCTTCACGTACTGCTGCGTGATCGTCGAGCCGGACTGCTTGCCCTTGCCGGTGACGGTGTTGTACGCGGCGCGGAGCATCGCCTTCGGGTCGACGGCGGACTCACCGTAGAAGTCCCGGTCCTCGGCGGCGAGCACGGCGTGCTGCACATGCTTGGGGACCTTGGACAGCCGCACGTTCTCGCGGTTCATGCCCTTGCTGTCGTCCCTGGCCAGCTCGGTGCCGTCGGCGTACAGATAGACGTTGGCCTGCTTGGTGGCCGTGGCGTTGGCGGGCGGGATGTCGATGAGCAGATAGCCCGCGGCGAACGCGCCCACGCACAGCAGGACCACGAAGATGAACCCGCCGAGGACCATGCGCCACGTCGGGAAGAGCCGCCGCCAGCCCTTGCGCTTGGGCCGCTTCTTCTTGCCCTTCTTGCCGTTCCCGCCCTTCTCGCCGGGCACGGGGGCGTCGGCGGCAGCGGCGGCCGCGGCCCCAGGGGTGCCGCCGGGGCCGCCATCGGGCTCACGGGACGCCCACTGCGGGCGCCGCTGCCCCTGACCACCGGGGACGGGCCTGAGCTGCTGGGTGGAGGGGTCGGGGGCGGGGTGCGCGGAGGCGGCGGCGCCGGACGCCGCACCAGCCCCACCAGCCGCACCGGACGCTGCACCAGCCCCACCCGCGCTGCCCTTGCCGCCGACGGGCCGGAGCCGCTGCGTGGCCGGGCCGTCCTTCGGAGCCGTCGGGCTGTTGTCCGGAGCCCCAGGGCCGTTGCCCGGAGCCGCCGGACGGTTCTCCGGGGTGGCGCGGCCGCCCTTCGGGGCCGTGGGCCTCGGGGGGATGGGCCCCTTCGGGGCGGTGGGGCCCTGAGCGGGGTCACTCGGCCGAGGGGCACGGCTTCCGGGGCCGTCGGCCGGCCCGCTCTGCCGGGCGGCGGGTTCCCCTCGCCGGGCGGCGGGCTCTTCCTTCCCGTCGCCCAACTGCCGCTGTGGCTCGTCGCTGCTCATGTCTCGCGGAACTCCCGGTTCGCGTCGTACACCTCGTACGCCTCATACATCCAGTACGCCTCGTACGACCCATTGCACACTGCCACGCACACCTTCCCGACCAGGGACGCACCGCGGCCGAAATTGCCTGGCACGGGCGGACCCGTCCGCACTAGGCTCCTGCGCTTCGGTCCGGGACGGGCCCGGGCGCGGTGGCCTGGAGCGGGACGAGGCTCTCTGAAAGGGATGTGCGTGAGATCAGGACGGTTCCGCCTGTACGCGGCCGTCGCCGGGGGCAGCTTCCGGCGATACGCCACGTACCGGATCGCGACCTTGGCCGGTGTCTTCACCAACACTGTCTTCGGAGTGATCCTGACCTACACCTATATTGCCCTGTGGGACGAGAAGCCTGGACTTGGAGGATACGACCAGGCGCAGGCTCTCACGTACGTGTGGATCGGCCAGGCCCTCCTGACCACGGTCGCGGTGATGGGCGGCGGCTTCGAGGACGAGCTGATGGCGCGCATCCGCACCGGTGACATCGCCATCGACCTGTACCGCCCTGCGGACCTCCAGGCGTGGTGGCTGGCGGGGGACCTGGGCCGGGGCGCGTTCCAGTTGCTCGCGCGGGGTGTGGCGCCGATGGCGTTCGGCGGGCTCTTCTTCTCCCTGGCCCTGCCGGGCGACGCCTTGACGTGGCTCGCGGCGGCGGTCGCCGTGCTGCTCGGGGTGCTCGTCAGCTTCGCGCTGCGGTTCCTGGTGGCGCTCAGCGCCTTCTGGCTCATCGACGGCGCCGGTGTGGCGCAGATCGCGTGGCTCGCCAGCATGTTCTTCTCCGGGATGCTCCTCCCGCTGAACGTCTTCCCTGGGGCGCTCGGCGAGATCGCCCGCGCCCTGCCCTGGTCGGCGCTGATGCAGGTGCCCGCCGATGTCTTCCTCGGCAAGCGCACGGGCATGGACCTGCTCGCCACGTACGCGTTCCAGGCCGGATGGGCCGCCGTGCTGCTCGCGGGCGGGCGGCTGCTGCAGTCCGTGGCGACGCGCAGGGTGGTGGTGCAGGGTGGCTGAGCCGACGCTGCGGGACGGGGCGGCCCGCGACGCGCCCTCCGGGCTCCGCGACGGCACCGCCGAAGGACCACTGGCCCGGGCCCTGGACGGCCTGCGCGCCTACCGCATGATCAGCGCGATGTGGATCCGCTCCACCATGGCCTACCGGGCGTCCTTCGCCATGACGGCCCTCGGCAACTTCGCGGCCACGGCCCTCGACTTCGTCGCGATCCTGCTGATGTTCTCCCAGGTCGACGCGCTCGGCGGCTACCGTCTCGCCGAGGTCGCCTTCCTGTACGGCGCGGCGTCCACCGCCTTCGGCCTCGCCGACCTGGCCATCGGCTCCATGGACCGGCTCGGCAGACGGGTGCGCGACGGCACCCTCGACACCCTCCTGGTACGCCCCGCGCCGGTGCTCGCGCAGGTCGCGGCGGACCAGTTCGCGCTCAGGCGCCTCGGCAGGGTGACACAGGGCCTGCTGATCCTCGGGTACGCCCTGTTCGCCCTCGACCTCGCCTGGACGCCCCTCAAGGTCCTGCTGATCCCGCTGATGCTGGTGAGCGGCGCGGGCATCTTCGTGGCGGTCTTCATCGCGGGCGCGGCCTTCCAGTTCCTCGCCCAGGACGCCTCCGAGGTGCAGAACGCCTTCACCTACGGCGGCAACACGCTCCTGCAGTACCCGCCGACCGTCTTCGCCAAGGACCTGGTGCGCGGCGCCACTTTCCTGGTGCCCATCGCCTTCGTCAACTGGCTGCCCGGCCTGTACGTGCTCGGGCGCCCCTATCCGCTGGCCCTGCCGACGTGGGCGGCCTTCACACCGCCCCTGGTGGCCGTCGCGTGCTGCGCGCTCGCCGGTCTCGCCTGGCGCGCGGGCCTCCGCTCGTACCGCAGCACAGGAAGCTGAGCACACCATGGACAGCACCAGCGACAGCACGAGCGACAGCACCAGGGACAGCACGAGTGACATCACGAGTGACATCACGAGGGACATCACGAGTGACATCACGAGGGACATCAAGGACGACCCGGACGCCGACTTCATCGCGCTCGACGGCGTCGAGAAGGTCTTCGACGTACGCAAGAAGACCGGCTTCCTGCGCCGTGAGCGGCACCAGGTGCGTGCCGTGGACGGGATCACCTTCCGGGTGCGGCGCGGCGAGATGGTCGGCTACATCGGGCCGAACGGCGCCGGGAAGTCCACCACGATCAAGATGCTGACCGGCATCCTCACCCCGAGCGGCGGCCAACTGCGGGTCGCGGGCATCGACCCGGCACGCGAGCGCACCCGCCTCGCGCGGCGGATCGGCGTGGTCTTCGGGCAGCGCACCACGCTGTGGTGGGACCTGCCGCTCATCGACTCGTACCGCCTGATGCACCGCATGTACCGCATCCCGGACCGCCGGTACGCCGAGAACCTGGACCGCTGCGTGCAACTCCTGGATCTGGGCGCCCTCCTGGACGTGCCCGTGCGCCAGCTCTCGCTCGGGCAGCGGATGCGCGGCGACATCGCGGCGGCGCTCCTGCACGACCCGGAGGTGCTGTACCTGGACGAGCCGACGATCGGCCTGGACGTGGTCAGCAAGGCCAAAGTCCGCACCTTCCTGCGCGACTTGAACACCGAATCCGGCACCACCGTGCTCCTGACCACCCACGACCTCACCGACATCGAGCAGTTGTGCCGCCGCGTCATGGTCATCGACCACGGGCACCTGATGTACGACGGTCCGCTCGCCGGTCTGCACGAGGTGGGCGAGAGCGAACGCACCCTCGTCGTCGACCTGGAACGCGAACTTCCGCCCCTGGAGGTCGAGTCGGCGCGGGTCGTGAAGGTCGAGGGCCCCCGGCAGTGGCTGGCGTTCCCCGCCGCCGCGTCGGCCGCGCCGCTCGTCGCCGCGGTCGCGGCGCGCTACCCGCTGGTGGACCTGTCCGTGCGGGAACCCGACATCGAAGCGGTCATCGCCAAGATGTACGCGGACCGGGTGACCTCGTAGGCTGCCGACATGACGGACGCCGAGCCCACGCCGCCGCGCCCCGAAGGGCCGGACTCTCCCACCGCTCCCGCCCCGCGCCCCGCCGACCTGACCCCCGCGGCGCCGGGTTCCGCCGAGCTGAGCCACGACCGGCTGCGGGCATCCGACGCCGACCGTGAGCGGGTCGCCGACGCGCTCCGCGAGGCGCTGGCCGAGGGCCGCCTGGACATGGAGGAGTTCGGCGAGCGCCTGGACGCGGCCTACCGGGCCCGCACCTACGGCGAGCTGAGCCCCCTCACCCATGATCTGCCCGCCGCCCTGCAGCCGGGGCCCAGGATCTCCATGGCCAAGCGGACCACGGACGACGACGGCTCCCTGGAGATCGACTGGTCCGAGCGGGTCGTCGGCGGTGAGCCCTCGTCCACCGGGGCGGTCGCCATCTGGGGCGGCTTCAACCGCAAGGGCGGCTGGACGATCGGGCGGCTCTTCACGTCGTTCGCGATGTGGGGCGGCGGCGAGATCGACCTGCGCGAGGCCCGCTTCGCCGACCGGGACGTCGTCATCCGCTGCTTCGCGCTCATGGGCGGCATCCACGTCACCGTGCCGCCGGAGCTGAACGTCACCGTCAAGGGCTTCGGGATCATGGGCGGCTTCGACGACGACGCGACGGGGGTGGGCACACCCGGCTCACCCCGGGTCGTCGTCACCGGGTTCGCCCTGATGGGCGGGGTGGGGGTGGACCGGAAGCTGCGCAAGGAGGAACGGCGTGCGCTGCGGGCACAGCGCCGCGAGGAGCGCCGCCGGTTGCACTGACCGTGCCGGTGGCTGCCCTGCGCCCGTCCGGCGATCCGGAACCAGGACACTGCCCGCCCCCCCGGCCGACGCAGCGGCTAAAGCTCCGCGTCCGCCGAACCCCGCAGGTCGGACGGGTCGAACGTATGTGCCATGCGCCGGAAGCCTTCGTCGCTGGGGTGCAGATGGTCACCGGAGTCGTACCGGTCGAGGAGAGACCGCGGGTCGTAAGGGTCGCGAAGGGCCTTGTCGAAGTCGGCGACCTCGTCGAAGACCTTCCCGGAGCGGATCTCGGCGTTCACGGACTGCCGCACACGCTCCCGGGCGGGCGAGTACCCCCGGTGCCCGCCGAAGGGCATGAGCGTCGCCCCGACCACCCGCAGCCCGCGCGTGTGCGCCTGCCGGGTCAGCTCGCGCAGCCCGTCGGTGATGCGGCGGGCGTCGGTCTCCTGGTCGCGCAGGACGTCGTTGACGCCGAGGGCGATGACGACGGCCTTGACGCCGGTGCGGCTCAGCACGTCGCGGTCGAAGCGGGACAGGCCGCTCGGGTTGGCGCCGGGCCCGCCGCGCCGCCCCGGCCGCCCGTCGGACAGGACGCGGTTGCCGCTGATGCCCTGGTTCACGACGCTGTAGCGCGGCGCGCCCGCCTCCTCGCGGAGCCGGGCGGCCAGGCCGTCGGTCCAGCGGCGGTTGGCGCCCATGGTGGAGGAGATGCCGTCGGTGATGGAGTCGCCGATGACGACGACGGTGCCCTCGGTCTCGTTGCTGAGCACGTCGACGGCGGAGAGGTAGCGCCAGTAGGGGCTCTGCTCCTGGTACGCGGCCCCGCTCGGGTCCTCGGTGCGGTCGCCGTCGGCGACGTACGAGATCTGCCGGGCGTGCGGGTGGTACGTCACGGGCCCGGAAGCGGCCGGGGAGAAGGTCGTGACCAGCAGGTCGGCGTCGTGCGGCACGCGCAGCCCGGCGGCGTCGCTCACGATCTGCTGCCCCGGCGGGATCACCACCGAGGTGTCGCCGCGGAAGGTGAGGCGGCGCAGCGTGCCGACGTCGGCGGCCGGGTTGTTCGAGGCGACGGCCACGGCCACGGAGGCGTGGGTGACGGTGAGCGGCTGGGTGCCGTACAGGTTGGACAGGGTGATGCGGGCGCTCTCGCCGCCGACGCTGGTGTGCACCACGTTGCGTACCGAGCGGCCCGCCATGCCGCGTTCCTCGGTGCCGGGTTCGGCGCCGGCGGGGGAGGCGGACCAGGTGGCGACCCAGGTGCCCGCGGAGGCCGGTGCCGCGGAGTTCCGGGGGCCCGCGGAGCCGGCACCGAACTGGTCTTTTCCGTCCCCGCCGGTACCGTTGACGCCGACGTATATGGCGGCCGAAACGACCACTATGACCGCGAGCAGGGCGGCCAGCAGTGCATAACCGTGACGCTTGGTCATGCGGGCTGTGTCTCCTCGGGCAGGGGGAGCCCGAGGCTCCGGTGTGAACACCCCATGATGCGTCATGGGCCGGGAGCGGACCGACACTGCCCCCTCCGCTCACTCAGACGCCGGGAACTTGTGGTTCGTTCCGGGAGTAGGACTGGAGGAGGCGACGCGTACGGGGTACGCGTACGGAGAATGCTCACTGAGCGATCAGCGACACGCGCGATGCGACATGGATGAAGACGGGGCGCCAGGCATGGAACGTACGAAGACGGCGGGGGCTGTCGGCACCGGTGGCGGTCCGGCTGTGCCCGGTGACGGCGGTGCGGGCGGGCCCGGCGGTGGCGGTCCGGGCGGGCCCGGTGACGGTCCGGTAGGGCCCGGTAACGGTCCGATGGGGCCCGGGGGCGGTCCTATGGGCCCCGGCGGGCCCGGTGGCTTCAGTGCGGCCGACGCGGAGAAGCAGCGCGGCGTGCGCCGGATGAAGCTGACGGCGACGGGCCTGCTGCTGTTCGTCGCGGTCGTGTACGTACTCGCGAAGTGGGCGCAGAACACCGGCGCGGGCGCCTGGGCCGGATATGTCGCGGCGGCGGCCGAGGCGGGCATGGTCGGCGCGCTGGCCGACTGGTTCGCGGTGACGGCGCTGTTCCGGCACCCCCTCGGTATCCCCATCCCGCACACGGCGATCATCCCGAAGAAGAAGGACCAACTGGGCGCCTCGCTCGGCGACTTCGTGGGCGAGAACTTCCTCTCCCGGACGGTGGTGCGCCAGCGCCTGCGCGCCGTCGGCATCGGCAGCCGCCTGGGCACCTGGCTTGCCGAGCCCGAGCACGCCGACCGCGTGACCGCCGAACTGGCCACGGCACTGCGCGGCGCGCTCACCGTCCTGCGCGACTCGGACGTGCAGGCCGTGGTCGGCGAGGCCATCACGCGCCGCGCCGACGCCCAGGAGATCGCCCCCGGCATCGGCAAGATGCTGGAGAAGGTGGTCGCGGACGGCGGCCACAAGCGGGTCGTGGACCTGGTCTGCGTACGCGCCCACGACTGGCTGATCACGCACGGGGACTCGGTGATGGTCGCCGTACAGGGCGGCGCCCCCGGCTGGACCCCGCGCTTCGTGGACAAAAAAGTGGGAGAACGCGTCTACAAGGAACTCCTCCGCTTCGTCACCGAGATGCGGGACATGCCCGAGCACCCCGCCCGCGGCGCCCTCGACCGCTTCCTCACCGACTTCGCCTCCGACCTCCAGTCCGACACGGACACCCGCGCCCGCGTGGAGAACCTCAAGCGCGACGTGATCGCCCGCCCCGAGGTGCAGGACCTGATCGCGTCCGCGTGGTCGGCGGTCCGCCAGATGATCGTGGCCGCCGCGGAGGACGAACGCAGCGAACTCCGCCTGCGCGTCCGCGCGGCCCTCCTCTCCCTCGGCCAACGCATGGCCACCGACACCCGCCTCCAGGAGAAGGTCGACGGCTGGGTCGAAGGCGCGGCGGTGTACGTCGTGACGACGTACCGCAACGAGATCACGTCCCTCATCACGGACACCGTCGCCGGTTGGGACGCCGAACACACCTCAAAGAAGATCGAGGCCCACATCGGGCGGGACCTACAGTTCATCCGGATCAACGGCACGGTGGTGGGGGCGTTGGCGGGGGTGGCGATCTATACGGTCTCGCGGGCGCTCGGGGGGTAGCCGGGCCCCCGGGACGCGCCCCGCTCGTCGTGACCGACCGATGGACGCATCGACCTCGAGGCACGGGCACGGGCCGAGTTCGTCACCGCCCTGCGGGAGTTGCAACGGCCCTGCCCCCGCGCTTGTTGGCAACTACCGTCACTGCTGACAAGGTTGCTCGAACAACACCAGCTCGAGCGGCGGGGGCGGAGGGGGATGGGACATACGCGGCGGCGCGCGGCGCTGGCGGTTGGAGCGCTCGCTCTAGCCGTGGCGGCGTGGGTGTTTCCCGTCAACGTGGACGACGCCGTCGACGCCACTCAGTTCACCATCGCCTTCTTCGCCACTCTCCTCACCGGCGAAGCCGTGATCTTCGCGCTCTCCTTCTCCGCAGCCAGTTCATGGCCTTCTCTACGGGCCATCGACAGCCATATCGCCTTCCGGGAGTGGGTGCTCGCCGGGTGGGTCGCCGCGATGTTCACCGCAGGCGGGCTGTTGTGGCAGAGCGAGCGAAGTACGACGTACGGAGCACTGCTGTTTCTGCTGGCCAACTGCTTCGGAATCTTCTCCTTCGTCCGGCTCTTCGGGCTCGCCAGCGTCGGCGGGCGCAATCGGCTGCTGCGGCGGACTCTCTCCCTTGGGCTGACCGAACTCCATGTGCGTCAGAGCTCAATGAACGAGGAGCTCAGCGACGACCCCGTCGTATCCGCCTATCTCGGCGCGCTCGACCAGGTCATCAGTAGCAACGACCCGAACGGCATACGCAACCTCGTTCTGCAACTCACCGGCATGAACGTGCCCGCACCCGCCAACGAGGACGCCGCCGCCCTCCATCTCGAGGTGCTTCACCGGCTCTGCAGGGCGGCGCTTGTGCGCGGTACCGATCCCGTCGTCGTGGTCGGATGCGCGGAATCGATCGTGGAGTCCTTGGTACGTCAGGTCCGGGCGCTGCCCGATCCTGCTGTCGCGCTGGGTGAGGCTTCCCGCTATCTGGCCTGGCTCGGCAGTACGGCAACCCTCATGTCCCACCGCGGCATCGCCTCCAAACGCGCCGCGCGAGAACTCGTGGCCCTGTGTGTCGCCAGCCGGCGCCTCGTACTGCGCCAGGCCGATCCGGATCCTGTCTCGGTCAGCAGCTCTGCCGATATGGGCTCCGTCTTCGACAACCCGGCCGCGATGGTGCTGTGGGCAAGGGATTTCACGGAGTACCACGGGTCCGATCAGGCGGGAGCCTTCTATGGCGTCCATCAGTTCCTCACCGGGCAGAAGTTCCTGGGCAACTACTGGGACGGCGCATCCGTGCTGAGCGAGACGCGGACCTCCCTCTACGGCGGTCCGGACACCCCTCCTACTGACACCCCGGAAGCGCGCGCCTCCCGCGAGCTCTTCGGTTCGGTAGTCGAGTTCGACCGCTACTGGGCCCTCGTCTCCGTCAATGCTTTCGCGACCTTGCGCGATGTCCGGATCGCTCACCCTCCGGAGCTCGTCAGGCCCGAGTTCACTCCGGACCCACAGCTCCTGGGAGCGTACTTGCGCACCTTCGCCAGCCATCGCTGGTTCAGCGACGCCGGTAGCGCCCAGCGGACGCTGGGCACTCTCATGGTGCGTGCCGATGGGCCCGACTCGCCCTGGTCCCTGGCCCGGGCGCGTACGGATCGGTCGCTCATCCGCACCCCCGCTCCGCGGAGCGAACCACAGGACAGGCCTGCCGCCATGGTTCTCGCCGTCGCCGCCCGGCTCGCGCCCCTCGCGCCCGGCGAGCCCGACGAGGAACTTCAGGCCTTCCTCGCGGGCCTCTCCACTCCGGCGCTCAAAGCTGCCGCCGGGCTCGCGGCTCGCGTCCTCCCCGGCGCCGACGGGGTGGACGATCCGCGGGCAGCCGTAGCCTGCGGACTGCGAGTCCTGCAGCTCGTCGGTGGGCACACGAGGATGACGACGTGAACGAGAAGGAGAGGGGCCGCAGTGGATGAGGAGCAATGGGTCACAGCGGTCTCCCGCATCAGTGATCCCGGTGTGCGTGCCGCGCTCGTCGTCCAGTGCGGCCTCGGCTGGGTACGGCCCCACAGGCTCGACCTCCGCAACGCCGTTGACGAGGCCCTCATCAATGCCCAGTCACGTGAGGGCGCTCCACCGCAGATCACCCGTGTCCTGCTCCACAATCTGCCTGCCGCCGTCGGCGACGGCCCCGAAGGAGAAGCCATGGTGCGCTCCTTCGCCGAATGGAATCACCGGCTCGCCGCTTCCGCCGCCCTGCTGTCCGTGCCCCCTCCGCGAGTCGAGCGCCTCATCATCGAAGGAAGCGAAGCAGGCGCTTCCCTGCCGGATATGGTCGATGTCCTGGTGGACGGCCGCTGGTCCGATGCACCACGCACCGAGGCCGTACTGCGGATCGTCTCAAGCCCCGGCATCACGACGCCTCTGACCAGCTATGACGTGGACCTGGACGGGCCGTTCAGCGATGCGGATCCGTCGATACACATGTGAGGGAGAACCCGTTGCCTTACGCCCCGGAGAGTGAGAAGGACCGCAAGTTCCTCGAACAAGCCATCGCCATCTCCCGCCACGCACTCGATGATGAGGGCAAAACACCCTTCGGTGCCCTGGTGGTGGTGGACGGGGAAATCGTAGGCACGGGCACAAGTTCCGTGGTCGAGCTGTGTGACCCCACCGCCCACGCCGAGATCATGGCCCTACGCGACGCGGGCCGCAGCCTTGGCCGCCACCTGATGGAGGGCGCCGTGATGTATTCGAGCAGCGAGCCGTGCCCGATGTGCCTCACCGCCTGCTACTGGGCCCGGATCTCCCGTCTCGTGTACGCGGCGACCAGTCACGACGTCGCGGACAATGGCTTCGAAGACCTGCAGTACTACAGAGAGTTGGCTCTGCCGAACGGCGAACGCCGACTGCTGGACGAGGTGTCCGTCGAGGGCGAGCTGCGCTCCACCGCGGCCGGTGCCCTCTCCGAGTGGGCGGCCGCACTGCCGTTCCCGGTGGAACCGAAGCTTTGATCCGTAGCACGCGTCACCCAAAACGCCCCCTCGGCGGAGCCGTACTCGCCCTCGCCGGGGCCGCCGCCGCGAAGGAGTGGCGGCAGCAGGCCGGGGCGAGTACGGCCGCCGCGCTCAGCGCCGCGTATGTCGCCGGGTTCGCCGGGTCGCACCCCCTCGCGAAGAAGGTCGGCGCCTGGCCCGCCGTGCTCGGGGTGGCGGGTGGCGTGGCGCTCGCGTCCTGGCTGGCGGTCGACCGGCGCGGCTGACCTCGGCCCTGCGTAGCTGGCCCCGGGCGACAGATGGCTACCCCCGCCCCCGGAACGTAGCCCGATAAGCCCCCGGCGACACCCCCACCCCCGCCTGGAAGTGCGCCCGCAGCGACGCCCCCGTACCGAAGCCGCACTCCGCCGCGATGCGGTCGACCGTGTGGTCGGTCTCCTCCAGGAGCTGGCGGGCGCGGTCCACGCGGCGCTGGGAGAGCCACTGCACCGGAGTCAGGCCCGTCTCGTCCCGGAAACGGCGGCTGAAGGTACGTACGCTCATCGACGCCTGTGCCGCGAGTTCGGCGAGGGTCAGCGGGTCGCCGAGGCGGGTCAGCGCCCATGCCCGGGCCGCGCCCGTCGACGTCGACTCGGGCTCGGCCACCGGGCGTTGGATGTACTGGGCCTGGCCGCCCTCCCGGTGCGGCGGCACCACCGTACGGCGGGCGACCGCCGCCGCGACCGCCGCCCCGTGGTCCCGGCGGATCAGGTGCAGGCACAGGTCGACACCGGCCGCTTCCCCCGCCGACGTCAGGACGGCGCCCTCGTCCACGTACAGCACATCCGGATCCACCGTGACGGCGGGGAAGGCGCGCGCGAACAGGTCCGTGGACAGCCAGTGCGTCGTCGCCCGGCGCCCGTCCAGGAGGCCCGCCGCCGCCAGGACGAACGCGCCCGTACAGATCGACGCGACGCGACGGGCCCCGGCGGCAGCCGTCACCGCCGCGGCCAGCGGGGCGGGCAGTTTCCCGGGCCGCAGCCCCTCGTCCTCGCGGTGCGACGCGGGCACGATCACAGTGTCCGCCTCCGCGAGGACCTCGGGCCCGTGCGCCGCCCGGATGGGGAAGTCCGCGTCCGTCTCCACCATGCCGGGCGTGAGCGCGCAGGTCAGAGGCCTGTAGAGCGGGGCTCCCGCGGCGTCGCGCGCGTTGCCGAACAACTGGTGTACGAGGCCGAGTTCCATCGGCAGGACGCCGTCGCGTACGAGTACGGCCACGGTGGCGGGGGGCTGGTGGGGCTCCGGTGGCCCCTGCCGCTTCGCTGATGCCATGGCCAGATACTTGCACACCCTGGCCATCTGGCCACTCGTCGTGACGGACGCACCCGGCGGACGCTCGACGTATGCGACGTATGCGAAAAGCGAGTGCCGACGTGAGCGCCGACGTGAGCGCTGACGTGAGCAGGAGCGCGACCGGCGGAACCTGCACCCCCACCTGTTCGAGGACGGCCACCCGCACCCTCCCGGGAACGAGCCCGGAAGCGAGTCGGGGGACGAACCCGGAAGCGAGTCGGCGGACGAGCCGGGGGACGGGGATCGTCACCCCCTGGACGGTCGCCGCCGTCGCCGCCCTCGCGATCGTCGCCGCAGGCACCTTCACCACCCTCGCGGGACTCCTCGTCGGGCCGCTGCACGCCGAGCTCGGCTGGTCGCGAGGGGTGATCGGGGTCGGGAGCGCGGTGCACATGGTCGTGTACGGGGCGACCGCGCCGTTCGCCGCGGCGCTGATGGACCGCTTCGGCATGCGGTACGTCACGACGGGCGCCCTGGGCCTGGTCGGCGCCGGGGCCGTGCTGACCGCGACCGCTATGACCGAGGCCTGGCAGTTCGCGCTCTACTGGGGCGTGCTGGTGGGCCTCGGCAGCGGCGCCACCGCGATGGCCTTCGCGGCCGTCGTCACCGAGCGGTGGTTCGTGGCACGGCGCGGCCTGGTCACGGGCCTGCTCACGGCGGCGAGCGTGGTGGGGCAGTTCGTGTTCCTGCCGGTGCTCTCGGAGATCGTCGGACGGTACGGGTGGCGGGCCGCGGCGCTCACGCTCGCGGGGGCGGCCCTGCTCACCGGGCCCCTGGTGTGGCTTGTGCTCCGCGACCACCCGGCGGACGCGGGGCTGTGCCCGTACGGGGCCGCGGAGTTCGTACCCCGCCCCGCACCGGTCACCGGAGCGGCACGACGAGCCGTACGCGTACTCCTGCGCTCGGCACGCACCGGCCCCTTCTGGCTGCTCGCCGGGACCTTCGCCATCTGCGGGGCCTCCACGAACGGCGTGATGTGGACGCACTTCACGCCCGCCGCGCACGACCACGGCATGGCGACGACGGCCGCCTCCTCGCTGCTCGCGCTCATCGGGATCTTCAACGTCGCCGGCACGGTGGCCTCCGGCTGGCTCACCGACCGCCGGGACCCGCGACGCCTGCTCGCCGCGTACTTCGCGGTGCGCGGGGTGGCACTGCTCTCGCTCCCGCTGCTGCTCACCGCCACCGTGCAGCCACCGCTCGTCGCCTTCGCCGTCGTCTTCGGCCTGCTCGACGTGGCGACGGTGCCGCCGACGATCGCACTGTGCCGCGCGCACTTCGGCCCCGACGCCGCCGTCGTGTTCGGCTGGGTCAACTCAGCCCACCAGGTGGGCGCGGGCACCGTGGCCTTCCTGGGCGGGGCGGCGCGGGATGCGTTCGGGTCGTATGACGTGGTGTGGGTGGGGACGGCTGCGTTGTGTGCGGGGGCGGCGTTGCTGTCGCTGACGCTCACGCTGCGGGGTGGTTCGGCTGGCGGCTGGGGGTGAGGGGCGTTGCCTCGGGCTGCCGAGGTGTGGGGCGTTGCTGCTGGCCCGCTGAGGGTGCGGGGCGCTGAGGGTGCGGGGCTTTGCTTCGGGCTGCCGAGGGTGCGGAGCGCTGCCGCGCCTCTCCGCTGTCAGCTACGGCGGTCTCCCACCATCAGCTACGGCGGTCGACAACCGCCCAAGAGGCGAGCGCCACGCCACCGGCCACGCCGAGGACGGCGGGCCAGGCGCCCACCTTCTTGGCCAGCGGATGCGAGCCGGCGAACCCTGCGACATACGCGGCGCTGAGCGCGGCGGCGGCCTTCCCACCCGCGACCTCATGCCATCGCCGCGCGGCGATGGCTCCGGCGCCGAGCAGTACGACTCCGCCGAGCGGCCGCTGCTTGGTGAACCGGGCTACGGCATACCCGCCGGTGAGCCCAGCGGCCGCCATCACGGCCGCCGGTACCTTCACCGTCACGTTCGCCATGCTTGCCTCGCTTTCATCCGGTCAGGGAGGGACCTGCCGCTATGGTCCGAGCCTAACGCTCGGTTGCGAGAGGCTTGCGAGGAAGCCGGACCATGCCTCTGGCGGGACAGCCAGGGGGCGGTGTGCGGGGGACTTCGAGTCCCGTATGAGCACGGTGCGTTGTGTGACGGCTACCTCAACGCATTCTGTTGCGTTGGCTCCGCTGTACGACGACTTGAACCAGCGGCCGTGGGGGATCGGGCGGGTGTTGGCGGGCATCACAACTCCTTACAACTCCTTGCGGACGTCCTGCATGAGCGCGGAGGAGGCCTCCATGTCCAACGCTTGGGCGCGAAGGTAGTCGAACGCAAGTCTGTATCGCTCCAGTTCGCTCTCCTGTTCCAGGAACAGAGATCCCGTGTGGTAGTCGACGTATACGACATCGAGCGACGGCTCGGCGCCCCCGATGATCAGGAAGCTGCCCATCGCGGCACCATGCGCACCCTTGGAGAACGGCAGTACCTGGAGGGTGATGTGCGGAGACTCGTTGGCCTCAAGCAGTCGGCTCAACTGTTCTCTCATGACCGCTGGCGAACCGACGATACGTCTGATCACCGACTCGTCGAGTACGGCCCACAGGTGCGGCGGTGCCGCCCGCCGCAGTATGTCCTGCCTCCGCATGTGGATGTCCACGAGGCGTTCGATCTCCGTCGGCGCCAAGCGGACCTCGTTGGCCTGCTGCAAGGCCGTGCTGTAACTACGGGTCTGCAGAAGGCCGGGGACGTAGACACAGGAGAAGTGATCTTCCCGTACTGCCTCGTCCTCCAGCGTCAGCAGGAGGTTCATGGTCTCGGGAATCGAATCAGCGAAAGGCCTCCACCAGCCCTGTTGCCTGGCGTCCTTGGCGAGACCGACGAGCGCGTTCTGCTCCGCGTCACTCGCATCGTATGCCCGGCAGAGTGCCTCCACGACGAGCCATTTGACCGGCCCTTCTCGTGTTTCGTACCGGCTCACGGTTGCTTTGGACACACCGACGCACAGCCCTGCCTCCTCAAGCGTCATGCCCTTGCGAGCGCGCAGCTTGCGCAGGGTCGCCCCCAACTGGCGGCGTCGGGTCGTAGCCCTCGCTGGCACGTTCGGATACCTCCTTGGCGGAGCGGGGCCGGGTGCCCGCGGGCGGCAATCAGGTTATGCGTGGTGGGAGTTGGCGGCGGACGGATTCACTCGATGGATTCCCGTGAGAAGTTACACAGCGAGACTTCTCTGTGCCATGCTCGCGGCAGTTCGCTACGCGGTGCAGTCGTGTGGACACGGCGGGCGCAGCGCTGCGTGGCTCGGGAGGGAGTCTCTCCATGTCTATGTACGAACAGAGCGCACGGGGGCTGCGCTGCGTCCTGCCGTTTGAAGCGGCGCCGGCGGAATTGTCGCTGCTCCGCGAAGCGGTGAAGCGCAACCTGGAGCAGTGGGGTGCGCAAAGCGTCACCGATGAGGCCGAACTGGTCGCCACCGAGCTGGCGACGAATGTCATCAAGCACGTGGGAGCAGGGGCTGCCGCGACGCTCGTCCTTGAGCCGCGGGAAGACCGCCTGCGGGTGGAGGTGCATGACAAGAGTCATGTTGTGCCGACTCTGCGGATGATCTGCGGGGAAGAGGAGTGCGGACGCGGCCTGCACCTGCTGGCCGCTCTGTGTGAGGAGTGGGGCACTGTCCTTGAAGCCACCGGTAAGGCGGTGTGGTGTGAACTCTCCCTTGAGCCGGCGCGGGTGTGCATGCGGGGGCGACGCGCCGTGATGGTTCTTGAGGAGTACCGGCGCGTGGCCGGCGCGATTTCGGCGGCGCCGACCTTTGCGGTGCTTGAGGAGTCGGTTACCGACGTGATTGCCGACCTCCTCCACTGGCTCGTAGCGCAGGGAGGGGACCCGGACGAGATGCTCGGCCGGGCGCGGATGCACTTTGAGGCGGAAGCGGAGGCGGATGTGGAGGCGGATGAGCCGCCGGCGCGGGTAGAACCCGGGGCTACCCGGCAGCGTGGATGGCGCCCAACAAGGCTTGAGCATCCTGGGGCTGACCCTCGTTGAGCAAGGCCACGGCAGTGCTAATGGACGCCTGGATGTCATGGCGTTTCGCGGCAGCACTGAGCATGGCCTCGACCCCATCCTCCGCTCCGGCATTGCGGAAAGCCGCGACCGCACTCGGAAACTCGCACGGCTCAAGGCTGGTGCCCATGGTCCAAGCGATGAATTGAGCGTCACGGAACCGGCCTGCCGTCACGTGGCGGGCGTAGTCGGTGATGTCGGCGGCATACTTTTCGCCGGTGAGGTGCCGGTCCCCTCGCTGGTGGGGGACCGGCACCCCGGACCGTGCTCCGAGAAGTGCCGACCTTCTGCGGGTGCGCAGCCTGTGGCTCTTGCGAGCCCGGAGTCTGGCCTCAAGAGCCGGCTCTCGCAGCAGGTAATCGAGGAAGCCCGCAGCCGTGCCTGGATCCGTCTTCTCTACTGTTGCGGCCGCACGCAGGGCGAGCAGGTGCGCGAGAGTGTGCGGCAACGGCCTGCCCTGCTCACGCGCCCTGCTCTCTAGGACCTTGTAGATACGCTCCACCGGTCCGGGCTTCTTCGGTACGCGCTCGGCCTTGTAGCAAGAGATGCTGGACAGCCCCACGCCTGTCTCTCGCGCGATCACCTTGTGAGGGATGCCTGCGGCCTCAATGGTCTCGCTGAAGGCAGCGAAGAACTTCTCCCTGATGGAGCCGCAGTGGGAGCTACCGCGGGCGGATCTCTCGGCCATGCCAGCCTTCCTGCAGATGCTGGGAGTTCGCGTAGACCCTCCATAGTGCTCGGCCCGCCCACAAGTTGAATAGCTCTTCTGGCGATTGCGGCAGTGCAGCATCTTGCACTGCCGCAATTCCGTGTCCGGGCTGGATTCCGGGAGCACTCCTGGGCCAGGGTTTCTGGTGGCTGGATGCAGCCGGATCGCTCGCTGGCCCGGTGGAGACACAGGACCTGACGTAAGGGGTACGTGGTGGACATGCCGTCGTGGACGGACCCGAAGCTGGGCACGATGAAGCGCGCCGCCTTGTGGCTGGTGACCGTCGTGGGTGAGACGAACACCTTCACCAAGGAGGACGTGAAGGCGGCGTTCCCGGGGGTCAGTCAGGCTGATCGCCGGGTCCGTGACCTGCGTGATCATGGCTGGCAGATCGACACCAACCGCGAGGACGCCTCCCTCGACCAGCACGAGCAGCGCTTCGTTAAGCAGGGGGAGCCAGTATGGCTGCCGGGCAAGGGCACCCGTCCCGGCATCTCGATCACGCAGACCAGGCGGCGCGAAGTGCTCGCGCGGGACGGGCACTTCTGCCGGTCGTGCGGGATCGCGCCGGGCGAGACCTACGCCGGCACTCACGAGTCGGCGCAGATCGACATCGCCCGGCGGGTAGTGCGGCAGCCGGACGGCAGCAAGATCACTGAACTCGTCTCCGAGTGCAACCGCTGCCGCGTGGGTGGGCGCGGTGCTGAAGCTGACCTGAGCGCGATGATGAAGCGCGCCGAGGGCCTCAGCGCCCTGGACCGCAGGATGCTTACGGAATGGATGAAGCGGGACCAGCGTCAGTTCAGCGCGGCGGAGGTGTTCTGGGCCGAGTACCGGTCGCTTCCCGAGGAGTCGCGGGCGAAGGTTCGCGAGGGCTTGAAGCTGCCGGCCGAATAGTAGGCACGGTCCCTTATGTAACCCGCGGTCGCGCTGACCCACTTCACGGGCAGCGCGCCCAGGCTAGCGGTAATACCCCTGAAACTGGTGAGGAGATTCTGGTGGGTAAGGAATTCGGCCGGCCGCCGAAAGCGGATAAGAACCGTGAGCTGATCGAGCAGCGGCTTAAGGAAATCGCGGACGGGAGCGGGGTTCGGGAGACGCTCACAGTCGAGTGGCGTACACAGCCGCTGCACGTCGAGGTGATCGACATGCCGGTGCAGGATCTCTACTACAACCCGGGGACCCACCGCATCCAAGCCCAGCGGAGTCATGAACCAGAGCAGGACAAGCTGCTCGACGAAGCTCCCTGGGAACCGGGGAGCCAGGATTACCTGCACCATCTACTGCAGGTGCTTCCGGAGGACCCCGAGAAGAAAGACCCCGCTTTCAGGGAGTTGATGGAGAGCCTTCGAACCGACCGGCAGAAGGAGCCTGGGCTCATCACGCGAGACGGTGTGCTCGTCAACGGCAACACGCGGCAGGCGGCCCTCAAGGAGCTGACCGTTGCGAACATCCGAGTCGGTGTGCTTCCCGAGTCGTGCACGTGGGACGACATCAACGCGGTGGAGCTGTCCCTTCAGCTCCGGCCGGACCAGCGCCGCGAATACTCGTACATCAACCGGCTTCTGGCCATGGACGAGCAGCACGCTTTGGGGCGCCCCATCGCCGACGTGGCGAAGGAGTTTCGCATCCGTACCTCAACGTGCGAGCAGGACCTGTGGGTCCTCACATGCCTCCGCGATCTGATCGAGCGGTCCGGCGATGGGAGTGCACGGCTTCGGCTGCTGGACTTTGAGAGGCATCAGGAGAAGCTGCGCGAGGTCTACCGGCGTTACACAAAGGAATCTCCGGTAAGCAGGGACGATGCAGAGCTGCTTAAGGAAACACGGCTCGCCGCCATCGTCCTGGAATTCTCCAAGACTGACGTACGGCTCATCGAACCTGATTTCCGGGAACGGTACCTCGACAAGAGGCTGCCGGAAGAACTGAAGACGGACGCCGAAGCCCCGGCGATGGGTGTGACCATTCCGGGGCTCAACCGCACCATGAGGGCAGCGGCGCCAAAGGTCGCCCAGGCAAAGGCGCTGACTGACCTGATCCTTAAGGCGAAGGCGGTCTCGACCGCGAAGGGTGACCCGCTCAGTGAACGGAGCAGAGCGGCGAACACGCGGTTCAGTGCCGCACAGGAAGCGTTCGAAGCCGCCCTGGAACCTGCGGGCAAGGACGCCCGGGTCCGCAAGCGCAAGCAAGCGGCTCAGGACCGCATTACCGATGCCTGCCAGGACATCGAGCAGTGCATCACCGACCTCACGCTCGCCAGGGCCTCCGGAAGCCTCGATGAGGAGGCCTTCGACGAGGCGGTCCTGACCCTTCGGGAGACCCTGACGAAGCTCGCGGTCGCGACCCAGCGCAGCATCAAGGCACCTGGTGACGGCGTCGCCTGGCTTCGTGAATCGGTCAGGAAGGAAGGAGTGTGACGACGACCGCGCAACCGTCGCTGCGCATCGCCTTCGACGTCACCCGCACGCGCGCCGTCCTGCGTGCGGCTCCGGGACACGAAGAAGATTTCGCCAGGCTGGCAGCCCGTTTTCCCGCTGCAGGGCAGCGGACTCTGTCGTCGGTAGAGGTCGACCTGGATGACTTCCTCACTGGACTTGAGGCGCTGGCCATCTGGTCCTCCCCGGATGTCGAGTGGGAAGAGGAACTGGCGACGCTCGTCGGCGGCGTGCTGGATGACGCCGAGCGCGCCGAGCGATGGCTGGACGGCTCCGACGCAGCCACTCCCGTAACGGCAGGATCGGTCGCGGACCAGCTCGGGCCGGATTGGCGCGCGGATCTCACTGACTTCCAGCGACGGGACATCGCGCGTCTCCTGTCCCTCCAACACGGTGCGAATTTCTCCGTGCCAGGAGCCGGGAAGACCCGCGTCGCCCTCGCGGTATTCGCCGCGATGCGGCAACGGGGTGACGTACACCGACTGCTCGTCGTCAGCCCCAAGTCCGCTTACGAATCCTGGGATTATGAGAGCGGGGTGTGCTTCAAGGAACCGCTCAACGCCCGTGTCATGAAGGGAAGCCCTGACCCTCGTACGGATGGCCTGATCGTCAACTATGAGCGCCTTGACCGGTCCCTAGCCGGGCTCGCGTCGTGGCTTCGCAGCACCCCATCGATGATCATTCTAGACGAGGCACACCGTATGAAGCTCGGGGCACGAGGCATTTACGGCAGCGCCTGCATGGCGCTCGGACCGTTGGCACGCCGGCGTCTCATCCTCACCGGGACCCCCGCCCCCAACGGGGCCCGCGATCTGGAGAACCTGCTGTCCTTCGTGTGGCCCGGACACGGTCGGCGAGTGGTGACCGGCGCTGTAGCCGGGGGCGACCTCGCCCACGCTAGCGCGGTGCTGCGGCCACTGTTCACCCGGACCACCAAGAAGGAACTGGGGCTCCCTCCATTCGAAACACGCATTCGTTACGTTCCGCTCCCGCCGCTGCACCGTGAGATCTATGACGCACTCGTCGGCCGTTACACCGCCCGCGCTGAGGCTGGTCGGGAGGACTTCGACGCTCTAGGCAAGGCGATGCTGCGCCTCCTTATGGCAGCGACGAGCCCTGCATTGCTCCTGGAGGGGGAGAGCCGGTACGCCCCGCTCGACTATCGCCTGCCGCCGCTGGAAGTGCCGCAGACAGACTCCCTGTACTCACTCCTGCGGCAACTGCCGGACTACGAGTTCTCTCCGAAGTACAAGGAAGCGCTCAGCATCGTCGCGGAGAACGCGGCCATGGGGCGGAAGACGCTGGTGTGGACGACCTTCGTACGCAGCCTCACCACGATGGAGGGGCTCTTCTCCGCCTATCAGCCGGCCGTCGTGCACGGGGGGACACCTGATCGCGAGGAGCAGCTCAAGAGGTTCAGGGAGGACCCTGACTGTCACGTGCTCCTCTCCAACCCGGCGACCCTGGGCGAGGGCATCAGCCTTCACCAGGTCTGCCATGACGCGGTGTACGTAGACCGGGACTTCATGGCTGGCCGCTTCCTTCAGAGCCTCGACCGTATCCACCGTCTCGGTCTGGCCCCTGGAACAGAGACACGGGTCACGGCTCTGGCGGCCGAAGGCACGATCGATGAGGTGGTGGCCCTGCGGCTGCGAGAGAAGCTTGAATTCATGGGCCAGATCCTGGACGACCCGGCCGTGCAGCAACTGGCGGACTTGCAGGAGGAACCCTCCCTCGCCGCGGGCATGGACATAGCCGATGTTCGCGCTCTCCTTCGGCACATCGACTCTCATGCGGTCAAGTGAGGGGGCACGTCGAGCGGTGGTTCGCTGATTGGAGTTGCTCCGCATGACTGGGGAGGGAGTCTGTCCCCTTGGCAGGAGCGTCTGTCCGATCCAGCGCCGCCGCGATGGCGCGGCCTACAGCTCGTGCCACGGGCGGAGGAAAGGCATTTCCCACCTGCCGGTAGACGGACGTCTTGCCTCCGGCGAACGTCCAGTCCGGAGGGAAACCCTGCAACAGCGCGAGCTGTGCCAGGGTGAGCCGCACCGGCAGTTGATCGTGAGGCGCTGGCGGCTCGTTCGCGACGCTGGAGCCGTTCACCCCGATCTCAGCCCAGGCCCTTCTCGCTCGGGTTGGCCCTAGGTCGGGGCCTCCGTGTTTCCGCGAGCCACCGCACAGTGTTGGCGCGATCCGCTGGGCTTGGGTGGCCCACGTGTCAGCAAGCCTCCAGCCTCGGGATGCCATCGATTCGCGAAGTACGGCGCCTACGTGCACCGCCTGCGTGATCGGAAGGTGTGCCTCAGGCCAGCGGAAGTTGGCGAACGTTTGCGTTTCCATACCCACTAGGACCGCGCGTGGTCGTAGCTGCGGAACGCCGAAGTCGCGGGCGTAGAGCAGGCGCCATTCAGCGGTGTAACCGAGGTTGGTGAGGGTGCGGAGGATGGCTGTCCGGTAAGCCGAGAACTTCTCCTGAAGTAACCCCTTCACATTCTCTAGAAGGATCGCCCTCGGTTTGATGGCGGAGACGAGGGCGAGCGCTGCTGGGATCAGATCGCGCTCGTCCCGCAGTCCGAGCTGTCGGCCAGCGATCGAGAACGGTGGGCACGGAACGCCAGCCGCAAGGAGGCAGGGGCGGGCTGCCGCCGCGGCATGGAAGCACTCCGCTGACCTGAGG
Organism: Streptomyces aureocirculatus; assembly: GCF_000720475.1. Classification (GTDB taxonomy): domain Bacteria; phylum Actinomycetota; class Actinomycetes; order Streptomycetales; family Streptomycetaceae; genus Streptomyces; species Streptomyces aureocirculatus. The sequence continues at coordinate 127,520 of NZ_JOAP01000040.1, forward strand.
TCTGCTCGCACGACGTGCCAGTTCGGACGGTTCTGCCGCAGCGTCTGGCACGCGTCGTGGTCCAGGTCGATGAGCGCCTGATGGCTGAAGCCGGCCTGCTCCAGCCCAAGAGCTTGACCTCCGGCGCCGGAGCACAGTTCGACACACGTGCGGGAGCCCCTGGTGTGCGGTTGATGTGACATCGCTGATCCTTTCGGCCCGGGTTTGGGTCGAGATCAGCTTGCCGTTACTTGCCGCGGCAAGTAACGGCAAGCTACGGTCTCCATTCGATAGAGGCATGTATGGAACATTTGACCGATAGGCGAGCGGATGACTGAATCCGGGTTGAACTGGCGGAATGAAGGACTCGGTACGAGGGTCCGGGTCGCACTGTGGCTTCGGGACGAGGTGGGGAAGGGTGGGACTTTCTCCAGGGCCAGGCTCCGTAAGGCGATCCAGGGAGCGGAGCAGGTAGACCGGCGTATGCGTGATTTGCGGCCTGCGGGGTGGGTGATCAGGACCTATCGGGACCGGCCAAGCCTGCAGCCCGACCAGTTGTATCTGGAGAAGGTCGGGCGTCCCGTTTGGGAGCCGGAACACAGGGCGGCAGGTCTGCGGCAGATCAGCTCCAAGACCAGGCGGCTCGTGCTTGAGCGGGACGGCCATGCTTGCCGGCGATGCGGGCATGCGGCTGGGGAGGCTTACGCGGATGATCCGGACTCGCGGGTTCGCCTTACGGTCGGCCATGTCAATCCGCACAAGTCCGGCAGCGCGGCCAATGCGGAGGACCTGATCACGGAGTGCGCCCGCTGCAACGAGACCGTGAAGCACCTCACAGGGGTGCAGATGACCAAAGGCCAGGTCTGGGACCGGGTCACGGAGCTCCCCAGGCGGGGTAAGCGGGACCTGCTCGACTGGATGAAGGCAGACAGGCGAACCATGTCCCAGACGGAGAGGGTCTGGGCGATGTACCGGCAGCTTCCGGCAGTGACACGGGAGGAACTCCAAGCGGACCTGGACAGGTTCTTGGGGAGCTGACACCTCCGTCTATGTGAAAGTCGGCCGGTCCCGTGGCTCCTGATCCCGGAGGGATGCGACACTTGCGTGTCTGCAATTCGCCGCACCAGGAGGAGTCGATGGGGACCGCCCACCGCAAGCTGACCTCAATCGAGATCTGCGCGGGTGCCGGCGGCCAAGCCGTTGGGCTCCACCAGGCTGGCTTCCGGCATCTCGCGCTGGTAGAAATCGACAAGTACGCCGCCGAGACGCTGAGAGAAAACATCAAGTCGCGTCCGTCATGGGGCTGGGAGAAGGATCACTGCCTGGTTCGCGAGACGGATGTCAACAACTTCAAGCCGCTGGAGGAGGTTCCCGACCCCGAGGGACACCGGAGGAAGCGGGACTCCGGCAAGCGGATGCTTCAGCCAGGCCAGCTCGACCTTCTCGCTGGTGGTGTGCCCTGCCCACCCTTCTCGGCGGCGGGGCATCAACTGGGCCGGGATGACGAGCGGGATCTCTTTCCTCGCATGCTTGATCTCGTTGAGGAACTCAAGCCTCGCGCAGTCATGATCGAGAACGTCCGAGGGCTCGTGGAGCCGGAGCTTAAGTTCCGCTATTACCGGAACCACATCAAGAACCGGCTCCGCAAGGCTGACTATGTCATCTGTGGCTGGCGCGTTCTGGAGGCTCAGAACTTCGGGGTACCACAGCTCCGGCCCCGCGCCATTTTGGTGGCCATCCGTAAGGACCAGTATCGCGGCTTCGACTGGCCAGTCCCCCAAGAAAAGGTGCGCCGCGTCGTTGATGCGCTGGGCCCCAGCATGGAACGACGGCTCGGGGCGGGCACCGACCGCTACAAGAAGTGGCACGGGGCCGCGAACCTTGGCACGGTCGCGCCGACGCTGGTCGGTGGTTCCAAGAAGCACGGCGGAGCAGACCTCGGTCCGACAAGAGCGAAGCGGGCCTGGGGGGTTCTCGGCGTCGACGGCATGGGTGTGGCCAATGACGAAGACGAAATGGTTGACCCCGGGCGCGACCTGGGCAACCTGGAAAGGGGCCCGAAACTCACGGTCCAGCAGGCGGCCATCATCCAGGGTTTCCCGGATGAAGAGGACGCTGAGGGGCCATGGGTGTTCATCGGAGGAAAGACGGCGCGCTACCGGCAGGTCGGTAACGCGTTCCCGCCCCCGGTCGCAGCAGCCGTCGGCGAGAAGATCCGGGACGCCCTAACCCGCACCGGGCCACTGCGCGACGACCCGAGTCCGGAATTTGAACCCGAGGCCGACCCGTCACTCGTCGCGCCCGAGCTTCCCCTTCAGGAGAGCATCCCGTCGCTCGAGGACGACGCGGAGGACAGCGCGCGCGCACTCGTCGGGTGACTCGTGCTCCCAGAAGCGCAGAACCGTCCAACCTGCTTCCCTCAGGATTCGGTCCGTGTCTCGGTCCCGAGCCATATTGCCCGCGACTTTCCCTGACCAATAGCCTTCGTTTGTTTTGGGCGGCACGTAATGCTCAGGGCAGCCATGCCAATAGCAACCGTCAATGAACACGGCTACCTTTGTCGGCCGGAAGACAATGTCCGCAGTCCTGCGCAGGTCAGGCAAGGGTTTCGCAGCTACCCGGTAACGGAGCCCCTGGGCGTGCAGAAGCCGACGGATCAACCGCTCCGGCTTGGTGTCCCTGCTGCGGATGGCCTGCATGTTCCTGCGTCGAGCCGCAGAAGACGCCCACGAACCTGCCGGTGGGGTCCAGTCTTCAGTTGCGCGCACCGGGGCTCCTAGTGGCTGTCTCGGCCGGTCAGGCTGAGGGCGCTTCTTCGCCATCTTGCCCAGCACCGTCACGCAGTGCGATCCACTCGCCCGGCTGGAGGGTGATGCCGCGAGCGGCAGCCTGGTCACGTGAATCCACCCAGGTGCCACAGAGCACGGTGAGTCCCTCTTTTGCCGCGAGATCTCGTAGCTGCCGAGCGCGACGCATGGGGTCTTGCTTGCCCGACCCCACCGTCAAGAAGACATTTCTCGGGATGATGTGCCCTTCAAGGAAATGGAACATCTTGAGCATGCGCCGTACCTGGCCCGGCTTTTTGGCCAGCACCTGCGATACTTGTTCCTCCGTCAGGTAGCGCAGGGGATTAACCGGAAGCTCTGCCCAGTCGTAGAGCGGAAGGCTCCATTGTTCGCGTGCCTGTACCGCCAGACCGCGTTTCTGGTCCTTGTTTCCCTTGCCGCGGTAGAGCCACGATCTGTGAGCCCGAACGAGCCATGATCTGTGCCGATTCTTCTTCAACTGGATCTGAGTGCAGATGCATAGCTGACAATGAGCCTCAGTGGGGATGGCCCAGTTGTCGCCCACGGTGACCTTGATGTCTACGGGAACGTCGGCGATCAGGGTGTCCAGCGGTCTGGTCTTCGGCAGCCCGAGTATGCGGAGGATCTCGTACTCGAGCTTCGCCCCGACGGAGGCGCGTTCGCCCGGGTGTACCTCGGGCGACATCAGATCAAATCTGCCCGTCCTCCCGCCGTCGAGAACGTAATCGATCGAGTTCCGAATCGCTTCCGTGTAGGCGTCTGCTACTGGGTGGCTACTCAGCCAGGAAGCGACGGACTGAAGTTCGGCGTCGTCGGCGGACGCAAGTAGTTGGTGCTCTCCAGGCTCCGTGTTGCTGCAGGGCTCACCAGGGCCTTGGAGTATTAGCCGTGCCATCCTGGAAATTTCGCTTTCGAGTCAGAAAGTCCGTCAGTGCTCAATGGATTGCGACAGGCGAAGCCGGCTACTCGCTCGCCCCGTGGCAGTTGGAGTACGCCTGCCCCGCCCCACACCAACACCCATCCCCCCGCTCCGGCGGCCACCCCACAGCCCGCCCCCGCGCGGCCAGCGTCGTCGCGTACTGGGGGAGCAGCGAGGTGTCCCCCGGGGAGGCGCCCTCCGAGGCGGCGAAGGCCTCGTAGGAGGGGACTGTGCCCGTGACGATGCCCAGGTTCGGGGTGCCCGAGGCGGAGAGTTGTCGTAGCGAAGACTCTATGGTCGCCAAGTGGGCCTCGTGGGAGGGGTATTCGGCGGTGAGGGACGGGTACGCCGTCAGGAGTTCCGTGAGTTCGGCGGACGGCCAGTGCAGGATCGCCACCGGGAACGGGCGGGACAGCGCGTCCCGGTAGGAGCCCAGTTCCGCCTGGAGGCGGGTGATCTCGGCGCGGAGGTCCTCGGGGTTCTCCGAGCCGAGGGCCCAGATCCGCTTGGGGTCGTGCAGTTCGTCCAGGGGGACCGGCGTGCGGCCCGCCGCCGCGGCGCGTGCGCGGTGCACCCGGTCCGCGAGGCCGTCCCACGCGTCGTGGGCCTCGCCCAGGAGGCGGCGTACCCGGTGGCGGCCGAAGAGGAGCGGGTGGGTGGGGTAGGGGGGTTCCGCGCCCGCCGCGCC